>NZ_DATGWY010000006.1:0-207759 GCF_035299245.1 Flavobacterium sp. | reverse complement strand
TTTTGAAACACAGATTTTTTTGGTTTTTGGGATTTTAAAGCTATTCTTCTTAGTTAAACTACATTTCTTAACATCACAAATGCCATAGCCCGGATAGCAGTGGAAATCCTGGCATTGCGCAAACAATCGGTGATTTGATTGATTCGTTCCTCGCAATGACAGATTGGAACGAATAGCCGGATTAGCTTCTAGTAAAAAATACTTTCACATTCTACCTATTATATATTGTATGTGTTTTGTTAATCTTATATATTTGCAGTCCATAAAATTTTAGGAATGATAAAGATTACTCTACCTGACGGTTCGGTTAAGGAGTTTGCGAAAGGCACCACTCCAATGAATGTAGCGACTAGCATTAGTGAAGGATTGGCTCGAAATGTGATTTCAGCTTCTTTCAATGGTACCACTATTGAAACTTCTACAGAATTAACCACCGATGGTTCACTCATACTATATACGTGGAACGACAAAGAAGGCAAAAAAGCGTTTTGGCATTCGACTTCACACGTAATGGCCCAAGTGTTGGAAGAAAAATACAAAGGAATCAAATTAACTTTAGGACCGGCGATTGATAACGGCTTCTACTACGACGTTGATTTTGGCGATAATAAAATATCCGAAAACGACTTTAAAGCCATTGAAGACCGCGTTTTAGAGATTTCGAGAGAGAAACACGAGTTTAAAATGCGTGCTGTTTCTAAAGCAGAAGCACTAGAAGTATACAAAAACAACGAATACAAAACCGAATTGATTTCGAATTTAGAAGACGGAACCATTACCTTTTGTGATCATGCTACTTTTACTGATTTGTGTCGTGGTGGACACATTCCGAATACCGGAATCATCAAAGCAATGAAAGTAATGAGTGTTGCTGGTGCTTATTGGCGTGGTGACGAAAAAAACAAACAGTTGACTCGTGTGTACGGAATTTCATTTCCGAAACAAAAAGACTTAACTGAATATTTAGAGTTACTTGAAGAAGCCAAACGCCGTGACCACAGAAAATTAGGTAAAGAATTGGATTTGTTTGCTTTTTCACAGAGAGTAGGTCAAGGTTTACCTTTGTGGTTACCCAAAGGTGCTGCGTTGCGTGACCGTTTGGAGCAATTTTTGAAGAAAGCACAGAAAAAAGCAGGTTACGAACAAGTAGTAACTCCGCACATCGGACAAAAAGAGTTGTATGTAACTTCAGGTCATTACGCCAAATATGGAGCTGATAGTTTCCAACCCATTCATACTCCTGCAGAGGGCGAAGAGTTCTTACTGAAACCAATGAACTGTCCGCATCATTGTGAAATATACAACAACAAACCATGGTCGTATAAAGATTTACCAAAGCGATATGCTGAATTCGGAACTGTGTACCGTTACGAGCAAAGTGGTGAGTTGCATGGATTAACACGCGTTCGCGGATTTACGCAAGACGACGCCCATATTTTCTGTACGCCAGATCAATTGGACAGTGAATTCAAAAAAGTAATTGACCTTGTATTATATGTCTTTGGCTCATTAGGATTTGAAAACTTTACAGCACAAATTTCGTTGCGCGACCAAGAAAATAGAGAAAAGTACATTGGAAGTGACGAGAATTGGGAAAAAGCAGAAAACGCCATCATAAATGCGGCTCGCGATAAAAACTTAAACACTGTAGTAGAATACGGCGAAGCTGCTTTCTACGGTCCGAAATTGGATTTTATGGTGAAAGATGCTTTAGGAAGAAGCTGGCAATTAGGAACGATTCAGGTGGATTACAATTTGCCAGAGCGTTTTGAATTGACCTACAAAGGTGCCGACGACAAATTACACCGACCCGTAATGATTCACCGTGCTCCTTTTGGATCGATGGAACGTTTTATTGCGATTTTACTCGAACATACCGCAGGAAATTTCCCATTGTGGTTGATGCCTGAGCAAGCTATTATCCTGTCTTTGAGCGAGAAATATGAAAATTATGCGAAAAAAGTTTTAGAATTGCTAGAAAATCACGAAATTCGCGCCCTAATTGACAACCGCAACGAGACGATTGGAAAGAAAATCAGAGACGCTGAAGTGCAGAAAATGCCGTTCATGCTGATAGTTGGCGAGGAAGAAGAGAAAAACGGAACGATTTCAGTACGTCGTCACGGACAAGAAGGAAAAGGCAATATTACGGTTACAATTGAGCAATTCGCAGCCATTGTAAACGAAGAAATTGCCAAAACATTAAAAACATTTGAAGTTTAATTAAAATTATAAAGCCATAGCAATTAGAAACAACAGAGGATATCAACCTCGCGTAGAAAAAACAGCAGCCCACAGAATTAATAATTTAATCCGTGGTGTAAACGAAGTGCGTTTAGTAGGAGAAAACATTGAACCAGGTGTTTACAAATTTTCCGATGCTTTACGATTAGCCGAAGAACAAGAAGTGGATTTGGTAGAAATTTCACCCAATGCTGAACCACCTGTTTGTAAATTGATGGATTATGGTAAATTCTTGTACCAGCAGAAAAAACGCGAAAAAGAATTAAAAGCAAAATCGACGCAAATCACGGTGAAAGAAATTCGTTTCGGACCGCAAACTGATGAGCACGATTACGAATTCAAAAGAAAAAATGCTGAGAAATTCCTCAAAGAAGGAGCCAAATTAAAAGCATTTGTATTCTTTAAAGGACGTTCAATCATCTATAAAGAGCAAGGTCAAATCTTATTGCTTCGTTTAGCACAAGATTTAGAAGAATACGGAAAAGTTGAAGCTTTACCTGTATTAGAAGGAAAGAGAATGATCATGTACATCGCTCCAAAGAAGAAAAAATAATATAGCTATAAGCCATAAGCCATAAGCTCTAAGCAATCTGCCTAAAGCCTAAAGCTTACAGCATGAAAAAGTAAGTAAGTTAAATTTAAATAAATTAGGGAAATTATGCCTAAAATGAAAACAAAATCCAGTGCTAAGAAACGATTCAAAGTGACTGGCTCTGGTAAAATCAAGAGAAAACACGCTTTCAAGAGTCACATCTTGACCAAAAAATCGAAAAAGCGTAAATTGGCTTTAACGCACTCTGCTTTGGTTCACAAAACAGACGAGAAAAGCATCAAACAACAATTAAGAATCATCTAATTAATTGACAATGTACAATTGACAATTGATAATTATCCATTGTCAATTATCAACTATCAATTATAAAGATTCTTTAGGTTAAAAAAATTTTAATAACCTTGGAGTATGGCCTACAAGTTCCCTTGATTCAATTCGGGACGCCTGCTACAAAAACACAAGAAAAATTATGCCAAGATCAGTAAATTCAGTTGCTAAAAGAGCAAGAAGAAAAAAGATAATGAAGCAAGCCAAAGGTTTCTTTGGTCGTCGTAAAAACGTTTGGACAGTTGCTAAAAATGCAGTAGAAAAAGCGATGGTGTATGCCTACCGCGATAGAAAAGCAAAAAAGAGAACCTTCCGTGCTTTATGGATTCAACGTATCAACGCTGGAGCTCGTTTAGAAGGAATGTCGTACTCTCAATTTATGGGATTAGTTAAGAAAAACGGTATCGAATTGAACCGTAAAGTATTAGCTGATTTAGCGATGAATCACCCAGAAGCTTTCAAAGCTGTCATCAAAAAAGTAAAATAAACGTTTGTACAACCTTATTTAACTTACTTATAAATCAATCCCGATCTTTTGGTCGGGATTTTTTATTTGAAGCAAACGTACTTCTTCCAATCAACACTTGTCCCGCTTTCCGCTTCAATAAGCTTTGTCAAAGTTTGAAACTTTGACAAAGCTTATTTACTCTACAATCGGGGCTAATCAAGACGTTTTGTTTTTCAGTAGCACTTAATTGCAGTCTTTTTAAACCTAACAGGTTTTGAAAACCTGTTAAGAGCGGCCGAAAATGTCTTCATAATGGCTAAACCACAACCTTAATTGTTTGTATTTTTGACCCATAACAAAACGGATATGAAAACCAAATTTGTCTTTTTACTACTACCCGAAATTCATT
Source organism: Flavobacterium sp. (assembly GCF_035299245.1). Taxonomy (GTDB): domain Bacteria; phylum Bacteroidota; class Bacteroidia; order Flavobacteriales; family Flavobacteriaceae; genus Flavobacterium. The sequence goes on along the minus strand of NZ_DATGWY010000006.1, from coordinate 203,778 downwards.
TAATGGATTTAGCTGGCCCAGACCAAGCCATTCTCGAAGCCATCGATTACGGCGCCGAATTCGAAATCGAATACTGTAATCTCGAGAATAACATATCTACTACTTCGGGTTTGCCTATTGGTAATGTCAATCATTTTTCAAAAGCACAACTCAACAAAGGCGATTTTCTATTCATTCCTGGTTCGAATGTTTCTTATTTATTGTCGGAAAATTTCAAAAAACAAACCGAATTGCATCAATGGATTATTGCCAATCACCAAAACGGTATCAATATTTGCAGCATTTGTACTGGAGCATTTGCTTTGGCCGAATGTGGTTTGCTCGACAACATTTCATCCACAACGCACTTTAAAAGAACCCAACAACTACAAGAATTATATCCTAAAACCAAAGTAGTAGAAAACATTCTATTCACCGAAACCAACGGAATTTACACCAGCGCCGGAATCGCATCAGGAATTGATCTCACCTTACACATCATCGAACAACTCAAAGGAAGTCATTTTGCTCATTTAGTAGCACGCGAATTGGTCGTTTACAATCGTCGTAATGGCAATGCAGCACAACAAAGCGATTTACTCCAATTCAGAAACCACATCCACACCGGAATTCACAAAGTACAAGACTGGATCATCGAAAACATTCACCTCAAAACTAATTTACCCGATTTAGCAGAAATCGCCAACATGAGCGAACGCAATTTTACGCGCACGTTCAAAAAGGAAACGCAAATCACTGTCAACGATTTCATCACACTCATCCGCAAAGAAAAGATCATGGAATTACTCAAAAATCCAAATTGGTCGCGCTCTGAAATTGCGAACAAAGTCGGTTTACAAAGCGATCGTCAACTCAGTCGAATCATTAACTCTAACTAAATGTTTACAATGAAAAAATCAGACATCCAAAAAATGCCCGAGTATTTTGACCGTTACATCAACCTTACCGACGATGTAACGTATATCGAAGCACTCGAAATCAGTTTAACCGAATTAGAAAATGCACCTATTGATAAATGGAAAGCATTAGGCGAAAAAGTCTACGCACCAGGAAAATGGACCATCAAAGACATGCTGCAACACATCATTGATACCGAACGCGTTTTTGCTTACCGAATGACGGCTTTTGCACGAAAAGATTCGCAAAAAATGCTTGGATTCGACGAAGATAGTTACGCCAATAATGCCTTTGCCAATCGCAGAACAATAGATGATTTGGTAGAAGAATTGGTATTAGTTCGCAAAAATCTAATCGCTCTCTATAAATCATTTACTCCCGAAATGCTGCAATTGGAAGGCAAAGGGTATAATGGCGCAACTTACTCGGTTTTATCAATGGGATTTTGCATGGCCGGTCATCAACGTTGGCATTTTAAAGTATTGGAAGAACGTTATTACCCGCTATTGTAACAAAAAAGTAATAAACGCCACTAATTAGGAAATCAATCAATCAAAAAAGCTATGAAATTACCTAATTATGCGCTTGCAGCATGGCTATTCCTTTTTGTTTCAGCCATGTCAGTTGCCCAAAATAAAGGAACTATAAAAGGTTCGGTTACCAGCAATGACGGAAATCAACTTGGTGGCATCCTAATCACCTTATTACAATCCGATGGAACTACCATTGCAAAAACCAATTTATCGGAAAGCGATGGTAGTTTTTCGTTTGAAGAATTACCGTTTTCCTCCTATTTTGTATCCATTACCGTAAATGAATTTGAAAATTTCATCAGTAGTTCTGTACTTTTATCCGAACAAAATCCAATCGTTCAATTACCAAAAATCACTCTAAAAAAGAACGAAGCCATTCAATTGAACGAGGTCAAAATTGATAAAAAAATTCCGTTTGTAGTTCAAAAAGTGGATAAAACCATCGTCAACCCTGATGCTTTGATTTCGAACGCTGGTGGAAATGCACTCGACGTTTTATCCAAATCGCCTGGAGTTTCAGTGGATGAAAACGGAAACGTAAAACTCAGAGGAAAATCGGGAGTGACTATTTTCATTGATGACAAACCTACTTATTTAACGGGAACGGAATTGGAAAGTTACCTCAAATCATTGCCTTCCAACGCCATCAAACAAGTAGAAATCATGACCAATCCGCCTGCCAAATACGAAGCTTCAGGCAATGGCGGAATCATCAATATCGTTACCAAAAGAAGCAAACTTAAGGGCTTTAATGGAAATGCCAGTTTGAATTACGGTCAAGGAAAATACGCCCGAACAATGGACAATGTCAACCTCAACTACAACGCTCCAAAGTTTGCCATATTTTCCAACTTGAGTTATACCAATGCCGAAACCTACCATGATTTGACCATCGAACGCCGATTTAAAAACCCCGATTTATCGCCACAGTCAAGCTTCGAACAAAACACGTATTTAAAATCGTCACGTCAATCCTACAACGGCCGATTGGGTTTTGATTATTATCTTTCGGAAAAAAGCACTATCGGAATTGTCGCTAAAGGATTGATCAATACGAATGAAAGTCCAAGGTACAATTACGCTACTGTACGCGATGCCATCGGAACCATCAATCAAATTGTAACGGCTGATAATTTTGAAAAAGTGGATTTCAAAAACGGAACGATAACCTTAAATTACCGCCAGCAATTTACCAAACCCGAACAACTGCTTACCACCGATTTTGATTATGTAACCTATTCATCAACTATTGATCAGTTGTATAAAAATGCAGTGGTTGATTTGGTTGGTCCGAATTCGAGTAATGACATCCAAAATGGATATCTGCCTTCAACTATCAACATCTATGCTCTAAAAAGTGATTATACAACTCCGCTTAAAAACGATTCCAAACTCGATTTTGGAGCCAAGGTAAGTTGGACCAAAACCGATAATGATGCAGTATACACCAAAACTACTCAAGCCAACGGAACGCAACCCAATTACGATTTGAGTAATCATTTTTTCTATGATGAAGTCATCAGTGCTGCGTATGTAAACTACACCCAATCGTTCAAAAAAATCGATATTCAAGCCGGTTTACGTTTTGAAGATACCGAACTCAAAGGCAAGCAATTGGGCAATCCTATCAAACCGTACTCCGAATTTAAAAACAATTACAATTCGCTATTTCCAACGGCTTATGTGAGTTATAAAATTGACAGTTTGGCGACCAAAACCATCAATCTTTCGTATGGAAAAAGAGTGGAACGTCCTTTTTATAAAGACTTAAACCCGTTTTCAAGTCCGTTAGACCAATTCACTTACTACGAAGGAAATCCATTTTTGAAACCAACTTTCGGACATAATTTTTCGTTGACGTACAACTACACCGAATTACTTTCGACTTCTTTTTCGTACAGTTACGGCAAAGACGAAATCAAAGAAACCATAGAAATTGTAGACGGAATTTACTACAGTCGTCCCAACAACATTGGCAAAAGCAATCAATACATATTGTCGGTTCAAAGCAGGTTCAATCCGGCAAAATGGCTCACTACCATAGTGTATTCTGAAGTCAATTATTCGCGTTTCAAAAGTCAATTGTACGACCAGACGTTAGATTCCAAAGGAACCTATTGGTTTATTAATGCCACGAATAGTATCCAATTTTCAAAGAAATGGAGTGGTGAAATTATTGGCCAATATTTATCCGAATCGGTGGATGCACAATTTACTATAGGCGATTTCGGATTTGTATCCATCGGTTGTCAAAAGAAAATCCTAAACGATTTGGGAACCTTAAAATTCAATCTAAGCGATGTCTTTTTTACCAATCAGATTAGAGGTAGAATTAATAATTTGGGCACCACCGAAGCCAATTGGTTCGGTCCTCGAGATACTAGAATCTTATCCGTTACGTTTTCTTATAGATTCGGTAAAAACACCAGCAACAAAACCAAATACAACGGAACCGGTTCAGAAAGCGAACAAAATCGTGTAAAAGTGTAGAATTATGACAGTGCATACGTTAGAAACTTTTTCGATCCAAGACATCACCAACGTGTTCAATCAAGCGTTTGACGATTATATTATTCCAATTCAACTGACGCAAATGAATTTGTTGGATAAAATCAAGTCGGAAAATATTTTTTTGGACTATTCCATCGGGATTTCTGTTGAAGGAAAACTCGTTGCTTTTATGCTAACCGGAATTGATTCTAAAGACAACACTATGCTTTCGTACAATGCTGGAACGGGTGTGATTCCCGAATTCAGAGGCAACCATTTTCCACAAAAAATGTACGATTATTTACTGCCATTACTCCGAAAAAACAACATTACCTATCACAAATTAGAAGTAATTACACAAAATACAAAAGCCATCCAAATTTACGAGAAATTAGGCTATCAAATCAGCAAGCAAGTCTCGTGTTTTAAAGGAACAGCCAGCGCTTCCAATTCGCCTTCACCTTTTATTTACAGGCGAATTGATGTAATTGACGAAAGCGAGGTACAACCGTTTTGGAATCATCAACCAACCTACCAAAATACACTTTCTTCCATCAACCGAAACAGTGAATTACACGAATCGATTGGGGCTTTTTTTAAAGGAAATTGCGTCGGTTACATCATTTTTGTAACAACCACTGGCCGAATCAAACAATTTGGAGTTCATCCTGATTTCAGACAAAAAGGCATCGGAAAACAGTTGTTCTATGAAGTTCAAAAAAACAACCCAAATTCTGAAATTTCACTCATCAACATCGATAATAACGACAGCGAAACCATTTCTTTTCTTCAAAAAATAAACCTGAACCGCACGGTTGAACAATTTGAAATGATACTTAATCAGTAGTTTTTTGAAGCAGTAATTTATCGTTCTATCAACACTCGTCCCGCTTTCCGTCATGCGCGGCATTTCCTCCAATCGGGGCTAGATTAGACATACTGTATTGCTATAGAAATCCACCTAAACTTAGTAAAATTGACACTTATTCCTAAAATCTTATCATCTTTCGGTCTTACAATCTTATAATCTTACAGTCTTAAAATCCTGCGATTTAAAAAAAAAATCCAAAACAAGGGTAACAAATTAAAACGTCGATTGATATAAAGTTGAATTAACCTTTAAAACTTATATATCATGAAATCACAATTACAATTACTCGTTATTACTTTCTTTTTTTCAGTAACTACTTTTTCGCAAGGAATTTCAAGCTGTTGGCGTGAAGTATCAGCGGGACAAAACTTTACTCTTGCCATAAAATCCGATGGAACTTTATGGGGTTGGGGACAAAACGGAAACCTTTTGGGACTTGGTTATTTTTCAGTTTCAGAAAACTTACCCATTCAAATTGGAACTGCCAACGATTGGATGACTGTATCGGCTGGAGGCAATCATGCACTTGCCGTAAAAACAAACGGAACCTTATGGTCTTGGGGAAGCGGTATTTTTGGTCAACTTGGGAATGGCGCTTTTAATTCGGCCACTTTCAATGTTACACAAGTCGGAACTGCTACCGATTGGATCAAAGTTTCGGCAGGATCTTTATTCAGTGTGGCGTTAAAAAACAACGGAACACTATGGACATGGGGAAGAAACAATGTAGGTCAATTGGGTAACAACACATTAATCGACACTAATCTTCCTGCACAAGTTGGAATAGCAACCGATTGGTCACAAATTGAAGCTGGTAACGAACACACATTAGCCATCAAAACATCAGGTGCTTTGTGGGCTTGGGGAAATAATCCATTCGGACAATTGGGCGACGGAACAACAAACATGAGCAACAATCCTATCGTAATTTCTACATTGGTTTGGTCGTCAGTATCGGCTGGATTTGATCACAGCATGGCATTAGATGCAAATGGATTATTATACACTTGGGGAAACAACACCAATGGCCAATTGTGCAACGGAACCAATACTTCAGCTAATATTCCCACTTTAGTAGTAGATGTAAGCGGTGCAATCAATTTCTACATGGTAATTTCAGCAGGTCAAACCCACTCAATGGTCATCCGAAACGACAACACACTTTGGACATCCGGTCAGAATAACTTCGGACAATTAGGCATCGGTAACAATACCAACACCAACGTTCTTAATCAAGTTGGTACAGGAAATAACTGGCAACTTATTTCGGCTGGATTTGTGCACTCTCACGCAATGGAAATCGGAGCCAATCTTTGGTCAGCCGGAAGAGGTTTAGAAGGTCAACTCGGTGTTGGAGGAAATGTAAACTCAAATGTAATCGTAATGGTAGGTTGTCCATCAACACTTTCAAACTCAGAAGTAATTGCCGAAATCAACGAAGTAAAAGTGTATCCCAACCCAACCAACGACATTGTAAACATCGATTACTCTATAGAAAATTCTGAAAAAGTAACTGTAATCGTAACTACAATTCAAGGTCAAACGATTTCAACCACCACAATGGACAAAACTAGCGGTACTAATTCAGATGCTATTGACTTGTCGAATCAAGCCAGCGGAATGTATTTCATCACTATAACTTCTGAAAGCTCAAGTTTCAACACTAAAGTCATCAAACGATAAGAAAATAAACCCTAATTACAATCCCAATCTCAATTCAAAACGAGGTTGGGATTTTTGTCATTGCGAGAGCTTGTCCCGTATTTTCGGGAAACGAAGTAATTTGAAGCAGAAGTTTACGATTCTATCACCACTCGTCCCGCTTTTCGTCGCACGCGGTTGCTCCTTCAATCGGGGCTAATCAAGCCATTTTGTTTTTCAGTTTCAACCCTTCAATAGTCTTAAAAAAATTAAAGGAAGTATAACATTTACCTAACAATTGGATAATGTTAAATAAATAAACTTTGTAATAATTAAACTATATGACAGAAAACCAAAAACAACTTTGGGATCGGATATCCCAGTTCGAATTTGACAAGACTCAAATTCAATTCAACTTCACAGACAGACTAGCAAGGGAAAACAATTGGACGAGAAGCTACTCTAACGAAGTTATAGAAGAATACAAAAAGTTCATTTTTCTATGTTGCACACTACCCAATGGAGCCACTCCATCAGACCAAGTCGATCAAGTATGGCATTTACACCTTACCTACACCAAATCCTACTGGATTGATTTCTGCAAGAACACACTACACCAAGAGGTTCATCACAATCCTACCGAAGGCGGATTGAGCGAAAAAAACAAATTCAACACTATCTACTCGCTCACCAAAGAAGAATACCTAAAAGCCTTCAATCAAAAACCACCCATTGAAATTTGGCCCGACAATCAAGAGCGATTCAGTGAAATCCATTTTGAAAGAGTCAACAAACACCGAAATTGGGTCATTTCAAAACCGCATTTCAACTGGAAGAAAAAAGCCATCGGATTGCTACTACTCGCTTCCATTTTGACAGCAATACAAGCAACACCGGCTGAAAACGAGTCTTCGTGGACTTGGATAGTGATTGTGGTTTTTATAATACTGAATGCTGTTTTAAAAAGAAAAAATGGAAACTCAGATGGCTCAGGTTGCTCCAGCGGTTGTTTCTTCGACAGTGGTTGCTCGGGAGACGGCGGATGTTCAAGTGGTTGCGGCGGATGTGGCGGTTGCGGAAGTTAATTCAACTAAAAAATTAAACAGTAGAAGACGCCAATAGAGCGTCATTTTTTTTGCCTGAACTAAAAATTTGAAAAGCGATAAGATTCATTGAAATCTTCCATCTAAGTAGTCTAACTTTCTAAGTCAGTCTAAATAATCTATCCAAAAACTTCCTCATTCTCACCATCAAAACTGGCAAAAACCATACTTGGATGTGAATCTAAGTGATATGCATTCCCGTTTTTATCAATCGCTATTGCGCCAGCAAAACCATCGTACGGCTTTAATTCGGCAAAAGTCTTTTCAAAGGCTTTTTCTAAGGTAAATCCATCGGTTACACGAGTAACAATTTTAGCAGCAACTGCGCCACTTACAATGTCTTCTCCAACTCCGGTCAAACTTACTCCACAATAGTGATTCGCATAATTTCCAGCTACAGTAGCCGAATCCGAAATGCGTCCCGGAATCTCAAATCCTTTTCCACCTGTTGAAGTCGCCGCCGCTAAATTTCCATTCGCATCCAACGCCACACAACCCACAGTTCCGGTTCCGGTTGCCGCAAGTTTGGCTTCGTATTCTTTTCTTCGTTGCTCAATTTCAGTTGAAAACACCTCAAATCCGTGTTGACGTGCAAAATTCGTTGCTCCACTTCCACCCAAAACTCGGTCGTCTACCTTCATCAATACTTGCGCTACTTGAATTGGGTTTTTAACGTCTTCAATGTTAATTACACCACTGAATTTTTCAGTAGTTCCATCCATCAGTGAAGCACTCATTCTGATCTTTCCGTCGCTTTGAATCTGCGAACCAATTCCGGCATTGAACAACGCATCGTCTTCCAACAACGAAACCGCATACACTACCGTTTCTACAGCCGAATGCGTTTTCAAATACTCATATGAATCCTTCACAATACGCAACAACGCTTGCTGTTTAGCTACTTTTGTTTCGTGATTGGTTGATGATTCGGAAAAGAAACCTCCGTGGATGATTAGTTTCATTTGATTTTTTGATTTTGTGACTGTAGGGTTTTATGACTTTAGGACTGTAAGACTTTAGGACTGTATGACTTTGGGACTGTAAGACTGTAAGATATTTAATATCTAAAATCTTGTAATCTTACAGTCTTGCAATCTTACAATCTTAGAATCCTCTAAACGTATTGCGAACTTTTAATCGTCATTTTAAACGTATCCAAGTCGAACGTGTCGTATTTACTCATTACGTGTGTAACTAAATGATTAATCGATATCGGGTGACCCAATTCTACTTGGGTTAAATTGGTATCTTTTACTTCTCTTCCATCTACCAAAATAACTAAGCCTGATCCAATCGCTTCCATTTGTCGGCCATTGGTAATCAACAATCCAGTATCTTCACCCAAACCAATTCCGAGTACTTTCGGATTGCCTACAACCGATTGAAACAAACGTCCAATACGACCGCGTTGCACAAAATGTGTGTCAATAATTACATCGTCAATCAATCCTAAACCTGAAGTTATTTTTACTTCACCTTTCAACAACGCCTCTGAACTGCTTCCTTGGTAAATCATATTGCTTGAAGCAGCAGCTGCACCAGCCGAAGTTCCCGCATAAATAAACTCTTCATTAAAATACTTTTCCAATAAAATATTGTGAAAAGGCGTTCCTCCCAAAATAGAGGTCAAACGCAATTGATCACCACCCGTAAACATTACCACATCAGCTGCTTTCAAACGAGCCAATGTTTCAGGTTCCATCGCTTGTTCTCTGCGCTCAATATGCAACACATCCACATTATTTGCATTCAAATAACTCAGTGCTTTTACGTATTCCGGTCCAATTTCTCTCGGAATCTTAGAAGCCGTAGTAATTACTTCAATTCGAGATAATTCTTTATGTTTTGATTCCTTAATGACACGCTTCAAAATGCCTTCCTCAAAAAAATTCAAATTCTTAGGAGCATTTTTGTCTAAATTGGTTTCGCTAAAACTGCCTTTGTCAACAGCACCGCCAATTATTATGAGTTTTCCTTTTATTTCCATGCGGTAAAAATAACGATTTCTTAAAACTACGCAAACCAATTTTTTGTTTTTGAAACAAAACTTATTCGGCAGTTTTCAACAATTGGTAAAGCCTATTTTTTTTTTTAGAAGCAGAAAATTTTCGTTCTTTACAACACTTGTCCCGCTTTACACTCTATCTCTCCGCTGCGCTTCGAGGATGCCGTTTCAATCGGGGCTAGAATAGAAAATCCTGTACTTCATTCAACTTTTGAATTATTCATAGCGACTTTGAGACTTTGCGGCAAAATCAAAACCTTGAAAATCAACACTTATTCAACCTTACGAATAAAAAACTAACTTTTTCTCACAAAAAAAGCACCATACTAACAAATATTTTTTATTTTTAACAAATTCATTACCACAATACAAATTACAATTCTATATTACTATGAAAATCGATAAAATTCAAGCGCTACGTGGACCCAATATTTGGAGTGTTCAAAGAAAAAAATTAATCCAAATGCGTCTAGATCTCGAAGACATGGAAGAACGTCCAACCAACAAAATAGAAGGTTTTAGAGAACGAATTGAAGCCATGTTCCCAACCATGATTGAGCATCGTTGCTCTGAAGGAGTTCGCGGCGGATTCTTCTCTCGCATCGAACGTGGTACTTGGATGGGACATGTGATCGAACACATTGCGCTCGAAATTCAAACTTTAGCCGGAATGGAAACAGGCTTTGGACGCACACGCGAAACAAAAACTCCGGGCGTTTACAATGTCGTTTTTAGTTACACCGAAGAAAACGTCGGAATGTACGCTGCCGAAGCTTCGGTACGAATCGCCGAAGCATTAATAGACGGAACCGATTACGACGTAGAAGCCGATATACAAAAAATGCGTGAAATTCGCGAGCGCGTGCGTCTCGGACCTTCAACAGGTAGTATTGTAGAAGAAGCCGTGGCTCGTGATATTCCTTGGATTCGCCTTGGAACCAACTCATTAGTACAATTAGGTTACGGTGTCAATCAAATGCGTTTTCAAGCTACCATAACATGTAAAACAAGTAACATTGCGGTTGATATCGCTTGTAATAAGGAAGAAACCAAACGCATGCTTGACTTAGCTTCGATTCCGGTAGCAAGTGGCGGCATTTGTGTTGACGAAGAGGATTTAGAAAATGTAATCAAAAAAATAGGTTTCCCCATCGTAATTAAACCACTCGACGGAAACCACGGAAAAGGTGCTTCCATCAACGTAAAAAACATAGAAGATGCCAAAGCGGGATTGGCTTATGCAAAAAACTATAGTCGTAGGGTTATTGTAGAAAAATTCATCACAGGTTATGATTTTCGTGTGTTAATCATTGATAACAAACTAGTTGCTGCAGCGAAAAGAGAACCTGCTCACGTAAAAGGCGATGGCAAACAAACCATTCAACAATTAATTGAAGAAACCAATAAAGATCCACGCAGAGGTTACGGTCACGAAAATGTGCTTACCCAAATCGATGTGGATCGTGACACTACTGATTTGTTAGATAAATTAGGTTATACTCTCGAAACGGTTCCACGTAAAGACGAAGTAGTGTATTTAAAATCAACTGCCAATTTAAGTACTGGTGGAACTTCAGTTGATGTAACCGATATGATGCACCCAGAAAATATTTTCTTATGTGAACGCATTTCTCGTGTCATCGGATTGGACATTTGCGGTGTAGATATCATGGCCGAAAACTTAACACAACCGTTAAAAGAAAACGGCGGTTGTATTCTAGAAGTAAATGCTGCGCCCGGTTTCCGTATGCACTTAGCACCATCGGAAGGTTTGCCAAGAAACGTGGCTGCACCTGTAATTGATATGTTGTATCCACCGGGAAAACCAAGTCGCATTCCGATTATTGCCGTGACAGGAACCAATGGAAAAACCACCACTACTCGTTTGATTGCGCACATCGTAAAAAATAATGGTTACCGAGTTGGATTTACCACCTCGGACGGTATTTACGTTCAAAACCATTTAATGGAAAAAGGAGATACAACTGGACCCGTTTCTGCCGAATACATTTTGAAAGATCCAACGGTAGAATTTGCCGTTTTAGAAACCGCTCGCGGCGGAATCTTACGCGCTGGTTTAGGGTTCAGTCGTTGTGACATCGGTATCATCACTAACATTCAAGAAGATCACTTAGGGTTGTCTGATATACATACTTTGGATGATTTAGCCAGAGTAAAAGCAACTGTAGTTCGCAGCATCAAAAAAGACGGTTGGGCCATTTTGAATGCCGAAGACGATCAGTGTTTGAAAATTGCCAACGAATTGAGTTGTAATGTCGCTTATTTCTCAATGGATGAAAACAATCCGAAAGCGTTGCAATTTGCCAAAGAAGGTAAAATTGTAGCCGTGTATGAAAACGGATTCATCACCATCAAAAAAGGAGAATGGAAAATTCGGGTAGAACGCGCCACTCACGTTCCGTTGACTATGGGCGGAAAAGCCCGCTTCATGATTGCCAACGTTTTGGCAGCTACTCTTGCCGCTTATTTACAAGGATTCAAAACCGAAGATATTAGTTTATCGTTGCAAACCTTCATTCCGAGTGCCGCTCAAACTCCGGGTAGAATGAATATTTTCGAATTCAAAAAGTTCAAAGTATTGATTGACTTTGCTCATAATCCTGCAGGCTACAAAGGTGTGGAAGAATACTTAAGCAGTGTTGAAGCTACTAAAAAAATCGGAATCATTGCTGGAGTTGGAGATCGTAGAGACGAAGACATTAAAGAATGTGCAACAATTGCCGCTCGCATGTTTGACCACATCATCATTCGTCAAGAAAAATACCTCCGCGGACGAACTGAAGAAGAAATCATTGGTTTAATCATGGAAGGAATTAAAGCTTCAGGGAAAACGGTAACTTACGAAATCATTCCAAAAGAAACTGAAGCCATCAAGCATGCCATCAGCAATGCCGAAGATGGAACGTTCATAACAGCGCTGAGCGATGTAGTAACTAATGCTATTGAAATTGTTCAAAGTTATTTGGATAAAGAAAGCGAAGAAGGTAATTCGTAATCACTACTATACTGATTAATAAATCCCAAAGACTTTATTGTTTTTGGGATTTTTTTATACATTTATTCCATGCAAAATTTACAAAAACTACTAACCCAACTTGAAAACAAGATTGGTTCTTATGAAAAGACAAATCCTTCTGTTTCTAATTCAACTGTTGGTTGGCAAATTGAACACAGTTTGAAAACAATTTTCGAAGTTATTCAATCGGTTAAAAACTCAAATCCAAACGATTATAAGTGGAAATTCAGTTTCAACAAAGCTTTAATTTCCACTATAGGTTTCATTCCACGTGGTAAAGTTAGAGCTCCAAAATTGGTTGTCCCAAATGAAACCATTTCGGAATCATCATTAAAGAACAGTTTGCAAAAAGTAAAAGAAGCGCTTCACGAATGGGATTCGTTTGATAAAAACGCCTATTTTCCACATCCTTTTTTTGGACATTTAAATAAAAAATCAACCGAATGGTTTTTGAATTTGCATACGAAACATCACCTTAAAATTATAAATGATATTTGTAGAAAAGAGTAATTCCATTTATCTGAAAAACAAATTCATACGCAACAACAAATCCTAGAGACAGTATCGTTTTTGGGATTTTTTTTTTAACTTTACTACCAATCATTAAATCATCAATCATCATGAAAAATCAAATCAATTCAGCTGTTGTAAAAACAGCATTCTTTGCTAGTGTATTTTTTCTAGCCACATTCATCTCTTCCTTCGCGCAAACCAAAGCCGAGAAAATCGACCAACTCATGAGCAAATACGCTGAGTACGAACAATTCAACGGTTCGGTTTTAGTTGCCGAACAAGGAAAAGTCATTTTCAAGAAAGGCTATGGAAAGGCAAACATGGAATGGGATATTCCGAATCAATCCAACACCAAATTCCGTTTGGGTTCGATTACCAAGCAATTCACCTCAATGTTGATTTTACAACTATTTGAACAAGGAAAATTAAAATTAGATGTTCCTATTACCGCTTATCTTCCCGATTATCCCAAAAAATCGGGTGATAAAATTACCATTCATCATTTACTGACGCATACTGCTGGAGTTCCGAATTACACTTCGTTTCCTAACTTCTTTAAAGAAACCAGTAAAGATTATTACACTCCAGAGCAATTTGTAAAATTATTTTCTGATTTACCGCTTGAGTTTGAACCTGGAACTAAATTCGCTTACAGTAATTCGGGTTACTTTTTATTGGGTTACATTATCGAAAAAGTTTCCAGTAAAACCTACGAAGAGTGTTTGCAAACTCAAATTTTGACTCCGGTAAAAATGACCAATTCAGGTTTTGATCATACCGAACTTATTACCAAAAACAGAGCAGCCGCTTATGAAAAAAGAGGAGATGTATTTGTAAATGCAGCGTATATTGATATGAATTTGCCTTATGCTGCAGGTTCGATGTATTCGACAGTAGAAGATTTATACCTTTGGGATCAAGCCTTGTATGACAATAAATTGATCTCCGAAAAGTCAAAAGAACTGTATTTTGGCAAGCACGTTGTAGATGATGATGGATTTTATGGCTATGGTTGGGGATTTTATGAACTGCCTTTAGATGAGTTTAAAAAAGTCGAAATCATTCAACATTCGGGTGGAATTAACGGTTTTAATACGTTGATTTCAAGAATTCCAGCCGATAAAAATCTTACTGTATTTTTAAATAACACCGGAAGTACCAATTTGAATGAAATGAATACAGATGTAAGAGCTATTTTATACGACAAACCGTATACTTTACCTAAAATGTCGTTGGCCAAAATCTTATATAAAGACATCAACTCAAAAGGAATAGATAAGGCGTTACTGAATTATAATGAAAACAAAAAAACAAATCTGTACGCTCTCAAAGAAAATGAGATGAACTCACTTGGCTATGAACTCTTGCAGACGGGAAAAGTGAAAGAAGCCATCGAAGTATTCAAACTAAACGTTGCAGCTTATCCAAAATCGGGAAATTGTTACGATAGCTTGGGCGAAGCCTATTTGGCCAGTGACGATAAAAAACTAGCACTTTTGAATTATAAGAAATCGGTAGAATTGGATCCGTCGAATGAAAACGGCAAGCGAATCATTAAAGAACTATCCGAATAGTTAACTAGGAACAATCACTGATATTTAAAATAAAAACTCCCAAATATCGTTTCAATTTTGGGAGTTTTCCGTTTTTAAAATCATCCATAAAATAATGAACAAAATACTACTCTTTCTTTTCATTGTGCTTTCAACATCGATTAATTATGCGCAAGAAATTTCCCTTCCGCAAAAAAATAAAGACGTAATTGAAAGTGTAGTGAAATTCGGTCCAACGATATCTTCCACATATGAAAAAGCAGTTTGCACCGAATTGGTCATTCAAATTCTAGAAAAATTTACTCCATTAACCAAAATTGATAAAAGTCGGATTCGTATCATAACAAATCAAGACATTTACGGCTTATTAAAACAAAATTCACCGATTCCGAAAGGCGTTTATCATGCTCTCACTTCTAAAGGAATAGGAGAACCTATTGATGAATTATCCAACGTTTTACCGGGTGATTTTGTACAATTTTGGACGGGAACTTGGGGACATTGTGGTATTGTAAAATCGGTTGATTTTGAATCCAAAACAATGGAACTGTATTCTTCGTTTCCTTCAACTAACGGTTACGGTATACAAACTTTTGATATACCTAAACAGTGTTACTTTGTTCGTTTAAAATAAATAGGGCTCGACTTAAAAAAAGCCGAACCCTATTCCCCTTTTAAACAAAAAACCAATTTTTAAAACCTAAGTCTTATTTATTTTTAGAAACGGTATCTGATTCCTAATGCGATATCCGGTCCGAAGTTGTCTTCTCTAAAATCGTCTGAGTTGAAGTAAAATTCTGGTCTAAAGTCAAGTGATAATTGAATTGGCACATCAAAATTGTATTCGATACCAATATCTCCTGCAGCCAAAACGAAAGCACCGCTGTCATCGTTACCATTTTTGTCGTAACTCCAACTTCCTAATCCACCACCCAATCCGGCGTACCAATTGAAACCTCCATCGATGTTCCAAACCCATTGGTGTAATCCTACTATCTTAATCGCGTCAACATTATTGCTGTTTCTCCAACCCAAGTCGAATTCCAAACGAGTTTTGTTGGATAAACCTCTTTGATAAGAAATTTCTCCTCCAAATCCGTCGTTATCACCTAGTCTTAAACCTAGTGCGTTTTTAGAAATATCTTGAGCGTTTGCGCTAAATGCTAATCCGATTAACATAATAGCAGAAAGAAGTGTTTTTTTCATTTGTTTCATTTTAATTAATTTTTGTTTCTGTTGATTTTTGTTCTGGTTTAATTTTAGTTGTTTCCAACTTTATTTTTTCTTGTTCTACCATTATTTTGGATTTGAATAGTTCAAACTGAATCGTCGATTCATTCAACTCCTTTTCAATGGTTTCTTTGTTGTTTATTTTGTTTAAAGCGAGTACTGCGTTTGTTTTTTTTTGATCGTTTAGTTGTTGTATTTTGCCCCAACTTGTAACTGCGGTTTCTGTTTGTAAAACTTCAACTGAATCGACAAACTTTGAATAGACTTTCACATTTTTTTCTGCATTTTGTCGTTCTACATTTTTACATGAAACGATTGAAATTAATGTGAAACATCCGATTACAATCCAATTAAAACTTTTCATTTGTACTGCATTTATTTGATAACAAAGTTAAATTGCAGACCAAATAAAGGTGTTATAGAATTTTTTAATTTCGTTATATAATTTGAATCTCAGTTTGCTTTTTAAGACATTTTCTCGTCAATTTTTCTCGAAATAAAATAGGTCATTCCGTATTGTAAAGCATAACCCATTACTTTTTTAATGAATGAATTGCTTTCACCCATAATCATCTTTTTCGAAAGATATCCGCCAGCGATACTAACCACTGATTCGAGTAAATTTCTTCTGACGTACGGTGTTTCCCGAATATCCACCAAAGCCTGATTCAAAAGATTCACTGGTTTCAATTCGTTGTATACTTGGTGGAACTGCGACCTCATTTGAGCAAATTCACTATTTCGTTTTTCTTGCATCTGCAAGATGAGATCATCAAGTCGCTCGGATTGGTTTTTATACGTTTTCATCGGCTTCTGTTTCGTTGGGTTGATGATTCATTTTGGTTTTCATTAATTTTTCAATTACCAAGTTGGTAATCGGTATTTTGATGAACTGATTTCTAAACACATGCAATACAACTGCCAAAATCAGATAAAAAAGCGAAACAATCATAAAGCCCAAATAGTATTCGCCCATCATTTTCCCGATAAAAAGAGCAATTCCAATATTGACAAACAAAGTGAACATTGCAACAACCATCACAATTGCCATCCGCGCCATCAATGAAGAAGCTACATCAGCCGTTTTATCAATTGCATTCAGTCTAAAAAGTTCCATACTGGTTTCAGTATACTTCTTTGCCTTATCATAGAGCAATTCGATGTTTGTTGCAGTAGTGTCCATTTTGTTTTAATTTAAATTATGGGTTTACTTTACCTTCTAGAGTTTGCAACTCTTCTTTTCCTTTTTCTAGCAAATCTTCTCCCGATTTTACTAATGAGTTGTATTTTTCAGAAAGAGAATCCAAATAATCATCAAATCCATCTTTCAAATCATCTTTTGCTTTGTTGGCTCGATCAAGAATTTTCTTTCTTGTGTTAGTTCCTTTGTCTGGCGCGAATAATACTCCTAAAATGGCTCCAACGGCTAATCCACCAACTACTCCTAATACTACATTACTTGTTTTCATACGTTCTGTTTTTTATAAATTATAATTCTTTTCCTTTAATCAATCTTAGTATTACAGCAATAACTGCAATGACTAACAAAATGTGGATGATGTTTCCTAAGCTGTAAACAAAGAAGCCTAAAGCCCAAAGGATTACTAATACCACGGCTATGGTGTACAATAAATTTTGCATAATTCTAGTTTTTAATTGGTTAGTGGTTAATTAAGTTTTAACGCCATGTACAAACTCAAGTTGCTGTTTTTACCATCAGGAGTTGTATACGTTACACCACCAAAAGATCGTTCTTTACCTACAGTAGTCAAACCGTAGTTGTAACGGAATCCGATTCCTATATTGTCAAAATCAAAACCAAATCCGGCTGATAAACCTGCATCAAATTTGTTGAAATCATCGTTATCATAATTTTGTTCAAAATCGAAATTGGCATTGCTTGACTCATTAGTCACTTGCGCATCAATCAAATAGGCAAAATACGGTCCGGCGTGAATATTGAAATTCTTCATAATATTTACTTTCAATAGTACTGGAACTTCAATGTAATTCAGTTTGAATTTGGCAGTTCCTTGTGCGAAAGCATTGTCATAAACCAACTCTGCTCCTTTTCTGCTGTATAAAAATTCGGGTTGAATGGCTACCGATTCTGTAATGGGTAATTTGGCATAAAAACCCGCATTAAAACTAGTCAACACGTTGTTGTCGTCTACATCTTCAGTGTAAAGATTCGAGAAATTTACTCCACCTTTTACCCCAAATTCTGCTCCGGTTGAAGTGGTTTGTGCAAACGTTAGGACTGTTCCTAATGTTGCAATTACTGTTACTAAAATTCTTTTTGTCTTTTTCATGGTGTTCTACTTTTAAATGTTTGTATTTGTTACTGCGTATTCTAATTGTATTAAACTCAAATTCAATTTTGTTTTGGACTGAATGGCTAAAACTTTAATGTCTATATCGGTTGTATTAATCTCTAAATCATCCAATAATTTCATCTCTTCTTTTATTTCTTGAACTGCTGTAGCGATAAAATTCTCTTCATTCAAAATACTTAATACGTTTGTGCTATTAGAATGAAATGGATTGAAAAGCACATCGGGTAATGAAATCAATTTTTGTGTGGCCAACTGATTCAAGCTCTCATTGATGCTCAATTGATTTGACTGTACTTTTTTTGAAACTTCTTTTATTTTGTCGTTGAGCTTACTCTTTTCAATGTTCTCGCACAATTCAATAAGATTCAGATTTACTTTTGTAATTTCTACTAATAATTTTGCATCTTGTTTATTGACTTCTATTTGCTGCTTTTCTACAAATGATGATTGTTTATTGGTATTTTTCTTTTTAAAAACACAATCGCTTAACAAAAAAGCGGATGCTATAACCAGCAATAAAAAAAGTAATGTACTTGATGTTGATTTCGTTTTCATTTTAGCAATCTTAATCTATGGTACAAAGTTGCAACGGTTTTCAGTGTTTGTTGTTACACCATTTTAAACTAATCTTATATAATTTCTATTTTGGCTCCCAAAACAAGGACATAAAAAAAACCTCAATCGCTTGAGGTTTTATAAATACTACTTTTATACTGTTTTATGCAGGAAGATAAACCGTAAAAACTGCGCCTTTGTTTGGTTTGCCAACAGCAAAGATGTATCCTTTGTGGTTTTCGATGATTTTTTTACATATGGAAAGGCCAATTCCGGTTCCTGAATATTCGTCTTTTTCGTGCAATCTGCTGAAGAGTACAAAAATGCGTTCGGCGTATTCTTGCTCAAAGCCAATTCCGTTATCAGTAAACGTAATTTTATGAAACTGATCTCTTGCAATCGAATTGAATTCTTTTATATCAGTGGCTTTTACTTTTTGGTGGGTAATTTTAATGACTGGCGCCACGTCTTTTTTACTGTATTTTAGTGAATTGCTAATTAAATTCAAAAACAATTGCTGGATTTGAAACGGAATTACTTCCAAAGTGGGAAGTTCATCACTAGTGATTTGAGCTTTTTTCTCGTTAATAATTTCGGCTACATCCTGTTTGGCACTTTCTAACAAATCGTTCAAATTAGACAATTCGAACACTTTTTCAGCTTTGTTGGTTCTTGAAAACTGAAGCAAATCGTCAATCAACAATCGCATTCTACTGGCGGCACTTTTGATGCGTTCAAAATATTGTTTTCCAGTATCCGAAAAATGCTCCAGTTCTTTGTCTTCCAAACGCGAAATAAAGGTTTGAATTTTACGCAGTGGTTCTTGTAAATCATGACTGGCAACATAGTTGAATGCCGAAAGTTCTTTATTGTTTTGTTCTAGTTCTTGGTTTTTTTCTTCCAAAGAATGGAAACTTTCGTGCTCAACGGTGATGTCGGTAATCGTTCCGATGAATTTTTCATTGCCTGACGAATCTTGCATCACTCTACCAAAAGCACGGACGTATTTTACTTCGCCTTGTTTGGTTATTAATCGGTATTGCAAATCGTCCAATCGATTGGATTCTCTCATTTTATCGCCTTCACCACGAACAAATTCAAGATCTTCCGGATGAATGTACTTGGTGAAATTTTCGTTGGTAGCTTCAAACGACTGAGGTTCTTCTCCTAGCAATCGGTACAAGTTATCCGAAAAATGATAGTTTTGAGTTTCCAAATCTCTGAACCAACTGCCCGATTTACTTACAATTTCTGCCTGATTTGACAATTCTTGAAAAACACTCAGTTGGTTGTTTTTGTGCTTGATTTTATTAAAATCGGTGTTGACTTTATAATAGGCCATTGCAATTAAACCCAAGGTAAAAATGAGCAACAAGTATATAAAGTTGGGAGTAGTTTTGATGTAATCGTTGTTGATGTTTTCTCTTTCTACTAACAATCTATTCTCAATGGCAATCATTTTATTGACCTGAGTTCTGATTTCGTCCATGCACACTTTGCCTTCTTTAAACGTATCAAAAAAAGCTTTGTTCCTGATCTGATTGCGCTCTACCATCAATTGCGTCTTGGAAAAATTCACAAATCGTTTATTGATGTAGAGATAAAGTTGTTTTAAATTTTTCTGTTGGACTTCGCTCTCTTTAGTGAGTTTTTTTAGAATGACAAAAGAGTTATTGACTTTCTCGCGGGCTTGAATGAAAGGTGTTAAATAAATAGAATCTTTGGTAATGGTGTAACCGCGATTACCCGTTTCGGCGTCTTTCAAGTGTGAAATGATTTGTTCGAGTTCCAAATTTACTTTGTAAGTATTGGTAACCAAATCGTAGGAGTCCGACAAATCACCAATATGTTTGAAAGTAATACTCGCAATAAAAACCATAATAATTACCGCTATGGCAAATAAAAATCGGATGATTACAGGAAACTTCTTAATTCTATTTCTAGGCATATTACATTCGCAATAAAAAATTATCTTTATTCAAACCGTTGGTGTGGTACTGCCAATTGATCGTCACTACTTCGGATAAAATCTTTTTCAAAGTACCAAAATCATCGGGTTTTTTGATGTAAATATTGGCGCCTTGAACAAATGTATTCTCAATATCATCTTCTGAAGCTGAAGTAGAATAAATAGCAATCGCAATATCATCAAATTTGGAATTGGCTTTGATTTCTTGCAGGCATTCCAAACCATTTTTTCGTGGCATATTCAAATCGAGAAACAACACATTAGGCAATTGAACATCGTCTTGATTGAGGTAATTAATCAATTCAACCCCATCGTTTAGTGTTTTTACTTTAGTGTTGATTTTCAATTCTTCAAAAGCGTCAACAAAAAACAAACGGTCGTCTTCGTCGTCATCGGCTAGTATAATATGGATATAATCGTGTTGCATTTTTTTGTGTTTAATTAACTATTTTTTTGAGCTATTTCTCGGCGTTTGGTAATGATTCTCTGAAACGCTGAAGGTGTAATTCCGGTTGTATTTTTAAATTGTGTACTCAAATGCGCCACACTCGAATAGTTGAGTTTGAAGGCGATTTCAGTAAGACTCAATTTATCATTGATAATCAATTGTTTGGTATATTCAATTTTTTGTAGGATGATGTAATTCTCAATCGAAGTATAGGTTACTTCTGAAAATAAATTGGACAAATAACCGTAACTGTGATTGAGTTTATCGGCCAAATACACCGAACTTTTTACATTGGGCGCATCTTCACTAAAAACCATTTCAGTAATGCAATCTTTAATTTTTTGCACCAATACCGTTTTTTGGTTTTCGATGATTTCAATTCCGTAAACACTTAGTCCATCGGTCAATTGATCCATTTGCTCTTTGGAAATGGTTTCAAGGAATTCTACTTCACCAAAACTCACCACTTTGTATTTGATATTGAGTTGATTGAGTTGATCTTCCAGTACTTTCTTGCAAACAGCGTTGAAATCGAATTTTACAAATAATGTCATGTGAATAAGGTTATGAATGTAAAAATAGCTAAAAAGAAGTTGATTTTAGTGAAGTTGACCACTTATTTAACGACTAAGAGTTCAAAGCGGCTTTTTCCATTCTGATTTTTTTCCACAGTTTCAATCGAAGCATTCCACGGTCTTTTAGATGTTTGTCTACCGGTTCACCGATTAAAAATCCGTAGGCTTCAAAACCGGGAATATGATCGAATAATATTTTAAGTGTGGCTGTAATGGGCAAGGCCAAAATCATTCCTGCTGTTCCCCAAAGCATGGAAAATAACAATAATGAAGTTATGGCGATAAATGCATTGATACTGACTTTTGAACCCGTGATTTTAGGTGTGATGAAATTGCCTTCTAAAAATTGGATGAACCAAAAAATTCCGATTACGCCTACCGAATACCAAATGGAATCTTTGGTAGCCAGAGCAAATAATGCGGGCAAAATAGAACCGATTATAATTCCAATGTAAGGTATTAGCAATAAAAAAGCCGCAAAAAATCCGAAGAAAAAAGCATTTTCAATTCCGAGTAAAAGCAATCCGACACTGTTCATCAATCCAACAATTAAAATCACTTTGGTTAAACCCGAAAGGTAATTTTGTTGTACATGATAGATTTTTCGGAGGATTACATTGATTTTTGATTTGGATTGCGAGCGAAACAATTTGTAAACAAATGTTCTGAAGAAAACGCGGTAATACAAAAAGAAAAAAATGTAAATCGGTATCACAACTAAATTACCTAATAGCGAACCCGATTGCGATATCAAATTGGTGATTTGGTCAAAATTATCTTTTATAATGTTCTCTATTTTTAGATCATTACGCGAAATTAGATTGTTTTCTTTGAATCCGAAATTGGTTTCAAAATACAGCATTGATTTGTAATAGAGTTGGGATATTTTTTCGACATAAGTATCGCTTTTATCAACAAAAACACTCATTTGATTGAAAATCAGAAAGGCCAAAACCACAACTGAAAACATCAATAGAAATAAGGAAACAGTAGTAGCCAGCAAACGATTGCATCTCCATTTTTTCTCCATGTATTTTTGTACAGGAAAAATCATAACACTCAAAATAATAGCTACAAAAAGCGGAATAATGAAGGGTTTCAATACGTAAAGAATAAATACTATTGCAATAAAAGAAAATAATCCGGTAGCAATATGGGTTGATTGTTGGGTTGACTTCATAAAAGGGATTTAAAAAAACTGCCTAAAAAGTGTTTATTATAACCATCAAATAATTTAAAGCTTTGAAGGCAGTTGTTCAATTATGTCGATTACAAAGTTAGTACCGCTAAAAAAAAACGTATTATATAATTTCGAGTAAGTGTTATATAATTTTATAAATAAGTAGTAACAAAATAGAAAGAGTATAGACCAACTGAACACAATTTTATACCTTTACCTCAACAAATAAACTTTGATTATGAACAAAAAAATAGTACTGATTTTCAGTTTCTTTATTGCGATTACTACCCAAGCGCAATTGAAAAAAATCACTTTAGAAGACGGCGTTTTACAACAAGGTCGCAAATTTGGAGCCGACCGAATGACGGGTTTTCAATGGATTCCGAATACCAACAACTACGTGTATTATACTGATGTATGGACCAAAATGGTTTCGGCTTCGACTACCGACAAAAACGCAAAAGAACTAGTGACTTTGAGTGAAATCAACACAGCATTGGGTACCAAAATCAAGAACTTTTTTGGTATGGAATGGTTGGATGCCAACACGCTTTTGGTAAATGATGGAGGTAAATTTTATCGTTATAACATCACTAGTAAATCAGGAAATTTAGTTCAAGAAAGTACTGAAACAAGTGAAAACCAAACTTTTGATTCATCCAAAGAAAATTTGGCTTTTACAGAAGGGAACAATTTGTATTTCTTCAATAAAAACAAACAAAAGATTGCTGTTACCAAAAACTCTGATAAAAATATAGTGTCGGGACAAAGCATTTCGCGAAATGAATTCGGAATCAACGGTGGAATTTTCTGGTCGCCCAAATCATCGTATTTGGCTTTTTATCAAAAAGATGAAACTAATGTTGCCGATTATCCGTTGTTGGACATCAATGAAACTCCAGGTAAATTGGAAAACATAAAATACCCAATGATTGGTCAACCTTCTGAAAAACCACGTGTTGGGATTTACAATTTGGCTACTCAAAAAACAATTTTCATTTCTCCAAAAAACAATCCCGAAGATTATGTAACTAATTTGGCTTTCACACCCGATGAAAAATACGTGTTGATTGCCGAGTTGAATCGCGGGCAAAACGACATGAGTTTGAATGTATACGATGCTGCAACAGGAGCTTTTGTGCGTACTATTTTAAATGAAAAAAGTACTAAATGGGTTGAACCCGAACATCCGGCGTTTTTCCCTAATAGTAAATCGAATAACTTTGTTTGGATCAGTGAAAAAGATGGTTTCAACAATTTGTACTACTATTCTATTGATGGAAAATTAATCAAACAACTGACTGCAAATCAATTTGTGGCTCGTGAAATTATAAGTGCGAATCCGGCTGGAACTGAAATTTATTTCAAAGCGACTGGACCAAACCCAACGAATATGTTGGTGTATAAAGTAGATTTAAAAGGAAAACAAACGTTGATTACCAAAGACGAAGGCGTTCATAATGTGGTGATTTCTTCGGATGGGAATTGGTTTTTTGATGAATATTCCAATCATTCAACGCCATCAAAATCGGTGTTGTACGACAAAAAACTAAAAGCTGTTACTTTATTAGAAAGCAAAAATAAATACGAAGGCTATCAAATTGGAACTTCCGAAATCAAAACAATAAAATCGGCTGATGGAACTACTGATTTGTACACGCGATTGATTAAACCAAGTAATTTCGATCCTAACAAAAAATATCCTGTTTTAGTATATGTCTACGGCGGACCGCATGCACAGATGATTACCAATTCGTATTTGGATGGTGCCAATTTATGGATGTATTGGATGGCAGAACAAGGTTATTTAGTATTTACATTAGACAATAGAGGTTCTGATAATCGAGGTTATGCTTTTGAAAGTGCCATTCATGGACGATTGGGTGTGAACGAAATGGACGATCAATTGAAAGGTGTTGAGCATTTAAAATCGTTACCTTATGTTGATGGCAATCGTTTGGCAGTTCACGGATGGAGTTACGGTGGATTTATGACTACTTCATTGATGTTGAGAAAACCAGACACTTTTAAAGTAGGTGTTGCTGGCGGACCAGTGACTGATTGGAAATGGTATGAAATCATGTACGGTGAACGTTACATGGACACGCCAGCTGAAAATCAAAAAGGATTTGACGAAGCGAGTACCTTGAATTATGTTAAAGATTTAAAGGGAAAATTGTTATTGATTCACGGAACTAGTGATGATGTAGTAGTTATGCAGCACAATTTGGCTTTGGTGAAAAAATTCGTCGAAGCTCAAAAACAAGTGGATTTCTTTCCGTATCCGATGCACAAACACAATGTAATTGGAAAAGACCGAGTGCATTTGATGGAGAAAGTGCTGAATTATGTAATTGAGAATAATAAGTAATTCTGATCAAAGATAAACAAGAAAAACCACCAATAACGGTGGTTTTTCTCTTTTGAAAATGATCCCCAACCATTTTCGTTAACAAAACCTATCTAACTATAAATAGACCTAACTGAGAAAGAATTTTGCCTTGGCTATGGCAATGGTCAAAAAACTTCCTGCTACAACATCAAACACAAATTGAAGATAATTGGTAATAAAAAGCACTCGAATTAAGATCAGACTGACTCCAATTATTCCAAAAACTAAAGCATTTGATATTTTTATTTTCGTATTCATTTTTTACTCAAAAACAAAATTGAGAACCAAATAAAAATAAAACACAATTGCGATTACCAAACCGATTAGGCCAATAACTCGAACCAAATTGACCCATTTATTGTTGTTTTCACTTCGAAGCAAATCAATTAATTCCATGATTATCTTTTTTAGTTCCATTAGTAAGTTGACCTAAAGTGACTACTTTTTTGGGAGAAAAAAAAATAAATGGTATGAAACGCGCTCTGTTTGGTATGAAAGTCGTTGGAGTTGTGATTTTAATTTTTAAGAAACACTGAATTAACTTTAAACCACGTTTAACTTTTTCAAAAGATCATCGTAATAATTCTTCGAAATTGGGATTTTACTCGCAACTATTGTGACGTAATTGGTTTCAATTTTGGTTAAATAATCCAAATTTACTATGTACGACTTGTGCGTTCTAAAAAACAAATCACTATTGAGACGGTCAATAAAATTGGACAAGGTTGCCCGGATGAGTTCTTCTTTTTTGGTTGTTTGGATTTCGAGGTAATTACCATCTGATTTTATCCAAAGAATATCACTGATGTTGAGTTTGGTGTATTTGAATTTATCCTTCAAAAACAGAGCATCTTTGATGACAAAGGCGTCGTTTTCGGTTGGAGTTGGGTGTTCGGAATTACTTACTGCGTGCAGTGACATTTCTATAGTTGAATACAATTGCTCTTTCTTGAATGGTTTGACCAAATAATTTACTGGATTAGTACTTTTAGCACGATTGAGTGTTGCACTATCTGAGTACGAAGTGGTAAAAATAAACGGAATCTTGTATTTTTCATTGATCAATTCGGCCAAATCAATTCCATCTTTGCGTGAGTTTAAATTCACGTCAAGCAAAATCAAGTCGGGTTTTTGTTTTTCTAAAATTGAAACTGCATCGTCAAAATCCATGGCCACATCAATTACTTCATAACCGATGGAGGATAACATATTTCTAACATCTTCTGCGATGATGAGTTCGTCTTCTACAATTAGTATTTTAACCATAATCGTTGTATTTATTTTCCTGAGGCTTTTTGAAATTCTTTTAAATCTTTAAACAACACTTCAAAAGTGGTATTAGGTTCATTTTCTTTGAGTGAAAAACTTCCACGCAATTGTTTGCTGAGAATAGTGACCAGCTTCATTCCGAGTGATTTCGGTTTATTCCAATCAAAATTTGAAGGTAGTTTTTCGCCATCATTACTTACTAACAATTGATAATCAGTAGAATTAATAGCGTTAATTTGTATTGAAATCTGACCTTCTTTTTTATTAGAAAAAGCGTGTTTGTAAGCATTTGAAACCAATTCGTTTACAATTAATCCCAACGGAATCGCAGTATCAAAATCGAATTGGATGTTGGAGGTTTCTATGGTCACCTTAACAGAATTTGAATCGCCTTTGTACATTGTTGAAAGATAATTAGTCAATTCTTTAAAATAATTTTCGATGTTGACTTTATCGATGTGCTCCGATTGGTATAAATTCTGGTGAATCAAACTCATAGCTTGCACTCTACTCTGTCCTTCTTGAATGGATAGCAGAACTTTTTGGTCTTCAATATCTTCGGATTGCATGTTGAGCAAACTCGATATGATTTGCAGATTATTTTTTACTCGATGGTGAATTTCTCTTAATAATGTTTCTTTTTCGGTGAGTGAATTTTGAATTTGTTCCTTTTGTTGTTCTACAATATTTTTTTGTTTTTTATACGATTTTAAATTAAAATAAATGCCGATGGTCAGTAAACTCAGAAAGAATAATGTCATCGCAATGGCAATTAAAAAATTGCGCTGTTTGTTTGACTCCGATTTTAATTTTGTATCTTTTTCATTCTGGAGTCTTTTGAGTTGTTCTTGTTTTTTATCAAACTCATACGTCATTTGAATTTGAGTCACTTTATCGTTTATCTCGCTATTGAACATCGAATCACTCATTTTTTTAAAGAGCACTTGATTGGTATAAGCTTCCTTATAATTATTTAATTTAGAGTGAATTTTTGAAAGGTTTTCATAGCAAAATTTAATCGATTCAAGTTCTCCTATTTTGGTTGATAGTTGTAGTCCTTTTTGGGTGTAATCTAAAGCATCCTGCAGCTGATTGGTTTTGAGATAAATGACACCAATTTCGCGGTAAACATCTGCCTGACCTGATTTGTTGCCTAATTGCGTATACAGTTCCAAGGCATTTTGAGCGTATTCGAGCGCTTTTGAATACTCTTTTTTCCCTAAATAGACTTTACTTAAACTACGTGAAGAACCTGCCAAATTAGTTTTATAGTTTAGTTTTTTCTCGTATTCAAAACACCTTTGAAAGATAGTAAGTGCTTTATCGTATTGTTTCTGATCGAGATAATTGAGAGCAATATTCGAACTGATTATGTTTCGTAGTCGTTCAGCAGCTGGTGATTGAATTCCATTAATGCTTTGCAACGCTTTTTGATAATTCAGTTGTTCTTCTTCTAATTTTTCCTGCTTATTGTATATGATTGCTATGTTGTTGTAAATCCGTGCTATTTTGATTGGATCTTTAATTTGTTCGGCGATTTGTAAGGCTTTGGTTAAATTTTTTGACGATTCTGGAAAATTATTCAAAAACAAATAACATTGTCCTTTGATTAAATAGGAAACACATTCATCGTCTTTGTATGCTCTGTTTTTATTGATTTTCAAAGCCAAATCAACGTGATTGATAGCATCGTAAAAATCACTTCTATCGAGGTAGATTTTTCCAAAATTATTATAACTTTTGATGATGCCAAGTTGGTAACCGATTCGTTGTGCTTGATGCATAGCAACTTTTTGAACTGAAAGTGCTTTTTCTAAATCATTTTCAGTATATACTCTTGATATTTTTATCAAAAGATTAACCCTCACAGAATCAGCAATTGAACCGTTATCTGACTTTTTTTGTGAATCATATTTTGTAATCAGTCTTTGCAGACTATCAATTTTATGATTACTCTGTGAAAAAATCGAGAGTGTAAAACACAGCAATAATGTTGTAAAAAACAACCTCTCTTTTAAAGTAAAAGCTATTGATTGAACCATACTCATAGTATTAATCATAATTTGTAACTATCAAATTTATGACTTCAATAGTGGTAAAAAAACAAAACAATAAAAAAAAGGT
Organism: Flavobacterium sp.; assembly: GCF_035299245.1. GTDB lineage: Bacteria > Bacteroidota > Bacteroidia > Flavobacteriales > Flavobacteriaceae > Flavobacterium. The sequence goes on along the minus strand of NZ_DATGWY010000006.1, from coordinate 175,057 downwards.
TACCCAATATATAGGTAACCTTTTAAATTCAATAATTTGAAGAACTATCTTTTTATCATTCGAACTGATTTTGCATTATCACCTTGTGTTACAATAATGTTGTAAACACCATTCGGATAATTCACTCCAGCTTCAAAATTTTCGATGTCATTAGTACTAACTTCTTTAGTTTCAATCAATTTTCCTAACATGTCATAAACACTTACAGAAATTGGCTCTACTGAAGAAGAGGTAACGTTCAATTTAAAGTTTTCACTGAATGGATTAGGAGTACCTACTACTTCGAATACCTCAACAACTGATTTAGTTGTAAGTTCTTTTAAAGGAGAACCTGGAGTTGTTACTGAACAAACTGGTCCGAACGGAAGATACGTTCCATCAGTATTCATAACAGCAACATCAACATTATAAACAGTTCCTATTGAGTAATCCGTAACTAAACTGAAAGCAAATGAACGAATTGGTCTATCGATAATTTGAACCGAATTTGTTAAAGTATTAGTCACTCTAAAACGGTAGCTTGTTGTAGCGTATACATAGTCTGCATAAACTAAATCACTACTAGTTAATAAAGTTGACCCACATTGAGCAGCTCTCAGTTGAGTTAAAGCAACTGGAGTTGAAACAACACAAGCAGCGCCATATGGCTCCCAAATATTATTTCTTCTAACTGCCACTTCAATTGAATAGGCTTGATCATAACGGTAGAACGATAAACTTCTCAAATATAGATTTCTTAAAGCATAATCTTTAATAATCACTTGATTAGTCTCTAAATCAGTCACTCTAAAACGATAAGCCTGAGCACCTGGAACTAAATTAGCATAAATCACACTGTTATAATCTGCTAATGTTGATCCACATTGTGTAGCAATTACATTAGTAACTCCAGTTCCAACTGTAACAGTAACTGCTAATGTTGGACTTTCACATCCATTTAAAGTTTGAGTAGCATAGTAAGTAGTTCCGTTCACTAAAACGGTTGAACTTGGTAATAAATTACCGTTACTTGCTGCATCATACCATTGAATATTTGTTCCTGTTACAGCAACATTCGCTAAAGTAGAACCTACTGATAAAGTTTGAGCTGAAGAACCAGTTGGTGCTGGTGTTGAATTTACAACGATAGTCAATTCAGCAGACAATGCACACTGACCTGAATCAGGAGTAAACAAATAAGTTGTAGTGGCAGTGTTGTCCAAAGCTGGTGACCAAGTACCAGTAATACCATTCAAAGATGTAGTTGGTAATGCACTTAAAGCACCTCCTGTACAAATTGGAGCTACAGCGTCAAAAGTTGGAAGCACGTTTGGATTAATTACCACATTAACTTGTCCTCTTGGACTTTCACATCCATTTAAAGTTTGAGACACATAATAAGCACCAGTAACTAAAACGGTAGAAGTTGGCAAACTATTTCCATTCGTTTCTGCATCGTACCATTGCAAACTTGTACCAGTTACACCTAAATCAGCAATGGTTGCACCATCACATAATTCAAAACTAGAATTATTAGAAATATCCATTGTTCCATCCAAACATTGAGTCGGAACCCAACCTGTTAATGGTGGATATAAACCTGCAGGTACATTGGTGTTTTCAAAACCTGTAGAAGCTATATCTCCACAACACCATAATACCCATTTTGTAGTATCATAAGATAATCGTAATGTAGTATCTGTACTTAAGTGAAACGATGCTTTACCATTTAGTAAACCTTCGTAAACATAAGTTCCTGATAAAAATCCGCACTGACCTGTGAAAGTTACAGTGAGATCCGCTGATACTGGTGGAGGTGTCGAATTAACAGTTATGGTTAATGTAGTAGTGTTTGCACATTGTCCTGCATCTGGAATAAATGTGTACGTTGTAGTTATTGTATTATTCAAAGCTGGTGACCATGCACCTGTAATGCCATTCAATGATGTAGTTGGCAATGATGATAATACGTCTCCTGAACATATTGGAGCAACAGAATCAAAAGTTGGCGTTACAAGAGGATTGAATACGACTGAAACAGAATCTGTACCAACACAAGTTCCATTGGTTGCTGTTAAAGTATACGTACCTGATGTAGTTACATTTACTGTTAAGCCATTAGTCGCTCCTACAATTGTACCACCATCAGCGGCTGTCCATAGTAAGTTGGGTATTGTCGTAATAGCTAAATTAGAAATTGCAACTGTTCCAGCACCAAAAACATTATCCGTAGTAAACATATTGAAACTAAAAGTATCACCTGCGTTTACAGTAAGTGTCATACTTCCTGATTGAGATAATCCACCACTAGTATCATAACCATTCATATTCGTTGGAGTTCCATTAACAACAACTCTTGGAATATCAAATTGAGCTCCATCACCGGTATTGTAGTTCCAATTAAATGAAATGGTAGCGCTACTAGGAATAGTAATTGAGTAATCAGTGTTACCATTGGTGTTGCTTCCATTGTCTCCACTTGTTAAAACAATTGATCCTGGTGCTCCTGAAGTATCTACACTACCATTAGCATTCGAATTTGTAAATGTCCAATTCGCAACATCGTAAGCTCCTGAAAAACCATTGGTTACATTTGTTCCTGAAACAGTCGCTGTTAGTGTTACTGTATCACCTTCACAAGCCACAGCAGGTTGAGCAATATCCACAACTGGAGTAGCATTGATGGTTAATTCTAAAACTTGAGAATCACATCCTGAAACTACTGTATATGTACCTGATTCTGTATAAGTTGTACCATTCACAGACCAAGTATAAGAATCACAAGCTGAAATAGTCGTTGTAGTAACATTACCCGGATTTACAACAACCGTCATAGTTGTTGGTCCACCACATTGTCCTGCATCTGGTGTAAAAGTATACTCAGTTGTAGCTGTATTATTAATTGCTGGCGACCAAGTTCCTGTAAATCCATTATTTGAAGTAGTTGGTAATGTAAAACTATCACCAGAACAAATTGGAGCAACTTGACTAAATGTTGAAGTTACGTTTGGTAAAACGGTTACTGTTGATGTACAAGTTGCCGTATTTCCCGATGTATCAGTAACGGTTAAAGTAACTGTAACTGGAGTTCCCACATTAGCACAAGTAAACGTATCTGGACTTACACTTAATGTAACTGCACCAGCGTTATCAGAAGAACCATTGTCAACTTGAGAAGCGGTAATGGTTACTGAACCTGTTCCAACATTTGGAGTAACAGAAATATTCTGACAAACTGCAGTTGGTGGTACGTTATCAACAATGTTTAAGTTAGCAAAAGGAACGGTAGAAAGCGCTGGTGGACTTTGAGCATGTATCCAGTTAGAAACATCTTCAAAATTGGCAGCAGAAACCGCTACAGCTCTTTTAGTTGGGTCGTATTCTGTTCTAGCTGGAGCAGTTGCAGGGAAACCATCAACAACTAAAGCTTTTAAGAAAATATTAGAAGGATCTTCAATAGAAGGTAAATTTCCACCTGAAACTGAAGGAGTTCCTGTAAAAAGAACCGCGTAGATATCAGTTACTCCATTTGATGGATTGGTATCATTATCTTCATAAGCGTATAATGTCTCTCCAGTTGTAGCGATAGCTAAATTTCCAGAGATTAAAGTAACACTACCACAAGTACCATTACTACAAGTTACTGAGAAAGTATCAGGAGCAGTTTCTGTAACTACTACAACATTTCCTTTAGTAATTGCAGTTCCTGGAGAGGTCCAACGGATAACTCCTTCACCTGAACCAAATAATAAAGTAGAATTGTTAAACGAATTATCCGTAAAATAAACTACCGTATTTGCCGGAATATCTTGAGCTGCTACGAATGAGAATCCGTCTGGATCAACATGACTCATACCTACAAGAGCAACAAGAGGATCTGAATCAGTTGTATCATCATTGTTGATGAAACCTGTAGCCGCATTTGGACTTCCACCGTCGTAACCTGTTCCACCAGTAATAGTCAATACTATTGATTCTTGTACTTCAAGTCCTAAGTCTCCCACTGGAGTTACTGAAACTGTAGCCGAAGAAGAACCTGTCGGAATTACAACTGAACCTGCAGAAGCCGTAAACGAACTTGCTCCAGATGCAGTATAATCGGTAGTGAAAGTAGCTGTACCACCAACATTGAAGTTTACAGTAATATTACTAGCTGCAACTGACGATAATGCAAAAGTATACACCATTGCCGTTCCACTGTTTTCTGCAACACTCGAAGGAGCAACAGTAACACTAGCAAACGGATTAGCTACACCTGTTGAAATAATGATGTTAGCAAAAGGAACTGTTGACAAAGTAATATTACTACCACCATTAATCCAATTGGCTGGGTTTTGGAAGTTAGCACGATCAACTGTAGTACCTCTTAAAGCAGGATTGTATTCTGTACGTAAAGGAGCTGTTGCTGGAAAACCATCAACAACTACTGCTCCAGGATAAACTAATGCTGGATCTTGAGCTGATGGAATTACACCACCAGAAACAACAGAAGTTCCTGTAAAAAGAACAGCTTGAACAGATGTTACACCGTTAGATGGGTTAGAATCACTATCTAAATAAGCATAGAATTCTTCTCCAGCAGTAGCCAAAGTAAACGTTCCGCTCACAACACTTACACTACCACAACCGCCAGAAGAACAAGTTGTTGTAAAAGTATTTGCTCCCGTTTCAGTAGCTACAACTACTTGACCTCTTGCTAAACCTCCTGCTGGAGCTGTCCATTGCATTACAGCTTCAGTTCCTGAGAAAGTTAAAGTTGAGTTGGTAAAAGGATTTTCGGTAAAATAAACTACTGTACCAGCAGCAATATCTTGCAAAGCAACGAATGAGAATCCGTCGGCCGTTGTACTGTGATTCACACCCGTTACTGCCACAATTGGAGTAATAGCAAGTGTATCATCGTTATTGATTGTAGTTGTTGCAGAACCCGGACTTCCAGCTACATAGCCAGAACCACCAGTTAATGTCAACAAAATAGATTCGTTTGCCTCCAAAACACTGTCTCCAACTGGAGTTAATGTAATTGTAGCAGTACTTGAACCATTAAGAATAGTCACTGATCCTGCTGAAGCGTTAAAAGAAGCAGCACCTGATTGAGAATAATCAGAACCAAATGTAGCTGAACCGCCAACAGAAAAGTTAATTGTTAAATTTGATGTAGCCGTAGCACTCAATGAGAACGTGTATACCATTCCGGTTCCACTGTTTTCATTCACAGTTAACGGTGAAGCAGTAACACTCACTACCGGATCAGCAGCTACTAAATTCAAATTGGTAAAGAAAATAGTTGAAAGTGCAGAACTAGTTTGAGCATGAACATAATTAGAAGGATTTTCTAAAACTACCTTACTTACATTAGTTCTTGCTGGAGCTGTTGGAATAAATTCGGTTCTGTCAGGCGCAGGTGAAGATGGAAAACCATCTATTACAATAGCATTTGGAAAGTCAAATACTGGATTTTGAGAGGCAACAATATCACCACCTGTGATAACATTGGCACCTTCAAAATAACCTGTAAACAATACCGAGTAAATAGTTGTAATTCCGTTTAACGGATTGGAGTCGGAGTCAGTGTAAGCATACAATGATTCACCGCCAGTTCCTAATGCAAAAGGTCCAGCGCCACTTAATACGGCCGTTCCACAAGAACCACCACCCGTACACGTTACACTAAACGTATTTGCAGTTGCTAATTCATTTACAAATACAACGTTTCCTTTAAGAATAGTTGAAAGTGCTGTGAACTGCACAACGGCTTCTGAGGTGTCGATAAACGTATTTGAAGCGTCATTGTATTCATTTTCGGTAAAATAAATAACCTCGCCCGCTGCTAAATCTTGGGTTGCGACAAAGGAAAACCCGTCAGTCCCAGTGTGATTGATTCCGATTACTGCCACTTTTTGCGAGTAGCCCAAGCCGACCGCAAACAGCAGAAAAAGGAACATTAATTTTTGAGTCATTTTTTTCATAATTTGTTAATTTTAAGTACAGATATAAGGATTCTTCCAACCTGTGTAAGGAAGATCTTCCATTTTTTTATAAATAATTTCAGAAAAAGAGGAATCAAGAACCTCTATAACTGCATTTTGATAATTGCCCTCTGTTTGTTCTAACTTTCTAAGTTTAAAAAAATGAGGTATTGATTCATTGTATTGAGAAAAACGCAATTCACCACGAGAAGTAAATAATGTTTTGTTGGAAAAATAAGTTCCTAGTTGATTAGGAATTGAACCCTCTTTTTGAAGACAATACGATAAAATCGCACCTACTTCATCTCCAAGAAGACTAAAAATATTAGGAGTTTCAGCATACTTACTTTGGTAATTTTGATTGAAATCATCCATTGATTCAGCATCTTCACCAAAAGCCCAAGAAGCGATGGAATAAAAATTTTCGGGAAGTTGCACTTCCGTTTCATTACTCTCATCAGTCATTAATGGAATGGCCACATTCGGAATCGAATCGAGACCCGATTGAGCCAATTTTGCTAGGACTTTATTTCCTTCTTTATAACTGAAAACCGAGAAAAGAACATCGGGTTTATTTTGTTGTAAGCCTTCAATCATTCCATCAAAAGTTTCCGATTTATAATCCATCGGACTCACGTAATTGTACACTATCTCGCCTTGATGATCGGTAAATCCCTGAAAAAAGGATTCTGACAATTGATAGCCACCATCGTAAAAAGAACTTAATAAAGCTGCTTTTTTTCCGAAATGCTGTGCTGCATATTTGCCCGACAAATAACTCGTTTGACACAAATTAAGCGACACATGAAGAACGTAAGGACTACAATGCGTTGGTTTTAAAACTCTTGCTCCCAAGGTAACATGCACGATTGGTTTTCGATACGAATTGGCAACGGTTACTAAACTATCCAACATAAAGTAGCTACAAAAACAAACTATTACATCGGTTTCTTCTTGCAATAACATTCGTTCAACTCGTTGAAGCAAACTCGAATCCGTTGCGTTACCAACGCTTTCAATTATAAATTTAGGAACACAATTCTGATCAACCGATTGATTAAATGACAATTTAAAGCCATTTAAAAAATCAATTGCTAGTCTTGGAAACATGTCCGACTTTGGTAATAATATTCCTATTTTCAACTCCATAAATTAATTTCTCGAAGGATAAATTCCTTGCATTGCAATACAAACATTAAGAGCCAGATAAGGGTTTCTGATGGCTAATGGCTGGTTTCCACCAACTATTTGCTCTGTTAAACCTCCTAAAAAAGCACCTGGAGCAACATCTTCGCTAAATCGATTGGTACCCGATGCAATTTTATTCGTTGGAATAGCATCTTCACCCGTTGCCGTATTCACAGCTACGTTAACACTGTGATTGTGTGCAGGAAGGTTTGTAGTCAATATTGTTGTATTTTCTACACCACTCGCTTCACCCCAAGATATAGTTGATAACCCTGGACCAGAACCTGGATGAACCATAGCTCTTCCTCTTAAATCAGGTAAAGCAAAAGTGGTTTGGCCGTTGCCACCATAAGTGGTTCCGAGTAGTGAAAATAAAGCGGTATTCTGAGCAATTGATATTAATTGCCCGTTACACTGTTGCCACCCAACAGGAGGAAAAGTGAATCCAAATCCTTGAATCTGTCCGATAAATGGTTCCATAATTTAAATTTTTAAAGAATTATTATCGATTAGTTTCTTGATGGAAATATACCTTGCAAAGCAATACTGTGATAAACTCCTAGATAAGGATTACGTATCGGAAGCGGCTGACTACCACCCACATTTTGTTGATTTACACCTCCAAGAAAAGCACCTGGAGCAACATCTTCACTAAAAGCATTAGTACTAGAAGCAATTTTGTTTGTAGGAACCGCATCTTCACCAGTTGCTGTATTTACACTAACTGAAACTGAGTGATTGTGAGCTGGCATATTGCCAATTAAAATACTTACGTTTTCAACTCCACCTACTTGACCTTGTACGATTGGAGATAAACCTGGACCTTGTCCGGCGTGTACCATACTTCTACCTCTTAAATCGGGTAATGCAAATGTAGTTTGACCGTTTCCACCGTAAGTGGTTCCTAATAATGCGAATAGAGCTGAATTTTGAGCTATTGACAATAATTGTCCGTCGCAAAATGCCCAACCTTGTGGTGGGAAATTAAATCCGAATGCTTGAATTTGTCCTAAAAATGGATCCATAATAAATTGATTTTAATGGTTAGACTGCTATATTAAATGTGATTGTTTGTTGATTGTTTACTAAGCGATTGGTTGGAAAGCGATTGTCTCCCAACACTTTATTATCTTCAAAATGCTTTTCGTTGATGAAAGCATTGTCTTTAGTAACTGATAATTCGGTGAAATATACTTTGCTATCAGTGGATACTTTAAAATATACTTTAGCAAATTTTCCTTGTTCTCTGTTTGGGAAATCGGTGATGAAATTAAACTCACCATTAGAATTAACTTTCAATTTTGCTTGATGTCTGAATTTTGTAGAATTAGGAGACATGTGCCATACTTCAACGGTAGCATTGGAAAGTTCGTTCAAACTATTTTTGTCAAAAACTTTACCTTTTACCACAATGTGATTTCCGAATAAAGTAGAAACTCTTAAATCCGATTTTTCTTCAGAATACGGATTATAACCTTCAAATGGGCATTCTACAGTGTTAAATGCCTGAACAATAGTAGGTGATAGCAACGCTACACCTGAGGTGACCAGCGCTACATTTTTGAGAAAATTTCTTCTTGCGTACAAGTTTTCCATAAATATTTGATTTTTAGTTAATTTTCCATAAATATAGAATTAATTCTACGAAAAATTAACTCTTTTTTTCACTGATAACAAAAATATAAAGTTAATATCTTTTAATTATGCGTATTTATACGTGTTTTTTTGGGCAGTAAATTCATTAACTTTGTTAAAAAAATTAGTATGACAGATTCGACGAAAGCAACTTTTTTATCCAAATTATCAAAAATTTCTGACACAATATTAGCCAATGAAATTAATTTCGCTGATTTGTCAACTTCATTAACTGAGATGAAGTCACTTTTTATGAAAGCTTCAGAAATTGATGTTGAATCACCCGAATACATTGAAGACATTCATCTTACCACAGGAAAGGCGATTGGCCCGCATTGGGCAGGTTTGTGTGTGGATGATTTATTGCGTACAAAACGTTTCAGCAAAGGTGCATTTCAAGCTATTGAGGAAATGAGAAAAAGAAAAGAAGGAAAACCTGTAACACTTTTGTACGTTGGTCCTGGACCTTTTGCTACATTGGTATTGCCATTATTAACCAAATTCAAACCCGAAGAATTACAACTGGTTTTGGTAGAAGTGAATCCGGTTACTGTTGCAGCTTTGAAAAATACGATACGAAACTTTGGCGTTGAAGATTACATTAAAGAAATTATAATGGGAGATGCATCGCAACTACAGCTTGAGAACGCATCTGAAATTGATATTTTGTTGCTCGAATGTTTGCAATTTGCGTTGGTCAAAGAACAACAAGTAGCGATTACCTATAATTTGGTTCCGCAATTGCGAAAAGATGCCATTTTAGTTCCTGAAGAAATAAAACTAAGCATTGGCGTTATTGATTCGGTAAAAAAAATGGCCTATATGACACATCCAGATGATAGTGTCGAGGCTGATTTTTACAAAGACATTAATACAGTTTTTGTTTTGAGTAAAGAAGCGATTTGGAATCATGTTTCCAATTCTAAAACATTAGATTTCCCAGAAATTGAAACAACAATTTTAGAAGAAGATAAAAACAACTTCACATCGGTAGTGATTTCAACTGATATTTGTGTTCACAGCAATCAAAAATTGTTAAAAGACGAGTGTTCGTTGACCATGTCATTCAAATTGATTGACACTAACAAGTTGGGAGAACTTACCACAGTTAAGAGTAAATATGAAGTAAATGAAAAACCCGGACTAAAAATCGAATGGACTTAGGTTTTTTGTTTTTTCTTTCTCGCAGCAGGAAACAAAACGTTGTTAAGAATCAATCGATAACCTGGAGAATTGGGATGTAGATCTAAAACGGTAGGTTCATCTCCTACTCTATGTTGATAATCTTCAGGATCGTGTCCTCCATAAAAAGTAAAGAATCCTTTACCTTTTTGACCATGAATGTAACGCGCTTCATCGTTGAGTTCACACTTTCCTAAAACCATGACATTTGATTTGATTAATTCGCTATCAAAAGAAGTGCTTTGTCCCATAAATCCCTTGACTAATTGAGTATGATTTTGACACAACATACTCGGAATCACGTCCCATTTTGCTGAATAATCCATCAGAGTAAAGTAATCTCTTTCAAATGGAATCTTGCGTTTTTCGGTCATGTCAATATTGGAAAACTCATAGCGTTCTGGTCGTCGCTCTAAAATATAATCTTTAAAAGCAAAAGTTCGTGAATAATCTATCATCGATTGATAATTGGCAGCGCTTTCATCACCATCAAACATCGGCTCACAAATATCAACACCTTCGGCAGAAAGTGCAATATCAAAACTATCCGTTGCAGAACACATCGCAAACATAAAGCCGCCGCCAATAACAAAGTCGCGAATTTTTTTGGCGACAGCCAATTTCTCTTCTGAAACTTTTGAATACCCGAGTTTCGCAGCTAATGCTTCAGCTTCTTTCTTTTGTTCGATGTACCAAGGAGCATTTCTGTACGCTCCAAAAAACTTACCGTATTGCCCAGTAAAATCTTCATGGTGAAGGTGCAACCAATCGTACAAAATGAGTTGATCACTCAAGACTTCTTCGTCGTATATTTCTTTGTAAGGAATCTCGGCGTAGGTTAAAACCATTGTAACAGCGTCGTCCCAAGGCTGTTTGCCTTTTGGAGTATAAACCGCGATTTTAGGCGCTTTTTCTAGAACGACTGTCTCCATATTTTGAGACGGACTTGAAATTTCTTCTAAAATTTGATTGGCCTCAGTGTCTGATAAAATTTCGAAACTTACATTTCTGATTTGGCATTCTTTTCTAATTTCGGGAGCATCAGGCAATAAAAAAGAACCGCCACGATAATTCAGCAACCAACTCGCTTTGTATTGCTTATCCAAAGCCCAATAGGTTATCCCGTAGGCTTTTAAATGATTTTTTTGCGCCACCTCATCCATTGGTAATAGAATAAAGTTAGCTCTTATCGGCAAAGCAAATATTAGAAAGAGAAATATACAAATGCATTTAAATGATTTCATTCGATGTAAATAATTTTATCGAAGATACAATTTTTAATAGCAAAGGTCAAAGGTAAATTTTTGTTAATTTTTTAAAACGAAAAACACGTAGAAATACGTATATACAGAAAAAAAAAGGTCTCTATTTTTGGGAAAAAGAAAATGTTATTTATGGAATCGAACGAAATCTATCAAGAAAAATCGCCTTCAAGAACCATTGCTGTCCTGAAGAAAATTGGACTATTGATTCTTATCGCTTTAGTCATAGGCTACATATACATTTCTATCCACTTTATCTTGAGCTAATTTTACAATGAAAAATCGTCAAACTCGATGATTTTATTCTGCAAAGCAAACACCACTAATCCAGCTACGTTTCTGGATTCTGTTTTTAACAATAGGCTATTTCTGTGGCCTTCTACTGTTCTTGGGCTAATGAACAATTTTTCGGCAATTTCAGAAGTAGAATGCTGTAAACAAATCAGTTGTAAGATTTCTTTTTCTCTGTTAGTAAGATAATCTTCAGAAAATAAACTTTTGTTGAGTTTTGACTTAGAATTGGATGAAATTAATCCGTCGTTTATGACTTTCATTACCACTTCATTATAGTAAAATCCTTTATCAAATACTTCGTTGATTGTATCAATCATTTCTTTTGGCGTAGCATTTTTAACTAAATACGAAACGGCTCCAACATGAATCATATTAGCGATAAATGAATCGGTATTATAACTTGTCAAAGCAATAATTTTGATGGTAGGAAATTTTGTCGTTATCAATTTAGTAGCTTCAACACCATTTAGATACGGCATTTTTAAGTCCATTAAAATAATATCGGGAACATCATTAACCGTATTAAGATAATCCATCAGTTCCTGACCATTACCTACTTCATTCATGATTTCGATGTTTTTTTCTCTACTCAAAATGAATGAAATTCCTTTTTGAAACAACATTTCGTCGTCAGCAATTACTATTTTGATTTTTTCTTCCATTTTAGAAAATAATTTTAGCTTTAAACCCTTTATTTGGAGCTGAATTAATATCAATTGTAGCATTGATGAGTTCAATTCTACTCATAATATTTTTCATTCCCAATCCTTTTTGTTTACTGATGTCATTAGAATCAAAACCGATTCCATTATCAGAATACGAACAATAATTTTTACCTTTATCATTATTGAACACTACTGATATGTTGTGTGCATTTCCGTGTCGAAGTGAATTATTCATCAACTCCTGTAAAATTCTGAAAATATGCAGATGCTTTTTGGCATCAATAGTTTCAAAACTGATATTGTTTTCATAGTACACTTTCACTGATTTGGCACTGTTAAATTCTACAGCCAACTCTGAAATTGCTGCGTCTATTCCAAATTTATCTAAAACCGGCGGTAGTAAGTCATGAGCAATTCTACGTGAATTTTCTAATGCTTTACCCGTTAGTTTAATTATATTTTCGGTCACTTCACTGAATTCTTTTTCAGATAATTCAGTTCCTATTAACATCTGGCTGTTGAGTGAAACTATATTCAACTTTGAACTGATATCATCGTGTAAATCTTGTGCAATTCGTTGACGTTCGTCTTCTTGTGTTTCAATAACTGCATGTAATAATTCTTTCTGATAATTGATTTCAAGGTTCTTTTTTTCTATTTCTTGCTTAATAATTTTCTTTCTCGAAAAATAGAAAAACAGTATTAAAACCAATGCCATCAACATAAAGGCAAGGAAGGTGTAAATTATAACTTTAATTACTTCAGATTCATTCATAGCTTTTTTTCTTATTCGTTTTTAAAATGGTAGTTACATCGTATAAGATAAACAATTGATACACTACATAGAGGTAAACATTTAAGCTGTAAATTATATCAAAAGAATCGTAGGTTTGTAACGACAGTAATAAATTTGCAGTTAAGAAAACAACTGTACTACCGAAAAGATAAATCAACAGTCCTATGTTTATATAGTAAAATTCTTTTTTTTCATTCAATAAATTATACAAATGAAATGTGGCGTAGATGATTAAAGGCAATGATGTGATAAAAATTTCAAAAAGATTGAATTTAAAGAACAAATCCCAATCTAATGAATATTGAATAACCAAAAGACTTGTACATAAAATCAGTAATACAACAATAACTTTACGTTGAAGCTTCTCCTTAAATAAAGAGTGGTAAAAAAAACTTAAAATTAAAAACTGAAATCCAAAGTAAAAATGAGACAAAAGTAAATTTTCCATGTGCATTTTAACCATAATATGCGATGCTAATTGCACCAAAAACATCGCTATACTGTAAACTGCAAAAATTCTAAAAGGCTTTCCATTAGTTGAAAAACCTTTTAGTAAGAGTACACAATTGATTAACAAAATTAAATACCCAATATTTACAAATAAATTTGAACTCAATATTATGGAATTAAAGTGTATAATGAACTCGAAACATCACAAGTTGAAGGACAAGGTTGTGTAAAGTCAAAAATACCATTAACGATATTATCGGTTCCACCATTAGTAATATCTCCTTCAACATTTACTAACATCAATTTTGGAACTGGCGCAGCCTTTTTACCAACAATTTCTAATCCTAGATAAGCTCTAACTCCAATACAAGTTGAATCTTTTAACAAATCAGTAATATCATCTTTGGGAATAAAAAAAGCTTTTACTGTAGTATCTGGATTGGCTCTCCATTGGGTTGCCCAAAGTACGGCTTCAGAAATCGGAATAGTATTTCCAGGAACGACAGGATACTGACCGCTTCCGTTTAGAGTGTAAAGTGGACTGTTGACATCACAGGTTGATGGACAAGGTTGAGTGAAATCGTAAATTCCATTAGAAATAATATCTCTACCGCCCGTAGAAATATCACCTTCAACATCAACAAGTAATAATTTTGATTCGGGAGCTTTGCCATCAGTATTTCCGTAAGCTAAGTAAGCTCTTACTCCGATGCAATTCTCATCTTGCATCAAACTAGAAAAATCAATAACCGGAATAAAAAATGCTTTTACTCCAGTGTTGGGATTAGCTCTCCATGCAGAAATCCAGCTAATCGCTGTTGTAAGATCGATAGTGTTTGGCATAATTGTTTTGTTTTAAGGGTTGGTTTTGTTGTTTGATGGATTAAAAATAGAATTAAAATTTTATTCAAAAAAATTCTAACAGAAAAACAGGTATAAATACGGGGTAATTAAAAATAAAAAATCCCGAAAGAGCATTCGGGATTGTTATTTTAGAAAGGAACGTCGCTATCGTCGTCGTTATTGATGTTACTTCCAAATGCCTCATTGGCAGAAGGTAAGTTTTTGGTAAAGAATGGGTTATCGTCGAGATTCATTTTGGATGGTAAATCGTCAAAACCGCTACCAAAATCTTCTAGGTTATCAAATTTACCAAGATTACCGATGAATTTCAAACGGATATTTTCAAGCGAACCGTTACGGTGTTTGGCAATGATGAATTCGGCTTGACCTTGAGTTGGCGATTGTTCGTCGTCGTCCCATTCATCAATTTTATAGTATTCTGGTCGGTAAATGAACGATACAATATCAGCATCTTGCTCAATTGCACCCGATTCACGTAAATCCGAAAGCAATGGTCGTTTGCTTGAACCACGAGTTTCAACAGCACGCGACAACTGAGACAATGCAATAACTGGAACTTCCAATTCTTTGGCCAATGCTTTTAAGTTACGGGAAATGGTTGAAATTTCTTGCTCACGATTGCCTCCACCTTTTCCGTTTCCACCAGCAGTCATCAATTGAAGGTAATCGACGATGATTAATTTGATTCCGTGTTGCGATGATAAACGACGTGCTTTAGCACGCAAATCAAAAATAGAAAGTGATGGTGTATCATCGATATACAGTGGCGCTTTTTCAAGATCGCGCACTTTCACGCTTAATTGCTCCCATTCGTGTTTTTCTAATTTTCCTGTACGTAGTTTTTCAGATGAGAGTCCGGTTTCTGATGAAATCAAACGCGTAATTAATTGAACGGATGACATCTCTAAGGAAAAAAGCGCAACTGGGTGACCAAAATCGATTGCCATATTTCGCGCCATAGAAAGTACGAAAGCTGTTTTACCCATACCCGGACGAGCCGCAATAATAATCAAATCAGAAGGTTGCCAACCCGATGTTACTTTATCCAATTTTTCAAAACCAGTTGCGATTCCGGATAAACCTTCTTTATTGGCAATTTCTTCAATTCGTTTTTTGGCCTGAATTACCAAACTTTGAGCCGTTTCCGAACTTCGCTTGATGTTTCCTTGTGTAACTTCGTATAATTTGGATTCGGCTTTGTCTAACAAATCAAATACATCTGTTGTTTCATCGTACGATTCTTCAATGATTTCAGATGAAATACGGATTAAACTACGCTGAATGTATTTTTGCAAAATAATGCGCGAGTGAAATTCAATGTGCGCCGAAGAGGAAATCTTTTGTGTCAGTTGTATTAAGTAAAAATCACCGCCCGCTAATTCTAATTTACCGTTCTTTTTTAGCTGAGAAGAAACTGTTAATAAGTCAATAGGCTGAGAATCTGTGAATAACTGAAAAATAGCTTCAAAAATGTGTTTGTGAGCGTCTTTATAAAAAGCATCCGACTGAAGAATATCGATTACCTCATCAACTCCTTTTTTATCAATCATCATAGCACCTAAAACCGCCTCTTCAAGGTCGAGTGCTTGTGGTGGTAATTTTCCTTTTTCTAAGTTAATGATAGTAGTTTTATCTACTTTTATTGGGTTTATATTCTTCAAATTTTCCATAGAGCGAAAGTAACCAATTCTGTAGTTTTAATGAACTTTAGTTATTACAATTTATTGTTTATAACTAATTGTTTTTTGTTAACAACCAAAAAAAAACCGCCTCGTTATTGACGAGACGGTTAGACCTTTTTTTGTAAGATTTTACTCTTTGAACTCGCCCATTTTACTGTATTTATCCATCCTTTGAGCCACTAGCTCAGTTGTTGATAAATCTTTCAATTCGTTGTAGGCTTTTGTAATGTATTGTTGTACTGTTTTGAAAGTAGTTTCTCTGTCGTAATGTGCTCCTCCAAGTGGTTCCGGAATCACATCGTCTACTAACTTTTGTTTTTTCATGTCGGTTGAAGTCAGTTTCAAGGCCTCAGCTGCTGTTTCTTTGTGTTCCCAACTTTTCCATAGAATTGAAGAACACGATTCAGGAGAAATAACTGAATACCAAGTGTTTTCCATCATTAAAACACGATCTCCAACACCAATTCCCAATGCGCCACCTGACGCACCTTCTCCTACAATTACGCAAATAATGGGCACTTTTAAGCGACACATTTCTAAAATATTGCGAGCGATGGCTTCACCTTGTCCGCGTTCTTCGGCTTCCAAACCAGGATAAGCTCCTGGAGTATCGATGAAAGTAACTACTGGAATTCCAAATTTCTCAGCCATTTTCATCAAGCGCAACGCTTTACGGTAACCTTCTGGATTGGCCATACCAAAGTTACGGTATTGACGAGTTTTGGTATTGTATCCTTTTTGTTGACCTACAATCATAAACGATTGACCGTCAATTTTACCTAAACCGCCCACCATTGCTTTGTCGTCTTTAAAACCTCTGTCGCCAAAAAGCTCTAAGAAAGTGTCCCCACACAAGGCATTAATATGATCCATTGTATACGGACGATTGGGGTGACGCGACAATTGTACACGTTGCCATGCCGTAAGGTTTTTATATATTTTTCGTTTAGTTTCTTCTAATTTCTTCTCAATTTGTTTGCATGTATTGGTAACATCTACATCCGATTCAAGTCCAATAATCTGACATTTATCCAACTGATCTTCAAGCTCTTTAATAGGAAGTTCAAAATCTAAATATTCCATAATTTAATTTGATAATTTAGTATTCGTTTGTTTTACAAATATAAAATAATAAGTACTATTTTGTAGATAAAATTCTATTATTTATCCACTTTTTTTCTGCTTTTGATTATACCATTAAGGATGACAGTTGTTAAAATAATCAATGCTCCAAAATAAAATCCGTTACTCATTTGCTCTTTATCTTTGAAAATTAAAACGGCTAAAATGATTCCGTAAATAGGTTCCAAATTGATGGTAAGCATTACGGTGTATGGGCTCAAGAATTTCATCACTGCAGTAGATGCAATAAAAGCATAGGCTGTACACACCGAACTAAGAATCAGTAAACAAATTAAATCTCTCATTGACAACAGGAAGAATTCGGCATTTAAACTATTACCTAACAACAAAAAGACAGAAAAAAACAAAACACCACCTGATAGTTCATAAAATGAAATTACTGTTGGGTCGAACGTCTGAACAAATTTACTATTAATCACTGCAAATGATGCCGATAAAAAGGCCGACAACAAAGCCAATAGTATTCCTTCTATGTAATTACTTTCTACTTTAAAAATTATGGTAAGTCCGAATACAACTATGATTCCGAAAAAAATTTCATACCAAACTATTTTCTTTCCAAAAAAAATTGGTTCGATTAATGATGTAAAAAAAGCACCTGTCGATAAACACGCTAAAGTGATTGAAACATTAGAAACTTTAATAGCTCGGAAAAAAGTAAACCAATGGAGCGCAATGATTAATCCGGCGACTAAGAATTTTAAGATAATTTTACGGGGAATTTTTATTCCAATTTTATAATTCCGAATATAAATAAAGATAAAAGCTACGGCAAACAACATTCTAAACCATACTAACGGCAAAGCATCAAGAGTGATTAACCGACCTAAAATTGCGGTAAATCCCCAAATGAATACTATCAAATGAAGTTGTAAATAGCTTTTTGCATTATCGCTTAGCATTGCGAAGTAAGTATATGGCTAGAATCCCAAAAACGATATTAGGAACCCAAACGGCTATGATAGGTGGAGCGGCCGATTTCTCGGCTAAAACTCCAAAAATTTTATCCAAAAAGACAAAGGCAAACGCCAAAACAATTCCGATGGCTAAGTTCATTCCCATTCCACCTCTACGTTTCATGGAAGAAACCGCAACAGCAATAATAGTTAAAATGAATGCAGCAACAGGAATACTGAATTTTTTGTACAACACTACCAAATACCTATTGATGTTTGTAGAGCCTCTTGATCTTTCTTTTTCAATAAAATCAAGTAATTCATCGTAAGGAAGCGTTTCTGCAATATAAACAACTGGTGTTAAATCTTCAATCTCAAAATTAAAAACAGTATCTTTTTTCTCGGCAGTTTCAAAAATATCATTCAACTCACCAATCTTTCTTTTCTTGTAGTTGAACATTGAATAAGTACTGTCTTTCTCGTTCCATTTCAATCGATCAGCAGTGATTTTGTAGACCATTTTTCCCTTATCGAATTTCTCCAACGAAAAATTGAACGCAATCTTCGAAACGGTGTTGAAATTACTCACATAAATGTATTCGCTCTCGCTGATTTGACGGTACACATCGCTATCGTCTCGCATTTCACTCCGACCACCACCAATCAAGTACATGTACCTAAAATTCTTGAATCCTTCGGATGCTTTTGGGACAAAGAAAATTCCCATCACCAAAGCAAAAACCGATACGATTACTGCTCCAAAAATATACGGACGCATGAAACGCGTAAACGAAATACCAGAACTTAAAATGGCGATAATTTCAGTATTATTAGCTAGTTTAGACGTAAACCATATAATCGATAAGAACAAGAATATCGGGAAAAGTAAATTGGCAAAATAAATAGTAAAATCTACATAATACGAGGCAATTTCCTTAAACGGAACTTTGTTCTCAATCATCTTGTTCACCTTTTCAGAAACGTCGATTACAATCCCAATCGGAATGAACATCAACAACATCACTGAGAATGTAGTCAAGTAGCGTTTTAGTATGTATTTGTCAATTATTTTTAGCATCAATAAGGTTTATGGTTTATGGTTTGTGGTTTATGGTTATTAAATTAACTATAAACCATAAACTACAAACAGTTATAATCGTTGACTCATCTGTTTCACCATCTGGTCTTTCCAAACTCTAAAATCTCCTGCTAATATATGCTTTCTGGCTTCACGAACCAACCACATATAAAAACCTAAATTATGAATGGTAGCAATTTGTTTTCCTAAGTATTCATTCGCAGCAAAAAGATGACGCAAATAGGCTTTCG
The DNA here is from genome assembly GCF_035299245.1 of Flavobacterium sp. Classification (GTDB taxonomy): domain Bacteria; phylum Bacteroidota; class Bacteroidia; order Flavobacteriales; family Flavobacteriaceae; genus Flavobacterium. Next base: position 155,723 of record NZ_DATGWY010000006.1, on the reverse strand, counting down.
TATATTCTCTATCCACAAAAGTAGTTCCCATTTCATCAACAGGTGAAAAATCATTTTCCCACTTCTTATTTTTAATGTTGATGGTTCCGTTGGCCGTAAACAACATTCCGTTTCTAGCATTTCGTGTTGGCATCACACAATCAAACATATCGATTCCGAGTGCAATGTTCTCCAAAATATTTATCGGAGTACCAACTCCCATTAAATAACGCGGTTTGTCTTCGGGAAGTATTTCACACACTACTTCGGTCATTGCATACATTTCTTCGGCCGGTTCACCCACTGATAATCCACCAATAGCATTGCCTTGTTGACCTGCGTTGGCGATGTATTCTGCCGATTGTCTGCGCAAATCTTTGTATGTGCTTCCTTGAACTATCGGAAAAAACGTTTGCTCAAATCCGTATTTGAAAGGTACTTTTTCCAGATGAGTAATGCATCGATCCAACCAACGGTGTGTCATGTGCATGCTGCGTTGTGCATAACGATAATCGCACGGATACGGTGTACATTCATCAAAAGCCATGATGATATCAGCACCAATCGTACGCTGAATTTCCATCACATTTTCGGGTGTAAAAACGTGGTACGAACCGTCAATATGCGACTTAAATTTTACTCCTTCTTCCTTTATTTTTCGATTGGCGGATAATGAATACACTTGATATCCACCCGAATCAGTCAATATATTACGGTCCCAATTCATAAATTTATGCAATCCGCCCGCTTGTTCTAAAATAGTCGTCTGCGGACGCAAATACAAATGGTAAGTGTTTCCTAAAATTATATCGGGATTGATCTCTTCTTTTAACTCGCGTTGGTGTACTCCTTTTACCGAAGCAACCGTTCCAACAGGCATAAAAATGGGAGTTTCAATTACACCATGATCGGTGGTAATTTTTCCTGCTCTGGCTTTCGAATTGGGATCTTTCTGTAGTAAATCGAATTTCATTTTGTCGTATATGGACGGCAAAGATAAATTATTTCCATTTTTAGCATCGTGATTTAGGATTTTATTTAACATTTTTGAATTCAATTGTGATTTATTTGGGCGTGCCCCGATGGGCAAAAACTACGTTTTGCAAACTTGTTTTTGTCCATCGGCACCGTGCTATACGCTGTATCTCCCAGATTGCTTCGTGCCTCGCAACGGGAGGATGCCGCTTCTATCACTCACGCGGCAGAGCTTCTCAAAAAATCAATCCTAAAAAGAGGTTTATCATTGTTTACAACCTTTAATAACTTCTAAAAAATTCATTTGCCAACCTTTAAAATTACTTTTACTTTTGAGGCATTAAATTTTAACTACAAACAATGTCGAACACACAACAATTACACGACTTAACTACACAAGTACGAAGAGACATTCTTCGAATGGTACATGCTGTAAATTCAGGTCATCCCGGAGGTTCTTTGGGTTGTGCTGAATTTTTTGTTGCATTATACCAAAACCTCATGAACCGCAAAGAAGGTTTTGATATGAACGGAACTGGTGAAGATATTTTCTTCCTTTCCAACGGTCATATTTCACCTGTTTTTTACAGTGTTTTAGCACGTAGCGGCTATTTCCCAGTGAGCGAATTGGCTACATTTAGAAAACTCAATTCGAGACTACAAGGTCACCCAACTACACACGAAGGTTTACCTGGAGTTCGTATGGCATCGGGTTCGTTAGGACAAGGTTTATCAGTTGCTATTGGTGCTGCACAAGCCAAAAAGTTAAACAACGATAATCATTTAATCTATTCACTTCACGGTGATGGTGAATTGCAAGAAGGTCAAAATTGGGAAGCCATCATGTATGCCTCTGCTAAAAAAATAGACAATTTAATTGCTACCGTTGATGTAAACGGAAAACAAATTGACGGAACCACAGACGAGGTTTTGAATATGGGAAGTCTAAGAGCCAAATTTGAAGCTTTTGATTGGGAGGTTTTAGAAATCAAAGAAGGCAACAATATTGAAGCCATTATTGCTGTTATGAACGATGCCAAATCGAAAACCGGAAAAGGAAAACCCGTTTGCGTTTTATTGTATACCGAAATGGGTAATGGAGTTGATTATATGATGCATACTCATGCTTGGCACGGAAAAGCTCCTAATGACGAGCAATTAGCAAAAGCATTAGAACAAAACCCAGTAACTTTAGGCGATTATTAAAATTGCTTTAAGCTTAAGCATTAGGCTGTATGCCTATTGCCCAAAGCCTAAAGCTTATAGCATTAAAAAATGAAAAAATACGAAAATACAGGAAGTAAAGATACTCGTTCAGGGTTTGGAGCAGGAATGACCGAACTCGGACAAAAAAATGAAAATGTCGTTGCATTGTGCGCCGACTTGATTGGGTCGTTAAAATTTGACGATTTCAAAAAAAATCACCCAGAGCGTTTTTTCCAAGTGGGAATTGCAGAGGCCAACATGATCGGAATTGCTGCTGGTTTGACCATTGGAGGCAAAATTCCGTTCACAGGAACATTCGCTAACTTTTCGACAGGAAGAGTATACGATCAGATTCGTCAATCAGTAGCTTACTCGGATAAAAATGTAAAAATTTGTGCTTCACACGCCGGATTAACATTAGGAGAAGACGGAGCAACACACCAAATACTAGAAGACATTGGCTTGATGAAAATGTTGCCTGGAATGACCGTTATCAACACGTGCGATTACAATCAAACTAAAGCAGCAACAATTGCATTGGCCGATCATCACGGTCCGGCCTATTTGCGTTTTGGTCGCCCAGTAGTTCCTAATTTTATGCCTGCAGATGAACCGTTTGTAATTGGCAAAGCAATTCTTTTAAACGAAGGAACCGATGTAACCATTATCGCTACAGGTCATTTGGTTTGGGAAGCATTAGTGGCAGCTGAAGCATTGGAAGCAAAAGGAATTTCTGCTGAAGTAATTAACATTCATACCATAAAGCCGTTAGACGAGGAAGCTATTTTACAATCGGTGGCCAAAACAGGTTGTGTAGTGACTGCTGAAGAGCATAATATTTTAGGCGGTTTAGGAGAAAGCGTAGCTCGAACTTTAGCTTTAAACAATCCGAAACCACAAGAATTTGTTGCCGTTCAGGATTCGTTTGGAGAAAGTGGAACACCGGAACAACTAATGGAAAAATACAAACTCAACAATCAGGCAATTGTAGAAGCTGTACAAAAGGCATTGAAGAGAAAGTGATTCTAAATAAAATATAAACTCATAAAAAAAACCAGTTTCAACAAAACTGGTTTTTTTTATGAGTTTATATTATTGATAAGGCGGTTTACAATTCGCATCTAAATGCCTTCTCAATCTATTAGAATCTGTATAATCTTCAGGAAGAGGCTGACGTTTATTGGTTTCAGATTCTGGAAGAGACGGATTTAAAAGTGGACCTGTAAATGCTCTTGGAATCCCATAAGTCTCATTTTGCGGTGTTACCGGGTCATCAACTAAAGCTCCATCATAAGGATAATAATAAGTAATTCCGTTTATAATGTATTTCAATTCATTTTTAGTCAAATAATTATCCCCATCATCATCTCGATCTAAGAAATTAGGTGTGCCGTCTTGGTCGGTGTCGTCCTCATAAGTAGTGTCATTATCTCTTAAATAACCATCACCATTAACATCTTCTTGATACGAAAATATTCCATCTGAATCATGATCGACACGTTGAACTTCATACAATTTAACACTGAATATTAATGGTGAATAAGCTGGTATACTGGCTCTGGTTGAATTATAATAAGCTAATCCTGAAGGAATAAAGAACACACCAGATCCAAAATCATAATACGATAAGGTTCCATCTCCATTGACTTGGTAGCTACCCGTTTTAAATTTTGGAAATAATTCACTCCATCCTTTGATGACTCCACCTAAATTGAAATAACTTGTTGGGTAATTATTTGTTTCAAAAACTGTATCATCCAAAAGATTTCCTTTGTATGCGGCTAAAACACTATCGTAATTAGTTGGAGTTTTACTATTTGAACCTGTTCCTTCACGCATTTTCAAATAATAAACTTTATAAGTAATATCATTAGATTCAACATTTATAAATGACAATGGATAAGTAGTTTGATCCCAAATTGAGGTTTGAGAACCACCACTAGGAATCAATGTCAATTTAATATCTTGATCATCAGGTTGACCCGGATTGTTAGTAACCGATTCAATATAATGTGTTTGCAAATATTCTTCAATGTCGGCTAAATCAGTTGCATACTGTTCTGCATAATCACGAAGTGGAGTTGGCTCATCATCATCATTCTTGTTACAAGAGACAATTATTCCTGCCATGGAAAACAGAAAAAGTAAGTTAAAAACTTTTTTCATAATAATTTTAAAATTTGGTCGCAAGATACAATATTGATTTATTTTTGTAAACTATTTAACGCCGAATTTAGAAAAAAAATGAGAGTAGATAAATACTTATGGTGTGTGAGGTACTACAAAACCAGAAACATGGTAACCGAAGCGTGCAAGAAGAATCACATAACCGTAAATGGTCAAGTTGCTAAGGCCTCAAAAGAAGTGTTTCCGGGCGATAAAATAACATTTAGAAAAGATCAGATTAATTATATCATTACCGTTTTAGATGTTCCGCAAAATAGAATTGGTGCTAAGTTAGTTGATGTTTATAGAAAAGACGAAACTCCGGCTGAATCCTTTGCCCATTTGGAATTGCTGAAATTATCTAAAGAACACTACAGAAGAACTGGTGATGGCAGACCAACCAAAAAAGACCGTCGTGATTTAGAAGACTTTGAATTTAATGTAAATGATGATGAAACTGAATAGTGATTATTGGGAAAACCGCTATCAAAACAACGATATTGGTTGGGATTGTGGAGGTATAACTACACCTTTGAAAGAATACTTTGATCAACTACCCGATAAAAACATAAAAATTTTAATTCCAGGAGCCGGAAATGGTTACGAGTTTGAATATATAGTCAATAATGGGTTTACTAATGTTTTTGTATTGGATTATGCCCAAACTCCGATACAAAACTTGAAAGAGAAACTCCCAAATATTGACGATAATTTTTTTATTTTTGGGGATTTTTTCGATTTAGAGGACAACTTCGATTTAATAGTAGAACAGACCTTTTTCTGTGCTTTGGATGTAAATTTACGGTCAAAATATGTCGAAAAAATGCATTCTCTTCTCAAGCCAAATGGCAAACTTATAGGGTTATTATTTCAGTTCCCTTTGACTGAAGTTGGTCCGCCATTTGGAGGCTCTATCAATGAGTATCAAAATCTATTTTCCAATTATTTAACCATCAAGAAATTGGAAACTGCATATAATTCTATAAAACCAAGAAAAGAAAACGAACTCTTTTTTATCTTTACCAAAAAATAACACTATGAGCCAAAACATTATCCTCTCTGATTTGCAAATCAATCATATTATTAAGAGAATTGCGTATCAAGTGTATGAGACATTTATTGATGAAGATTCAATTATTATTGCGGGAATTGCTTCAAATGGATACATTTTGGCGACAAAAATTGCCAAAGAAATTGAGCAAATATCGGCTATAAAGGTGAACTTGTGTGAAGTAAAAATTAATAAGCAAAATCCAAATTCTGAAATAACAACATCAATCAGCAGCGATGAATACAAAAACAAAGGATTAATTTTAGTAGATGATGTACTGAATTCTGGAACTACATTAATTTATGGTGTAAAGCATTTTCTTGATGTTCCAACCAAAAAATTCAAAACCGCTGTTCTTGTTGACCGAAATCATAAAAAATATCCTGTAAAAGCTGATTTTAAAGGAATTTCGTTATCTACTTCATCTAAGGAACACGTCACTGTTGTATTTGAAAAAGACAATTCATACGCTTACCTAGAGTAAGAACTTCTCTATTTCCTTTACAATATCGTCAATTGATTTATCATCTACTACAACGATGTGTTTGGCTTGATTATAGAAGTAACTTCTTTCAAACAAATGTTTAGCAATAAATTCTCTCAACTCACCTTCGCCAAGTTGCGCCAATAATGGCCGGCTTTCTCTTTGATTTTTAAGTCGAGAATAAAGTGTGTCTATGGATGCTTTTAGATAAATTGAAACTGAATCTGTTTGTTTTAAAACTTCATGATTATTGAAATAACAAGGCGTTCCTCCTCCAGTACTCAAAACAAAGGATTCGTTAGATTCCATTTTTTCTAAAAACAATTGATGCTCTAATTTTCGGAAATACAATTCACCTTTGTCTGAGAAAATAGTTTTGATGGTCATTTTTGCTTTTTCTTCAATCAAATCATCCAACTCAACGAAGGAAATGTTTAATTTTTCAGCCAGTTTTTTTGCTAAAACCGACTTTCCGCTACCCATATAACCCACCAAAACTAGTTTACACATATCAATAAATCCTTATATTCTAAGGTATTAGGAATGAATATTAAAAAAAGGTAAATTTAAAATAAAATTGCTTTGAAAAATAAATAATAACGCCTTATATTTGCACCCGCATTCAAGAAATTAAAATGACTCGATAGCTCAGTTGGTAGAGCACAACACTTTTAATGTTGGGGTCCTGGGTTCGAGCCCCAGTCGGGTCACAAAATGACCATCATTTAAAATTTTAAGAATGCAATGACTCGATAGCTCAGTTGGTAGAGCACAACACTTTTAATGTTGGGGTCCTGGGTTCGAGCCCCAGTCGGGTCACAAAAAGCGTTCGTTTAGCGAATGCTTTTTTTATTTGGCCACGTGGAGAAATTGGTAGACTCGCCATCTTGAGGGGGTGGTGTCGCAAGACGTGTCAGTTCGAATCTGATCGTGGTCACATTGAATAAAACACCAAATTAAAGAACAAATAGATTTGTTTTTTACTAGGTGTTTTTTTATTCATGCTAAAATCTTACAAGAGAATTTTAATAATGTATTTAATTACTAGCTCTTGATTTCCAATTCACTTTGCACATAAATTTTATCATCAAAACACAAATAATTCCTAAATAAAAGTTGTTGTTTAAATAAATTGATTAATTTTGTTTAACTTTTTTATTTAAATCATGAACAACATTAAAAGCTCATTCAGTATAAAAGACCTTGAAAACCTTTCTGGAATTAAGGCTCACACCATTAGAATATGGGAAAAAAGATATGATGTGCTTCAGCCAATGCGCACTGATACCAACATCAGATTATATGATTTATCTTCTCTTCAAAAACTATTGAATATAACATTGTTACATGATTATGGTTACAAAATTTCCAAAATATCTAAACTTCACAATGATAAAATCAATTCACTTGTAAGAGAAATAGTATCTGAAAAAAACGCAAAAAATCATGCTATTAGTTCGTTTAAGTTAGCCATGATGAATTTTGACCAAACACTTTTCTTCAACACATACGATCAACTTCTTTCCGAAAAATCATTCCGAGAAATATTTTATGAAGTATTTATTCCTTTGATAACAGAAATAGGTTTTTTGTGGCAAGCAGAAACTATCACACCAGCTCACGAGCATTTCATCAGCTACTTAATCAAGCAGAAAATTCTAATCAATACCGAAAAGCTTCAAATAGAGCCTGTCATTAAAACAGACAAACTCTTTGTTTTGTATTTGCCTTCAAACGAAATTCATGAATTGGGATTAATGTACCTCAATTATGAAATTTTACTCAATGGCTACAAAACCATTTATCTTGGCGAAAGCGTCCCAACTTCTAGTCTACAAGACGTCAAAAAGTATTTTGACAACATTGTTTTTGTTTGTTACGCTACTGTTGAGCCAAATAAATCAGAAATTAATGACTACATTGCTGATCTAAAAAGCAAACTATTGGGTGATGAAACCGAGTTATGGCTTTTGGGAAGAATGACAGAATATATAAATTCAAAAAATTACTCTAATAAAATTCAGATATTCAATTCAATTGATGCCTTCTCTCAAAAGTTATAAAGTTATCTTAAAATCATGATTTTGTTTAACTTTTTATTATATTTGTTAAACAATTATGAAAAAAGAAATTAAAATAATAGGCTCGGGGTTTTCCGCATTAGCAGCCAGTTGTTATCTCGCTAAAGACGGTAACTCAGTAACCATTTACGAAAAAAACAGCACCATTGGAGGAAGAGCACGTCAACTTAAAAAAGACGGTTTTACGTTTGATATTGGTCCGACTTGGTATTGGATGCCCGATGTTTTTGAACGCTTCTTTAGCGATTTTAATAAAAAACCATCCGATTATTACCAACTGATAAAACTTTCTCCTGCCTACCAAGTATATTTTGGTGTCAATGAATTTGTAACTATTGCCGATAATCTACCTGAAATAATAAAAACTTTCGAATCCATTGAATCGGGAAGCGGAAGTCAATTGGCTTCCTTTATGAAAGAAGCTCAAAGTAATTACGACATCGCCATAAAAGATTTAGTGTATCGTCCGGGTGTTTCCCCACTCGAATTAGTGACTATTCAAACTGCTTTAAAGGTAAATCAGTTTTTTAGCAATATATCAAGAGACATTCGAAAGCGATTTAAAAATAAAAAACTGGTTCAAATTTTAGAATTTCCTGTTTTATTTTTGGGTGCAAAACCGTCTGATACTCCATCATTCTATAGTTTTATGAACTTCGCTGATTTCGGATTGGGAACGTGGCATCCTAAAAACGGAATGTACTCTGTAATTCTAGCAATGGAACAATTAGCCAAAGAATTAGGTGTAACGATACAAACGAATGCCAATGTTGAAAAGATTGTAGTTGAAAATAAAAAGGCGATTGGCCTTAAAGTAAATGGCGAATTCATTGCCGCAGATGTAGTGCTTTCGGGTGCTGATTACCATCATTCGGAAACTTTATTAGACGAAAACCACCGTGTGTATTCCGAAAAATACTGGGACAAAAAAGTGTTTGCTCCATCCTCGCTCCTATTTTATGTAGGTTTCGATAAAAAAATAATCAATGTAGAACATCATTCTTTGTTTTTTGATGTTGATTTTGATGTACACGCCAAAGACATTTATGACAATCCAAAATGGCCGGAAGAGCCTTTGTTTTATGCCAGCTTTCCCTCCAAAACAGATGAAAATTCGGCTCCAGAAGGAAAAGAAGCAGCCATATTTTTAATTCCACTTGCGCCCAATTTGAATGATACTAATGAGATTAGAGAAGCGTACTTTGAAAAAATTATTACCCGTTTAGAAAAATTAACACAACAAAATTTAAAAAATAACATTATCTTTAAGGAGTCATTTTGTGTAAATGATTTCATAAAAGACTACAATTCATATAAAGGAAATGCCTATGGAATGGCCAACACGCTATTACAAACAGCATTTTTAAGACCCAAATTGAAAAGTAAAAAAGTAGACAGTCTCTATTTTACTGGTCAATTGACAGTTCCTGGTCCAGGTGTTCCGCCATCGTTGATTTCGGGTAAACTGGTTGCCGATTTAATACGTAAATACAGCTAAATTTTAAAGAGTTTTTTTTATGAAATCTATTTTTGACACCGTATCTTTTGAATGCAGCAAAAATGTAACTAAAATGTACAGTACTTCGTTTGCAAGTGCCGTAAAAATGCTAGCGCCAAGCATTCGCCAAGACATTTACAATATTTACGGATTTGTGCGGTTTGCCGATGAAATTGTAGATACTTTTCACGATTACAATAAGGAATTACTCTTTGATTTGTTTGAAAAAGACTTAGAAACTGCTTTACAAAATAAAATCAGTTTGAATCCGGTTTTGAATTCGTTTCAATATACGGTTCATAAATACCAAATTCCGTCTGAATTGATTCAGGCTTTTATGAAAAGCATGAAAATGGATTTGGTCAAATCAAAATATACGACTTACGAAGAATACAACGAATACATTTATGGATCGGCGGATGTGGTTGGACTGATGTGTTTAAAAGTTTTTGTAAATGGTGATAACAGCAAATACAATGAATTAGAGCAATCGGCCATGCGATTGGGTTCGGCGTTTCAAAAAGTGAATTTTTTACGCGATTTGAAAGCAGATTACGAAGATTTGAGTCGAACGTATTTCCCTAATACCGATTTATCGCGTTTAGATGAAACCTCAAAAAACGAAATCATCAAAGAAATTGAAGCCGATTTTGAAGCCGGTTACCAAGGAATTGTAAAATTGCCTATTGAAGCCAAATTCGGAGTGTATACAGCGTACATCTATTACAAAAAATTATTGTCAAAATTGAAGAAAACGCCTTCAATGGAAATCAAAAACACGCGCATCAGAGTTCCGGATTATCAAAAAGTAGGTTTATTGGCGCGTTGTTATGTGAATTATCGATTGAATATTTTGTAGATTACAAATATGTGTTCTGATGAAACACGCAATTTGCCCCCGATTGCAGCGGAAAGCATTTTGAAATGAAAGCCTATTTTTTGTTGCTCTAAAAAAGCGACCAACGGAAGCTCATTTTAGAGCTTACAAAAAAAGGATTAAATGAAAAATCTTGAAGCATAAAGCGGGATTAGGCACACAAAAAAATAAAAAATAAAATTGTTAAAATAAAATAGTATGTGGATTCATATCTTGGTTTTTATACTCACCTTTTGCATCATGGAATTCATGGCGTGGTTCACTCATAAGTACGTTATGCACGGATTTTTATGGGTTTTGCACGCTGATCATCACAAAAAAGATCACGATTCGTGGTTTGAGCGCAACGATGCTTTTTTCATCTTTTACGCTGTTGTGAGTATTGGTTGTTTCTTGCTTTGGAAGTACAATATTTTAGAAATTGGTATTTCGATTGGATTGGGAATATTTGCTTACGGATTGGCTTATTTTATCGTTCACGATATCTTCATTCACCAACGATTCAAATTGTTCCGAAATGCCGATAATATTTATGCAAAAGGCGTTCGCAGAGCACACAAAATGCACCACAAACACATTGGCAAAGAAGATGGAGAATGTTTTGGGATGCTGTTTGTTCCGTTCAAATACTTCAAAAAATAAAAAAAACCGATTCTGTTATGGAATCGGTTTTTTTTAACAACTAAACTCAACTTTATATTTATTGCATCAAACCTTGTAAAGGCTTCAGCTGCTCTAAATCGATATTGGATTTTTGCAATAATGACAACATGGTCATGATGTGCGTAGGGTTCATCTCATCTCCGGTTACTCTGATTACCGCAAAACCGTTTTCTTTCTTATTGGCGTACAAAATAAACTCGTCGATTTTATCTTCTGTACCTACAAAACTTATAGAAGCACCTTGACTTCCTGAACCTACTTTAATCAATTGTTGGTATTCTTCTTTTTTCAAAATACCGTTCAATTTGGCTTTCTCGGCTTGGTATTCTTTTTGGTTTTTATCGGTCGATTTAAAAGCAATGATGTTTACTTTATCAAAAGCGTCTAGTGCTTGCTTTTGCTCTGATGTCAACGAAGTCTCATCCAACCTCAATATATCTGAAGACACATCCAACGCAATAAAATCTTTCTTTTCAGAATTCTCTACAAAAAACTTTTGAAGAGTGGGCTCACTGTTGCAACTAACTAAAAGTAAACTTGCCGCTATCGCTAAATATACTATGTATCTCATGATTACAATTTTAAAAAACCTCACAGTGAACTATGAGGTTTTGCCTATTATTTTCTTCCTTTTCCTGCTTTTTCTAACTCAGCACCACCAGGCAATTTCATTTTATCAGTCAAAGCTGACAATTCATCTAAGTCAAAATTTCCGGTTAACGACATCAATACGGTTTCTTCTTTTCCAGAACCTTCAATAAACATTAATAGTTCTTTTACTTGTGAATCGGTTGCGCCTGATTTTACATAAATTTTTACGCTTTTACCTTTTTCTGTGATGCGCATCAATTCATCTAAACCAGCAGTCTTTAAGTATTTATCTGCAGTGGCTTTCATATCGGCCGCTTTTTTGGTGTTGTTGGTTACAAACACCTTTAGGTTTTCTAATTTTTTGATCAAATTCACGTATTGTTGCGACTCTTTGTCTTTCACATCCATTTTACTGATCATTGAAAACATTTTTTTGCTTACAATAACCGTTTGAATTTGTTCGTCGTTGTCGAATTTGTCAAATACTGATTGTTGTGCAAAAAGACTGCTTGACATTAAAAACAAAGCGATTACTACTACTAATTTTCTCATGATTTCTATTTTTTAACTGTTCGCTTGAGCGATTGATTACTAATTTACTTTTTAAAAATTTTGTTTTTGGTACTCTCGTATTCGTTAATATAACTTACACTTTCTATGCCAACATTTAACTTCTCTGAAACTAAATCCAAGGCTTTTTGTGTTTCTGCCATGGCCAACTCCGGATTATCATACGTTCCTAATTCTCCTGCGGGTTGTACTTCTTCAGTTCCTAAAAATCTAAAAGTGACTACTCCAAACACGATAACAATACTTGCAGCAATCGATAACCACACTACATTAAACTGTTTTCTAGGTTGTAATGGAACCGATTTTGTAAATTGGTGTTCTTTGGCTTGGGTGAAGTAACCAAACACATCGCGGTATTGCTCTAAATGCTGCGCAACATCAGAAGAAGAAAAATAGGCCTTCAATTCTCTTTCTTCGGCAATACTGGTTTGACCTTCAAAGTACTTGTCTATTAACTGTTCTATTCTAACTAATTCCATAATTATGGGTTTGTGTCATTGTTTCTCTAATCGTTTTTCTCGCTCTCGAAAGGGCAACTCGCACTGCCGTTTCGTTCATTTCTAATATGTTGCCAATTTCTTCAAATTCCATTTCTTCAATTTCTCGCATTTGAACAATCAACTTTTGTTGTTCGGGCAAATCGTTTATTATTTTTTCTACCCAATTCCAACTGTCTGCATCTTCCATTTTCTTTTGCAAACCAGCCTCATTCGAAGAGTAATTACTGTGTACTAACGTTAGGTTCGAGGCGCGTTTCGATTTCAACTGATCCAAACAATAATTCTTAGTCATTGTCATTGCCATTGCTTCTACGCTTTTTAATTCGCCCAAACTTTCGTTTTTATTCCACAATTTCACCAGAACTTCTTGAGTAGCATCTTCTGCTTCTTCTCTACTCACAAGCAACCGCTTAGCCATTCTAAACACTTTGTCCTTAAACGGAGTAATGATGGTTAAAAATTCGTTTTGGTTCATGTTGATTGCTTGTTATATAGTGAAGACGAGACACATTTTATTTTGTTACAGTAAATGTAATTTTTTTTTTTGAAGCAAATGGCTTGGGCTTTTTTTGTAATCCATTTTCCCGCTTTCAGCAGTATCTTTTTTATCACATCGATTGTAGTGGAGATATATAATTCAAAAAAGGATACTTGCCTCAATCGGGGCTAAAAAATATTCCATAGCATCAAAAAAAAGTTTAAATTTGAAATAAAAAAGTTTGAACATGAAAAAGAAACTTATTGCAGCCAATCTATTTCTTCTGCTCTTAATAGGAATTAGTTGCACCAAAGACGATTTGTCCGTTCCAGAAGAACTAAAAGTCAATAACTTTATATGGAAAGGTTTAAATCAATATTATTTGTGGCAAACCGATGTTCCGAATTTGGCTGATGACCGTTTTGCTAATCAAGATGCCTTGAATGATTTTTTATCGGGTTATTCCAATCCAACTACCTTATTCAATAGTTTGCGCGTTGATTCTTCCATCGATCGATTCAGTGTAATTTACAGTGATTATGATGTTTTAGAAGGTATTCTTTCGGGAAATACTTTAAATAATGGTGTCGACTTTGGTTTGCGTTACAAAAACGGTAGTTCAACCGATATTTTTGGTTGGGTGCGCTACATTCTTCCCAACTCTAATGCCTCCACCCAAAACATTCAACGCGGCGATCTATTTTATGCCGTAAACGGAACTCCTTTAACGGCAAGCAATTACCAATCGCTTCTTTCTGCTACTACTTATACTTTAAATTTAGCTGATTATGATAATGGAAACATTACACCCAACGGGCAATCAGTAACATTAACCAAAACACAATTAGCCGAAAATCCGGTGTATGCAATCAACACTTTTGTTCAAGGAAATAAAAAAATTGGTTATTTAATGTACAACGGATTTTATTCGCAATACGAAAACCAATTGAATGATGCTTTCGGACAATTAAAAGCACAAAACATTACGCATTTGGTACTCGATTTGCGTTACAATTCGGGTGGTTCAATTGCCACTGCAACTCGTCTGGCCAGTTTAATTACAGGTCAATTTACGGGAAGTGTTTTTGCCAAACAACAATGGAATGCCAAACTCGATGCGTACTGGTTACAAAACAACCCAAGTTCGATCTTCAATTATTTTACCACAACTACCGGAAGTGGAAGTGTATTGAACAGTTTAAACCTTACCAAAGTATATATTTTAACAACCAAAAGTACGGCTTCCGCAAGCGAATTGGTCATCAACGGATTAAAATCCTACATCGATGTCATTCAAATTGGGGATACAACCACCGGAAAAAATGTGGGCTCTGTTACTTTATACGATTCTCCAAATTTCGGAAAATCTGGTGCGAATCCGAATCACAAATACGCCATGCAACCTATCGTTTTAAAAACGGTTAATGCCGATGGTTTTGGCGATTATCAAAACGGATTAACTGCTACGATTCAACAATTAGAGGATTACGGTAACTTGGGTGTAATTGGTGATGCAACCGAACCATTGCTAGCAACCGCCATCAACCAAATTATTACAAGCGGTCGAATAATGCAACAACCAGAGAAAACATTTATGTATTGCTCTGACTCAAAAACAATTGAACCCTTGCGAAGTGAAATGTATATCGAATTGAAATAAAAAAAAGGCTTTCCATTAGAAAGCCTTTTTTTTATTTCAACATTTCAAAATTTCAAGTTGAATATTCATAATTCAACAAATAATTAATTAAAATAAAACCCAGCCGGAATTACACCCACCGTTTTACTTGAAACCAAATCACCTGTCACAGTATACACGTATATTTTACCATTTGAGCTGTAATCACCTGCATCACCAACGTATACTTTATTATTTTTTACAGCAAAACTGTACACTCCGTAAACGCCTTGATCGGTTGTACTGAAAATGGGAGTTGTGGGAAAACTGCTTGATGTCAGAGTCATTTTAAAAACATCCGAATCGACTGTGTAGTAACAATCACCGTTTTCAATATCCAGATTGGAAGGATGAGTTGAAGCTGTAAAATTGATGGTATTCGAAACTGTATCAGTAGTTAAATTAATTTTAGATAAACTACCCGAAGTCTCAGTTCCTGACCACGATGGTTTTCCTCCATTCAAAACATACAAATCATTGTTGATGATTTCTAATGAATTTGGAACGTCTCCTACATTGATTGATGCCACAGAATTATTCGTTGTATTCAAAACTGAAACCGTCGAACCAAATCCGAAACCTCCAGCATGTGCAATATAAATTTTCGAATTATAAACTGCCATTCGCTCCGGACCTTCAGCAACTGGTATTGGAGTTAACAGTGAATTATTCGCTAAATTAATCACCGCAATATAATCATCAGAAGCACTTGAACCATTTCCCCAATTGGAAACATAACCTTTTCCATTCACAAAAACGATATAACGCGGATTGGATAAACCTGTAGAAATAGTTCCAACGTGTGCCATTGTATAGCGATTGACAATTTCGATTTTATTCGAAACATTCAAAACGATATAAGCAAATTCATTGTAAAAACCAACATCTTGAGCAGTATCACCTAATGTTATTGTCGGATTTACAAGCGAAAAAATATTATCTTGAAAAACCGTCAAATCATCCGATAAGTAGGACATCGAGGCGTTACCGTTGCCAAATCCGCCTTGATTTAGGACCAAAACACCGTTATCATAAGCTCCGAGTGGAGTTTCTGTAGTTTCGTCGTCATTGCTACATGAAGTAAAGAATGCAGCTCCACAAAATAAAGTCAGTACTAGTTGTTTCAATTTCATAATAATTTAAAGATTTATATTAAAGTTTAGTGTGTAATTTCTTCCAGGAAAAGGTCGCTGTGCTACCGATTGATAATTTTCATTGAAGGCATTTTGCATTCTAAAACCCAATGTAAATTGTTTTAAAACATTGTATTCAATTCCGCAATTGACAACATTGTATTCTTTCAATTTATAAGCATTATCCAACGAAGTAAAAACCTGTCCGGTAAAAAGATAATTGCTGTAAAAAGTGATTTTTTTATACGAATACGCAACACTTGCTGTCATTTTATGATACGGAACGTAGATGAGTTGCTTTTGTGTTTGTTCATTTTCTGAAATGGTATACGCATAATTCGCCACCAATTCTATGGTATGATTTGAATTCAGTTTCCGCTTGTAATTCAGATTGGTTTCCAATCCGTAGGCTGTTACTTTCTCCGTATTAATTGGCTGCCACAAACCTGTATCATTGGGTTTCCAACTGATTAAATCGGTAAGTGAATTGTAAAATCCGGTGACAGAAAGTGAAGTATTTTTTAGTTTAATTTCTTGACTTAATTCGAATTGATGTGCAGTTTCAGGTCGTAAATTGGAGTTTCCACCTTGTTGCCAATACAAATCATTAAAAGTTGGGATTCTGAAATTTTTAGAATAATTGAACTTCAAATGGTAGTTTTTAGTCGCATTGTAGTGCAAACCGAGAGAATACAAAAACGGACTTTCATAATTATTAGTAACTTCTTTTCTAAAATTAATTTCATAGCTCAACTGATTCAGCAACTGGTGTTTCATCAAAAAAACACTCGAAAAAACTCCTCTTTTATTTTGATTCAAATCAGAACCAAAACCTTTAGTATGAGTGTAATCCAATAAGGTATTGAATGTGATTTTCTGTGAAAGACGATACAACAAATCGTACTTCAACAAAGCTGTTTCTGCTTTTCCAAAACTGAAATTAGGCTGGTCTTTATCTTCAAAATACTGATATTTCTCTGACAAATAAGCGGCTTTAACAGTCGAAACAAAAGCATGATGCTCTGCCATGAACTCGGCTAAATTTCGAAAGTTCAAATCGGTGTACTTACTTTTTGAAGGTGCAGCGAGTGTTCCCGAAAAATTGCGTTCTCCATCATACCATTGACTGTAAAATTTCAAATGGCTTTTTGCATTGAACTTATAGCCTAAAATGGCATTTAAACTCGTGTTTTTGTATTGCCCGTTTTCGTTTTTTAGATGGGTGTTTAAATACGGATAGTCATTGTCTGAACTGTTTCTAGAAATTACAACTTGAGAACTCCATTTGACATCAGAAGCAATGAATTTATAATTGGCATTCAACGTGTTGAAACTTCCATAACTCGCAAAAAGATGATTGGACAATTGCTTTTTGAATTCGACCGAATTGTTCAAATGAATACTTCCGCCAATGGCACTCGAACCATAAATGGAACTTCCGCCGCCAGCGCGAACCACTATCGAATTGTAATTGTTACTCACAATTGCATTGAAATCGGTTTGACCGTTGAGCTGCGAATTGATGTTAATTCCGTTCCAAATTACAGCCGTTTGTTGCGCTGTGGTTCCACGAAACGAAGGCGATGCCACCATTCCTAAACCGTTTTCTTTGAAATAAATGGTTGAATTGTAATTCAGTAAAGAAGCTAATGAAGTCGCATTTTTCTGAACAATCGAATCGGCAAAAGTGATCGTGGTTTTGGATTTTGAAAAACGATGCAATTGTGAATCCGAAATGATCACATGCTTCAAATGAATAGTATCCATTTGCCCCAAAGCAAATTGGCACAACATCAACAACAGTAAAAGAAATCCTTTTTTTCTAGTCATAATCTCTGAATCTTTTTTCCCGAAGATTCGATATTGGTTAAGAAAAAAGGCAGGTCTCCTGACTTGCGTCTTGTTGTTTACCTTCTCACTCCGATGGATCGGAACAATGGTTTTGTAGTTAACAACAAGCTTGATAGCTTACAGTTGCGGGTACAGTTTAGGATTTAAACCTAATTCCCTTTTAATGCGATTCAGAAAACAATGGAATCGCAACCTTAATTCGAGAGCAAAAATAGACTTAAAAAACTATTTATCCTCTTTTTTCTTTGAAAATTTATACATCAGCCAAATAAATCCTACTATAAAATGCAATAGAATGATTCCGGCTACGATGTACATAAAAGTGTTCGAATTGCCTCTCATGACATTGTATTTTCATCAAAATTAAAGCTTCTTCCAAAATCATTTTGCATCAAATGTTACACAAACACGATTTTGTAAGCACATAAATTTTACTTTTGTGAAAATTATATACTGTGTCTGTTTTCCGATTTTCTTTTTATTTAATTGTTGCGTTTCTTTTTGTTCAATGCAAAAAAGAAACGGATTCTACTGTAGTAATTTCAAATGAAAACACCGTCAAATACGCCAAAGGTTTTACAATACAAAACTACGATGGTTATTCGATAGTAACGGTTTCGAATCCGTGGCCAAAAGCCAATAAATCGTACACTTACATCTTAAAAAAGAGAAAAGGAATTGTTCCCGATTCGCTAAAAAGCAACCTTATTATTTCGGTTCCAATACAGAAAATTGTCGTGACTTCTACCACTCATATTCCGTCTTTAGAAATGCTCGGAGTGGAAAAAACACTCATTGGTTTTCCGAATTTGGATTACATTTCTTCTGAAAAAGTCCGCGCTTTAATCGATAACAAAAAAATAAAAGAATTAGGCAATAATCAATCATTGAATACCGAAGTTTTAATCGATTTGCAACCCGATATGATTATGGGTTACGGAATTGACAACAACAACCCAACGCTGGATAATTTAGAAAAAAATGGTTTAAAAATCGTTTTAAATGGCGACTGGAACGAACAATCACCTTTAGGAAAAGCCGAATGGATTAAGTTATTTGGTGCATTATACGACCAACAAGAAAAAGCCAACGAACTCTTTTCTAAAATTGAACAAGATTATTTAAAAACACTCAAAATTGCTCAAAAAGCCCTTTCGAATCCAACCGTTTTAGTGGGCGATATGTTTGAAGACAAATGGAATTTACCACAAGGAAACAGCTGGGGTTGCTCTTTCATCAAAGAAGCAAAAGGCAACTATTTATGGGCAGAAACTACAGGAACAGGAAGTTTGTCGTTGTCGTTTGAAACGGTTTTAGAGAAAGCTAAAAATGCTGAATTTTGGTTTACATCTGGACAATTTTCGTCGTTAGAAGCCATGACTAATGCCAATCCGCATTACAATCAGTTTAAAGCTTTTCAAAATAAAAACGTCTATTCATTCATTCGAAAAAAAGGAGGCGTTTTGTACTACGAATTAGCGCCCAATCGACCCGATTTGGTACTGAAAGATTTGGTAAAAATTTTACATCCCGAATTGCTGAAAAGCTACGAACTGTACTTCTTTGAGAAATTACAATAATGCTGAAAAACAGACCTACATATCTTTTTATAATTTTGTCATTGACCTTGATTTTGTCATTGATTTTGAACATTTCCTTGGGTCAAGTTGCCATTCCGATAAAAGAAGTTTTTAAAAGTTTGTTGGGTTCATCTGCATCAAAAGAAACGTGGGAATACATTATCATTAATTTTCGATTACCCAAAGCAATTACGGCCATTTTAGTCGGAATTGGACTTTCGATTTCAGGATTGTTGATGCAAACGATGTTCCGAAATCCGTTGGCCGGACCTTATGTACTCGGATTGAGTTCGGGTTCAAGTTTGGGTGTTGCATTTGTAATATTAGGTGCGGGATTTTTGCCAGTTGCCCTATCCGAAATTCTACTTTCTAGTTACGGAATCGTTCTAGCTTCCTGTTTAGGAAGTTTATTAGTTTTGCTATTGGTAATAACCGTTTCCCAACGATTACGCGATACGGCAACCATTTTGATTGTTGGACTCATGTTTGGAAGTTTTACAAGTGCCATTGTTTCAGTCTTAACCTATTTCAGTACAGCCGAACAATTGCAGAAATTTACTTTTTGGAGTTTGGGAAGCATAGGAAATTTAGCATGGTCAAGTATTGGATTACTAACTGTTTCCGTTGTCATTGGATTACTGATGAGTTTGTATTCGATAAAATCTTTGGATGCCTTACTTTTAGGTGAAAATTATGCCAAAAGTATGGGACTAAATGTTAAAAAATCGCGTTTCATCATTATGATTGCAACTAGTATTTTGGCAGGAAGTATTACTGCTTTTGCAGGTCCGATTGCGTTTGTTGGTTTGGCCGTTCCGCATGTATCAAAATTGCTTTTTCAAACGAGCAATCACAAGGTATTATTTTGGAGTACCATAGTAATTGGAGCAATAATCATGTTATTTTGTGATACCATTTCACAAATGCCTGGGTTTGATTTTACATTACCAATTAACGCGATTACATCCATTGTTGGTGCGCCAATTGTCATTTGGCTGTTGCTTCGGAAAAGAAATTTCGTTTAGTTTTTAAACACACTGAGACATTGATTTTAATACCATGATAACTAAAAAAAAGTATGCTGAAAAATAAATTAAATATCGTAATTTTAGTCTGTACTCTTTTTTTTGTATCAGGATGTGCAGAATTAATTGACTGCATTGCCAGTACAAAACCTGTGATATCTACTGATAGCTTACCCAATGCAAGCCAAGGATTTAGCTATGATACTTTTATTATTTCTGAAGTAAAAAACTCAGCAAACGATGATTCATTTTATTATTACTATGATGTAGAAGGAAACGTACCACCTGGAATTTCCTATTACGAAGTGGGAAGAAAACTATTTTTTACAGGAACACCTACCGCTCCGGGAACATTTACTTTTAAAGTAAATTTGAAAATTGAAGCTCCAGAGAATCTCATTAACGATGACGAACAAGGCTTTTTTGAAGACGACAATCGCATTTGTTTTGGCGATGATAGTACTCAAAAAACATTCACAATAACGGTGTTATAATTAATTTGAAAACAGAAACCAACATAGTAATTACGAATCAATTATCCATTGGATATTCATCCAAAAAGGAAGTAAATGCTATTGCTCAAAATCTGAATTTAGAACTACAAACCGGAAAACTCATCTCGTTAATTGGTGGTAATGGTATTGGTAAATCAACACTCCTGCGCACACTAACTGGGATTCAGAAACCACTTTCGGGAACAGTTTTTTTAAACGGAAAAGAAATTCAGAATTACACTTCTATCGAATTAGCTCAAAATTTAAGTTTGGTTCTTACCGAAAAACTACCTCCAAGTAATTTGACTGTTTTTGAATTAGTTGCATTAGGAAGACAACCTTATACCAATTGGATTGGGACACTTTCTACCGATGATTTAGAAAAAATAAATCAGGCGATTCAACTGACACAGATTGAACATTTGACCGACAAAAAACACTACGAAATCAGCGATGGACAATTGCAAAAAGTGTTGATTGCTCGCGCTTTGGCTCAAGATACACCTTTGATTATTTTAGACGAACCCACAACTCATTTGGATTTACTGCACAAAGTCTCGTTGTTCAAATTGCTGAAAAAATTGGCTTTTGAAACTCAGAAATGCATTTTACTGTCGACTCACGATTTGGATTTGGCCATTCAATTGTCTGATGAAATGATAGTTATGACCGAAGGAAATGTTACGCAAGATCAACCTTGCAATTTGATTTCGAAAGGTGTTTTCTCTTCTCTTTTTAAAGAAGACACTATTGTTTTTGATGAAGAAAAAGGAAAATTTATTATTAAATAGGATGATTTCGTTCAAAGCGAACACGATACACATGCAGCAAATTCTCAAGATCTTCAGCATCGATATTCAAACCATCAATTTCAATTTCTTCATAATTGAAGGCTAAAGAAGTTGTCGTCGTTTTTCCTCTTGATTTTGTATAGACTCTGTCATTTTCAATATCTTCCCAGGAAAAAAAACCACTATCTTTCAATGTGATTCCTTGATCATTTAGAATGATTTGAGGCAATTTTTCGTTATTTTTTTTATACCATGAATATAAACTATAACCACCGATAGCTATCATAATTAATGCCAACCAAATTGGTTTATCAATATAATATAAATAACCTCCAGATGCTATTAAGAATAAAGAAATAGCCAATTCAAAAGCTAAATTTGATTTAGAATAAAATACTAATGTTTCTTTTGGAACGCTCAAATCGTCTTTGTAAACGTCTTTTTCTAAAAACTTTTTTTCCAACTGCTTCAGTTTTTGTTTTTGCTCATAACTTTTGATTTCGGTACGTTCAAACCAACTTCCATCCTTCCAAATTAAGTTTTGCTCAATGGCTTTTCGCTTCAACTCATTCACGTTTCGAACATTGTCATACGCCCAGATTTTCCATTCAACAACGAGATAACTCCAAGCTAACCAACCCAACAAAAAACCTAATATTGATACAACATATACGACCCAATTGTCGATTATTTTGATCTTGCTCAAATAGATTGAACCAGCAATAAAAACTATGATAATTCCGATTGGCAAAAACACCAACTGATTTCTACCTCTTTTTAATGCTTGTTTTACCGTAACATTATTTTTCATACTTATTATTTTAAACTGATTTGGCGCTTAGCTTCTCCAACCACAAATGCAACCGAATTCGCAATGTTGTAACTTCTTATTAATTTCGACATGGGAATGGTCAAATGGTTTTCAAATCGATCCAAAACATCCTGACTCAAACCAACGCTTTCCTTACCAAAAACCAACCAATCACCGTCTTGAAAATCAACTTCATAAATCGATTTTTCGGCATGCGAACTCATTAAAAAAACGCGGGATTTGTCTGGAATTTGTGTTATCCATTCGTCTACATTTTGATACTGATGCCAATCGAGATGCACCCAATAATCCAAACCCGAACGTTTAAGATTTTTATCGGTAATTTCAAATCCAAACGGATGAATTAAATGCAACCGACTTTCGGTTCCAACACACAAACGACCGATATTTCCAGTATTGTTGGGTATTTCGGGTTCGACTAATACGATATTTAACATAGAGACTTTTTAGATTTTTAGAATGTTAGACTGCTTAGATTATTAGACTTCTTAGATTTGGAACTCTTTGACTTCCATTACTTCGCCTGCGTTTAAATGATTCAGATGAATGGTGCCGACACGAACTCGAACTAATCGCAAGGTAGGAAATCCGACTGCTGCAGTCATTTTTCGCACTTGTCTGAATTTACCTTCTGTGAGCGTAACCGAAAGCCAACTCGTTGGTCCGTGACGTTCCTCTCTGATTCTTCTTCCTTCGGCAATGCAATAAGGCAATTCATTAATCATTTTAGCTTCACATCTTTTGGTAATGTATCGAATGCCTTTGAAACCAATTTCAACTCCGTTTTTCAATTGTTCAATGGCTTCGGTTGTAATGATTCCGTCAACTTGAGCGTAATATTCTTTTTCAACCGTTTTGCTTCGTACGATTTCACTCATCATTCCATCGGTAGTCAGCAATAGTAAGCCTTCCGAATCTTCATCCAACCGACCAATGGCCATTGTTCCTTCTGGAAAATCATACAAATCACCTAACAATTTTTTTGGTCGTTTTTTTTCATAGATGAACTGACTTAAAAAACCATGTGGTTTATGAATGAGAAAATGGCGGTGTTGCATAGAATGGTTTTGGCAAAAATAAAAAAGACTACCTATTTTCATAGATAGTCTTCCATTTTATTTTACAAATCTATTATTGTCTGCTTTGAACGTAATCCGATAATTCATCCACATTGCTGCTGAATGAGAAGATTCCGTTTAATTTGAAGTAGTTTCTTGGCTCTATACAATAATCGTAAGCGTATTTAGCAAACTCCAATTTGTTGTCTTCAAAACTAAAAGTATTGGCTATTTGAATGATTTGATCCACATTCAAACAATTAGCTGAAATCACTTGTTTAGCTGTTTTCAATTGAGTGTCTTCAAAACTTTGTGCTTTGATAGTACTCAACGCAGCGTTGAAATCGCGTGGCGACATGCATGAATTTCCACCGCAACCTCTTACTGGTTCTACATAAACAGCGCCACCTGTTTGAACTCCAGTATGAGTTGTGGTGGTAGTAGTTTGCGTAACAGCACCGCCACTCATATTGTCATTAATCGAAATTCCCATGTTGATTCCACCCACATTAACACCAACACCAACATTTGCTCCGCCCGTTTGTGTAGTTGTAGTTGTTGTAGTTTGAGTTACACCACCAACTGGTTGAGCAACTACTACTGGCTGTGTCACAACCACTTGACGAGGTTGACCATAATGAACCACATGTACGTTTGAAGCAGGAACAAAATTAGGTTGTACTGGAATCGCAGAGAAAAAATTCATTTTCATTTTGGTCTTGTTGTTTTTGTCTCTTTTGATTTTGTAGGTAACATCCGAGAAGTTCCCATCAACGTCTGTAAGCATCAAATTGTTTTTGCTAACTTCGGTTAGTGTTTGGTCTTCAAATTTGATTTTGGCATTGTAATACGGTTGGTTTAGATCTTCCACACGCAAGTTGGTTTGTGGAGTGTCATTAATTACTTCTCCGTTTAAAATAAGGGTAAATTTATCTCCATCTTCCGAAAAAATAGTCAAATGTCCTACTGGACCGATTTGAGCAAACGATAATGAAGAAACCAATAAAAGTGCTAAAAGTGTAATTTTTCTAGTCATAATTTACATTTTTTTGATGATTGCAAATATAATTTTTTCTTTTCAATAATTGCATTTTCAAAAACGATGCCAAAAATTTTCATTATTTGTTAACATTGAAATCAATATCTGATCGAAACTCAGTATATTTAAACTCTTTTAAAACGCCAAAAATGAACGCTACTATTATTACCATCATCGCCTTTATAATCGCATTAGCCATTGGAATTTACCTTGGAAAAATGCTGTTTTCTGCCAATTCAAAATCGGAAAAAGCTTCATTAGAAGAAAAAATAAACGGATTGCTGTCTCAAATTGAACAATTAAAATCGCAGGTCATTCAAACGGCGCAAGAACGCGAAACCATTCGTGCCGAAAAAGAATCGGTAGTCATTCAACTTTCTAAAAAAGAAACCGATTTTGAGAATTTGTGGGAACGCAACAAAGAACAAAAACAAGAAGTAGAGCAACTTCAAGAAAAATTCACCAAAGAATTTGAGAATTTAGCCAATAAAATTTTGGAGGAAAAAACGACCAAATTCACTGAACAAAACAAAGAAAATTTAAAAAACATACTGACTCCGTTGCAAGACAAAATTCAACTTTTTGAGAAAAAAGTAGAAGACACTCACAAAGAAAGCATTGATTACCACGCCGCTTTACGACAACAGATTTTGGGCTTGCGCGAAATGAATGAACAAATGAGTAAAGAAACGCTCAATTTAACTAAAGCACTCAAAGGCGATAGTAAAATGCAAGGAAATTG
This sequence comes from Flavobacterium sp., assembly GCF_035299245.1. GTDB lineage: Bacteria > Bacteroidota > Bacteroidia > Flavobacteriales > Flavobacteriaceae > Flavobacterium. The sequence continues at coordinate 130,381 of NZ_DATGWY010000006.1, read as the reverse complement.
GGGTGAATTGGTTTTGGAGCGCGTTTTGGAAAAATCAGGATTGGAAAAAGACCGCGAATATTTTGTGCAACAAAGTTTTGTTACTGAAGAAGGCAACCGCGTTTTTCCTGATGTCATCATCAACTTGCCTGATGGAAAGAAAATGATTGTCGATTCGAAAGTAGCATTGACGTCGTATGAACGTTACATCAATGAAGAAAACGACGATCTGAAAGTTCAATTTTTAAAAGAACATGTTGCGTCTATTAACCGTCATGTAGTCGATTTGGGAACTAAAAATTACCAGGATTTGTATCAAATGGAAAGTCCTGATTTTGTTTTGCTTTTCATTCCGATTGAATCGGCATTTGCCATCGCTCTGAATGAAGATACTAGCTTATACAACAAAGCATTTGAGAAAAACATTGTGATTGTTACGCCTTCTACTCTTTTGGCTACTTTGCGTACTATTGATAGTATGTGGACGAACCAAAAACAACAAGAAAATGCCTTGGAAATTGCGCGACAAGCCGGAGCTTTGTATGATAAATTTGAAGGATTTGTTACCGATTTGGTAAAAATTGGCAAAAAAATGGACGAAGCCAAAGTAGAATATCAAGGTGCTATGAATAAACTCGTTGACGGAAAAGGAAATCTTATTACCAGCGTTGAAAAACTGAAAAAAATGGGAGCCAAAGCCAAAAAAGCACTTCCTGAAAACATCATCAACCGAGCCAACGCTTTTGAAACTAAAACCAATTCATTAACAGAGTCTGAAAGTAATTCAGAATAAAAAACTAAAAATTATGTTGCGAAAATTCATTATTTATTTTGTGATTATTATAGCTGTATTGACTTCACTGTTTTTTACAGTTGCCTACTATGCCACCTATAGCGAAGGTGATCGAACAGGCGAATTGATCAAATTCAGCCGAAAAGGATATGTCTTCAAAACTTGGGAAGGCGAAATCAGTCAAGGAATTTCGGGAGCCCAAATATTTAAATTTTCTGTTTTAGATAATGATGCTGAAGTGATTGAAGATTTGAAAAAAAATCAAGGTCAATATGTAAAAGTCACTTATATTGAACGCTATACTACATTTCCTTGGTGGGGCGACACTAATTACTACATTACAAAAGTCCAAACCGAAAAATCGCCCTTTAAGTTAAAATAATTTTAGCAAAAAAGTAGGGTGTTTATTTTTTGAGTTGTCTACTTGGAAAGTAGACATGACTTAAACAAGTCACAAATTCTTAATTTAAGTTGATAATAATTAGGTAATTGTGATTTTTTTTTTATTTTTGGTATGGTTAAAACAAAATTCATGAAAAAGTATTACTTATTAAGCATTTTTATCTTTATTTCTTCCATTTCAATTTTTATTTCTTGTTCTGATGATGAAGAACAATACGTTCCTGTTTCACCTGTAGTGGTTAATTTAACTGAGGTTCCGTATCCAAAATTATCCGATTACAAATTTTTTGAAGGAGAAATGAAAAATCTGACTCCTGCATTGAATGTCATTCCTTATGAACCAGCGTCTGTTTTATTCAGTGATTACGCTCACAAAAAACGATTTGTTTGGATGCCTGTAGGAAGTAAAGCAACTTACAATGGAGATGGAAATATTTTAGAACTCCCAGTTGGATCAGCTCTTATCAAAACTTTTTATTATGATAATGTGCAAAATGTAACACCAGTTGGATCTACAAGAATTATTGAAACCCGTATTATGATACGTAAATCAACAGGTTGGATTTTTGCAGATTACGTTTGGAATGCAGCACAAACCGAAGCTTTACTAGACAATTCAGGTAGTTTCACTCAAGTGGATTGGTTGGAAAATGGAACACCCAAAACGGCCAACTACCGAATTCCTTCTGAAGAGCAATGTATTGTATGTCATAAAAGAAGAGAAATTGTGAATGGTAACGAAACAACGGTTTACACACCAATCGGAATTAAACCTCAAAATCTAAACTTCAACCGTAATTATGGTTCTGAAACGAAAAATCAGTTGACTAAGTGGATTGAACAAGGGTATTTAGAAAATAATTTTACTTTCCCAACAGCCGCAAACACTACAATCGATTATAACGATACATCAAAACCATTAGAATTGAGAGTGCGTTCGTATTTTGATATTAATTGTGCACATTGTCATGCCAATGATAGACATTGTGACTATAGACCAATGCGATTTGCATTCAACGAAACCGCAAACAACTTGACCAATATGGGAGTTTGTGTTGAGACTCAAGACATGCAAGATTTCGACCCAGCTCTAAGCAAAATAATTACTCCAGGAAACATCAACAGATCGATGTTGTATTTCCGATTGAATACCGTTGATGAGGCTTACAGAATGCCTTTACACGGAAGAACAGTTATACACGAAGAAGGTGTTCAAATGATTGAACAATGGATTAACACCTTACAACCTTGTCAATAAAAACACTATAACCAAACTAAACTAAAAATGAAAAAAATTACATTATTAATTATTTTGGCATTTACATCACAGTTTTCTATCGCTCAAGATAGTTGCGCTGGTGCAATGCCAATTACAGCTGCTGGAACATTTGTGGTTGATGTCATCAATGGTGCTCCAACAACTACAGCATGTGTTGGCGGCGGAACAGTAACTGCTGCCGAGTGGTATGCCTACACTCCATCACAAAATTTTACTGTGACAGTTACTACCGATTTACTCATCAACATTTGTCGTGATACTCGTTTTCAAGTATATACAGGTATATGTGGTGGTTTATCGTGTTTGACTGGCGATGATGATTCGGGTGTTATTGCTTGTAATTCGGGTAATACCAACTCGTATTTATCAACAAAATCATTTAACGTAACTGCTGGAACTACCTATTATATTGCTTTTGAAAACAGATACGAATCGACGGGTTTTTCTTTTCAAATAATTGAGAACCCAATTGTTGTTCCTCCAACAGCTCCAGTATCGTATCAAAACCAAACAGTGGGAACTATTCCAACTGGTGCAGGAAACTACAACCTTTGTATAGTTGACATGAACGGCGACTATAAAGACGACATCGTAAGTGTTAGTGCTAATAATTTAAAAGTACATTATCAAGGCGCAACTGCCAATTCATTTACTATATCAGACTTCCCAATTTCAGGCACAAGCTTTATGCCTTCTTGGAGTTTAGCAGCAGGAGATCACAACAGAGATGGTTATAATGACCTCGTTTTAGGAGCTGGAAGTGGACTTTCGGTATGGTCGTCAAATAGTGTTGGAACGGCTTACAGTAATTACACACCAGGTCAATACATCTTTTGCCAAAGAACTAATTTTGCCGATTTGAACAAAGACGGGCATTTGGATGTATTCTCTTGCCACGATATCGCTCCTAATGTTTACTATTTGAATGATGGAAACAGTAATTTCACCCACTATCAAGCAACTGTTACTCCAGGAGCCATGAACATTGGAACTAGCGGTGGAAACTACTCCACTTTATTTAGTGATTTTGACAATGATGGTGACACCGATGTGTTCATTTCAAAATGTTCTGGACCACCATGTGAATTGCTACGTTACGATGGAAATGGAGTGTATACTAATATCTCGGCAACAGCAGGAGTAAACATTACTCCTATTCAAACTTGGTCTTCAGCAATCAATGACTTTGATACTGATGGCGATATGGATATAATTATTACTGCTAGTGCTGGAACTCATAAATATTTTAGAAATAACTTAGATACTTCTAACAACGTAGAAGAAGCTTTTACCAACATTACAGTAGGATCTGGTTGGGATACTAACACATCCGTTAATATTGATAACGTATCTTATGATTTTGACAACGATGGATTTCCAGATGTACTTGGTGGTGGAAATAAAATAATGTTCAATGATGGTGATGGTACTTTTACTCCATTCAGCTACTCTGGATTAAGTGTTGGTGCTATTGGTGATTTGAACAATGACGGATTTTTGGATATTTTAAACGGAACAACTGTACGCTATGCAATACCAAATGGTAATAATTGGTCTAAACTAACACTTCAAGGAATCCAAAGTAACCGAAACGGTATTGGAGCAAGAGTGGAAATTTATGGTGCATGGGGAAAACAAATTAGGGACGTTAGAAGCGGTGAAGGATTCAAATACATGAGTTCGTTAAATGTACATTTTGGTCTTGGAGATGCAACGGCTATTTCTCAAATAATTATTAGATGGCCATCAGGTATCGTTGATACAATCAACAATCCTTCTATCAACCAAGTTGTTCATGTAGTTGAAGGTTCAACTCTTGCTAATAATGAATTTGTTAATTCTGAATTCGCATTGTTTCCTGTTCCTGCAAAAAACATTTTAAACATCAAATCTACATCTGAAATCACTTTTAAATCAGCTCAAGTATACGATTTAAATGGAAGAAAAGTATTAGAATCAGCAATAGAAAACGACGCCATTGACGTACAATCTTTGTCAAAAGGAACTTATGTATTAGTAGTTCGAAATACAGAAGAAAAAGAGTTTTCTCAAAAATTCATCAAGGAATAAAAAGAAAAAAACCCATCTTAAAAAGGTGGGTTTTACTATTAATAATCAATAAACCAAAATAACTGCAAACTAAAATGAAAAAAATTACTTTATTATTACTTTTGAATTGTATAGTTCAAATTTCATCTGCACAAAACACCTGTGATACTGCTTTGCCTATAACTGCGGCAGGTTCATATGTTGTTGCGGCTGTTGATGGAACTCAAGTTCCGGCTCCGATATGTGCAGATAATGGTGGTGGTGCCACCAAAGGTGAATGGTATGTCTACACTCCAACACAAAATTACACTGTAACTGTAACAACTAACATACCCGCTAATACTCCCAAAGTTGATACGCGTTTTCACGTATATACTGGAGGTTGTGCTGGATTAACTTGTTACGCTGGTGATGATGATGCTGGAGCGGGCTATTCTTCTGTAGATACTTTTGTAGTATTGGGCGGAACAACGTATTACATCGCTTGGGATAACCGATGGACATCCAATGGATTTACTTTTGATTTAATTGAAGCTCCTTATGTTGAACCTATTCCAACTCCAATCACCTATACCAATCAAAATATTTCAACTGTAAACAGTAACTATAATATTTGTGTTGTAGATATGAATGGCGACCATTTAGACGACATTGTTGGTGTGAGCTCTACAAATATTAAAGTTCACAGACAAAATGTTGGCGGTGGATTCACTGTTTTAGACTATACAACTACTGCAGCAGATAATATGCCAACGTGGAGTTTGGCTGCTGGAGATTACAACAAAGATGGTTATAACGATCTTCTTTATGGAAATGGTAGTGGTTTGACCTTTATGAGATCAAACAGTACTGGAACTGCTTATACTGAAGATTCTCCTGGTCAATACATTTTTTGTCAAAGAACTAATTTCATCGACATCAATAATGATGGTAATTTAGATGCATTCTCTTGCCACGATGTGGATCCAAATGTCTATTACATCAACAATGGTTCTGGAAACTTTACTTATTATCAATCAGGTGTTACTCCAGGTTCTGTTAGTTTAGGTACTTTATCAAGCGGAGGAAATTATGCCTCTTTATGGTCTGACTTTGACAACGATGGTGATGTTGATATGTTCATCTCAAAATGTTCTGGACCTCCATGTGAGCTACACAGAAACAATGGAAACGGAACTTATACAGATATTTCTGCTACAGCACAAATCAACTTTCAACCGGTTCAATCATGGTCGTCTGCGATTTCAGATTTTGACAATGATGGTGACATGGATATCATGGTAGGTTCAAACGGAAGTGTTGGACACAAATTCTTTAAAAACAATTTAGACACTACTAATAGTACTGAAGAAGCCTTTTCTGATATCACTGTTGGATCAGGATTAGATTCAGACAACTCAATCAATAGAGATTATATCGCTTATGATTTTGACAATGATGGGTTTGTTGATATTATGGGAAGTGGAAGTAAAATTTTATTCAATCAAGGTAATAACGTGTTTGCTCCTGTAAGTTATAATGCAATTGGAGTTGGTGCGGTAGGCGACTTAAACAATGATGGTTTCTTAGACATCTTAAACGGAAGCACTGTTCGTTTCGCAGTTCCAAATGGAAATAATTGGGTTAAATTAACCTTCCAAGGAATTCAAAGTAACAGTAACGGAATTGGAGCCCGCGTTGAATTGTACGGTCCATGGGGAAAACAAATCAGAGACGTGAGAAGTGGTGAAGGTTTTGAATACATGAGTACGTTGAATGCTCATTTCGGAATTGGAACTGCAACAGAAATTTCTCAAGTAATCATTCGTTGGCCTTCTGGCGTTGTAGATACAATCAACAATCCATCTCCAAATCAAACAATACATGTTGTAGAAGGTTCAACCCTTTCATCAAATAGTTTTACAAGTGCTACATTCAGCATTTCTCCTGTTCCTGCTAAAAATGTAATTAGCATCCAAGCAAATGATTCAATATCTTTTGAATCTGCTGAAATTTACGATTTGAATGGAAGAAAAATTGCCGAATCTAAATTAGATAACAACAGCATTAATGTTCAATCATTATCTACTGGAAGTTATATCTTATTACTGAATGATTCAAACGGAAAAAGACACACTCAAAAATTCATTAAAGAATAAGTTGTTGTAACATAAATAAAAAAATCCCAGTCGTTTGAACTGGGATTTTTTTTGTCTTACTTTTTACTTCTAGAAAACTCTTAATAAATTGAATCCAAAGAAAATATCTCCTTTACCCCAATCTCCAATGGTATTTCCTAGGAAACCTGCTTCGTGAATTCCTTGCGAATTACTGAAGTGCATTTGAAAAACGTGTCCACCAGTTTCCAAATCAACACCAATTGAAAGTGGATTTTTAAAAGGAGAATCACTAGATCTATTCAAATGAGCTGCATAATCAACATTCATCGACCATCGTTTTGCAAACTTATAACGTCCGCCCATTCCTAATGCAAATTGACTATTGTCTTGCTCATCATCAATCACATAATTTTCATGAAAATGAGTAGGCGCCAATTCTAATGATAATTTTTCACTAAATTTTCTTGAAATTAAAATTTGATTTACAAAAATCAAACGATCATTAAACTCCATATTAGGAAAGTTAGTTTCGTTAAAACTTTTGTCAATATTAATGGCTAAACTATTGAATCCTACAATTGAAAATGGAAAACCATCTTTTACTTGTGGAACAAGAGAATATTTTGCCGAAAAATCGTAAGCTGGTTCACTTCGCGCAGCACTTACTGTTAGCCATTCTGTAGCACCATAAACAAATTTCAATTGAGTAACCGCATCATCCAACCCAAAAAAGGTCTTAAATCCGCCTTCTGTTGAACCAAAACGGTGTGCTACTATAAAATACAAATCGCCTTTGGCTGCTAATTTGGTAGATTCTAAATTGACTATTTTCAATCCTTTAAACGCCGATTCAACTCGTTCCTTCCCTGCAGAAGCAGTGTCGATTTCTTTCAATAAATCATCTTGCGAAAACGACAAAAACGGAACTAATAATACTAATAATGCAATACTTTTTTTCATAGGTATAAATTGTTTATATAAAATTGGTTGATTGTTTGTGCTATTTTATTATTGAAGATTGGTCCATTTTAAATTCTTCAACCAAATCATCATAAGCTAAAAAACGGCCTTTAAGCGTTACTTTCTTTTTTACTTCTAAATCAGTTGGCAATGATGTATCAAACTGAGCATAAATTTTATCATCAATAACAACTGACTTCGTTGAAGCATCAACATTGGTAATCGTACCTTGAACTTGTACCACTTTGTTCTGATACTTTGTGGTTGCCAAACTGTCATTGTCTGTAAACTCTTTTTGCAATCCAGCTACCGTTAAGGTAAAATCGGCTTCAGAAGCGGCAATATCCTTATGATCTTTGTAGGCGTAGAAATAAACCGAAGCTGCTATTCCTAAAACCGCAATCACAAAAATTAGTAATTTTTTTTTCATAGTTATTTTGTTTTGTTATTCAATAAGTTAAATATATTTACGAAAATAATTCTTATTTAGATTAAATTCAGGAAAAAATAATTATTTTTATTTTTTTAAATCTAAAATCTTACGTTTCTCGTAAATTAAAGTAGAGTTAAACCAAATAAATACAGACAATATTACCAATTATTGATTAATTTCGAAAAAAAATAAACCCTATGAACTACAAATTCTATCTTTTTCTTTTTGCAAGTCTTGTGTTTTTGCCAAGTTGTTCCAATAATAGTACTGATGATTTAGTTGGACCAACACCAGCATCGGTAACCTACAATGGCCAAATCAAAGCCATTATTCAAGCCAATTGCATTGCTTGTCACAGCGATCCACCACAAAACTTTGCTCCTATGCGTTTGACTACTTATGAAGATGTTAAAAATGCAGTTTTGACTCGTGGCCTTTTAGACCGAATTTCCAGACCTCAAGGCGCGCCCGGTATGATGCCAAATGGCGGAACTCGTTTACCTCAAGCTACTATCGATTTATTTACGCAATGGCAAACGGAAGGTTTGGCAGAATAATTGTAGTAGTTCTAAATATCTAAAAATAAAATCATGAAAAAATATGCTCTTCTCGTATCATTTTTCTTTATCGCAATAGGTTTTGCTCAAGATAAAGTGTTAACCAAAAACGGAAAAATCACTTTTGAAGCTTCCGTTCCTTCTTTTGAAGAAGTCAAGGCCAAAAACGAAGCCGTAACCTGTGTTGTCAATACCAAAACAGGTGAGATTGCTAGTTTAACCTTAGTAAAAGGATTCCGTTTTAAAGTAGCCCTAATGGAAGAACACTTTAATGAAAATTACATCGAAAGTGACAAATATCCAAAAGCCACTTTTAAAGGAAAAATTGAGGGTTTTGATTATTCTAAAATCACTAAAGAAGGAAAAACCTACACCATTAAAGGAAAATTAGAATTGCACGGAAAATCAAAAGATATTACCATTACTGCCACCATCAAAAAATCGGCTGATGGGATGTCATTAGTTTCCAACTTTACGGTAAACACTGATGATTTTGGAATTGATATTCCAAGTGTAGTGAGCAAAAAAGTCTCTAAAAAAGTAAATGTAACTTTGGATTTTAACTTGAAATAAATCGAATTTTACACAATATACAGAACCACGAATTAACCGTTCGTGGTTTTTTTTATAACTCTACTTTAGAATACGAATTCAATTTATCAATTTCCAATATCGTTTTGGTATCGTCTTGACTTTGAGTAAACATTGGGTTGAATTTAGCACCGTATACAATTTCATCAAAAGTATACGAGGTACGTTTGACAACTGTATTACTGTACATGTCGTCAAAGGCTTTGATCAAAACCATAATTTCACCTGAAATACTTTTGAACTCTTTTTCGGTAAAACCATAAAACGGACTCGATTCTGTAATCGGATGCACCAATGTCCAATTCAGGTTCAACGAATTGATCATGTTCATTTCCAAATCCAAAAAATAAAATTTATTAGTAAGCACTTTATTTTCTTCCAATTCAATCGCGACCGTTATTTTTGCCTCAGCATCGGTTAATTGTGTGTTTTTATGTGGAACCAATCGCATCATCAAGGCAGTTCCGCCTTTATAAGGAGCAATTAAAGCATTTTCAGAAAATAAAATATGGGCTTTGGGTTGACTGAATCGTCCGTAAAACAAACCTGTTGCAATAGCAAAACTCAACAACCCGAAAAGCGCTTCAACCGAAGCCACAAAACTGGTTATGAATCCACTCGGACTAATATGTCCGTAACCCACAGTCGTATACGTTTGAATACTAAAGAAAAATGCCTGACCAAATTGATCCAATTTAGAAGTCGCTTCAATTCCTTTCAGATGTTCCACTCCCAACAGATAATACAAGGTTGCAAAACAACAGTTTACCGTAAAATAAAAAAGTATGATGATGAAGAAAAATTTCCAACGTGGAATCGTAAGCATCGTATGGTACCAACTGATGCTGTCAAAAAAAGCAACTCCCGTTTTGCGCACATTGGCGTTTCCGCTTTTGGTCAAAAAACGTCCGCCACTACTAGCAGCACTGGTTCCGAAACCCGTATTGGTGAGTGATTTTGCTTTGGAGTTTATTTTTTTTAAAAATGCCATTTGGTAAATAAATTGACTTAATATACAAAAGTTCCAAACTCACTCTCAATAGTCAGTTTCTTACTCTCACTCGCTTCTACTCGACCCACAATTTGGGCGTCAACTCCAAACGATTGTGAAATTTCAATAATATTTTGAGCAACAGCTTGCGGAACATACAATTCCATTCGGTGACCGCAATTGAACACTTGGTACATTTCCTTCCAATCGGTTTTGGATTGCTCTTGAATGAGTTTGAAAAGTGGCGGAACCGGAAATAAATTATCTTTAATTACATGAACGTTCTCTACAAAATGCAACACTTTGGTTTGTGCGCCACCGCTGCAATGCACCATTCCGTGGATTTCTTCTGACGAATAGTTCTCTAGTATTTTTTTGATGATTGGAGCATACGTACGTGTGGGTGAAAGCACCAATTTTCCTGCATCAATAGGTGAATTTTCAACGGCATCGGTCAATTTTACTTTTCCCGAATAGACTAAATCACTCGGAACCGAACTGTCAAAACTTTCTGGGAATTTATCCGCTAAATAATGGGCAAACACATCGTGTCGCGCCGAAGTCAAACCATTGCTTCCCATTCCGCCGTTATAGCTTTTCTCGTAGTTTGCCTGACCAAAACTGGCCAAACCTACAATCACATCGCCTGGCTTAATATTGGCATTGTCAATCACATCGCTGCGTTTCATACGTGCTGTTACGGTCGAATCAACAATAATGGTTCGCACTAAATCGCCCACATCAGCCGTTTCGCCACCCGTAGAATGAATCGTTACACCAAAACTTTTCAACTCGGCAATCAATTCTTCTGTTCCGTTGATGATGGCCGAAATCACCTCAGCCGGAATCAGATTTTTATTTCTTCCAATGGTTGACGAAAGTAAAATATTGTCGGTGGCACCAACGCAAAGTAAGTCGTCAATATTCATGATCAACGCATCTTGTGCAATGCCTTTCCACACCGAAATATCTCCTGTTTCTTTCCAATACATATACGCCAACGACGATTTGGTTCCGGCGCCATCTGCATGCATGATCAAACAATAATCCTCATCATTGGTCAAATAATCGGGAACAATTTTGCAGAAAGCTTTCGGGAATAACCCTTTATCGATGTTTTTGATGGCGTTGTGTACGTCTTCTTTAGAAGCAGAAACTCCGCGCAGAGCGTAGCGTTGGCTGTTATCAGAACTCATTGTAGTGGTGTGTTGTGTTGTGGCACAAAGATAGTAATTAAGATGGAAAATTTTAGTCACAGTCGCAGTTTTCAGTTGCAGTTGCCGTTTTTTTATTTGTAGCAGAAATTTAGTATTTTTTAGAACAGTTGTCCCGCTTTCCGCTCTACTTCGTGCCGCTGCAATCGGGGCTAGATTTGACGTATAGTAGTTTAAAGTCGTAATGAAAGAGTGGTCGAAAGCAGAATACAAAAACGTCTACTGTAAACACCAAATTCCTATTCTAGCCCTGATGGAAGCGAAAATCCTGACATTGCGAAACGAATGTGCTTAGATGAGATTGCTTCGTTCCTCGCAATGACAGATTGCAGCGGACAGCAGGACAAGTCGTCATTACAACACCACAACGCCTGCTACAAATAAAAAAAATCTGTGCATCAGCGGCAAATAAACCTTTGCGGTTAAAAAAATGAGCGCAGCGAATGCTAATTCTCTAAAATCAGAATTTCTACGCGGCGGTTTTCGTCTTCTTCTAAAGCGTTTTTCTCCGGAATTTTATACACCGGACGCGAAACACCGTACCCTTTGAAACTCATGCGAGAGCGGTCAATTTTTCCGCGAATTAAGTAATTGTAGACTGCGCGTGCTCTTGCCGTTGAAATCACTTCGTATTCATCAGGACGTTTGCAGCAAATGTGGCCTTGAATTTCGATTTTGAGTTTGGGATTATCGATCATCACACAAAGTAAATCGTACAATGTTGACTCAGATTTCGGAACTACTTTGGCCGAATTATTGAAAAAGTAAATGTTGTCAAGCTTAATTAAATCGCCTTTTTTGGCTCCTTTTATTTTGTCTTTGAGTGATTCTTTGGGAAGTTCTTTAATCGATTCCAGATTCTTTTCGACTTCGGTTTCAGCAACCTTATTTTTGAGTTGATAAATAATCGTCACACGCCGGTTTTCACCTTGCACGGGTGATTGTTCAAAATCTTCTCCAAATCCGCGAATCTCGATGTCTTTAATCACATCAATTTCACTCGCAATGAGAAAATTATACACTTCATTGACGCGTTTGAGTGCCAAAGTATCGTTGTAAGAATTCGTTCCTTTCCAATCGCAAAAACCGTAGAGTTTGGTGACTTGGTAGTCTTTGCCTTCGGCTATCCACGAGTTGATTTTTTTGACGGCTGTTTCGTTAAGTTCGTATTGATCAAAATCGAAATACACACTCAACTTTTCTTGAGCGAATGAAGAAAAGGCAATTAAGAGAAACCAACCTATAATTGCATTTTTCATGATGTTTTATTTATCGAGTACCATGATTTCGACTCTGCGGTTGCGTGCTGCTTCGGCTTCGTTTTGCTCGGGTATTGGATGTTTGGGTTTGGAAACACCAAAGCCTTTTACCGTTACACGATTACTGTCAATCCCTTCCGAAACCAAAATACGTTTGACTTGTTTGGCGCGATCGGTTGAGAGATTTTTAACGTCCTTGTTGACGCAACAAATGTGACCTTGCAACTCGATTTTGAGTTTTGGGAATTTTCGCATTACGTACACTAATTCGTCAATTGCGGGTTTGGAAGTAGGCATTAACGCAAACGAATTGAGGTAGAAATTAATGTCGTTCAACCTAATTAACGTTCCTTTTTTAGAAAGCCCGATTTTCTCTTCGAGTGATGCGCCTTCTGGGAAATTCATCGTTTCTTCTTCAATGGGAACGATTTCGGCTGGTTCAACTTCCACAGGTTCAGCGACTTTAGGTTTAATCCCTAAAATTTCGTCTTCACGCGCTAAATCTTTGGCTTGAATATAATAAATAGTTACTTTTCTGTTTTCGGCTTTGGTTTTGGATTGTTGGAAATTTTCACCAAAACTTCGGGTTTTAAAATCGTCTCTAATAGGAACTATTCCTTTGATTTTGTTGTAGATAAAATTGACTCTTTTTTTGGCCAAAGTATCGTTGAATCCGTTGGTTCCGTCTTCATCAGTATAACCATTGATTGCGACGATTTTCGAATCTTTATTGGCGTTCATCCAATCGGTCAAACGCTTTAATTCGACCACATTAATTTCGTGACGGTTGCTATCAAAAAAGAGAGAAATCTGTTGCTGGGCATTGGCAGCGACCAAAACCACAAAGAAAAACAGTATTGAAAATAGTTTCTTCATAATCATATAACGAAATTACGGAAATTTAATTTTATGAAGCAAAAGTAATACCAATAAAAAAAATACTTACTTTTATAAAAACAAAAAACTATGAAAAGATTACTACACTTAATGGTAATGGCATTTTCTATTGTGGCATTTGCTCAAGTACCGCAAGGAGTTTCCTATCAAGCTATAGCCTTAAATTCATCGGGATATCCAGTTGGAAACACTTTAATTGGAGTTCGTTTATCGATTTTAGACAACAGTGCAACAGGAACAGTGGTCTATACTGAAACCCACACCACTACAACTAACGACAGAGGTTTGTACAATTTAGTAATTGGTCAAGGAACACCTGTTAGTGGATTATTTCCTTCAATTAATTGGGGAACGAATTACAAATTTTTAAAAGTGGAATTGGATATTACAGGCGGAACCAATTACGTTTTAGCAGGTACAACACAGTTGTGGAGCGTTCCTTATGCTTTGTATTCGGAGAAGGCGAATAGCGTTGATGCTGATAATATTGTAGGAGAGATCAGTTCTTCTTATGTTTCAGGGTTCATCACTGATACCAATGCGTACTATATGTACAACGGAATCACTAACCAACCTAACCAATGGATACAGCAATCTCTTGCAGGACAACCTATTGATGTAAAATCCAATTTCTACACAATGGGAGTAATGACTTCAACTAACGCCTATGCATGTACAGTAGTCAATAATGGAAATGATACTTCAAATACTTATGCACAATGGTTTCCAATTCAATTGTCGGGAACACCTCTAAAATTAGTTATTTCAAACGAATCATTTGGAGTATTAACCTCAACACATGCTTATGCTTTTGTTTACACTTCTAACGCAAATAATGATGTAACCTATAGTTGGTACAGCCAGCCAATTTCAGGAACTCCAAAGGATATCTATGCATTTGGAAACTGCAGTATCGGAGTTGTTACCGATACGAATGCCTATGCATTTGCAAAAACGGCTCTTTTGTCATCTACTGAAACAACAGCAAATTGGTATGCAACAGAACTAAGTGGCAATGTTATTCAAACAAGACCAACACACCATCTTTTTTCTGTATACACTTCATCACATGCCTACTCTTTTGTACCTGTTTTCACAACAACAGGTAACACCACATTCGAATGGAAATCAATTCAAATGAGTGGTAACTATATTGACTCTTCTAAATAAATTAAATTTTGCAACTATGAAAAAAATCATTTTAATTACCTTTTTATGTAATTCTTTTTTGAATTATGCGCAATCAACGATTCAGTCGGTAAATTCTGGGAGTTTAATTACAACAAGTTCTTCGGTTTCTATTGGAGAAATAGTAATAAATCCAGTGAACCAAAACCAATCAAGTTCTGGTTTAATTGGCATTTTAGCACAAGTTAATGAACAAACATTAGAAGTTCCTGAATATGAATTAACCGACGACATCATCGTTTCTCCTAATCCAACTGTGGCGAGCATTCAATTCAAAAGTGAAATTAATTTAGTAAATGAAAACGTTGCTGTATACACTACAAGTGGTCAATTGGTTTCAGAAAAGAAAATTCAATCGGATAATTCGGTTGATTTGAGTGAATTGTCATCTGGAATTTACATCATTCAACTGACTTCTGATTCCAAAAAATCATTTAAAATAATCAAACGTTAACAATACGACTATGAAAAAATTACTTTTTTTTGGTTTGTTTCTGACAACTGTGTTTTGCTTTGGACAAGTTCCGCAAGGCATTTCTTATCAAGCCATTGCACTTGATGGTTCGGGAAATCCAATTGTGAGTTTGCCTGTTGGCATTCGCCTTTCTATACTCGATATATCGGCAAGTGGAAGTGTTTTATATACAGAAACACACACTCCAACTACCAATGCACAAGGATTGTATAATTTAGTTATTGGTCAAGGAACTCCAACTACTGGAACGTTTTCGGCTATTAAGTGGGAAACTAATTCTAAATTTTTACAAGTAGAAATGGATGCTGCAGGTGGAACTAATTATACTTTGGTAGGAAGCACTCAATTATTGAGTGTGCCTTATGCTTTGTATGCTGGAAAGGTTGATAGTGAAAATGTGATTGGTGGACCTGATGTCTCTCCAATTAGTGGATATACCTATTCATCTTCTTTTATGACTTCAACAAATGCTTATGTATATTCTCCGACATTCTATTCTCAAAGTAGTAGTTCGACTTTTACTTGGCATAGCACAGCAATTTCTGGAATCCCATATATGAAATCGAATAACAGCTTTTTAACAAGTACAAATGCCTATATTTTTGGACCTTCGAATACTTCTAATGGAAATTTACACACTTGGCATTCTTATCCAATATCCGGTCAGCCTCACAAAGTCATTACCAATTTTGGCACAACCCTAGTGACCACGTCAACAAACGCTTACGCATACAGAGTGTCAACAAGTAACACTTATGATTGGGTACCAACAAATATTTCAGGCACCATTATTGACACAGTAATTGATCAACGATATTTTGGAATATTGACAACTACCAACGCTTATGTATATGGTCCAAACGCAACAGGAACCGGTGACGCTTGGACAACAATTCCAATAACTGGAAATCCATTAAGAATTAAGCCTAGTATAAATGCTGGGATAATGATACTTACAACTGCAAATGCATATTTCTACGGACCAAATCAATACAACAACCCTAGTGATTACTCCTGCAGTTGGCATACTATTCCTTATTCAGGAACCTTACTATTAGATTAAATAACAAATTATAAATTAGAATTACATTTTTACAATGAAAAAAATCATTACCCTATTAGCCTTAATTAGTACATTAATTACTTTTTCGCAAGTTCCACAAGGAATATCGTATCAAGCGATTGCCTTGAATGGTTCAGCAAACCCTGTTGTGAGTTCGAATGTTGGGATTCGGCTTTCGGTTTTAGACAACTCAGCAACTGGAACTGTTTTATATACAGAAACGCATACCAAAACCACTAATGCTCAAGGTTTATTTAACTTAGTTATCGGTCAAGGAACTCCAACAACTGGAACCTTTTCTACCATCAATTGGGGAACCAATTCTAAATTTTTAAAAGTAGAAATGGACGCTGCTGGCGGAACCAATTATGTCTTGGTGGGAACAACTCAGTTATTGAGTGTGCCGTATGCGATGACAGCAGGGAATTTAAGTGGTTCATCTGCAAATGATAGTATTGAAGATAACAAATATTCTAATTTTGCCTTCTACGATTCTTCTACTGACGCAACATACGCATTTAATCAAATTACTGGAACTTGGGTTTCTCAAGCTGGAGGAAGTCCAACTTCTGGAACAATCGTTAGTTCAAATGGAAATTTTGCTTTCTACGATTCTTCAACTGATAAAACTTATGCTTTTAACAAAAAAACTGGAACTTGGGTTTCTCAAAACGGAGGAAGTCCTACCTCAAGTACAATTGTTAGTTCTAATGGAAATTTTGCGTTCTATGATTCTTCAACTGATTCGACCTATGTATTTAATCAAAATACTTCAACTTGGATCTCTCAGAGTGGTGGAAGTCCAACTTCTGGTACAATTATAAGTTCAAATGGAAACTTTGCTTTCTACGATTCATCAACTGACAAAACTTATGCTTTTAACAAAAAAACTGGAACTTGGATTTCTCAAAACGGTGGAAGCCCAACTTCAGGAACAATTGTAAGTTCAAATGGGAATTTTGCTTTTTATGATTCTTCAGTTGATACAACTTATGTATTCAATAAAAATACTGGAGCTTGGATTGCTCAAAGTGGAGGAAGCCCTACTGCTAATACCATAGTAATATCTAGTTCAAATTAAAATCATAAAAAACCTGCTCTCATCAAGCAGGTTTTTTTCTATATTCTATTCTCTATTTTCTTTATTCTAAAAGAAAATTATCTCGTAAACAACAACTCTCTGTATTTCGTCAACGTCCAGATTTCGTCGTCAACTAATAACTCTAGTTTGTCGCAGTGTTCTCTGATGACGTCAAAATACGGTTTTACTTTATCGCAGTACGATTCGGCCATTTTTTGAGCATCAGTCAACGCATTGGCTTTTTTACGCGCTTCAATCATATCGTCAACATTAGAGTTAATTCCTTCGATGTGTTCAGATATTTCTTTGATGATTGAAATTTGTTCTTTAGCAATTTTCTCAAAATCTTTTCCGAAAATTTCTTTTAATCCGCGTACGTTTTCAATCAACGTATTTTGGTAACGAATGGCAGTTGGAATCACGTGATTACGAGCAATATCGCCTAAAACACGACCTTCAATTTGGATTTTCTTGGTGTATTCTTCCAATTCGATTTCGTAACGCGCTTCAACCTCAACGTGGTTCATTACGTTCAATTCACTGAATAAATCCAATGCTTTTTTAGAAACCTTAGCTTTTAAAGCGGTTGGAGTAGTTTTATGATTGCTCAATCCACGTTTTTTAGCTTCTTTTTCCCATGCTTCACTGTAACCATCACCTTCAAAAAGAATGTTTTT
This sequence comes from Flavobacterium sp., assembly GCF_035299245.1. Taxonomy (GTDB): domain Bacteria; phylum Bacteroidota; class Bacteroidia; order Flavobacteriales; family Flavobacteriaceae; genus Flavobacterium. Next base: position 112,394 of record NZ_DATGWY010000006.1, on the reverse strand, counting down.
GGTTTGTTTGATGTATTCTCTCAATACATTGAAAATCGCTTCGTCTTTCTTTAAATCTTTTTTCTCGATCAATGCGTCTACTTCTTTTTTGAATTCTTTCAATTGTTTAGCAACAATTGAATTCAAGGTAGTCATTGCATTGGCACAGTTAGCCGAAGAACCTACCGCTCTGAATTCGAATTTATTTCCAGTAAAGGCAAATGGAGACGTTCTATTTCTGTCGGTGTTATCCAACATTACATCTGGAATTTTACCTACTACATTCAATTTTAAATCCGTTTTTTCTTCTGGAGATAATTTCCCTTTAGAAACACCTTCTAACTCAGCCAATACTTTAGTCAATTGTTCACCAATGAAAACCGAAATAATTGCTGGTGGCGCTTCGTTGGCACCTAAACGGTGATCATTACTTGCAGTTGCAATAGCAGCGCGAAGTAATTCTTCGTATTCATTTACCGCTTTGATTGTATTGATGAAGAACGACAAGAACTGTAAATTGCTCATTGGTGTTTTACTTGGAGAAAGTAGATTTACTCCAGTATCAGTAGCCAACGACCAGTTGTTGTGTTTACCCGAACCGTTTACTCCTTGAAATGGTTTTTCATGGAATAATACTTTGAAATCGTGACGCTCACCTACTTTTGACATTACATCCATTAATAATGAATTGTGGTCAACGGCCAAGTTCGTTTCTTCGAAAATCGGAGCCAACTCAAATTGGTTAGGCGCTACTTCGTTGTGACGTGTTTTAACTGGAATTCCCAACAACATACATTCTTCTTCCAATTCTCTCATGAAATTTAAAGCACGAGATGGAATTGACCCAAAATAGTGATCGTCCAATTGTTGTCCTTTTGCAGAAGTATGTCCGAGTAAAGTTCTGCCCGTCATTATTAAATCAGGACGTGAATTCGCTAACGAACTATCCACTAAGAAATATTCTTGTTCCCAACCTAAAGTTGCGGTTACTTTTTTAACATTTTTATCGAAATACTTACATACTTCGGTTGCAGCTTCATCAACAGCATTCAATGCTCTTAACAGCGGAGTTTTATAATCTAATGCTTCACCGGTATACGAAATGAAAACCGTTGGAATACATAATGTAGTTCCGAAGATAAACGCAGGAGAAGTTGGATCCCAAGCTGTATATCCACGTGCTTCAAATGTATTTCTAATTCCACCATTTGGGAACGACGAAGCGTCTGGTTCTTGTTGTACTAATTGTCCACCACCAAATTTCTCAACCGCTTCTGAACCATCATAAGACGTTTCAAAAAAAGCATCGTGTTTTTCGGCAGTAGTTCCAGTTAAGGGTTGAAACCAGTGTGTATAATGTGTCACTCCTTTTGAAAGTGCCCACTCTTTCATTCCCATTGCGATATAATCAGCTAGTTTTCTGTCAATTTTAGTTCCGTGCTGCACCGCATCTTTTACACCTTTATAAGCATCTGAAGTTAAGTATTGCTTCATTGCTTTGTCGTTGAACACATTGGATCCAAAAAGCTCTGATTTCTTTCCAGATTCTTCAAATTTCACAGGTTTTCTACCTGATGCATCTTTTAATGCTTGAAAACGTAAAGTTGACATAAAAATTAAGTTTTAAAGTTATACCCTTATTATTTTGATGCAAATATACTATTTTTTTAATCCAAAAATAATTATACCCTATTTTTTTAGGGGTAAAAATAATAATAATTGATTTTTATTGAGTTTTATAGATTTTTTACTCGAATATACGCACAAAAAAAGAGGCTGTTTCATCAACAACCTCTTTTACTAACCAACTAACAACTATATAACTATAACTATGCTTTAATTTTTCTCACTTTTGATGAATCGATGTTGAATGCTTTTAAAGTAGCATTGTAATCGGTGAAATCAACTGTGCTTGAAGTTTTTCCAGAAAAATAACCTGGAACAATTACAATTCTAAAGGTTTGATTTTGTGTCCACGCCGATGATAATGTATTCATATCAAAATTAGCATCCATGAATAAACTTACATCGTAACGAGTGAAATCAAAATTATAATCCAATTCGCCTCCGCCATCAAAATAATAGGTTTGTGGCATTAATCTCCAAACATCGGCTCCGTTTACAACATCGTATAAATGATACACCAAAATCATATCACTTGCATATATTGGAGGGTTTATAGTAACCAATCTGTTAAAATTATTACTGGCCGAAAATGAAGTAGTTACTTCAATTACTTCGCTTATAGTGTCATTATCAATTCCATCGTCATTTACTTCATTTACTGTACAACTTTGTAGTCCTATCATCCCGATAAAAGCTAAAATAAAGGTAATTTTTTTCATGATTTTGTATATTTAATGATTAATGATACTAACTTCATTTCAATTGTTGTGCCAAAGTTTTCTATTTGAAAAAATAATATCTTTGAAGAATGAAAAAAGAGAATAAACTTTACATGGTAATGCTCGGATGTCGACCTGAAGGCAGATGTACTGAGCAACACGATATTTTTTTCGGAATAGGAAATTCATTAAAAGAATTGATTCCACACATGAACCACTTTTGGCCCGAAGCAAAAGGACGCATTCATATTGATGCTTGGCGTGAAATTACTGAAGTTGATAATCATTCGATAACTATTGTTCCTAAAGGAAGTCTTTTTAATCAAAATGAGAATTTGTTTTTCATCAATTTGGGTGGTTATAAAGAAAATGAATTTGAAGAATACCATTATAAAGTAGTAGTTGTTGGCGAAACACTTTCAGAAGCAACTAAAAAGGCAAAAAATACTGCTTTTTACAAACATTGTGGCTTTAAAGACGCCGTTTCTCATATTGATGATAAATTCGGAATTGATGTAGACGATATTTTTAATGTAAAAGACATTTTAATGCCTATCTTTAAGGATAATTTTGACATTCAAATTACAAAATCGGAAGTCACATTACCCGAAGACACTTTGCACATTGGTTATCTCAAACTCGATAAAATAAGCTAATATGGGAAGAAATAACGAGCGAAACATCAAAGCGCACAACGACAAATTGCACAAAGCACAAGATAAAGCCAAGGCAAAAAAGAAAGCCCGAGAAGAAAAACTAAAGGAAATTACACGGAAGTTTAACGAAAATAAAACTTAAATGTATGACTATTTGCTATTGTGGAAACCACTTACCTTTTGAAGATTGTTGCCAAATCTACATTAATGGATTGGCAAAACCAGCCACTGCCGAGGCATTGATGCGATCACGATACAGCGCGTATGCGATTGGAAATGCAGATTATTTGGTAGCAACTACGCACGAATCAACTCGAAAATTATACAAGAAAAAAGACATTTTAGCTTGGTCTATAAGTAATCATTGGTTGCGATTGGAAATCATAAATTCAACTGAAAATACCGTAACTTTCAAAGCGTATTACAAAGATTACCAACGAAAAGAGCAAGTCCATTTTGAGAAATCCTACTTTGTTTTTGAAAATGGCAGTTGGTTTTATGTTGATGGTGAATACTAAGTTTTTATACAACCTTGTTTGATTCACACCTAGAATTAGATTATCACATATTAGGTGTTATGAATGAAACAAGTTGATTGTTTTTTGTTGCTCCAACATAACCAAGACCACGTAAATAATAATAGTTATAAGTTACCTTTTTGTATTGAGCTTCTATTATCAACAAACCTTCGTATTTGCAAAATGGTGTTACTAATTTACCTTCAAATGATTTAATGGTATAAACTACATCTTTTTTAGCATTCTCCCAAGTAGTGCCAATCTCATAATGATCATCGTACCTAGTGGTTTCCTCTTTTAAACCCTCTACAAATTGAAGCACTTTACCACCATCATACCTTAAATACAATAAATCAAAACTACCGTCTTTCCAAGTTTGTTTGAACTCAAAATAGGTCTTACCATTAATCTCTTTAGCTCCTATTTTTTCCTCATAATAATAAGTATCGAACCAATATATTTTCTTTTTTGATATCGCTAACTCAAAATAGAAACCATCAGGATAGTCTCCTTTACAAAAACTCTGTCCTTCTTTTTGACCCAAAGAAAATAGTGAAAAAAGTAATGCCGAAATTAATAATGCGCTCCTCATACTCGTTTTAATTCATTAATAATACAAACCTACTCTTTTTTTCTAATTGGAATCCAAATTTCTTCTTCAGAATTTGGGTCGTTGCTCTTGTATTTTTCACCCAGAATTTCAAACTGCGGTCTGTTATCCAACTGATAATCGGAATTGGGCAACCAAACGGAATAAATCTGATTAAAAAAAGAAGCTGCACCACTTTGATCGCCTTTATAGTGAAAAACGGCATACAATCCTTCAGGAGTTTCTAGTGCTTCCATTCCGTCTGGAATAGTATCAAAAGATGAAACGGCCATAACTGCCCATTTCACAAAAGGTGTTCTCGGGTTAAAATCGAAATTATCGGGATTGACTTGAATATTGTACAATGCTGTTCCGATGGTATTTTGAATTTCGTTTCGTCTTGGCATAAAGCCGCTCCATAATTCTGCAATACGATAATCGGAATACGAAATTGCAAGACTTTTGCCTATAAATTTAGTGAATGGAAAGGTTTTGATTTGTGGGTTCATTTCTAAAAATGCTAACTGATGAAACTATAATGAACCATTACTTTTCAAAATTTTGCTAAAAAACAAAACATGATAAGGCAATGCATTTTCCCAATATTCCCAAGTGTGAGCACCAGGTCTTTCTGTATATTCATGTGGCACATCGTTGTACACTAATCTTCGGTGTAATTCTCTATTGGGTTCGATTAAAAAATCATCGACTCCACAATCAAAATAAATGGGCATTTGATTCTTTTTGAATAGCTCCACTTTAGTAAGCACAGAATACCTCAAATACGTTTCAGGTTCTAACGTTGCATCACCAAAAATGGGCATCATCAGATTTTTGGTGGCTTCAATTCGATCGGGATGCAACATAACACTCATATCCAAAGCTCCACTCATACTACCCGAGGCACAGAAAAGCTCAGGATGCTTACTCGATAAATAAAAAGCACCATGTCCGCCCATTGAAAGACCAGTAATCACACGCCCATTTTTGCTTGCAATAGTTCGGTAAGTGGCGTCAATGGTTGGGATAACCTCTTTTATAATATGAGTTTCAAATTGACTTTCAGAATTCACAGGACTATCAAGGTAAAAACTAAACATTTCCCCTTCTGGCATTACTATAATGATGTTGTATTGGTCTGCTAAATCTTTAACAGTATTTTTATTAGGTGTTTTTTTCAACCAATCTCTAAAATGACCGTAAGCACCATGCAACAAATAAAGTACTGGAAATTTTGTAGAACCCTTTGCATACGAATTTGGAGTTACAACTGCCGCATAATGGTTTTTGTTCATCGATTTGCTTGCGATTTGCAGTGTATCCACTTTGGCTGCAAATGAAGAGGTGACAATAAGAAGAAGTAGACCTAAGACAAATACGTGCTTTTTCATAAAATTGGATTTGTTTTCGTAAAGATATAGTTTTTTGAAAAAAGAAAAACCCTTCATCACTGAAAGGTTTTCTGTTTTATATTTTATGTTCTCTGAGATCCCGATGGCAATCGGGATAAGCGATTCACGCATTCCGATTATCATTGGAATGGTTCTCTGAAATCCCGATGGCAATCGGGATAAGCGATTCACACATTCCGATTATCATCGGAATGGTTCTCTGCTTACATATTTCTTCTATATTGCCCGCCAACCTCAAATAACGCACTCGTAATTTGACCTAACGAACACACTTTGGTAGCATCCATTAATTTTTCAAAAATATTTTGATTGTTGATGGCGGCTTCTTGAATCGTATTCAATTGTTCGGCAACTTTATGTGCATTACCTTTGTGAAGGTTTTCCAACATTACTATTTGGTATTGTTTTTCTTCTTCAGTGGCACGAATTACTTCGGCTGGTATTACCGTTGGCGAACCTTTTGAACTCAAGAACGTATTCACACCAATAATTGGGAATTCTCCAGTATGTTTTAAAGTTTCGTAATACAAACTTTCTTCTTGAATTTTAGAACGTTGGTACATGGTTTCCATAGCACCTAAAACGCCACCACGCTCTGTAATTCGGTCGAATTCTTGCAACACGGCTTCTTCTACTAAATCAGTCAATTCTTCAATAATAAATGAACCTTGAATCGGGTTTTCGTTTTTAGCCAAACCTAATTCTTTATTGATGATCAACTGAATTGCCATTGCTCTGCGCACTGATTCTTCTGTTGGCGTAGTAATCGCTTCATCATACGCATTGGTGTGCAGCGAATTACAGTTATCATAAATCGCGTACAACGCTTGTAACGTAGTACGAATATCATTAAAATCAATTTCTTGTGCGTGCAACGAGCGACCCGAAGTTTGAATGTGGTATTTCAACATCTGAGCTCTTTCGTTGGCACCGTATTTGTTTTTCATCGCTTTGGCCCAAATTTTACGAGCTACACGACCAATCACAGCATATTCAGGATCAACACCATTGGAGAAGAAGAACGATAAATTCGGTCCGAAATCGTTAATGTTCATTCCGCGACTCAAATAATATTCCACGTAAGTAAAACCATTAGCCAAAGTGAATGCTAATTGCGTAATAGGATTTGCTCCTGCTTCAGCAATATGATAGCCTGAAATGGATACCGAGTAAAAATTACGAACATTGTTTTTGATGAAATACTCTTGCACATCACCCATTAATCTGAGGGCAAATTCAGTAGAGAAAATACAGGTGTTTTGAGCCTGATCTTCTTTTAAAATATCGGCCTGAACGGTTCCGCGTACTTGAGCCAAAGTTTTTACTTTAATGTCTTGATATACATCGGCTGGTAACACTTGATCTCCAGTCACACCCAACAACATCAATCCTAAACCGTTATTACCTTCTGGTAAATCACCTTGATAGCTTGGACGTGTAGTTCCTCTTTTCTTATAAATTTCGTTGATGCGGTTTTCAACTTCGTCAATTAAATTGTTTTCGCGAATGTATTTCTCACAGTTTTGATCGATGGCCGCATTCATGAAGAAACCAAGCAACATTGGAGCTGGTCCATTGATGGTCATCGAAACTGAAGTTAACGGATGACTCAAATCGAAACCAGAATACAATTTTTTAGCATCGTCCAAACAACAAATCGAAACTCCGGCATTACCAATTTTTCCATAAATATCAGGACGAATGTGTGGATCGTTTCCGTACAATGTCACACTATCAAAAGCCGTTGAAAGTCGTTTCGCTGGCATTCCGGCACTTACATAATGAAAACGTTTATTGGTGCGCTCTGGCCCGCCTTCACCCGCAAACATTCGACTTGGATCTTCACCTTCACGTTTGAATGGATACAATCCTGAAGCAAATGGAAATTCGCCCGGAACATTTTCTTGTAAATTCCATTTTAAAATATCGCCCCAAGCTTGGTACTTTGGAAGTGCCACTTTCGGAATTTGTGAATGCGACAAACTTTCAGAATGCGTTTTAATTTCGATGACTTTATCACGAACTTTAAAACTATAAATAGGGTTTTTGTATTTGTTTACTTTCTCGTCCCAAGTAAGAATAATTTCCCAGTTGTATGGGTCGAGGTTCATTTTTACACGGTCGAATTCTTTTACTAAAAGTGATAAAAATTCGTTTCTATTTTCATCTTTCGACTCAAGAATCGTTTCCTCAATTCCAGCTTTGGTCAAATTGGGTTTGCTTCCAAAAACGGTTTCAATTGTTTTGTAAATACCGTATAATTTTTGAGCTACTTCTACTTGTGAAAATACCGTTTCATCGTACTTTCTATTGTTTTCTGAAATCTCTGATAAATATCGTGTTCTGTGTGGTGGAATCACGAAAATCTTCTCACTCATTTCACGGGTGATTTCGAAAGTTGATTTTAAATCGGCTCCCGTTTTTTCTACGATTTTGTCCATAATGGACTTGTAGAGTGTGTTCATTCCTGGATCATTGAACTGAGAAGCAATAGTTCCGAAAACGGGCATTTTATCCGGATCAACATCCCACAAATTGTGGTTGCGTTGGTATTGTTTTTTTACGTCACGAATGGCATCCAAAGCACCGCGTTTGTCGAATTTATTCAGCGCTACCAAATCAGCAAAATCCAACATATCGATTTTCTCCAATTGCGTTGCCGCTCCAAATTCGGGTGTCATCACATACAACGAAACATCCGAATGTTCTAAAATTTCAGTATCACTTTGTCCGATTCCGGAAGTTTCAAGAATGATGATGTCGTATTTGGCTGCTTTTAACACTTCAATGGCTTCATTTACGTATTTTGACAAGGCCAAATTGGATTGACGTGTAGCCAACGAACGCATGTAAACTCTAGGATTATTGATGGCATTCATTCGAATTCGATCTCCTAATAATGCGCCTCCTGTTTTTCTTTTCGAAGGATCGACTGAAATTAATCCGATGGTTTTTTCTGGGAAATCAATTAAAAAACGACGTACTAATTCGTCTACTAAAGATGATTTTCCTGCACCACCCGTTCCCGTAATTCCAAGAACTGGAATTTTAGAAGTTTTATTTTTCTCGTGAATTTTATCTAAAGTTTCCTTAGCAATTTCAGGGAAATTTTCTGCCGATGAAATTACTCGGGCAATCGCCGTTGGATTTTTATCTTCCAAATGGTTGATCTCGCCATTCAATTGATCTCCAACTGGATAATCCGAACGTTGCACCAAATCATTAATCATTCCTTGTAAACCCATAGCACGTCCGTCGTCGGGCGAATAAATACGCTCAATTCCGTACTCGTGCAACTCTGAAATTTCAGAAGGCAAAATCACTCCGCCTCCGCCACCAAATATCTTAATATGACCTGCTCCTTTTTCCTTTAATAAATCGTACATGTATTTAAAGTACTCGTTGTGTCCACCTTGATAGGAAGTCATCGCAATGGCGTTTGCATCTTCTTGAATTGCTGTATTTACTACTTCTTCAACACTTCGGTCGTGACCTAAATGGATGACTTCAACACCCGTAGATTGAATAATTCTACGCATGATATTGATGGCAGCATCGTGTCCGTCAAAAAGAGAAGCAGCCGTTACAATTCGAACTTTATTTTTAGGAATATAAGGTATTTGTGGTTCCATTTTATAAATATGCTAATTTTGAGTGCGCAATTTACGAATTTAATAAATTTTATGCATTGTTATTGATTTAAAATTTGAGGCATTATATTTGTTAGTACGAGGAAAGAGAATAGAAAATTGAGAACGGACTTTAATTTAAAGAATATGAGAAAAATTGCCTTATTAGCCGTTGCGGCTTACACTTTATCGAGTTGTGCTGAATTACAGCAAGTTGCTAATCAACTACCCGGAGTTTTAGAACAAGGAAATGTGGATATTGCGGGCGGATTGAAAGAAGCCCTGAACAACGGAATCAACAAACAAGTAGTAAAATTGACTGCGGTTGATGGTTTTTTTAAGAATGAAGCGGTAAAAATTTTATTGCCTGATGAATTGAAAAAAGTAGACAAAACCTTGCGTGATGTTGGATTATCAAAAATGGCTGACGAAGGTTTGAAAGTATTGAATCGTGCTGCAGAAGATGCGGTAAAAGAAGCTACTCCAATTTTTGTGGATGCCATCAAAGGAATGTCGTTTACTGATGCTAAAAACATTTTAATGGGCAATGAAAGCGCAGCTACAACCTATTTACAGAATTCGACTTCGACGGCTTTGTACGCTAAATTCAATCCAGTGATTAAAAATTCGTTTGCCAAGGTAGGCGCTGATAAAATATGGGCGAACATCATCACCAAATACAATTCGCTTCCATTGACGAAAGACGTCAATCCTGATTTAACCGATTACACGACCAATAAAGCGATGGAAGGAGTTTTCAAAATGATAGCTGTAGAAGAGAAAAACATCCGAACTGATTTAAGCTCAAGAACTTCCGATTTATTGAGAAAAGTGTTTGCTATGCAAGACAAGCCATAAGATGAAAAATCCATTCTTAAAATTATGCTAAAATTTTAATTATCAATAACATAAGTATAACATTGCCTTAACACAATCAAGAGGAAAAATGTCGGACATTTGTAATGTAATAAATGAGAGTTTATTATTTTGTTTGGTTTAGGTTAGTTAAAAAAATCGCCAGTGTTTGTAAAAGCGCTGGCATTTTTTTATGAAGACAACTTGATTTGTATTAGTTTTTTGATGTCTTCTAGCAGATCATCGTTATGGATATCAATACGAATTCCTCTTCCTTCTGCGTATACTTTTGCCGCTTTTAATTCGGATTTTATAGTTTCCGAAATACTACTTTCTAAAACTACATCAGTTGCTTTTTGACCAAAAACCATCGCCACTTTGAAGTACTGATTTCTAGGTAACAAATACACTAAAACACGTTTGGAATCGCTCATGCGAAAACTCCAACCCGTTTTGGCACTAGTGAAATGCCATTTGGATTTCACTTTAGAATATTCTTCAAATAAAAAAGCTTCAATTTCTTTCCAAATAGGAAATGTAGTTCCGATTCCGTTTTGTAAATCGGAAACAGTTGGCTCTTGATTTTTATCCAAAAAGATACTTTGCATATTACAATTTTGAATGTAACAATTTGAAATAGTCAAAGGCTTTTAGCAAACGAGTGCCGTACCAGGAAAACATTTCACCATCTACAAAAACCGTTTTGGCATGATGTGTGAAACGCCCGAGTTCAAAAGCATGCTCATCATTGAACGGAAAAGGTTCTGATGATAAAAAGACAATATCGGGATCGCCTTGAATACGCATTTTTTGGACAATTACTTCGGGATAACGCTCTTCTCTGTTAGCGTAAATATTTTCGAACTTATTCAACTTCAATAGTTCATTGATAAAAGTGTTGTTTCCGGCTACCATATAAGGATTTGCCCAAATAAAATAAGCTACTTTTTGGATTTCCTTTTCTTTTATAAAATGTTGAAAATCGTGTAAACCAAAATTAATTTTATCCGACCATTTCTGTGCTTCTACTCGTTTATTGAACAATTTTCCGAAGTCGGTTATCATTTGCAAATTGTCTTCAATGGTCACAATGTCCGTTACCCAAACCGGACAAATTTTAGATAATTCTTCAACTATTTCTTTGGTGTTTTCTTCTATATTACAAATGACAATATCCGGTTGAAGCGCTTTTATTTTGTCGAATTTGACATTTTTGGTTCCACCTACTATGGTTTTGGTCGATTTAAAATGAAACGGATGCACACAAAATTTAGTGATGCCTACAATTTGTTCTTCCAAACCCAAATCATATAACAATTCGGTTTGCGATGGCACTAATGAAACAATTCGTTTGGGAGTTGTTTCAAAGGTGTGAGTGGTTTTGAGTTGGTCTTGTAGTTGGATCATTTTATTAACCGCAAGGAGCGCAATGAATTACGCAAAGTTCGCTAAGAATTAGTATTATGTAATATTGACTCCATTTCCTGTTGCATTTTCAAGGCTTCTTCTCTTGCTTTTTGAGCAAAGTCAGTTCCGTTGGACGCATAGATAATGCCGCGCGATGAATTGATCAACAAGCCCACATTTTCATTCATTCCGTACTGACACACTTCATGTAAACTTCCGCCTTGAGCGCCAACACCTGGGACAAGTAAGAAACTGTTGGGAATTATTTTTCTAATTTCAGTAAAATATTCCGCTTTGGTTGCGCCAACAACGTACATCAAATTTTCAGCATTTTTCCAAGTTTTGGAGGTTTCAATCACGGTTTTGTACAATTCTGTTCCATCAACTTTTCTTGTTTGAAAATCGAATGCTCCTTCATTAGAAGTTAAAGCCAACAAAATAGTGTGCTTGTTTTCAAAAGCCAAAAACGGTTCAACTGAATCTTTCCCCATGTACGGTGCAACTGTCACACTATCAAAATTTAAATCCTCTAAAAAAGCTTTAGCATACATAGTAGATGTGTTGCCAATATCGCCGCGTTTGGCATCGGCAATGGTAAAAATAGCAGGGTAATTTTGATTGATGTATTCGATGGTTTTTTGAAGTGATTGCCAACCTTTGATTCCGTATGCCTCGTAAAAAGCAGTATTCGGTTTATAAGAAACACACAAATCGTGTGTCGCATCGATAATCGCTTTATTGAATTCAAAAATAGGATCTTCGGTGTTGAGTAAATGAGTTGGAATTTTAGTCAAATCGACATCAAGACCAACACACAAAAACGATTTTTTAAATCGAATTTGCTCAATAAGTTGCTGAGTAGTCATGGTGGTGTGTTTGGCTGCAAAGTTAGTAAACTTTCACCAGTTTTAAAGTAAAAGTTTATGTGTTAAGGATGCATTATGGTTAATTATTAACTGAACTAAAGCGTTACATCATTGATGCGAATTCTATAAAACTATTGATAAAAGCTGTAATGAATCAACTGTAACCTACATCTACATTTGTCCTGTATAATCTTAACATCTTTTATTATGAAAACGATCAAGAAAACAATTTTAGCACTAACATTAGGATTATTATATTCTTTTAGTTCGAATGCACAAGACCAATCGTACAACAACATGCTTAAAGTAGGTTTCAACGTAGGCGCAGCCGTACCTACCGAAAATGCCTCTGCCAATGTAGGTGTTGACCTTGGCTATCAATATTTGGTAACTCCCGGATTCGGAATCGGTATAGCAACTGGATACAACCATTTTTTTGGTAATCAAAACGACGGAATCGACAACAACGACTTCGGTGTAGTTCCAGCAGCAGCAATGTTCCGTTACTATCCAAAACAAAAAGGATTTTATGCGGGAGCCGAATTGGGCTACGGATTCATAACCGGTGACAAATATGTCGCATCTAATTCATTAGTTGAACGACCTGATGGCGGAGTCTATTTTAAACCAGAATTGGGTTACCACAATATTCATTGGAATTTTGCTTTGCAATACACCAAAGTATTTACTGGTGATACTGGAACCATCGGATCGCAGGATTACAGCGTGGGTAGTTTAGGACTTGGATTAACTTATAATTTACCTCTCGGAACCAAAAAATTTAAAGAATAACCCTTCCACATTCATAAAAAAAAGCCCGACTTTAATGGTCGGGCTTTTCTTTTTATTTTTAGTGCTAATTAGAAAACTTCGCTCTCTTTCAGTTTTTCCATATTGTTTACCAACTGAAGTTCGTCAACAAATTTTTGGATTTTACCGTTCATTACGCCGTCCATATCAAATACGTCCAAACCAATTCGGTGATCGGTGACACGACCTTGCGAATAGTTGTACGTTCTAATTTTAGCCGAACGGTCGCCCGAACTTACTTGCGATGAACGTTTCGTTGCATCTTCAGCCTGCTTTTTAGCCAATTCTTGCTCGTACAAACGCGAACGCAATACCTCTAAGGCTTTATCTTTGTTTTTATGTTGCGATTTTTGATCCTGACATTGCGCCACTAAACCAGTTGGAATGTGCGTCAAACGTACCGCCGATTTGGTGGTATTTACTGATTGTCCACCAGGACCCGACGAACAGAAAAAGTCAACACGAACATCGTTCATATCAATTTGTACGTCAAATTCTTCAGCTTCTGGCAAGACCATTACTGTAGCTGCTGATGTATGCACACGACCTTGAGTTTCCGTTTGTGGAACACGTTGTACACGGTGAACACCTGCTTCAAATTTCAATGTTCCGTACACATCTTCACCCGTAACTTCAAAAATCACCTCTTTGAAACCACCCGATGTTCCTTCGTTCATGTCTACAACCGAAGTTCTCCAACCGCGGGTTTCGCAGTATTTAGTATACATTCTGTATAAATCACCCGCAAAAATCGAAGCTTCATCTCCACCTGTTCCAGCACGAATTTCTACCATTACGTTTTTGGCATCTTCTGGATCTTTCGGAATCAACATGAATTTAATTTCTTCCTCCAATTGAGGCAAACGTTCTTTCGCTTCATCCAATTGCATCTTAGCCATTTCTACCATTTCGGCATCCGAACCATCGTTAATGATTTCGTTGGCTTCATCAATATTTCCCGTTACGTTGATCAATTCTTCGCGTTTATCCATCAACGCTTTTAACGTTTTGTATTCTTGATTTAATTGTACATAACGTTTCTGATCGGCGATGACATCGGGTTGAATAATCAAATCCGAAATCTCGTCGAAACGCTGTTTTACATATTGAAGTCTCTCTAACATGGTGTATTCTTTCTTTTAAAAGTGTGCAAATTTAGTAAAAATAGTGCAATTTTTTTTATTTTTTTTGAAGCTATTCCGGCTATACGTTCCAATCTTTTATTTAAATTGCCACAGGTTTAAACCCATGGCAATTTAAATAAAAGGATTTACACTTCTATCCGGGCTAGTTGCCATAATTTTCATACTATTGTGTATCGTAAAATTGAAGCTATGAAAAATAAGAACGTCATTATTGTAATTTTTGCAGCGTTAACCATTACCTTATCGTGCAAGAATACGGAATCCAAACCTGAAGTCGAATTAAAGAACTATTCAAAATTGGAAAAAGCCAAATGGTTTTTGGGCAATTGGGAAAATGTGACTAAAGAATCGGTTTCGAGAGAAATCTGGAGTCAAAAAAACGACAGTACCTTTTTTGCTGAGAGTTTTACTTTGGTCGAAAAAGATACCGTTTTTTATGAAAAAATTGAATTGATAGAACGTAATGACAGTTTGTTATACATCGTTTCCGTTCGAAATCAAAACAAAGAAAAACCCGTTTCTTTTTACATGACCAAATCTACTGACAACCAGTTTATTTTTGAGAATCCGAAGCATGATTTTCCAAATAAAATTGAATACAACAAAATTGGTAATGATAGCCTTTTTGCCAAAATTTACGGCACTGACAAAGGAAAACAAGTGTCGATTGACTTCCCAATGAAACGCACCAAGTAATTGCGCAATTCAAACTTTATTTATACTATTGTGTCGAATTAAATAATGATGAAAAAAATCTATACAGCTAGCATTATCTGTACTTTGTTTTTTTTACACTCGTGTAAGAAATACGATGCCAATGGGAATGAAATTATTTTTGAAGAATTGTACAAAGCACATTGGGTTTTGGGCGATTGGCAAATGGAAGACAGTTTAGGCGTTTTAAACGAGTCGTGGACACAAATTGACGACAGTACCTACGCGGGTTCCACTTTATATATAAAAAACAAAAAAGATACCATTCATTTTGAAACTATGGAATTAATGCAAAATGAAGATCTTTTAATTTATACCTCAACTGTAAAGGGCGAAAATGGCAATCAACCTGTTTCCTATCGTTTAATTGAAGACAACGACAGCTTGCTGGTTTTTGAGAACAAAAAACACGATTACCCAAAAAAAATAACCTATTCTAAAGAGAATGACAGTACAATTAAAGCTGTAGTTCAAGGCATTCAAAACAAAAAACAAACAACAGACAATTATCTTCTAAAGAAACTTCAACAAAAGGAAAAATAAACGTGTCACCACATAAACTTGTCGATTGACAAGTTTTTTTTATCTCTAATTTACACTAAATCAATTTCCTAAAAAAGAACAAATGTTAATTATTTATATTTATTCTAAATAAACTTTGTAGAACAAAATTTCGTATCTATATTTGCGTCGTTATTTTTAATTATTCTAAATAAATGTATAAATATATCCTGCCCTTCGCTTTTGTTCTATTGTGTAGCACTACTAATTTTGCTCAAGAAATAGCAAACAATGAAACCGATTTTATCTTAAATGATACCGTAAAAAACAGTAAAGGACAACTCCTTAACGAAGTTGTTATTTATGCAAATCCATTTAAAACTCCAGTAAATGTTACTCGAAGCAACATCAAACCAATGGATTTACCGCAAGGAATCCAAACGGTAGACAAATCAATCATTTTCCAACAACAAGCACTTCGTTTGAGTGATGTAATCAAAAATATAAACGGAGCTTATGTAGGTTCTGCACGTGGTGGCGCACAAGAATCGTTTTGGTCACGAGGTTATGATTTAAGTGCCAATAATATTTTTAAAAATGGTTTCCGAATGAGTAGTGGCTCGTTTCCAGAAGTTGCTTCACTCGAGCGTGTAGAATTCTTGAAAGGAAATTCAGCTCTTTTATTTGGGAATGTGGTTCCAGGTGGAGTTGTAAATTTAGTTTCCAAAATACCACAATTCAACTTTGGTGGTGAAATTTCGTTCCAAGCTGCCAGCTACAATTTTTATAAACCTACACTAGACATCTATGGACCATTAAGTAAATCCATTGCTTATCGAATCAATGCTGTTTATGAAAACTCCGAAAGTTTTAGAGACGTTGTTCAACGAGAGCGTGTGTACATCAACCCCTCTTTTTTATTCAAAATTACTCCAAAAACTGAGTTCATACTACAAGGCGATTATTTGAACGACGATTGGACACCCGATTTTGGTACCGCAATGGTAGGAAAAGAAATTCTCGATTTGCCACGTAATTTATATATGGGAGCCGATTGGTCTAACGGAAACACAAGACAAACTACAGCTTCTGGTTTGTTAAAACATAGTTTTAATACCAATTGGAAATTAGTTTTCAACTCTTCTTTTCAGGATTATGGCCGTGAATGGATTGGTACCGAACGTATACAACCGACTGCTGATGGCACTTGGAATCGTCCATTGGGTCAAGCCAAAAACACGGAGCGAATTTTAGCCGACCAAATCAGTCTTTCGGGTGTATTTGAAACTTTTTCTCTTAAACACCAAATTTTTACAGGTGCAGATTGGGAAAATTCATTTACAGAAGCCTATACTTTTGCTTTTACTCCTGCAACTTACGGAACGGGAAATGTATATGATTTTGGTAATTTTAACCAAGGTTCAGGTGTTATTCCTGAATCACAAACTACTCGTTTAGTGGAAACCGAAACCAGTCGATTTGGCGCGTATGCTCAAGATTTAATTTCGTTTCCAAAATACTTCAAACTTTTACTTGGATTACGCTGGTCATGGCAAGAAGCCGAAATAACAACATCAAATTATGCTGTTACTCCAAATACAATCACTGTAGACCCAAAAAGAATTGACCAAGCTTTTTCACCCAAAGTAGGATTGGTGTTTCAACCAGATGATCGCACATCATTTTTTGCCAGTTATTCTAATTCATTCACTCCCAACTCAGGAACTACTGTCGATTTACAACCCATTGAACCTTCAATCATCACACAATACGAAGCTGGAATTAAAAAAGAATTCATGAGCCAACGTCTTTCATTAGGAATTACTGCCTACCATATTGTTAACGATAATTTGGCACAAACTGCTCAGTTCAAAGCAGACGGCAGCATCAATATTGATACTTCGATTAAAGTATTGAGTGGAGAAACTACAAGCAAAGGAATCGAAATTGATCTTACTGCAAATCCAGTAAAAGGCTTGACCATGATGGCAGGATACAGCTATAATGATATGCGTTTTACCAAAACTTCGGTTACCAATGGAGGTTTTATTGAAGGTGATCGTTTGACTCGAACGCCTTATTGCACAGGAAATTTCAGTGCTTTTTATAAATTTACTGATTTTGCAAAAGGATTAAATCTGGGCACAATGGTTAGTTATATGGGAAGACGTTTGGGCGGTTGGAACAACGACTATCAAATCAATTCAGCAGGAGTAATTTCGATTCGCGAGCGAGTATTCTCGGTAAGTGATTACACCACCATCGATTTTTCGGCTGGTTATGATTGGAAAAACTATTCATTTTTAGCTCGAGTTTCTAACATTGCTAACGAATTGAATTATACTGTTCACGAAAATTACAGCTTGAATCCGATTGCACCACGACAAATTACAGCCATTATCAAATATAAATTTTAAACCATGAACCACTTAAAGATTAGAAATTTACACCGCGACTTGGGCTACTTCTACATCGGATTAATTATCTCTTTTGCCTTTTCGGGCATTTTGATGAACCATCGTGAGCATTGGCATCCTGAAAAATATACGGTACAAACCAAAGCGATTACAGTTAGTATTCCAAAAGACATTGAAATTACTGAAAAATATGCTGAAGAACTCGGAAAACAACTCGGAATTGATGATAAAATACGACGTCACAAAGTCAAAGACGATGAATTGAAAATTTCATTCGAGAAAAATGATGTTGAAATTGATTTGAAAACGGGCAAAGGAGAAATTGTCACATTCACCAAAACTCCGATCATCAGCCAAACCATGAAATTGCACAAAAATACCTCCAATTGGTGGATTTATTACAGTGATATTTTTGGAATTTCTCTCATTACTATTGCCATCACTGGAGCCATTATGATTCCGGCTGGAAAATTCACCTTTAAAAAGCGCGGTTGGAAATTGGCATTGGCCGGACTAATTGTTCCGTTGCTTATTTTACTTTTTGTTTAAGGAAATAATTGTTTCATTTTGTTTGAAAAAAAAGGCTCTTGTATTTTATAAGAGTCTTTTTTATTGGTTTATCTTGACTTAAAATAGATTGAAAAGTACTCACAGTTAGAAGTCATAGCATCATAATCATCTCTGTATTGATTGATAAAACGAGCAAAAGCGTCATTATTGGCTCTATTTACCTCATGATAATCTACATAATAGTATTTCTCATACTTTGAAATTACCTTATGTTCATTTTCTCTAGCTTGACATTTGGCCATCATGTATTGTGAGAGTGCTTTGAACTTTTTAGATTTTGAACTTTCAAATGCTTTTTTATAATACGATTTTGCCTTCTTACAACAATAATATTCTTTCTCATCATTGTAATTGGAATCGCGACCTTCAGTACGACTGATGCGCTTCATCATCCAAGAATTACCGTAATAACTCATGTTATAATAACAATTTGCAATTAAAAAATAATCTCGATCTCTATTTTTATTATTGGCATTATTCACTCTATTTTCAAGCTGCATTAACGTGGCAACCACTTTTGCTTTGGTGAGATTAGCCGTTGACTTTTTAGCATCAAAGTTCATGTATCCTTTTATTTTATAAAACGGATTTTCATTGAACAAAGGCGCATTCGTATAATGGTTTTTATCAACTTTCAGAAAATAATTATACGCCATTTTAAGATTATCCTCTCTCATGTATTTTATTCCCATTAAGTCATTGATTTTATTGCGTTCTTTTTGAAGATTACCCACTAACCATCGATTAAATTGTGTTGTATTGAGACTATTAATCGTTTCAATAATCTTTTGCAAATCAAGCGTAGAGAGTTCGGCATCAACATAACCGTACCAATCGTAATAAAAGTCATCTTGAAGTGTTATTTTATTGCTTCTGGATTTCCAATAAAAACCAGAATTCTCTCCGTAGTGATCCTGACTTGTAATTTTTGAAACCAAAAAAGCGGCGGCTGCTTTGTTCTCCAAAATCTCCAATTCTTTTGCCAATCCAAATAAAAAGGAATAATTCCCCTTTTTGTATTCATCAACTACTGTTTTTTCAATGGATTTTAAAATTTTAGCATCACTCTTATTTTGATTGGCTGTTAACGCTAAAGCCTTAACAATTGCGCATTGGCGTTTCAATTTATAATCTTTAATCTGAGGTTCGAATGACTTAATTGTTGCAAGTGATTTGGAGTAGTCTTTTGTTAGGAATTCCAAATACGATTTCGACATCTTCCAAAAAATCGGGTCTTCTACCGCATTCATATCTACCGAATTGACAAATTGGAGCACTTTTGAAGCGTATTTTCGGTCCACTTCTACCCTATTCAGAATGCGACTTCCTGAACTATTTTCCCAATAATCCTCACGAAGAGAAGGAAGATACATAGTATACGTTGGAGTTAAAATCCAATCTTCTAGCTTATTGATTTCTCTGAGTAAAAGAAAATTCAAACCTCTGTTTTTTCCATCTAAAGCATAAATTTTCTTGATGTTTTCCAGATTATAATCCAATCTTCTAAACGAATACAATACTTGAATGTTGGCCTTTTCTTTTTCATTTTTGGCAAATTTCAGTACTTTTTCGATGGAAATATTTTTGTTGAAATACCATTTAACATCAAATTTATTATCAGTTCCTCTGGCAAAAACTTGAGCCGCTAAATAATTCATTTTGGTATCATTGGGCTCGGCTTGCATTCGATAAAAAAGTGCCCAACTATCCAAAAAATCATTCGTTTTGAATGACTTAATGTAAGCATCATATAATTTTATGGTTCCTTTTGAATCTCCATTAAAAGACAACAATTTAAAGATCTGATAATAATACCGTTTCTTAATAATGAGATTTTGTACCGATTTTATTTTGTCAAAAGCATCGTCAATGGTTTTACCTCTTAATTTATCTTTTACATCTGTGTTATTTTCCCATAAGTCATTTTGCTCCGGATTTAATTCTTCTGCTTTTTTGGCAAACAAAAGATAATTAATAGTTTGATAATCGTGTTGATTGTATAAATACTGAATGAACTTATTCTTAGATTTAGGGTTGACTTCACTAATGTCAATCTCAAAAATTGCTTCTTTAATCTCTTCAATTGCAACTGATTTTTTACAGTGGTTATACCACATTAAGTCGTTTTCTGTAATGGTGTTCAGTCGTGTAGTAAAATTTTCATCGTAAAAATAAGTCGAGGTATAATTGTAGATTCTGAATCCATCAAAATTGAAATTATCGGGATTAAAAACGCTGAATCGAATGTCTTCGCCATAAGGATAAAAATAACAAGCAACACTCTTGTTACAAAAATTAATAACTAAAAGAATTGTAAAAACTAGTGAGCGTTTCATGGCTGTATTTATTTGAAATTATAGTATCTAAGTGAAAGAAAGTTACTGTTGTTTGATCATCAAAATTTACTTTATCTTTTAATTTACTTATGGTAGTCCTTATTTTTTTCTGACTTACGTCTTCGTACTTAATTTTATCTCCAGCTCTGAAATAAAGGTCAACAAATGAAGTATCCTTTTTAACCTCATACCAAAGTTCGCTTTTTCGTTCACATACTTCTTTCAAAAATTGCTCATTCAAATTTACAAATCCTTTGAATTCATCGTATTGATAATGATGTGCCCAAGAAAAAAGAGGCAAAGCTACATCCAAGTGAATGGGATATTTCTTGTCTACAGTTAAATAGGAATCCAATTCGTCTAAATCTAAAATTGAGTTTTTGGAGTTATCCGTAAAAGGTTGAATGAGATTATAACACATCAAAGTTGCTTTTTTTACAGGTGGAACTCCCATTTTGGTTCTGTATTTAAAAGGATATAACCGTAATGTACAACTCAATTCTTTTTGAGCTGTTTTCTGAAGTTGCTTGAGAAAATAAAAATAATTATCCCGTGATTTTAAGGTCCAATCACAGTCTATTTGTATCTCTTTGTAGTTGGGATAATTTTCAAAGCGTTTATCAAAATATTTAGAAACTAAATGCTTTACATTGCTCGCTAAGGTGTCGATTTCTTCTTTGCTGCTTTTTAAAAAAACTTCATTCTTAATAAAAACAGTAGGAATAATTTGCAATGAATTTTTGGGTTTATCATCATTGTACCAACTGTATTCATTCAAATTGGTTTTGGAAAAAGGAATATTGCCTAATGTTTCATCGTATTTTACCTCAAAAAATTTAACATACAATTTCTGAATTTTCAGCGTGTCTAAAAGCTTGAATTCAATTGAATCAAAACGATCTCTTTCACTCTTCCAATAATAAAATGCGCGTTCTACATGTTCTATTTTATGGTCATTTTTACACGAAAAAAGGAATACAAAAAGCAAACCTAAAAGCGCTGTTTTTTTCATCGGAAAGTTGATTTTTGTTATAACGTAAATTCGTATTAAAAGTATATGATTTTGGAATTATTTTCTCAATTATTTTTTACCACAAAGGCGCGAAAGTTATTGAGAGGAACATTAAGGTTTTTAAATTTAAATTCGCCGCAGACCTGCCTGCCGGTAGGCAGGTTCACTGATTTTTTTTATTTGTAGCAGAAGCTTTGTAGTTTTAATAACCCATTGTCCTGCTGTCCGCTTTATCTGTCTTTGCGAGCATGAAAACCGTGGCAATCTATCAACTATTTACAAAACTCGCAATGACAGGATATCGCTTCCATCAGGGCTAATACGGACGTTTTGTGTTTACAGTACTCATTTTTTTTACATCCTGCTTGCTTATTACTTTTACGCGAATAAAAAATCCCGCCTATTTCTAAACGGGATTTTCTCTATGTTCTATATTCTATTCTCTTTTTCTGGAGTCTAAATTCTGCCTTCTGATTTCTATTTTCTCTCCGGAATATTCGCCAAAATCTCTAAGAAAAACTTCCAGAATTTTTGTGACGAGGAAATACTCGCTCGCTCATCCGGACTGTGTGCTCCGTGAATGGTTGGTCCAAACGAAATCATGTCCATTCCTGGGTAATTGGTTCCGAGAATTCCACATTCCAAACCTGCGTGACACGCCACAACATTGGGTTTTGAACCGTTTTGTTTTTCGTAGATTTTTACTAATAAATCCAATATTTCGGATTTTACATTGGGTGTCCAACCTGGGTAACTTCCACCAAATTCCACTTCGCAGCCAAATAATTCGTAAGCCGAACGCAACGCATTGGCCAAGTCAAACTTCGAACTTTCTACAGAAGAACGTGTTAAATTCTGAATGGACAGTTCACCATCTTTCACCACTACTCTAGCAATGTTATTCGACGTTTCTACCAAATCGGCCATATCAGCAGACATTCGATACACGCCATTATGAGCCGCATAAATCGAACGCAACAAACCTTCTTGAACACCTAAATCCATTATTTTCGTTGGCAATTCGGATTTTACAATTTCGATGGTCAAATTAGGTTCAGTAGTTTTGAATTCAAATTTGATATCATTGATCACTTCTTGCATGTCAAAAACAAACGCTTCATCGTACATTCCGGCTACAATAACTTTCGCTACACTTTCGCGCGGAATCGCATTGCGTAAACTTCCACCCGAAATTTCACTGATTTGCAAACCAAAATTTTCAAATCCGTCAAACAATAAACGATTCATAATTTTGTTGGCATTACCCAAACCTTTGTGAATGTCCATTCCTGAATGTCCGCCGTTCAATCCTTTTACAGTGATTGTATATCCAACTGAACCTTCTGGAACTTCCTCTTCGTTGTATTTTCTAGTAGCCGTAACGTCAACACCTCCAGCACAACCAATGTCAATTTCGTCGTCTTCTTCGGTATCTAAATTCAACAAAATTTCACCTTTTAAAATGCCACCTTTCAAATTCAAAGCGCCTGTCATTCCGGTTTCTTCATCAATGGTAAAAAGTGCGTCAATTGCCGGATGCGGAATGTCTTTACTTTCCAAAACCGCCATAATCGCGGCTACACCCAAACCATTGTCAGCTCCAAGAGTTGTTCCACGGGCACGAACCCAATCACCATCTACGTACATATCAATTCCTTGAGTTAAGAAATCAAAATTGGTATCGTTGTTTTTTTGATGAACCATATCCAAATGTCCTTGAAGAACTATTGTTTTGCGGTTTTCCATTCCGGGTGTTGCTGGTTTGCGGATGATTACGTTACGGATTTCGTCTTCAAACGTTTCTAATCCTAAACTATTACCGAAATTTTTCATGAATTCGATTACGCGTTCTTCTTTTTTTGAAGGACGAGGAACTGCGTTTAAATCGGCAAATTTGTTCCAAAGCACTTTGGGTTCAAGGTTTCTAATTTCTTGGCTCATTGTTTTATTTTTTACTGCCACAGATTACACAGACTAACACTGATTACTTATTAATGTTGATTTTGTATTTTCTGAAGTTGAATTAAATTTTTATAATTGGACACAAATTTACACAAAAGAAATACTACTTCTTTAATTATAGTTATTTTTGTGAGCCTATTATGACAATAAAACGCAAACACATCTTACCACTTTTTTTACTATTTCAGATTATTTTTCTGAAAGTAATTTCTTTTTTTCCTGAAGTGATTGAACGATGGTACAGCAATGGTTTGTATGTACTTATTTCTAAGATTCTAAGAACAACTTTGGGTAGAATTCCGTTTTCGGTCGGCGATCTTATTTACATCAATCTTATTGCGTATTTACTGATTCGTATATGGAAGTCTCGAAAATTATGGCGAACCAATTGGAAAGATCAGGTTTTAAAAACATTGAGTGTTCTTTCGATTATTTATTTTCTTTTTCATTTTTTGTGGGCATTGAATTACTATCGAATTCCGTTGTTTGAAAAAATGAATATCCAACGCGAATATTCGGATGCTGATTTGGTTGCTTTTACAGAAAAATTAATCACCAAAACCAATGAAGTCCAATTTCAAATTACCCAAAATAAAAATACTAAAGTAGTTGTACCGTATTCACAAGATTCGATTTTTACGATGAGTCAAAACGGTTACGATCATTTAGCGAAACAATATCCGTTTTTTGAATATGAAATTCCGAGTCGAAAGAAATCAATTTTGAGTTTGCCTTTGACTTATATGGGATTTGGCGGTTATTTGAATCCGTTTACCAACGAAGCACAAGTCAACGACCATTTGCCGATGTACGGTTTCCCGAATGTAGTGTGTCATGAAATGGCACATCAAATTGGTTATGGTAGTGAGAGTGAATGTAATTTTATCGGGTTTTTAGCCGCTATAAAAAACGACGATTTGTATTTTCAGTACTCAGCGTATACAACGGCTTTGCGGTATTGCATGACCAATATTGAAATGAAAAACAAAACGCAATTTGAGCAATTAAAAGCCAAAATCAATCCTGGAATTTTAGCGAACTACCAAGAAAGTGAACAATTTTGGAAACAATACGACACGTTTATTGATAAAGGCTTTCATGCTTTTTACGATCAGTTTTTAAAAATGAATCAGCAAAAAGACGGATTGGAAAGCTACAGTAAGTATGTAGATTTATTGGTGAATTATTACAAAACAAATAATTAAAATAATTTATAACCTACCAAAACAGAAAAATTTTTGTATTGAGAAAATCTATTAGAATTGGTCGATGACAAATTTCTTGGTGTATCATAATTCAACTCTGCAAAATATTTGTCTTTGAATTTCAAGCCTATTCCAATTGAAAAATTTATAAATGAATTTAATTGTGTTCCTGGTTTTATTGTTTCTTCGTATTTATCACCCAAAATAATATCATACTTAATTGCTCCATTTGCAAACCAATTCAGATCATTTGTCAAAGGAAAATATCTTCTAATGCCAAAAGGAATTTCTATTGAGTTATATTTCAGTTTGACTTCATAATTGGCTGGAGATAAAGAACCTACTATTTGATTACCTGTGTTTTCATAACTCCTGTAAGTAGGTTCAGTTATTAATGAAAAAACTTTGTTTAGCATGAATTCAAACTCAATACCTAATCTAATGGTACTTTTCATATCAAATACTGCATCTCCATAAAAGTCTTCGTTATTGTTTTTAAAAACTACTGAAGAAAAATTAACTCCTGGACGTAAAATTATATTAAAATCTATTTTACGTCTATCATTTCTTAATTTATCATCAATTTTATTATCAAGTCCATAATAACTATTGTATTTATTAAACAAGTCAACTAAGTCTTTCTCTTCATATCTTGTGGATTCTATTTTTTTTACGTCGACATTAGCATCTTTAAAAAGATTATAGAGAACCTGTTTGTATCTATTATTTTCATTTATATCTGTTCTTTCAAGGTATTTTTTGTATTCCAATTGTTGGATTAATGAATTATCAATCGTGTAAAAAAACCGTGTGTAATCTTCACAACGATAAACGTATAAATTTGCTTTTCCTGAAACTAGGTGTTCGAGAAATAATCTTTTGTTTACATAATTTGGATTAAAGTCGGTTGATAATTTAGTAAAAAAATCACTTGACTCATCAATACTTACATCAAACCTTTTAAAAACACTTTTATCACCCTCATAAAATCCAAATTCTATGATGCTTTCCATTGGGAGAGAAGTCAATTTTGAATTGCCATCAATCACATCAATTTTTGATATATTAGAACTTATGTCAAAACTAACAATTGAACAATCAATTTTGACATTCATATTATTTACATAGTAGCCTTTGATGTAATTTTGTTGAGCAAAAATTTTAAACGAGGTTAAGATCAATAGGATCAGAAAATATTTTTTCATAGATTATTTTTCTTACAAATGTATACAAAAGATTTATTCTAAACCTCATCACTGGTAAACGTTGTAAAACTTCTCTTTTTAAAAGGTCGTACAATCAATCGGCCTTCACGGTCAAAACGAATGTAATTGTACACCCAATTGAGGAAAACTACCGCTTTATTTTTGAATCCGATGAGTGAAAACAAATGCACGAACATCCATACAAACCACGCAAAAATTCCGTTGAAATGATAATGAGGCAAATCGACTACCGCTAAGTTTCTTCCGATAGTTGCCATAGAACCTTTGTCATTATACTCAAAAGGTTTCATGGGTTTTTTAGCAATTAATTTTACCAAATTTTCAGCCAATAAACTTCCTTGTTGCATGGCAGGTTGCGCCATCATTGGATGACCTTGCGGATACTTTTCACTTTCCATAGAAGCGATGTCGCCAATAGCAAAGATATTTTCATAACCAACTACTTGATTGTATTGATTAACGCGAATTCGCTCTACTCTTTCCACTAACGATTTGGCATCCAAACCGTGAATCGCTGCTCCTTGAACTCCCGCTGTCCAAATCACTGTTGCGGTTTCAAAAGTCAAATCGGAATTGGTAGTAATGGTTCGACCGTCGTAATTAGTTACACGAACGTTTTTCCAGACTTTTACGCCCAAGTCAACCAGAAATTTCTCAGCGGCAGCTGACGATTTTTCGCTCATCGTATTCAGCACACGATCGCCACTTTGCACCAAATTGATTTCCATTTTAGAAATGTCCAAATCGGGATAATCCTTTTGAAGAATGGCGCGTTTCATTTCGGCCAAAGCACCCGCTAATTCCACTCCTGTTGGTCCAGCGCCCACCAATACAAAATTAATTAATGCGTTTTTATCGGCTTCATCACGAGTCAAAACGGCTTGCTCAAAATTTTCGAGTATTAAACTCCGAATGTTAAGTGATTGCGGAATGGTTTTCATTGACATCGAATTGCGTTCGATTTCTTTATTGCCAAAATAGTTGGTTTTAGAACCTGTCGCAATCACCAAATAATCGTAATGCAACTCACCTATTTCGGATATGATTTTTTGGTTTTTAGTATCGATTTCTTTTACGGAAGTCAGTCGAAAATAGAAATCTTTGTATTCTTGAATTACTTTACGAATTGGATAGGCAATGGAACCCGCTTCCAATCCGCCTGTAGCTACTTGATACAATAAAGGTTGAAACGTATGGTAATTGTGTTTGTCGAGTAAAACAACTTGAACATTTTTATTTTTAAGTTTTTTGGCCAAAGCCAAACCTGCGAATCCGCCACCAATAATAACTACGCGTGGATGGGATGAGTGAGGAATATTCATATTTTAGGACTGTAAGATTATAAGACTGTATGACTGCAAGACTATTTATGCAAAGTTACGAAGATATTAACCAAGAAGGGAATAAAAAACAATGGCAATTACAATGTCAATATCAATAAAAAAAGGTTGCCATTAATTTTGATTTTTGAAATTGATTTTTGAAATTGATATTGATATTGTTTTTTGCATTTTTGTAACAAAAACCACCTAAGGTTTACTAACGTAAGTATGAGTGAGAGTTTAGAACAATCGTTTGTGAAGCAACTTAAGGATAATCAGAACATTATCCATAAAATTTGCCGCCTGTATACCTCGGGTGAAGATGCGCACAAGGATTTGTTTCAGGAAATTACCATTCAGTTATGGAAAGCCTTTCCGAAATTCAGAGGCGATTCAAAATTCTCTACTTGGGCGTATCGTGTCGCATTGAATACTGCCATTACTCTGTATCGAAAAAGTACGCGAAGTATTGCAACTGTTGACTATGAAAGCAAAAGTTTTTTCATCAGTCAGGAAGACTACAACTCTGAAGAAGAAGAACAAATCAAATTATTATATCAAGCGGTACATCAGTTGAATGACATTGAGAAAGCATTGGTTTTTATGTATTTGGAAGACAAAGATTATACCGAAATCTCAGAGACTTTGGGTATTACCGAAGTCAATGCACGAGTAAAAATGAACCGTATTAAAGGAAAACTTAAAAAAATATTAAATCCGTAAAGAACTATGATTGAAGAATTGGATTTATTGAAAAAAGACTGGAAAAAAAGTGAAAGCTCGTTCCAGCAAATTAGTGAATCAGAAATTTACAAAATGATTCACAAAAAATCGTCGTCTATAGTAAAATGGATACTAATCATTAGTGTGTTAGAATTCATATTTCTTAGAGGATTGGATTTTTTAATCTTATTTGATGCTGATTACACTAAGAAAATGGAACAAATTCACTTGTATGATTTTGAAATTATACTGACTGTTTTCAATTATGTAGTACTAATTGTTTTTATCTATTTATTTTACAAAAACTTCAAGCGAATCAACGCTGCTTCATCGACCAAAAAACTGATGGACGATATATTGAATACCCGAAAAATAGTTAAATATTACGTTTGGTATAATTTATTTTTAGTTGGCGTTTCAAGCGCCATAGCTGTTTTTTCTGAAATTAAATACAATCCACAACTCGCTTCAATGTACGAAAGCAACAAAGTAATTTTATTCTTACTTTCACTTGGAATTGTGCTTGTACTGTTTGTTGTCTTTTGGTTGTTTTATAAACTGTTGTACGGAATTTTAATTCGACGTTTGCATAAAAATTACACCGAACTTAAAAAAATTGACTTCTAATGAAAAAGCTTCTTATTTTAATTTTTGGATTTCTATTCGGATTGACCAATGCTCAAAACAATGAGAAGTCGTTGCTGTGGAAAATTTCGGGTAAAGGTTTGTCTCAACCTTCTTATTTGTATGGAACAATCCACATTACATGCGATGCCACTTTACCATCCAAAGTAAAAGAAGCCATGAACAAAACCAATCAACTTTGTTTGGAATTGGATATGGACGACTCAAACATGCAAGTCGAAATGATGAGCAGTATGATGATGAAAAATGGAGTAACCATGCAATCATTGGCAACTGCTGAAGATTTTAAAATTGTAGATGAATTTTTGAAGAAAAACCTAGGTTTCTCGGCTCAACTCTTAAATACAGTAAAACCGTTTATGGTCTCGGCGATGCTGTATCCTAAAATGATGGATTGCCCAATGCAGTCGGTTGAAGCCGAATTGATGAAAATCTCAAGCGAACAAAACGAAACTACAATTGGACTCGAAACTGTAACCGAACAATTGAACGTTTTTGATGCTATTCCGTATCAAGACCAAATGGACGAACTGGTCAAAACTGCAAAAAGTGATTTGGTTCGTGACAGTAAAGAGCTAAAAGAAATGCTTGAGTTGTATAAGTCGGAAGACATTCAGGCAATGGTAGAGTTTACTAAAAACTCAGATAATGCAATGACATCCAAATTTGATAATGAACTACTCAACAACCGCAATCAAAATTGGATTACACGAATTGAGAAAATAGCGAAAGAAAACCCAACTTTTTTTGGTGTTGGCGTAGCGCATTTAGGTGGCGAATTGGGTGTAATTAATCTTTTACGAAAGTACGGTTTTACTGTAGAACCTGTTCATTAATATTCCCACTGACGCTTTTTGTTAAGACGTTCCTGCTCTTCGATTTCCTCGGCTGGAATTACTTTTAAAAACGATGGATGTTGCTCGATGGCGTATTCTACTTTTTCAACGATTTGCTCAATTGTATCGTTTTCATAGTCAATTTCTAATGGCTCTTTGATAATAAATGATTGCAAGATGTTTTTCTTCTTCATTCGCAATCCTTTTTTATCAAAAGAACGTCGAAAACCATCAATCACAATAGGAACTACAATAGGTTTGTGTTGTTTAATAATGTGTGCGGTTCCTTTTCGAACGGGTTTAAACGATTTGGTTGTGCCTTGTGGAAAAGTAATTACCCAACCATCGGCCAAAGCAATTTTGATGTTTTCAGTATCATTCGGATTCACTTCACGTTTTTCGGTTACGTCTTTTCCGCCCGAACGCCATGTTCTCTCTACTGTTATTGCTCCGACGTATGCTAAAATTCGCGGCAAAATTCCCGATTTCATGGTTTCACTCGCAGCAACATAATACACATTCATTTTCGGTTGCCACAAATAACCTACATTTTTAATGTTATCAGCTCTTCCAGAGAGACTGGCATTGAACACATGAAACATCGCCACTACATCTGCAAAATAGGTTTGGTGATTCGAAATAAATAGCACATTTTTATCGGGTAATGCTCTAATGATTTCAGAACCGTCAATTTGCAATTCGTTGAATCCTCGGTAACGTCTGTGTGTAATGACACCGAAAATTCGAATCAACCATTTTTTAATGAATAATATATGTCCGAAAGGATTTCTTTTGAATAAACCCATAATTTTAAAAAGCAATTTAGAGTGGCAAACTTACAAAAACTAATTATTTATAAAACCAATTTTAGCATATCTTTTAACTCACTGAGCATCATAGCAGTTGCACCCCAAACGGTATGTTCATATATTTGAAATGCCGGAATATTCATTTGTTTAGCATAGGATGTTTCAATGGATTGTGTAGTTACAATCGAATCATCTAAAATCATTTGCAAAGGAGTTTCTATGATTCCAGCCACTTCATCTTCTTGAAGGGTAAACGAAATATCGGAAGTAGATACTCCTAAAAAAGGATGCACTAAATAATTACTTGGCGGAATATAAACCGTAGTAAAACTGCGCAATACAGTAATAAAATCGGGAGCAACACCAATCTCTTCATGCGTTTCTCTCAAAGCAGTTTGCTCTAAATTAGCATCGTACTTTTCTACCTTTCCACCCGGAAATGCAATTTGCGAAGAATGCACTCCAGGATAGGAATTGCGCTTTATCAAAGCCAAATGTGTAGCACCGTTTTTAGGATAGAGCAACATCATCACTGCTGCATTTCTTGCATTGGGTTTATTTAGATGAGCTTCTTCCAGCAATTTAATTCGTTCCAATGGCGCCATTTTTCTGTGCGAATCCATAGCAGATAGCTCTATATCAACTAGTTTATCAATCGCAATTATTAAATCAGAATGGTTCATGGCGGTGGAATTAATTTTCTAAATTTACAAAAAAAATATAAAACCCAATTTATCCCCTAATTAATGTACAGCAAAGAAGATAGTATTCGAATTAAAAAAGAATTTTGGATTGCTTTTGCCGAAGCGTATCCTCGAAAATGGATTTTGTACAATACTAAAATAAAAGACGTGTCGTTTAAATTTTATGTCGACAATAAAAAGGCACAAGTTTTGCTTGATATCGAATGTAAAGAAGATGAAAAACGGACCATCTATTTTGAAAAAGTAGAATCATTAAAAACAATTCTTTTAGAAGATCATCTACCCGATGCCGTTTTGGAACGCAATTTTTATTTGGATAGCGGAAAATTAATTAGTAGAATTTGGGTTGAAAAACTGAACATAAGCATTAATAATCCAAAAACGTGGCCCGAAATATTTGATTTTTTCAATGAGAAAATGAGTGCTTTTGAATATTTTTTCTTCGAGCATGAAGATTATATTAAAGATTTAGAAATCAACACTTAAATTAAGAACAATTCTTACAAACATTTAAAAAAAAATATATATTTGATGAAATTTAAATCGACTATGAAAAAACTCACTCTCTTACTACTCCTAGTAAGTTCTTTTACAGTATTAGCACAAAAAGATTATACATTAACCTACGACAGTGAAAAAATTCTCCAAGACGGAATTGCTCTTTATGAAGAAGAAAAATACAACGAAGCCATCGCTCAATTTGATCGAATTGCAAAAGTAGACCCAAGTTATATTACAGCTCAATATGAAAAAGCCATGGCTATGGTTGCTTTAGAACAAAAAGTAGAGGTAGCTATTTTATTTGATGAGATATATCGCTCAGGTAAAATGGTGGACGAACCCAATTTTTTTACACTTTACGGTAATTTCTTAAGCGATGCTAAAGAGTATACAAAGGCAGATGCTGTTTTTAAAGAAGGTGAAAAATACATTCCAAATTCGTCCAGTTTATTATACAATTATGCTATTGTAAAATACCGCATGGAAGAAAAACAGGCTGCGTTAGATTTACTGAAAAGAACAATTACTATCAATCCCAATGCGGCTTCTGCACACTACCTTTTGGGTGTAATTTGTTTTGAAAACGGTAAAATTACCGAAGGAACTTTGGCCATGATGAGTCATTTAATTATTGCGCCAACAAGCTCAAAGGCTCAAGACGCTATTCTTAATTTGAATAAAAAATTTGGCGAAAACTTCCTTGATAAAAGCAAATTAGTTTTTTCTAAATCGGGTGATAATTTTGAAGAAATTGAAACTATACTTCGCAATCAATTACCATTAAAAAAAGCCTACAAAGTGCAATCGGATATTGACGATGTCATCGTTCGCCAGATTCAAGCTGTTGTAGAATACACAGCAGACCATAAAATGGGTGATGGTTT
This sequence comes from Flavobacterium sp., assembly GCF_035299245.1. GTDB lineage: Bacteria > Bacteroidota > Bacteroidia > Flavobacteriales > Flavobacteriaceae > Flavobacterium. The sequence goes on along the minus strand of NZ_DATGWY010000006.1, from coordinate 79,816 downwards.
TTTTGAAACTACTTACATGCCTTGGGTAAAAGATTTGCATCAGAAAAAACAATTTGAAAATTACACCTATTACATGCTTTTGAGTATGGAGGACAATTTGGGTAAAGCATTGACATCAAAAAAGAAAGCCATCACCGATTTTTATAAAAACTACATTGACGGACCAAGTTTTTGGAACGAATTTGCCAAACGAAAATTAGATCATTTTGGCAAGCAAGAAGAGGTGGTCATTTCAATTAATAACTCAAGACCTTTTTTGGTTGGGAAAATAGTTAATGGAAAAAAAGAAGGTAAGTATAAGATACTGAATGAATACGGGAATTTAAGTGGTGAATTGAATGTGGTCAACGATGAACTAGAAGGTGTTCAGAAATACTTCAATAAAAAAGGAATCTTGGTTCAAGAAAAAAATTACAAAACAAGCAAATTGAACGGTTCCGACACTGCCTATTATGATAATGGTCAAATCAAGTCTGTAGATAACTATAAAGATGATAAAAGTAATGGTCCTGGATCATCCAACCATGTAATTGGTGGCAAACAATGTGAAGGTAGTTTACTTGATGGCGAACGCGATGGAAAATTCACTTGCTATTACGCTAACGGAACCAAAATGAATGAGATTCATTATTCAAAAGGAAAACTTAATGGTCCGTACATTCTTTACAATGCGGTTGGTGATATAACGGCAAATTTCAATTATGTAGACGGAGAAATTGATGGCAAAGTAGCCACTTATTACCACGGTAAAGCGCTAAAATCAGAAGGTGTTTACAGCAAAGGGAAAATTCAAGGAACTTATAAAAAATATTTCATCAATGGTGCTGTAGAAGAAGAAATCATTTATGAAGGTGGAAAAATTAAAAAATCAATCGAATACTACGAAAACGGAAAAAAATCATTAGAATCAATTTATGATGACAATGAAAAACTCCAAAATTATATTTATTACGACGAAAAAGGTGAGTTGTATTATCAGGAAAATTTTAAAGGTGGCGAATTGAGAACGGTTCTACAATACTCAAGAAACAATCCGAAACCTGTTGAAACCAACATCACTAAAAAGGCATTTACCATAAAAGATCTTGATGGAAAAACTTTTTTAGCAGGCGAATATTACAAAGGTGAACGAACAGGCGAATGGAAATACTATGCTAATAGTGGAGCTTTAACAAGAAAAAGACAATACAAAGACGGCAAATTAGAAGGTTTAAGTCATCGTTATATCAATAATGGATCGTTAGAGAGCATCATCAATTACAAACAAGATTCCATCAGCGGATTGTATGAAGTATACAATAATGACAAAATTATCCAAGAATATTTTTATGCTAAAGATGAAAAAAACGGACCTTATAAAATCTATTATCCAGATGGAAAATTAAAAGAAGAAGGTATTTATTACGGAGATGAATTATACGATTACCGATTCTATTATTGGATGAATGGAAACATTAAGAAGAAAGAAAAATACGCTGAAGATGAACTACTTTCCATTGAAATCTATTCGACCGAAGGTAAAAAAGAATCCGAATTCGATTTCAGAAACAAAACCGGAAAATTCAGCATCAATTACCACAACGGCGCAATAGTACACTCGTTTGAACTGGTAAATGGAAAATACAACGGAAAATACGTTGTAAAAGATAAAAACAACACTTTAATTTATGAAAGTGACTTTGTGAATGGTGTGCGTCACGGAAATTACAAAGGCTATTCAGTAATCGGAGCTGTTGATTATGAAAATAATTATTATTCTGGTTTTGCCAATGGCGTTGAAAAATCGTTTGACGAAGTTGGAAATCTGAAACTCGCTGAAGATTACATTTTTGGAACTGAATACGGTAAATCTACTCGTTATTTTGTGAACAAATCCAAAATTTTCGAATACAACAGAGTCAACGGTGATATTGAAGGTGAATACAAATACTTCAACTCAAAAGGTGATGCTATTTTAATCCTAGGATTTGAATACAACCGTTTAAAATACTACATCACACTTAATGCCGCTGGCGAATTTAAGGATCGAGTTCCTGTTGCAGACGAAACCGCGTCTATTGTGTCAAAATACCCAAATGGAAAAACAGCAATGGCGATCAATTTTGTTAAAGGAGCAAAAGATGGCAACTACCTAATTAATAATCCTGAAGGAAAACCTGAAGTTCAACTGACCTACAAAATGAACAAACTTGATGGTGAACGAAAAGAATATTATTCCAACGGAAATGTATACAAAATTGAACGCTTCAAGAATAATGATTTTGAAGGAACTCAAGAATATTACAAAGAAGATGGAAAAATTTGGCTTAAAGCCGAATACAAAAATGATGAACTACACGGAAATACTCTTATTTATACCAATGGAGTCCTTTCGTTAACCAAAAAATACGATTCTGATGAATTACTTGAAATTACTAAGTAAGCACTTTACTCTTATTGCTTTTCTGCTAAGCCTAAACGCTTTTTCACAAGGCACTTTACAAGAGTATAAGTCAATTTATCCCGATTACAACGAGTTAATTATTAACGATAATACGAGTTATGATTTTTTTATCAAAGACAGAAAACTCAATGTTACCGAAAATAGTTACAACGAATCAATGATATTGACCGATAACGGAATAAACAATAACTCGGAAAGCTTTACCTATTCTGAATTGGTGAAACTTCTCGAATATGAAGCCGAAACCGTAATCAATAATAAACGCATCAAAGTCACTCAAACCAACGAAAAAGAGTCGAGAGATGATGCTATTTTTTACAATGGAGTAAAAGAACGTCAACTTATTTTTCCCAATCTAGAAGCGGGAGCCAAAAAAATATACCAGTATAAAAGAGAATATGTTGATTATCACCTGTTACACAAATTCATTTTTGGTAATTCATTCCCAATTCTGAATTCGACTTTGGAAATCAAAACCGACAAAGAGATCAACATTGGGTATAAAATTTTCAACGACCCAAATAATGCCATCGAATTCTCTAAAACCGAGAAAAAAGGAAAGTACATTTACAAATGGACACTCAAAAACATCAAGCCTGTAAAATACGAAAGTTTTTCTCCTGGATTTCTTCACATAATTCCACACATTGATATTTACATCAAAGATTATACTGTTGACAATAAAAAAGTAGAAGTTTTAGAAAACGTTGATAAACTTTTCAACTACTATCAAAAATTTGTAAAAGACTTAAACAAAGAAGAAGATAAAGAGCTAAAAGAAATCACCGAAAGTGTGATTGCCAACGCCAAAACTGAAGAAGAAAAAGTAAAAAGTATTTTCTACTGGGTAAAAGACAACATCAAATACGTTGCTTTTGAAAATGGCTATGAAGGATTCAAACCTAGAGAAGGAAGTTTGGTGTGCAACCGAAAATTTGGCGATTGTAAAGACATGGCAAGTATTATTACCGCAATGGCAAAATACGCCGGACTCAAAAATGTATATCTGACTTGGATTGGTACACGTGAAATTCCGTATTCGTACAACGAATTAGCAACTCCAGCCGTAGATAATCACATGATTGCTGCTTATAAAAAGGGCAACGAATACATTTTCTTAGACGCCACTGACAAGGAAACGCGTTACGGAATCCCGACTGCATTCATTCAAGGAAAAGAAGCATTAATCAACGAAGATGGTGGTTATAAAATCATCCAAGTTCCAATTGTTTCTGGCGAAACTAATGCCGTTACCGATCATGTGAAATTCAAAATTGAAAACGAAAAACTAGTAGGAAGTGGTTCACTCGTTTTCAAAGGATACAACCGAAGTAATTTACTCTCACAATTGGGTGATGCTGCCAATAAAAAACGTTTTGAATACATCAAATCAATCGTAGTCAAAGGAAATAACAAGTTTAAATTGTTAGAATATACCGAAGAGAACATTAAAGATCGCGATTTGCCGTACATCATCAATTACAAATTTGACATCGATAGTTACATCATCAAAATTGATAAAGACATTTATGTTAATTTAAATGTAGATACCAATTTTGATCAATTAATAATTGAAAAAGACCGCATTTCAAAATTTGAACTCGATTTCTTAACGGCAAGTCAAGGAACCTACGAGTTGGAAATTCCGCAAAACTATGCTGTAAAATACCTTCCCAAAGATTTGACCATCGATAACGAATTGCTTTCGGGTAGTTTCAAATACGAAACGAAAGACAACAAAGTAATTTACGTTGCCAAAATCAATCAAAAGAAAATTTTACTGGATAAAAACGATTTTGAACTTTGGAACGAAAGCATCAAAAAAATTAAAACCAACTATGGTGAAACCATAATAATCACTCAAAAATAATGAAGAATACCTTTTTAAAAACCATTTTGTTTTTTGTATTTATTTCAATGAGTACAAGACTAACTGCACAAGATTATACTTTCAAAAATTACGACTGGGAAAGTAAAACAGGAGCAGTTGATATTCCTGAAAAATACAAAAACGAGACTGAAATCATTTTAGATCGTCACATAAAAGTAGAAATTAATGCCGACGGAAAAGAGGTTGCGCAGTTTTATTTGTACCACGAAAAAATATACATCAATTCGGATGATGCAATTGAAAGAAACAACCGAATTTACATTCCTTTTAATATGAATGAAAGCGTTATTGAAACCAAAGCGCGTGTAATTCTTAAAAATGGCAAGGTAATCAAGTTGGATAAAAAAGACATCAAAGAAGAAGTGGATGAAGAAAGAGGTCTAAAACTAAACTATTTTGCTTTAACCGGAATCGAAAAAGGAGCCATCATCGAACAATTGTTTGTGATTAGAGAAGTTCCAGAATTAGATGGAAAAACGATTAAAATGCAAGAAGAATACCCCATTTTAAATTCGTCTTTTGAGTTGGTATATCCTAGTTTTGTTAATTTCAAAACCAAATGCTACAATGGTTTATCTGAACCCGTAATTGACGAGAAAAAATTCGATAAGAAAACACTTTTAACCATTACTGAAAAAGAAATTCCAGCGTTGCACGACGACGAAAAATACGCCAATTGGAATGCTCACTTAAAAATGTTCCGTTATAAATTGTATGAGAATTATAACAACGGAGCCAAAAATATTTACAATTATAAAAAGTTTGCCACCAATATTTACGAACGTTTCAATGGTGAATTGGATAAAAAATCACAAAAAGCAGTAGACGATTTCTGCAAAACGATTCCTACTTCCAATGATCCGCAAGAAATGATTTGGAACATCGAAAACAAAATCAAAAAAACCATTCCGTACAATCGTTATTTTGATACTAAAGAAACTTTAGCAGAAGTAATTAAATCAAAGCAAGCCAATCAATCGGATATTTTGAGTTTGTACATTGCCGTTTTCAGAACGCTGAACATCGAAAGCAATACGGTTTTTACCTCCAATCGATACAAATCCATTTTTGATGGCGAATTTGAAAGTTACGAAAGCTTGAGCGACATCCTATTTTATTTCCCAGCGATTGATAAATACTTATGTCCAACTGAAATCGAATACCGCATTCCGTTAATTCCGAATTATTTGGCCAATCAAGACGGACTTTTCATCAAACCAAAAGAATTTGGTGGCGTAAAAATGGGAATTGGTGAAATCAAATTCATTCAAATTCCGGGAACCGATATCACTCACGATGTAATGGAAATTACTGTCGATTTTACTCAAGATCTACAAAATCCAATCATCAAAAGTAAAATGTCGTACGGTGGATATTCGGGAATCAACTTTCAACCGATTAAAGATTTTGCCGATGCAGATCAATACAAAGAAGTGTTGAAAAACGTAGCCGAAAATTATACTTCCCAAAAAGAATACAAATCGCTTACCACTGAAAACGATGGTTTGGATTACGTAGGAAAAAAACCGTTCATCATGAATTTAGAATACGAAGGAAAAGATTTGGTACAAAAAGCAGGCGATAGTTATTTGTTTTCTGTTGGAAAAATCATTGGAGCTCAAATGGAATTCTATCAAGAGACCAAACGTGTTTTACCTGTAGAAATCGATTATCCTCACTCCTATTTCCGTACCATTAAAATTCTTTTACCCGAAGGCGTTACCGTGAAAAACTTAGAGAAATTCAACCTTAATTTCAAAATGGATGTCGGTGGAAAAACCGAAGCCGTTTTTGTGAGCAGTTATAAATCGGGCAAAAACGAAATCACTGTAGAAAACACCGAGTATTATAAAATCATGAACTATCCTTTGGAGCAATTTGAAGAATACAAAGCGGTCATCAATGCGGCGGCCGATTTTAATAAAATCGTGATTATACTAAATAAATAATTGAAAATCAACTTCAATACAAAACCTGTTTGCTAATGTAAGCAGGTTTTTTTAATTAGAAATGGTTCCTGTTTCCTCTTTCTTCTCTTTATTCAGCAAGTTCGGATCTTCTTTGGCGAGTTTGTTGCGTGTTGGGATTTTGTAATTAATTGAAAAACCAAAACGACGCGTATCGTATTTGTTTTCTAATAAAAGTGGTGTTTCAATTGCTGTAAAACCTTGTTTATTTGAATTCAAAACATCGTCAAAATCAATCGAAACGGTCAATCGGTCCTTCAAAAATTTCTTCGAAAAATTAAAATCCAAACTGTTCTCAAAAGGTTCGGTTCCCACAAAATAAAAGAAATTTCCACCTGTAGTAGATGTGTTAAATTCAGTGATAAACTTAATATCCATCGGAAGTACAATTTGCGACATCAAGTTAAAATTCCAAAATGCTTTAGTGTTCAATCCGTGAATTTCGTGCATCTGATAACCCACATAAAGATATAAGAAATTAATTTTATCCGGATTAAAATCAAACTTCATGGTTTCCTTCAATCCTTTAGTAAACAACATATAAGGCAAAGGCATACCGATGTTGAAATTGTGAATTCTCATCTCAGGAATATTCACTACATTATTGTTAACTTCAAAACCATCAAGCACTACTCTATTGACTACTTGATTGTTGATTTCGCTCACGTTATATCCAATAAAAGCATAATCAAAAGCACTGATTTTTACTTCAAAATTGTCAAAAATTGTAGGTTGTAAAAATGGATTTCCCGCAAAATTGATGTTCTGATTTTGATAATTGGTGTTATTCGGGTTCAATGATGAAGTACTTGGAAGAGTAATTTTCTTGTTGTAATTAAAACTCAAAAAGATCTGTGGTGCAAAATTGTACTGCATACTTGCGTTGGGAAACAAGCGGAATTGTTTGAACGGAATTAACTCAGAATTATTGGTATTTCCCGTAATCGAATAATCTTCAGCTCGCGTTCCGAGAATAAAATCAAACTTTTTGTACGTTGCTTGAAGTTCCAAATAACCTGCGGCAGTTCTCCGATCGTAATCCAAATTAGTTACTCCAAAACTGTCGGTAATGAATGATAAATTTTCAATCAATGAACCGAAACTAATTTTCCCTTCTTCCAATAATTTTATGGGTTGCGAATAATCCGCTTTGAAGTTTATAAAATCTTGAACCGAAGTAGTATTCAAAACAGAACTATTAACGATCAACGAATTCAGATTAAAATCGGTATCGTTTCGCGCAAAATTAAATCGAAAATCAAGTTTTTTGTCTTTATTGTCGAATCGTTTTTGATAAGTAGCTACAGCATCTTGCCTGAGTATTTTCGTTTTACTTTCATCTAATGATTCAAAACCAAAACCTTTGGCAAATGTGTGTGCATTGTTTTTAATGTAATTTAAATCATAATTAAGCAACAAACGATCTTTCCCAAAATCAAAAGTCAAAGCCGATTTCATATAATTATTCCTATTGATACGATCGGCGTCAGAATCTGATACAACAAGAGCATTCTGAATGTTGGTAATATCCGACCAAAGCGCAGTTTCGCGGTAACTTTGTCCTGCGTTAAATTGCCAACCAAAATACTTGTTTTTGGAACTTAATAAAAGACTGTTATTGGTTCTGTATCTTGTTTTGTCATACGAAGTCATATACAAGTTAGTAGAATACGTCGCACTCAAATAGCTTTTGGCTTTTTTACTGGTAACAATATTAATAATTGCTCCACCCGATGTTGCAGGAAACTCAGCTCCGGGTTGGGTGATTACTTCAACTTTTTCGATGTTATTGGCTGGCATTCCTTCTAAAAATGCATTCAATTCATTCGATGAAATGTTCAATGGTCTTCCATCCAAATAAACATCCAATTGTTTTCCTTGGTACATCATTCCGGCCACATCCGAAACGATTAATCCTGGTAATTTTTTTAATCCTTCCAAAACCGAACCCGAATTAAGATGAGCCTGTGATGCAAAATCAAAAATAGTCCGATCTGCTTTTTGCTCAACGGCTTTTCGTTCGCTCTTTACTACTACTTCTTTAAGTTGAACAGTGTCTTTTATTTTTTCTTGGGATGAAACACTATAAAAAGAAAGAAAAAGCAATAGTAAAGTAAGTTTTTTCATGATTTAGCCTATTTTTGTTATCTGACGTGAAAGTACTATTTATGTTACAGCAATTCTAATTTTTACCCATTCAAAATGAAACTCAGACCATGGAAAATTGAAGATGCTGAAAACTTGGCGAACTATGCCAACAATCCAAAAGTGGCACAATGTTTAACCAATGCTTTTCCGCATCCGTATACAATTGAAAATGCAAAATCATTCATCGAAATGGTTTCAAATCAAAATCCGACTGCTATTTTTGCGATCGATATTGACGATGAAGCTTTAGGAAGTATTGGTCTGCACGCTCAAACCGATATTATGTGCAAAAACATGGAATTGGGTTATTTTCTCGGCGAACCCTTTTGGGGAAAAGGAATCACCACCGAAGCTGTAAAGCAAATGGTTGAATATGGTTTTGAAAATTTTGATGTAACCCGAATATACGCTCGTCCGTATGGAAATAATCTTGCATCTCAAAAAGTATTGGAAAAAGCAGGTTTTACACTCGAAGCTCGAATTGAAAAAAACATATATAAAAACGGTGAATTCTTAGATGAATTGATTTATGCCGTTCGAAAAAAAATCAACTAATGACACTATCCATAGAAACTCCGGCTTTACTTTTTTCGGCAACATCGCTGATCCTTTTGGCGTACACGAATCGATTTTTGACCATTGCACAGATTGTTCGCGGTCTCAAAAAAACCTACGATCAAGACCGAAATAAAAGTATTTTACTCGAAATTAAAAACCTCAACTTGCGACTTACATTAATTCGCTATATGCAATTATTTGGCGTTTTGTGTTTGTTTCTCTCCGTTTTCGGAATGTTAGTATTATTTTTTGAGCAACAAACTATCGGAATTTATTTATTCGGATTCAGTTTATTAAGCTTATTAATTTCACTCGGAATATCCTTTTGGGAAATAAGTATTTCAGTCAACGCCTTACGTCTTCATTTAAGCGATATTGTAGATGAAGAAAAAGCTAAAGAATGATTCTCAACGATTTTTTTTAACACATAAAAGTAAAATCCCTATTTATAGGGATTTTTTTTTTAAATTATCAACGGAAATTTGAACTATAAAACTTTAAAACTATTCATTATGAAAAAAATTGTTCTTTTATTACTCATTACTACATGCGCTTTTTCATGCAAACAAGCTGAAACTCCTCAAGAAAGTACATCTGTAGCCGATTCAACTGAAACAACTGAAACAACCGTTGCTGCTACTGATAAAGAAGATGATTGTGACTTACCTGTATACGATGGAGAAGGAACATTCAGTCGCACTTCTGGAGATGTAACATATACAGTATCATTGCCTAGTAATGAAGTCAATACGTGCAAATTTAAGTATTTTAGAGTTGCCAAAAATGTTGTTTTTATTCATCTTGACAACGATAAAGATGTAGCATTATCAAATGCAAACTGTGAAAAACACGAACTTAAGTTTTCTGTTCCTGAATATAAAACAAGCGATAATGTAACGCAATTTGATATTTTACTATGTCATGATAACATTGAGGTAGATAAAGATAAAGCCATTGAAATTTACAAAGAATACATTAGTAAAGACCAAAATCCGAAAAAATTTGGAAATGGCGTATTATCAATCATCAATTAGAATGCTATTCAACAAAATTATCTCACTTGCAAGCATTCTGTTTGCAAGTGTTTGTTTTTGTCAAGACTTTAAAACAGCAGAATATTATTTAAACAACTATCAATATAAGGAGGCTTTACGTGAAATTAATTCCATCAACATTAATTCTATTCCTATTGCCAGCAAAGCAAAATATTATTTCCTTTTAGGAGAAATCAATCAAAAATTAAACAAAAGTGATGTATCCTATAAAAATTACATCCTTGCCCAAAAATTGTATAAGTCAATTGACAGTATTGATCAATTTCAAGAAATCAATTTAAAAATATCAACCATAATTGACTCACAAGAAAACAACACCAACAATGCTACAGTTTACATTAATGAATATTTAAATTATGCTATCAAAGTAAAAGACAGTCATAAACTTGCCAAAGCATACAAGCAATTGGGCAATATGAATGCTGGAATTGACAATAATAAATGTTTAGATTATTACAAAAGAGCGATTCGATACAATACAATTCCAAACGATAGAAAGCTGTATTCTGATGTCTATAAAAATATTGGACTCATCTATAACGATGCGCTAAACAATCCTAAAATAGGTCTTGAATACTTAAAAATTGCTCTAGAATATGATAAAGCCATTGACATAGGAAATGGAATTTGCTACAATTATATTAATCAAGCATCTGCACAATTTTCTTTAAAAAATTACAAAGAATCAATTGTTCTCTTAAAAATGGCCGACAAAGCCCCAATCAGAGAAAACATCCTAAAAACAAAAACAATAATCTATCAAAATCTAGCGGAAAGTTCACATAAATTAAACGATTTTAAAAACGCTTTTCTCTACAATAACGAATACATAAAATACAAAGATAGCCTTGATGAGAGTTCACAGAATATAGCAATCAATGATATTCAAACCAAATATCAAACCCAGCAAAAAGAACTCCAAATTGTAAAATTAAAAAACCATCAAATAATGAACTATTCCATCATTGGCTTTTTAATAATTGTAGTAACCACTTCAATCCTTGCCTATAAAAACCTCTCAAAAAAGAAGAAAATTATTGAGCAAGAAAAATTACTCGAAACTCAAAAACTCGAAACTACATTAAAAGAGCAAGAGTTGCACGAGATTGATGTAATGCTTGAAAGCCAAGAGAAAGAGCGCCAACGAATAGCCAATGAACTGCACGATAATTTGGGAAGCATGCTGGCCACATTAAAACTCAATTTTGAAAATTTAAAACGACATGATTCCAACCCAACCGATACCGAAACTAAATTATTTGAAAAAACAGATGATTTGATTGAAGAAGCGTATCAAAAAGTACGCAACATCTCACACCTCAAAAACTTGGGTGTAATTGGTAGCGAAGGTTTGCTTATTTCAGTTAAAAAAATGGCTGAAAAAATGAGTGTCATCGAAAAGTTACAGATCAATGTTATTCCGCATGGCTTGAATGAACGTCTTGAAAATACGCTCGAAGTGATGCTTTTCAGAATGATACAAGAATTGTGTACCAACATCATCAAACATTCGGAAGCCACTGAGGTGAATATTTATTTGACGCAACACAATGATTCCGAACTCAACATCATAATAGAAGACAATGGTAAAGGATTTGACCCAAAAACTATAGTTGCAACCTCGGGAATCGGACTCAGAAGCATCGAGAAAAAAGTAGAGCAAATGAACGGAACGTTTACTATTGATTCGATCATATCAAAAGGAACCACCATAATAATAGACTTACCAATATGATAACCATTGTAATTGCAGAAGATCATCAAGCCTTAATTGACGGCATCAAACTTTCGTTGGATTACGAAGACGACATTTCAGTTGTAGGCGAAGCCAATGATGGTGAATTACTGATTGATATGGTTCGCAAAAAACAACCTCAAGTGGTAATTACCGACATTAGAATGCCTAAATGCGACGGAATTTCGGCAACTAAAACCATCAAAAATGAATTCCCACACATCAAAGTCGTTGCTTTTAGTATGTTTGATCAAAGTGAAGCGGTAAATCAAATGAAATTAGCCGGCGCCAATGGTTATATTATGAAAAATTCACCTCTAAAAAAATTAGTCGAAGCCATTCGTAAAGTAGCCAAAGGTGAAACCTTCTTTGACGATGCTATTACAACTTTGGACACCACATCAAAAGAAGAAATCATATTAAGTTCGCGCGAGAAAGAAATTTTACGACTAATTGGCGAAGGGAAAACTTCGCAAGAAATTGCTGACCAACTTTTTATTGGCAAAAGTACTGTTGATACACATCGAAAAAACATTCTCAAAAAAATGAACATTCACGGAAAAACTGATTTGATTCGGTTTGCAGTGGAAAGGAAATATGATTTTTAAATACACTAGAACTAAAAAAATACCCATTGTTAGTGATTCTATTGTTTGGAAATAATTAGGATTTTAGTACTTCATTAAACCTTTTAATTATGAGAAAAATTGTTGTATTAGTCTTTTGTTTGGCCAATTTATTCACGGCTTTTGGTCAAAAAAGAAGTTTCGGAGAAGTCGTTCCTGATGATTTTGAAAAAAAGAATTTCTTTTATTTAAAATTGGTAGACTCACTTGAATTACCCAATTCTATTGATTTATCCAAAAAAATGCCTCCTGCCGCCGATCAAAACCCACGAGGAACGTGTTGGGCATTTGCTTCCACTTACTCTATAATTAGTTACATGTCGAATGTCAGTAAAGCAGATGATTATTTTTATCAAAATGGCAAACCCGACTATAGTAAAATAAAAAGCCCAGAACTACCCATCCAGTTGTATTTTGGAAGCAATGCTAATTGCGATGCAGGAGCAACCACTAAAGATTTACTGCTAAAAACATTGGTTGAATACGGAAGTATTTCAATGGAAGAATTAAAGTACTCAGCTTTGTGTAGTCAATCCATTTCTGATGAATTAAAAAACAAAGCCAAACTAAATAGTACTTCAGAATATGATGTTGAAGTAGTTCATAAAGACGACATGATTACATTAAAAAAAGTGCTATCGCAGGGTCAACCTTTAATAATTAGTATTCGCGTTGATACTAATTTCAAAAAAATCAAAGATAATGTTGTAGATTATTATAAGCCCATGTGGGACACTTATAAAATAGGAAAAGGATGGCATGCCATGACTGTAGTTGGCTATAATGACTCCATTAAAGCAGTAAAAGTAATGAACTCTTGGGGTGAAAAATGGGGAAATAAAGGGCATTTGTGGATCAGTTATGATATAATTAAAAATTATGCTCGTTATTATTGTTATCCTGTTGTAAGACCTAAAATAACTATTGACACTCTCGAAATTGTTGCAGAAAATTCAAAAGCGTTCACTTTTGAAGAAAAAACCGAATTGAGCAGTTGGTTTAAATCGGGTTATTACCGAAAGTTTAATACTTTGAAAATTAAATTACTGTATTTAAACTACAAAAAAGAAGACGATGAATACGGTTTAATAGAAATAAGCGACGAAGAAGATACCGTTTTATCCAAATTTTATATTCAAAACAACTCCTCAAAAGAATTCTACATCAATAATGTCAAATACTCTTTTACATTTAACAATGTCGGACGAATTGGGTATAATTTCACAAAAAAGGCAATGTTCTTTACAATGAAAGAGCTTTAGTTCTGTGCAAATTTGCCTAAGTTTGGCAATGGTATTTCCAATCACACTTTAATAATCTGAAAATATAAAACCCTCGAAGAATCTGAGGCTCTTCGAGGGTTACGTACGAAATAAAAAATAACTTCTAAAAAAGTAAACTTCCTCCAATTATTACGCTTCTATTCTCTAAACTTTTTTCAGAACTAAAAGTCTTGAACATCACAGAAAAATTAAACTTCTGTAAAATAACTGCTCCTAATGTAATTCTAGCGAAATTGAAATTCTCTTTTTCAATGCCTAAATTATTTTTAAAATCTTCAGTTGCGTTAATTCTACTGGCATTAAAATTCCCATACAACCGAATATCATTATTAGATGTTGATGCATCCAAATACAAATCAAACTCTGCCGCTAAACTTCCAGCAAAATCTTCAGACTGTGTTCCAAATGCAGGAAAATCAGCACTTGCTTTCAATAAAAGTCTTGAAATTAGATTGTATTGATTATTATTAGAAGAATAACTAAGCAATGGATATTCTGCTTTTAAAACAGTATTACCTCCATTTGAAACTAATCGTTGATACGCTTCTTCAGTTGATGTTGATGTTGTGTCTTCGTCAGCTTTACCCTGGCCTTCTGTAGTTCCTTCATCCGATTTAGCAATCATTGCACCAAAACTCAATCGAATGATGTCCATATTACCCGAAGCCAATTCGGTATAAACCGAACCTGTATTATTGCCAAAATTAATTCCAGAACTGTTCAAATAGTTAAATCGTTTTCCATTTTCGCTGTACATAATATTAAAAAAAGTATTGGCCTTTTTAGGCCCGAAAAAATAGTGAAGCTTTTCTTTCTTAAAAGTAATTGATTCTTTGTTTGTTGTTGCAATCTTAATCTTCTCATCTAATTCTTTTATTTTTTTGTTGGTTTCTTCGATATCTTCTAAACTAGTTCTATTAGTATTTTGAAGTAAATTAACTTTTTCTGCATTCAAATTAGCAATCAAATCATCATAATATTTTTCATAAAAATCATTAATATTGGTAGATTGAAGATTTCTCTTCTCGCTAATCTTATCTTCAATAATAGACTTTAAGTCTCTGAGTTTATTTGGAGCAAGATTATAGGCTTGTATCATCTGCAAATCCTTTAATGCATCGGTTTCTTTTTTAATAGTTGCGTTAATTGTATCTAATAGTGCTTCCAAAGAAGTTAAATCATTTTCTACACTTGTATTTTTAATCTTCGGATTGTCATTGCTAATTTTAAAATTAATCTGCCCAAACATCGAAACACTCATCAAAAGCGTTCCTATAAGAAGTAATCTTGTTTTCATAATAAATAATTTAAAAGGTTATGAGACAAAATTCCTTTTTGTGGTAACAAAAAAAATCCCTACAAATAGGGATTTTAATGTAAACTATTGAAGATGCATTATTCATACAAAACCGTACTCGGCTTGGTGACTTCAAAATTGGGTAACGTCAAATCGTAAGTACGAATCGAATTGGTTTTGAATACATCAGTACCATCATTTGGAATCGATGGAAAATACGAAAACGAAAACTGAAACGAGTTGAACACCAAAAAGTCGTTGCTCACTATCACTCCAGCTCCAATTTGCGAATACATTTTACTATTTTTAAACGTATTATTTTCGTTGGATAACATTCCCATCGAGTAACTCAAATACGGATTGACTCTGAAACCCAAAACATTCCACGGTGAATAACCTTGCGTTTGAAAACTCACTACCAATTTTTTGGTTCCTCGTACAGCCGTACTTTCAAAACCTTGAATCCCGTATACACCATTCAAACTCAATCGATCCAAATCACTTTGCATTCTATTGACACCAACCACCAATTGCGGTTTTACAAATTGCCTGAATTTCCACGTTCCAATTTCAAACAAATTGGTAAAATACACCAAACTCCAATTGAGTGTGGTTTGTTCGGTTTCGTCTCTTTTGAAAAAAGTTCCGTACTCAAAATTAGTGCTGAAATATCCAAATGGAAAGAATTTTCCGAGCGCCACTCTTCCGCCCAAATACATTCTATTTAGATTATTTTTTTGTTGATTTCCAACTGTTAAACTATAGATAAACCCCGATGCGATGTCTTCTGTCACATTAAAATCAAAAAGGTATTTGTCTTGTTTGAATTTTCTCGATGACAAACCAACACTGGTATAAAAACTCTTTTCACTCGAAAAAATCCTCACTGGATCGTAACTCAACGTAGGTTGTTCTTGATAATTAATTTGCAAATGTCGCCCGCTAACAAAAAAATTAGTGGTTCTGTTTTGCTCCGTTTTCCCTTTAAAAATGGGAAACGAATAGCCCAACCAATAATCTTGTGAATTGTATTTAAACGATTGATTTTGTTGGGTTGCATCGGTTGAAACTGGAAGTATTTTTCGGTACTGTTGATCAAAATACATGCCGCCCGCCCAATGCGAATAATTGGAAAAAAAGGGTCGCTCAATGTTGATGAATTTTCCAAAACTACCGTCAATTTCCTTCTGATAATTAAGACTTGTACGTATGAATGTTTTAAAAATAGTCGGAATGGTGTAACCGGTACTGAATGAATTTTCCTTTCCGGTTAAACTTTCTCGGTACGTTCCCGAAAGCTCATGACCAATTCCGATAAAATTGCGTTCGGTTAATTTAAACGTTGATGCAGAAGTCGAAGTCGAAAATTCAGGAACCAAACTCCACGCATCCAAAACTCGGATGTATACATCAACTGAATCCGAATTGGGCGCGGTTAATTCTACTCGTGAAGCAACTCCGCGAACGTAACGCTGACTTCGAATCAAACGCTCCGATTCTTTGACCAACAATGAATCCAAAGGCTGATTCTTTTCAATCAATAGTAAATTAGAAATAGCAAAAGCTCTTGTTTTATAGTGCAACGCATTTCCTATTCGATCATTGAATTTCTTGGGTTTTTTGAGTGTGTCTTTTTCTGAATAGCCAAACGGATCCAAAGTAGTGATGTGAATGTTTCGCACAATTTTACATTCGTATGAAGCATAATTGGTGGTAATCGTTTTTTGGAATTTACTTTTTTTGACTTTCTCTTTCGCAACCGGTTCAAAAATCAGTTTGTGCAAAAATTTGGTAACCTTGCTTTTTTTAGAATACTTCTCAATGTCACGGTACATCTTGGTTGAATCCACTTTCTTGTCCTTTTCTTGTGCTAACGACAAAAAAGAACAACACAGCAGTGCTACGAATATAAAACTCCATTTAATTGTCAATTGCATGTAGGCGTATCGATTGAGGTATGAATTCCAAAATTACAATTAAAACCCAATTTTGATTTTATTTTAACGTTCAATTAAACCTTTTTATTTTTGGATAGTCTTACTTTCGATTGTTCCATCAAAAACATACATTATGAATACGAAATTAACTACTTTCCTATTGATTTTCTTCGGATTTGCAATAGGCTACAGTCAAGAAGATGATCAACCTGAAACAGCAGGAGAAAATTTTAGTTTAGAAGGCGCATTAGCAATTTTTAAAGAAGCCAAATCGCTTGAAGATTTTGAAAAAGCAATTAATGAAGAAAACAATAATGTAAATAATCTCGACCTCAACAACGACGGCGAAATTGACTACATTACGGTTACAGATATCAAGGAAAATGATACGCACGTGATTGTACTGAGTACGTATCTAAACGAAACTGAAAAACAAGATATCGCAACTATTGGCATTGAAAAAACAGGCAATGAAGAAGCGCAACTGCAAATTGAAGGTGACGCCGATTTGTATGCTGATAACACCATTGTTGAACCTTTTGATGTAGACGAAAAAACAGATAAAAAGAACGGTCCAAATGCCTTTGACATCTCACCAACTCGTGTTGTGGTTAATGTTTGGTTGTGGCCAAGTGTGCGTTTTTTATACGCTCCAGGTTATGTAGTTTGGGTTTCACCGTACCGTTGGGGCAATTATCCTCGCTGGTGGAGACCATGGAAACCTTTCAGACATACCGTTTTTTATGGAAGATGCGCACCACACCGAGTATATTACCACAAAACAACCGTTCGTCGTGTTACAGTGGCACGAAGAGTATATGCTCCGAAAAGAAAAACCTCAACTTTAGTAGTAAAAAACAGACGAGGAACAACAGTAGTTCGCAAAACCAACCGCGGAACCAAAGTTGTAAAAGTGAAAAGAACTCCAGCAAGAAGAAGATAAAGGTTAGTTATGTTACGACAAAACATCCCATGAATAGTGCATTTGTGGGATGTTTTTTTGTATATGGTTTATAGTTTATGGTTTAAAGTAAACTTTTGGAATTTGATTTTTTTTTTAACTGCTTTCTGCATTCTGAAATCTGCATTCTGAAATCTGAAATCACTCAATAATCCACAGCAAAACGGGTTTTTTAGTCGCTTTCAACTGAGTATCTAGTTTTCGCATGAACTCGTCGGAAACAGCAGGACAACCCCAACTCAGTGGACTCACATTGGGATAAACTTCTTCGTTAGCAACGGCATCCCAAGAATGTAAAACCACCACTCTTTTCACTGCATTTGAATTTGATTTTTCCAAACCGTGCAACCAGTATTTTACGTTGATTCCCCAACTGCTGTAATCACGTTTGCCAATTTTGTATTTGCCTTTCATCGAGCAATGACTGTCGGCTTTATTGCTGAATTTTGCCTTTTCCCATTTAGTCGGATTGGTTTCAAATTGGTCGCAACTGCCATGAGTGACTAAGTTTTTATCAATTACTTTATTTTGTTTAAAATCGTGTATAAAAAACCGATTTTTCCCCGGATGAATACTCAAATCAATCAAGTAATAGTAGTCTTCATTGAAATTATTATCCTTGCAAAACTGTAATGCTTCAGAATTAGTCGTTGTGTAGTCTTTGACTGGAATTACATCAGTCGTAGCGTTATTGCAACAAATGAATGAAAGAAGAAATAGTATTGTAATGTTTTTCATGTTTCGGATTGTGGTTTTAAAAAGTCTTCTGCGTTCTGCTTCTACGTTCTGCATTCTTTTTGGAATACATTTGACATTTATAACTCACATTTAACATTTATATTTTAAACCTTTTGTGTTAAATAAAGTCTAAAATTTATACATAACTTTTTGATTATGAACAAAAGCACTCTTTGGTCACTTCGTTTGGGTTTTTCGGGAAAAGAAGCTTCGAAAATAGAGCAATTGGGATTTGAGCAATTCCTAAAAAAGTCGTTTTCAAACTCTTTTGAACAACAACTTCCTAGTTTTTTGAACGACGAACCGAAAACCGTTGCCGAATTGCGTGCTGCGCGTGAGAAAATCAAAAATTCCGATTCAGAAGAACAAAAGAAATTCCTGAAAAAACAAATCAGAAACAGCATCGAACTCAAAAAATGGTGGATTGGAAAATTGCGCAGTGAAGCATTTCCATTGCGCGAAAAAATGACTTGTTTTTGGCACAATCATTTTGTTTCAACTTCACAAAAAGTGCGATCCAATTATTGGATGTACCAACACAATATGGTTTTGAGGGAAAATGCCTTTGGAAATTTTAAAGAACTCACTAAAAAAATCATCAAAACCAACGCTATGGTTCGCTATTTGGATAATGTAGATAACCGAGCCGACAAAATCAACGAAAATCTGAGTCGAGAGTTACTCGAACTGTTCACACTCGGAATCGGGAATTATACTGAAAATGACATCAAAAACGGTGCACGTGCATTGGCTGGCTTGGGTTTAGGAGAAGATCAAGCACAATACCGACGCTTTTTTGAAGACAATTCGGATAAAACCTACTTCGGCAAAACCGGAAATTTCAAAGCCGATGATTTGGTGGATATTATTTTCGAACAAAAAAATATTCCTTATTTGATTACTCGAAAAATTCTAAAATGGTTCATTTATGATACTCCAACTGAAGAATTGGTAACGTATTACGGCGATTATTTCAGGAAAGTAAATTTTGAACTAGAACCTTTGCTGACTAAAATCTTTACCGAAGAATATGCTAAAAAAAATGCTGGAAGCAAAATCAAAGATCCATTAGTATACATTTTACAATTAACTAATGAACTCAACGCTAATGAAATTCCTGATGTGATGATTGGATTTTTTACCAAACAACAAGGAATGGATTTACTCAATCAACCGAATGTGAAAGGTTGGGACGGCGGGAATTCGTGGTTGACCTCGCAAATTTATTTACAGCGAAATAATGCTTCTGATTTGATGTGTAACGGACGCAACATCAACCGAAAAGCATTCAATAAAATTCCGGATGAAGGTGAAGAACCTGAAATTACAGTAGAGAAAATCAACGTTGGAATTACGTTCAACAAAAAAGGAACCAACAAAGACATCATAGCCGAATTGTCGAATCGATTGCTCTTTCAAGTAGATGAAAACACTCAGAAAGACATGGAGAATTTGTTGAAATACGATTTTGATCCAAAAGGAGAAAATGCTCAAAATGCCGTTTTGCGATTGTTTAATTATATCACCAAATTACCTGAATATCAATTGATTTAAAACTATATGTTACTATTTTCACCGATGTCCGCGTTAGGGATTGAAGCGGCATCCTTTTGTGTAATGCAATGGAACAAAAGATACAGCGAAAAGCCCGACCTGTCATTGCGAGGCACGAAGCAAACAGGAACGCCCAAATAAAAATTTTAAAATTGCCGATTTACATTGAATCAATATACTAAATCAAAACACCATGAACAGACGTAATTTTTTATCTTTAACCGGAACGTTTACTGGCGGATTGCTCATCTTGCCCGAGTTTTTACATGCCTTTGGTTCGCAAAACAACTTGGTTGTTGGCGACTCGTGTTTGGTGTTTGTTCAACTCAACGGTGGGAACGATGGTTTGAATACGTTCATTCCGTTTGATGATCCGTTGTACTATCAATCGCGACCTAAAATTGCCATCAATAAAAACGATGTGGTTGGAAAAAATAGTGGAATGGCGTTTCATCCTGCGTTGAAAGATTTCGCTCAAATGCAGCAAAATGGAGACTTGAGTGTGATTCAAAATGTGGGTTATCCTGAACCGAATCGTTCGCATTTTCGCAGTCAGGAGATTTGGCAAACAGCAACTGATTCTAATAAATACTTGAACGAAGGTTGGCTCGGACGCTATTTGGATTTGCAATGCAACGAACATCAACCCACGGCTGGAGTGAACTTGGATTCGATTGATAATTTAGCATTGAAAGGAACCGAACCTAATGCCATTACGGTTAAAGATCCAAATCGATTTAAAGTGAGAACGGATAAAGACGAAAACGTAAAATTGTCCAACAATCCGCAATTGGATTTTGTACGGAAAATTGCCAATTCAGTCACCGAAGGTTCGGATGATATTCAGAAAGCTTTGGCCCAATCAACTTCTGAAATGAGTTATCCTAAAACGGGTTTGTCCAAGAATTTAGAATGGATTGCGCGATTGATCAAAGGAAATTTAAACTCTAAAGTCTATTATACTTCACTCGGCGGATTTGATACTCATGATAATCAACTCGATATTCACAGTAGAAAATTAACCGAATTGAACGATGCCGTTTTTAGTTTTTATACTGATTTGAAAAAGGCAAAACTGTTGCAAAATGTCACCATTGTTGTCTTCTCCGAATTTGGTAGAAGAGTCAAAGACAATGGCAACGGAACCGATCACGGAACGGCTGCTCCGATGTTCATCATTGGCGGAAATAATAAAGGAAGTGTGATTGGAGCCAACCCAAATTTGGCCGATTTAGACCAAGGCGATTTGAAATACCAAATTGATTTTAGAAGTGTGTATGCGACTCTTTTGCAACAAAAAATGAATTTTGATTACACTAAAATCGGTATTAACAGCAAACCGATATCGCATCTTTTCTAAAAACTTTCGACTTTAAATCCGAAAAACAAAACTATTGAAGTATCTTTGCCGGCTTCAAAATTTTAAAAATGAGTGGAAATAAAGTCTTAAAAGGTGTTGTTTTAGTAGGATTAGGTGCAACGAGTTACGGAATGCTAGCGACTTTTGTAAAGTTGGCTTACAAAGAAAATTATACTACTGCCGAAGTCATTGTGGCCCAATTCATAATTGGAATCATTGGGATTTTACTGATTAATTTGGTTCAGAAAAAAACCAAAAGCGATGTGGTGAAAGCGACTCCAAAAAACATCTTTCACTTGATGCTTGCCGGAACATCATTAGGATTGACCAGTATTTTCTATTACTTATGTGTCAAATACATCAACGTTTCCATTGCGATTGTTTTGTTGATGCAAACCGTTTGGATGGGCGTTTTATTGGAATGGATTTTAGACAAAAAAGCACCATCGGGACAAAAAATACTTTCGGTAATCATTGTTTTGGTTGGAACACTTTTGGCCACTAAATTATATGAAGCCGATTTGAACTTGGATTGGAGAGGATTATTCTGGGGAATTCTGGCTGCAGCCTCGTTTACCACAACTATGTTTACGGCCAATAAAGTCGGACTCGGAATCTCATCAGCACAACGCAGTTTGTACATGCTTCTCGGTGGCGCAGTTGTCGTTTTGATATTTGCATTACTAACACAAAATACGCCTTTCAATTTCGAAATTTTTACTAAATGGGGAATTGTTGTAGCGCTATTCGGAACTATAATTCCGCCCATGCTACTCAACGCAGGATTCCCAAATACCGGAATTGGTTTGGGAAGTATTGTTTCTTCGTTAGAACTTCCTGTGTCGGTTACTATGGCATTTTTAATTTTAGACGAAGAAGTAACACTAATTCAGTGGTCGGGAATCGCTTTAATCATCTTGGCAATTGTCATCATGAACATCAACCTTAAACAGTCGAAAAACCAGTAAAATCAATACGTAGAATTATTTCTACAATTGCATTTTCGTTGTAATTTTTACTTATTTTAGTAAAAAACAAATTGCTTATGGAATACACTTGGCATCTCATTTTGATGGCGGCGTTGTATGTTGCTACAGGTATTTTTCATCTTTCTAAACCTGAACTGTATTATAAAATCATCCCATCTTTCTTCGTTTACAAAGATTTTATTAACTTTATGACTGGCTTTCTCCAAATTTTATTTGGCGTTAGTTTGTTAATACCGCAATACAAATCAGTCGCAGCCTCGTCTATCATCATTTTATTGATCCTTATTTTTCCTTCAAACATCTATATGGTTTTGAATAAAAAAGCGCGTTTAGGATTGCCATTGTGGCTTTTAATTGTACGATTACCATTACAATTCGCCCTAATTTATTGGGCTTATCAATATGTGACCTAATTAACTTAAAACCCTTTATTATGAAAAAACTTTTTGCAGAATTCTTCGGTACTTTTTGGCTGGTATTTGGAGGTTGTGGCAGCGCTATTTTTGCTGCTGGAATTCCCGATTTAGGAATTGGTTTTGCTGGTGTTTCACTGGCATTCGGATTAACGGTTGTCACGATGGCGTATGCTGTTGGACACATTTCTGGTGGACATTTTAATCCTGCTGTCTCATTTGGACTTTGGGCTGGAGGACGATTTTCAATCAAAGATTTAGCGCCGTATATTCTTGCTCAATGCATTGGAGCAATCGCTGCTGCAGGTGTTTTGTATTTTATTTGGACTGGAAAAGCCGAAAATATAATCGATGCGACCAAAGCTGGAGCGTTTGCAACCAATGGATATGGCGATTTTTCGCCGGAAAAGTATTCGATTGAATCGGCTTTTTTCGCCGAATTCATACTCACCATGTTCTTCATCATCATCATTATGGGAGCAACCGATAAATTGGCTAATGGGAAATTTGCTGGTTTGGCCATTGGTTTGGGATTGACACTAATTCATTTGATTAGTATTCCAATTACCAATACTTCGGTAAACCCGGCGCGTTCGTTATCACAAGCAGTAATCACTCAAGGTGAACCCTTGGCTCAGGTGTGGCTGTTTTGGTTAGCACCTATTGCAGGTGCTGTTTTTGGCGGATTCATCTACCGAACACTGTTGGAAAAGAAAGACTAATTCTAATTGTAATAATTAACAAATGTAAAAGCGGTGAAGTTCATCGCTTTTTTTATTTTTGTGGAATGAGTAGTTTATTTCCTTCTGAAAAAATAATTTTCGATTTACCCAATGCCGAAGTAGAATACCATCCTCACTTTTTTGATGAAGAGAAAGCCAATTTATTTTTTCAAAAATTGCATTCGGAAACACCTTGGCAACACGATAACATAACCGTTTTTGGGAAAAGTCACCCGCAACCCCGATTGACTGCTTTGTTCGGAAACGAGGGGAAACCTTACTCCTATTCAAATATTGTCATGCATCCACACAAGTGGAACCCGACATTGATGTTCATCAAAAACGAAGTAGAAACCCTTTGCAATGAAAATTTCACTACCGTTTTACTCAATTTATATCGGAATGGACAAGACAGTAACGGTTGGCATGCCGATAACGAAAAAGAGTTGGGTAGAAATCCGTTTATTGCATCAGTTAGTTTAGGCGCCGAACGAATGTTTCATTTACAACACAATTCAATCAAAGAAGCCAATGTAAAACTGGCTTTAGAGCATGGAAGTTTGCTTATAATGAAAGGAGAAACGCAACATTTCTGGAAACATCAGATACCAAAAACAGCAAAGCCAGTTAGCCCACGAATAAATCTAACCTTTCGTATTATCAAATAATTTTGTTTATTTTTGATAAAAAAGTCTCCAAATGGAATCCATTATTCACTATTTCGAAACCATACCATCGCTTCACAGAGGTTTAATTTTAGCAGGCGGTATTGCCTTGTTCTGGTTGATTGAAAGTGCCGTGCCTTTTTTTAAATTTCAATACAACAAATGGCATCATGCCGGAATCAATATCTTTTTTACGCTGACAACGATTGTAATCAATTTTGCCTTAGCATTTATTTTGATAAAAACTGCAGATTATGTCACACAAAATCAATTGGGTATTCTGAATTGGTTGCCATCGATGAACATCGTCATTTTTACCGTTATCGGATTATTATTGATGGACTTTTTTGGCGCTTATCTGGCGCATCTAGTGGAGCACAAAGTAAAATTTCTCTGGCGATTTCATTTGATTCACCATACTGATACTTATATAGATACCACTTCTGGAAACCGTCATCATCCTGGTGAAAGTGTCATTCGTTTTGCTTTTACAACATTAGGAGTTTTGGTGGTTGGCGCTCCGATGTGGATGGTTTTCATGTACCAAACATTGTCAGTGGTAGCAACCCAATTAACGCATGCTAACATCTGTATGCCTAAGAAATTAGATAAAGTAATCAGTTATTTTTTGGTTTCACCCGATATGCATAAAATTCACCATCATTACCAATTGCCATATACGGATAGTAATTACGGAAATATTTTTTCGGTTTGGGATCGAATTTTTGGTACTTATTTGTATTTGAATCGTGAGGATATTGTGTATGGAGTTGACACGCACATGGATCCAAAAGAGCACAATGTTTTACTGAATTTATTAAAAATTCCGTTTCAAAAATCAAGGTCTCCAAAAACAGAATAAAAAAATTTAAATCAATTTAAAAAGTAATTATTTTTTTTATTAATATTGGTATATCATTTGAGTAGACATAGGTATATAACGTTAATTGTACTTTTAACTAATGAAAAAAAGTAAAAGAGTAGAACTTGACAGCGAACAATTAGAAAGAGTTGTCAGTATGGCGCAAGAGGAGAGAAAACCTTTTGAAGTTTTAAAAGCAGAGTTTGGTATCACCGAAAATGAGGTTACCGAACTGATGAGAAAGAGATTATCTAAAGATAATTTTGAATTGTGGAAAAAGAAGGTTACCGCTAGTAAACCAAAGCCAAAACCAATGGTTGACGACTTTGACGACGACGACTTAGATAGTAAATACTATATAAAAAATAAATTCGACTAATCATAAAAACTCCTATTATTTAGGAGTTTTTTTATTTTATTAATGTAAATTTACATTTAACATATAAATCGCTTAACCATAATGAAAAAACTATTTTTTCTACTATTATTAAACCCTTTGTTTTTTTCTTTTTCACAGGATAAAAAAATTGAAACCAATGAAATTGAAGTCAATCCTCTCATAAAAGGAACATTATTTTCTGCAGAAAAAACAAAGAAAAAACCAAGTTTAGTGATTTTAATTGCAGGATCAGGTCCGACTGATAGGAATGGAAATACTAAAGGAACTGGCGAAAACAATTCACTAAAATATTTAGCCGAAGGTTTAACTAACGATAAAACATCTGTATTCAGTTATGATAAGCGAATTTTTCAACAAATGAAAGACAAGAATTTGGATGAAAAAACGCTTCGTTTTGAAGATATGATTGTTGATGCTGCAGCAGTTTTTAACTATTTCAAAGCTCAAAAGAAATACGGTAAAATTTATTTTGCTGGACACAGTGAAGGCTCATTAGTAGGAATGATTGCTGCTCGCGATCAAAAAGCCGATGGTTTTATATCATTAGCTGGAGCAGGAAGACCGATAGACGAGGTTTTATTGGAGCAAATTGAAAAACAAGCTACAATACTATTAGAAGATTCAAAAAAGGTAATGGACAGTTTAAGAAAGGGAAAAACAGTCGAAATTAAAAACCCCATGTTGAATGTGCTTTTCAGAGAAAGTGTTCAACCGTATATGATTTCCTGGATCAAACTAAAACCTCAAGAAGAAATCAAAAAACTAAACATCCCAATATTAATTATCAATGGAACAAAAGACATTCAGGTTGGTGAAAATGAAGCGAGAATTTTACATAAAGCCAATCCGAAGTCGGAATTAGTAATTATTGAGAACATGAATCATGTGTTCAAAGAGGTCAAAACTGAGGAAGAAAACATTAAATCGTATAGTGATCCGAGTTTTCCTGTCATACCCATCTTAATTGAAACCATAACCAAGTTCATTTCTAAAAAATAAAGAAAAAAATAGTTCAAAATGAATCCTCATTGAATAGCAATTCATTGAGGATTTTTTCATTATTTTGCGCCAAAATAAAAATTATGCTTAAACGTATTTTACTAGTTGCCACAATTATGACTTTGGCATCTTGTTCGGAAAAAAAATCGGATAAAAACCTTGAAATAACAGGATTTGTAAAAGGATTAAAAAAAGGAACTCTTTATATTCAAAAAATCAATGATACGATTTTGGTGCCTTTAGATACCATTAAAATCAATGGTGATTCACATTTCAAAAGTGAAATGAATATAGATGAACCCGAAATGTTCTATTTATTCTTGGATCGCGGGGTGAGTAATTCGTTGGACAACAACATCGTTTTTTTTGCAGAAAAAGGTAAAATTAACATTGAAACTTCGTTAGATTTTTTTACAGGAGATGCTAAAATAACTGGATCAAAAAATCATGATTTGTATGAAGAATATAAAAAAGTGGTTTCACGCTACGTTGATCAAAATTTAAATTTGATTAAAGAGAAGATTTTAGCAAAAAACGATGCTAAAAAGATCGAACTAATTCAGAAAAAACAAGACGACGTTCTAAAAAGCAAGTATTTATATACAACCAATTTTGCTGTAAATCACAGAGATTATGAAGTTGCTCCCTATGTAACATTAGCTGAAATTTATGATATCAATTTGAAATACCTCGATACTATTCAAAAATCATTATCACCTAAAGTGGCTAAATCAATGTATGGAAAAAAACTTGATTTATTAATCGCAGAAAGAAAGAAAATGGAGAGCAAATAAACTCATAGAAGTTATTCAAATTAAAACCAACTCAATTGAGTTGGTTTTTTTATAAAAACAAAAAAGGAAAGCTGATTGCTTTCCTTTTTTTAGAGCCGATAGAGGGACTTTCCGATCGTTTTTTCAATACAGTTTAACTACATTAAACTGTTTTCAAAATACATCGGAATAAACTTCTCGTCCACAACTTTTTGGAAAACAAAAAAGGAAAGCTGATTGCTTTCCTTTTTTTTAGAGCCGATAGAGGGACTCGAACCCACGACCTGCTGATTACAAATCAGCTGCTCTAGCCAGCTGAGCTACATCGGCGTCTCAATTCGATTGCAAATATATATTTCAAATTTTATTCTCCAAAATATTTTTGCACTTTTTTATCGAAATTTTGAATTATAATGCGTTAATCTTAGCAACCAACTGATTAGCAGTTTGTTCTAATTCGGCATTGATTTGCTTAAAATGTGCTTTTTTATTTTCAACTTTCTTATCGTTTACCTTAGCGATTAAAGCGTCAAATGACTCAATAGCTTCGTCAATAATTGCATTAGTTGCATCAGTAGGTTTTCCTGCTGTTGTCATCTCACAGATGTAAACTGCTTCAATAATATCACCTAAAACGAAATTGATGTCTTTTTTTAAATTTCTTACACTTGGCATTTTCTTTTATTTTTAAAATTTGATGCAAAATTACGGATAATCTTTTGAAAACAAGTCTTTAAATATAAATTTCTAAAATATTCGCTTTTCCTAAAAGTGTATAACCGTCAGTCTGAGCCGGAATTAAAACGGTATCTCCAGTTTTGTATTCGTAGTTAGTCTCGTTAAATTTCAATTCGAATTCACCATCCACGCACATAAAAACTCGAAAGGACTCATTGTTTGAACTCATTTTCATGGCACCATCCAACGGAATGAAATTGGTGGTAAAATACTGACATGTCGCTATTTGATTAGATGTATTTTCTTTCTTTTCATATTCTCTCTCAGCTTCAACAACATCATAATTAATAGCATCCAAAGCTAAATCGATGTGTAATTCACGCGTATTTCCATTGGCATCTACCCTATCAAAATCATACAACCGATACGTAATATCTGAGGTTTGCTGAATTTCGGCAATGACCGTTCCGGCTCCAATTGCATGAACGGTTCCTGTATCCAAAAAGTAAACATCGCCTTTTTGCACTTTTTTGGAATCCAAAATAGTCAACAAAGACTTATTTTCAAGATGATGAACGTACTTTTCTTTTGACGATTTTTCTTTAAAACCTACAATCAATCGAGCTTCTTGATCGGCTTGCATCACATACCACATTTCGGTTTTACCAAAAGAATTGTGACGTTTTTTAGCCAATTCATCGTTTGGATGAACTTGGATTGACAAATCTTCTCGAGCATCCAAATACTTAAATAATAAGGGAAATTGATTCCCAAACTGTTCATAAACTCTTGTTCCGAGAATTTCTTTGGGATACAATTCAATTATTTCGTTGAGTGATTTTCCTTTAAAAGTTCCATTTGAAACAACACTAACATCATTTTCAACTGTTGATATTTCCCAACTTTCGCCAGTAATTTCAGAAGAAATTGGTTTATTCAAATACGTTCTTAATTTGGTTCCGCCCCAAATTCGGTCTTTTAAAATAGGTTGAAATTGTAAAGGATAAAATTTCATTGATTTGATTTAGAGTGCAAAGATGCGAAAAAATAGAAATACTATTTTATCAATTCACAACAGTTAAGAATAATTAGATAACGAAAAGACAACAAAAATCGTATTATTTCAACCTTTTTAAAGTTTCTAACGCTTTACTAATGTGTGATTTGGCCGCAACACTATTGAACTTCATCCGAATGATTCCATTGGCATCCACAACATAGGTTTCACGCCCGGGAAAAATCAAAAAGTTATTTTCAACTCCAAAAAGTTTGCGGAGTTTTTTATCGTTATCCGAAAGCAAAATAAAAGGCAAACTGAACTTGCTTTTGAATTGAATGTGCGACTCAACTGAATCCGAACTAATTCCGATTACTTCAGCGCCTAATTCTTTAAAATCTTGATAGGAATCTCTGAAACTACATGCTTCAGCAGTACAACCTGGTGTGTCGTCTTTGGGGTAAAAATAAATTACCAAAGGTTGTTTTCCGATGTAATTAGAACTATCAAAAGTAGTTCCATTGCTCTCTTTAGCAGTAAAATTCGGAACTGCGTCACCTACTTTTAACATGATTAGTTGCCTTTGTAGGTTACAAAATTACGCGGTGTTTCGTACAATACCACTTCTAACTCTTTAGAAATATCAATGTGCTTTCTGAGCTTATTCCAAATCACCACGGCAATATTTTCGGCAGTCGGATTTAAATCCGCAAATTCGGGAACATCCAAATTCAGATTTTTGTGATCAAACGCTTCTTCAATATGCGATTTAATCAAATCGGAAAGGATTTTAACGTCGATTACAAATCCGGTTTCTGGGTCAATTTCGCCAGTAACCGAAACGATTAATTCGTAGTTGTGACCGTGAAAGTTCGGATTGTTGCATTTCCCGAAAATCAAATCGTTTTGTTCCATCGACCAATCTTTACGGTACAATCGATGAGCTGCGTTAAAATGTGCTTTTCTGGAAACGGTAACTTTCATGGTTTATAATTTATGATCTTCTAAATAATGATAAAATTCATCGAAAATAATCTTGAACCAAACTGTGTAAACATCAGGATTCTCGATCATATCTTCTTTAATGTCTTCAATTTTCATCCATTTCCAACTTTCTACTTCATCCTTGTTGATGTTGGGTTCATCATTGTAATAGCCAATCATTACATGATCGAGTTCGTGTTCGGTCAAACCATTGTCAAATGGCGCTTTATAAATAAAATGAAATAATTCTTTAAGTTCTGCTGTGAAACCCATTTCTTCATATAAACGGCGTTTTCCTGCTTGTATATTGGTCTCACCTGCTCTTTGGTGACTGCAACACGTGTTGGTCCACAACAAGGGCGAATGGTATTTGTGATGCGCGCGTTGTTGCAGCATTACTTCGTTCTTGCCGTTGAGTATAAAAACCGAAAATGCGCGATGCAAAACAGCTTTCTCGTGTGCTTCAAGTTTATTCATCAAACCAATTGGTTCGTCTTTTTCGTTGACTAATATTACTTGTTCTTCTTTCATTGAAATGTAAATGCTGGTCAAAAGTACGAAAAATATGAAACCCATAATTGTGCCATCTTGCAAACAATAGTTAAACTTCTCACAAATCAGTGCTTTTTATGACCTATATAATCAAAATTTAGATGGGAAGGAACAACCAAACTCAATTTTACCTATTACTAAATAAAGACTTAATTTAGCTAGTTTTACATCTTTATACGAGTGAAAAAAAACAACTCGTTAACAAGCGTTAAACTTTCCTTAAATCACTGTTATTTGTAAACCAAACGACATTTTGTAGCGTATATCTATTGTAAATTTGTACTAAATAAAACAAACGACTATGAAAAAAGGTCTGAAAATATTGGCATTGCTTTCGCTTTTCACCTTGAGTGCTTGCGGACAATCCGATTCAAAAAAACTCACTACAAAAACTACAACTGCCATGGAAAATGTAATCAACAAGCCTGAAAACCCTTATTATTCAAATACCGATACGACCAAATTAAATGTACCCAATTCGGAGTGGAAAAAAATTCTTTCACCCGATTTGTACGCGGTTGCTAGAGAAGCTGATACGGAGCGTGCTTTTACTGGAACCATGTGGAATTCGGAAGTCAAAGGAACCTATTATTGTGCCGCTTGTGGGTATCGATTATTCAAATCCGATCAAAAATTTACTAGTAGTTGTGGTTGGCCGAGTTTCTTTGAACAAGACAACAAAAAAAGCATTACGTTCAAGGATGACAATTCGTATGGAATGCACCGTATAGAAGCCAATTGCGGTCGTTGTGATAGTCATTTAGGGCATTTATTTGATGATGGTCCAGAACCTACTGGCAAACGCTATTGTATGAATGCCATTTCTTTGGATTTTGTACCTGATCAAGTTGCTGTAACTTCAAGTAAAGGAAATCTTGAAACTATAGTTTTAGGCGGTGGCTGTTATTGGTGTGTAGAAGCCGTTTATGAAAATTTAAAAGGTGTTGAAAAAGTAGTTTCAGGTTTTTCGGGTGGGAAAGTAGAAAATCCGAGTTATGAAGAAGTATGCACAGGTAGAACCGGAGCAGCTGAAGTAGTCGAAATCACTTATGATACAACTGTAACTAATTTAGACGAAATTTTTAAAGTGTTTTTCACAGTTCACGATCCAACAACTTTGAACCGACAAGGCGCAGATGTTGGAACACAGTACCGTTCAGTAGTTTTTTACAAGAACGAAGAACAGAAAAAAGCAGCCGAAAGTATTATTAAGGAATTGAATGATTCGAATGTGTTTTCGAGCAAAATTGTAACTAGTTTAGAACCGTTTACACAATTTTATGCAGCCGAAGACTATCACCAGAATTATTACAATAATAACAAAGAAAAGCCGTATTGTCAAATGGTGATTCAGCCAAAAATAGCCAAATTTGAAAAGGTTTTTAAAGACCGATTGAAAAAATAACGAGTGGTTGCTAACTCTTTCAAGGCTCACAAATTAACTTTTGTGGGCTTTGTTTTTAAAAAGTATACCTCAAGAACAAATTAGGAGTAATTCCTAAAGAATAGTAATCTTGAATAGAGTATTTTGGTACAGAATAATCCGCTAAATCTTCGTAGCGTCGCTCCAATTCTTTACTGATAATGCTTTTACGATTGTACAGATTGTATAATGACAATCCGATTTTTAAATTAGTTGATTTTGTTTCGCGCAACTGGTAGATAGCTGAAATATCCAATCGGTGATAGATGGGTAAACGCTCTGAATTGAATGTTGCAATTTGGTTATCACTATTCAATGAACTAAAAGGTTTTCCTGAATGAATGAACCAACCTAAAGTGACCGAAAACAAATTCCACTTTTTATTAAACGAAGCATTGAAAGCATGCTTTACATTCGAATTGATTTGAAAGTAATTGTATTCATTAACATCTTCAAATCGGTTTTGCGAATCTTGGTACGTATACGTTACCCATGCACGCCACGTTGGAGAGCTTTTTTGAACCAAAACATCAATTCCTTTGGTAAATCCATTTCCTGAACGAACTGCAGTATCAAATTGGTTTGAAAATCCAAAGGAAAAGGAAGTAATTCCTTTAATTGTTTTATAATACAAGTCGATATCAACTACCCAATTATTCTTCTTGAAAATAAGACCCGTTGTAAATTGATTCCCCTTTTGAATCGGATTATCTCCATTTTTAGATATCACCCAAACGTAGTTTTCCAAACTCAAATCGTTGGCCTCATTTTCTCGAACTTGACTTAAAATCTGGCTTTTACGCTCATAAGTAGTTTGCCAAATAAAATGATCTGTAAGTTGTTTTTGAATAAAAATTCGGGGTTCAAAACTTCCTATTCGCAGCTTTCCATACCAATTATATCGAGCGCCACCGTGCAAATCCCAATCCTTAATTTTATATTTTAAAAACGAATATCCAATATGATTTATCGTATTCAATTGCATCAAACTCAAATCAAATCCGATGTCTTGATTGAAACTACTAAATAAGTGCGAAGCATCGTTTCCGAAGAGTTGATATCCAAAATCCAAACTCAAATTGTCTGAAAAAACATTGGAAAAATTAAGTTCAGCACCCGAATCTACAATGCGATTCAATTTTCTATATGCTTCAAATTGTGTTGTTGAAAATTGCTGTCTTTTCTCATAATCAAAATCATACGAAGAATAGAATAATAGCATTTTTTGGGTGAATGAATCACTGTATTTCTGCGTCCAATTGAAGCTATAACCATAATTAATGATGTTCATTTTTTGGTTATTAACACTGTAATTGGGAACTTCATTAATGAAATTCAAATTATTATCAATGACAATACCAGTTACAGAAATCGACGTTTTATTGGAAGGAATAAAATTGATTTTAGCCGAATAATCTTCAAAGTCGAATTGGTTTTGATTGTCAAAATCATTAAAATTGGTGTTTTGAAACACTTTGTCTGCCAATTGATTGAACGTGGGTGATTGCCACCATTCGGTAAACGATTTTCTGCCCGATAATTGCAAACCGAGTTTCTTTTTGATGATTGGAATTTGAAAATACAAATCGGCATTGAGCGCGTTAATTCCGGCTTTTCCTTTGACTTTATCTGTAATTACATCTGAAGTTTTAATATCAATTACACTTGAGATACGTTCGCCAAATTTAGGATTAGTAGATTTGTTGTAATAATTAACGGTCTGATTTACATTGGGATTGATTCCGGATATCATTCCGAATAAATGTCCAGGATGATACAGTCGAATTCCGTCCCACAAAATCAAATTTTGATCGGAAGTTCCGCCGCGAACGTGTAATCCTGTGGCGGTTTCGTTCGGACTTTTAACTCCGGGCAACTGTTGTAATGAAAGCAAAATATCCGCATCAGTTACACCAGGAAGTGTTTCAACTTTTTGCGGATAAATAATAAACTTTTCGTTGGTTTTGTTAATTCCTTGAGCGACAAAACCTTCTATAATAATTTCTTTGAGTTGGTAGTTTCTGATGGAATCCTGTACTTTAGAAATCGTGTAAAACCGATTGTCGATTTGGGTAATTTTTAAAGAAGTTTGGAGTTCAATTGATTCGTTAATTTCCTTTAGACTGTACTTTCTTTTAGGCAAAGTAATCTTCTTTTGGGCTACAATACTGTCTAGATAGGAGTACTTAATCTTGAATTTATTTTCAACATCAACTAGTACTTTTTCCATTCTCTCTGAAGAATACTCGAATGGAAATTTATCTATTTTTTGTGCCCATGAAAAAGAAAACAATCCTAATAACAAGAAAGAAAGTAGTTGTTTCATTCAGAGATTTGAATTGTTTTTGAATTACTATCGGAATAGTTAAGATTTAAAGGTATACAAATTGTTTTCAAAGCGGTTTCGATATTTGAATGTGTAAAACTTCCTGTAAATTTACTATTTTCTATGCTCTTAGGAAATTTTATTTCAACATCGTATTGATTTTTAAATTTGGCAATAACGTACTTTATTGGAACATTCTTGAAAGTAGATTCACCCGAAATCCATTCTGGTTTTTTATCAGTAGTTTCAGCCCAATTTTCGAATGTATCATCATATAAACGAACGCTTTCACCTGGAGTAAGAATTACAGTTTGCTTATGAGTTTCAACACTTACTTTTCCCTCATAACAAGTTACTTCAAAATAATTGGAGAACGAAGTTACATTGAATTCAGTTCCTAAAACACTCACCTTGCCTAAAGCAGTTTCAACGGTGAATTTTTCTCCTTTTTGAACATCAAAATAAGCTTCACCTTCTAATTGTATGGTTCTGTTGAACCGAAATAAATTAGGGTAAGTAACTTTCGATTTGGAGTTAAGAGTTACAACTGAATTGTCGCTAAGATGAATTTCTTTTGAATCGCCAACATCAGTACTCACCTCATTGGTAACAAAATACACTTGATACAACCCAAAAAACAGAACTAAACTGGCTGCAACTGAGTACGCCCACAAAGGAATAATTCTAGTTTTAGTTTTTGTTTCTTTTTTAGCTCGAAGTAATTGTTGAATAGCTTCAAAATCTTTTTCCATATCGGGATCAGAAATACCATAACCTTGAAGAGCTATCCTGATTTTTTTATAGGCGATAAAATCCTCATCACCCACCAATTGCTTCAATTGATCATCAGAGATTTTGTCGGCCAACCAATCGGCTAAATAAATGTCTTTTTCATTTTCCATAACCTATATTTTATACATTTTTTGCCACTTTCCGTAATGAAAGTAAAGCTTGATGCATTCTTTTTTCTACTGCTTTTACAGATAAATCCAATAATTTTGCTATTTCAGCATACGAGTGATTTTCAAATCGATTCATTAAAAAAACTACTCGTTGCTTTTCTGGTAATTCATTAATTGCTTTTTCTAAACGAACTTTAAGTTCTACTTCTTCAAATAAATACTCTGGCGATTCAACATTTATGGATTTTGGCTTTGATATTAATTCAAAATTAGAAACCACTTTATCGTGTTTAATTTGATTCAATGAAAGTCGAATGGCAGTAGTAAACAAAAAACTTTTGGCTTGTTCTGGTTTGAGTATTTTACAGTTCTCCCACAAAATAACAAAAGCATTTTGAGCAGTATCTTCAGCACGATCGACATTTCTGAATTGATATACTAAATAGTTTCTGAGTGCTTTATAATTCAAATCAAAAACAGATTTAAAAACCGTTTCCGAGCATAAAAGAGAATCTGATTTTTGGTCTGTTTTACTCATATATAAAAACTATTACCACACATTCAGAGGAGATTGTGTGGTAACAAAATTCAATTAATTTTCCAACTTTATTAAAACAAAATAACTTAACTTTCTTAATTACAATTCACAAAATCTGCAGTGTAAAAACCAGCACAATTTGCTATACATTCGTTCTGAAATTGTAAAATTCCCGTGGTGGTTTGCACACAAACTGGAGCATCAATTGGGTCACAATTACAAGCAACAACACAATCATCATTAATTTCAAAGAATTGGTAGGCGTCTTCTACTGGAATATTTTGGCCGTTTTTAGCAACCGAAAAAGGATATACCATATCCAATATAAAATTGCCATTATTGGTCACAATCATGTCGTTCAACATTGTATTACTAGTGATGGTAACCGTTTGATTATTATGATTTTTCACTGAAAACGGATAGATGAAGTTATAACATGTTCCATCGGTTATATAATCATTAAACGTTGGAAAATCACATGCTTCAACAATATTTTGAAAATCAGCCTCATTACTAACGGTCATTGTTGTTCCATCTCCTGTCGATATTATTTGAAATGGGAAAGAAATTCCGTCTATGTAAAGCGAATTATGTTCATTTTCTAACAATGACAATAATCCTGCTTCAGAATTCACCAATACTACAGTGGAATTATTGTATGATAAATTCAATGGATAAACAAAATCAAAACAAGAAGTCGCTACTCTTCCATCAATACCATGATCTCCTTTGATTTTATTAAGGGTTGTTCTTAAACCAATACTCTTGGTTGTAACTACTTCTTGTTCAATAGTATCACCATCAGTACAAGAAACTAACACACTCATCAATAAAAAGAAAAAGAGAAAAACTAAATTAATTCTTTTTATAGCAATTTTTTTTAATAGAATTTTCTTCTTCATAGCAAATTCCTTTTTCACATCAATTTTTTTAACCAATTTTTAAATTTAGTAATTCTCTTTTTCATGTATTCAGACAACTTAAAATGTCTTCACCCTACTTTTAAAATTACTTTTTTTTTATTTTTTTACAGAAGCGGCAATTTTTAATGCACACTTTTCACCATCAATCGCTGCCGAAATGATTCCACCAGCATATCCTGCACCTTCTCCACAAGGATATAAACCTTTTATTTGAACGTGTTCTAATGTTTCATTATCACGCGGAATTCTGACTGGCGATGATGTTCTGCTTTCTGGAGCATGCAAGATAGCATCATTTGTCAAATAACCGCGCATAGTTTTCCCAAATTCTATGAATCCTTCGCGCATGATTTGTGTTAAAAAGCCAGGAAATACTTGTCCCATTTCAACCGAAGTGGTTCCGGGAACATAGGATGTTTTGGGTATGGATTGGGAAATCTTATTTTGCGTAAAATCAATCATTCGTTGTGCAGGTACTTTTTGAGTAGAACCAGCCAAATACCATGCTTTTTGTTCAATTGCTTTTTGAAATTCCATTCCGGCTAAAGCACCAAATTTTGCGAAAGGTTTGAAATCTTCTAGTTTTAATTCGACTACAATTCCAGAATTGGCGGTGGCCTGATCTCGTTTGGATGGCGACCAACCATTAGTTACAACTTCACCCGGACTTGTAGCACACGGCGCAATAACTCCGCCCGGACACATACAAAACGAATACATTCCGCGACCATTTACCTGCTTTACTATCGAATACGGTGATGGCGGCAAAAATTCACCTCTGTAATCACAACTGTATTGTATTTTATCAATTAATTCCTGCGGATGTTCTGCTCGAACGCCAAGAGCAAAAAGCTTGGCTTCGATATGAATTTTCTTTCGGTCTAATAATTCGAAAATATCACGAGCGGAATGTCCGGTTGCTAAAATCACATTATTGGCTTCAATTGCATCTCCATTTTGTACCATCACACCTTTTATCGAATTCTCTTTGATGATGAAATCAGTTACTCGAGTTTCGAAAAGTACTTTTCCTCCACATTCAATAATTTTTTCTCGAATATCCTGAATGATCTGAGGCAATTTATTGGTTCCGATGTGTGGATGTGCTTCGACTAAAATTTCATCTGAAGCACCAAAAGCAACTAACAATCGTAAAATCCGATCAACATCACCTCTTTTTTTGGAACGAGTATACAATTTTCCATCTGAATAAGTTCCGGCTCCACCTTCTCCAAAACAATAATTGGAATCTTCATTGACGATATGATCGCGATTGATGGCTTTTAAATCGCGTCGACGACCACGAACGTCTTTTCCACGTTCTAAGACAATTGGTTTTAATCCTAATTCAATTAATTGCAAAGCGGCAAACAATCCTGCTGGGCCTGCGCCAACGATAATAACTTCTTCGGCATTGGAAACATTCTTATAATCGGGAAGTTCTATTTTTTGTGGGATAAAATCTTCGCCTTTAAAAAACACATTGACTTTATAATTTATTTTTATGGCTTTTTGACGCGCATCAATTGAACGTTTTACTGGAATAATATGCTCAATTTCAGTTGTCGAAATTGTAAACAATTTAGCAATATGTTCTTTGAGCAGACTTTCGTTTGCAACAACTTCTGGAGCAACTTGTAATTGAATTTCGCGTGGCACTCTATTTTTTTTTTGCAAAAGTAAGGAATTGGAATTAGTATTTTATCGTGTTCTTTTACATTGTTAAACAATAAAAAACAACTTATAATCAATCATTTACAGCACCCTTTTTTTTCACTCGATAAAGTGCTATAAATAGATTTTTTTGTATTACTTTACTTACTTTAAAATATTAAAAACGTATTTAATCGATTTTTTTATTACTTTTATCGATATTTCTGTATCTTTGATTTGTTAAAAAAATGGTTTATTGGTTTTAATTGGTTAAATTAAACTTGAAAAGGTCGTCCTGGTTAGACGACCTTTTTTTATTTCCTTTCTTCATAAGCGTGTAAGGCAAAAGAAGCCAACCAATGTTCGCCTTCATAATTTCCATCAACTACAGAAGGCAGTGAAAAATTCAAATGAACATCAGCCAACGCTTTTAAATGGCCAAACTGTTTGGGATAGGAATTAATCAAATGATATAAATTCCATGCGCGACTGAAATTCAATCCATCCAAATGCACTAAGTGACCATCAGTCCGATCAGACACCTTGGCAACTTCCCATTTGAATTTTTTATTAAATAATTGTGGAGCGAATTTCTTTAACCATCTAATAAAATCATCTTGTTGCAGAACTCGCTGCATTAAACCCATTTCTTCCAAACATGGCGAGAGAAAATCGGTGCCACTTGGTTCCCAATTGAACGGGCAATTAACATCATTTAGAAACAATCGAATGGAATTTTCTCTGATGTACTTTTGAAAATTAACGTTATTAGAATGAACAGCGTAATCCCAAGCAAATGTGAGTCCGAATGCCGTATTAGAATGCGTTCCAACGCGAATGGGATACAACAGTTTGGGCAAAAATTCTATGTATCGCTCAATAATTAAATTGGATAATGGCTTTAAATTCTGAGCCAGTTCTTGAGCAAAAGGTTCGTTGTACGTTTCTAATTCAAGCTGGAGTTTTAACAACCAATTCCACCCATAGGTTCGTTCAAACGATTTTTCGTGTTTTTTTGATAGATACTCAATTTCGGCTTGAACATTATCTTTTGACAAATTGACTTGCAACTTTTTAATTATCGATTCTCTTTGAGCCAAATTTGGAAATTTCTTCAACAAAAAAACCAATGACCAATGACCGTGAACCGATGAATGCCAATCAAAACAACCATAAAAAGACGGATGCAGTTTTTTAGGACTTTGAATTTCGGTGCTATCAATTAACATTTGACCCAGCTTATTGGGATATTCCTGTTGAAGGCACTTAATTGGTAAACTCGCTAGATGATTGGCTTGCTCTAAAGAAAGTTCTTGAGAAAAAGACGAAATACAAATAAAAAATATGAGGTATTTGAAATAATTCATAGCAAAGTTTTTTTTCAAATTTAGTAAAAACTTACCTTTGGCTCGAGCGCTTTTGTTCCAAATAAAAACAAAACCTTCTATCTAATGTCAAGACAAATAAAATTAATATGGGATTTTCGTGGGCCAGCTTCAGCAAAAACAGCTGAGCACCATGAAATTCATTTGAAAGAGTATATTGCAATAGAACAACTATCCATTTCTATAACAGGATTTGAAGTTCTAACTGAAATGCATGCTATCGCCTTTATGGTTGTAACCGATGAGCATATGATTCAGGTAAGAGATGCATTGAAACCGCATCGTGGTGAACTTTACACTTAATCTAAGTCTACTTTATAGTCAGAAAAAATATAACTATCGTCTTTTTTACCTAAAAGAGTAACACTTTTAAAACTTACAACCATAGGATTATCAACGGTGTATTTGTATACGTCAATAGTTTTCGAACTTTTGGATTGTTCAAAAAACTCTCCGTCTTTGGTCCACCATTTTCCTTTTTCAGTAAATGTTTGAATTTCGCAATCTTGCTTTGAAGTAAACATAATCACATAGGTTCCATTTTCAAATCGTTGTTGAATCCAATGTTTTTCAACGCCTTCATACTGTTTATCAACCTCAAATCCCTTCCAGATTCCAACTAAACGTTTGTCATGTTCTTTATCTCCAAGAGTCACAAAACTGAACAATGAGAATAAGGTAAGTACTACAAGGACTGTAAAAGGAAGGATTTTTTTCATCTTAATTTTTTTTAGGTACATCTATGGTTTTTATATAATTGTTCAAAAACTGAAACATAAAGGAGTCCAACATCTTATTTTGATGATATTCTGCCTCTTTCTGCTTTAGATAACTATTTTCTTTTGAGGAAGATTTTTTCTTTTTGGACTTTTTTTCAACTTCTTCAGCAAACATTTTATCGGTTTCATTCATCATCTGTTGGAACTTTTCACGCTCAACCTTATAATCTTCAGTTGTTTTAAAGTACTTGTAATGCTCTAATTTAAATGAACTGTATTCATTACCTGTCATTTCTTTAGACTTAATGAATACTCCAGAATTGACTTCAAATAGTTTATAAAACTCATAGGTTGAACTGTATCCCATATGAACGTATTCTAGAATTTCTCCGTACGGGCAAACCAATAAACCGGTGTAAAAATCACATGGAAAATCTATTTTTTCTCCAAAAACATCTTTGTAAATAGAAGTTAGAAAATCTTCATGTCTGCCATCAGATTTGGTTCTATACTCCTCTTTATAAATATTTTCAACGACTAAATTATTGTTTACAAATTTAAAATAAGCAATATAACCGCGCCAATTTGCCGTAGACCGCATGGTTATCAGATTATTTGGAATTGGATTTTTATCAAAATAAGGCTCTAAAGGATTAGAGTGGATTTTTAAAGTATCATTATCGATTATTAAATAATCAGGCACTTGCCCAGTTGAAAATACTTTTGTCGAAATTAATAAAATCAACAAATAATAAAACCTGATTATCTTCATAAAGTTTAATTCGCTACTTCGCTTATGAATTTGATTCTCATTAATCGCAACTCTTCAATATCGTAATCGCCGTCAAATTCTTTTAAAGCATCTTCTATTTTATCCGATTCTGATTCCATGAAATAATCATGAATTTCTTCTTGTTGATCTTCATCGAGCATTTCATCAATCCAATATTTGATGTTTAACTTGGTTCCAGAATACACAATCTGCTCCATTTCTTTTAATAAAGCATCCATGTTCATCCCTTTTGCAGAAGCAATATCTTCTAATGATAATTTGCGATCAATATTTTGGATAATGTATAATTTGTTAGCTGAATTGGCACCCGTTGATTTAACTACCAAATCATCTGGACGAATGATATCGTTGTCTTCAACATAACGGCTGATTAATTCTACAAACTCTTTTCCGTATTTCTTGGCTTTTCCTTCGCCAACTCCATGAGTATTAGTCAACTCATCTATGGTAATTGGGTATTTCAGAGCCATGTCTTCTAACGATGGATCTTGAAACACTACAAAAGGCGGAACACCTAATTTTTTTGCTACTTTTTTACGTAAATCGCGCAACATTCCCATCAAAACTTCGTCGGCAGTTCCCGATGATTTTGCAGCAGTAACAATGGCTTCATCTTCGGCTTCATTGTATTCATGGTCTTCTGACATCATGAACGAAGTTGGATTTTTGATGAAAGCTTCTCCTTTTTCAGAAACCTTTAAAATTCCATACGTTTCAATGTCTTTATTCAATAAACCATCCACTAAAACCTGACGGATTAATGCCATCCAATAGCGTTCTTCAAAATCTTTTCCGCAACCAAAAAAAGCTTTGGTATCCGTGCGATAGGCTTTGATTGTAGCGTTAACTCTTCCAATTAAAGCATACACTACTTCTTTTGATTTGTAAAGATGTTTGGTATCGCGAACTACTTCCAACAACATTTTCACCTGATCTTTGGCTTCCACTTTTGTTTTTGGATTGCGAACGTTGTCGTCCATATCAGCGCCTTCTCCTGTTTCGCTGTCGAATTCTTCACCAAAATAATGAAGTAAAAATTTACGTCGCGACATGGAAGTTTCAGCATAAGCGACCACTTCTTGTAGCAAGGCATATCCAATTTCTTGCTCAGCCACAGGTTTTCCGGACATGAATTTTTCTAATTTTTCAACGTCTTTATAGGAATAATACGCCAAACAATGACCTTCTCCACCATCACGCCCTGCGCGCCCGGTTTCTTGATAATAACTTTCGAGTGATTTCGGAATATCGTGGTGGATTACAAAACGCACATCGGGTTTGTCAATCCCCATTCCGAAGGCAATAGTCGCCACAACGACTTCTACATCTTCCATCAAAAACATGTCTTGATGTTTGGCTCGCGTTTTGGCGTCTAAACCAGCATGATAAGGAACGGCACTGATTCCGTTTACTTGCAAAACCTCGGCTATTTCTTCTACTTTTTTACGACTTAAGCAGTAGATAATTCCGGATTTGCCTTTATTTTGTTTGATGAAGCGAATGATATCGGCTTCGATATTTTTGGTTTTGGTACGTACTTCGTAAAACAAATTAGGTCGATTGAATGATGCTTTAAACGCTGTGGCATCTGACATATCCAAGTTTTTAAGAATGTCTTCTTGTACTTTTGGAGTTGCAGTTGCAGTTAATCCGATAACAGGAACATCTCCTAATTGTTTGATTATGGTTCTAAGATTACGGTATTCTGGACGGAAATCGTGTCCCCATTCTGAAATACAATGCGCTTCATCAATAGCGACAAAAGAAATCGGAACACTTTGTAAAAATTCAACGTATTCTTCTTTCGTCAAGGATTCAGGAGCAACATAAAGCAACTTAGTCACACCCGAAGTAATATCTTTTTTTACTTGATTAATTTCAGTTTTGGTTAACGACGAATTTAGAACGTGAGCAATTCCATTTTCAGATGAAACACCTCTGATGGCATCCACCTGATTTTTCATCAAAGCAATCAAAGGAGACACCACTATTGCAGTTCCTTCCTGAATTAAAGCAGGCAATTGATAACAAAGTGATTTTCCACCACCTGTAGGCATAATTACAAAAGTATTTTTCTTACTGATTATACTTTTAATAACCTTTTCCTGCAATCCTTTAAATTGGTCAAAACCAAAATATTTTTTTAATTCTTTGTGTATGTCAATTTCGTTGGTACTCATTCTAAAATAATACTATTTTTTTATCTAAATTTGTAACCATAAATATACAACTTTCTTTTATTAATGCAAATTTTATACTAAATCTATTTTGATAACAAAAGAAAACATCATTGCCTCTGCTAAGAAAACTATTGAATCTGAAAGTCAATCCATTGCCAAACTCACCCAATTCATCAATGACGATTTTGTCTCTGCAGTAGAAATCATTTATAATTTAAAAGGACGATTGGTCGTAACCGGAATTGGTAAAAGTGCTATCATTGCGCAGAAAATTGTTGCCACTCTAAATTCTACTGGAACACCTTCTTTATTTCTACATGCTTCTGAAGCCATTCATGGCGATTTAGGTATGGTTCAAAAAGACGATGCCGTAATTTGCATTTCGAAAAGCGGTAATAGTCCGGAAATTAAAATATTAGTACCGCTTTTGAAGAATTTCGGAAATCAACTGATT
This sequence comes from Flavobacterium sp., assembly GCF_035299245.1. Classification (GTDB taxonomy): domain Bacteria; phylum Bacteroidota; class Bacteroidia; order Flavobacteriales; family Flavobacteriaceae; genus Flavobacterium. The sequence goes on along the minus strand of NZ_DATGWY010000006.1, from coordinate 35,933 downwards.
GCTATTACAGGAAATCCGACTTCCTTTTTAGGCAAAGAAGCTCACTTTGTTTTAAATACTTATGTTGAAAGCGAATCCTGCCCGAATAATTTAGCACCAACCGACAGCACGACAGCTCAATTGGTTATGGGCGACGCCATTGCCGTTTGTTTGATGAAAATGCGCGATTTCAAACCCGAAGATTTTGCCAAATACCATCCTGGTGGTTCATTGGGCAAAAAATTGTTACTTAGTGTAAAGGATATGTTGGATACTTCGAGAAAACCATTTGTGAATCCTGATTCAAGTATTAAAAATGTAATCGTCGAAATTTCAGAAAAACGATTGGGAGTTGCAGCTGTGATTGAAAATGATAAAGTAGTCGGAATCATCACGGATGGCGACATCCGAAGAATGCTCAACAAAACAGAAACTATTACAGGTTTAACTGCAAAAGATATTATGACGGTGAATCCGAAAACAATCAAATCTACTGATATGGTTGTGGATGCATTAAATATTTTGGAAGATTTTTCGATTACTCAATTGGTGGTAGTTGACAACAATGAATATAAAGGTGTAATTCACTTGCACGACATTTTAAAAGAAGGAATTGTATAATGGCGAAAGAAGTTAAGAAAGAAATGTCGTTTATGGACCATCTTGAGGAATTCAGATGGGTTTTAGTCAGAAGTGCATTTGCCATAGTCATTATGGCCGTTGCCGCTTTTTTCTTTGATGATTTTATTTTTGACACCATACTTTTTGGTCCAAAAGACCCAAACTTTGTGACCTATCGTTTTTTCTGTGAACTGTCTCAAAAAATTGGTGTTGAAAGTTTTTGTGTAGAAGAATTGCCATTCAAACTTCAAAACACCGAAATGGAAGGTCAAATGTCATTGTACATCTGGACCTTAATCTTGGTAGGTTTCATATTGGCTTTTCCTTATATATTATATCAATTTTGGAATTTCATCAAGCCTGCTCTTTATGAAAAAGAACGTAAAAATGCAAAGTCGTTCATTTTTATATCGTCATTATTGTTTTTTACAGGTGTATTGTTTGGGTATTTTGTAATCGCACCTATGTCGGTCAACTTTTTTGCCACATTCTCAGTCAGTGAAGTGATAGTCAACGAGATTAACATCAACTCATATATCGGATTAATCAAAACATCGTCCATTGCTTCAGGTTTGTTTTTTGAATTACCGATTATCATCTATTTCTTGACCAAACTCGGACTCGTAACTCCGAAATTCCTCAGAGAATACCGTCGTTATGCCATTGTAATCGTATTGATTTTGGCCGCAATTGTCACACCACCCGATGTGGTAAGTCAGACCATTGTTGCCATTCCATTATTAATTTTATACGAAATAAGCATCATAATTTCCTCAGTCGTCTATAAAAAACAACAACAATTAAATGAGTAATTTAGTAGAAGAATTCAACGATTATCGTTCTAAAATGAACGAAAAATTATTGGCTGATAACAATTTAGTCATCAAACGAATTTTCAATTTAGACACCAATGCGTATGCTGCTGGTGCTTTGGATGTAAAAACAAAAGAGCTATTGGGTTTAGTTGCTTCGGCAGTTTTGCGCTGCGATGATTGCATCAAATACCATTTGGAAACCAGTTACAAAGAAGGTATTACCAAAGAAGAAATGATGGAAGCCATGGGAATTGCAACCTTAGTTGGCGGAACCATTGTCATTCCGCATTTGCGCAGAGCTTACGAATTTTGGGAAGCACTTGAAGAAAGTAGTCAATAAGCAGTGTCAGTATTCTTTAGTTAGTCTGAAGTTTCTGAATTTGAAGTTAAAAGCGCAAATCAAACTAAAACATTTTCGTTACTTTGTCTAAAAATCTAACGATCTAAAAATCTAGGAATCTAAAAATGAAATTAAGAGCCGAAAATTTAGTAAAAACCTACAAAGGAAGAAGTGTAGTAAAAGGAATTTCTGTTGAAGTAAATCAAGGAGAAATTGTAGGATTATTAGGTCCGAATGGCGCTGGTAAAACCACTTCGTTCTATATGATTGTAGGATTGGTAAAACCCAATGCGGGAAATATCTATTTAGATGATATGAACATCACTGAATTTCCAATGTACAAACGTGCTCAAAACGGAATTGGGTATTTGGCTCAAGAAGCTTCTGTCTTTAGAAAACTAAGTATTGAAGATAATATTTTGAGTGTGTTGCAACTCACCAACCTAACCAAAGAGCAACAAGAAGCCAAAATGGAAAGTTTGATTGATGAGTTCAGTTTGCAACACATCAGAACCAACCGTGGCGACTTACTTTCGGGTGGAGAACGAAGAAGAACTGAGATTGCGCGTGCTTTGGCAACCGATCCTAAATTCATTTTGTTGGACGAACCGTTTGCTGGTGTTGACCCAGTTGCAGTTGAAGACATTCAACGAATTGTAGCCCAATTAAAAAACAAAAACATCGGAATTTTAATTACCGATCATAACGTTCAAGAGACTTTAGCTATTACTGATAAAACCTACTTGATGTTTGAAGGTGGAATCCTAAAAGCGGGAATTCCAGAAGAATTGGCTAATGACGAAATGGTGCGTAAAGTATATCTAGGTCAGAATTTCGAATTACGTAAAAAGAAATTGGAATTTTAATGAACCCTTCTAACGAACAAATTAAAAAATGGCACAACGATTCTAAGAATTGGAAGTGGCGTATGTTTTATTACAATAAAGAAGACTCTAGATTATTGGTTGACAAACCCAATCCCAACCTTGGCTCAACAATTAATTTTGCTCATCCAAAAGCCTATTTATTTTTTGTAGGCATGATGCTTTTCTTCGGATTAGTAGTTTTTACAATCGTTTTCGCAAAAAAATAAACTAAATTAAAAGTATCCTTCAAAATTTTGCCACAGATTCACAGATTTTAAACAACATAAAATCTGTGAATTTGCGGCAAAAAAATCAATTTATCGTCAAATACTTTAGCATTTTGGGAGTTCCGTTGTAAACATTCACATCTACTTTAGTTTCAATTCCGTCAATAACTGCTTTTTCAGTAAATTGCCAAAACAACCATTCGTCGTCGATGGTCTCTTTCCACGGATTGTAATTGGCAATCCAAAACGTGTAGTCGTCTTCAAATTCTTCCTTTAAAAAATCTTCATAGTATTTTTCTCCAGAATAAATAATGGGTTTGACCTTGTAATGCTTTTCGACGTATTCCAACCAACGCTTCAACCCTATTTTTAAGCTGTCAATCGACTGACTTTCAGATAGTTTTTCAATATCTAAAACCGGAGGCAAATTGCCTTTTTTCAACTTTACGGTTTTGATGAAATTTTTGGCTTGTTCAATCGAATTTTCATTCGGACGATAATAATGATACGCTCCGCAAATTAAATTGCTTTTGTTCGCTTTCTTCCAATTCTCTTTAAATTTCGAATCGACTCTATCGCTTCCTGCTGTGGCTCGAATGAAAACATAATGTAGTTTATGCATTTCCAATGAATCGATTTCAGTCCAATTGATTGTTCCTTGGTATTCTGACACATCAAAACCAATCACATTATCTTCGTGGCGTTTTAATACTTGAAAAATTCGCGCTGCGTCGAGCTTTTCTTGCTTCAGCACTTTATCGCTTTTGAAACTAAAATAATAGAGAATGGCATTTCGATAATGGTAAACCGCAAAAAGCAAGGCGAATAAAATCAGCGAAATAACAGTGAATTTTGTCCAAAAGTTGGATTTTAATTGGGATGATTTTCGAGTAGGTCTTCTTCTTATTGTAGTTTTTGCCATTTTAAAAGTGAATACAAATCAATAACTATTTTTTTGCCAAAATAGTATTATTCACTACAGACAACAAAACATACATCAAAATAATCAACGGAACTGCGGTAACTTGAAAGAGAACAAGCAGCACAACAGAAGCCACTAAAAACCCTATTTGTAATTTGTATTTCTGAAAACTAAAATCTTTTATTTTAAGAGAAAAAAGCGGAATTTCAGCATTCATTACGTAAGCACTCAAAAAGGTTATCGCTATCAAAACCCAAGGATTGTGAACAAAATTGAACATTTCTCCAGTTAAAAATGGCAAACTACCAATAAATAAAGCATTGGCTGGAGTTGGTAAACCAATAAACGAATCGGATTGTCGCGTGTCAATATTAAAATTGGCCAGACGATAACACGCACCTAAAGTGATGACGAAACCTAAGTAAGGCAACAGCAACATTGGATTGTTATCATACATCGGAAAACAACTCGTTATTTCGGTATTTTCAATTACCATTTCCGTTGATGGCAACATTTGGTACATCACAAAACCCGGAACGACTCCACTAGTAACCATATCAGCTAATGAATCCAACTGAACGCCTAACGGACCAGCAACGCCAAATTTTCGCGCTAAAAAACCATCAAAAAAGTCGAAAAAGATACCCAAACACACAAAGAAAAAGGCATAATCGAACAATCGCTGTGCTACAAAAACAACTGCAATGCATCCACAGAAAAGGTTCAACAACGTTAAAATATTAGGAATGTGTTTTTTAAAGTTCATGTGTTCGATTTTTCAGAAAACAAATTTAGTACAATAACTGAAAGAGAAGTGCGTTTTCTAAGAGATTTTTATAAAGCCGTTCTACAACTGTTTTAAATATGTTAATTGAACCTCTAACCGAATAAAAATTTATATTTTTGAAAAAAAATAGCAGACCTAAGTTTGTAAACTAATTGCTTTGAAAAAAATACTTTTTTTGTTTATCGCTTTCACCTCAATTTCCTTTGGTCAAGCCATTAGAAAATACTCTAATGAGTTCATGAACATTGGTGTTGACGCTGCGGCTTTAGGAATGTCAAATGCTGTGGTTTCGAGTACTAGTGATGTGAATTCGGGCTATTGGAATCCAGCAGGTTTGATTCATCTGGAAGATGGTGAAGCCGCTCTAATGCACGCCAGTTATTTTGCGAATATTGCTCAATACGATTACGCTGCTTACGCCAAACCTATCGACGATCGAAGTGCTTGGGGAATTTCATTGATCCGTTTTGGAGTAGATGACATTCTAAATACCACTCAATTGATTGATGGCGACGGAAATATCGATTACAACCGCATCAGTTTATTTTCTACCGCTGATTACGGTTTGACTTTATCGTATGCGAGAAAACTACAAGTTCCCGGATTTCAATACGGTGTGAATGCTAAAGTAATCCGACGCGTAATTGGAGATTTTGCAAGTTCTTGGGGATTTGGTTTGGATTTTGGATTGCAATTTGAGCGAAACGAATGGCGTTACGGATTGATGTTACGCGATATTACTACAACCTATAATGTTTGGGCCATCAACGAAGAAGAATACGAAAAAATCAAAAATGCCATTCCGGGACAAAATAATGAATTGCCTGAAAGCACCGAAATAACAGCTCCAAAAGCGCAACTCGGAATGTCAAAAAAATACGAGTTTCATTACGATTACACTTTGTTGGCTGCAGCTAATTTAAACATGCAATTTGCACGAACCAACGATGTGATTTCAACTGATTTTGTAAGTATTAGTCCGTCACTCGGATTTGAATTTGGCTATACCGACTTAGTTTTTTTACGTGCTGGAGTGGGAAATTTTCAAAACATTACACAAATTGATAACTCTACCAAATTAGGATTTCAACCCAACATTGGTTTAGGTTTTAAATACAAAGGAATTCAAGTCGATTATGCTTTGACTGATTTAGGCGATCAAAGTGCAGCATTGTATTCGAACATCTTCTCAGTAAAAGTTGATTTAGGCATTTTTAGATAATCATCATGCTCAAAAAAGTACACTTTCTCTTTCTTTTATTCTTCATTTCGAATTTATTTTCGCAAAACCCATCTCTTTCTAATACTGCTACAGTAAGTGTTTTTACTTGTGGAAGAGGCGAACAATTGTACTCCACTTTTGGTCATACAGCCATTCGAATTAAAGATGTAAAAAATCAATTGGATGTGGTGTACAATTATGGAGCATTTGATTTTAATACCGAAAATTTTTACTTAAAATTTGTCAAAGGTGATTTGCAGTATTTCATCAACGCTACGACTTACGATCAATTTATTTACGAATACCAATACGAAGGTCGCGAAGTAATCGAACAAACTTTAGCGCTTTCTCAGACCAAAAAACAAGAGCTTTTTGAACGATTGAATGCTTCATTACAATCGGATGAACGCTATTATACTTATAAGTTTATTGATCGAAATTGTACAACAATGGTTGCTGACAAAGTAAATCAAAGTATTGGTCAACCAATCATTACAAAAGTAGATGACACATCGATTACCTACAGAGAAGTATTGTATCCTTATTTTGGAAACTACTTTTGGTACAATTTAGGAATCAATATTATTTTTGGAGCTAAAACCGATCACAAAGCAGAACAACTGTTTTTACCAATTGAATTATTACACAGTTTAGATAAAGCAACTATTGATGGAGAACCATTGGTTTCAAAAAAGGAAACTTTAGTGCAATCAGTAGAAAAAACACATGATTTTTCATTTGTAAACAGCATTTACTTTGTGGCGCTGATTTTACTCATAATTCTGGCAACTAGAAAAGCATTCGTCTACAAGACGTATTTATTCATCACCGGACTTTTAGGTTTATTTTTATGCCTTGTCGGATTGTATTCGTTGCACCAAGAAGTCCTTTGGAACTACAATGCTTTGTTATTCAATCCTTTGTTTTTAGTCGTTCCGTTTTTGAAAATCAACGCACAAAAGAAACTACTTTGGTTGATCATTGGAATGTTAGCGATTTACATTGTGATTATAGTAACGAAGCCCTATTTGATATTGATGGTTCCGTTCATCATTGGGCATTTATTGATGATGTATAAATTGATGAAAACGAAAATCTAATTTTTGGATTACTGTCCGCGGTAAAATAGAACCGTACTAAAGGTTTTGACAAAGATATTGATGTCTAAGAAGATACTTCGATGCTTGATGTAGTACAAATCATATTGCAATTTCACCAAACTATCTGCAATTGAATCACCGTACGAATAATTCACTTGAGCCCAACCTGTTAATCCTGGTTTAATGATGTGTCGGGTTTCGTAAAATGGCATTACTTCGGCTATTTCCTGAACAAAAACAGGTCGTTCGGGTCGTGGACCAATAATGGACATATCGCCTTTTAAGATGTTAATGAACTGAGGAAATTCGTCCAAACGTGTTTTTCGCATGAACTTACCAAACGGTGTGATTCTCGAATCATTTATAGTAGTAAAAACGGCACCATTAGCTTCGGCATTTTTTACCATGGTTCGGTATTTCAAGATGTTGAATACTTTTCCGTTTTTACCAATTCGTTCTTGAGTGTAGAATAGTTTCCCTTTGTTTCCAACTAAATTTCCTATAATAATTAATGGCAGAAATACCAATCCAAAAGACAATCCAATCAATGAAAATACAATGTCTATTGCTCTTGAAACAAGTAAATACAATTGATTTTGATTGTTTCTACTGAAAGGGAAATAGCGGTAGAAATCTCTTGAAACGTATTGAACTGGAATCCGTTGTGTAATGGTTTCGTATAATTGCGTATACTCTTTAATAATCACACCATTTTCTAACAGATGGATTAACTGATTGTACAAATTAGCGGTAATTCCTTCTGTTTTTTGAGAAGCAACCACAATTTCAGAAATGGAATTGGATTTGAAAAATTTCTCTAAATCATCGGGTTTAATGCTTTTTATTCCGTTGTAATTCACTTTAAAATTCTGTTCGCCATCCGAATTAACAAAACCGATGAATTTATAATGAGGATCAACATTTTCCAGACCACTTACTAACTCTTGAAGTTGCTCCTTATCACATACTATTATTGCTTTCTTTATAAATCGGTGAGAGGCTAAAAACTTTACATAAAAAATCCGCCATACCATTAGTGAAAATAATATGGTAATATAAAATATGATTATTTGTAAACGATTAGAAGGTAAAAGTGGCGTGTAAATTGGCGTTAACAAATAAACCAAAACCGTAATACTGGTAGTAAGTATAATACTTTTAATAATTTGAAACTGATTGCTGGCTACTTGCAAATTGTACATTTCAAAAACCGACCCGAACAGATTGAGGTAAATGGCCAAAACTATGACCCAATAGAAATTGGTTGTTGAAAAAGAAAAGTATTTGAAATCAAAAAAAGAACCGATAAAATACAACGAAAACAGAACGATGAGCACGTCAAATAGCTTCAACAGTATTTTTCGTTCCGAAATTTCAAAATGTATTTTTTTTTGACTGTTCATTAAAGTGCTAAAATTTGTCTTGCAAGTTAGTAATTTTAGCTTAAATCGATATATTAAATTAAAATATCAATCCATTTTTGTTTTACAATGCTCCAATCAAACTCTTCAACTAAAGTTCTTCCATTAGTTGTTAATAGAGTTCTCAATTGGTTATCGGACATTATTTTTTCTATTGCTTGACTCATTGCTTCAGTGTCTCCATCCTTAACCAAAAGAGCATTTTCTGAATCGTTCAACAAAAAAGGTATTCCACCTACATTAGTTGAGACAACTGGAATTCCCAATGCCATTGCTTCTATAACGCTTACTGGCGTGTTATCAAAATGAGTTGTATTAATAAAAACATTGAATTCTTTTGATCTTTTAATCCATTTTTTCTTGGATAGTTTCCCTGTGAATTCAACATCGACATTGAGTTTTTTTGCATATTTTTTACATTCATCAATGAGATTTTCTTTATCTGGACCAATCATACAAAGCACAACATCTGGATACTTTTCTTTTAAATTAGCGGTTACTTTAATGGCCATCTTAGGATTATAAATGGATGAAAATGAGCGTACCCAAAGAATTTTTGGCACACTATATTCTTTTTGAACTAATGGATAGTTATTGATCTCGATAGTATTTGGAATGAATATAATGTTGTTGTGATATTTAACTTCAAAAGCATTCATTAGATAACCCGATGGTGCAGTTATTTTGTAGGCATTTTTAAAAATCATATCGCAAAAAAAAGGACTTTTCGCCAATCGATTCGGTAAGTCGCCGCCATGCAATTTTGCTATGTACTTCAGTTTCAAAATTCTGCACAACTGACTAATAATAAATGCAAACCAGAAATTTTGAGTACTGTAAGTATCAATCAACACATAATCAACTTGTTTGGAGCGCTTAAAGGTTTTGTAAATCATATGAATCATCCTTACGATTTTATTCTTCTTGGAGGATGCATAATAGACTTTATAACCTTCGCCTTCCAAAAAAGCCCCGAGAGTTTCGATAGAAGTAGCCGTATTTCCGTGTTTTGAAAGTTTATTTCCTATGTACAACAGGTTCTTCTTCTTCATCAAATTTAATTTTTAAAACTGATAATGCGTAGACGAATGATGGAGCTGCGGTTCGCATTGCTGCGTGATTGATTGTGAGCAACCAAAATAACAGAAAACAAAATAAAAATATATTGTCTTTATTTCCCATGTAATAGAATATTGGTGTAAAGAACAATATCATTAATGCAATCACTCCTAGCATTCCGTGTTCTGCTAATAATCGAGTGATTTCATTGTGCGAAGCATACAAGAAACCATATTTAGCTGTTCTATAATCAGTACCTTTTCCAACTCCAATCCCAAAGAAAGGATTATCTAAAAACCAATTTACCTCCTCTTCTACTAACTGATTTCTACCTGTAGACAAATCTTTTTTCTCTACACCCATTGCATTTTTATTTGCGTAACGTTTGTCAATTAAACCCTCTGTTTTCACTGAAGTAAACATCCATATAGCGGAAACTAGAATCACAAAAATGATTACAAAATAATTTAATTTGACCCTATTTTTCTTACTTGCTTTAAAATAGATAAATAATAAAAAGATAAGAATCATTAGAAAACCAGTTATCATTCCGCCACGAGAAAAAGTCAACAAACCTCTGTAACTTACATAAAAAGCAATCAGTACATTGACTATGAAAATTAGTTTAGTCCTTGAATAGAGAATAATTCTTGTAAAAAAAATGAACATTCCTAAACCCAAAATGGTCGCTACCTGATTGGGGCCAAATCCACCCGATAGTTCTGAATTAGAAGAAGTTCCGCTTAAAACTTCTTTTAAGTCAGGCGCATAAAGTTGTGTAAAAACTGCTGTTGAAATCACTGGCAACCCCATTAACAAGAGTAAATTCCCTACTTGACCCACAGTTAATTTCCTGCCAAAAGTGTGCATGGCAGCAATTGCAAGACATAACGAGCCTGACAAATTGAATGAAATTTTCTTTCTGAATTCAACCCCAAAATCTAAGGTTTCATTTGCAATAATAATGCCTGGCAATAGAGTAATAATAAAGAACAAATAGGGTAATGACATTTTTGAAAAGCCAGAATAGACATATCCAATCAAGAAAAAGAAGACCAAACTGTATTTGGCAAATTCATGATTAGGATTTCCATTGGTCATCCTTAGAAACACCTCACTTCCAACAATGTAAGCACATATATAAAGTACCTCATCATTTTTATTGCGAGTTTTGAGCAGCACTAAAATTCCAACAATCAGTATTAAATATCCATATACTTTTGAAACAATAGGGAAACTGAAAATAACAACACCTAATAATAAGTGAACCAATATTAAAAACAAGTAATTTTTATCTTTATCTTGCATTTTTAAATGCTATTTACCCAGTTTAAAAAATTATTTATAACTGCTTTTTCAGAGTTATTTTCAGTTATAGTTTCGAAAAGCTGTTGACCTATTTGGGTACGAAAATCGCTATTATCAATCACTTTTACTAACGAATTATAAAAAGCTTCATCATCATAATTATCAACTATACAGCCATTAATTCCGTCTTTGATGATCATCGGAATTTCGCCTACTTTAGTTGAAACGACAGGCTTTTTATTCAAACCATATTCTAACAACGCGACAGGCAGACCTTCTGATTGTGATGTTAAAATCGCAATATCGGATTGCTCAATTATGTTTTGCGTATCTGTTCTTGAACCATAAATAAATACGGAATTCTCTAAACTATTATCAACGATTGATTGTTTAATTTTAGCCGAGTAATCGTCATTAAAATCTTTTCCAACCAAATGAAATGACCAATCAGGATGTGATAACTTGAGTTTTTTAGCTACATCTAGTAACAAAAAATGATTTTTTTGAAATCTAAAATTAGCCAAACACAGTATCTTTTTTCCTGAATTTCCCAAAAGTACAGTTTCCTTTGTTTCGGATGGATTTAAAATCGTATAATTTGGCAAATAAATACATTGTTTGCAATTCAATGTCTTTTCTGCCCAGTTTTTTAATTGGTAATTTACAACTACAATTCCCTTAAAAAAATAAGAGCAAAATTGTAATAAAACTGCTTTTTTATTACTTATGAATTCACTTAAACCGTTGTGATCATGCCAAATGATATTGATTTTAGGCAAGGTTAATTTTACCAAAAAAGCCGTAAAAAACGAACTGCTATGAGCTTGCAAATGATTAACATTGTTTTCTTTACAATACTTTCTTAGTCGAAGAATTGCCTTTACGTCTACAGCACTCTTCTTTTGCAAAAAAAGATAATTTACATCCGTATGGATTTGTGATTTGAGTTGACCTTCTTTTCGAGTGGCAACCAAACCAGAAAATGCTACAACAGAAGCCAAACTATTTGCATAGTTAATGGCCATCTTCTCTGCTCCACCAATATCAAGGGAATCAATTATCTGAAGAATTCTCATTGCTGTATCAATTTCTTTATTTCAGCTTCAAATTTATCAATTGTAAAATTACGAGACCAATTAATTGCTTCTTTTATTTTATGATTGTACTCTTCTTGATGGGTCATTATTTCTTCTATCAACTCTGAATCGGATTCCAATTGATTGGTAAGTACAATTCCGCGTTCACCAAAACCCAACATAGTAGGCACACACGAAACTGGAGTTGAAATGGGTAAACATCCCCAAAACATGGCTTCAGCAACCACTTTGGGCCACCCTTCACTTTTGGATGGAAGTATCAAAAAATGGCTGCTTTGGTACACTTCTTTCATTTGCTCCCGATCAAAATTACCTTTCAGAAAAACATAATCTTCAAGTTTATTTTGCTGAATATAATCGTTTAAATTAGCTTGCTGTTTTCCTTCACCATAGAGTGAGATTTGGACATTTTTTCCTTTATTTTTGAGGCTTTCTACTAATTGAATTGCGTAAAGTGGTTGTTTCCCTTCGGATAATGAACCCACAAAAATAAAATGAATTGTATCTTTTAAACTCCTAGGTCCAACAGTAACCTTATCGCTTTCAAAATAAGTAGCTGTAAAAAAAGGTTTGATGTTTCGGGTTTGATTAGGCCATTCGCCATAGACCAAAACACTCATTTTTTGGGTTAAAAAAGTAGCGCTTAAAACCGCTTTTTGAAATGTATAACTCAAAGGTTGTTTTGATTTAGGATCCCAATTACCTGCGTATTTAGCCGTTTTTGGTTTTCGTGGAAAAAAGATTTGCGCCAAACTTCCCAACAACCCCATATTTCCGGGACAACGCAAATGAATATGATGGGCTTGAATCATAGCGCCAACTATCTTAAAAAAAATAAACGGTAGAAGAAATAACGATTTAAAAATTTCCTTAGCGTTAACAAAAGAAAAACTCGGAACTTGAATAAATTGAATGTTATTGTGTTGGTATTTCTGATGAATTGGATTGTTTTCTATGTGCTTAAATGGCGCAATAATGGTTACTTTGTCAACAAATTTCAGCCAAATATTCATCTCATTCACATACGGCGCGTAAGCAACTAAATCGGCTCCGTTTCGTGTATGAACAACATGAGTTACAATTAGAAAATTCATAGTTAGGAACTAATAATTCGTTGGTAAAAAGCAATGTTTTTTTGAACGATATTATCCACAGAAAATTTACCTAAAACATATTCTCTAGCATTGTTTTCAATGGCTGGAATTTTATTTTCATTGGCAAAAACCCAATTGATTTTAGTGGCAATATCTTCTGGATTATGAGGATCACACAACAATCCTGTTTCATAATCAGTAATGGTTTCTGGACCCGGACCTTTATTCGTAAAAATAACCATTTTTTTCATCGACATGGCTTCTGGAGCGACTAAACCTTGAGTTTCCATATGAGAAGGAAAAACACAAACATGTGCTCTCGAATATTTATCGGGAATTTGATCGTAATTGATTAATCCATGAAAATGAATGTCTTTTGAAATTGTTCCTAATTTAGAAACTTCCTCTTGTTGCATCAATTGTGTAAAACTGGTTCCGTTTGGAAAAAACCATTCTCTGCCATAAATTTCTAAAGTAGCATCTGGAAACTGATTTTTTACCATCGGAAAAGATTGTATCAGCTGACGAACACCTTTTTTTTCGCAAACACTTCCCACAAATACAATGCTGTATTGTTGAACAGGATTCGAAATTGGCGCAAACAATTGGGTATTGATGGGATAATTGATTAGTTCAACAGGTTTGTTATGAAAGCTTAAGAACTTTCCTGTATGATCTTTAACGTAATTAGAAACCGCTATGAATGCATCGGCTCTTTTAAAAGACCTTTTTTCCTGAAAACCCTTCCAAAATTTAATTTTTCTGTTTTCTGATTCGGCAAAAAAATGGTGACCACCATGCAAGCGAATCACGTATTTAATTTCAGGGATTTTTGATAGAAAGGCCAATCCCAATTCACTGGACTCAACAATAGAAATCGGGTTTTGACTGTGAATTTCTGCTATTTTATTGCTGATTGCCTTGGCGCCAAAATACCAACCAAAACCTCTTTTATTGAAATAGCTTAAACGATGTACTTGTACGCCATTATCATCTTCAAATTCATATACATTATTGTAATTCAAACCCACGATAGAGACTTGAACATTGTTCTCAATCAATTTGGGAGCCAATGTTTTGATGAAACTGCCAATTCCGCCATGAGCAAAACCGGGTTTTGGGTATTCGTGAGTAATTATACAGATGTGCATATCGCTTTTATTTCATTGGCTAAGTTAGCACTATTTTTATCTAACGGATGTTGTACAATGATTTCCATCCATTTATTTCTGTCTTTAGCAATGGTTTCGGGGTGATTTAAAGCTGTAGTAATTTTTTGAATTATTTCAGATTTACTATTAATCCAACCCACCGCTTCCAAATTTTTCATACTTCTAAAATGCTGAAAATCGAAAACATCTTTTACAGGCAATCGAGAAGCAGCAACCGGATCATAATTCAAATACAAACAAGGTTTATTCATCACAGCAAAATCATGAGCCATTGTGCTTCCTAAATTAATCACAACATCGGAATGCAATACGGTATTGACCAGCAACTGAATATCATTTAGAGTTGGGAAAATAGTCACAAAATCTTTATCATCAGGATTTTCTGTTCGCCAATCAGGATCAATTTCAACAATTAAATGTTTGTATTGTTCTAAAATGCTTTTGAAACGATTGGATTTATCAAACGGGTTTCTTCTAAAAATAATTTGAGGTTTTTCATCAGCAGATAGGCTATCTACAGCTTCACAAACATCAGAAAAATAAGTCACTTCGTAAGGTGACGATGTGTCATTAGCAGAATAACAAACTGTTTTTTTGGAAACGTTTAGGTTGTATTGTTTAAAAAAGTCAGCTTTCGACTTTTTGTATTTTTCTTCAAAATAAAACTCAAACTGTGGAGTTCCGACTACTTTTACCTGTGGTTCTTTGATCTCTGTGTAGAGAGTAAGCAACTCCTTTTTCATCAAATCCGACCAAGTAAAATAATGATTGTAACGCGATATTAGACGAGCTTTCGGAACATTGTCCCACGAATAAATTACTGTAGAAGAAGGAATGGAATTAGAATTACAAAAAGCAACTATAGGCGAACTGACAGTAGAACGTTGGTGTAAATTCAGTACAATAGCGGGATTTATTTCCGTTATCTTTTTTCCAACTTCTTCATAAACTGATGTTTTTGTTATCAAACGATCGTATACTTTTTCTAAATACACTATGGTTTTGTACGATTTTGAAAGTAAATAACCTACTGTTTCCGATACATTGGCTAAAACTTTTCGCTTGAATCCTTTTTTATTGTTGTTCCAAAAATACATAATGGTTTCGTTTTGAAGCACTTTTTTGTTGTGCAACAAACGAGCGTAAACCACAATTTCTCTGATGGTTCTTGCTAAAGCGGGTTCTTTAAAAAAGGGAATAAAGTGAAATTCTTTAATCGAATTGGTAACCAACTCAATTTCTTTTACAGCAGGTTTTGGAATTTGGTGAAAAACATAAATTTCAAATCCTTTTTGAGTCAATTCGTTGACAAAATTGGAGTACAAATAATTCCTTACTACAACACCATCAGGTATAATTAATATGATCTTCATTTGTAATTCCCTTTATTTTTGTGCGATAAAAATTAAGTTGTTATAGCCCGTTTTTCGATTATAAGTAAGTCCGATTAAGCGATAATATTCTTCTAGCGAATAAACATCTATACTTTTAAAACCAGCATTTTTGATGTCGTTATGAAGGTCTTTTTTAGAATAATAATAACCCGGAACCTTATAGCCGTTATAACCTGTATTTCGGTAGCCAACTTTATCACCATAATAAAAAGAAAGAAGGTTTCGAAGTTTAAAATAAGCTGTTTTCAGAAAAGTTCCTTCTTGATTATGAACGGTACCAATTAAAACCCCGTTGGGTTTTGCTATTTGATATGAATTTTTGAAAATTGCCAGTCGATCGTTTTTTTCAACCACATAGGTCAACATACTATTTAGAATGGTCACTAAATCGAACTCATTATAAACATTGTTGAAGTCTTTAGCATCCATAACTAAAGTTTGTGTAATCGAATCAAGCTTCCATTCTTTTAGGTTTTCATCGCATTTAGTAATCATATTTTCTGCGATATCGGAGGCGACAATACGATTAGGCTCAAAAAATTCAGCAATTGATTCTATTTCTCTTCCAGTTCCGCATCCAAAAATTTTAATGCTTTTGATTCCGCCAAAAGAAGCAAATCGTTCTTTGGCTTTTTCGAACATGAACATTTCAAAATCAGTTGCTTTCTTTATTTTGTCTTGAACATCAATTACATTATCAATTTCCCAGAACTCTTTGTTTTGAACCTTCATTGTAGAAATTTATTTTTTTTGCATCAGCATTGTTACGTGCATACATGAAAAGAGACGTGATAATGAAGTTGATGATTTCTCCCAATCTTCTTTGTGCCATTTTTTTCCAATTTCAATTCGTTTTTCTTCCGACATTGGTAAGAATCCGAGTAAGAAAAACCATTTTGATTTTCCTAGTAAACCTCTACGCTCAATAATGTTGAAACTGTTTTGAAACTGATAAAAAGTTTTACGAGTAAACGGCCATTCCCAATCTGCATCCGACTGAAACGGACGGTAAATTGCTCTAATTATTTTAATTGGCAAACTCGTTTCTAACGGATCATAACTAACTATGTGTGCATTTGGAGCCATTTTTTCATTCAATCGATTGATTAAAACTGTCGGACTTTGAAAATGGTGTAACACGCCGTATGCATAGACTAAATCGAAGTCGCTTTCATCAAAATCATCCGATAAAAAATCTACCGAAAGTGCTTTGGCCGTTGGAATGTGCTCTAATTTTTTGTTCAATTTTTCAATGGCAACATCGCTCAAATCAACTCCAACGTATTGTTTTGAATTTTCAGCCAAATACAACGTTAAATTGTTTCCAGAAAAACAACCTAAGTCCAATACCTTTTTGTTCGACAAATCACCAAACCATTGTTTGTGAAGACTGTACGATTCATCAAGAATACCAATATTTCTTCTGATTTTTTTTAGGGTTTTCTCTCTAACAGAAGACCACAATTTAGTGGCAAAATTCTTCTTTTTAGTGTTGTAAAACTCTTTTTGCTTCAGATTGGTTTCAATTATTTCTTCTTTTGATTTCATCTTTTTACTATTGTTGACTAGTGAATTTGGGTTGTTCGCAAAGTTAGTATTTTATTGCAGTTTTTAAAGTTTTATTTGATTGATATTCAAATTTAATACAACCTATTTTCAATCCAATTCTAAGGTTTTAACTTATTTAAATATTTGAGTACAACAGAAACTTTCTTTTTATTCTTTCTGAAAAAAGTATCTAAGTACAAATAAATTTTAAACATAAAGGGCTTGAAAACCCAGTAATGTTGCCCGTTTTGAAAGAGTTCTTTGTTGGTAACAAACTTGCTTTTAAAATTCAGAACTCCGGTTGAACCACCAAGTGAAATATTGTAACCATCGGCTTTGATGGAACGTGAATACTTAATGGCTTCCCATTGCAGAAATTCGCCCGTGAGCAAATCGGGTTTTTCTTTGCTTGAAGCACCCAACATGTAGGTGTAAAAATTTCCACCCCAAACCAACATAATGGATCCTTTTATGACACCGTTCAAATAAACCGCCATAAAAACGGTTTTACATTCTGCCATTAATTTTAATATGGTCTTATTGAAATCGCTCCACGATCGAATTGGATAACCCGAAGTATCTGCATTAAATTTGAAAAAATCATATACTTCTTTTAAACCGTTTTCATCCGTAATCATCTTAAATTCAAGACCTTTTCTTTGGGATGCTCTAATGTCACGACGAACGTTGGTTCGCAATGATTCTAAAAAATCATCGTCGGTTTCAAACTTATTAAAATCCACCCAGTTCAAACCATCGGGTGTGTATACGAACTTAAATTTAATTCCTTTTGACGCATCGTTCAACGCCTTCAATGGCAGAACCGAATTATAACCATGACTTGAAGCGACGCTATCCGAAAGGAAAAAAGGTAAATTAACGTGAGCGTAACAACAACCTATTTCTTTAGCTCTGTCTTTTACTTTTTGAACCAAATTATTGAGTTGTTCCTCATCATCCACTTTCAAAACCGGACCATTGGAAACGATGTAGAATTTAAAAAACAAAAAATGAGCGATTACAGCTCCAAATCCACCCAAAATTTCACCATCTTCTTCAACTACAAAAATCTCGTATGAAAATCCGTACGACGAATACGAATCCAACCAATGCGACAACTGCAAATGACTTCCACGGTTGTGAGTAATGTGAAACTGATTCCACTTCTCAATCCAATGTTGCTCTTTTGTAAAAAAGGAATTTGTCATGCTTGTGTTTTAATCAAAGGAAAACGACTATTTAGTAGCAAAAAAGACTAAGTTGTTGTAGCCTTTTAATCGGTTGTAGGGTTGGTTTGTTTCTTTGTACAATTCAGACAACGATTTGATTTCGACATTCTTAAATCCGTTATCTTGTAAATGTTCTAGCAAATCTTTTTTAGAAAAATAATAGCCTGGAACATCAAATCCGTAAAAACCAGCCGTTCGGTTTCCAACTTCATTTTTCAAAAAAGGTTTTAGTAATCTTCTCAATAAAAAATAAGCTGTTTTTTGGGGCGTTCCTACTTGATTGTGCACTACTCCAACCAAGCAACCGTTGGGTTTTAAAATATCATACGACGTTTTAAAAACGGCGTAGCGATCGGCTTTTTTACTGATGTACGTGAGTGTACAACTCATCAAAGTGACTAACTCGTAGCTCTCTTGGGTGTCGGTATACTTAGTTGCATCGGCAATTCCGAGTGTTACTCTGTCTTGAAAACCCCATTCTTGCACATTCACTTCGGCTTTGCGAATCATATTTTCAGCAATATCAGTCGCCACAATTTTTTCAGGCGAAAGCGTTGCTATGATTCCGTTGAGTTCTCTTCCTGTTCCACAACCAAATGATTTGGCTTTCTTGACGGTAATTTTCATTTGAGAAAAATACTGCTGCGCCTTTTCGTACAAATACATTTCATAGTCGGAAGTACTGGTCATGTGTTTATCTTGCGAATGAATCACATCTTCTCTTTCCCAAAAATCTTTGTTTTCAATTTTCATTTTTACCGTTTTGATTGCGCTTGTAAAACGAGTGCCAAAATAACTAATTTATTTAGAAAAAACGGCTTTCTAAAGCAATAAAAACAAAACTTTTTAAGGTAATTCTAGTCGAATTAGGTTAGGGAACGAAATGCAATTTCGGAAGTGTTTTTGCAGTAAATTGCTCCATTTTCATCCACATCGAATACTGCGTTTTGGAAGTGTTCAAAATGATGAAGTAATTGGGATAAAGTCGGATTCCAAATGGATTTTTGATTGATTTTTTCAGATAAATAGTTAAAATTGGTAACTACTTCTGCGTTCAATGTTTTATCAGAGTTAATTAATTTACCTGAGTAGTGATTCATATTCACCGAAAAATACGTGTGAGCAATGAATAAACCAGATTGTTCCACCAATAAATCGATATTTTCTTTGCACAATGCTCTTTTAAAATCGACCATTTCGATGGTTTGAAAAACATACAATTCTTTTTCCGAAATCTGATGCTTAAAGAAAATCGGACTGTATTTTGCCATTTTAAAAGTCTTATTCTTAGCTGAATTCCATTGAAACAAAACTTTTAGAAGCATAAGTAGTACAGGAAAAATGTTCTTTATGAATCCGAAAACAGCACTGATTTGTTTCTTTTTTACAACTGCTTTTGCAAAAGCCAATGCATCGATGTAATTGCGCACTCTAAACTCGTCATTATCATAGTGAAAAATGATGTTTTTAACCAGCAAAACCATTCGCTTGATAAAAGGCTGATTTTGAATTGAGCGATAGTAATTATTGAGCGTAAACTGAGTCGAATCGAGTTGATTGATGGTTCCGATTGTGGCATTTCCGGCGTCGATGTAATTCCACAACACTTCAATTCCTTTAGACGAAATCACTGATTCGTACTCACTTTTCGAAATCATATTGTTTTCAAATAGCGTAAAATTATACGGTTGAAATCCGTGATCAATCCACACTTTAGCATTGGGAAAAGGTGGTTGAAATTGCCTAAATTCAGCCATTGCTTCACTCTTCTCTCGGATGGATTGTGTAAGCGAATGATAGCACATTTCGTGTTGATCGTTTTCCCATAATTGCAATTCGGCTGTCTCATTTTCAAACGAAGCATTATCCTCTCTTTTGGAAAAATGATGTGTAAAAAAACCTTTGGTGGTTTTAAGGTTGATTTTATTAAAAAATTCC
Source organism: Flavobacterium sp. (assembly GCF_035299245.1). GTDB lineage: Bacteria > Bacteroidota > Bacteroidia > Flavobacteriales > Flavobacteriaceae > Flavobacterium. The sequence continues at coordinate 15,794 of NZ_DATGWY010000006.1, read as the reverse complement.
CGTTGGATTTTTAAATTTTCAGCTGTATCGTAATCGCAATGATCGGTAAAACATGCAATTGCCGAAAACGGAATCGCAGAACGACTCAACTCAACTGCATTTAGTTTTGAAAATAACAAAGCAAGTGATTCAGTAAAATGTTGTTTGGTTTGTGCCGAAATGATTTTTTTGGTATTAATTTCTCCTGAATATTGAGTGATTGGATGTGCGAATTCGGGGTTGAATCGCCACAACAAAACATTTTTTTGCTTGGCATCAATTTCCCAAATTCCGTTATTGACATTGGCTTGCACAAATGTGCCGTTTTCCAATTGGATGATTTTAGGGCAAAACCAATTCGCTATTCTATTTTGATTGACATCAACCCATTTATAATCGTGATTGCGGAACTTTTTAATTGGTTTTTCAAAAGTAATTTCAACATCAAATGAAGAAGAATCAGTAGCAACATTCACTATCACTTTCGATTGATTACTGAGATCAAAGTCGATTGATTTTCTTTCGTTAGCTACAATGATGTAAATCGATTGAATCATTTATTTTGAATTGAAATACGATTGAAATTGGGTTGCAAAAAGTGCCGAAGCTGCTTTTCTTCCCAAATAATTGACGTGAATGTTGTCGTAAAAATACAATTTATCCTTTAGAGCCGAAGCATGATTGATAAAAGGATAAGATGAATTGGTATTGACCACATTCGTCTTGTAAATCGGAGCTTGATAAATAATTAATCGAGTGTTGTTTTCCTTGCACAAATCACTGATTTTTTGAACGTAAGGATTTTTCCAATTTAATGCAATGCTCTCGATTTGCTTTTCTGGAACTTCGGCTGTTTCGGGGTAAAAATAGTTACCATTTTCGTCAAAACGATTCTTTTTATTGGGTCGAATAGCAGCGATTAAAGACGGATAAAACACTTCTGTATTGTAATAACACACACCAATGGCCGGAATGTATTGGGACAGCATCAACGGTTTGAAATAACCTTCTTCACAATTTTGATAATAGTCTGAAACATAGTCGTTAGAAACAAAAGGTAAAAATCGGTAATCATTGTCGTTCAAAACCGGGTGTTCAATAGCCAAATCCCAATGACTTAAAGCCAAAACACAAAATTGAGTTTTCTTTCCTTGTTTGAAAAAATGGTTAAGCATCAAATAATTCGAACTGATAGCCGTATCGTCAATACTTAGATTGATTCCTTTTTTGTTTGTAAGACTATCGATTAGTTTGGTATCCAAAGTAGTTAAACCAATGCTCGAACCAATAACTACATAATCAAATTGGGTTTGTTTGACTTCATGCGTGAGAAAGCTGGGTTTGTAAAACGATGAATTCCGCAAGAAATACAAATTGAGCCAAGCGATTGCATTGATGAGGATGAACAAAATCAATCCGTATTTTAGAATATGCAGTAGAAACTTTTTCATAATTAGAATTGAAAGTAAATAAAACTCATCTGATTGCGGTACGTTCCCATACAAAACAACAGAAAAACTAAAAAAGCTACCGTGTATTTATTCAAAATCACCTCGTTGCGATGTTGAGTTACATTACGCCATTCGATGAAAATCAATAGTCCAATTGAAATCAAACAAATCATTGTCAGTAAAGCATATTTGGCGTTTTTATAGAAATACTTCGGATTCCATTCGCTCACATCAAACATTCCCGAAAGATATTGAAACGCTGCTGACAAACTATCGGCTCTAAAAAATATCCACGCCAATGATACTACTACAAAAGTAGTTATGATTTTTAGATACGCTTTCGCGGAAAAACTACTGTCGGCTAAACTCGTTCTATTTTTATTTGAAAGTAAGAGCGGAATGAACAACAGCGAATGCAGTAAACCCCAAAAAATGAACGTCCAATTGGCACCGTGCCAAAATCCGCTTAATAGAAAAATGACGAATACATTGCGAAGTTGCTTGGTTTTACTGCCTTGACTTCCACCGAGCGGAATGTACACATAATCGCGAAACCACGACGAAAGTGAAATGTGCCAACGCCGCCAGAAATCGGCTATATCTCTTGAAAAATATGGGAAATTGAAATTGCGCAGTAAGTCAATTCCGAAAAGCTTAGATGTTCCTAAAGCAATGTCAGAATAACCACTAAAATCGCCGTAAATCTGGAACGAAAAGAAGATCATTCCCAACCACAATTCGGAACTGGAATGTGTCGCTGAATTTTCAAAAATTTGATTGACAAAAAAAGCGCAATTATCAGCTACAACTACTTTTTTAAACAAACCCCAAATGATTTGTTTGACACCTTGAATGGCTTGTGAGTAATTGAATTGACGTTGCTTTTTAATTTGTGGTAGTAAATGCGTGGCGCGTTCGATTGGACCTGCAACCAAAAGCGGAAAATAACTCACAAAAAGCGAATAGGTTACGATATTGCGTTCGGGCGTAATGCGGTTTTTATAGATATCGATGACGTAGGACAAACCGTGAAAGGTGTAGAATGAAATTCCGACTGGAAGTATAACTTCTAACGTCCAAAAACTAGCGTGAAAGCCTATTTTTTCTAATGCAGCCGCCAATGATTCGGCGAAGAAATTGTAGTATTTAAATACACCCAAAAACCCAAGGTTGATTCCGACGCTGAGCCAAAACCAGAACTTTTTATTGTGCTCATTAGAAGCATCATGCATTTTTAAACCCGTAAAATAATCCAATGCGGTTGAAAAAATTAACAGAAATAAAAACCGCCAATCCCAACACGCATAAAAAAAGTAGCTAGACACCAACAACAAAATATTTTGCCATTGCAAACTACGTTTATTTACCATCCAGTAAATGGCAAAAACAACGGGAAGAAAAAGCAAAAACGATAGGGAGTTGAAGAGCATTTTATATTTTTAAAGTTACAGACTACCTATTCTGCCGTGATCAGAATACGAACGATGAACTATAAATTCATTGCTCAAAGGTTGTTCTGACAAAAATGTTATGTCGCAAAAGTAGTTTTCTTCAATTGGATTTAAACGCCATGGAACAACCGATTTAAAATCGAGAACCCAACCGTTTTTTTCTAAATTTCGGGTTTTCAAATCGTTCCAAGAAGTGATATAATCCAGCCAATTGTAGCCGATTTCCCACGCTTGATTTTCTAGTTGTTCTAGATTTTCAATATCAACAATTCGCAAACCACCAACATTTTCCTGACTTACAGCTCGCGAACCATCTTTTAAGACAATTCCTTTTAATGAAGGTTGTTGAAAATAGTGTGAGTCTTTAACAATTAAATTTTCAACATCAATTGGCAATGATTGACACACATTTTGCATTGTTGCTTCACTAATTTTGGGATTAATTTTTACATAACGTACCAAATCATAATACCGAATCCAACGCATATTTTGATACAAACCCAATCCTGCCGCATTTGCCGCAGTTGCTGCTAAAGGATAATAATTTCGAGCAATAGCGTACAATTTCCCCAGTATTCCTTTTCCTCTGCATTCTTCATCCAAATACACATTAATAATCCAAGCCAAACCGCCACCAAAATTGGCTCCAACATGACCAACAATTGAACCTTGCTCATTGATGCAAATCAGCGAACGACCGTATTGTTTATCTCCATATTGCCACAACCAAAATTCTTTGTTTTGCAATGGATGATTGGCTCTGTAAACTCTACTGAAGAAAAGAAATAACGCATCCCAATCTTCTATTGTTGCTTCACGTGTAATCATAGTTTCTTATAATTTTTTCCACCAGGCAAATCGTTACAATCAAATCGATTGAGTAGTAAATGATTATTATGGTTTGTGTTGACTCCTCTTGTAGTTGTAAAACCCAATTTATAACCTACGTCTTTGGCTATCGTAGCTACTTTTTCTGTACATACCTCTGGCGAACCATAGGGATAGGCTACGATTTCAATTTTGGTATTTGTCAAATTTTCAAAAAATGCCTTTGAATGCTCCAGTTCAAAATGTGTTTCATCAGTTTTTAAGAATCCAACTGGAAAATGATTATGAGTATGACTTCCCAAATAATTCATTTTACTTAATTCAACAATTTGATTTTCGGTCATATACAACTCTTCGACAATTTTATCTTCTATAAAATATTGATCAAAAAGAGTTGCTATCAGTTCTTCTTGAATCTTAAAATCCATTTTAAAATTGAGTAAGTATTTTAACGCTGCACTATCTTTATCGTCATAAATATAAACCGATTGTGCATGTTTAGCATCCGTTTCAGAAAGAGAAATTGTCTGTCCGAATCTTGTAATTTCCTCAATCAATTTTGAAGGAGCCAATTTAGAACGCAATAAGTGAATTTTGTGCACAGTACTCATTCTTTTTTCTTCATAATTTCTTGAGTTAGCAAAAAATACTGCTGGAATTGAAAGCTCATCTAAAATGGGTAGTGCTAATTCGAATTGTTCCTTCAAACCATCATCAAAAGTGACAAAAAAATAATTATCTTTTGATTTGAGAATGTCATCGGTGTAATTGAGTAATTCGGATGGTGTAACACTTTCATATTCATTTTTTAAAAGTTTAAGTTGTTGCTTAAAACCATTGGGAGTCACACCAAAAATACTTGGATAAGGTGTCGAAAAATCTTCTCTGATGTAATGATAATTGCTAATGGTCAGCATAGTTCTATTTTATAAATCCCTAAACTGCTTTTGATGATTTACATTCCAAATGGCTTGATTTTGCAATGAAGCCAAAAACTGCTCAGCGCTGTTTCCTTGACCAAAATCGGAATTGGTTTGCTGAATGGAATGCGAATCGATTACTTTTAGTGCTTCTGAAATGCTTTTTTCGGTGTAATCTACATTGATGATATCGGCATGAAGCGCTCTATTTTGTTGGCGCGTACCAATATTGATAATGGGAATTCCGTAATACGGCGCTTCTCGGATTCCGGCGCTACTGTTTCCGATGATGAACTGCGAATTTTTGAGTAAGGTTAAAAAATACTCAAATCGCAGTGATGGAAACACACGAAAACGTGGATGTTCTTTTAATTTTTGGTATTCGTTGATGATGTATTGGTTTCCCAAATCATTATTAGGAAAAATCACTACATAATTATGAGTATCATTGAGTAAAGCAGCTACAAAATTAGTGGCGTACTCTTTCATTTCATTGACTTCAGTAGTCACAGGATGAAACATAACGATAGCAAATTGTTCAAAACCAATTTGGTAATAGTCTTTTGCCGTTTCTAAACTAGGTAAATCGTCTGAGAACATGATGTCAATATCGGGTGAACCGATGGTATAAATCGACGTTTTCATTTCTCCCATTTGCATCAAACGTTTGGCGGCATCGTCATTGGAGACAAAATGAATGTGACTGAGTTTGGAAACGCTGTGACGAATCAATTCATCTACCGTTCCTGATAATTCTCCTCCTTCAATGTGTGCTACTAAAATATTGTTAAGTGAACCTACTATCGCGCCAGCCAAGGTTTCCACTCGATCGCCGTGAACTACTATCATGTCGGGATTACTCATTTTACAATAGCTCGACAAACCTTCAATGGTTTTGGCCAAGGTTAAATCCATCGTAGTTTCGTGAGTGTGGTTTTCAAATGTATGCACATTTTTGAAGTTGCACCGTTCTATTTCGATTAAAGTATAACCGTATTCCTTTTGCAAATGCATTCCTGTAACAAAAACAAAAACTTCAAAATTGGCATCATTGTCCAGAATTGAAATCAGCGATTTTATTTTTCCAAAATCGGCTCTTGTACCTGTAAGGAATAGGATTTTCTTCATTATTTTACGATGTACGAAATAGCGTGTGAATAGGGTAATTTTTTGACTTCAGCTTTATTTTGAAAGAAATCATCCACGGCTTTATTGGCGCCAGCAAAAGCACCGTAGTCGTCAAAAATGATGACTCCGCCTTTGGTTACTTTATCGTACAATTGCTCCAAAACGTGTTTGGTTGGTTCGTACAAATCGACATCAATGTGCAGCAACGATATTTTCAAATGCGGATTTTTAGCCAAATAATCGTTCAAAGTCACTAAGATATCTCCTTTGATGATGTCAACGTTTTTGTTCAACCCTTGTTTATCTAAAAGTTCGTTGATTTCTTCGTAGGAAATACTTTTTCCACCGTTGGTTTCGGCAACAAAAGCATCTCTTTTTTCTTTATCTTCTTCGAAATGAGCTTCGGGAAAATCACCAAAAATATCAAATCCGATTACTTTTCGGCTGTTGGTTTGTTCGAGTAAATCTCTGAATTTAATCCAACGAAAGAACGAATTCCCTTTGAAAATTCCGAATTCAACAATTTCACCTCTAACGGTTGATGTTTGCTTGAAGAGTTCTAGATGCGTGATGAATTTACTAAAACGCGATGGATCGGCTGTGGCGTAAAATCCGTTTTCGTACTCAAATTTTCTACTTAAATCGTATAGGTTTTCCATTATTCAAAATCGTCAAAGGTTAATTGTTCGTCGTTATTAATATCGCGTGTAGCTTTTTTTCCCAGCAAGCTTTCAAAATGTTCTGCCAGAATTTTCCCAGTTCCAGGACGTTTTACCCAAATATTTTCTTTGGTCAATACTTCGCCTTTGGCAATGGATTGTATGGAACAAACCGTTGCAAAAGCAAAATCAATGGTCACTTGTTCTTCTTTGGCTGGCTCTTTAGAACCGCCGCGCATTTGCCAAATTTCGTTGGAACCAACTATCAATTCCGCACACGCATTCTCGTCCATACTGCACACAATATCCGGACCAGTACGTTGCATGTGATCGGTAAAATGGCGCTCTAAAATACTTGCACCCAAAGCAACTGCACCTAAGCAAGCGTTGTTATTTAGAGTATGATCGGAAAGACCAAAAACCTTATCGGGAAAGGCTTCGTGCAATTGAATCATCGCTCCATACCGCACCAGATGAATTGGTGTTGGATACAAATTAGTCGTATGCAACAAAGCGACTGGAATATTGTGCTTGTCGAAAATTTCAACTGCTTTACGAACACTTTCGATGGTGTTCATTCCGGTGCTCAAAATAACAGGTTTCCCAAACAAACAAATGTGTTCTAACAGTGGATAATTATTGCATTCTCCTGAACCAATTTTGTAGGCTGGAATATCAAATTTTTTGAGTCGTTCGGCTGCTGCACGCGAGAAAGGAGTCGATATAAAAATCATCCCTTTACTTTCGACGTAGTTTTTTAATTCGAGTTCATCGGCTTCATTGAGCGAACAACGATCCATGATTTCGTAGATGGAAACATCGGCGTTACCCGGAATTACATTTTTTGCTGCTCCACTCATTTCGTCGGAAACAATGTGCGTTTGGTGTTTGACAACTTCGGCTCCAGCACGATGCGCTGCGTCGACCATTTCTTTGGCTACTTGGAGTGAACCTTCGTGATTGATTCCGATTTCGGCAATGACCAAAGGCGGAAAATCGGGGCCGACTTTTCTTCCTGCAATTTCGATGTAATTTGTATTCATATTCGGTATAAACTCGATTATTTATTTTTATGTAAAAGGTATTCGGCAAAATCAAAATCGTCTTGAGTATCAATATCCACAGCAGCAAAAACGTGATTTACTACATAAGGAAAAGCATCTTCAGAAATGATTGTATGGTTGTTGATGACGTTCACTTTGCTAATATACAACAAACCATTTTCAAAATAAAGTGGTTCTAAATCCTGACTTCGTTGCCCAATTTTATAATTGAACGGAACGAACTGATTGTCATGTATTTTTCCTAATTTGTGATGATTTTGCGAAACGGTAAAAAGTGAATTAGCATTTAATTTTTCGTACTTTTCAAAACAATCTTGCAGTAAATTTATGGGTCTAAGTGGGTTCGTTGGCTGCAACAGAATTACATTTTCAACTTCAAAATCGAGTGACGAAATGACGTGTTGCACCGCAGTAATTGTAGGTTCAAAATCGCCCGAAATTTCACTGGGTCGATTGATGACTTTGGCTCCGAATTGCAATGCAATTGCCTTTATGGAATCATCGTCTGTAGTGACAAAAACATCATCAATTAGGTTTTGATTTTCCTTTGCATACAAAATACTATGTGCCAAAAGCGGAATTCCACCTAACAACAAAATGTTTTTATTAGGCAAGCGTTTGGAACCTCCACGAGCCGGAATTATAGCGATAGTTTTAGCTTTCATCATGTTTTAATTTTTCAAAAAACCGTCTGAATTTAATGATTTTAAAGAATTTCGAGGTGATTGTATTCGTAAAAAAATGAGTCAAAAAAGACAGTTCTTTTGGTTTTTGAAACGGTTTTACATTTGGTGTAGAATTATTTTCTTGAGGCAAATTAGCCTTTTTATCGTACATCCATGGTTCGGGTGAATTTCCCATATGGAAAGCATAATTCGCTAAAGTATTCAAACGCCACAATCCAAATCGGAGCAATTTTTCATCAAAATGCTTTTTCATATCGCCTGCCATTTTGAATTGCGAGCTCTTTTTTACCGATTTAAAGATATCCGATTTATAGGTGGCAACGTAATGTCCGCAGCCTACACACACTTTTAGATTCTCTTTTTGGAGAACAAAATACCTTTTGTTTTTTTCGGCGATGAACTTTTCTTCATTACCTACGCTTTTGTAAAACAGCTGCATTGAATCTTCATCGACCACTTTAGAAAACTTCATTTTTTTGGAAAAGAAGTGACGAAAAAGCACATTCGAAGTTAAAATATAATTGGTTTTTATGGTTGGCGTCAAACCTACAACGCCAGCTTTTGGGAATGCATTAAAAATATCGTAAGTGGCTTGTTGCCAATTGGGTTCAAATAAAACGTCACAATCTGTGATCGTGATGAATTGAAATGAATGTCCCATCATGCCTTTGAGAATGGCGTTGATTTTACCAATATTATCAGTGTGAATGATTTCGTTGATTTTCTTCTGATGGAATAATTCGTCTAAATAACTTTTTACTTCATTGCAACATCCGTTATTGATAACCGAAATGAACGTTTTGGAATGTACTGTTTTAAATACCGATTCAAAATGCAATTTTAGCACATCGAAACTTCCTTTGAAATACTCTTCTTGATTTGGAATATAAACCGGAATTACGATGTGATGAATGAATTCATTTCGTATTAATTTGGTGTCTTTATTTGGATTTAATCCTATTCTCATTTAGTCGTAAATGCTGTTGGCTTCTTCTAAGTTTTTGAAAAAAAGCGGTTTTATTTTGGTCAATTCGGCTTCGGGTAAATTCCACCATTGAAGTTCTTCAATCTCCGAAATAACCTTCTCTGAAAAACGTTTTTTTAGTGGTTTTGCGGGAACACCAGCTACTATTGCATACGGTTCGACGTCTTTGGTTACCACACTTCCTGCGGCAAGAATTGCTCCGTTTCCTATGGTTACATTTCCAACAATAATTACGTTGTGTCCCACCCAAACATCATGACCAATGGTGATGGTATTTTCTTCTTTGAATTGTTTTAATTCGCCATCAAAAAGATTCGAATTAATGTAAGTGGTTAAATGGTGAATTGGATGATTGGTAGCGTGAATGGCAACATCAACACCTAATTGACAATACTTTCCGATGGTAATGTTTCCGCCCAATAGATTATTATAACCCAAAGTGGTGGCATAACCAATATGTATTTTTCCTGAAAAATTACAGCGATCGGGAACGGCATTTTTTCCTTCAAAAGTAACATTCTGTAATCCGCGAGAAAAACCAGAAAGCTTTACCTTTTCTTTTACATCGGGTGCATTCAAAAAGTAAAGTAGAATTTTTTTTATGTAGGTTCGAAATGTTCCCATTATAAATAATTTTTTGATGCTTCATTGGAAAGTCCTTTGTAACGTATGAACCAATTCCAAACTAACGGTTTTACTATGATTCTATTGAAAAAATTTTCTTTACAATAATTCACCCATTTTGTAGCTTTAACCGTTCCTAATTTGGGTTGTTGAAATTCCGTTTCATCCACCATAATTGCTTCTAGAGTTTCTTTCATCCAAGGTTCTTCAACATTTCCCATGTGATAGGCAAAGTTATCTTCTGTTGATAATCGCCAGTAACCTTCATTTACAACTGGTTGATCAAGCAGTACTTCTTCGCTTTCACCACCCAAACTGTATTCCGTAAATCGTTGCAACGAACGGTTAAAAATAACACTTTTATAAGTGGCTACAAAATGTCCGGCTCCAATTACAGCTTTGATGTTGTTCTCAGAAATTGTTAAATAGTTGTCTAAATGGTATTGATTATAAAATTCGGGATTGTTGATACTGTGCGCAAAGCTTTGCATGGCTTTTTTATTTACAACTTTGGTGAATTTTAATTTTTTGCTCCAAAAATTATTCAGAATGACATTGTACGTATATTGTTTTACTACTCTAGACGAAGGCGATGGACAAACGACACCTGCTTTCGGGAAAGACAAAAAAATATCATAAGTGGCTTTTTGCCAGTTATTTACAAACAGAACATCGGCATCTGTTATAGTAATCAAGGGGAAATTTTGCCCTGTAATTCCTTTTAAAACAGCATTTAGTTTACCAATATTATCGGTGTGAATGACTTCGTGAATTTTTTGATTAGTGTGCAAATCAGCAATATAACTTTCCACTTCTTTACAACATCCATTATTGACGATTGTAAAATACGTTTTAGCGTGAGACGTTTTGAATAAAGATTCCAAACAATAACCTAGCAACTTTAAACTGTCTTTAAAATAGCCTTCCTGATTGGGAATGTAAACTGGAATAACTACGTGATGAAAATAGTCACCAATTTCAACGTTCCTATTTTTATTAGGATTTAAGCCTATTCGCATAATTGCTCATCAATTTTGTTTAAGCGACTATCGTAATTGTATTCGGTTAGATAGCGTATAAAAGTAGGATTAAATTTAGAAAAGAGAAACCGAAAATGCAATTATTTGCAGTTAATCATCGTGGGTACATTCAGCCACCAATTGTTGGTATTGATGTGCTATTGCTTTTAGATTGTATTTTTCCAAGTAACGCTGCTTGATGCTTTGCTTTAAATCTAAAATTTCAGTTTCAGACAATGCGCTGATTTGACTAATGGCTGATTGCAGTGAATTTTGATCGTCTACATCAAACCAAAAAGTAGGCAAACCATTTAGTCGTTCTTTCATGGCACCAACATCGGTAGAAATAATAATTTTTCCTGCAGCCATTGCTTCCAAACCTACTAATGGACCCGATTCTTCATATGAAGGAATGATTAAAACATCTATTTTTTCAAAAAAAGAAGCAATTTCATCTGAGTTAATCAAACCTAAATAAGTGCAATTAGTGGCGTTTTTAGTTCTTTGCAAAATCGCTTCCTTTTGCGGACCATTTCCTGCAAAAAGAAAAATGATATTCGTTGAAGAAAAAAAGTCTATTAACGGAAGTATGCCTTTTTCTGGACTAAGTCGTCCGAGGTAACCAAAACGCAATGGAGTTGATGGCTTTTCGGAAACCAACAAAAGAGATTCTTCTGCCATAGCACACTGATCGATTACCCGATACGGTAATTGAATTTGTTGGTTAAGATTTTTAGCATTGGCTTCTGAATGGTGAATAAAAAGCGTTACTTTTTTTAAAAAATCAAAACTATTCTGCTCAACTTGCCTAATTGTTCCTGTTGTTCTCACCAAACACGGAATATTCTTCTGATGACAAAATTCAACTATTTCGGGCAAAAACTTCGAAGTTAGTTGTACACATAAAATGACGCAGTCAGCATCAGACAGTTGATTTTTGATTTCTTTAAGGTACCATTGATCTAAATTGATTAATTTTTTTGTGAGTGAATTATTAACGTAGGCAAAAGGTTCCTTGTTTCCTTTATTGAAGAATTTTGAAAAGCGACTAATCAGTTTGATTACCTTATTTTTAGAGTATAAAATCCGATCCAACGATGTCCATTTTACCTTTGAAACACCTTGTAATGCAAACGAATTTTCAATAATGTACGACATTGACAACACGTTCAAATCGTAGTTATCTTGCAACGATTTGAGAATGATATTGACTTCAATTTCTCTTCCGCCGTAATTTGAAATTGGTCCTGCAATTACAATTTTTTTCATACGTTCAAATTAACATTGATGCCTTTGTTCAGACAAATTTCTTTTTGATTTTATGGAATGGATTCATAATCGTAAGAAAATCAAACAGACGAATAGAAGAAAAATACGATGGCAAGTCTCTCAAATGAAATCCGTTTTTAACGAAATAAAACTTCAAAAAAGTAATGCGGTATTCGTTGAGCTTTTTATTAAAATCATCACGCTTGTAAACCTCAAGCTGATTGTTTTGATATTGAATTTTTTGATACAGTTTCATTACCAATCTAAAATCATGTATAGAACTCACCTCGTTCCATTTAAAGGCTTGTTTAAAGAGTTGAAGGTCAATATTTTCATCGGGCAACAGTACTTGAAACATTCTCAATTGAGCAATGGCTGATGCATTTTTTTGAATATCATTTTTGTAATTTGAAACCTGATTGGCATGTACTCGGTAGTGTAATAGTACTTCTTCGGTATTCATTAATTTTCCTTTAAAAACCAGTCGCGTCCACAAATCATAATCTTCGGCTGGTTCAAATTCTCTATTGTAACTAAGATTGGAAAATGCTTCTTTTCGGAATACTACAGTTGGATGAAAAAAAGCGTTTGAAAAACACAATTTTACTTTTATATCATCATGATTAATTGGATGACGCAATATTTTTTCTGAATCGATGATTTGAATGGCTGTTCCACACATAATCACATCTTCATTGGATTCTAACATTTCAATTTGTCGCTGAAAACGAGTGGGAAAACAGATATCATCGCCATCCATACGAGCAATGTATTTACCCTTTGCGATGGAAATTGCATAATTCAAACTATCAGTGTAACCCGAATTTTTTTCTTTACTAATTAAATTGATACGTTGATCGGAAAACGATTGAATTACTGAAACCGTTGCATCTGTAGAGCAATCATCAATGATGAGTAATTCAAAGTCCGTAAAAGTTTGGTTTAAAACACTTTGCACTGCTTCTGACACAAATTTTTCGCAGTTATACACTGGTAAAATAACCGATATAATTGGCGATTGTGTCATGGTTTATAGCATTGATTTATTAATTCCGATGGTGAGTTCACCCGATTCAAAAAGAAAGAATTGATGGTCTTTTAAAATAGTATGAATGGTTTCACGAATGTTGAATTCATCGTGAATTTCGATAGCAATAATTTGGGTTTTATCTAAAAAAGAGAGGTTATTTTCTTTGGTAAAAATGAACCGCTCTGCGCCTTCAATATCAATTTTTAAAAGTGAAATGTGCTTCAAATCATTAGTACGGATGATTTCATCGATGGTAATTCCTTTGAGCGTCCCATTTTCAACTTCTTTGGTAGTGATGGACCAATCTCTTCCATCTCTAAAATTACTTTCGGTTTCAAAAAATTGATTTTCCTTGTCGCTTAAGGCATTTTGATACAGGGTAATGTTATTTTTATTTTTAAGAAGTGCAACATTTTGCATGAATACTTCTGCATTTTTTTCGGAAGGTTCTATGGCAAAAATTCGAACATTGTCTAAATTAATTGAGAAGTAAGAACTGGTGTAACCCACGTTGGCTCCAGCATCAATGATGATTTTTTCGCCACTGAAATTAGTATTTAACAAGAACGTTTTAAGAATTAGTCCATATTCTTCCTCATTAAAAATTTGTTTGAATACAGAATAATCACTGTGATTTTGATTTCTAATTAGTATTTTGTTGTTGGAAAGCAACTCCACCTGATAAAACAAATCATTGATTTTTTTAAAACTTTTAATTGCGTCATTATTAGCTAACTTCTTTTCAAAAAATTGAATTTCGTTTAGCTTTTTGGATAGAATTATTTTAGCAATCTGCTTTATTTTTTTCTTCATTTTAAAAAATCAATTTCTTTTTTTCAGTTCTTTAGCTGGAACACCTCCAACAACTGTATACGGCTGAACGTCTTTATTTACAACAGCTCCAGCAGCAATTACAGCACCTTTTCCAATCGTAACTCCATCTAAAATTTTACATCCAGTTCCGATCCAAACATCGTCCTCTATGGTAATTCCTTTAGCCGTTACACCTTGTAGGTTAATGGGCGTATTGACGTCTGTATAAACATGATTAGCTGGAATAATTACGGTGTGAGCTGCTATTAAAACATTATTTCCGATTTTCAAATTGCCATGTCCGTACAAAATTGTGTACGGATTTATCGAACATACTGAACCAATTTCAATAGTTCCTCCATAGGTCATAATTAAAACTCCATGCAAAAGTTCACTGTTTTCACCTATGGTTATTGAACCACCAAAACGAGTATCAAACACCACGTTTTCGCACACTTTTACAGAAGGATGCACAAAAACATTTTGGCTTTTTTTGGCAAAAAACAACCTTAAGGTATTTTTTAATTTGCGTACCATTGACATTCAATTTTTACATCACCAACATTACCAGTATAAATTTGATAATCATTATCAAAATCAACTATTTGAATTGGGCAAATATCATTTAAATATTCAAAAACGGTATCCACTGTAAAAGTAGCCACATCAAAACTGTAATTGTTTTTGAGCAACAAATTGGCAGGAATCTCACAAATAACACTATTGGTATTTTCTTTTATCGGGTTTACAGTCGTAAAAATTTTTGCTTTACTCGAATTTAAAACGGCTATTCCCACCATGCATTTACTTTTAATATTGGAAAAGTTGATTTGAATTTTAATGGATTCCGAATGATTTAGCATTTGAAGATTACTCAAAATCTCTACACTTTGAATTCCGTTTACGGGCTTCACTTTTAGATTTTCAAACACCTTAGATTGTTTGAAATTCACTCCATTATTTAGATAGTAATCTACTGATTCGTTTACTTCTCCTTTGAAACCAAGCGTACCATTTTCTAAAACCACACCTCGATTACAAAGTGTTTTCACCGCCGCCATATTGTGACTCACAAACAAAACGGTTCGTCCTTCGCCTTTACTAATGTCGCCCATTTTACCCAAACATTTCTTTTGGAATTCGGCATCACCCACGGCCAGTACTTCGTCTACAATCAGAATTTCACTCTCCAAATGCGCTGCTACTGCAAAAGCCAATCGCACGTACATTCCCGATGAATACCGTTTTACAGGTGTGTCAATGTAACGTTCAACACCCGAAAAATCGATAATCTCGTCCAACTTCCTCGTGATTTCCTTCTTTCTCATTCCCAGTATCGAACCGTTCAAGTAGATGTTTTCTCTTCCAGTCAGTTCGGGATGAAAGCCCGTTCCTACTTCGAGTAAACTCGCAATTCTGCCTCGTACCTTGATTTGACCTGTGGTCGGACTCGTAACTCGTGACAACAATTTCAATAGTGTACTCTTACCTGCACCATTCTTTCCAATAATTCCTACTGCATCGCCTTGATTGACTTCAAAATTGATGTCTTGCAACGACCAAACAATGTTGCTGTCGCCTTTGGTGCTACGGTCGTTGGTTTGACCTATTTTTAGAAAAGGATCTTCCTTACCCAATACTTTGGTGATAAAAAACCGCTCCAAATCTTGCGATATAGTGCCTGTTCCTATCTGTCCAATCTGATAGGCTTTTGAGAGTTCTTCTACTTTTATTATCGGTTGGCTCATTAGATCGTATCTACAAAGTTCTTTTCTGTTTTATTGAATATCAAGATTCCGAAGAATAATATCACTACCGTAACTATAGCCGAATAGCCTACACTCCATGGAGTGAATTCGCCTTTTCCTAAGAACGCAAATCGAAATCC
>NZ_DATGWY010000005.1:0-93802 GCF_035299245.1 Flavobacterium sp. | reverse complement strand
AACTACAGCAGTATCACAGTTAGTTGGATTTAAAATCTCACAGATTTGATACGTAATAGTATAGTTTCCAGCTGGAGTGTTAGCAGGAATAGAAATCTGACCTGTAACAGGATCAACCGTTGGAACTGGAGCACCAGTAGTAACTGGAGTAGCAGGAGTAACTACAGAAATAGTAACTTGAGAAATCGTCACAGGAACACCGTTTAAAGTATCCGGACCATTACCATTTGAAGTTAATACATTACCTGCATTAGGATTACCATTAGTTCCGTTTGTTGAACCAATAGTATCATTAACTGCATCAATAGCAGCAGCAGTAACAGGTACAGTTACAATTGCAGTATCGCAATTTGCAGGGTTCAATACTTCGCAAATTTGGTAAGTTAAAATATAGTTACCCGCTGGAGTTCCTGGAGCAACTACTACGTTTGTTCCAGATAAAGTTACACCAGAATTCGTAGAAGAAACGAAAGTTGTTGTTACTTGTGATGGAATAACTGGGTTACCATTTAGAGTATCATTCGCTAAAATATTAGTAAATGAAGTACCACCAACTAATCCGTTAATTGATGAACCAGCATCGTCATTAGCAACTATAGTAGCAGCTGTTACAGGAACAGTTACAGTGGCAGTATCACAGTTTGTTGGATTTAAAATCTCACAAATTTGATACGTTAAAGTGTAATTACCAGCAGGTGTACCTGCTGCAACCACTACATTAGTTCCAGATAAAGTGACACCTGGATTTGTTGATGAAACAAAAGAGGTTGTTATTTGAGATGGATCAACAGGTGAACCATTTAAAGTGTCATTTCCTAAAATGTTAGTGAAAGATGTTCCACCAACATATCCATTAACTGGAGTACCAAAGTCATTTACCGCATCTATTGAAGCAGCGTTAACTGGTACAGTTACAATAGCAGTATCACAGTTGGTTGGGTTTAAAATTTCACAAATTTGATAGGTTAAGGTGTAGTTTCCAACTGGAGTTCCAGCTGCAACCACCACATTAGTTCCAGATAATGTTACACCTGGATTAGTAGAAGATACAAAAGTGGTTGTTACTTGGGAAGGTAATACAGGTACACCATTAAGTGTATCATTACCTAAAACATTTGTAAATGAAGAACCACCTGTGAATCCGTTTACTGAAGCGCCTGTGTCATCATTAGCTACGATTGGAGCAGCATTTACAGGAACCGTTACAACAGCAGTATCACAATTTGTTGGTTTTAATACCTCACAAATTTGATATGTTAAAGTATAATTTCCAGCAGGAGTACCTGGAGCAACAACTACATTTGTTCCTGATAAAATGATACCAGGATTAGTCGAAGATACAAAAGTTGTTGTTACTTGTGAAGGAATCACAGCAACACCATTTAAAGTATCATTTACTAATACATTAGTAAAGGCAGTACCACCAGTATATCCATTTGTAGGAGCACCAGTATCGTCATTAGCAACAATTGGAGCAGCTGTTACAGGAACTGTTACAGTTGCAGTATCACAATTGCTAGGATTCAATACTTCACAGATTTGATAAGTCAAAGTATAATTTCCAGCAGGAGTTCCAGCAGCAACCACAACATTTGTGCCTGATAAAGTTACACCAGGATTAGTTGAAGAAACAAAAGTAGTGGTTACTTGTGAAGGAATCACAGCAACACCATTTAGTGTGTCATTTGCTAAAACATTAGTTAAAGTTGTACCGCCAACATAACCATTTACAGGAGTTCCAGCATCGTTTACTGCATCAATTGTAGCAGCAGTTACAGGAACAGTTACAACTGCAGTATCGCAGTTAGTTGGATTTAAAATTTCACAGATTTGATACGTTAATGTATAATTTCCAGCAGGAGTTCCAGCTGCAACCACTACATTAGTTCCAGATAAAGTTACACCCGGATTTGTAGAAGAAACAAAGGTTGTATTCACTTGAGATGCTATAACTGGAGCACCATTCAAAGTGTCATTTACCAATACATTAGTGAAAGCTGTACCACCAGTATACCCGTTTACTGAGGAACCAGTGTCATCGTTAGCAATAATAGCAGCAGCATTTACTGGTACTGTTACTGTAGCAGTATCACAATTGGTTGGGTTTAAAATTTCACAAATTTGATATACTAAAGTATAATTACCCGCAGGAGTACCTGGAGCAACAACTACATTAGTTCCAGATAAAGTTACACCAGGATTGGTTGAAGAAACAAAAGTAGTGGTTACTTGTGATGGAACAACAGGAGCACCATTCAAAGTATCATTTGCTAAAACATTTGTGAAAGCTGTACCACCATTGTATCCATTTACAGGAGAACCGTTATCGTTTACTGCATCAATTGTAGCAGCTGATACAGGAACAGTTACAATTGCGGTATCACAATTGGTAGGGTTAACTATTTCACAAATTTGGTAAGTTAAAGTATAATTTCCAGCAGGAGTTCCAGCGGCAACCACAACATTAGTGCCTGATAAGGTTACACCTGGGTTAGTTGAAGAAATAAAAGTAGTAGTAACTTGTGAAGGAACTACTGGAGCACCATTCAAAGTATCGTTAACTAAAACATTTGTAAATGAAGTTCCACCTACATAACCGTTGATTGTTGAACCATTATCATCATTAGCTACAATTGCTGGAGCTGTTACAGGAACAGTTACAACAGCAGTATCACAATTCAATGGGTTAGTAATTTGACAAATTTGGTAGGTTAGGGTATAGTTTCCAGCTGGAGTACCGGCAGCTACAACAACATTAGTTCCAGATAAAGTTACACCTGGATTGGTTGAAGAAACAAAAGT
Source organism: Flavobacterium sp. (assembly GCF_035299245.1). Taxonomy (GTDB): domain Bacteria; phylum Bacteroidota; class Bacteroidia; order Flavobacteriales; family Flavobacteriaceae; genus Flavobacterium. Next base: position 91,000 of record NZ_DATGWY010000005.1, on the reverse strand, counting down.
AGTAGTAACTTGTGAAGGAACTACTGGAGCACCATTCAAAGTATCATTCGCTAAAACGTTTGTAAGAGCAGTACCACCAACATAACTATTTATAGGAGTTCCAGCATCGTTTACCGCATCAATAACTGGCGCAGAAACTGTAACTGTTACTACAGCAGTATCACAGTTTGTTGGATTTAAAATTTGACATATTTGATAAGTCAATGTATAATTTCCAGCAGGAGTTCCTGCAGCTACCACAACATTAGTTCCAGATAAAGTTACACCAGGATTCGTTGAAGATACAAAAGTGGTGGTTACTTGTGAAGGAACTACTGGAGCGCCGTTTAAAGTATCGTTGATTAAAACGTTTGTGAATGATGTACCACCTGTAAATCCATTTACTGGATTACCCGCATCGTTAACAGCATCAATTACTGGAGCAGTTACAGGAACAGTTACAGTAGCAGTATCGCAGTTTGTTGGGTTTAAGTTTTCACAAATTTGATAAGTTAAAGTGTAATTTCCAGCAGGAGTACCTGCTGCAACTACAACATTAGTTCCTGATAAAGTCACACCAGGATGAGTTGAAGAGATAAAACTTGTTGTTACTTGTGATGCAATAACAGGAATGCCATTTAAAGTATCATTAACTAACACATTAGTAAATGATGTACCACCAACAAAACCATTTATTGAACTTCCAGTATCATTTACTGCATCAATAGAAGCAGCATTAACAGGAACAGTTACAACTGCGGTATCACAATTGGATGGATTTAATATTTCACAAATTTGGTACGTTAAAGTATAGTTTCCTACTGGTGTGCCTGGAGCTACTACAACGTTGGTTCCAGATAAAGTTACACCTGGATTGGTTGAAGAAACAAAAGTAGTTGTTACTTGAGAAGGAATAACAGCAACACCATTCAATGTATCATTTCCTAAAACGTTAGAAAATGATGTTCCACCAGTGAATCCGTTTACAGAAGCACCAGTGTCATTTACTGCATTAATAGCAGCAGCAGTCACAGGAACTGTTACGACAGCCGTGTCACAATTTGTTGGGTTTAATACCTCACAAATTTGGTATGTTAAAGTATAGTTACCAGCAGGAGTTCCAGCTGCAACAACAACGTTAGTTCCAGATAGAGTTACTCCAGGATGAGTTGAAGAAACAAAAGTTGTGGTTACTTGAGAAGGTACAACAGCAACACCATTTAAAGTATCGTTAACCAATACATTGGTAAATGAAGTCCCGCCTGTATAACCATTAATTGAATTTCCAGTATCGTCTTTAGCTTCAATCGAAGCAGCAGTTACTGGAACAGTTACTACAGCTGTGTCACAGTTTGTTGGGTTTAATACTTCACAAATTTGGTAAGTTAATGTGTAGTTTCCAGCAGGAGTTCCAGCCGCAACAACAACATTAGTTCCAGATAAAGTTACACCTGGATTGGTTGAAGAAACAAAAGTAGTTGTTACTTGTGATGGAATAACAGCAACACCATTTAATGTGTCATTAACCAATACATTTGTAAATGAAGTACCACCATTATATCCATTAACCGGAGTTCCCGCATCATTTACTGCATTAATAACAGGTGCTGTTACAGGAACTGTTACAATAGCAGTATCACAATTAGTTGGATTGATGTTTTGACAAATTTGATAAGTCAAAGTATAATTTCCGGCAGGAGTTCCAGCCGCAACGACAACATTAGTTCCAGATAAGGTTACACCTGGATGAGTTGAAGATACAAAAGTAGTTGTTACTTGTGATGGAACTACTGGAGCACCATTTAAAGTATCATTAACCAATACATTGGTGAAAGAGGTACCACCAACGTAACCATTTATTGAAGCACCTGAATCATTAACTGCATCAATAGCTGGAGCAGTTACAGGAACTGTTACAACCGCAGTATCACAATTGGTTGGGTTTAAAACCTCACATATTTGATAAGTTAAGGTATAGTTTCCAGCAGGAGTTCCAGCTGCAACCACAACATTGGTTCCTGATAAAGTTACACCAGGATTAGTTGAAGAAACAAAGGTAGTAGTAACTTGTGATGGAATGACAGCGACACCATTCAAAGTGTCATTGACTAAAACGTTTGTAAATGAAGTACCACCTACAAAACCATTAACTGTATTACCTGTATCGTCTTTTGCTTCAATTGAAGCAGCAGTTACAGGAACTGTTACAGTTGCTGTATCACAATTGGTAGGATTTGTTATTTGACATATTTGGTAGGTTAATGTGTAGTTACCAGCAGGCGTTCCTGGAGCAACAACAACATTTGTACCTGATAATGTCACACCCGGATTTGTCGAAGATACAAAGGTTGTAGCTACTTGTGAAGGCACAACTGCAACACCATTAAGAGTATCATTAAACAAAACATTTGTAAATGCTGTACCACCATTATAACCATTTACTGGTGTTCCTGCATCATTAACTGCATCGATTACTGGAGCAGTTACTGGTACAGTCACTATAGCCGTATCACAGTTAGTTGGGTTCACGATTTGACATATTTGATAAGTCAATGTATAATTACCAGCAGGAGTTCCTGGAGCAACTACAACATTGGTTCCTGATAATGTCACACCTGGATTTGTTGATGAAACAAATGTAGTATTGACTTGAGAAGGAACTACAGCAACGCCATTAAGTGTGTCATTAACCAATACATTTGTAAAGGAAGTACCTCCAACAAAACCATTGATAGATGATCCACTATCATTAACAGCATTAATTACGGCGTTAACAGGAACTGGAGTTACACTTGATGTATTGTTTGCTAAATTTGGATCAAAATTGGTTCCTGTAATTGTAGCAGTATTGGTATAACTTCCAGACACATTTACTGTAGCTACAATTGTTAAAGTAGCATTAGCTAAATTGTTGAAGTTACCTATTGTCCATACTCCAGTAGCACTACTGTAACTACCAGTTGATGGAGTTGCACTAACTAGTGTATAACCCGCAGGCAACAAATCATTAAGCACAACATTAGTATCATTACTTACTCCTAAATTGGTAGCTGTGATTGTAAAGGTAACGTTACTTCCAATTGTTGGTGCTGCATTACTAACTGTTTTCACAACTCTTAAATCAGAACATCCTTTGAAAACTGTTGTGGCAACGGATTGATTAGTTAAACCCCAACCCCAAGTATTTAAAACGCGAACGTTACCGAAGTCATTACATGTAATTCCATCGGTTTCGTTTGCACCTGATGCAGGAGCAGGAATAGCATTGGTTGGATTTCCATTAGCACTCCATGCTCTTGTTGGACTCGGAGTTCCGTTTAATGAATTATCCCAACCAGCACCTGTTAAGTTATTTTCTTGAGTGCTACCATCAGTTAAACAGCTTGAACCAACATTGGTAAGTTGAGTATCATCCCAGTACATTTGAGAATTTGGAATTGCAATAGGTGCTACAGACTGTACATTGAATCCATTTTTGTTTAATTCGGCATCATAAATTGGTAAGTTGAAACGACCAGCTAAGAAGAAAAGTGTCAAACTCATACTAGCTCCATCTGGAACCAAATTACCTTGTCCGTCTAAACCATTCCAGTTAAGTGTATTATTTCCAGCTAAAACGTTAAAAGCTTCAATCAATCGGTCGGATGTACCAGGTTGGTAACCAGCGACACCATTAAGGTCGATTAATAATCGAACATCACCAGGGCTTGTTATATTATAACGAATCTGATACGAAGTTCCACAACCTGTTATGGCAGGATCTAAAAAAGTGGGAGCCGCAGGAACTGCAGCTACTGGATAAACCGATGAATCGGGATTATTTAAGAAAACCTTATACCCATTTGGCAATGAAGGTGATAATGTTGAGTTAACTGACCTTCTAGTTATGTTAAATGGTCCAGTTGGCGTAACACCATAACTGTTTACAGCTAAATTATATGCGATAGGTTGAAAACCAGGTCTGAAGTTAATGAATAATACTACTTGGTCATTGGTATAAGCGTAAAACGATGGCTCTGAACTAGCAGTAATAAAGTTACCAAAATTGGAGTCTACAGCTACGAATCCCCATTTATCAGAGTGAACACGACCGTTTCTTCTTACACCCGCTGTTGTAGCTACTGTCAAATCAAAATAAGGAGCAACTCCTCTTTGTGTATTAGCAGTAACTCCATTATCATCACTACGGTAAAACTCAATCCAGTGTTCACCATTTACTACTGGGTCGTAGTTTAATGGCGTGTAACCTGTTGGAGCAGTACCCGCAATATTAGGTCCAGCGATAGCTTGAGCATAAGTATCAATACTACCAGCAGTTCCAGTGTTACTATTCCATAATCCAGTTTGTACCACAACACCCGATGGGTTTTTGATGCGATAGTACATGTTGGTTACTCTCAGTGGCGAACCAACAGAATATCCTCTCCAGTCAAAACCAAAGTAAATTCGCTCCGTTGCATTGTTGGCAATGTTGAAGTAAATACGGTTGTCTTCCGGACAGTTACTGTAAGAACCACTCAAGATATCTGGAGCAACCAAAACTGCCGTTATATTTGCTGAGTTAGGCGATAACGACGGTGTTCCTTCCGCATAAGTGAGACTACTTACTAATAATGTTAAAATTGAAATGATAAACGAGTACTTGTTTATAGTTTTCATAAGCTGTAATTATTTTAACAATCGTTTTATTTTTTCTTATGTTAGTGAGTTGTATCCATTTTGGATAACAACTGGCAAATTTATATTGGCGTAATTCATAAACATTATTTTTTCTACAAAACCACATTTAAACTCGATAAAGTGTATCTTTAATGTCGTTTATCGAGGTATTTTGCCTTAAAAATTTCAATTTTGTCAAACTTTATCCACAATTTTTTGTTAATAAATCTAGACCAAAACTATAAACCTTTTTGACATGACCAAAATAAATCATCGATAAAATGCAAAAAATAGTGGTTTAAACGCTTTTTTTGTTATTTATATATGTAAAAACTTACAAAAACTATTGTTTCTTAAAATTGTTAAAGAAATATGAAGAAAATTGTTTTAATCCGACATGGAAAATCATCATGGGATTTACCCGTTATCGATCATAATCGACAATTGACAGTAAAAGGAATCGAAAACAGTATCAAAATTGCAACTGAATCCCATCAGTTTATCGATTCAAAAAGTACCATATGGAGTAGTTCAGCTCAACGAGCTTTTCAAACGGCTTGTCTCGTAGTTGAGAACTGGAAACTTCCTCTTTCCTCTATCATTGTGAAAAAGGAATTGTACACTTTCAACGGTCACGAACTTGAACAAATTGTTAAATCTTGCTCAAATGATTGTGAAAGCCTAATTCTTTTTGGTCATAACAATGCTATTACAGATTTTGTTAATAAATTTGGAGACATTTTTATTGATAATGTACCCACTTCTGGTTTCGTTTCGATTATTTTTGAAACCAACAGTTGGTCGTCAATAACCAAAGGTAAAACCAACAAAATATTAGTTCCAAGAGATTTATAACTATGAATTCAGATTCAAAATACCGTTACATAGACAGAGAGAAAAGTTGGTTAGCATTTAACGCTCGAGTATTACAAGAAGCTGCCGATGAAACCGTTCCACTATTAGACCGATTACGCTTTTTAGGTATTTTTTCCAATAATTTAGATGAATTTTTTCGAGTGCGTTTTGCAGCCATTCGGCGATTAAGTCTGAGTGGCGAATCAGGTGAAAAACAGTTGGGCGGAATTTCAGCTGAACAACTTTTGAAAGACATCACCGACATTGTTATCAAACAACAGTCCGAGAGTTTACGTGTACTTGAAATTATTGAAAGTAAACTTCGTGAAAAAGACATCATCATTGTCAATGAGTCTGAACTCGATCCCGAACACGAACAATTTGTAAAGGATTTTTTCATCCAAAAAGTAAGTCCAGAATTGGTTACTATTATCTTAAATGATTTGGCCGAATTTCCGCTTCTAAAAGACACTTCGGGTTACCTTGCCATCAAATTAGTGATGAAACCACAAGAAAAATCGAAAGTTCTAGGCTTGGTAAAACCCAAAAAAGAAATCCGCTACGCGCTCATCGAAATGCCCAAAAATATCAACCGTATTGTTGAACTTCCTAATAAAGATTGGAAGCAGTACATTATGTTACTCGACGATGTTATTCGATACAACTTAAGCAGCATATTCAATATTTTTGACTACGAAAGCATTTCCGCTCACATGATTAAAATCACCCGTGATGCACAGCTCGACATTGATAGCGACATGAGCAAAAGTATGCTCCAAAAAATTGCAACATCGGTGAAAGATAGAAGAATAGGTGAACCCGTTCGATTCGTTTACGATAAAAAAATGGACAAAGATACACTCACATTCTTCCTCGATCGTATGCACATCGACAAAACCGACAGCATCATTCCGGGTGGACGTTACCACAACCGTCGCGATTATATGAATTTCCCAAATCTCGGACGATTCGATTTATTATACCAACAAAAACAACCATTACCAGTAAAAGGTCTTTCGCTCGAAGGAAGTATTCTCAATAAAATTGCTCAAAAAGATTACTTAATTTCAGCGCCTTATCAAACGTTTTCTTACTTAATAAAGTTCCTGCGTGAAGCGGCGTTAGATCCAAAAGTGACGTCTATAAAAATTACCTTGTACCGTTTGGCCAAAAACTCCCAAATCATTAGTTCGCTCATCAATGCAGCCAAAAATGGGAAACGAGTTGTTGTGCAAATCGAACTCCAAGCGCGTTTCGATGAAGCCAGCAATATTTCCTACGCCGAACAAATGCAACAAGAAGGAATCGAACTTATTTTCGGTATCAAAGGCCTAAAAGTACACAGTAAAATTTGTGTCATCGAACGTCTTGAAAATGGTAAAAATAAGCGCTACGGATTCATATCTACTGGAAATTTCAACGAATCAACAGCCAAAATTTATACCGACGTTACATTATTCACTAGTCATCAACAAATCCTTAAAGACATCAACAAAATCTTCGAGTTTTTCGATGTAAACTACCGACTTCATCGCTACAAACATTTAATTGTTTCGCCTCATTATACGCGTTCTAAAATGTATAAACTCATTGACCGCGAAATTCTAAATGCGCAAGCTGGAAACAATGCATACATTAATCTGAAAATGAACAGTTTGTCTGATTTTGATATGATTGATAAGCTTTACGATGCAAGTAATGCCGGAGTGAAAATCAAGTTGCAAGTGCGTGGAATATGCTCTCTAATTCCGGGCGTAAAAGGCATGAGCGAAAATATCGAAGCCATCAGTATTGTTGATAATTTCCTGGAGCATTCGCGCATTTTCATCTTCTGCAATAACGATGATCCCGATGTCTATATTTCCTCGGCCGATTTCATGACACGCAACCTCGATGGTCGAGTAGAAGTAACGTGCCCAATTTACGATCCAGATATCAAACAACACTTAATTGATAATTTTAATGTGGGTTGGAAAGGAAATGTAAAAGCACGCTATCACTCAGAAAAATTAGACAATAAATACAGAGTGCGCAAAGAAAATGAACCGGTTTTTAGAGCCCAACTCGAAACCTATAATTTCTATAAAAACAGTTTGAATGAAGATAATGAATGATTTTTGTATGTGCCTATTCCAGCTTTTCGTTTCAATCTTTTAGTCACAAAGTGGTTTTTGTAAAGGCCAAAAAGAGCTTCTTCCAGTCGCTTTTTTACCCTAACAAAAACACACTTTCTTCCTAAAAGGATTTACACTGCAATCTGGGGCAGAATCAGAAAGCAGAATCCAGAATGCAGAACGCACAGAACAAATAACATATAATATAATCTTACAGTCATACAATCTTAGAGTCTTACAGTCATATAATATAACAATCTAAGCAGTCTAAGTAAGTCTAAAAATATAAACAAGTCTAAAAATATAAATGATTACAATCAAAAAATACGCAGCCATCGACATCGGTTCCAACGCCATGCGATTGCTCATTACCAATATAGTCGAACAAAAAGACAAAGAAACACAATTCAATAAAAGTGCACTGATTCGTGTGCCAATTCGTCTCGGTCAAGATGCATTTACCGTAGGTGAAATCTCTGAAGAAAACATCGATAGAATGGTAGATGCCATGCGCGCATTCCAACTTTTAATGAAAGTCTACAAAGTAGAAAAATACAAAGCTTGCGCTACATCTGCTATGCGAGAAGCTTACAACGGCAAAGAAGTGATCGAAATCATCCGCGAAAAATCTGACATCGATATCGAAATCATCGACGGTAAAAACGAAGCCGCCATCATCGCATCTTCCGATTTGCATTCGTTCATCAACAGCGATAAAAATTATTTGTATGTTGACGTTGGTGGTGGAAGCACCGAATTTTCCTTGTTCTCCGACGGAAAAATGGTTGCCGCCAAATCCTTCAAAAACGGAACCGTACGCTTACTCAATAATATGGTCAACGACATCGTTTGGGAAGAAATCGAAAAATGGATCAAAGCCACTACCGAAGGTTATGACGATATTATCCTAATTGGTTCGGGCGGAAACATCAATAAATTATTCAAATTATCAGGTAAACAACAAGACAAACCATTATCGTATTTGTACTTGAATTCGCAATTCCAATACCTCAATTCACTCACATACGAGCAACGCATCGCTGAACTCGGTTTGAATACTGACCGTGCCGACGTTATCATTCCAGCCACAAAAATTTACTTAAATGCGATGAAATGGAGTCGAGCTACCAAAATTTTCGTTCCCAAAATCGGACTTGCTGATGGTATAGTTAAAGCGATGTATAATGGAACGATTTAGTTTTGGGATTGTAAGATTGTAAGACTATAAGACTGTAAGACTGTAAGACTGTAAGATTTTAGGACTAGCTTAAGCTTCTTAGATTTTTAGATTGATTTTGGCATTGCCATTGACATTGTCATTTTTTCTATGTGAACATTGCGAAAACTTTGCGTACTTTGCGGTTAAATAATAATTGTGTCTTCCAAAAATTTCTATTCCATACTTTCCAAAAACTTCCCGTTTAATCCTACGATTAAGCAAGATGCTTTCTTTCAGAAAATTGCCGCCTTCATAACTAGTGCCGATAACGATGCTATTTTCGTCTTAAAAGGCTACGCTGGAACTGGAAAAACAACGGTCATTTCAACCATTGTCAATCACCTAATCGACATCAATAAAAAGTACGTTTTACTTGCGCCAACTGGTCGAGCCGCAAAAGTCATTGCTAATTATTCCAATAAACCTGCATTCACCATTCACAAAAAAATCTACTTTCCCAAAAAATCGAGTGGTGGTGGAGTGGCATTTACCATGCAGCAAAACAAACACAAAAACACCATTTTCATAGTCGATGAAGCTTCCATGATTTCGGATGTTGCTGCCGAAAGTAAGCTATACGAAAATGGCTCACTTCTCGACGATTTGATCTCCTATATATATAGTGGTGAAAATTGTAAAATGATTTTATTGGGTGATACCGCTCAATTACCACCCGTAAACCTCGATATTTCTCCAGCATTAAATACTGAAACGCTTGAACTCAACTACGATAAAAAAATCGATTGGATCGAACTCGATGAAGTAATGCGTCAGGAATTAAATTCAGGAATACTTTACAATGCAACCGAATTGCGCGAACTCTTGAAAGAAAACTTCATCACCGATTTTCAATTTAAGTTACGCGGTTTCAAAGACATCATTCGGCTTACTGATGGTTATGATATTCAAGATGCTATCAATCAAGCGTACAGTAATTATTCGATTGAAGATACAGCCTTTATTGTGCGCTCCAACAAACGCGCTAATCAGTACAACGAGCAAATTCGAATGAAAATTCTGGATAAAGAAAGCGATTTATCAACGGGCGATTTTCTTATGGTAGTGAAGAACAATTACTTCTGGCTCAAAGAAAAAGACGAAGCTGGTTTTATTGCCAATGGCGACATCATCGAAGTCTTGGAAATCTTTTCATTCAAAGAATTATACGGATTCAACTTTGCCAAAGTAAAAATCAGAATGGTCGATTATCCCAACCAAATTCCGTTTGAAACGGTTCTGATTTTGGATACGATTAAAAGCGAAGCACCATCATTAACCTATGAACAATCCAATCAGTTGTACGAAGAAGTAATGAAAGATTACGAACATCTGACTTCCAAATATGCCAAATTTCAAAAAGTAAAAGAAAACGAATACTTCAATGGTTTGCAAGTAAAATTCTCTTATGCGATTACCTGTCATAAAAGTCAAGGCGGACAATGGAATACCGTTTTCATCGAACAACCGTATTTACCCGACGGAATTGATCGCGATTACATTCGCTGGCTTTACACTGCAATAACCAGAGCCAAAGACAAATTGTATTTAATTGGTTTTAAAGACGAGAGTTTTGAAGAGTAAATCTTTAGAAAAATTTCTATACATTTGGAGTAAATACTAATGGTATGCAATTTGCTTTGATGAAGGAAATAATTAAATTGTTGTAATGAACTTCGAAACCATTTTATCAATCTGCCTTGGAATCGGTCTCGCCTCAGCTTCTGGGTTTAGAGTATTTCTTCCCATTTTTGCTTTGAGTTTAGCGTCGTATTTTGGTGTCATTCCGCTTAATGAAAATTGGTCTTGGATTGGCGGTTTGCCCGCACTCATCAGTTTTGGAGCCGCTATGATTTTTGAAATCGGAGCGTATTACATTCCATTTGTAGATAATTTATTAGACACTATTGCAATTCCTTTGGCAACTGTAGCCGGATTTGTAGTCATGGCTTCCACTTTGATTGACGTCGACTCAACAATAACTACTATCTTAGCTATAATTGCTGGTGGAGGAACCGCTTTAGCAACTCAAAGTTTAACCACAACGACACGTTTGGCCTCATCAGTAAAAACAGCAGGAGTTGGAAATCCAATCCTATCAACTGCAGAAACCGGAACCGCAATTACGTTAAGTTCATTCGCAATATTTCTTCCAATAGTAGCCGTTATTCTGGTAGTTATTATATTTGCACTAATCTACTGGATTTATAAAAAAATAACAATTAAGAATTGATAATTATCAATTATCAATTATCAATTATCAATTCAAAATGAAAACCATCGCCGTTATTCCCGCTCGCTACGCATCTACTCGTTTTCCTGCCAAACTCATGCAAGATTTGGGCGGAAAAACCGTCATTCTACGAACGTATGAAGCAGCAAAAAGCACTCAGCTATTTGATGATGTGTTTGTAGTAACTGATTCGGATTTGATTTTTAACGAAATAGTTTCCAATGGAGGAAAAGCCATCATGTCGATCAAAGAACACGAAAGTGGTAGCGACCGAATAGCCGAAGCCGTTGAAAACTTAGACGTTGAGATAGTAGTTAATGTTCAAGGCGACGAGCCTTTTATCAATGCCGAACCTTTGGCAAAAGTGATTGAAGTATTCAAAAATGATACCGATAAAAAAGTAGATTTGGCTTCATTAATGCGCGAAATTTCTAATGAAGACGATATTAATAATCCTAATAATGTAAAAGTGGTGGTGGATCAAAACGGATTTGCATTGTACTTCTCGCGCTCAGTTATTCCGTATCCACGAGAAAAAAATGTGGGTGTTCGCTATTTTCAGCACATCGGAATTTACGCTTTCCGTAAGCAAGCACTTTTAGATTTCTATTCGTTACCAATGAAGTCACTCGAAGCGTCCGAAAAACTAGAACAACTGCGCTATTTAGAATTCGGGAAACGCATCAAAATGGTAGAAACTACTCATGTTGGAATTGGAATTGATACTGCCGAAGATTTGGAGAAAGCGAGGCAATTGATAGTTGACAATTGATAATTAACAATTAATACAATAAACGATTCACTAAGGAGTTTTCCATTATCCATTATCCATTATCCATTATCCATTATCCATTATCCATTATCCATTATCCATTATCCATTATCCATTATTCCACTTCATCGTTATCAAAATAGCCTTTACTTTTGACTTTAGTTGAAAAGAAATTCAAAAACAAAATCACAAACGACAAGAAGAATATGGCCTGTATGCTTACCAATACTTTTCCGAAGGTAGTCACAGGATAATAATCGCCAAATCCAATCGAATTGGAACTGACCAAACTAAAATAAACCGAGTCAAACCAATGCTCAAAAGGTTTGTTCATGTTATTTCCTAAGGTATACAAAACTCCAAATGCCACAACAATTTCGATGTAATTGAAAAATAACAATAGCATTGAACGTTTGTATGAACGCGGACGTGAGAATAAATCGGATGCAAAAATCAATGTTGGGATGTACAAAACCGTTTCAATTAAGACGTAAATCATAATTATAATAATGACCGATTGATTTTGCCAACCATTGATTAAAATTAAAAAAGGAAAAAGTACTTTAAACAGAACATAAAAATCCAAAGCTAAATCTTGATATTCATGACCTATTTTGTTAGCCACATATTTAATGTAAATTCCCGGAAAAAGTAGTTGTGATGAAGATAAAATCAGTCGTACAATTTTTTCAATTCCGTTATCATCTTGATGGTCGTTATTCCAAATCGAACGAATATTAAGAATTCTTTTCTGTATCGGATTGTATTTGGGTTTGTAAGTTCTAGAAACTTTACCAATCAGTAACTTTCTAAGAATGGATTTCATCAGTTGAGTTTTTTTATAGTAAACAATTCGTTGTGTTCTTCTACTTTCGGGTACATACGCAAGGAGTATTTTCCGTCAAATTTCTTTTTATAATCTAAATTTCGAATGCGGTCTTTCTGATTAATTACCATTGTATTGAATAAAATGAATCCTTCTGTATTGAGTAAGAAATTAACCCGATTGATGAAAAAATCCTCAAATAAAAAATTCGGCATTTTGGTGTCTTGAAAAATATCAATGATAATCAGATCGTATTTATCTTTCGTCTTCAAAACAAATTCAAAGGCATCGTCAATGATGATTTCTAAGTTTTTTATCTCATTCAAACGAAAGTATTTGTTAGCAATATCAACAACCTCTTTGTCAATTTCGACACCTGTAATTTTACCTTTAAATTTTATTTCATCCACCAAAGTTTTAATCACACTTCCGCCAGCAACACCCAAAATCAAAACATTTTCAAACTTCCGAATCCGATCGTAACCAATGTATTTTAATCCTTTTCTTAGAATGCGCTGTAAACTTCCATAGGAGTAATTGGTGTTTTTAGAATCCAAGACCAATTCGCCATTATTCCATGTAACTTCTAAAGTAGTGCTTACAGACGAGTTTTTTTTAACAACGTTAATCGGAATGAAGTAACTAAAAAATTTGGCGAACATAAATTTATTTTCTCAAAATGATAGATTAATGCTAAATTTACACAAAATAGTTCAAATGAAAAAGCGACTCTATGAATTTATTTTTTTTCGGCTAATGGGTTGGAAAATTATAGGAAGTTTTGACGAGAATATTAAGAAATCAATATTGGCAGTGATGCCACATACATCCAATTTCGATTTTTTTATCGGTTTATTTGTTCGCGGAATAGCCAATCAGGAAATGAATTTTGTCGGAAAGAAGGAACTGTTCGTTTTCCCATTTGGCTATTATTTCAAATCAATTGGTGGTGCGCCTTTGGATCGAAGTGGCGGAAAAAATCTAGTCGATTCGATTGTAGATATTTTCAATAGCCGCGAAGTATTCCGACTCGGAATTGCGCCCGAAGGCACACGTAAGAAAGTGACAGAACTTCGAACTGGATTTTACTACATCGCACTAAAAGCCAACGTTCCCATCATTCCTGTAGCTTTTGATTACAGTAAGAAGGAAGTCCGAGTTGGTGCTCCTTTTCATCCAACAGGTAATTTTGAAGAGGATATGAAAATTTTCCTTCTTCACTATAAAGATGCCATTGGAAAAGTTCCTGAAAGAAGTTTTACAGTAAATTAAAACCATATTCTTTCTTTTCTCGTAAATGCTATTAAACCTTAAAACTTTAGTATTTATGAAAAGCAATCTTTTATTTATCGCAATGTGCAGTCTTTCATTAGTCTCATGTAGTGACGACGATGAAATGATGACAACACCGGTTGCATCTGAATTTTCAATAGTTACCGCAAGTAACACATCGGGTAGAATATCGTATACCGATTTATCTCAAAGTTCACCAACTGTAGAAACATTAACTCATTTTTCTTTTGATGCAGATGGTATTTTTTATGATCCATCCAACGACGGATTAATTTTAGCTTCACGCACCAACAATAAGTTAGAGTTTTATAACGGAATCAAAAGTGTGATGGCAACCGATGTAACTTCAATTGTTCCCGCATTTTCGAGCACTTCTGATTTCAATAATCCAAGAGAAATTGCTGTGATGGGTGATAAAGTGGTAGTGACTCAAGATCAAAACGCAGCCAATGGAAATACCAATAAATTAGTTGTATACCAAAAAACGTCAACAGGATTTACTTTGTTGAACTCGTATACGGTTAATTTCAAAACATGGGGAATCTTTTTAGACGGCACAACATTATATGCAGTAGCCGATTCAACAGGTGATTTAGTTTCTTTCACTAATTTTTTTGCTAATGCCAACGGGGCAATAACTCCAACCAAAAGAGTAACCATCGAAGGTTTAGTTCGAACACACGGAATTGCTCATTCGGCAGCAGATAACAGAATGATTTTAACCGATGTAGGAAGCGCAACTTCTGATAGTGATGGCGGATTAATTGTAATCAACAATTTTGCATCGGTTTATAACTCGGTTGCCAATGGCGGAACATTGTCATTGTCCAATCAAGTGAGAGTTTACGGTCCGAATTCAACTATGGGAAATCCTGTAGATGTAGCTTATGACGACGTAACAGAACGTATTTATGTAGCAGAACGATTAAATGCTGGCGGACGATTATTAACATTCTCTTTACCAACATCCAACGGTGATGCAACACCAATTGAAGCAAGAGCAGAAGCAGGAATCGCAAGCGTATTTCTAGCTAGAAGATAGAGTTTTATTGTTTTTTGTTTTGTTTTGCCTTCAATGACTTATTTGTTATTGAAGGCATTTTTTTGGTTCAAACTAATTCAAGTTGATTACATTTGTATAAACTTAGGCTATGGATTACTTCGAATTGCATAAACTGTACAAAGCAAATTCTATTTTTGGACGCTATATTACTCTCAATGATATTGAACCTTTACTAGCCAACTTGTCAACCGAAATTATTGGCGAGTCGGTTTTGGGTAAACCTATATATAAGTATTTAGTTGGAACAGGAAAACGTCGCATTTTTATGTGGTCGCAGATGCATGGAAACGAAAGTACTACTACCAAAGCATTGTTCGATTTTTTTAATTTGATTCATTCGGATGATGAACTAGGAGTGAAGTTGCTATCCGAATTTACTTTTTGTTTTTTGCCAATGGTCAATCCGGATGGTGCCGAATTATACACACGTGAAAATGCAAATAAAGTTGATTTAAACCGTGATTCTTTAAATTTATCTCAGCCAGAAAGTAAATTATTACGTCAAACCTTCGACGATTTCAAACCGGATTTTTGCTATAATCTTCATGATCAACGTACTATTTTTGGAGCTGGAGATAATGGCAATGTAGCAACTGTTTCTTTTTTAGCGCCTTCCTATAATGAGCAACGTGAAATTAATGAAGTTCGCTCCAAAGCTATGAATGTCATTGTGGCGATGAACGAAGAACTCCAAAAATACATACCCAATCAAGTCGGTCGTTTTGACGATGGATTCAACTTGAATTGCATTGGTGATATGTTTACTTATTTAAATGTGCCGACCATATTATTTGAAGCCGGACATTATGAAAGCGATTATCATCGCGAATTCACTCGTAAAATGATTTTTATAGCGTTAGTTTCGGGTTTGAAACATAGTTACGAAAACGATATAGTTAATAACAAAAATGAAATTTATTTGCTAATTCCTCAAAATAATACGGTTTTTTATGATTTTATTTATAAAAATGTCAAAATAAATTATGATGGTAAAAAAATAATTACGAATTTTGCTGCACAATACAAAGAAGAATTGATTGATAAAATCATCCATTTTAATGCTTACATAGCTGAAATTGGTGATTTAAAAGGGAAATACGGTCATTATCAATACAATGCACACAAATTATTGTATTCGGACGATAACGATTCAATTCCGAAAATTAATCAAAAAGCCAATTTTTGTTTAGGAAATGACATTAAAATTGTTAATGGTTTAAAAAAGTAACAACTTTTCTTGTTTTTTATTAAATAAAATGTATAATTTGTATTCCATAAGTATAATTAATAAAATAAAGTAGTTATGAGTAAGTTTCGTTTAGATGAAGTAGATCACCAAATCCTTGATATGTTGATTGACAACACAAGAGTTCCATTTACCGATATCGCAAAAAAATTATTAATTTCAGCTGGAACTGTTCACGTAAGAGTTAAAAAAATGGAAGATGCCGGAATCATTATGGGTTCGTCATTAACCTTAGACTATGAAAAATTAGGCTATTCGTTTATTGCTTATGTTGGAGTTTTCTTAAATAATACTTCTCAAACTAAATTTGTTTTGGAGCGAATTAATGAGATTCCTTTTGTTACCGTAGCTCATGTAACAACGGGTAAATTCAATATTTTCTGTAAGATTCGCGCCAAAGATACCAAACACGCCAAAGATGTCATTTTTATGATTGATGATATTGAGGGTGTTTACCGTACCGAAACAATGATTTCACTTGAGGAAAGCATTAACGACAAAAAACGTTTGATGCACACAATTTTCAAAGACATTTAATTTTCTAATACAGAAATATAAATATTTTATTCAACCTCAAGTTCATGCTTGAGGTTTTTTTGTACCTTAAATGCCACTATAATTCATTTCTTAAAATGGTTAAAAAAGGAATACTGTTAGTTTTAGTACTTGGTTCGTTTTTATTCTTTCAGTTTTCAAAGAATAATGACGATGACTTTGTTACTTACGTTTCCAATCCCAAAACAGAATCCATTCATTTGTATTGGAAAGATAGCAATCAAAAACCTTTTGGTAGTATTCAGCATTTGAATCAGTATTTGTTAAAAAATAATAAAGAAGTTCTTTTTATCACTAATGGTGGAATGTATAAAAAAAACCAATCGCCTCAAGGTCTTTTCATTCAGAATACAGTCATCAAATCGCCATTGGATATTTCAAATGCAAGTGGCAATTTTTATCTTAAACCCAATGGTGTTTTTTATCTGACAAGTTCAAAAGAAGCATTCGTTGTGAAAACAGAAGATTTTAAAGCTTCAAAAAATATTGAATTTGCCACTCAATCGGGACCAATGCTAGTCATCGATGGAAAAATTCACAGCGCTTTCAATAAAAATTCGACCAATCTCAACATTCGCAATGGTGTCGGTATTTTGCCCAACAATCAGGTGCTTTTTGTTCTTTCAAAAAAGGAAGTGAACTTGTATGAATTTGCTCAATTTTTCAAAAATAAAGGGTGTAAAAATGCACTGTATCTTGACGGATTTGTTTCTCGTGCGTATTGTCCACAAGAAAAATGGACACAAACCGACGGCAATTTTGGAGTCATGATCGCAATCACTAAAAACACAAAATAATTATGTATACCCTTCCTAAAATAGAACGCTTCAATCAAAATGTGTTGTCAAAATACCACATCTACAATAGTGTGTTCATCACTTTGCCTTTTGATTCGATTGATAATACCGGAGTTTTATTGCCACTTTTTAGTGAAGTATGTGACAACGGATTTAAAAATAATTTAACTCCAATTGAAATTGTAAATTCATTTGCCACTAAATATTTGGATAATGCTTCCGAAGAAGATAAAATTAATTTACTGTTCCGATTCATTCAATACGTAGAACGTCAAATTGTACTTTTTGATGCCATTGAAGATGCTGCTTTTCCAGTAGTAAATAATATGGAAGGTAAAGGTTCGCTTCGTGACAGTCGGGAACGGGCTGACACCAAAGAACTCAAACAAGAAATGATTGCTTTTCTCAATGAATTCAATGTAAGAACGGTTTTGACAGCGCATCCAACACAATTTTATCCGGGTTCTGTACTCGGAATTATCACTGATTTGACAACTGCAGTGCGTGAAAATGACCTTACTAAAATCAAGCAACTTCTGGCGCAATTGGGTAAAACGCCTTTCATCAAAAAAGAAAAACCAACCCCTTTTGATGAAGCCGTAAGTTTGATTTGGTATCTAGAAAACGTCTTTTACCAAACTACAGGCGAAATGCTGCAATACATTCAGAAGAATATTTATAAAAGCCAACCCATTTCGAATCCGATCATCAATCTTGGTTTTTGGCCTGGTGGCGATCGCGATGGGAATCCGTTTGTGACAACTGAAATTACACTAAAAGTAGCCGATCGTTTGCGAACTTCCATCTTAAAATGTTATTACAACGATATTCGAAAACTCAAACGCAAATTGACCTTTTCCGGAATCGATACTATTATTGCGGAATTAGAATATAAAGTATATCGTTCGGTCTTCTATTCGACAGGTGAAATTTTCATAACATTACCTGAATTGAAATCCAAATTGAAAGAGGTTCAACAGTTGTGTATCGATAAACATCAATCGTTGTACTTGGATGACATTAATGATTTACTCAATAAAATCAATGCATTTGGTTTCCATTTTGCATCGTTGGACATTCGTCAGAACAGTAAAATTCACAACCAAGTTATTCAAAATATAATAAAGAATTTGCCGAATAACGAAATGGATTATTTTTCACTTTCTGAAGAAAAGAAAATGGATTTCATTTCAACAATTTCTGCTAACTCATCTGAAATTAATTATGATGATGAATTGACTAAACTCACCTTGGATTCGATTCATGCCATGAAGAAAATCCAAGAAAACAATGGTGAATTAGGAGCCAATCGCTACATCATTTCCAATAATGAAAGTGCGCTAAATGTAATTGAAACATTGGCTTTGTTTACAATTTGTAATTGGGAAAATCCAATTGTTGATATTGTTCCGCTTTTTGAATCGATTGACGATTTGCAACGAGCGGATGCAATAATGGAACAATTGTACACCAATTCGTTTTATGCCGGTCATTTAAAAAACAGAGGAAACAAACAAACCATTATGTTAGGTTTTTCTGACGGAACCAAAGATGGCGGTTATTTGATGGCAAATTGGGGAATTTATAAAGCTAAAGAAACCATTACTGCTATGTCAAGAAAATACGGAATCAAAGTAGTTTTCTTTGATGGTCGCGGTGGTCCACCAGCACGAGGTGGTGGAAAAACGCATAAGTTTTATGCATCTTTGGGCTCGACCATAGAAAATCAAGAAATTCAATTGACAGTTCAAGGACAAACCATCAGTTCTAATTTTGGAACCACTGATTCGTGTCGTTACAATTTAGAAAATTTATTAAGTGCCGGAATAGCCAATCAGGTTTTCAATAAAAATGAAATTAACCTTTCGGATGCAGATAAAAGTGTCATTGATGAATTGGCGAATATCGGTTTCCAAAAATACTTGAGTTTTAAAAATCATCCAAAGTTCATTCCCTATCTAGAGCAAATGAGTACGCTTAATTATTATTCAAAAACAAATATTGGAAGTCGTCCTTCCAAACGAAAAGCAGCTGAGAATTTGGATTTTGCCGATTTGCGTGCGATTCCGTTTGTAGGTTCATGGAGTCAGATGAAGCAAAACGTTCCAGGTTTTTTTGGTGTTGGTTCGGCCTTAAAACATTTTGAAGAAAACCAACGTTGGAGCGAAGTACAATCTCTTTTTGATTCGTCTTTGTTTTTCAGAACATTGTTAGAAAACAGTATGATGTCGTTGGCAAAATCCTTTTTTCCGTTGACGTATTACATGAAAAATGATGAAGAGTTTGGCGATTTCTGGCAAATCATCTATGATGAGTTTTTAGAAACTAAACGATTGCTACTGAAAATTGCAGGACATTCCGAATTGATGGAAAACTATCCCGATGGTAAAGCTTCCATTGTAATGAGAGAAAATATTGTATTGCCATTATTGACGATTCAACAATACGCTTTAATGAAAATTAATGAAATAAAAAAGGGTAGAAGTGATGCACAATTACTATCGGTATATGAAAAATTAGTTACACGATCCTTATTCGGAAACACAAATGCCAGCAGAAATTCGGCATAAAAAAAGGGACTCAATTTTGAGTCCCTTTTTAATTAGTTAAAATCCCTTTTTAAAACTTCTTTTAGTGAAGTTGGTTTTTTACCTGTTACTTTTTCAATATCATTGGTAATGATATTTACTTCATTATTAACAATAGCCGAATATACCTCAATCAAATAATCAGCGATAAATGAAGGCGCGCCAGCTTGAGCTAGTACGTCTCTGAATTGAGCGGCGCTCGGATTTGGATACGTTATTTCCTTGCTTACGACATCACTCAAAAGAGTAGCAACATCAGTGAAACTATGTGTTTCCGGGCCAGTCAGTTCGTATGTCTTTTTAGAGTGTCCTTCATTCAATAAAGCAGTTGCGGCGACATTGGCGATATCATGAACATCTACAAAACCTACTTTTCCTGTTCCGGCAACACTGAATATGATTCCTCTTTCGGTAATGTTTTCATAATCGTAATTCTTGAAATTCTGGGCAAAAAAGGAAGGACGTAAAATGGTATAATCAAATCCGTCGTTTTTCAATTTCTCTTCAATTTTGATGTGGAAATCCAGAGAGCTTCCCATTTTATCCGATCCAAATGCCGAAAAATAAACCACTCTTTTAATTCCTTTTTCATTTAAGAAATCAATGAACGGATTCAATAGTTCGTCTACTTTCAAAGTTAATGGCGGACCAAGTAAAAAAACTTTATCCACATTCTGAACTGCATTTTCATAGGTGTTTGGATCGCTGAAATCAAATTGGGCAATCTGACTTCCGGGAAATAATTTTTCTGCCTGTTCTTGATTTCGAACTCCAATACGAAAGTCTGCTTTCAGTTCGTTAAGTCTTTTTATCAACGCTTTTCCATTGGTGCCCGTTGCACCGGTTACTAAAATTTTAGCCATTTTTTTTACTTTTTAATTTATAATAGTTACTTTTGATAACCCAAAATTAAATAGTAACTATTGACTGTGCAAGAAGGTACAGCATGGTAGTTAAGTAACACAGAAGTAACTAATATGGAAAACACTGCGATTGTCGATGGAAAAAAATTTAAAGAAATTTTCGAATTGGCCAATTCTACTAAAAACGGAGTTTGTCCGGTTCGTGATATAATTGCTCGAATAAGTGATAAATGGACTTTATTGTCGATTTATGCTTTGGGCGGATACGGAACCTTGCGATTCAACGAATTGAAAAACAAAATAGGTGATGTTTCGCAACGAATGCTCACAGTTACTTTACGTAATCTAGAAGCAGATGGCATTGTAAAACGTACTATTTATCCTGAAGTTCCACCAAGAGTAGAGTATGAATTGACTGATTTAGGACGAAGTCTTGCTTTTCAATTAACTTTACTTACCGATTGGGTTACGGTTAATGGAGAAGTAATAATAAAGCATAGAACACTAAGTTTAAACAAAAATTAAAATGAAGCCATCACAATTGCATGCCCACGAATACGGTTCGTATTATACCAATTACATTAATCAAGTTTCGGATGAATACACGCTGATTGAAGAATTGGAGATTTCATTGCATCGATTCATCAAATTTGTTCAAGATATCCCGATGGATAAATTTGATTACCGTTATGCGGAAGGAAAATGGACCATCAAAGACATCATTCAACACATTATTGATTCGGAGCGAATTTTTGCCTACAGAGCATTGCGTTTTGCACGTAATGACAAAACCGAGTTACCTAGTTTTGATGAAAATGATTATGCCGACGAAGCCAATGCCAATAAAAGAAGTATCATGGAATTGCTGACTGAGTTATCAGCAGTGCGTCATTCGACTATTTACTTGTACAAAACTTTTACGGAAGAACAATTACTGCGCATTGGAATCGCTTCAGATAATCCGATGTCAGTACGCGCTTTGGGATTTATTATGATTGGTCATCAAAATCACCATCAGCGTATTTTTGAAGAACGGTATTTGAAATAAATGAAAAAACAAATCCCAAATTCCAATAGATAGTTTTGAAATTTGGGATTTGTTATTTAGAATTTTAACTTTTATTCTTCGTCATCATCATCGTCAAAGTTATCTGAAGATTCAAAATCATCATCGTCGTCGTCGTCATCGTCACCATCGTCAGAACCACCTTTGTCTTTTAACAAGTCTTCTTCTTCATCATCATCATCACTTGGCAAATCATCATCGTCTAAATCCAATCCTTTTACGGGTGCGATTGGTTCGATTACTGCATCCAAATCTTCATCTTCTTCTTCAAATTTTTCCATTCTGCTGGCCAGTTTAGTACTTACTTTCACCAAATAAATAGTGTCTTCCGTTCTAACTTCAACCGCTTCAATTAATTCGTTTTGAGCATTTCTGAAACGAATGATATCGGTATCATCATATCCTTCAGGAAATTTCTCAACTAATAAGTTTAAAATATCGCCAGTTAGTTTTGCGTAATCAACAATAATTCTTCTCATAAAAAGGTATTATAAATCTAATAAATAAGCAAAGATTAAAGGAGCAACAATTGTCGCATCCGACTCAATAATGAACTTTGGAGTATGAATATCTAATTTACCCCAAGTAATTTTCTCGTTGGGAACTGCGCCAGAATAAGAACCATAACTAGTAGTCGAATCTGAAATCTGACAGAAATAGCTCCAAAACGGAATGTCATGCATTTCCATATCTTGGTACAACATCGGAACCACGCAAATAGGGAAATCTCCAGCAATTCCACCACCAATTTGAAAGAAACCAACTCCTTTACCTCCAGAATTTTTTGGATACCAATCGGCCAACCACATCATGTATTCGATGCCACTTTTCATAGTAGTAGGTTTGAATTCACCTTTAATACAGTACGAAGCAAAAATATTTCCCATAGTACTGTCTTCCCAACCCGGAACCACAATAGGTAGATTCTTTTCAGCTGCGGCAACCATCCATGAATCTTTTGGATCAATTTCGTAGTACTGTTTCAACACACCTGAATTAATCATTTGGTACATGAATTCGTGCGGAAAATAACGTTCGCCTTTCGAATCAGCATTGTTCCAAATATCATATAAATGCGACTGTAATCTTCGGAAGGCTTCTTCTTCTGGAATGCAAGTGTCGGTAACTCTGTTGTAGTGATTTTCTAATAAATCCCATTCTTCCTGCGGACTTAAATCGCGGTAGTTGGGAACTCTTTTGTATGAATTATGAGCTACTAAGTTCATAATGTCTTCTTCAAGGTTTGCTCCAGTACATGAAATAATGTGTACTTTATCTTGACGAATCATTTCTGCTAACGATTTTCCCAATTCGGCAGTACTCATTGCACCCGCCAAAGTAATCATCATTTTTCCGTTTTCCAGCAGATGTTGCTCGTAACCTTTCGCTGCATCAACTAAAGCCGCAGAATTGAAATGAAGGTAATTCTTCTCAATGAATTGACTTATTGGACCTTTGCTCATTTTTTTGTTTGTGTTTGTGATTTATCGTTTGTGCTTCAAAGAAAAACTATTTTTTTAAAACTTCAAACTGTTTTTTGTTATTTTCGATAAACTTACTGTTGCCTTTTGTAATGGCTTAACTGTCAATTATTTCTTAGTGTAGCCCAAAATTTTCATTACATCATCGGCAGTTTGTTGATCTGAGAAAACTTCAGTTGCTAAAATTCCGTTTTCATCGCGATCAATTAGAATGTGTTTGGGTTGTGGAATCAAACAGTGGTGTAATCCGCCATAACCGCCTATGGTTTCTTGATATGCTCCCGTATTAAAGAATCCGATGTACAATGGTTTTTCTTTGTTGTATTTAGGCAAATAAATGGCATTCATGTTTTGCTCAGAATTGTAATAATCATCACTATCACATGTCATTCCGCCCAACAGAACTCTTTCGTAGGTATCGTTCCAACGATTGATGGCCAACATAATAAAACGTTTGTTGATGGCCCAAGTATCGGGTAGAGTAGTGATGAACGAACTGTCAATCATGTTCCACGCTTCTCTGTCATTTTGCTGTTTTTGATATAGTACTTGGTAAATCGCTCCACCTGATTCTCCTACGGTAAATGAACCAAATTCAGTAAAAATATTGGGAACATCTACTTCGGCTTCTTCACAAGCTATTTTAATTTGATTGATGATTTCGTCAATCATGTATTGGTAATCGTATTCAAACGCTAAAGAGTTTTTTATTGGAAATCCACCACCAATGTTCAATCCGTCAAGCGATGGACACTCTTTTTTTAGTGCAATATACACCTTGATACATTTTACCAACTCATTCCAATAATAGGCGGTGTCATTAATTCCGGTATTGATGAAAAAGTGGAGCATTTTCAACTCTAAATTATCATTTTCCTGAATTTGTTTTTTGTAGAATCCTACGATATTTTTATATCCAATTCCCAAACGCGAAGTATAAAACTCAAATTTTGGTTCTTCCTCAGCAGCAATTCGGATACCGATTTTGAATTTACCTTTTATTTCTGCTTGCAGTAAATCCAATTCCTCATAATTATCAATAATAGGAATGGTGTTTTTGTGACCATTATTGATTAATCGAGCAATATTAGTGATGTATTGATCTCTTTTGAAACCATTACAAATAATGTATGTGCTTTTGTTGATTTTTCCATTCTCTAATAAATTCTCAACAATATTGATGTCAAATGCTGATGAAGTTTCAATGTGAATGTTATTTTTAAAAGCTTCATTCATTATGTATTCAAAATGAGAACTCTTTGTGCAGTAACAATAATAATATTTTCCTTCGTATTTGTTCTTTTCCATTGCATTTCGGAACCAGTTTTTAGCTCTTTTAATGTTGTTGGAAATTTGTGGTAAATAGGTAAATTTTAAAGGAGTTCCGTATTGTTCAACCAGTTTCATTAAATCAATATTGTGAAACTGAAGCGCACTCTCTTTATTCAGGGTGAATTCTTCTTGAGGAAAATAATAAGTCTGATTAATTAAGTCGAAATATTTAGTATTCATTAGTGTGAGAAAAGGATATAAGATTAATAAAAAAACGGAATTAATCTATGATTCAAACTCTAATGTTAGCGTAAATAATAGGAAGTTTAGTTGTCTCTGTTTTGATGATTTCTAAAAACAATCCTAAAATCGTTCGGATTGAAGTCAAAAAAGTAACACACAATACTTGAAAACCAGTATTTGTTTTGTGCTTTGAAACGCTATAGTTTATGGTGTTACTGTTTTTTATCATTAGGGCAAATGTAAAAAATAAAATAAGCCTTTTGCAAGTATTTTTTTAAAAAAATATTATATTTTGTAATCTTCAAACGACTTGATTATCAATTCCTTATCAACAGACTGATTGATGATGCATTTTCCAATTCCATCCAAAAGTGCAAATTGTACTTTTCCGTACTCATTTTTTTTGTCATGAATGAGTAAATTTTGAATATTTTCAATGTCATTTTCACCGAACTCAACGGTTTCAAATATACCGATTATAGTTTCTTTAATTTGTTGGTATTCTGCTTCAGTAAGTAATCCTTTTTCTCTGGAAATGTAACTTTCCAATACCATGCCAACAGCAATAGCTTCGCCGTGTAACAGTTGCTTTTCAGTGTCTAAAAAATGGCTTTCAATGGCATGACCCAATGTATGACCGAAGTTCAATGCTTTTCGTATTCCATTTTCAGTTGGATCTTGTTTGACGATTTCATTTTTGATCTCAATAGAACGGTAAATCAAAACATCCAAATCATTGAAATTTAAAGTTGACAAATCCAAGAATTGCTCCCAATACAACTTATCACGAATTAAACCGTGTTTGAGCATTTCTGCTAAACCCGAACGCATTTCGTTTTGCGGTAACGTTTCTAAAAATCGAGTATCAATCAGCAATAATTGTGGAACGGTAATGGTGCCAATTTGGTTTTTCAAATGACCTAAATCTACGCCGTTTTTTCCGCCAACTGAAGCGTCGACCATACCTAACAATGTTGTAGGAACGTTTACAAAGTCAATACCTCTTTTGTAGGTTGAGGCTATAAATCCGCCAATATCAGTAATCACTCCACCACCAACATTAATTATCAGGCTTTTTCTGTCAGCTCCCAATTCGGTTAAAGCGGTCCAAATTTGCGCACAAGTCTCTATGTTTTTTAAATTTTCACCTGCTTCAATTTCAATAATTTCAATCGAAATTTCTGTCGCTAAATAAGGTAAAAATAAAGGTAGACAAAATTCATTTGTGTGGCTGTCTACTAAAATGAACAGCGAAGAATAATTTTTTTCCACTAAAAAATCATTCAGAATGGAGTATCCTTTTTCGTTGAAGTGTATGAAATAGTTGTTGGCAGAAATGGATTGCATGATACAGTTTAAATGTGTCAGCAAAATAAACGCTTTTTTTGGTTTTTTTTGTGATAAAGAGAATATTATTTGCTTACTTTTGTTTAATTAATTTTGCTAAAAGTTAAACAATTTTATGAAGCCGATTATTGCTGCAATCGAAAACAAACAATTAAACGAGGTTCAAATCGATCGAATAATTGAAATGGCATGGGAAGATCGAACTCCGTTTGACGCCATCAAATTTCAGTTTGGTTTATCGGAATCCGATGTAAAAGCACTGATGAAGAGAGAGTTAAAATTCAATAGCTACAAATTGTGGCGCGAACGAGTGGAAAATTGTAAAACCAAACACGCGTCCAAAAGAGTAGAAGGAATTGATCGTTTCAAATGCAATTTACAACGTGCCATTACCAATAATAAAATTTCAAAACGCTAATTGAATGGAAAGTAAAAAACCCGATAATGTAGTTTTTTCCGAAAGTGAAGGTTACAATGCTAATGTATTGACCTATTCAACCAATGTTGGTGCTCCAGTAATCCAAATAGATGATGTGGTGGCTTGGAAACGAAGAGGCGTAACCAATGTTAACAAAGAGTTCGAAGAAAAATTTAACGAACTGAAATCGCAATACGAAAACCTCATGCAAGAATACGAATGGAACCAAATTATTTACAATGCCAAATTTACCTTTGAGCCAGTAGTTGGTGAGATTTATCATTTGTATCGCAACGAAAATGGAGCTAATTTTTTGTCTTTAATCGGACCCAATGAGTGGAATAAAGAGCACATTGGGACTTTCAAACTCAATAGTGAAAGAAAATGGATTCTTTGGAATCAATAATAGTAATCAAATAATGGTAGAGAATCAGAATTTTATCAATTACCATCAGTTGATGGAAATGGAAAAGCAAGAAAGAGTCAATTTTGTGAATAGCTTAGGCGGGTTCAAAAGTGTTTGTCTCATCGGAACTAAGAATAAAAATGAGCAATTGAATTTGGCCGTTTTTAGTTCAATTATGCACATCGGAGCCAATCCGCCATTGATGGGAGTCATTTTCCGACCTGGAGTTGTGGAACGTCATACCTTAGAAAACATAATTGAAACCGAATTTTTCACCATCAATCATTTGAATGAAACCATTTTCAAACAAGCGCATCAAACATCTGCTCGATACGATAGAACCATTTCGGAATTTGAGGTATCAAGTCTGACTCCCGAATATAAAAATGACTTTTTGGCGCCTTATGTAAATGAAAGTCACATCCAACTCGGAATGCAGTTCAAACAACGCATCGACCTTGAAATCAATAATACAATTTTGGTAATAGCCGAAATCAAGCAAGTTTATTTTCCAGCAGATTGCCAGTGTAAAGATGGGTTTTTAGACATCGAAAAAGCAAATACAATTACGTGTTCAGGCTTAGATAGTTACCATAAAACCGTTCGTTTGGATCGGTTGAGTTATGCCAAACCTGATAAAGAATTAACCTCAATTCCAATTCATTACATTGAATAAAACAGCGATAAATATTGTTTGGTTTAAAAGAGATTTGCGTCTGATTGACCACGAACCGCTTTTTTATGCCTTGCAAGAACCATTGCCCGTTTTATTACTTTATATTTTTGAACCTTCGGTTATGGCTTACGACGACTCGGATGAACGCCACTGGAGGTTTATTTTCGAATCGATTCAAGACATTCAAAAACGTTTAAATCCAAAACAATTTCAGTTGTACTATTGTCATGATGAAGTTGAAAATGTATTTTTAAAACTAACTTCAACGTTTGATATTCAGTCGGTTTTTTCGCATCAGGAAGTCGGAAATAAACTCACCTTTGATCGCGATCTTCAAATGCAACATTTTTTTCAAAAGTATTCTATTTTTTGGAAGGAATACCAATTGCACGGTGTAATCCGAAAGTTAAAATCCAGAAAAGATTGGGATAAAAGATGGACGCAACAAATGACGGCCGTTCCAAAAATCATCAATGAATCGCAGTGGAATTTTCTTCGTTTAGACGATGAGTTTTACGATGAAATTAAGGGAAATCCGCTCGATGATTCAATTACCCAACGCAATAAAAGCTTCCAACAAGGAGGCGAATATTGGGCGTGGCGCTACTTGGACAATTTCATCAAAGAACGGCACGTCAATTACAGCAAACACATTTCCAAACCGTTATTGAGTCGAACAGGTTGCAGTCGACTATCGCCGTATTTGGCTTACGGAAACATCAGTATGCGTATGGTGTACCAATACACTATGCAACATTATGATTCTTCTCCCAACAAACGAGCATTGTCCAATTTCGTTTCACGTTTGCATTGGCATTGTCATTTCATGCAAAAATTTGAAGACGAATGCCGAATGGAATTTGAAAACGTAAACAAAGCGTATGATGTTTTGGTTAAATCCAAAAATGAAGCTTACATCCAAGCGTGGCAAAATGGTACAACCGGAATTCCAATTGTAGACGCTTGCATGCGTTGTCTGGTACAAACGGGTTACATCAATTTTCGAATGCGTGCCATGGTAGTTTCGTTTTTTGTATTCAATTTGTGGCAAGATTGGCGCGATTTGCATTTCTTGGCTCGTCAGTTTTTGGATTACGAACCCGGAATTCATTACCCGCAAATTCAAATGCAAGCGGGTGTAACCGGAATCAATACCATTCGAATTTACAATCCAATTAAAAATTCTGAAGACCACGATTCAGAAGGGTTGTTCATTAAAAAATGGTTGCCCGAATTGGAGAAAATTCCGCCTCACTTGATCCACGAACCTTGGAAATTGAGTGTAATGGACCAACAATTGTACGAATGCGAAATCGGTAAAGACTATCCGTTTCCAATTGTAGACGTAGAAGAAACTCGAAAATACGCCAGCGACATCGTTTGGAGTTTCCGAAAAAAAGATGATGTAAAAGAAGAAGGTAAACGAATTCTGAACAAACACGTATCCAACCCTAACTTAAAATCCAATGCGCGGAGTAAAAAAACAAAACTTACTTAGTAAAATGTGTTTGTCGTGCAATCGGCCTTTTTCTTGGCGCAAAAAGTGGGAAAAAGTATGGGATGAAGTCAAGTACTGTAGTGATAAGTGTAGATCGAAAAAGTGATTAGTGAATAGTAATAGTTACTTAATGTTTACGGATTTAGAATCTTAATAACCTTAATTCCTTAATGTTTCAAAGCAAAATAATATAATGTCAAAAACCTTACGTTTAATTCTCGGAGACCAACTCAACAGTAAGCATTCATGGTTCGATACTATAGATGATTCGATTACTTATGTGTTGATGGAAGTGCGTTCCGAAACGGATTACGCCGTTCATCACATTCAAAAAGTAGTAGGTTTTTTTAAGGCGATGCGCATTTTTGCAGATGAATTAAAAGTACAGCACAACGTCATTTATATTCCTTTGGATGATGTTTCGAACCAACAATCGTTTGCTGAAAATATTCAGTATTTAATTGAAAAACATAATTTCACTCATTTCGAATACCAATTACCCGATGAATTTCGATTAGACCAACAATTGCAACAGTTGTGTAAGTCGTTGACAATTTCTTTTAAAGCATATGATTCCGAACATTTTCTAGCAACTCGAACTGAATTAGGTGATTTCTTTTCAGGAAAAAAAACATTCTTAATGGAAAGTTTTTACCGATATATGCGTAAAAAACATGACGTTTTAATGGAAGGCAATCAGCCTCTTACAGGTAAATGGAATTACGACGAAGAAAATCGTAAAAAATTACCAGTACAACACAAACCCATCGAGCCATTAATGTTTGATTGGGATGTTTCAGAAATCGTCACCATGATTGAAAAAACGAATTGTAAAACCATCGGAACCATCAATTCCAAAGCTTTTTTGTGGCCAGTCAATAGAAAGCAATCGTTAGAATTACTCGACTTTTTTGTTACCGAATGCTTGCCTTTTTTCGGAACATTTCAAGATGCAATGACACCAAGTGAATGGTCAATTTATCATTCGCGTTTGTCTTTTTCGATGAATGTCAAAATGATTTCACCCAAAGAAGTAATCGATCGCGCCATCGAAGAATGGCAACGTCGTCCCGAAGCCATTCAGTACAATCAATTGGAAGGTTTCGTGCGACAAATCATTGGTTGGCGTGAGTACATGCGCGGGATTTATTGGAATCAAATGCCTAATTACAGTCAGTTGAATTATTTCAATCATACCACTAAATTACCCGAATGGTTTTGGTCTGGCAATACTAAGATGAATTGCCTCAAGCATTCCATTAAACAGTCGCTCGAATATGCGTATGCGCATCACATTCAGCGGTTAATGATTACGGGGAATTTTGCGCTCTTGGCCGGAATTCATCCTGACGAAGTTGATGCATGGTATCTTGGAATCTACATTGATGCCATCGAATGGGTGGAAATCACCAACACACGCGGTATGAGTCAGTTTGCCGATGGCGGAATCGTCGGCACAAAACCGTATGTGAGTTCGGCTTCTTACATTGATAAAATGAGTCATTATTGTGCTTCGTGTTATTACAAGAAATCGATAAAAACGGGAGAAAAAGCGTGTCCGTTCAATAGTTTATATTGGAATTTCTACGATCGCCATCAAGATAAATTGAGTAAAAATCCGCGCATTGGAATGATGTACAATGTGTGGAACAAAATGAAATCAGAAGATAAAATTGCTTTATTGGAACAAGCAGACACATATTTAAAAAAGATAAATGAATTATGAAAACTGCATTAATTTGGTTCAAAACCGATTTGCGATTGACCGACAATGAAACATTAGTAAAAGCCATAGCTCAAAACGATCAAGTACTTCCGGTGTATTGTTTGGATGAAGACCATTTTAAAACAACCTCATTCGGATTCAAAAAAATGGGTAGTTTTAGAGCACAATTTTTACTGGAATCATTAGCTGATTTGGATAAGAACCTACGAAAATTAGGTTCTGGATTGCTTTTAGTCAAAGGAAAACCCGAAGTAGAATTGCCTAAAATTGCACACCATTTCAATGTTAAAAAAGTTTATGCTAAAAGGGAAGTTGCTTTCGAAGAAAAACAGACGGAAGCATTGGTTCAAAAAGAATTATTTAAACTAGGTTGCCAGTTTGAAACCTTCAGTACAAGCACGTTGTACCACGCCGAAGATTTACCTTTTTCCATCAAAGACATTCCCGATGTATTTACCAATTTCAGAAAAAAGACAGAAAAAGAATCGGTTATTAGGTCCATTTTTGATGCACCAACAACCATTGTGTCACCCGAAATTCCTGCATTAGAATTGCCAACTCTATCCGAATTGGATTTGGAAGAAATTGCTATCGATGAAAGAGCAGCGATTCAATTCAAAGGCGGCGAATCCGAAGCAATTAAACGTCTGAATCACTATTTCTACGAAACCAAATGTTTGTCGAAATACAAAGAAACCCGCAACGAAATGGTGGGTTCCAATTATTCATCAAAATTCTCAGCTTGGTTGGCAATGGGTTGTATTTCGGCGCGTTTCATTCACAGTGAAATCAAAAAATACGAAAAACAATTTGGCGCTAACGATTCGACGTATTGGTTGGAATTCGAATTGTTGTGGCGTGATTTCTTTCGATTCATGTTCAAAAAACACCAAACCAAATTGTTTCAACCGAGCGGAATTGCAGGCGAAACAAAATCGGTAAACACCAATCAAAAAATACTTGAAATGTGGATCAATGGGAAAACCAAAAATGATTTCATTGATGCCAATATGATCGAATTAAAATTGACGGGTTTTATGAGCAACCGCGGACGACAAAATGTTGCGAGTTACCTCATTAACGATTTGCAACTCGATTGGCGCTTGGGTGCAGCTTATTTCGAAGAGCAACTAATAGACTATGATGTTTCGAGCAATTGGGGTAATTGGGCGTATTTGGCTGGAGTCGGAAACGATCCGAGAACCAATCGGTATTTTAATATCGAAAAACAAGCCAACGATTACGACAAGTCCAAAGTATTTCGCAATTTGTGGTTGCATTAAATAATTAAATATGAGAGTATTATTAACAGGTTCGAATGGTTATGTAGGTCGACGTTTGTTGCCCGAGTTACTCTCGCAAGGTCATGAAGTAATCTGCGCTGTTCGCGATGCAATGCGTTTGGGTTTGGATGCGAATACACTACAATTAATTACAATTTGGGAAGTTGATTTTTTAGATGAAGTCAGTTTTGAAAATTGTCCTCAAAACATTGATATTGCCTACTTTTTGATTCATTCGATGTCGAGCTCTACGGTCAATTTTGATGAAATGGAAGCCAAAACCGCTTACAATTTCAATCAGTATTCCCAATTCATGAATTTAAAGCAAGTAATTTATTTGAGCGGAATTGTCAACGATCCACAATTATCCAAACACATGCTTTCACGCAATAATGTAGAAAAGATTTTGTCGGAAGGTCAACATAATTTAACGGTTTTAAAAGCCGGAATCATAGTCGGTTCGGGAAGTTCATCGTTTGAAATTATTCGCGATTTATGTGAAAAATTGCCCATCATGATTACTCCAAAATGGGTGTTGACCAAAACCCAACCGATTGCCATTCGAGACGTTATGAATTACTTAATTGGTGTACAAAATCGAGAGGATTGTTTCAACCAATCGTTTGATATTGGCGGACCGAACATCATCACGTACAAACAAATGATGCAATTGTATGCCAAAACACGCCGTATTAAATTGGTCATCATCACTGTTCCGATAATGACGCCCAAATTGTCGTCCTATTGGTTGTATTTTGTGACTTCAACATCCTATAAACTAGCCATGAATTTAGTCGATAGTATGAAAGTCGAAGTAATTTGCAAAGACAACCGACTCCAAAAAATGCTCAACATCAAACCGATTTCGTATGTGGATGCCATCAAATTGGCCTTCCAAAAAATCGAACAGAATTTAGTGATTTCGAGTTGGAAAGACAGTTTGACCAGTAGTCGTTTAACTCATAATTTATCCAACTACATACAAATTCCGAACTACGGTTGTTTGAAAGATTCTAAAAAAATGAAGATTGACGATGTAAATCAAGTGCTCAATAATATTTGGTCGATTGGCGGTGAAAAAGGTTGGTATTACGGCAGTTGGATGTGGCAATTGCGTGGTTTTATTGATAAATTGTTTGGTGGAGTTGGATTGCGAAGAGGAAGAACAAGTCCGACGCATCTGGACAATGGTGATTCACTCGATTTTTGGCGGGTTTTATTAGCCGATAAAGAAAACAAACGACTCTTATTATTTGCCGAAATGCGTGTTCCAGGTGAAGCTTGGCTCGAATTCAGAATCGACGAGGAGAATTATTTACACCAAATTGCTACGTTTCGTCCGAAGGGAATTTTCGGTCGATTGTATTGGTACAGCATGCTGCCTTTTCACTTTTTTATTTTTAACGGAATGATAAAAAGAATAGCCAATTCTAAATAAAAATTATCAAATTCTAATTATATTTGTACAAACATTATACATACTTACTATTTTAATGTTTTAACTGATAATTAGTTACATTATTTATAATCAATGGATAAAATCTTCAACAACACTCAAGTTGCTTTCTCTTTAAAAAGCGACACCGAACTTGATAGAGCGTATTTTCTTTTCAAAATGATTGCCAGCGAACCATTAGTTCGAATCGGAACAGCCGTTACCAACTTTGCTTTAAAAGCGCATTTACCAGTTGACGGACTGATTCGTGCAACGGTTTTTGATCATTTTTGTGGAGGTGTAAATGAAAACGACTGTTTGACTGTGGTTGATAAAATGTATACTAAAGGCGTTTCGTCTGTGTTGGATTATTCAGTAGAAGGCAAAGAGGAAGAAGCACAATTTGATGCTGCTTTAGAAATGACATTGAAAACAGTTGAATTCGCCAAAGAACGTCAAGCAATTCCCTTTGCGGTGTTCAAACCAACAGGCTTAGGTCGTTTGGATTTGTACGAAAAAGTAGGAGCGAAGCAACCGCTTTCTGATGATGAACAAGCCGAATGGAATAAAGTGAAAGAGCGTTTTGATTTAATCTGTAAAACAGCACACCAAAAAGACGTGGCTTTACTGATTGATGCCGAAGAAAGTTGGATGCAAGATGCTGCCGATGATTTAGTAGAAGAAATGATGCGTCGCTACAACAAAGAAAAAGTCATTGTCTTCAATACGTTGCAAATGTACCGTTGGGATCGTATGGATTATTTAAAAAGTTTACACGAAAGAGCCAATGCGGATGGTTTTTACATCGGAATGAAATTGGTTCGTGGCGCTTACATGGAAAAAGAACACAAACGTGCCGAAGAACAAGGTTATCCAACTCCTATTTGCGCTTCTAAACAAGCAACAGATGACAATTACAATACAGCCGTTGATTACATGATGAAACACATTGATCGAATGGCGATTTTCGCAGGAACGCATAATGAGGAAAGTTCGTATAAGTTAATGGAAATGATGAATGCTAACGGAATTGCAAAAAACGACCAACGTTTGTGGTTCGGACAATTGTACGGAATGAGCGATAACATCAGTTACAATTTGGCTGCTCACGGTTATAATGTGGCCAAGTATTTACCTTTTGGACCAGTGCGCGATGTGATGCCGTATTTGATTCGACGTGCCGAAGAAAATACTTCAGTTGCTGGGCAAACGAGCAGAGAATTGAATTTATTGAAAACCGAACGCGAACGTAGAAAGATAAAGTAAAAGTAAAGCCTCAACTATGAGGCTTTTTTTATATATCCAAATCAAACGTCTTTTTGAGTAACTCAACATTTGGATTGATTTCGTTCAAACGATTGTATTTGTCTTGGCTCGTAAAAGCTATTTTACTTTTGATTCCTTCATTTACAATCACATCTATTGTAATTTCGTGATTGTGTAAATGACCGCGTAAATAACCTAAAAGTTCGGGTTTTTCTTTTTCAAAATCGATTTTGGAACCTTCGTTAGGTAATTCGTATACAATCTTAAAACCTTCTAATTTGGGTTCGTTCATGCGCAACAACGATTCCATTATTTTATGACCTTTATCTCCTAATCGATCGGCGTATTTGAACCAAAATTGAAGCATCTCGGTTTCAGAAAATTGCTCGGCAGGCAATTGAACATCTTGCTTCACAACACCTTTTTGTTGTTCTAACAGTTCTTTTTTCGCACGAATACTTGCCAACGATAAAGCCGAAACTTTGGGTTCGTTAGAATCTACTGGTTTTGGAGATGGAGAATTTTCAATTGGAGTTATTGGTTGAAGTTCCAGAATTACTTTTGGTTCTTCTTTAACTTCAACTTCCGGAATTTTAACTTCCGGAGGAATTGATTTCTCAGTTTGGGGTTGTTGAGTAACTACTTCTTTAATCGAAAAATCATTTCGTCTGAAGTAGGTAGGCGGAATTATAAAGTCAGCTTTTTTTTTTCTCCATCAAAGTTGATAGAGCACAATTGCATAAGTGTTAATTCGATTAACAATCGTTGGTTTTGAGAAACCTTGTATTTCAAATCACAATCATTGGCAATTTCAATGGCTTTCAATAAAAAGTCGCCATTGCATTTTTGTGCTTGTTGACCGTACAGCAGTTGCGCTTGTTCGCCTGCTTCCAATAAAGTCAGTGTTGCTGGGTTTTTGCACACCAATAAATCTCTAAAATGACTTGCCAAACCTGCAATAAAATGATGTCCGTCAAAACCTTTGGATAAAATATCATTGTAAGCCACCAAAATTTCAGGAATGTTATTCTCCAAAATCAAATCGGTTACGTTGACATAGGTTTCGTAATCCAACACATTCAAATTTTCAGTTACGGCTTGTCGTGTCAAATTGGTTCCGCAGTACGAAACCACACGGTCAAAAATAGACAAAGCGTCGCGCATCGCACCATCGGCTTTTTGAGCGATAATGTGTAAAGCATCGTCTTCAAATTGGATTCCTTGACTTTGAGCTACTTCTGCCAAATGTTCTTTAGCATCTTTGACGGTAATTCGTTTGAAATCAAAGATTTGACAACGCGATAATATAGTCGGAATGATTTTGTGTTTTTCGGTCGTAGCCAATATGAAAATGGCGTGTTTTGGCGGTTCTTCTAAGGTTTTCAAAAACGCATTGAAAGCCGCAGACGATAACATGTGAACCTCATCAATGATGTACACTTTGTATTGACCCGTTTGTGGTGGAATTCGAACTTGATCAATCAGATTTCGAATGTCATCTACTGAGTTATTCGAAGCCGCATCCAATTCGAAGACATTAAAAGCAAAATCTTCATTTGGATCATCGTAACCAGCTTGATTGATTTTTCGTGCTAGAATTCGAGCACAAGTAGTTTTTCCAACGCCACGCGGACCAGTAAACAATAGAGCAGAAGCCAAGTGATTGGTTTCTATGGCATTCAGCAAAGTGTTGGTAATAGCTTGTTGTCCGACAACATCTTTAAATGTTTGCGGACGGTATTTTCGAGCTGATACTACAAATTGTTCCATAGCGATTACTTGATTACAAATATAGGTTTTGAAATTCCAAAAAGCAAATAACAAATTCCAAAATCGTAATTTATAATTCGCAATTAACAATTACCTTTGCAGCGCAGACCGCCTTATCGCTGCTCGCCTAGGCGAGGAGAGGAAAGTCCGGACACCAAAGAGTAGCATATTGGGTAACGCCCAACCGTTGAAAGGCGAGGACAAGTGCAACAGAAAGTATGTACAGGTTAAGCTGTAGTGAAACCAGGTAAACTCTATGCGGTGAAATTTCAAGTATATCGACATTTAAGGGTTACTCGTCCGTTGTCGAAGGGTAGAAAGATGGATTCCGAGAGTAATTTCGGAACTAGATAAATGATAAGGCATTTTCGTAAGAAAGTGACAGAATCCGGCTTATAGGTCTGCTTTTTTTTGATTATAGGATTATAAGATTTTAGGACAGTAAGACTTGCTATTGGTTTAACTTATAATCATACAGTCCTACAGTCTCAAAATCCTACAGTCTTATAATCTTATAGTCATAGAATCTTACGATTCTTCTGATTCATCAACTTCTTCAGTACCCAATTCATAAAACGAAAAGACCGAACCACCGTAATTTCTATCAAATGAAAAATGCTCTAAATGATTGAGTTGGGTGTGTTTTGAATGTTCCACTATCAACATTCCTTCCTCGTCTAAGAGTTCGTTTTCAAAAACCTTCAGAATCAGTTTTTCAAAGTCTTTTTGCTCCATTCCATAAGGCGGATCAGCAAAAATAATATCGTAAGACGCTTTGTGTTTTTCCAAAAACGAAAACACATCGCTTTTGATGGCGGTAATGTCAAAATCAAATTCGGTCGCCGTTTGTTTGATGAATTTGATGCAACCAAAATCACCATCCACGCAAACAATTGGAGTGGCACCACGCGAGGCAAACTCATAGCTGATGTTTCCTGTTCCCGAAAATAAATCCAATATTTTTAATTCAGAAAAATTGAAATGATTGTTGAGTACATTGAACAGCGCTTCTTTACTCATATCGGTTGTAGGACGAACGGGAAGATTGCGTGGTGGATTGATGCGTCGGCCTTTGTATTTACCAGATATGATTCTCACGAGTGTAAAAGTATAAAGTGTTCGCGTTTTTCTCTGTCGGAAAATGAATTCTGAACCGACGATACATCATACAATTGAACGTTTCGTATGTATTTGTAAGCGATAGAGAAATACTCGTCTTCTGAAGTACAATCTCCAATGATTTCCAACTTAAAATTTTCGGGATTCAATTGCAATTGTTCAGCAGTAAAAAGAATGTAATAGATAAAATCTTCTGGAGTTTTGTAATCGAACGAGTTAAAGAATAGTAGTTTTTGATTTTGAATGACAACAATTTCAAAATGGCTTTCACTTTTGTGAACAAACATCTTGCGTTCGTCATTATTTTTGGAAACATCCAATAATTTCGATACCAATATAGTATTGGCGTGTTTGTAATCAAACGAACCAAATTTATCAATAAAAAAGTTGTTCATGTTGACGTACGGAATGTACACATTGTTCATGTCGTAACTTCCGACTTTATCAAAAGTAAAAAAATCAGTATCGAATACTTTGGTATTGTACTGTAAATAACTTCCCAAATAATCAGCATCAAAAAGTGCTGTGGGAACAAAAGTGGATAAATTATTGCTGTGAATGATTGAAATTTCGTCGTACTTATTTAATAATTCCGGATTTTCACTGAATACCAGAGAGTACAAATCGTTGATGTTGGCACTTCGTTGAAATGCATCAAAGTGAATGTTTTTCAGAGCAATCGGTTTCTCCGATAAAGTGTCAACTATACAAAAACTAAAGCCATTCAATGAAACTTGAATAACTAGTCTTTTATAGGTTTTATC
Organism: Flavobacterium sp.; assembly: GCF_035299245.1. GTDB lineage: Bacteria > Bacteroidota > Bacteroidia > Flavobacteriales > Flavobacteriaceae > Flavobacterium. Next base: position 52,171 of record NZ_DATGWY010000005.1, on the reverse strand, counting down.
TGTGATTGCGTTATTCAAATTGTTGTATTTAACGTAAGCTTGCGCCTAGTTCGGTTTCTAAATTTTGTTTGATTTTACCGATCGTTTTATCAATCTGTGCATCAGTTAATGTTTTTGTGGCATCTTGAATGACAAAACTCACAGCGTATGATTTTTTACCTTCGGGTAAATTTTTACCTTGATATACATCGAATAAATTCACTTCTTTCAACAATGATTTTTCCGTTTGATTGGCGATGTTGTAAATCGATTCAAAACTAACTTTTTCGTCTACCAATAAAGCTAAATCTCTTCTAACTTCTGGGTATTTAGGAATGTCTTGGAACTTGATTTTTAATGAAATTAATTTCAATACTAAATCCCAATTGAAATCGGCAAACAAGACTTCTTGCTTAATATCAAATTCTTTTAAAATTGATTTTTTGATGATACCAAATTCAACCAACGTATCATTTCCAGAAGCAATCGCAATTCCTTCGGCAAAAACATCCGATTCAACTGGTTTAGAAACAGTTTTGGTCAATCCTAAACGAGTTAAAATTGCGTTGATGTATCCTTTAAACAAGAAGAAATCAGTTGGTTTTACAGCAGTATTGGTCCACGATTCACCACTTCTATTTCCTGAAAGGAATAAGGTTAAGTGTTTTTTCTCGGTATTTCCGGATAATAATTTGTGGTACGATTTACCAAATTCAAATAATTTTAAATCCGAATTTTTACGATTGATGTTGTACGAAATAGCTTCCAATCCAGAGAATAAAAGCGATTGACGCATAACTGACAAATCATTACTCAACGGATTCAAAATGTTGACATTGTAATCTTCTTTCAACATCGCAGACAATTTGATGTATTCTGGAGTAGTCAATGAGTTGGCCATCATTTCGTGGAAACCATTGGAGTTCAACTGACTTGCTACAATGTTCTGGATTTTATAATCTTCGTTACGAGGCGAATTGGCAACGGTTGCGTTTAACTTTTTAGAGAACTCAATGTTGTTGTAGCCGTAAACACGAAGAATTTCTTCAATAACATCAATTTCCCGTTGAACATCAACACGGTACGACGGAATGATCAATCCCAATCCAGCATCGGTAACACTATTCACTTTGATATCAAGAGAAGCGAGTATTTTTTTTATGGTTTCTTTCGGTAATTCTTGACCGATTATTTTTCGTGCTTTGTCAAAATTCAAAAACACAGTAAAATCTTCTATTTTCTTTGGATAAAAATCAACTGGGTCAGAGGTAATTTCGCCACCAGCCACTTCTTGAATCAACATCGCTGCGCGTTTTAAAGCGTAATCCGTTAAATTGACATCAATTCCTCTTTCAAAACGGAACGACGCATCCGTACTTAAACCGTGACGTTTGGCCGTTTTTCGAATACTAATTGGGTTGAAGTAGGCACTTTCTAAAAATATAGAAGTAGTCGAATCCGAAACACCTGAATTTTTCCCACCAAAAACTCCTGCAATACACATCGGACCGTTTTCGTCACAAATCATCAAATCTTCTTCGTGAAGCGTACGTTCAATGTCATCTAAAGTCACAAATTTGGTTCCGGCAGCAACTGTTTTTACAATTACTTTTCCGTTGATTTTGGAAGCATCAAAAGCGTGTAAGGGTTGGCCAAATGCGTGAAGTACATAATTAGTAACGTCAACAATATTGTTTTTCGGAGTCAATCCAATAGATTTTAAACGGTTTTGCAACCAATCTGGCGAAGGTTTTACTTTTACACCCGAAATTGTTACACCACAATAGCGTGGAGCCAATTTAGAATCTACCACATCGACGTCAATTTTTAACGTTCTTTTATCCACTCTAAAAGCAGAAACAGAAGGAGTGATTAATTCAACATTTTTATTTTTTAGCAATAAACTTGCTCTTAAATCGCGCGCTACACCATAATGCGACATGGCATCAGCTCGATTCGGAGTAAGACCAATTTCGAATACTTCGTCGTTTTCAATTTTTAATACTTCGGCTAAAGTTGTTCCGGGTTTGATTTTTTTATCCAACACCATAATTCCGTCGTGACTATCACCCAAACCTAATTCATCTTCAGCACAAATCATTCCGTGGCTTTCTTGACCTCGAATTTTACCTTTCTTAATTTCAAATTCACTTCCGTCTTTATCGTACAATTTAGTTCCTATGGTGGCAACTGGTACTTTTTGTCCGACAGCAACATTCGGCGCGCCACAAACAATTTGTACTGGAGTTCCATCGCCTAAATTAACAGTTGTTACTTTCAAACGATCGGCATCAGGATGTTTTTCGCACGTCATCACTTCACCAACTACAACTCCGAGTAATCCACCTTTAACCGATTGAAATGATTCTACTATTTCTACTTCCAGACCTAAGTCGGTAAGCATAGCAGAAGTTTCTTCTGAAGGTAATTCTATTTTTAAAAATTGTTTTAACCAGTTGTATGAAATGCGCATAATAATTGTTTTTTTGAGTGTGCAAAGATAACGTTTATTCGATAAACTACAATTGCATTGCAAATGTGTTTTTATCGTTTTTGACTAGTATTTTCTGAAATAGCATGAAGATTTAAGCTTAACTTCAAGTAAATCTTAGTTTGTCATTATTTCTTTGGTGCAAATTGTTTTAATGCTTCAGGATTTATTAATGCCATGTAGATTCCAAAACCAATTGAAAATACGATTATTAATAGGATATAACCCAAAAGTGTCAAACCCAATATTCCAAAAGTTCGAAAAATGATGCTTTTTGTTGGGTGATTTGAATAAAATCCTTTAAAAAACCAAAAGATTATAATTGGTATAAGGACTAAAGATAATTGTGATATTAAGAAGAAAGTGTCGGGTGAATTCCGGTATAGAAATAAAAAGGGAAAAATTAAAATCATACTAACTAAAGTATAACAAGACAAGATAAAGCAGTTCATAACAACATGTTCATAGTAATTCTGTCCCCATTTTCGAAAAGCTAACTTAGTGGTAATAGCAAACAAAGGAACAAGAATAAGCATGATAATTGAATTGTAACTCGCTAAAAATGACATGACATCAGCATTTAATTGCGCATTCAAATCCATGTGTTTGCTCTTGTAATAGGCAGTCATTACCTCAGTTATGCCTAAAATTTTGTACGAAATGAAGGTAGAAATACCACTTAGTATGAAAACAAGTAAAACAGGTTTGTAATGGTTTACTCTGTTGCCTTCGATGAATTCACGAGCTGTTTTGCCAGGGTTTCTTAATATCTTTTTAATCGAATAGAAAAGCCCTTTGTTGGTATGTAAAAGAGTGTATTGTAATTCGTCAATAACGTATTTTCGATCAATTCGTTTGTATTTCTTTTGGCCACAAGAACTGCAGAAGTTATCAATAATCACAGCTGAACAGTTAGGGCAAGTTTTCTCAATTGGTTCTAAAGTTTCTAGAGTTTCTGACATTGGGCTTACACTTTTTGTTTTAGGTATTTGTATTTTTAAAAGGTTGTTTATAGTTTTAATTCAATTGACTTATCAGTGTGGTAAAATCATGAACGATTTGTTGTCAGGGTTAAATACATGAAAATAACCAGAATTGGAAGCATTAGTAATCAAAACTCCGTCGAGTGGAAAACTAGTACTTTCAGAATTTACGACTATCGAAGTGGTCTTTTTTATACTTTTAATATTGAGTAAACCGTCATACGCTTTCTTCAACATTAAATCATAAACATTTTTTTCAGCGTTAAAAAAGTAAATCAAAACTGCTGAACGTGTTCCGTCTGCATTATCGAGCAAAACAGAAAAATCACTTTGACCGTCGTTATTAAAATCTCCATACACAACCGATTTGTTGTAGCGTCTAAAATCATCTGCTAAAGCAAAACCATCATTACTAGTTAGAATAGTTTCTTCGATGGTAGCTTTAACACCTGCATCAAACTCTATTTTTTCGGGTTTAATAGGTTCGGGTTTAAAATTCTTAAACTCTGATTTTCGAACAAAATCACCTTTAGCCATGTAACCAACTGGCATATCCGAAAACATCACAGGTTTACTAGCATAAACGGCTACATAATCGTTTCTAATTTCGCGAGCAATCAATGCAGGATCAATTTCAATGTTGCTGGTTGAGTCGACTTCTTTGGTGTAAATTTTAGTTCCAAAACGCAATTTATGAATGGTGTTATAAGGAGCAAAATTGGGAGTTCTTCTTACTTCACCCACTTCTTTAACTACGTAATTTTCTACAGCATGAAAACCATATTTTTCTAATGTATCGTTTTTCGTATTTCCATCAGAATAGTCATAATCGTCTTCTTTAGCTGAAGTACTAAAAGTTTCCAAGATTGATTCCTTTTTGATGAATTTGTAAGCAACAAAAAAGGCAATCAAAACAAGAAGGGAAATAATGATGTATTTTTTATACTTACCGATGAGTTCCATTAGGTTTTATTTGATGTTTTTCTAATTCAAAAATAGAATTAAGATTGGAATTTACAAAGCGAATCACAACTTATATTAATTCTTCTACGTGCTTTTTAATATTACTTGCAATTTTCCCAGTGGGTAAATCATTAGCGTCGGTTCCGAATGGATCTTCAATTTCTTCTGCAATGAGTTCCAAGCTCGCTAATACGTAAAAAATGAAAATCACAACTGGAATTGTATAATATCCTAAACTAAAAACATATCCAAAAGGTAAAGTCATCACGTAAAAGAAAATGAATTTCTTGATGAAGGCACTATAGGAATAGGGAATTGGGGTGTTTTTGATTCGCTCACAAGCACCACAAACATCGGTAAATGATTGTAATTCGGTATTCAAAATAATCAGTTGCTCACCCGAAATTTTTCCAGATTTATGTAAATCATTTATTTTATGAAAAATCATTTGTGCTACTTGATTCGGACGGTGCTTATGATGGTCAATTTCCAAATCCAATCCTTCAAACAACATTTTACTCGTTTCTTCATTGCGCAAATGTTTGGCTAAAATTGAGGCATAACTCGGAATGATTTTTCTGAAAAAATGACGATCGTTTTCATCTTTTAAGATTGCCGAAAGTTTGATGGCCAAATTACGACTGTTGTTGACCAATGAACCCCAAAGTTTGCGTCCTTCCCACCAGCGATCATAGGCTGTGTTAGTACGATAGGCTAACAATAAGGAAATTACAAAACCCAACATACCGTGCATCATGGTAATATTTTTCACATGACTTTGTTCGGATAACTTCCAATATTCAATTTCTAAATAACCAATTATTCCTGTGTACAATCCGATGAAAATCATCATCGGTAATAATTGTCGGAACGTATCTGATTTGTGAAAACGAAATATAAAAGTAATCCAATCTTTTGGGTTGTATTGTACCATGTAGCGTTAAAATTTGAAAGCAAATATACTCAATTCTAAATTTTTCTTTGAAATATAATTCGTCAAACAATTAATTATCAATATGATTAAAATTTAGCTTTATTTTTTTGATATATCTAATTAAATAGCGCTAAAATTTTCAACTTAACAATTTTGTGCTATTAATTGTCATTTTTGTGCTATTCTTTTTTTGAATTTGAAAGTACTTTTGGATTGAACTAAAATTTAATAATTATGAGTACAATACAAAGACCACAATTAAAAGAGAAGTATGATAATTACATTAACGGAAAATGGACAGCACCTTCAACGGGCCAGTATTTTGAAGTTGTTTCTCCTGTTGATGGAAAGCCAATGGCAAAAGCGGCACATTCTGCCAAGCTAGACATTGAAATGGCAGTTGATGCAGCACACAATGCGTTTCAATCATGGAGCGAAACATCGGCAACAGAACGAAGCATTATGTTGAATAAAATTGCCGATCGAATTGAAGCCAATTTAGAATACATTGCAGCTGTTGAAACGTTGGATAACGGAAAGGCAGTTCGCGAAACTATGGCTGCTGATATTCCATTAGCAATTGATCACTTCCGCTACTTTGCCAGTGTCATTCGTGCAGAAGAAGGAACCATAACCGAATTAGATAAAGACACCGTTTCTATTATTGTAAATGAACCACTGGGAGTTATCGCACAAATCATTCCGTGGAATTTCCCAATTTTAATGGCTACATGGAAATTGGCTCCAGCTTTGGCTGCTGGAAACTGTGTGGTTTTAAAACCAGCAGAAAGTACGCCAATATCCATTATGGTGTTGATGGAATTGATTGAAGATTTGATTCCGGCTGGAGTAGTAAATATAGTAAATGGTTTTGGAGGTGAATTGGGTAGAACGTTGGTTACCAATCCGAAAGTGGCCAAAGCAGCATTCACGGGTTCAACAGCAACAGGAAGAATGGTAATGCAATACGCAACCGAAAACATTATTCCTGTTACATTAGAATTAGGCGGAAAATCACCGAATATTTTCTTTCCATCGGTTATGGAAGCTGATGATGAGTTTTTGGATAAAGCCATCGAAGGCGCAGTGCTTTTTGCTTTAAATCAAGGTGAAGTGTGTACGTGTCCGTCACGTTTGTTGATTCATGAATCGATTTACGATAAATTCATTGAAAGAGTATTACAACGCGTCAAAGCAATCAAAGTCGGAAACCCATTGGATCCAACTGTAATGATGGGCGCACAAGCTTCTCAAATTCAAAAAGACAAAATTCTATCGTACATCAAATTGGGTAGAGAAGAAGGAGCCGAATTATTATGCGGTGGCGATGTGAATCATTTAGGCGATGATTTGGATGGCGGATACTACATTCAGCCTACACTTTTTAAAGGTCACAACAAGATGCGAATCTTTCAAGAAGAAATTTTCGGACCAGTTTTGGCGGTTACCACATTTAGAACTACCGAAGAAGCGATTGAAATTGCCAATGATACTTTGTATGGATTGGGAGCTGGTGTGTGGACACGTGATGCGCACGAATTGTATCGAGTGCCAAGAGCGATTCAAGCCGGACGTGTTTGGGTGAATCAATACCATGCTTATCCTGCTGGAGCGCCATTTGGAGGTTACAAACAATCGGGAATTGGTAGAGAAAACCATAAAATGATGCTCGATCATTACCGCCAAACTAAAAACATGTTGATTTCGTACAACAAAAACAAATTAGGTTTCTTTTAATCGATATATTTTTTGCCTCTAACTGAAATCCACGAATTTGAATTCAATTTGAAAATTCTGTTCGTGGATTTTTTTACTACTTTTAAATTATGGAAAAAACAAAACGACTTGATGCTACCGAAAAAGCTTTAGCATTGATTGAGATGTTGAGCGAGAAGTTCGGCGATTTAATGTTTTATCAAGCTGGTGGTTGTTGTGAAGGAACGCAGCCTCAGTGTTTTGAAAAAGGCGGATTTTATCTTCGATTGGGTGACGTTTGCATCGGAACCATCAAAGGATTTGAATTTTGGTTGGACAAAGATTTATTTGAATACTGGAAACACGCTCATTTTACTTTGGATGTTACTGATGCAATAGGAGCAGGCGGTTTTTCTTTGGAAACGCCTTACGGTAAAACATTTGTGGTGCACTACCGAATTTTTTCAGAAGAAGAAAGCAGTAATTTGGAAGAAGTTCGTCTTAATGAATGAACTAGTTCGTAAAATTCATCAATTGGTATTGTTTTGGAGTCACACCTTCGTGCTTTTTGAACAATCGAATGAAATAATTAGCATCATCAAACCCAGACAAATAACACACCTCATTGATTTGTATTGTAGGGTTTTTAAGTAATTTCTTAGCGTGTTTTATCTTTTCACTTAATACAAATTCAATCGGACTCATGCCTAATTCACGTTTGAAAAAACGATAAAATGAAGTAGTACTCATGCACGCTTTATCACTTAAATGTTTTAAATTAATGTCTTCTTTCAAGTTTTTACGGATGTAATCAATGACTTGAGCCATCGCATTATTTTGATTGCTGAGGTCACCTTGATCAATCGATTTTACGGTTTGGGTTTGAATTATTCGGATGAGTAATTCTTGTAACGTCAAATCGGCCAATGCATCTTTGGTAATCGATGTACTCATGCATTCTTTGATGAGTTTGTTGATGGTGGAAGCCAAATCAACATTGTTGTAAAAGAAATAATTCTGGTAATTCAGTTGCCAAAAATTGTCGGTTCCTTCTTTGGGATAGCGTTCGTTTAAGAAATTCAGCGTTTCTGAAATCTTAGTTTGATCAATGGCCAATGCTAAACACTGAGTCGGATTTTGATTGGAAGCTTCAGGGAAATCAATTTTCATTTCCACATTCGACGGAATCACAACGGTTTCTCCAGGTAAATAATCAAAACCGGGTTCGTCAAACAAATGCATTACTTTTTTACCGCGCAACATACTTGTCACAACTAAATCATTGAATTTTAGCGGAACCAAAGCCGATTCTTGATAGGTTTCAAAAATGTTCAATTCGCAATTGTTCAGTGAAAAAATAGTGCGATTTTCGACCAAAGTTTTCAGTGATTTCTCGTGTGTGAGTGCAGGCGTGTGAAGAAGTGATTTAATTGACATTCAGCAAATTTAAAACACTAAGATAAGTAAAAAGAATATAACTTAAACTTAAGATTTATTAAAACTTGCTTACTTGATATACATGAAAACTAGTCCAATTTTAAACTTCCGCTCAATTCTTTTAAGCTGATTTCGTATAATTTGGTTTGAAATTGTGCGTTACTCAATCGTACCAATGCTTCTACATAATTCAGTTGCGCCGTTCGGTATTCAATAGGAGTGATGGTTCCTATTTTGAATTTTGCCAATGTTATGTCTAAGTTTTGTTTAGCAATTTCTACGTTTTTTTCTTCAACTTTGCTCAATTCCATGTTGGTTTGATAGCTTTGAAAAGCAGTAGCCAATTGTGATTCGAGCATTATCTTTTGTTGATTGATGACTAAATCGGCATTGTCTACTTGAAGTTTGGCTACTTTTTCGTTTCGACTTTGATTGAATCCATCAAAGATTGGAACCGATGCATTGATTCCGTATACAAAACCTCTTCCAGACGATTGCGTCACAAATCCTAACGAAGCTTCTGAGCGAGTGAAGTTATAACCCGAATTGATTCGGACTGTTGGATAGCGTCCAGCTTTGACTTGCTTCAATTGTAACTCGGCACTATTTTTCGCCAAAACTTGTGCTTGTAACTGCGGATTTTGTTTTTCGGCTAACGATTTTAAATCTATGAATACTAACGAGTTGTCGATTTCAATTTCATCGGTAACTTTAAAATCTAAAGACGTGTCTCGTGCCAGAATTTCATTCAATTTAATTTTGGCATTTCGGTACAATTCGAGTTGCTTTAAGCGCGAACTCGTATCAGTATTCAAATCAACTTGCGCATTCAATTGTTCCAATTTTGATGCTTTCCCGATGGAAAAACGATTTTGAGCAGTAGTCAATCGTTGGTTTGAAATAACGATTGCCGTATCCAATGCTTTCAATTGTTGTTGCTGTTGAACCAAATCGTAATACGTTGCATACACGTCACTTATTTTGGTAACGATGGCCAATTTCAATTCGGCTTCACCTTGTTGTTGCAGTACTTTTAATTGCTCACGTCGGGCAAACATCCGCATGCCATCAAAAACAGTCCAATCCAAACCAACACCATAGGTTAAATTTAAATTTCGTGCATTGTCTAACGTTCGTTGTTCACCGCTGGCTTGAGTTTGCGTAGTGTTCAAAATACTGTTGTTGTTTACAACTGAAGCTGTAACTGTAGGTAACATTCCTGCATTTCCCGCAGTCGAATTGGTTTCATCAATTTTTAAATCATTTTTGGCTATTTTGATTTCGTAATTGTTTTCCAATGCAATTTTTACTGCATCTTCCAAAGTAAGTACTTCTTGGGCTAGAGATTGAAGCCCGAAGAATACTATAAAAAGTGGTATATATAATTTTTTTAAAAACATAATATTATCGTTCTAATGCTTCTAAGTTATCAAATTCAGGTCGGTGTTTTTTGGCTCTCGACCACATCAAATAAAAAGCCGGAATTACAAATAATGTCAATACTAATGAGAATATCGTTCCACCCACAATCACAACTCCCATTCCGATTCTACTGGCTGAAGCCGAACCAATAGAAAGAGCAATGGGTAACGCACCAAGCGCAATGGCTAAACTCGTCATTAAAATCGGACGTAAACGAGCTTCTGAAGCTTCAATAATCGCCTCGTATTTGGACTTGCCTTGTTCTCGCAATTGATTGGCAAATTCAACGATTAGAATCCCGTTCTTCGTGACCAGTCCGATTAACATTACTGTTCCAATTTGACTGAAAATATTCCACGTTTGACCAAATAACCAAAGTGAAAATAGTGCTCCAGCAACCGCCATCGGAACGGTCAAAATGATTATAAACGGATCAATAAAACTTTCAAATTGAGCTGCCAGGATGAGGTAAATCAGTAGTAAAGCCAATCCAAAAGCAAAAAGCGTATTCGAACTACTTTCTACAAAATCACGTGATTCGCCACCTAAATCGGTTGTAAACGAATCGTCCAAGACTTTTTCTTTGATTTCGTCCATCGCTTCAATCGCATCGCCCATACTTTTTCCATCGGCTAAACCAGCTGAAATAGTGGCTGACATGTAGCGGTTGTTGTGAAATAATTGCGGCGGATTGCTTTGTTCGTCCACTTCGACCACATTGTCCAATTGAATCAACTGACCTTTATTATTTTTGACAAACATCGACGTCAAATCCAACGGTGCATCGCGGTCTTTTTCATCAAATTGACCGATGACTTGGTATTGTTTTCCGTTCATCATAAAATAGCCAAAACGTTGTCCGCTCAAGGATAATTGCAGTGTTTGCGCCACATCCAAAACAGAAATTCCTAAACTTTCAGCTTTTTCTCGGTTGATGGTTACGTTGATTTCGGGTTTGTTGAATTTCAAGTTCACATCTACATTAGAGAACGTTTCGTTTTTATTGGCTTCTTCCATAAACAACGGAATTTTTTCTCTTAATTTTTCAAAATTCGGTGCTTGAATGATGTACTGAACAGGCAAACCACCACGTCGATTGACCGATATTGTTGGTTGTTCTGAAACATTGACTTTGGCATCTGGATATTTTTTGGTCCATTTATTCAAATCGTCTACGATTTCTTTTTGAGAACGTTCTCTTTCATCTGGATTTTTCAAGGCTAAACGAACTCTTCCAGCATTGACTGATGAAGATAAAAATCCGGGTGAAGTGATTACTAAAGCCACTTTTTTCTCCGGAATCGAATCGGCAATCAATTGCGATAATTCTTGCATGAAGCGATCGGTATACTCAAAAGTGGAACCTTCGGGTGTAGTAACACTTACAATTCCTAAATTTCGATCATCGTACGGAGCGGTTTCCTTTGGAAGTATATTGAAAAACAAAGCAATCAATCCGATACAAACCACAACGATTGGGAAACTCAACCATTTTCGTTTCATAAAATTGGTCAGCGATTGCGCATAACCTTTATTTAAATTGACAAAATACGGTTCGGTGAATTCGTAGAATTTGGTCTTTTTTTGTTCGCCACCTTTCATTAAATACGCATTTAACATCGGAGTTAATGTCAGCGAAACAAAGGCCGAAATCAAAACCGCAGCGCCAATTACGACACCAAATTCACGGAACAATCGTCCGACGAATCCTTCTAAGAAAATGATAGGTAAAAACACAGCTGCCAGTGTAATGGAAATAGAAATTACTGCAAAAAAGATTTCATTTGAACCTTTTATAGCAGCTTCGATAGGCGACATTCCTTCTTCTACTTTTTTGAATATGTTTTCGGTGACTACAATTCCGTCGTCAACTACCAATCCGGTAGCCAGAACAATGGCAAGTAGCGTTAAAACGTTTACCGAAAATCCACATAAATACATGATGAAAAAGGTGGCAATTAACGAAACCGGAATATCAATTAAAGGTCTGAAAGCAATCGACCAATCCCTGAAAAACAAAAAGATGATTAGGATTACTAAAATGATGGAAATCAACAAGGTTTCGGCTACTTCAACTACCGATTTTTTTATGAAAAGCGTATTGTCAAGCGCAATATCCAGTTTAATATCAGATGGAAGATCTTTTTTGAGTTGATCGAATTGTTCGTAAAATTCGTTGGCAATATCCAAATAATTGGTTCCAGGTTGCGGAATTACAGCCAAACCAACCATTGGTTTTCCAGATTCGGTTAATTTAGTTTCGAGGTTTTCGGGTTCTAAAGCCGCATAACCCACATCGCTCAAACGAACGATATTATCATTCGTAGCCACAATAATAACATCGTTGAATTCTTTTGGAGTCGATAAGTTTCCTAGTGTTTTAACGGTAAGCTCGGTGTTTTTACCCGTTAATTTTCCTGATGGAAGTTCCACATTTTGTTTGTCCAAAGCCAAACGAACGTCGGAAACGGTTAATCCGTAGGAATTCAATTTAATTGGATCAATCCAAATGCGCATCGAATACCTTTTTTGTCCCCAAATTTGAACACTACTCACACCCGGAATGGTTTGCAAACGTTCAGCAATCACATTTTCGGCATAATCACTTAGTTCTAAAGTGTTTTTAGTGTCACTTTGAACCGTCATTGTTATGATCGGATCGGAATCGGCATCAGCCTTTGAAACTACTGGCGGAGCATCAATATCTTGCGGTAAACTACGAACGGCTTGAGAAACTTTGTCACGAACATCGTTGGCGGCTTCTTCAAGATTTTTTTCGAGTTTGAATTCTATGGTAATATTACTCGCACCTTGATTACTGGAAGAAGTGATGTTTCGGATGCCGTCAATTGAATTGATTGCTTTTTCTAAAGGCTCGGTGATTTGCGATTCAATAATATCAGAATTGGCTCCCGTATAATTGGTGCGTACAGAAATCTGAGCTGGATCAATCGAAGGAAATTCACGCACACCCAAATACGTATAACCAATGATACCAAAAAGAATAATGGTCAAATTGATTACAATGGTAAAAACGGGGCGTTTTATACTTAAAGTGGATAAACTCATAGCAATTTGGGTTTAGAACTTCATTAAATAGAAATACTACTATTATTTTAGTTTTACTTTGATGTCGGCTTCATCTTTCAACGACATTACTCCAGTGGTTAAAATGGTGTCACCAACAGTCAATCCTGAAGTAATTACCACATCTTTTTCGGTTCGGGTTAGGGTTTCTACCATTACTTCTTTGGCTTTTCCATTGTTGGCAATGAATACTTTTTTTCCGCCTTGAACCGGAATAATGGCTTCAGTTGGAACGACAATTGCGTCTTTGATTGTTGTTAATGGCAGTTCAACGTTTGCGAAAGTTCCGGGTAATAGTTTTCCGTTGTTGTTTTGTGCAACGGCTCTGATTTTTAATGTTCGAGTTGTGGTTTCAATTTCAGGTTCGATAGCATAAATTTTGGCCGAATATTTTTCTTCTGAACCATTAACCGTGAAATTGATTTGCGAATTGACTTTGATGTCAGCAGCGTATTTTTCTGGAATAGAAAATGAAATTTTCAACGGATTCGTACTTACTAATTTGGCAACCAAAGTAGTAGGAGTGATGTACGTTCCTGGCGAAATGGATCGTAATCCGATTTTTCCTGAGAATGGTGCGCGAACCGATGTTTTGGCTATTTGAGCACGAATGAGTTGTGTTTGGGCTTGAGCTGTTCTGAAATCAGCACTGGCAATATCGTATTCTTCTTGACTGATGGCTTCTTTTTGAAGTAAAAGTTTAGCACGTCGTTCGTTTTCTGAGGCCAAATTTTGTCGAGTATTAGCCTGTGCTAATTGTGCTCTAAGTTCTACATCATTTACTTTAAATAGTAATTGACCTTTACTCACAAAACTTCCTTCATTAAAAGCTATTTTCTCAACAATTCCAGAAACTTCACTGCGCACTTCAATTTGCTCATTGGCTTCAATCGAACCTGAGAGTGTTAATGCGTTCGAGAAATCTCCCGATTTAGCAATAATTGCATTTACAGAAATGGGCGGTTTTTTATCGCCTTTACCTTTTCCTTTTTCTTCTTGACTGTTGTTTTTTGTGATTCGATAAACGATTAAACTGGCTAAGCCTAATACTAAAATCGTCAGGAAAATATGCTTCAGTTTCATGGATTGTAGTTAAAATTTGACAGAAGCAAAATTAGAAGTTGTAGATGGATTTATGGGTAATGTTAGTTTTTAATTAACATAACTTTCAATCAACTTAATTATATTTTATTCAATAGTTTCTTAAGAATAAATAATTTCGATGAAAAATTAAAGAATAAACTATTTTTTGCCACGAATTCACTAATCTAAACATGAATTTCTATGCTAAAATTTGTTCATCTGCGATGAAAATTCGAATTGAATCTAATTTTATACAATTTCAAATTCGTGAATTAGTGGCTAAAACATATTTAGAATAATGATTAGCGTTAACTAATGTAGTTCCAAATGTTTTTCTTTTTACTCAATTCTAAAAATACATTTCTTAGCGTAAGATGTTCATTTTTAGTCATTGACGGATCGTCTTTGAGCAATCGCAAAGCGTAGTTTCGGGCAAGTTGTAAAATATCACGATCTTTGACCAAATCAGCGATTTGCAGGTTCAAAACACCGCTTTGTTGTGTTCCCATAATATCACCTGGACCACGTAGTTTTAAATCAACTTCAGCAATCTCGAAGCCATCGTTGGTGCGAACCATCGTTTCTAAACGCGTTTTAGTATCGTTGTTGAGTTTGAAACTGGTCATTAAAATGCAATAACTTTGTTCGGCACCACGACCTACACGACCTCGTAACTGATGCAATTGTGATAATCCAAAACGTTCAGCACTTTCAATTACCATTACACTGGCATTGGGAACGTTTACGCCAACTTCAATCACGGTAGTAGCCACCATAATATTGGTTTTGCCTTCTGAAAAACGTTTCATTTCTGCTTCTTTTTCGGCAGGTTTCATTTTCCCGTGAACGATTGAAATACTGTATTGAGGTAGCGGAAAATCTCTTGAAATACTTTCGTAACCGTCCATCAAATCCTTGAAGTCCATTTTTTCACTTTCTTGAATTAATGGATAAACAATGTAGATTTGTCTTCCTTTAGCGATTTCGTCTTTGAGGAATTTCCATACTTTTAAACGATTGCTATCGTAGCGATGAACGGTTTGAATGGGTTTTCTGCCTGGTGGCAATTCATCGATGACCGAAATATCCAAATCACCGTACAAACTCATGGCTAAGGTACGTGGAATCGGAGTGGCGGTCATTACTAAAACGTGAGGCGGAATTTCGTTTTTCTTCCATAATTTAGAGCGTTGTTCCACACCAAAACGATGTTGCTCGTCAATTACAGCCAAGCCTAAATTTTGAAATTGTACTTTATCTTCGAGTAAAGCGTGCGTTCCGATTAGAATGTCTAAACTTCCATTTTCTAATGCTTCGTGTATGATTTTTCGATCTGCAGTTTTGGTTGAACCTGTAAGTAGTTTTATGCTGATATTTAAATCTTTAGCCAATTCGGTTAAACCGTTAAAATGCTGAGTTGCTAAGATTTCGGTTGGTGCCATCAAGCAACTTTGAAAGCCATTGTCTTTGGCCAAAAGCATGCACATTAAGGCGACAATTGTTTTTCCCGAACCCACATCACCTTGCAGTAAACGATTCATTTGAGCGTTGCTTCCCAAGTCATTTCGGATTTCTTTCAATACTCTTTTTTGTGCATTAGTCAAATCAAAAGGCAAATGGTTTTGGTAAAAATCGTTGAAATTGTCACCTACTTTTTCAAAAGGATGGCCTTTGATTTTGTGTTTTCGAACAAGGTTTTTGGTGATTAATTGCAATTGAATAAAGAACAATTCTTCAAATTTTAGTCGAAACTGAGCTTTCGCTAACAAATCGGCACTTTTAGGAAAATGAATATTAAATAAAGCGGCGTTTTTCGGAATCAATTTCAATTCTTCCAACAAATAATTAGGTAATGTTTCCGAAAAATTAGCTTGCGTTTCGACGAACAACTGTTGCATCATTTTGTTGATGACTTTATTCGAAATTCCTTTATTAGCCAGCTTTTCTGTACTAGGATAAACGGGTTGCATCGCACTTCGAAGACTTGCTTTATGTTCGTCGAGCAGTTCCATTTCGGGATGTGCCATATTGAACGTTGCTCCGAATTGTGCTACTTTTCCGAATACGACATACGGAACATTAATTTTCAAACTCTCACGAATCCATTTGTGACCTTGAAACCAAACCAATTCCATTTCGCCCGTTTCATCTACAAAAGTAGCCACCAAACGCGTTTTGGCTTTTCCTTGATCTACTGTTTTTAGGTGGATGATTTTACCAATAACTTGAACTTCAGCATTGTTATTTGCCAATTGATTGATTTTGTAATAGCGTGTTCTGTCGATGTAGCGATTGGGGTAAAGATTAATTAAATCGCCGTATTTGTGAATGTTGAGTTCTTTGCGCAACAAATCACCACGCTGCGGACCAACGCTTTTTAGGTATTCAATAGGTGTGTCGAGTAGGATTTTCATTTTGGCTTATAATTGAAATTGAATCACGAAGATAATAAATATCATTTACTTAACTTCTCAATCATTTCATTAGCAACATCTGTATTCATCAATTTTAACTGTTCAATTACTAGTTGTTTGGTTTTCTCGTCCATTTCGGGTACTGGTTTTTGAAACTGATTTTCGGTATGATTTTCAAAGAAAAGTTGATCGCTCCAGTCGTTTCGAATGCCATCAATAACCAGATGAATTCGATCTTCAGAACCATTGTTGGCTACCGAATGAGTGAAATTGGCATTTATGTACCAACATTCACCTTCATTCATAATTAATCGTTTACTGTCTAGAATAAAAATTACATTTGGATTGGTGATGATCGGAATGTGCAATCTGAAAAATCCATCTTCATAACCCAAGCAATGGTCGCTATGAGGTTTGATTTGAGCGCCAGCGGATAAATTTAGCAATCGTACAGCGGCTTTATCGAAATGAAATGAGTCTAAAATTTCTTTAAAATAGGTACAAACTTCAAGTGCTTCAGTGGCTATGATTTCCTTTGAATCAAAATTGAAAGCATAAATGTTGTCTGATTTTCCGTTGGCCGACATCAAAGCGATAGAGGTCCATTTTCCATCATAATCATTTTGATTGTAATGATCAACCCAGTTGGTGTTCATCACTTTTTGCACATCTTCTTTGAGACGATTGCTGTCAAAATAAAGAGGAAATTGTATATGTCGTACTAATTCATCCATAAATTTATTCTTTTTCGCGCATCCATTTTACCATTTTCGGGAAAGCAACCACATTCATTTCGGTAGCTTTTTCTTTACTGTACGCCATCTGAGTCCATTCAAAAAAAGGCAAACCAATATAATTTCCCGTGTCAAAATTATCCATTAACCAATTCGAACTTCCTTTGTATCCGCCAGCGTGAAAAACATAATCCAACGGCAAATCCAAATGTTTACAGGCAGCAAACGACCATAACATAGTAGCTATTTCTTCGCCTTGGCTTGGCCAATCGTTGGCCATACTTTCTGTTCCGATTTTGGCTCTATCGCTCGGAGAAGTTACTGCTAAGTGTCCGGCTTCATGTAAAATGTCACCAGGATAAGACAATTTTTTATAATCGATAAAAATGCAATTTGCGCCTAATGCCAATCCGGGAAGAAAAGTACTATCGTCCAACTCTTTTTCGACGATAGTGATTCCGATTTCATCTAAGAAAGCGATTATTTTGTTTAACTCTGTATTTGAATTTACCTCTGGCATCTGATGTTATAATTGAATCATAAAAATAGTTAATATTCCGAACAAAAAAAGACAATTCTTTGTGAATAATTATATTTGTACAAATTACAAAACGATGCGCTATTTTCTTTTTTTACTAATTGCTTCATTTTCGTTCGCTCAACAAACGGAAAAAGTTGATTTTTTAGAATTGAATGCTATTTTGACTCCGAAAGCTGCAACCAAATCTATTGAAGGACAAATTCGCTATGCGTTCAAAGTAAAATCGGCTATTGATACTATTAAGATAGATGCAAAGAACATGACTTTTACTGATTTGAAAATCAACGGAAAAGAAGTTGCTTTCAAAAAAACAAGTACTCATCTGTTGCTTTTTGAAGGATTTAAAAAAGGAAAAAACACACTCACATTTAGTTATTCGGCTACACCCAAACAAACACTTTATTTTATTGGTGAAGGCGATGATTTACAGATTTGGACTCAAGGTCAAGGCCGCTATACTAGTCATTGGTTGCCCAGTTTTGATGATGTGAATGAGAAAGTGATTTTTAATTTGAGTATCACCGATGTATATGATTTTGAAGATGAAAAAATAACTCAAAAAACGGTATTGAGTAATGGTATTTTAAAGGATGTTGTGACCCGAAAGTCGTGGTCAGAAGGAGTTGATTTCATTACGTATAATTACAAAATGAACAAACCCATGCCATCGTATTTGGTTATGTTAGCCATCGGTAATTTTGTTAAAAACACAGAAATTTCAAAAACCGGAATCCCATTAGAACTTTATTTAGATAAAAACGATGTTTCCAAATACGAACCAACGTACCGCTATTCAAAGCAAATTTTTGATTTTTTTGAAAGAGAAATAGGAGTGAAGTATCCTTGGAAAATTTACCGCCAAGTTCCTGTTCGCGATTTTTTGTATGCTGGAATGGAAAATACAACTTCTACCATTTTTGCTCAAGATTATGTGGTGGATGAAATTGGTTTCAATGATCGAAATTATGTTAACGTGAATGCACACGAGTTGGCTCATCAGTGGTTTGGTGATTTGATTACTGCCAAATCAGGTAAACATCATTGGTTGCAAGAAGGATTTGCAACGTACTATGCTTTGATGGCTGAGCGAGAAGTTTTTGGAAATGATTATTTTCATTATGAATTGTACAAAACCGCTAATCAACTCCGAATTGCCGCTAAAAACGATACGATTCCGATTCTAAATGAAAAGGCAAGTTCGCTTACCTTTTATCAAAAAGGTGCTTGGGCCTTACATATGTTGAAGGAATCGATTGGAGAGAAAGCATTTCGAAAAGCAGTGAAAAATTACCTTAAAAAGTATAAATTTAATAATGTTGAAACCGATGATTTTTTAAAGGAAGTCAACAAAGTATCTGATTTTGATACGGATAATTTCAAAAAAGTGTGGTTGGAAAAGTCTGGATTTGAATATCAGGAAGCCATAAAGTTATTGACCAAGAGGAATTCATTCATCGCTCAGTACATCGAAATTAAGAAGCAGAAAGAGTTGAACAATACTAATTTCGTGACGTACATAGATGATTACAGAACTTTACTACAATCGGATTTGTATTATCCCATTAAGCAAGAAATTGTATATCAGATTCGGAATCTCAATTACAAATCGAACAAAGATCTAGTTGAATCGGCTTTGCAATCAACTGATTTTAGAGTGCGACAAGCAGTTGTCAATTCATTCCCTAAAGTTCCTGATTATTTGAAAGGTAAGTTTGAAATGCTGTTGGATGACAATTCCTATGATACCAGAGAAATTGCCTTTGTAAACTTATGGAATAGTTTCCCAGATAGTAGAAAAGTGTATTTGGATAAAGCAAAGAACTGGATTGGCAATAATGAAAAATCATCTCGAATACTCTACTTGCTTTATATTCAGTTATTTGACCAATCAATTGAAGGAGTTGATAGACAACAACTTTATTTAGAACTTCAAAACTACACATCGTCTCGTTATGAAAGTTCCGTTCGTCAAAATGCGTTCGAAGCAGTTTTACAATTGAATCCAAAAGATGAAACAGTTCTTAAAAATTTAATTAACGCTACTTCTCACTTCAAATGGCGTTTTTCAGGTTATGCAAAGGATAAAATTACTACTTTATCAAAAGACAATGAGGTAAAAGAAATTATTCAAAATTTACTTCCATCAGTAAGCGATATCGAAAAGAATAGAGTCGAGAGACTGCTAAATCATTGATGTCGAATAAGTACTACTTAATTTTATTAAATCCATAATGTTTTTTAACAATCGTTTGTTAATAATGATTTTTTTATGCATTTCATCGAGTTTTACAGTTGTATAACGAATAATTTTTTGTGTTAAGAAACTTGTTGTGTTATTTGCCTTGAAAAATTATTGAACCCGAATTTATTAATTATAACATCTAATTAAATTTTAAGAAATTATGAAAATTAACAAACTTTTTATTTTAGCATTCGCTCTTGTAGGGATTCTATTTACAAGTTGTGACACTAGAGATGAGAAAGAAGTATCTTACGAATTCAACTTTGGTAATGCTGTAACAAGAAATTTCAAAGGAAAAATCGTTGACAACAACCACAACCCAGTTGCAAACGCAACAATTAAAATGGGAAGTTTAACAACTTTAACAGATTCTAACGGAGAATTTACTTTAGCTAATGTTCCAGTTTTAGAGCGTTTTGCTTATTTAACTGCGGAGAAAGCTGGTTTTATGAAAGGTTCTCGTGCTACAATGCCACACGATGGTGAAAATGATATGGTTATTATGTTATTACCAGAAAATGTTGTTGATACATTTGCAGCTGGAACACCTAAAAATGTAATGTTACCAAACAACGTAAAAGTTGCTTTTGATGGTGCTTTTATGACTGAGAATGGTGCAGCTTACACAGGTAATGTTAATGTAGTAGCTCACGTTTTAACTTCTACTGATCCAGATGTATTCATCAAAATGCCTGGTAACTTAATCGGAGAAAGAACTGATGGTACTCTTTCTGGTATGGAAACTTACGGTATGATTAACCTTGAGTTAAAAGGCGACAACAACGAAAAATTACAAATCGCAACAGGTCACAAAGCTGAAATCGTTTTCCCTATTGCAGAAAATCAATTAGATACAGCTCCAGCTACAATTCCATTATGGTCATTTGACGAAAACTCAGGATTGTGGAAAGAAGAAGGTTTCTCAAGAAAAGTGGGTAACAAATACTACGGAGAAGTTTCTCACTTCACATGGTGGAATAATGATTATGCTTATGTAGTTGCTACTTTATATGTAACCGTTAAAAATTCTGATGAATCTCCAGTAAACGGAGTAAGAGTTACTATTACTAGACAAGCAGGAAGCACAGGAGATGTATTGATGGATTTAGGTGTTACGGGAGCAAATGGTACTTTAAGTGCTGGTGTTCCAAGAAATGAAGTATTAATCTTCAGAGCTTACAATACACAAGGTGTTTTGATCAACCAACAAGTATTACCAGCTTCACCAGATTTACAACGTTATGTTACGGTAATTATTCCAACTATCGATAGATTGGCTAATCCAAACATCAGAAAATAATTTTACATTAAACCCGATTAATACTGAAACCGTCTAAATTTATTTTAGACGGTTTTTTTGTTTTATTTACTATTGATTGAATTTGATGAGATGATTGTAACACTAATGTTTTACTAATTTATTGTCATATTCTAATAATACAAAAAAAGCCTTCCATTAAGAAAGGCTTTTTGTATAAATGGGTAATTAGTTTTTAAAGAAAACTTTTAACTTCATTCTTCAAGTAAGTTAAAGCAATACCGCTAGCCGATTCAGTTTCAAAAAGATTGCTTAAAATCTTTTCTCTTAACTTATCTGCATCGGCAACACTGGTATCTAAAGCAGTTTTTCTAATGTTTTGAATGATGGTGTTTTTGGCAGTCAAAATCATGGTCCAACATTCATCGGTAACATAAATTTGTTGGGTTAAATTGTGTTCGTATTCTTGTTCGATATGATGAACCAATAAGTTTTGATAATCCATCTTGTCGGTTCCAAGTGGTGCCACTCTAATTAATAATTTTGTTGGATTAATTCGTTCTAAAAACAAAGCTAAACGCTCGTAGGCTTGTAATCGTAGTGGTAAAGCTTGTTTTTGATTTTCTTTTAGTAATTGAAATTGTCTTCTTTTTTCTTCACTATTGGAAAAAGTTTGAAACGAATAATAAGCAACAGCTCCAGTAATAGCTGAAGGTAAACAATAAAAGGCTAATTCAATAATTTTGTCGGTATTCATATAAGTATTAAAATTGGATTTGTGGTGCTTTTTCAGCAAACCATTTTTTATCTCTCTCTAATTGATTTTCTACAGTATACAATTTCTTTTGAGTATTCACTTTCAACTCACCAAAGTAGGTTGTTTTTCCTTTTTCAACAACAAACTTCATGTCGATTGGAATTTTAATTGTCGAAGGATCGTTTCTCATGTTGTTGAAGATTTTAATCTCGAAGAACTTATACTTTCCAGCGGGTTTTGCAATCGTAAAAAGATAGTATACATTTCCATTCTCATTAAAATCGCCTATCGAATTTTTAAAAGTAAATGAATCTTTTGAATTAGGGTAATTGTTTATCGCAGGTACATCATTGCAATAATTAAAAGTAAAAATATTGTACAACTTTTTTTCTATGCAAATGGTACCCACAATCATACCTTCGTTGGCTTCAGCATTGTAAGTTGTTTTCAGATTTTTTGCTGGACTTGAACATCCAAAGAAAATAATAATCAAAGAAAATACGAATAAGTATAATGTTTTCATGTTGAGTTGATTTTAGTACATACAAAGTAAAACAATTTAAAAATTGGAAACAATAAAATAGTTGATAATTCCATTCTAATTGTATTGTATTTCAACCGAACTAAACCTATTTTTGTACATTAAGTCACTTCATTTTTATTATGCAACATTATATCAGCCAACTCAACGAAGCGCAACAAGCACCTGTTTATCAAAAAGACGGACCAATGATTATTATTGCTGGCGCTGGATCAGGAAAAACACGAGTATTGACCATGAGAATTGCTTATTTGATGAGTTTGGGAGTTGACGCATTCAATATTTTAGCACTGACTTTTACCAACAAAGCAGCACGTGAAATGAAAAAACGTATTGCTGATATTGTTGGAACCAACGAGGCCAAAAATCTTTGGATGGGAACATTCCACTCGGTCTTTGCTCGAATTCTCCGTAGTGAAGCTGACAAATTAGGTTATCCATCTAATTTTACCATTTATGATTCGCAAGATTCAGTTCGATTGATTTCTGCCATTGTCAAAGAAATGCAATTGGATAAAGACATTTACAAACCAAAACAGTTGTTGAGTAGAATTTCATCGTATAAAAACTCACTCATCACTGTCAAAGCGTATTTGAATAATCCCGAATTGCAAGAAGCCGATGCAATGAGTAAAAAACCACGTACAGGTGAAGTCTATGCCAATTATGTTGATCGTTGTTTCAAAGCGGGCGCAATGGATTTCGACGATTTATTATTAAAAACAAACGAACTTTTAAATCGTTTTCCTGATGTGTTGGCCAAATACCAAGATCGTTTTCGGTATATTATGGTCGATGAGTACCAAGATACCAACCATTCTCAGTATTTGATTGTTCGTGCTTTATCCGATCGGTTTCAAAATATTTGTGTGGTAGGAGATGATGCTCAGAGTATTTATGCGTTTCGTGGCGCTAACATCAATAACATTCTTAATTTTCAAAAGGATTATGACAATGTAAAAACGTATCGATTGGAACAAAATTATCGTTCTACCAAAAATATTGTTGAAGCTGCGAATTCCATCATCGATAAAAATAAAACGAAATTAGATAAAGTCGTTTGGACAGCGAATGATTTCGGACCCAAAATAAAAGTGCATCGAAGTGTTACTGATGGCGAAGAAGGACGTTTTGTAGCAAGTGAAATCTTCGAGCAAAAAATGCGCAACCAATTACACAATGGTCAATTTGCCATTTTGTATCGAACCAATGCGCAATCTCGTGCCATGGAAGATGCACTTCGTAAACGTGACATTCCATATCGAATTTATGGTGGATTATCGTTTTACCAACGCAAAGAAATCAAAGACGTTTTGTGTTATTTGCGATTGATTATCAATCCAAAAGACGAAGAAGCATTAGTAAGAGTGATTAATTATCCAGCAAGAGGAATTGGTGATTCTACTGTTGAAAAACTTACGGTTGCAGCCAATCATTACAAGCGTTCCATTTTTGAAGTAATGCAACATATTGATAAAATTGACTTGAAGCTCAACTCTGGTACCAAGAATAAACTCAATGATTTTGTCATGATGATTAAGAGTTTCCAAGTTTTAAATGAAACTCATGATGCATTTTATCTGGCCGAACATGTAACTAAAAAAACAGGATTGGTCCAAGAATTGAAAAAAGACGGAACTCCTGAAGGTATTGCTCGTATCGAAAACATTGAAGAATTACTCAACGGTATCAAAGATTTTATCGAAGGTCAAAAAGAAATCGATGGTGCACGCGGTGCTTTATCTGAGTTTTTAGAAGATGTCGCTTTGGCAACCGATTTGGATAAAGATACGGGTGATGACGATCGCGTGGCGTTGATGACCATTCACTTGGCCAAAGGACTAGAATTTCCATATGTTTTTGTGGTCGGAATGGAAGAAGATTTGTTCCCGAGCGCTATGAGTTTGAATACACGAAGCGAACTCGAAGAAGAGCGTCGTTTGTTTTACGTGGCGCTTACTCGAGCTGAACATCAAGCGTATTTGACGTATGCGCAATCGCGTTACCGTTGGGGAAAATTGATGGACAGTGAACCATCGCGTTTTATTGAAGAGATTAAAGACGACTATTTAGAATACATCAATCCAATGGACAATGGCTATCGTTACAAACCGACCATCGATTTGGACATTTTTGGAGATATTGATAAATCAAAATTGCGTTTATCAAAACCTATAACTGGAACTCCGCCAAAGAAATACGGTGATGAACCTGTTTCTTCGGCAAATATTCGTAAATTGAAACCTGTATCAAGTGATCCTCCATCGAGTGCTAATTTATTTGATAGTAAATTGACTATTGGGAATATAGTGATGCACGAGCGCTTCGGGAAAGGTGAGATTCTCAATCTAGAAGGTGTTGGTGCCGACCGAAAAGCGGAAATCAAATTTGACGTAGGCGGAATAAAGAAGTTGTTATTGCGTTTTGCGAAATTGGATGTGATAGGATAATAAAATAGAGTTGAATTAATTGACAAACGTAATACTTCAGACAAAGTGAGTCTATGTTCTATTATCTTTGTTCTGTAATCTAAAAAGAATGGCTCAATTCATTAAAATATACGAAGACAATCCCAACGAGGCAGCGATAAAAAAAGTCGTTGAAGTTTTGCGTGATGGTGGTTTGATTATTTATCCAACCGATACAGTTTATGGTTTGGGTTGTGATATTACCAATACTCGAGCTTTGGAACGCATTGCCAAAATAAAAGGCATCAAGTTGGAAAAGGCCAATTTTTCTTTCATTTGCAGTGATTTGAGTAATCTTTCCGATTATGTGAAGCAGATTGATACTTCGACATTTAAGATTTTAAAACGAGCACTTCCTGGTCCATATACTTTTATTCTACCCGGAAATAACGATTTGCCCAAAGAATTCAGGAAGAAAAAAACAGTCGGAATTCGTGTTCCGGATAATCGAATCGTCATTGATATTGTTCGAATGCTCGGAAATCCGATTGTTTCTACATCCATTTATGATGAAGATGAAGTATTGGAATATTCAACCGATCCTGAACTGATTTTTGAAAAATGGCAGAATTTGGTCGATTTAGTCATTGATGGTGGTTATGGTGATAATGTTCCTTCAACCATTATTGATTTATCGGGTTACGAGCCAGAGATTGTTCGTGAAGGGAAAGGTGATATTGATATTATTTAAAAATAGAAGGCAGAATGCAGTAGCAGAATTCAGAAAAACAGTAAAAAAAAAACGCCTTAACTTATTAAGGCATTTTTTATTTTATATAATTCCGGATATTAACCTTTCGATAAATTCTTCATTTCTTTTTCGATCATTTCGTAGAACTCATCAATTTTTGGTAAAATCACGATGCGTGTTCTTCTGTTTTTCGAACGATTTTCAACTGTATTGTTTTCTACTAACGGAATGAATTCTCCACGTCCAGCAGCAATAATTTGTTTTGGGTTTACACTCAAATCACGAGTCAAAACACGTGTAATGGCTGTGGCTCTTTTAACACTCAAATCCCAGTTGTCAATCAAAACGGCATTTCCTGTAAACGGAACATTATCAGTGTGACCTTCCACCATACATTCGAAAGTTGGTTTGTCATTGATGATTTTGGCCACTTTTGCCAATACTTCTTTTGCTTTGTCGGTTACAACGTAGCTTCCGCTTTTGAATAATAATTTGTCAGCAATTGAAATAAAAACAACTCCTTTTTCAACATTCACTTCAATATCTGGATCAGAAACACCAACCGAACTTTTAATACTGGTTACCAATGCCAATGTAACCGAATCTTTTTTGGTCAAAGCATCTTGTAATCTTGAAATTTTTAAGTCTTTTTCTTTGATGGATTCCAATGCTTTTTCAATGTTCGCAGCACCTTGTTGGGTTAACGTAGTCATGTTCCCCATATTATTAATCAAATCGGTATTGTTTTTCTTTAAAAAGTCGTTTTGTTGGGACAAAGCCTCTTTTTCTGACAAACACAAATTTAATTTTACTGTAGTCGAATTCAATAAATCTTGACATTCTTTATTTTTCAGCTCTAATTCAGCTATTTTCTTTTTAGTTCCGCACGATGTCAAAGTCAATGCAGCAACAGAAAGTAATAAAACTATTTTTCTCATTGTATCTATTAATTAGGTTTCGCAAAATTACAATTTAAAATTGTAAAAAAATGTTTAAGTGATGTAAAGTATTGTTAAATACTTACTCAAAAACCCTACCATTCTTGATGAAATAGCGGTAAACAATACTTTTGGTGTGGTAATAATTCTTCTTTTGAGTGGAAGCTCTTTTACTGTAATTTTTACTAATCAAAGTATAAAAAGAAAAATGGGCTTTGAGTATAGCTAGACAATGTTTGAACTTTCCTTTGATTAAAAATTGAACTCCAGCCAAACCATCTAAAACTAATCGAGTAAATACAATCCCAACCAATTGACTGTCAGGGATATTTTTCACTAACATTAATAATGAATTGCGAAAATTCAAAAAGGT
Organism: Flavobacterium sp.; assembly: GCF_035299245.1. Classification (GTDB taxonomy): domain Bacteria; phylum Bacteroidota; class Bacteroidia; order Flavobacteriales; family Flavobacteriaceae; genus Flavobacterium. Next base: position 25,140 of record NZ_DATGWY010000005.1, on the reverse strand, counting down.
CTTTCTCGGATTGCCTTCGTTTAAAGTCGCACCGCCAACATGATACACTATTGATTTAGACGTGTATTTTGCTTTATAACCCAAATTAAAAGCACGCCAACACAAATCAATTTCTTCTTGGTGTGCAAAAAAATCATCATCAAAACCTTTTAATCGGCGGTAAATTTCTTTCCGAATGAAAAAACACGCACCCGATGCCCAGAAAATTTCACGTTCGTCATCGTATTGATGGTTGTCTTTTTCTATGGTTTCAAAAATGCGACCTCTACAAAAAGGATAACCGAATTGGTCAATAAAACCACCAGCTGCGCCTGCATATTCAAAGTACTCTTTGTTTTTGTAGTCTAAAATTTTGGGTTGAATGATACCGATTCCTAAATCAGCATCAAAAATAGATAGAATAGGAGCGAGCCAATTTTCGGTAACTTCAATATCCGAATTCACTAAGGCATAATAGTCTTCTTCCACTTGCTCCAAGGCAACATTGTATCCTTTTGCAAATCCGTAATTGGACTCGTTTTGAATGATTTTTACTGATGGAAATCGCTCTTTAATTACCAGAATGGACTCATCCGTAGAAGCATTGTCAGCCACATAAACATTCGCCTCATTAGAATACGCTACTACCGAAGGCAAAAATTGCTCTAACAATTTTGCTCCGTTCCAATTCAGTATGACAACCGCTATTTTTTTCAATTTGAATTATTTAGTAGTAAAATCAGGTAATTCTTTTAAGAAATGATACTTCTCATTTTCAAAATCCATTTGGCAAAAGTAATGATTTAGTCCGTTAGTTACCATCAAGTATTCGGCTTTTAAAGTCAGATTGTAACGCGCAATTTGATCAAATGTATCTTGCGTGATTTTCACTCCGGGTGCTTTGCATTCAACTAATAAAAATAAATCGCCATTGGGTTGAAAAACAACAACATCGTAACGTTTATTTAAATCATTTACTTTAATCAATTTCTCTACATTGATGTACGATTTTGGGTATTTTTTTTCTTCCAATAAAAACGAAACTACGTGTTGTCGAACCCATTCTTCGGGTGTGAGAATGATGAATTTTTTCCTTATTTCATCAAAGATAGCAACTTTATTTTCACTATTTTTGAAGCGAAACGAATACGAAGGAAAATTGAGTTTTTGCATAGTACAAAATTAACTAAATTTAACTAACTGTCAACTGCGACTGATAACTGAACACTGAAAAATGGATGAAGTAGTCAAAATCATCAACGACATCAAAGCCGGAAACATCAAACCCATTTACTTTTTTATGGGTGACGAACCGTATTATATTGATAAATTGACCGAATACATAGAGAATAACATTCTTTCGGAAGACGAAAAAGGCTTCAATCAAATGGTAATTTACGGTCGTGATACTACTGTAGATGATGTGATTTCCAATGCCAAACGCTATCCGATGATGGCCGACAAGCAAGTAGTTGTAGTTCGCGAAGCGCAAGAACTTTCCAAAACCATTGATAAACTCGAAAGTTATGTCGAAAATCCACAAACAACAACGGTTTTAGTGTTTGCTTACAAATACAAAACACTCGATAAACGCAAAAAATTGCCTAAACTAATTGAGAAAAGCGGTGTACTTTTTGAAAGTAAAAAAATGTACGACAATCAAGTTGGAACTTGGATTACGCGTGTTTTACAAGGTCGAGGTTTGACCATCGAGCCTAAAGCCAATGCAATGTTGGTCGAGTTTTTGGGCAACGATTTGAGCCGCATTAGCAATGAGTTAGACAAACTGCAAATCATTTTGCCCAAAGGAAGCACGATTAAGGCCAAAGACATCGAAGAGAATATTGGTTTCAGTAAGGATTTTAATGTGTTCGAATTGCAAAACGCCTTGGGTTCCAAAAACCAAGTCAAAGCCTACCAAATTGCGCAGTATTTTGCCGACAATCCCAAAGACAATCCAATGGTGGTGACAACCAGTTTGGTGTTTAGTTTTTTTGTCAAACTCTTGAAATATCATGGATTAAAAGATAAAAACCCTAAAAATGTCGCTTCGGTACTCGGCGTTAGTCCGTTTTTCCTCAAAGACTACGATGTCGCGTTGCGCAATTACCCAATGAAAAAAGTAAGTAGTATTGTAGCAACGTTGCGCGATGTTGACAATAAAAGCAAAGGAATCGGGGCCAATTCGCTTTCCACACACGATTTGCTGAAAGAAATGTTGGTGAAGATTTTTAATTGATGCTATTGATTTTAAGAAAAAATATACAACGAGGCGTATTCTGGTTTCTGATTTCCGTAATTATTTTTGGTAAACACTATTTGCTATTGATGTATTCGAGTTTGTTTTATATTTCGTTTGAATACTTGAATCAGAATAACAATTATCTAGCGCTGAAAAAACATAATGTTTATAATTGGATTTTTATACTTTTTTTGGCTTTTATTGTTTGGGTGCGAACGCGTTCATTTTCGTTTTCAGAATCAACAGAATTTCATTTAAATTCAGCCGAACATTTTTTCTTTGCTGTAACCATTTGTATTTTAGTTAGTGTTTATTTACAATTGTTTGCGATTTTAAAAAAGAATTCCATTAGAAATTTGCTTCTTGTGTTGGTTGTTTTTAATTGTATTGGAGTAGTGAACGAGTACGTTCAGAATTATTTTAGGCATCTTGAAGTATTCATTTTAGATCAAAACAATAGAAAAGATATTCTAATCAATCTAATAGGATCAACACTATTTTTTCTAGGTTCAATTGAGTATAAATTGAAAAAATAGTTTAAAAATTAATCATTTTTCCCGACATTTGCTGTCCTCAAAAACTAAAAAAACAAAATCATGGGAATGAATAAAAACACCGTTTTCGGTTGGGCAACTTTAATAATGATCATTATGGGATTGACTTTAATCGCGTTGGGAGCATTTCGCTACGATGAAACGGCTGGTTGGGGTTTTGGTGCGACTGGAGTAGGTTTTTTGGCTAATGCGTGGGTTTTTAGCTCTTTGAAAGGCAGAGTTTAGTCTTTCCTTTTGTGTTTCCAGCGCTTGTGTGTCCATAAGTAAAATTCGGGCGCTTCGAGTATTTGTTGTTCTACTTTGTCCATGAATTGCTCTGATAATTTGAAATCTGGAATGGATTGTACATCGTTAGTTAGTACTTCAAATGTGCCTTCGTAATAGCCACGTTTTACTTTTTTTACTTTTAAATAAATTACGTTCATGTTGTAGCGTTTGGCTAGTAATTCGGCGCCAATGTGAATCGGCGTTTCAATTCCCATAAATCGGTACCAATACATATTTTCGGTGGGGCGTGGAGTTTGGTCACTCGCAAATCCGTAAATACCTAGAATGCCTTTTTTTACATTGGTTTCAATAACATTTTTAGTTTCTTTAGTTGTAATCAAATAGGCTTTGAATTTGGAGCGAATGTCTTTTACCAATTTATCAAAGTGCTTGTTTTTTATGCGTTTGTAAATAGCGTAACCGTTGAATGAAATGTAATGATTCATCGAAATTACCCATTCATAGCTCGCGTAATGAGCGCACATTAGAGCAATGCTTTTTCCCTTTTTTTCTTCTTCGTAGTACAAATCCATATTGGTGAGTACAAACCGTTTCTCTATTTCTTTTTTAGAAATTGACATGGTTTTAATCATTTCTAAGAACATGTCACACAAATGCTGAAACGACTTTTTTTCGATGACCAAGCGTTCTTTATCTGATAAATGAGGTAAGGCTAACGCTAAGTTATTGCGAACCGTTTTTTTTCGGTAACCCAATACGTAGTAAATAAGCAAATAAATACCATCCGATAGAATGTATAACAATCGAAAAGGAAGAATCGAAATGAACCAAAAGATAGGATAGAGTAGTAGAAAAAAAAGGAACTGCATTGACACTATTTTTGGCAAAGATACAAGAAATCCTAATTTTATTTTTAGCATTTAACAAATCCTAAAGAAGTATTATTAAATTTACAGAAATAATTTTTTATGGATTTAAATATTTTCATACTTGCCATTATTGTAGCCAACATCATTATTAGTTACAAAGGTTTTTCAGACGTTTATTTTTTTAGAAAATACGAATTCCACATAGGAAGTATTCGTTCAGGAGATCAAATCCGAATGGTCTCATCGGGGTTTTTGCATGGCGACATCCCGCATTTGGCTTTTAATATGATAACGCTTTATTTTTTTGCGCCTATTGTATGTATGTATTTGAGTAGTTTTTCCTTTCTATTGATTTATTTTGGCAGTTTAATTTTTGGAAGTTTACTCACATTAATGATGCACAAAAACGATTACAGTTACAGAGCTATTGGGGCATCAGGAGCAGTAACCGGAATCATTTATTCGGCTATTTTGTTAGATCCCAATCTGAACGTTAATTTTATGTTCATCCCAATTGATATTCCAGGTTATATTTTTGGAGTTGGTTATCTGTTGTATTCGATTTACGGAATGAAAGCTCAAAACGACAATATTGGTCACACAGCGCATTTTGGTGGTGCTATTGGGGGTTATTTAATCACCTTATTAAAAGCACCTGTAATTCTATCTGAGAATTTATTTTTGGTTGTAGTGCTGGCTATTCCGATTGTAATTTTATACTTTCTAACTAAGGCAGGAAAACTATAGTGGCACAACTTTTGAATACCCATAGAAAAACATACATCATGAAAAAAACAATTTTAGTATTAACCATTTTAATGAGTACATTAATGGAAGCTCAAGAGCAAAAGGCAAATCAAATTCCACAAATTTCAGTTACCGGTGAAGGAAAAATCAAAGTAGTTCCTGACACGGGTGTAATATCACTTGGAGTAGAAAATACAGGAAAAGATGCCGCAGAAGTAAAAAAACTAAATGATGACATTGTAGATAAAGTCATTAAGTATATTAAAAAAAATGGCATTCCTGCATCCGATTTCCAAACTACGAATGTGAGTTTGTATAAGAATTACGATTACGAAAAGAAGAAATACAATTTTGTAGCCAATCAAACCATTACCATCACTTTGAAAGATTTGAAAAAATACAACGAATTTATGATGGGAATTTCTGATACGGGTGTAACTACCATTCATGGTGTTGAATTCAAATCTTCTAAATTAGCAGAATACGAAAGTGATGCTCGAAAAAGCGCAATGGTAAATGCTAAGAAAAAAGCAGAAGATTACTTGTCTGTGTTGAATCAAAAAATAGGTAAAGCATTGTTAATTTCTGATGCTACTTATGTAAATCCGCCAATGCCAATGTTTAAAGGTGCAATGATGTCAATGGATGCTGAAGGTGGAAGTATGCCAAAAGAGACTTTAGCCATTGGTGAAATTGAGATTTCAGCAACAGTACAAGTTTCGTTTGTATTGGAGTAATTTTTTTTTAAAAATAAGATAAAGAAGCTCAGTTTAATAACTGGGCTTTTTTGTTTTTTGTATTTGTTAATAGTTACAAATTCAATTGAATGTTAAAGTAACTAGTTAATTTAACGAATTAGGATTGACTTCGTGCAGCCTTTTCCCGAAGGCATTCGGGATGAAAATAGAAAGTATAAAAAAAAAAGTGCTCAAGCAGAGCTTGGTTTAATGGAAGATTTCACGAATCAGGATTTACTTCGTCCATCCTGCAAAGCTACGCTTTGAAAATGCAATAAAAGAAAAAAAACCACTCAAGTAAAACTTGGTGGTTTTTTTCTTTTATTGTATTTATTCGTGGGGAGAGCAGGATTCGAACCTGCGAAGATGTAATCAGCGGATTTACAGTCCGCCCTCGTTGGCCGCTTGAGTATCTCCCCATTGCTTAAAGCGATTGCAAATATAAAAACACTTTTAGGCTTTCCAAAGAAAAAGGCAACAATATTTTCGAATAAATTTTAATTGTTTGGAGTTGAGACAAATAAAAAAGCCTCTTCACAGAAGAGACTTTTTATTTATTTCGTTTTGATGTTATTTTGCTTCTAAAAGTGATTGAATTCGTTCCTCAAGTTCTGCACCCATTACATCTTTTCCAATAACTTTCCCAGAACTGTCGAGTAAAAATGTACACGGAATCTGTTCCACTTCATACAAAATCGCAATTGGTTCTCTCCATCGTTTTAAATTGGAAACGTGAGTCCAAGTTAACTGATCACTAGCAATTGCTTTTTTCCATTGTTCAGCATTATCATCCAATGAAACTCCTATGATGTTTAGTCCTTTAGAATGGTATTTATTGTATAATGCAACAACATTTGGATTCTCTGCTCTGCAAGGTCCACACCACGAAGCCCAAAAATCGATAATCGTAACTTTACCTAATGATTCTTTCAAAGAAACTACTTTTCCAGTAGGAGTTTTGGCAGAAAAATCAGGTGCAATTTTACCAATTATTGCGCTGGAGCTGCTGCTGGTGCTGGAACTGGCTGTGGAGCTGGGTTTTTTTTTGCTTTCTCAATTGCTGCCAATTGATCTTTTATTTTTTTACCACTTGTAAGTTCTTTTAAATCACCATCCAAAGCATCGTACATTTCTTTGATTTTTTTAGGGTCACCATTTGGCATTCTAAACATATTTTCAACAATCAATAATGAGATGAATGATTTTGGGTGATCTTTGGCATAACTTAACATAGAATCTGTGTAAGCAGTCTGAATTTTGTTTGCTTCTTTCATGATTTTATTCATGGTAGCAGTATCTTTAGCTGTAGTAGCTTGTTGGTAAGCCGCTAAATTCTTTGTTTGGAAATCTTGCATCTTTTTTTCTACTGATTTACCAACTTTTTTCATGTCCAAATTGAACTTGTAGAATTCATCATTATGGTAAGTTCCAGAAATCTTTGACGATTGGATACTGTCTTTGTATACTTCAACTTTAACTTCATCATTTTCAACGATCAAAGAAAAACCGTTTTGTAATTCTGGAAACACTATTGAATACATTTTTGGTTCTTTAATTTTTCCTTTAAACTCAAACTTACCGTCTTTTACTTTAACAGTGTCAACAGGCATCATCATCATTCCACTGTCATCTTGAGTTTGTAAAACAACTGATTTTCCGTTTTCTATTCCTTTGGCTGTTCCACTAATTAAAAACTCTCCCTTTTTAACTTTACTACATGAAAATAAAACTAAACTAAGAATTAGTACACTTACAATTTTTCTCATTACTTATGATTTATAATTATTTTTTTGCAAAAGTATTTAAAAATTTGAGACTACCAATTTACTTTGGTAATATGTTAACTTATGTGTTATTAAATTGTTACAAATCGCTGAATAATAACATATTTTATCTAAATTTGCAGGTAATCTTTTTATTAAAATGCTTAAAAAATTCGCCCTTTTTCTCACTCTTTTCAATGTTTTGTTTGCTTACAGTCAACTGGTTATCAATGAACTTGATTGTGACACACCAAGTACAGACGACAAAGAGTTCATCGAATTAAAATCGACAACACCCAATTTTTCATTGAATGGATATGTTTTGGTTCTTTTTAACGGAACTGGAACTCAAGCTAATATGAGTTATTATGTGGTTGATTTGGATGGATATTCTACTGATGTAAACGGAATATTTGTTCTCGGAAACCAAACTGTTTCGCCAGTTCCTGATAAATTTCTTCCCGAAAGTATTTTTCAAAATGGTCCCGATGGAGTTGCGATTTATCTAGGTAATTCCTCCGATTTTCCCAATAATACCATGGCTACAACTACCAATTTGGTTGATGCAATGGTGTATGGAACGAGTGATCCAAATGCAGCTGGTTTGATGGCTATTTTTGGGATTGTCAATCAGTTGGATGAAAATATAAACAGTGCTGCAACTACTCAATCGATTCAACGCAAAAACGATGGCACTTTTGAAGTTAAAACTCCAACACCAGGTGCCAATAATGATGGAAGTGGTTTTGTTTTCAACGGATTATCCATTTCTGTAGCTGCCAATCAGTACAATGAAGGGAATTCGTTTACTATAAATTTTGCAACACAAACCAATGTAACTTCCGATTTAACTTTTACTTTTTCGTTAAACAATTATTCGTTCAATTCGTCTGATTTTACTGGAAGCACAACTGTTTTTATTCCCGCAGGAAGTGCTACGTATAGCACTACAATTCAACTAGTAGATGATGCTTTGGATGAAGGAGATGAATTGGCCAATATTCGATTTGGAACATTGCCCTCTGCTTACAATCGTTTGAATGATAATTTTGAAATCCGAATTATTGATAATGATTTTTACACCTTACCATTCGGAACACCTTTAAATCCAACCTACGGAAACGTTACAAGTACAGCTCCAGTAGGTTATTATTCATCTTTAGAAGGACTTTCGGGTGCTGCTTTAAAACAAGCGGTTCAAGATATTATAGCGAATCCTGCTGTAGTGCGTGCTCACAATTATGGCGATATTATAGATATTTTAAAAACCGCCGATCAAAATCCGCTCAACAGCAATCAAGTCTGGTTGATGTATAAAGAAACACCACGTGCTAAATTCGATTTTCAAACGTCGAGTAATAGTGCTGGAAAATGGAACCGTGAACATATTTATCCGCAATCGCGTGGAGGTTTTTCTGATGCGACTTCTGAAGTAGGTGACGGAATCAATGTTTGGTTGCCTACAAGTGCTTCTGACATTGCTGCGGGTCATGCCGATGCGCATCACATTCGCGCTGAAGATGGACCCGAAAATAGTTTGCGTGGAAATAAAGATTACGGTTTAACAGGTTATAATGGTCCGCCTGGAAACCAAAATTCATGGAAAGGCGATGTAGCACGTGCGGTATTTTATATGGCGGTACGTTACAGTGCATTAAGCGTCGTTAATGGTGATATTCCTGATACTACTGTAGGGCAATTGGGTGATTTGGCAAGTTTGCTGACCTGGAATACACTCGATCCTAGAGACGATTTTGAAATGAACCGTAACAACTATATTTACACGTGGCAAGTCAACCGAAACCCATTTATTGATTACCCAAATTTGGCCGATTACATTTGGGGAGTAAATGCCGGACAACCTTGGTTTTCTACCTTGAGTACAACTAACTTTGATGAAGTAAACGTTGTGGTTTATCCTAATCCAACTTCGGATTGTATCAGTATTTCTGGACTTACATCAAAAGGTAAAATCGAAATGTATAACAGCTTAGGTATGAGTGTTTTCGCTTCAGAGTTTGAAAATTCTCAACCGATTCCGTTGAATGTCGCTTCTGGAATTTATTTTGCTACAATTACCAATGAAGGTAAAGTAGTGAATAAGAAGATTGTAGTTAAGTAGTTACTTCCCAATACAAAAGTTCGCAAAGATATTCCCCAATAATTCATCATTGGTAACTTCACCCGTAATTTCACCAAAATAATACAACGCTTGCTTGATGTCGATGGCCATTAAATCAGACGATAGGCCAGAGGTAAGGCCAAATTTTACTTTCTGAATTTCTTCCAAGGCTTTGAGTAGCGAATCGTAATGACGCGTGTTGGTTACGATGGTTTCGTTGTTGCGCAACGCGCCAGTGTTTACAAAGGATAATAGTTGATTTTTTAGTTCATCGATGCCTTGTTTTTGTTTAGCAGAAATTTTAATGGATAATGGATAATTGATAATGGATAATTTCTCGTCTAGAATAACTATTTGCTTAGATTGTAGCGAATCAACTTTGTTTACAACAATGATTAGAGGCTTTAATGGAAACTGATTTCTTACTTTTTCAATCTCAACTTTAAATTTTCCATCATTATCAATTATCAATTGTGAACTGTCAATTAGAAACATCACCACTTGTGCCTGTTCGATTTTCTCAAAGGTTTTTTTGATACCAATACTTTCCACAACGTCTGTTGTGTCGCGAATTCCAGCCGTATCAATGAATCGAAATCCGATGCCATCTATTACTAGTTCGTCTTCAATAGTATCACGTGTGGTTCCGGCAATATCCGAAACGATGGCGCGTTCTTCGTTGAGTAAAGCGTTTAAAAGTGTTGATTTCCCTACATTAGGTTCGCCAACAATAGCTACTGGAATTCCGTTTTTGATTACATTTCCTACTGCAAAAGAATCAATCAATCGTTTTAAAACAAACTCAATTCGATTCAATAAATCGTTGAATTGTGTACGATCGGCAAATTCTACATCTTCTTCAGCAAAGTCCAATTCCAATTCAATTAACGATGCAAAATTCAACAATTCTTCACGTAGTTTGGCAATTTCATTACTAAAACCACCACGCATTTGCTGCATTGCAATTTGATGTGACGCTTCATTATCCGAAGCAATCAAATCGGCTACCGCTTCGGCTTGCGATAAATCGAGTTTGCCGTTTAAAAAAGCACGTAACGTAAATTCGCCCGCTTGCGCCATTCGACATTCTTTTCGCAGTAACAATTGTATAATTTGCTGTTGAATGAACGTCGAACCATGACACGAAATTTCAATCACATCTTCACCAGTATACGAATTTGGATTTTTAAAAATAGAAAGCAATACCTGATCGAATACTTTGGTTCCGTCAACTAAAGTTCCGAGGTGAATGGTATGCGTTTTTTGTTGGGTAATGTCTTTTCCAGAAACCGATTGAAATACTTGAGCAGCAATTGCAATAGCGTCTTTTCCAGACATTCTAATAATGGCAACTGCGCCAGCGCCAGATGGAGTTGCTAAAGCTACAATGGTATCGTTGTAAATCATAATCGGTTGAAAATTTAGACTGCAAAGATACCAATTTTTATTCTTTAGCGATTGAAATTGAAGAGTCCTTAAATTTATAATTATCATAACATTAACACCGTGTTAAAATGTTGTTATTATGATAGTTATCATGTTTTTTTGAATAATTATGAACTACCTTTAAAGTACTAAATTAAATCATAACAACATGAAAAAGATTTTGGTTCCCACTGATTTTTCCGAAGTAGCAAATAATGCGTTTGTTCACGCTTTGGAATTGGCTAGTAAAGTTGATGCTGAACTGTTACTGTTGCACACCTACGAATTGCCCATTGTTGATAATCAGTTCTTTCCAGAAAATTATCAGACCATTTTTGATTCGTTGGAAATGGCGCAATTTGAAAAATTCAAAGAATTGGTTCCGAAATTACACTCAATTGCTGAAGAACGAAAACTACAACATATTAAATTCTCCCACATCATTATGGATGGTGATTTGGTATACAACATCAAAGAGTGCATTTCTAAAGAAGGAATTGACATGGTAGTAATGGGAACTTCGGGCGCGACGGGTTGGAAAGAAGTTTTTATTGGTACTAATACTGGTGAAGTGATTTCTTCAGTAAATGTTCCGGTGTTGTGTATACCGGCGGTGGCCGATTTTAATTACATAAAAAACATCGGGTTTACGACTCGTTTCCGCGAAAAAGACAAAGCCGCATTGACTAAAACCATTGAAATTGCAAAACTGACATATTCTAAAGTTAAATGCTTGTATGTTCAAACGGATTCATCCGATGTAGTTGACGATAAAATTACCTATTGGGAGGAAGAGTTTAAAAACGATCCGATTCAGTTTTTTGTAATTCCGAATGATGATGTAACCACAACCATTCTTGATTTTATTACCAATCAAGAAATTGATGTTTTGGCGATGGTGCGACACAAACGCAATTTCTTTGTCAACTTATTTGAAACCAGTTTAGCTGAAAAAATGAGTTATAATAGTGAGATTCCGATTTTGGTTTTGCACGAATAAAAAAAAACCGCCTCGACTAAGTCTGGGCGGTTTCTTCAATATAAATAAACTACTACTTTTTAATTAAATCTTCAGGTTTTACAGCAACTAAAACTCCTGGCAATTTGATTGGTGCTCCCAATTGTGCCAAGAAACTACCTTGAACTTCACCTGTTTTATATGTGGTAAATCCGATGCGGTACAATCCCATAACCAATGATTTGGTTGGATTTGCAGTATCGCTTGTAATTCTCATCAACGAATTGTATTTGCTTCCTGATGGTTGAGCTGGCATTTCGCCTGAGTCATCGTTTGATTCGATAGTTACCCATTTTGCTGTTTTAGCTTTAGAAACATCTTCTAAGCGTAAAATTCCTTCTGCTCTCTCAAAAGTTACCCATGTATCAAAGAAGCTTTTTGTATCCGATGCATTGGCAGTGTACTCTGGAGAAACATAATCAGTTCCCGATGGTTTAGCGCTATCTGGCACAGGAGAAATCATTCTGATTCCGATTTCTGGAGCAGCCATTGGAATCCAAACGTATACATAATACATTTTTTTTCCGTTTTTAACTTCGTCTGGAGTAGAACCTGGTTTGATGTAGCCGTAATAACTAGTTAAGTCAGTATAAGGAACTCTGATTTCTTTTCCCATAACTGATTTTTTAGCTAAATCGGCTCCAAATTTGTCTAATTTTTGAGCAGTAGCAATTGATAATGATCCTACACATAATACAATTGCAAGTAATGTTTTTTTCATGTTTTTGTTTATTTTGGTTTGCCTACTCTTAAGGATTTTCGGTTACTCCATATCAATTTAATTCAAATATAAAAATAAGTATATTTATTTTAATAACCATAAAATTAAAAAAATCATTATGAACGAGGTGATACTGATGCATTTCAATAGTTTCTTTTTTTCTTTTAAAAATAGAAAAGCTGAAAATGTAAATATGAAATAGCACAATAGTGTCAAAATATTAGGGAATTTTTTATACAGTGGTCGAATAAATTCAGGTAGTTGATTGATTGGACTGTGCTTAAATCCGAATCGGGTTAACTCTTTAAAGTTAAAAGAAGTCAGTACAAACCAACTCAGCACAATTAATAGTGCAATTAAATACAATGTCAATGCCAATATAGTGGCATTGTTTCGATTGATTTTAAGCATCAGTTTTGAATCATTCATAACGGAAAGAAATAATAACAAAGTTAAATTTCAAACCTTTTTTTAGAACAAAAAAATGATAAGTGATTGCGAAAAGCGAATAAGTGCAGTTTTAAAAAAAATAACTGCATAAAAAAAAGCCGTTTCAAATAAATTAAAACGGCTTTCAGGTTATATAGGTTAGTTAATTTAGTTGTTTAACATGACTGGCATGACTAACATTGTAATGGTTTCACCTTCGTCTAATCCATCAACAGGAGTAAGGATTCCTGCGCGGTTGGGCATCGACATTTCCAACTGAATATCATCTGATTGTAAGTTGGTTAACATCTCCAATAAAAAGCGTGAGTTGAATCCGATTTGCATGTCATCGCCTTGGTAATCACACGTCAAACGCTCTTCTGCTTTGTTAGAATAATCAATATCTTCTGCAGAGATGTTCAATTCGGCACCTGCAATTTTCAAACGAATTTGATGTGTAGTTTTATTAGAGAAAATCGCCACACGACGGACAGAGTTAAAGAATTGGGTTCGGTCGATTAATAATTTATTCGGATTTTCTTTTGGAATAACGGCTTCGTAATTAGGGTATTTTCCATCGATTAAACGACACGTTAGAATGTAATTTTCAAACGAGAAAGTCGCATTTGAATCGTTGTATTCGATTTTCACTTCAGCATCAGAAGCGCCTAAAATTCCTTTTAAAATATTCAATGGTTTTTTCGGCATGATGAAATCGGCTACTTGCGAAGCTTTTACATCAGTACGAGCGTATTTTACTAGTTTATGAGCATCGGTAGCTACAAAAATCAATCCTTCTGGAGAAAATTGGAAGAAAACTCCCGACATTACTGGACGCAAATCATCGTTTCCAGCCGCAAAAATGGTTTTGCTAATCGCGGTTGCTAAAACTTCGGCAGGAACAATGGTTGAAGAAGGATCTTCTAATTGTACCGATTTTGGAAACTCTTCACCTGGAGCGTATGCAATAGCATATTTTCCTGAGTTCGAACTGATTTCGATAGTGCTGTTTTCTTCAACGGTAAATGTTAACGGTTGCTCTGGAAATGTCTTTAAAATATCCAACAATAATTTAGCTGGAACTGCAACACTTCCTTTGTCTGTTGACTCAATTTCTAATGTAGCCGACATTGTAGTTTCTAAATCAGAAGCCGAAACCGTCAACGATTTTTTATTCAATTCAAATAAAAAGTTATCTAAAATAGGCAAGGTATTGCTACTGTTAATAACGCTACCTAATACTTGTAGTTGTTTTAATAAATACGAGCTTGAAACTATAAACTTCATTTTTTTTATTTTTTACAAATATATCGTAAAGAACTCGATTTCAAAAAGATTTTTATTAACATTACTTACCGTACTTTCTCTTTCTTAAAAATGTAAAGGCAATTCCAAATAGACTTAAAATTACTATTGGAAGTCCGACAGTTATGATTTGAGACTGGGTGTAATTTTCGTATACTTTTTCCTGATCCAATAAAGGTAAATCTACTTCTTTACTTCTGATGTTGATAAGTCCGTTGTCGTCCAACAAATAATTGATACAATTCATCATGAATTCTTTATTGGCGTACAATTTATTGGTCCATTTGTCGTACCCCAATTCTAAAGGCTGGTAGTTTTTATCCAATTGATTTTTTACCACATCACCATCCGAAATAACTATCATTTTGGTTGATTTTCCTGTAGCAGAAAAGGTTTTATCTTCAAACGGAAGGACGCGATTTTGGTACACCGAATTGAACTTTCCTTCCAACAAAACAGCGGTAGGAATGTAGCCTGTATTTTGAGCAAATTCTTTTGGATCGGGTTGTTCGCCGACCATATTCAAACTCACTTCAATGGGCGTTCCCACGGGTTTAGAATATTTGGAAGAAGTTAATAAAACAGTCTTTTTAATGTCGTTTTTAAGTAACTCAATCGGATTAGCAAATTCGAATTTAATCATGTCCAAATTACTGACAATCGGGTTTTTGATTTCGGGGAAAATAGCAGGCGAATACAACCACGGGAACTGCGTGTATTGAGTGGCCGAACCTTGTTTTCCTGTTGCCAATGCTATTGGAGAAGCTTGTAAATCTTTAATTAAGTCAGGCTTGATTCGAATACCGTATTTGAAGAACATATCGTTCAAATTCAAGTCACGTGGATACGCCAAATTCGAACCTGTTTCAGTATACAAACTGTCCATTTCCATGGTTACTTGATCAATCAACCACATGGTTTTTCCACCGTTGATGATGAATTGATCTAATACTTGTTTTTCTTCATCAGTAAAGGTTTCAGTTGGTTTGGCAATGATAGCCAAATCGTATTTTTTGAGTGCTTTTATGGTGTTTTGCGGACTAGTAGCCACCGAATCTAAGGTAAACGGACCGATGTAGTAATTCTCTCGAACTGATTTCAGAAAGTCGGCTATAAGTAGTTCATGCATTTCGCCATTACCTTTGATAATCGCTACTTTTTTCTCTTTTGATTTGGCAACTGTGTTGAAAGCATTCGCAAAAGCGTATTCTAAATGTTGCACCGAACTCACCACTTTTTCGGCGGTTGATGCGCCCATCATGTTCTTTAACAATGGAACTTTGGTGCTTTTATTTCCGTACGTTACAACAGCCCACGGAAAAACAACTTCTTGAGTTTGCTTTCCTTTGTCATCGAGTGTTACGTTGATTGGAGTTAAACCTCTGTCTAAAAATTGTTGCATGGTTTCGGTTTCGTCACCATCTTCTAGTGGATTAACAAAATCAAAAACAATGTTGGAGTTGTAGGCTTTGAATTCTTCTAACAACTGACGCGTTTCAGTTTGTAGTTTTTTGAATTCGCCTGGAAAATTTCCTTCTAAAAAAACATCCACATACAAAGGTTCTTTAACTTCTTTGATAATGTTTAGTGATGTTTCCGATAAGGTATACCGTTGATCAGCGGTCAAGTCGATGCGTTTGAAAAAGAAATGACTTATCACATTAATTACAACCAAAATCCCAATGATTGTAAGCAGATTTTTCAAGTTTGCTTTCATACTTTTCATTATGATTTAAGGGATTTTAATTTGTAAACGGTAAGTGACAAAAATAAGATAGTGATGCTCACAAAGTAAATTACATCACGCGAATCAATTACACCACGACCCATACTTTTGAAGTGATAATCCATTCCGATGGAAGCGATAATGTCTTCAAAGCTTTTGATGAATGTAGCAATTCCTTCAAATCCGAAGTAAAACACAAAACACAAAAACACCGAAGTGATGAATGCGATGATTTGATTTTCGGATAGTGTAGAAGTAAAAATTCCGATGGCAGTATAACCAGCAATTAAAAATAAGAGTCCGAAATACGAACCTAAAGTACTTCCCATATCAATATTTCCTTCAGGTAAACCTAAAGTAGAAATCACATAAACATAGATGAATGTTGGAATGATGGCAATTACAATCAATAAAAATGCTCCTAAAAACTTACCGTTTACAATTTGCCAAATCGATAGCGGTTTGGTCATCAGTAATTCGATGGTTCCTTGCTTTTTTTCATCTGAAAAACTGCGCATGGTTACCGCTGGAATTAAGAAAATAAGTATCCATGGTGCGATGGTAAAAAACGGACTCAAATCGGCAAATCCACTTTTTAAAATATTAAAATCGCCTTCAAAAACCCACAGAAACAATCCGTTGAGCAATAAAAAAATGGCGATAACTAAATAACCTATGGGCGAGCCAAAAAAGGATTTAATTTCTCTAATTAATATTGATTTCATTTACAATTTTTTTAATATCAGTATGTCTTGATGCTCATTGAGTTCGCCAGTGGTTAATCCCGACCAGTTTCCACGAATGAATTTCAAGACCTCAAAGTTATACTTTTTCAGGTTTTCAAATAAAAAATCTTTTCTATAGGCAACATTGGCTTCTTTTACTCGGTTATCCATTAATGAATAATGATCATAATGAAAGTTGAATTGCTTTACACCATTAGTATTCATGGCACTTTCGCTTTCTTCATCCAAAATAAAAAAGGTTGTAAAACAAATCGAATCGTCTTTCAAAACCCGATGAATTTCGCTGATGTAATTCATCACATCGTCTTCTAACATGTGTGTAAATACCGAAGTTAGAAACACAAAATCAAAACTTTTATTGTCGTACGGAAATTTCAAATGAGCTGCTTTTTCTAACTTTCCGTCGATGTATAAATCATTTTGTAAAGGAATCAGGCGAAAGTGAAAATTTGAGTAACGTGAAGTGATGTTTTTAGTACACCAATCAATTCCCGATTTTACAATATCAAAGCCTTCGTATTTTCCGTTGGTAGAAAGAAAACTCGTAAACGGAACCGCCATTCGTCCAATTCCGCAACCAACATCCAAAACAGCACTATCAGGAGTGATGTTTCCGTATTTTTTAAAGTACTGAAAAAATTGATTTCCAATTCGAAGAAAATCGCCACTACCAATAAAAATTTTTCCTTTAGGTGGAACCAACGGATTGCGTTTGGAAAGCAAATCGTGTGGTAAATAGATAATTTTCCGCAACAAATAGCGTAGCGAAACGGGTAAGGAATAGAAAATTTTTCGAGTTATGGATTTCAAGGTTTTGGGTTGTTTAATGTTGTTCAAACTATTTCAAACTAACTAACTGATTCACACTCCATGCTTCGGGTTTGTCATTGAAGAGTTTTTTAGTGAACGTCCATACTTCATCAAATAGAGCCGATTTTCGGTAATTTTCAAGGTCAGCTTCGGTTTCCCAGAAGCTGTAAGTAAAAAAGATACACGGATTGTTTTTATCTTGATAAAGTTCTAATAAACGATTTCCGGGCGAGTTTCGTATGTGTTCCTTCATTAATTCGAAGTTTTCCATAAAAGCTGGAATGTTTTCTTCGTGAAAGGATAATTTGACTATTCGAATGAGCATAAAGTACAATGTTAATGATTCGTTGATGAAGGACAGTATGACCGCTTCGCTGCAAGACCGCTTCGCTGAAAGATGCAAGAAAGCTTCTCTCTATGGTGAGTTGCCCTTTGTTCAAGAGGCTTAGTCTTTCTTCTTTCAATGAAATGGTCTTTCATCTTTCTTCTTAACTAAAATTGATGGTTATAATGTCGCGGTAACCGATTCCTAATAAAGTAGCTGCCGTTCCAACTGTTGCAGGATTACTGCGGAAAATGGCAATCTCAAGAAAACCAGCTTCGTTGAAAATGGCCATTTTTTCTCCTTCATAATATTTGATTGGGTATTTCTCAGAAATGGCAATATCTGAATAGCGAGGCAAAATCGTTTTAATGGTTTTGTTTTTGATGCGAATTTCGTAAGGACGATTTTTAGCGGCTTCCAAAAACATTTTCTTAGAAATATTAGTTACAGCATTTCCGAAACTATCAATGTAAACTACATTTCCTTTGATTGAATCGGGTTCTACAATCGCTTGCAACTCAGTTATGGATTTGATTTCTTTGATTTCTTTTCCGATTACATTGAGTAAACCACCTTTTGCAATATGACACGCTACTTTGATGAAAACGTCCATGTCTGTTGCGTCAGGAAGCAATCGATCGTGAATATTAATCGATACAATTTTTTGAGGAACAATCTTTTGAATCAGCATGCTCAAAATTCCGTTATCGGCGCAAATAAAGAAGTGATCGTCCCACTGCATGGCAATATGTTGATTCTCTTTATTGAGTTCAATATCAACACCTACAACGTGAACAGTTCCTTTTGGAAAACTAGAGTAAGCAGCCGAAAGTAAATAACTTGCTTCGGAGATGTTAAACGGATCGATGTGGTGTGAAATGTCAATGATTTGACATTCAGAATATTCGCTAATAATTTTCCCCTTTATGGCGCCAACAAAGTGGTCTTTCAAGCCGTAATCAGTAGTAAGGGTAATTATTGACATAAAATTGTTTATAACTAAATGAGAAACGTATTAGTGTATTTCTTAAATTTGAAATGATTGCAAAGCTAAGAATAATTAGCAAAAAATTAATTAAAAAACTCATCCATTTGAACGAACGTATCATTGAATTACACGACATCGCTCCGAAAGAATTTTGGGGCGCGCAAGATGCTCATCTTGAAACGATCAAAAAATACTATCCCAAGTTAAAAATTGTCGCTCGAGGCACTACTCTCAAAGCATTCGGAGAAAAAGAAGAACTCGATGAGTTTGAAAACAGGTTCAGTCGATTGATGCTCCACTTTACACGTTACAATAATATTGATAGCAATGTAATTGATCGTGTTATCCAGAGCAATTCCCACGAAGAGCAACGCATGCCTGATCACGACAAGATTTTGGTACACGGTATAGGAGGAAAGCTCATTAAAGCGATGACTCCAAATCAGCAAAAGTTAGTTGACTTTGTTCACAAAAACGATATGGTTTTTGCGGTTGGTCCAGCGGGAACAGGTAAAACTTACACTGGAGTTGCATTGGCAGTAAAAGCGTTGAAAGAAAAACAAGTGAAACGAATCATTTTGACTCGTCCGGCAGTAGAAGCAGGTGAAAATTTAGGTTTTTTGCCTGGTGATATGAAAGAAAAATTAGATCCGTATATGCAACCGTTGTACGATGCGTTGCGCGATATGTTGCCTCCACAAACTCTGGAAGATTACATTTTAAAAGGAATCATACAAATTGCGCCATTGGCATTCATGCGTGGACGAACCTTAGATAACGCTTTTGTAATTTTAGATGAAGCGCAAAACACTACTCATTCTCAGATGAAAATGTTTTTGACGCGTATGGGGAAAAATGCTAAATTTATTATAACTGGTGATCCAGGTCAGGTTGATTTACCAAGACGCACCATATCGGGTTTGAAAGAAGCGCTTTTGATTTTAAAAGATGTTGAAGGCATCGGAATTATTTATCTAGACGATAAAGACATTGTACGCCACCGATTAGTGAAAAAAGTGATTGATGCATACAAAAGTATTGAGAATCACGATTAGAAGTTCTAAAATAATTTAAAAAGTTAACCTTTGTCAGCGTTCCAATTTTGACAAAGGTTTTTTTATGAAATGCACTATCTGTACTCACTATAAATTGTTCATATGTTAGATAATCTTTGTATATAAATATAAAATAGTATAGATTTGGACGCTTAAAAATTCAGAAACGATTAAAACAATCCTTATTACTGGTGCTTCTGGCGGACTTGGTTCTGCAATTGCTCATCATTTCTCTTCAAATGGTTGGAAGGTAATTGCTACATTGGTTTCAGAGCATGATCGAAAAGTTTTTGATGGTTATTCCAATATTTATTGTTATCAATTGGATGTTACTTCACAAGAAAGTATCGAGAAAGCAAAAGATCAAATTCTTTTGGATCACAAATCCATTGACACTATAGTGAACAATGCAGGAGTAGGTTACCGAAGTTTTGTAGAATTATCAGTGGATGCCGAAATCGATTCAATCGTGAACATCAATTGGTTGGGTGTGGTGAAAATCTGCCGCGCTTTTATCCCGCATTTTAGAGAGCAACGCAAAGGTCAGTTTATTAATATTTCCTCAATTGCTGGATTGGTGAATTTGCCTTTGGGTAGTTTTTACCATTCCACCAAACAAGCAGTAGAAAGCTTCTCCGAATGTATGTCGTATGAACTAATGGAATTTAATATTAGTGTTTGTACCGTTCAATTTGGAAATGCACCAACTAATTTTCAGAAAAATGTAGTCAAGTGTCAAAAATCAGACATTCAGTCGTACAATTGTATGATGGAGAAAATATCGGAAATCCTGCAAAATAAATCTACTAAGAATACCACTTTAACGAATGATATTGTAGAGAAAATATATTATATAGCCGAACATCCAAACAAATGCTTCCGAAAATATACGATTGGTTTTGATGCGAATTTCATGCGTTATTTCCGTCGATTTTTAGGCTATCGATTATTCAATATTGTCATTCGAAGAAAAGTTTTTGCCAAATAATTCTGTACTAAGTAAAAACTTATTTTACAGCCACGAATTACCGAATTTGCTCTTAAAATATTTGATTTTATTCGAATGTTCATCCATGATGAACTAATTATATAGCGTTTAGTATTTATTCGTGAATTCGTGGCTAAAATTATCATCATTTAGTATATTGGTCATTTGTGACTGAACTAATTTCATTAAAAATTATATTGAAATCTCTTTAAATAAAATTATTGTATTTCTATTCAAAACACACTATTTTTGTCGCACACAACTAAAAATCTGAAGCCTTTCAGAACAACAAAAATACAATGAACACACTAACTACTACCGATTTTCATTTTCCCAATCAAAAATCCGTTTACCGCGGAAAAGTGCGCGAAGTTTATAATATCAATGACGAATTATTAGTGATGATTGCCACTGATCGGCTTTCTGCTTTTGATGTGGTAATGCCACGCGGAATTCCGTACAAAGGTCAAATTCTGAACCAGATTGCTACTAAATTCATGAGTTTGACTGAAGATATTGTCCCGAATTGGCTCATTGCAACTCCCGATCCTAATGTGGCTGTCGGACATTTGTGTGAACCTTTTAAAGTAGAAATGGTCATTCGTGGATATCTTTCTGGTCATGCTGCACGCGAATATGCAGCAGGAAAAAGAGTGCTTTGCGGAGTAACAATGCCTGAAGGTTTGAAAGAAAATGATCAGTTTCCAATTCCAATAATTACTCCAACAACTAAAGCAGATAATGGTTCTCATGATGAAGATATTTCACGAGAAGCTATTTTAGAAAAAGGAATTGTTTCTGAAGAAGATTACGTAATTTTAGAAAAATACACGCGAGCTTTGTATCAAAGAGGAACTGAGATTGCTGCTTCACGCGGATTGATTTTAGTGGATACAAAATACGAATTTGGAAAAACCAAAGACGGGAAAATTGTCTTGATTGACGAAATTCACACACCCGATTCTTCACGATATTTTTATGCTGATGGATATCAAGAGCGTCAAGATAGAGGAGAAGAGCAAAAGCAATTATCGAAAGAATTTGTCAGACGTTGGTTGATTGAAAACGGTTTTCAAGGAAAAGAAGGTCAGCAAATTCCGAATATGACTGATGAATATATTGAAACGGTTTCTGAACGTTACATTGAATTGTATGAAAATATTTTAGGAGAATCGTTTGTAAAAGCAGACATCACCAATATTAATAAACGAATTGAAAAAAATGTCTTAGAGTTTTTGAAATAACTAATTATTGAATTCTTATAGATCAAAGCTGCGAATTTTTCGTGGCTTTAATTTTTTTTATACTTTTTTGTAACAAAAAAAATGTGTTGTCGTCTTATTTGTATAATCATAATTAGTTAAACATCATGAAAGTATAAAATTTTGGAGTACTACAAACATCTACTATGTAATACAAGGTATTAGTTTTAAGATATTAGAATAAAAGAAATCAATAAAAATCATCATCAATCATCAATCATCAATTATTAAAAAAAACAAATCATCATGAAAACAACAAATCAAACACAAGGAAAAAGTAATTTACTTAACATAACTAGAAAATCGGTTATGTATTTTGGAATTCTTTCGATAGTATTCATTACTAGTTCATTCGGAAGAAATGCTATCGATCAACAAAATAATGTCGATCAAATGGAAAGCACTTTAGTAGCCGAATCGAATGCAACTACAGTTGTATTATCAAAACCGACGGTAGTAATCGAATCTGAATCAGAGTTAGCAGAGTCAATCGTAATAATCACTGCAGACTATGTAAAACCTATGATTGAAACCATTAAAGAAAACGAGCAAATCATCGAGAGCAAAGAAGAATTTGATTTTGATAGTTATTTTGGAAGAAGCATTGACGAGATTATGCTAGAAAACGAAATGATCATCGAAAGCGATAGAACTGACGAGTCATTTCCACTCGACTTAGAATTAATCAACAACTATTCGGGTGAAAACAGAGAAGGGTTCATCGTTAAAAGAAACGAAGCCTTAAAATCGTAAGTTACTATCAGATGAAAAAAAAGTCCCAAGTTTAATTCTTGGGACTTTTTTTATGTAATTATTTTCAATTCTATTTAAAATAAGAGAAATTATGATTGTTTTCTAATTTTAATAGACTTTCATATATTAATTGAATTACATTTTCAACATCATCACGATGAACCATTTCTACGGTTGTGTGCATGTAACGCAATGCCAAAGAAATCAATGCTGATGGAACTCCGCCATTGCTGTAGGCAAAAGCATCAGTGTCCGTTCCAGTTACTCTCGAGCTCGCGTGACGTTGAAATGGAATCTTTTTCTCTTCAGCGGTAGAAACGATGAGTTCGCGAAGTACATTTTGTGTGGCAGGCGCATAAGCAATAACCGGACCTTTACCAATTTGCAACTCGCCTTCAATTTTTTTATCAATCATAGGTGTAGTTGTGTCATGACAAACATCGGTTACAATTGCAACGTTAGGTTTGATGGTTTGAGTAATCATTTCTGCACCGCGCAATCCAATTTCTTCTTGAACGGAATTCACTATATAAAGTCCAAATGGTAACTTCTTTTTGTTTTCTTTTAATAAACGTGCAACTTCAGCAATCATAAATCCGCCCATTCTATTATCAATTGCTCTACAAACAAATTTGTTTTTATTCAGAATCATAAATTCATCCGGATAGGTAATCACACATCCAACGTGAATTCCAAGCTTTTCAACTTCTTCCTTAGTAGAACAGCCGCAATCAATAAAAATATTGCTCAAAGTTGCAGGTTCTTCTTTTCCGCGTCCACGGGTGTGAATGGCTGGCCAACCAAATACGCCTTTTACAATTCCATTTTTGGTGTGAATGTTTACTCTTTTAGAAGGTGCAATTTGATGATCAGAACCACCATTTCGAATAACATATATTAAGCCATCTGAGGTAATGTAGTTTACATACCACGAAATCTCGTCACTGTGACCTTCAATTACGACTCGGTATTTCGCGTCGGGATTGATAATACCAACAGCAGTACCATACGAATCGGTCATAAAAGTATCTACATACGGCTTCAAGTAGTCCATCCATATTTTTTGTCCTTCTGATTCATAGCCTGTAGGCGATGCATTGTTTAAATATTTTTCTAAAAAGGTTAAGGAAGCTTTGTTTAGTATTGATTTTGTTGCCATAAATATTTTTTTTGCTAAAATATAAATTTGGCATTACACTTGTTAATCATATTCTATATTTTTACACTTTAATTTATAACGATGTTTTTTAGAAAAATAATCTTCGGACTCTTATTGATAACATCAACTTCTCTTTTTGCTCAAGTTGAAACAAAAAAGGAGTTGGATGTTGAAGAAAGTGATACTACGACAATAGATTCAATTCTTTTGAAAGAAGTTATTATTTACAGGAATAAATTAAGCGCCGAAGAGAGAAAACAATTTTTGTTGTTGCAAAATAGAGTCTATAAAGTATACCCTTACGCCAAAATTGCTTCCGAACGATTGGTTTCTTTGAACAATACGATGAGCAAGTTAAAGTCAAACAAGGAAAAAAAACGCTATTCAAAGATTGTTGAAGATTATATGGAGAATGAATTTAAGGCACAATTAAAAAAACTCTCTAGAAAGCAAGGACAAATTTTAGTCAAATTAATTTACAGACAAACTGGTGTCTCTACATATGATTTAATTAAGGAGCACAAAAGTGGTTGGAAAGCATTTTGGTCTAATAATACGGCCCGACTTTTTGACATAAACCTCAAAACAGGTTATGATCCTTATCAAGTAAATGAAGATTACCTTATTGAAACAATTCTTTACAGAGCATTTTACAACGGTCGATTAGCAGAACAAAAATCGGCTAACCCTGTAGATATTGATGATTTGAATGTACATTGGATGAATAAATCAAACGAATTAGTTAAAAATAAAAAAGAGTAGGAGCAAATAGCTTGGGCTTTTTCAGCAATCTATTTTCCCGCTTTCCACTACAATCCCGCCTTTTCAGTCGGGATTTTCATTTCAATCGGGGCTATTTAAAGCATCTAAAAGCATATATGTAACCAAATAGAAGGTAAAAAGCACAAAAACGGTGTTTCAAAAAAGTGTTTATCAGTATGTTAAGAAAAAGGTTTAAAAAAGGTTTAAAAAGATTTGGAAAGGGTGGAAAAAGTTTTCTATATTTGCACCCCGCAATAGGGAGTTCATTGGGATTTTGGTTAAGCAGAGTGATTTAGAAATAAATTCAAAAATAATTTCAAAAAAGCTTGTTTGGTAAAAAAAAATGACTACTTTTGCACCCGCTAATCGAGAGAGAGGCGAAATAAAAGAATAAAAGTTCATAGACATATTGAATTGACAGCCGTTT
>NZ_DATGWY010000004.1:0-506427 GCF_035299245.1 Flavobacterium sp. | reverse complement strand
TCCTCCTGAACCAGAATTCTGTGTCCAAACTCCGCCCGACTGCTCTCCTGTTATTAAACTGAATAGATCTATCGCAGTGGTACTCGTTTCACAAACAGTTATCGCTCCGTCTAAACCTGCAATTGGATACTGATTGACTATTAACTGAAAGAAAACAGAATCGAAAGCTGTAGGATTTCCCACTTCCTCCATTCTTACATAAATAATTTGAGGATTAGGATTATTTGGATAAGCTACTGGATTAGCAATTGGATTTAAATCATTATCAGCATCAAACTGTGAAGTATGATAAGTTATTATGTAGTCAGAAGCAATATTAGACCCCAAAATGATTGGCGTTTGCTGTACTAAGTTAAAAATTTCTGTTCCATCATTGGAAACATCATCACACAAAACTAAGTCTGGTGGCGTTACAGCTCCGGGCTCAACTATATGCAAAATAAAAGATCTAGTTTCTCTACAATCTGTTCCAGAAGCATCGTCTTGGATGGAAACAAAAATCTCTTGCCCATCGAATCCAATAAATGATGCTGGATTAGGAATAATATTAGCTACATCAATAGCATCTTGTAGAGTTAGGTGGTAGTTTAAGATATAATCCGAAGCACTTTGCCCGTTCAAAATTGTTGGAGAATTCAATGTTAAATCAAAAAGTGTACTACCACTATACAAATCAACAGGATTGGCAACAGGCATTGCTGGTAAAAACTCAACTTCCATTGAATCTTCTTGAATACATCCTGATGGGAAAGTGATTATAATACCATATGTTCCCGGTGCACAAATGTTGTAGTTAAAATTAGTAGCAGCCGGAATCGGCACACCTTCTAAAGTCCATTGATAAGTAACTCCTGGAATAGGAGCTGTTCCCGCTCTTACTTCTCTACACGATTGAAAACACAATGCTGCACCATTGGCTATAGTAAAATCAGTTAAGGCTTCAAATCCTGTACCTGCAGCTCCTGAAATATTTGCCTGACCAATATTAAAACTTCCTCCTCCTAAAAAAACAGCCGAATCTAAAGCACTGTCATTTCTATCTGCAACTACTAATTTAATGTGGTAAGTATCGTTTGGGACAACATTTGAAGATGCTGTCATTTTCACAGTATGACCGTTAAAATTGATTGGGGCTATGTTAGGATTTAAACCTGTTGGTAATTGATAAAACTTATCAAAAAACAACGGATTAGCAGAAAGACATGCCGTATTGTGTAGCGTGTTTCTTATGGTTATAACCGAAACAGGAATAGTTGTATTTGGAATTAATGCTAAGTTTGTAGTTGGAGTACCTGCTGTGGTATTGGTTAAGAAGAATGCAAATGCATCGGAAAAATCACACTGAAATGTACCGTACTCCTCGGATGCAAAAAGGAAATCAAAACTCATTGTATTGGTCAATGGAACAAAATCAAATTCCAATATTGAAGCATCATTATAACTATTAAGATTAGGGTCAATTCCTAAAGCTTGAATGTAATCAAACAACTCTTGATCACCTCCACAATTTCCGTTACTCTGAGTTGTGTTATTTGGTCCTGGAGTCGCCGAAACATTCCCAGAAACAAGAACAACTCCTGATTGTAAGGGAAAATTCGGATTGGTATTGGTAAATGATCCGATACCATTGTTTCCACATGATGTCCAAGTAATATTCGAAATGGTTCCTGCACATGCTCCGCCTCCAACACCAGAACCAAATAAAACGTCAGTAACTAATTGAGGAACGGTGTAATTGGTTGTGCTTGTGGTAATAGCTTGACTGAAGCCATAGAAAGAACACAAAGTTAATAATAGGGAAAGGGTAATTTTTTTCATAGCGTATTCTGGTTGTTTTGGTTGATCTTGTTTGGATATTTAGACCTATTTTAAGACAACTAAATGTTAATTAATTGTTTAAAAAGCCCAAATATAATCATTACTCGAAAATAACTTTGTTAAATTTGTAAAAAATTACGACTCAAACCATGCAAATTACCATAAAAGAAACCCAAAATCCGGCTATTATTAAATTTGAATTTCAAGATTTTATAACCAAAAATCAGAATTATGAATTCAAAAATATTGACGAAACCAAAAACTCGCCATTAGCCCAAAAACTGTTCTACTTACCTTTTGTAAAAACCGTTTACATTTCGGGAAATTTTATCGCAATAGAACGATTCAGCATCGTGGAGTGGTCGGATGTTAAAGACGAAGTCGCTCAACAAATCTCAGATTTCATCGCCGATGGCGGAAAAATAATCATTGAAGAGCAATCCTTTGTAAAAAAAATACCGATCACGGTCTATAGTGAGACAACTCCAAACCCTTTTACCCTAAAATTTGTTGTAAGTAGAATGGTCACCAAGAAGGCAATCGAGTGCAAAAACATCGATGAAACCGCAGCATCACCGCTGGCTAAGGAGCTTTTTAAATTTCCATTTGTGAAAGAAATTTTTATTGATGAAAACTACATCACCATCACTCGATACGAAGTTGCTACTTGGGACGAAATCACTCTCGAGCTTCGAACGTTCATTAAACAATTCATCGAAAACGGTGGAACTGTGGTCGACGAAAGTCTGATAGCCGAAAATCCGAATCAAGAAAAACAGCAAATTGCCAATTTTGATAACCTCGACACTACTTCACAACAAATCATCAATATACTTGAAGAATACGTAAAACCTGCTGTTGCTGCCGATGGCGGAAATATCTTATTTGATTCTTACGATGAAAAAACCAAAAATGTGAAAGTAATTTTACAAGGTTCGTGCAACGGTTGTCCATCGTCTACATTCACGCTCAAAAACGGCATCGAAAACATGCTCAAAAACATGCTTCATGACAACGAAATTGTAGTCGAAGCGTTGAATGCTTAGGAGCGAATGGCTTGGGCTTTCTTGCCGTCCATTTTCCCGCTGCCTTTCCAAAACTTTTTTCACAAAAAGGTTTTTCCCTTGCATCGGGGCTAAAAAATAAACGAATTGAATACATGCAAAATTTCTAACCAAAACCAACATGAAAAACATCAAAGTAATCTCTTTAATCTTTTTGATTTCAGCAGTGATGATTAACTGTAAATCAAACGATGCAACAGTCGATTTTAAACAACTAACTGAAACGTATTTCAAAGAGAAAAACGCACTCAATCCATTGGATGCGACCCAAAATGGTCAAAACGACTACAACGACCAATTGCAGTTTGAAATGACCGATTCGTACCGAAAAAAACAAGCTGAATTCTTTGATAATTATGCCGTTCAACTCGAAAAAGTAGACTTTGAATCCTTATCCGACGAAGAAAAAAACAGCTATGACATCATTAAATGGGAAGTTGAAGTAGGTAAAGATTTACTCAAACAAAATGCCAACTTAACTCCAATTCAACAATTTTGGGGAACGCACTTGACTATGGCGCAATTTGGTAGTGCCGAAAGTGCTCAACCTTTCAAAACGGAGAAAGACTATAAAAATTTCCAAAAGCGTATGGAATTGTACTCGGTTTGGATTGATTCTGCCATCGTGTATATGAAAAAAGGAATTGAAAAAGGAGTTGTTTTACCCGAAGTATTAACTCAAAAAGTCATTCCGCAATTTGACGATATGGTGACACCAAAAGTGGAAGACAATTTATTCTACTCGTCGATCAAAAAATTTCCCGAATCGTTTTCTGCTCAACAAAAAGAGCAATTCACCAAAGAATACACTTCAATCATCAACACCAAATTGGTTCCACAGTTTCAAAAAATGTCGGCTTTCCTAAAAACAGAATATTTGCCAGCATCAAGAAAAACAAGTGGAATCGGAGCTTTACCTGGTGGAAATGACTTATACAAAACCTATGTAAAACAATGGACAACGACTGAAATGACTCCAGAAGAAATTCACGAATTAGGTTTAAAAGAAGTCGCACGCCTAAAAGCCGAAATGGAAAAAGTAAAAGCTCAAGTTGGTTTCAAAGGAACGATAGTTGAGTTTTTCGACCACATCCGCAACAGCAAAGAACTCAAACCATTCAAAAAACCAGAGGATGTTATTGCCAATTTTGAACGCGTGTATGAAATCATCAAGCCTAATGTAGACCAATTCTTCTCGTTGCAACCCAAAACTAAATTCGAAATTCGTCGTACCGAAGCGTTTCGTGAAAAAACAGCAAGTGCCGAATACGTTCAAGGCGCAGCCGATGGCTCACGTCCTGGAATTTTTTACGTTCCGATTCCCGATGTGAACAACTATAATTATTATGGTGACGAAGATTTGTTTTTACACGAAGCCATTCCGGGTCATCATTTCCAAATTTCACTACAACAAGAAAATGCCTTATTACCCGATTTTAGAAAATTCAATTGGTTTGGAGCTTATGGTGAAGGTTGGGCATTGTACACCGAAAGTTTAGGGAAAGAATTGGGCTTGTACAAAGATCCATATCAATATTTCGGAATGTTGGGCAATGAAATGTTGCGTGCCGTGCGTTTGGTTGTTGATACCGGAATGCACAATAAAGGCTGGACACGCGAGCAAGCCATCGAATACGGAATGAATAATTTAGCCGAAAACGAATCGGTAATTGTGCAAGAAGTAGAACGCTATATGGCAATTCCGGGTCAGGCGTTATCGTATAAAATTGGGCAATTAAAAATCTTAGAATTACGCAAGAAAGCCGAAACCGAATTGGGTTCAAAATTCGACATCAAAAAATACCATCAAATTGTTCTCGAATCTGGTGTGATGCCATTGGCTTTACTAGAGAAAAAAGTAACCAATTGGATTAAAGCAAGTAAATAACAGTTTCTTGAAGAGAAAAGCCGCAGATTCGCTGATTTTGTCAACGTTTTTGCGGCTTTTTTTATTTATATTATTCAAAACCTTCCGTTAAAACCAGTGAAATAATCTTGAATTTGTGGAGAAAAAAATCTGCGAATCTGTGGTGATTTAAAAAACTTTAAGTACTGTAGATTATGCACTCACTTTATCTTCCATTTTTCTAAAGTCTATGGGATTGCCTTCTACATCATAAAATTGATAACGGTATTTGAGTTTTCCGTTGAGTTCTTCAATATCGATGTGCATTTGGTAGAAACCATTATTCCATTCAATAATAATGTCGTAATAGTAATCACCAACTCCAAAACTAGTTGGTAAATTACTCACATAAACTAGTTTTTTGCTTTTGAGATTGAGCGTATTTACTTCGATGTTGTTGTACGCTCCAACGTCTTCATTATCAAAAGTGCGTCCCATATAATTGTACTGACTTGGCATCTTTTTGACCTTGCGATCCACATTGTCGTTGTAAATGTCTTTTACTGAAAAAATCACTTCTTTTAATGAATATTTCCCCACATTCATCAACGAAAATTTCAGTTGATGGTTGTACATCACGCGTTGTCCTTTTTTACGATTTTCGATCACTTCACTTCCTTCACCCAAATCAGTGTGAGTGATTTCGACAATCGGAATATTTTCTCCTGTTACAGTATTGAAAAGCTCTGGATTATTTTCCAATGGTTTGTTGTCGGCTTCAGCGTAACGCTCTTTGGCTTCTTTGATTTCGTTACTTAGAACATCAATTTTTTTATTGGCAATGTCGATTTCAGTTCTAGTAAAATCGAGCGAGTCGTCGCTACTATTGGTTGACTTATACAACGAAAAAACCGAACCAATTATCAAGGCGCAACCTATTAGGGCAAGAATAAGTGTCATCATAGCGGAATTCTTTTTCATACGAAAAATTAACAAAAACGTCTAAACAGCTTTAACTACAAAAATACTCCATTCCAAAAGCAAAAAAAGAAGTAAAAAAAATAGTTCTTAACAGAGAAATGAACCGTTTTTGAGAAGGAAATAGCGCAATCTTTATTTAGAATTTCTAAAAAACTACCACTTTCACAAAAGACCATCATTAAATAGCCCCGATAGTAGCAAACCGCCGCGCGGTGCGGATAGCGGGAAAGACGAAACCAAGAAAGCCCAAGCCTTTCGCTTCCAACCACAAAAAAAATCCGAAACTTTCCTTTGAGCTTTTTGTGCGGGTAATAGGACTTCCCGATTCCATTATATTCCATCGGGATAAACTTCTCGACCTATGGCCACAAAAAAAGCCCAAACTTTCATTTCGGACTTTTTGTGCGGGTAATAGGACTCGAACCTACACGCCTTGCGGCACCAGATCCTAAGTCTGGCATGTCTACCAATTTCACCATACCCGCTGAAATTTGTGTGTGCAAATATAGTTGTTTTTTTTAAATTCCAAAACACAAATGACAAATAACAAAAAAGTAATGCTGTTTTGCTACTGCATCATTTGAAATTTGTTTTTTGCTATTTGAAATTTCAATTCGTATATTTGACATTATCATTTACTTTAAATCAATGGACAACATAAAACACTACGTTCAACAAAACAAAGAACGTTTTATTTCTGAATTAATTGAATTACTTAAAATTCCGTCGGTCAGTGCCGATAGCGCGTACTCACAAGATGTAATTGACACGGCCGAAGCCGTAAAAGCAAGTCTTGAAAAAGCAGGTTGTAAAACCGTTGAAATCTGTGAAACTCCAGGTTATCCCATCGTTTTTGGCGAACACATCATCAACCCAAATTTGCCCACTGTTTTAGTGTACGGTCATTACGATGTTCAACCGCCCGATCCAATGGAACTGTGGACATCACCACCTTTTGAACCCGTGATTAAAACCACTGAAATTCACCCTGAAGGAGCGATTTTTGCTCGCGGTTCGTGTGACGACAAAGGTCAAATGTACATGCACGTAAAAGCATTCGAATACATGATTGCCAACAATTGTTTGCCTTGCAACGTAAAATTCATGATCGAAGGCGAAGAAGAAGTAGGTTCAAAAAGTTTAGGCTGGTTTGTAGAACGCAATCAGGAGAAATTAAGTTGCGATGTGATTTTGATTTCCGATACGGGAATGATTTCCAACCAACAACCCTCTATTACGACAGGTTTACGCGGATTGAGTTATGTAGAAGTAGAAGTTACAGGTCCGAATCGTGATTTACACTCAGGTTTGTATGGTGGCGCTGTAGCCAATCCTATAAATGTCTTGACCAAAATGATTGCTTCGTTGCACGACGAAAACAACCACATTACGATTCCTGGTTTTTACGATAAAGTAGAAGAACTGACTGCTGCCGAAAGAGCCGAAATGGCCAAAGCACCCTTCAATTTAGATAATTATAAAAAAGCGTTAGATATTGATGATGTTTACGGTGAAACGGGTTATGTAACCAACGAACGCAACTCGATTCGTCCGACGTTAGACGTCAACGGAATTTGGGGCGGATATACAGGTGAAGGCGCCAAAACGGTTATCGCAAGCAAAGCATTTGCCAAAATATCCATGCGTTTGGTTCCGAATCAGGATTGGGAAGAAATCACCGAATTGTTTACCAAACATTTCGAAAGTATCGCTCCAAAATCAGTAAAAGTAAAAGTAAAACCACACCACGGCGGACAAGGTTATGTAACACCAATTGACAGTATTGGTTACCAAGCGGCCAACAAAGCGTATACCGAAACCTTTGGCGTTCCAGCAATTCCTGTTCGTTCTGGCGGAAGTATTCCGATTGTGGCTTTATTCGAAAAAGAACTCAAATCAAAAACTATTTTGATGGGGTTTGGTTTGGATTCGGATGCGATTCACTCGCCTAATGAACACTTTGGAATCTTCAATTACTTAAAAGGAATTGAAACGATTCCGTTGTTTTATAAGTATTTTGTAGAACTTTCTAAATAAAACAACCCTTCGAGGGTTTGAAACCCTCGAAGGGTTAATAATTAAAAAAAATCCGTTTACTCAATTTGAATAAACGGATTTTTTATTGAATATTTTTAAGCTATTCCTTCAAAAACTGCTTTACAAATACTCCTTCTTTGGTTCTTATCTTTAAGAAATAACTTCCTTTTGATAGTCGAGAAACGTCTATTGTGGAATTTATCCCAACTTCGCTTTGAACAATCTGACCTGAATGGTTATAAATTTCAACTCGTTCAATAATTAGAGAACTTTTTGAATTGATTTGTAAACTATTTTTAGTTGGAACAGGTGAAATGACAAATTGCTCATCAAAAACAAATGGATCCGCACTTAATATTCCTAAATAAGAAACTGCAGGCAGTGTCTCAATTGGAAAATTATAATCAAAATAAATGCTCGCACTATTGCTAATAGTAGATCCTGCAGTAACGGTTGGCGCTAATTGTATTTTAAATACAACAAATCCATCGTTATTGGCATCATCAAACGGAAGGTTGATATTTTCAAAAACAAATTCTACTTTATTGTCTACAATTCGGGTATAAAAATCATGACTGCCCGCTATTGGCATCAACGAGCTAATTTCAAATTTTGAAGTATCAATTACATCCTTTACAACAATATTTTGAGCCGCAAAATTCCCAGTATTTTCAAATCGGATTTGGTACGTAACAAAACCACCCAAATAACTTTCATCCAACACTTGTCCTTCCAAACATACTTTATCATTAGGGTCAAATGAATTCACTACGGTTTGATACAATACATGCTGACTAGAAAAAGGTTGTGAAGCGCCGTTTTCACCAATCGAAGAATCAAATCCTAAAATATTGTTTCCATTCAACGGAGGCGTTTCTGTTGGCGAATTTAAATTAAAGGTCACATCAATACTTCGTGTTTCAAAAGGTTGTAAATCGGTAAAATTCCAACTCAAAGCGTCGTTAGTAGTCAAAGGTGCAACTGTCGAATTGATCCAATCCAAAACAGCGTCATCATAATCCAACACTATCGTTCCGCTATCAATCACATTTCCTGTATTTTTATAAACCAATCTATAATGAGCATCAAAACCAGGTCGGGCTGCGTTCAACGGAATCAAAGTAATATCAAAGTCGTGTAATGGCGCAGTCGCTGTCAGACAAAAATCCTGTAAAAACGGACTACTTTGCGCAGGGAAACTTACCGCTACATTCGTTGGAGAAATAGTAAAACCAGCTGGATTTTCAACAATAGGAGTAATCGTATGCGTTCCTGAACCCACATTAATAGCGAAATCTCCCGAATCATTGGCTATGATTGTACTGGTTTGCGTTCCATTAGTAATTGTAAATTTTTGATTCGAAACCGCCAAATCGGAACCATCACAACCATTCGCGTTCAAATCATAACGAGTGCTTCCGTTGATGGAATAAAATTCACCACCCGGCGTAAACGTACAATACGAATTTACCTGAACTTGATTCTGCAATCCCATTTGATTAATTTTCGCTTGAACAATAGCTTGTTCTGTACCTTCGTCAACGCAAATGTATTTCAAATTCGGACAATTGGATATCCCCAAACTTAATGATGTATTTTGAAAAATAGTACCGCCTTCATTACAAGTATAATAACCATGAACTAGCCCATTTTTAAAAATTAAATTCTGTAAATTGGGGCAATCAGCTATAACGACATTACCTGTAAATTCAGGATCACAACTAGTTGAGGAATGAAAATTCCCCAAATCAAAAGAGGTATTGTCCGAACTGTAACTTAGATTTCCAGGTTTGGCAACTGAGTTAAAAACAACGTTATCTTCTGTATTATATCCCAAAATAACATGCGCATCATAATCAAACTTAGCTCCCGACAAATCCATCAAAGTAAACTGATTATGAGTAAAATTAGCTGTTCTTGAAAGCCATACATCACCAACAAACTGAATCTGCGTTAAATTATTATAACTAATATTAAAATATTCAATGTAACTATTAGTCAAAACTAAAGTAGAAAGCTGGTTATGACTCAAGTTAAACGAGTCAAAAAAATTACTTCCTTCTTCTAAAACAAACGAAGTCAAATTATTGTAACTCAAATCAAATCCTTCCACATTGTCTTCAAATCTAACCGAAATAGAACTTAACGAATTATGACTGGCATTCAAACCTCTTAAAACAATTGAACTACCTAAATCGAGTGCCGTAATTGAATTATTGGGGCAATTCAACCATTTAAGATTCACAAAACTTGCAATTCCTGTTACATCAGAAATAGAGCTATTCATCACTTCCAAGCTGTGTATATTTAGCGCTTCACTTAATTGTATTTCACCATCAGAATTCACATCAACTACAATCGAATTGTAATTACTATCATAAGCAATTCCATTAGTAGCATTCGCTTCCAACAACTTCGCTTTAAAATTGGCATCCGGAATTGTAATAATCTGAGCGTGGAGAAAACCACCCAAAAAAACAGTAAAAAGTAGGTAAATGTGTTTCATAGACGTAGGATTTTTAGTAAAAGTAATAAAAAAGGTATTCCAAACGATTCCTCAACTCATTTATTTACTGTGTTTTAATTTTTTTTGGGCGTTCCGCTATTGCAGAAAATCATGTTTCATCACAAACGATTGAGTTGCAATAGCGTCGGGCTTTTCGCTACAATCTTTTCCTTTTTAAAGAAAAAGTAAAAGGATTTCCGCTTCAATCCCTAACGCGAACAAGTAGTAACAACATAATTTCCATCCAGTTACAACAATCTAAAAACTTTGGCGTTAAATTTGTATAACAAAAATCATCAATCATTTCCAACGAGTTTGGAAACCTAAATCAATCAATCATGTTAAAACGTTTTTTTATTCTGTGTTCAGGTGTCGATACTGACATTGTGAACGGTTGTTCCAATGGCGAACAAAACAAGTACGCCGGAATCGGAGCTACGGTTTTCTTTACGGCAATTATGGCTTTCATTGCCAGTAGTTATGCTCTTTTCACTGTTTTTGACAATGTGTATACCGCTATATTCTTCGGACTAGTTTGGGGTTTTCTGATCTTCAACCTCGACCGATTCATCGTTTCTACCATCAAAAAACGCGATAACTTTTTAGACGAATTCATTCAAGCGACTCCACGAATTGCTTTGGCCATCATCATCGCTATTGTAATCTCAAAACCACTAGAAATCAAAATCTTTCAAAAAGAAATTGAAACAGTGTTACTAAAAGAAAAAAATGCCATGGCGTTGGACAACAAAAAACAAGTGGCCAATTATTTCCAAAGTGATGTCGATAAAAACAAAGCCGAAATCGACAGTCTAAAAAGTGACATCACTAAAAAAGAAAAAGAAGTCAACGATTTGTATGCTACTTACATCACCGAAGCCGAAGGAACCGCTGGAACCAAAAAATTAGGTAAAGGTCCGGTGTACAAAGAAAAGCGGGAAAAACACGACGCTGCTTTGAAACAACTCGATTCATTAAAAGCGGTCAACGCCGTTAAAATCAAAGAAAAAGAAGAAAAAGCCAAAACCTTACAAGCCGACTTAGACAAAAAAGTCACCGAAACCCAACCCATCATTGATGGTTTCGATGGTTTGATGGCACGCATCAATGCGTTGAATAAATTGCCTTCTTTGCCTTCTATTTTTATCATGCTGTTGTTTTTGGCTATTGAAACATCACCGATTATTGCCAAATTGCTTTCTCCTAAAGGCGAATACGATTTCAAACAAGAAGATGCCGAAATGGGAATTAAAAATGTACTAGCACAAAACCGCTACCAAAGCGAATTGCAACGCAAAACCGACGCTGAAATTTACGATAAAGTGTACGCCGACATCAAAGAAGACAAAGAGTTGTACAACTACAAGAAAAAAGGCGCTTTAGAATTACTAAAACTTCAATCGGATGGATTTGTGGATAAGCAAAAACGTTCGATGAAGGCTTAACCACGAAGACACAAAGAAGGCGCAAAGAACACAAAGAAAAATCCCAACAGTATCGCTGTTGGGATTTTTTATTAATTAAACTTTGTGCACTTAGTGAAAAAATCTTTGTGCCTTTGTGGTTAAATCTACATGTGGCTCAGAATTTCCTTCTTCAAAGCATCGTATTCTCCTTGCATGATTAAACCGTTGTCCAATAACTTTTTGTAATTCTGTAACTTTTCAAAAAGTTCGTCTTGCGACAAATCACTCAATTTTCTTTCGGTTGATTCTGGTTGTTCGTCGGGATGTTGTTTTTCATCACGGTAACCCGATTGGGCAACCGGAATGATTTCGGCAAAATTAGTTACTTCTTCTGTCTCAATTTCTTCAACCACTTCTTCTACAATTTCAGGTTGTGTTTCTGCAACATCAATTGGTTTTACTTCTTCTACAACTGGAGCCGAAAAAGCCACAGGATTTTTCAATAAATCCAATTGTTCTTTAGCATAAGTATATAATTTTCGCGCTTGGTTTTTCGGCAAATAATCCACTGTATGCGTTAAATCCGATTTGGTCGAAAACGTAAAATCGGCACCTAAAATTCCCTCTTTTACAAAACTCGCCGCAATGTCGTCCCAATCGTAATCGATGAATTCCATCGACAAGCCTAAGTTTTTAGGTTTGCACAAAATGATTCGTTTATTGGTCACCACAATACTGTCGGGAAGTATGGTTACTGCTGGTTTTTTCTGAACAGCGATGTAACCTACTTCTTCGTTGTTCATTAACAAATTGCTCAATTTAGAAGTGATTTTTTCAATCGCTTTTGGATCTTGGTCTTCGTTGAGTATTTTCTTTAGATTGTCTATCATAATTTAGTTCTAAATTCGTTGTTCAAAATTGACTATTCAACATTCAATTGATACCTAACAGGATAAAAACCTGTTAGGAAAGCTTCACAAAAGTAATGCCTAATTTTCTAATTTATTTATTTCGTTTTGGATTTTTTTCGTTAAACTCTTAAAAACCAAATCGTAGGAGTGATTGATGAAATCGCACATCATTTTATCCGAAACATCGCTATTAAAATCAATCGTATTCCAATGAATTTTACTCATATGATAACCAGGTTTAATCGCGTCATATTGCGCCCGAAGTTCTTCGGCTTGTTCGGGATCGCATTTCAAATTGAGCGAAGGCGTTCCTTTTTCCCATTCTTTTAACGATGTTAAGCAAAACATTTTTCCGCCTACTTTAAACACCAAAGTATCTTCGTCAAACGGAAAGTGTTCGGTGACACCTTTTTTGGATAAGCAGAATTCGTAAAGTTGTTGTATGTTCATTTTTTAAGTGATTAGTGACTAGTAATTAGTGATTAGCTTTGTGCTATTCACTAATCACTATTTACTTAGTATTATTTTTTCCATCATTTTTTCAGGATGCGCTAACGCTTTGAAACCGAATTTTTCATATAAAAAATGGGCATCAGTGGTTGCCAAACGCCAAATTTTGACTTCTTGCAACTGTGGTTCGTTCATCATGGCATCAATCAAAATGGACGAATAGCCTTTTCCGCGGTGGTTTTCGTCAATAAAAACATCCATCAAATAAGCAAAAACTACATAATCAGTTACTACTCGTGCAAAGCCAATTTGTTTTCCGTCAAGATAAATTCCGAAACACAACGAGGCGTCAATAGTCGTTTGCACTTCCTCAATAGTTCGTCCAGCCGCCCAATAAATATCTTTGAGGAAATTTTGTATGAACGGAACGTCGAGTTGGGATTTATCAGTTGATACTGTAATCATATCAATTATCAATTATCAATTATCAATTATCTTATACAAAATTGGTTTGGATGGCGATGCATCATTTTCAAACGAAGCGATTTGTAGGTTGAGTATATAATTTCCATCTTGAATTTCATCTTCCACATAAATCATTTCAGTGATGGTGCAATTTAATCGTGCATCATCATTCAGATTATTGACGTCTTTCACATTCCAAAACGCCTTGTGAGCCAGTAATTTTCCTTCGTCTTCTTCTCGATCTACGCTTGGTAAATCAATTAGCAAATGTTGAATTCCGCTTTCGCGAAGGAACACAGCGGCATCTTCAGACAAGTACGGCGGATTGGTATGTGAGTAATTGGTTGATTTTTTGGATTCTTGATTAGGTAACGTTCGGATAATTATGGCTTCTGTCATTGCGAGCGAAGCGCGGCTATCCATTACTTTTTGAATCTGACTTTTGGTAATCACTTCATCTCCATTGATTTTCTCGGGTTCAATCGAAATCAATTGAGCCGTAAAAAAGAATTGTTTCAAACATTGATTGATTGAGTAGAATTCTCGCGTTATATGTCCGAGGCATTCTGTATGCGTTCCGTGACCATGCGGATTGAAGAAAATGTTGTTGAAATTGGTCGAACTTCCTTCTGATACTTTTCCGATCCATTCACCAAAAACTACAGGTTCAATTTGAGGTTTTTCGATGTACCACGCAATCGGGTTTTGATCAGAATTGGATAAAGGAATGGAAATATCAATGGGTTTTGATAAGTCGATTTGGAAATTTTGGATTATAGCTTTCATATTTTAACCACGAAGACCACGAAGATTTACACGATGCACACAAAGTTTTGTGTTCTTTGTGCCTTCTTTGTGTCCTTTGTGGTTAATTCATTCCAAATTTAATAAAAATAAGTCGGAAGCAATTCCGTCACTCAAAAACTTTCCCTTTTTGGTCGTTCGCAGTATGTTTTCATCCACAAAAAGCAAATGATCTTCGATGTATTTTTGAGATTGTTGGTTTAAATAATTCAAATAAGTCGCTCCAAACTCGATTTCAATTCGGTCTAACGAAATTCCCCAAATAGTACGCAAACCCGTCATGACGTATTCGTTGTAACGATCCGTTTTGGATAGAACTTCGGTTTCAATAGGCAATTTATTTTCTTGAATGGATTTAATGTACAACGTGTTGTTTGACACATTCCAACCGCGTTTTTCACCATCATAACTGTGCGCAGAAGGACCAATTCCGAGGTATTTTTTACCCAACCAATACGCCGAATTGTTTTTAGAAAAGTAATTCTCTTTACCAAAATTGGACAATTCGTAGTGAATGAAATCATTTTCTGTCAACGTATCAACTAAAATTTGGAAGTGTTCTTGAGCCACTTCATCGTCGGGTTGCGGAACAATTCCTTTTTGAACGAACGAATGCAAAGCGGTTTTTGGTTCAACCGTCAAAGCATAACTCGAAATATGTGGAACACCAAACGATAATGCCGTTTCAATGTTTTGTTTCCATTTTTCATTACTCATATTCGGAATTCCGTAGATCAAATCAATGGAGATATTATCGAAATATTGAGTAGCTTCTTCTAGACATTTTTTGGCTTCAGCTGAATTATGCGCTCGATTCATCATCTTCAAATCATCTTCAAAAAAAGATTGAATTCCGATGGAAAGACGATTGACACCAATTTTGATGAGCTCAATTAAATAGTCTTCAGATAAGTCATCTGGATTAGCTTCAAGAGTAATTTCTGGGTTATGAACTACTTTGTAATTATTATAAATCGAATCAATCTGCAATCTTAAATCTGCAATCTGTAATCTGCTGGGAGTTCCACCGCCAAAATAAATGGTTTCTACAATCTCATCTTGGAATTCACTTTTTCGCATTTGAATTTCTTTGTCTAATGCCATGACCATTTCGTCTTTCTTCTTTAATGAAGTTGAAAAATGAAAGTCGCAATAGTGGCACGCTTGTTTGCAGAATGGTATGTGAATGTAAATTCCTGACATGTATATTTGAAAATTAATTGATTTGATAATTTGAAAATGATTAGCCGCAAAGAAAATAATTTTCAAATTGGCACATTTTCAAATCATCTAATTCTGCCTTCATTTTGTTTGACAAAAGCATCCCAACCTGAATAGCTTTTTGCTCCAACTACTTTTCCTGAGTTGAAAAAATGACACACGGCCGCGGCTAAACCATCGGTAGAATCGAGGTTTTTGGGTAATTCTTTTAACCCTAAAAGTTGTTGTAGCATTTTGGCCACTTGCTCTTTACTGGCGTTTCCGTTTCCGGTGATAGCCATTTTAATTTTTTTAGGCTCGTATTCGGTAATCGGAATTTGACGCGACAAACCTGCTGCCATTGCAACGCCTTGCGCTCTTCCGAGTTTAAGCATTGATTGTACGTTTTTACCAAAAAAAGGTGCTTCAATGGCAATTTCGTCGGGATGATGCGTTTCGATGAGCTCGATGGTACGCTCAAAAATGACTTTTAGTTTGGTATAATGGTCATCGTATTTACTTAGAATCAATTCGTTAAGTTGAATGAATTCCATTTTTTTGTTGACCACTTTAATCAAACCAAAACCCATGATGGTAGTTCCGGGATCGATGCCTAATATGATGCGTTCGTTTGCCATAGTTTTACCACAAAGACAGTAAGTCACAAAGTAAATTCATTTCAGAAATTTATACCTAACAGGTTTTGAAAACCTGTTAGGATACGAAAAGGGTTTTCCTTTACTTTGCACCAATGATTACAATTTCTGACAAAGCTAAACAATTCGGCGTTTTTATAATCAAACTTTTGATTGTTATTGCAGCCTTTTATTTTATTTACCATCAATTGGCAACCAATGACCAACTCGATTGGGAAAAATTTCGCGAATTGGTGAATCGAAAAGCAACTTTTTTGGGAATTGTTTTTTTGCTTTCGTTTAGTGTTGCCAAT
Organism: Flavobacterium sp.; assembly: GCF_035299245.1. Classification (GTDB taxonomy): domain Bacteria; phylum Bacteroidota; class Bacteroidia; order Flavobacteriales; family Flavobacteriaceae; genus Flavobacterium. The sequence continues at coordinate 489,990 of NZ_DATGWY010000004.1, read as the reverse complement.
CGGTATTTGGAGATTTTGAAATGGCAGAATTTGGTTTCTTTTTTGCGCCCGATATCAGTAGGTGAAAGCACAAAACAAGTTTTAGGTGCGTTGACAGCTGGAATTTTTACTCCGAATGGTTTGGGTGAATACGCTGGAAAAGCCTTGTATTTTGATAAATCCAAAACCAAGACAATTATTTTTCTGAATTTGATTTGCAATGGAATTCAGATGATTTTAACGGTTATTTTCGGCACCATTGGACTATTAATTATTGGTTATTGGAAATGGGCATTGACAATTGTTGTACTATCTTGCGTCTTACTTCTTATCTCTTTTCTCTCCAAAAAAATCAAAGTAAAAGAGTATTCCATTCAGAAACTCTTGGAGAAATTGAATGAGATTCCGATGAGAATTCACCGAAAAAACATCCTTTTAGCCATTTGTCGCTATTTGGTTTTTTCCCACCAATATTATTTTTTATTTCTGGCTTTTGGCGTAGATTTACCCTATGGAACCTTGATGGCAACTATTGCTGTAGTGTATTTTTTAGCGTCGTCGTTGCCCAGTTTTCAGTTTTTAGATTTTGCCGTAAAAGGAAGTGTAGCCATGTTCTTCTTCGGAAAATTGGGTGTTAATGAATGGATTGTGGTTTTTATCAGCACACTGATGTGGTTTTTGAATGTGGTATTGCCTGTGGTAATTGGGAGTTATTTTGTACTGCGATTTAAGTTGAACACCAATCCTGAAATTTCTTAACAGCAAAGGACGCAAAGGCTTTACATAAGGTTCGCAAAGAATTAAAATATAGTTTATGATAGTAGTATTGAGCATTATTTTGATAATCTACGTTGTGTTGATTGCGCAACTGATTTTGGGTTTTGGGAAAGTCAAAACGTTTGAGAAAACCAATAGTTCTCCCAAAACTTCTTTTTCGATTATTGTTCCGTTTCGGAATGAGGAAAAAAATTTACGGAAGTTATTGCGTTCGATTTCGGATTTGAATTACCCAAAAGAGTTGTTTGAACTCATTATGGTGGACGATTTCTCGAAAGATCAATCGGAACGTGTGTACATCAATTGGCGCATGGAAAATGGTAAAATTGAAACGACACTTTTGGAAAATTTGCGCTTATCCAATTCACCCAAAAAAGATGCGTTATCACGTGCGATTCCGATTATTAAAAAGGATTGGGTAATTACAACTGATGCCGATTGTGTGGTGAATGAAAATTGGTTATTGACTTTGGATCAATTCATACAGCAAACCAAAGCCGAAATGGTAGTTGGTGCTGTAGTATATAAAACAAAAAACAACTGGTTTCATCATTTTCAGCAATTGGATTTGTTGAGTTTACAAGGTACAACTATTGGTAGTTTTGGTATTGGGAAACCGTTTATGTGCAACGGAGCCAATTTTGCGTACACCAAGAAATTCTTCCATGAATTGGGCGGTTTTGGCGGAATCAACCAACAAGCAAGCGGAGATGATGTGATGTTGTTGCAAAAAGCGGTTTTAAAAAAACCGGAAGCCATTCACTATTTGAAGCACGATGACAGTATTGTAAAGACCAAACCCGAAAACGATTTGTTTAAATTGTTCATGCAACGCGTTCGCTGGGCAAGTAAGGCAACCAGTTACAGCAGTAGTTATGCTAAAATTTTAGCGGTTGGCGTGTTATTAATGAATCTTTCTTTAGTTATAGGTTGTGGGTTGATGATTGTTGACAGATTGAATTGGAACTGTTTTCTAGGTGTATTTTTGGTAAAATATTTGGTGGATTATACTTTATTATCGCAGGCGAATGGTTATTTGCGAAAAGGGAAATTTTTACTTCCGTTGGCGAGTAGCATTGTGTATCCTGTGTTTTCGAGTGTGGTTGGTGTGTATTCGCTTTTTGGTTCTTTTACTTGGAAAGGGCGAACTTTTAGCAAATAATTTCATTAAATTATCTTTTTCTTTGCCACGAATTCGCGAATGAAATAAATTATAAATCTAAAATTTTCATCTGCGATGAAAGTTCGAATTATTCGAATACAACTTCTATACAAATTGGATAATTAAGTAGTTTTTAAATTGAATAAAAAATCTGATCTTCTATTGAAATGGGTTGCTCTAGCCCAGATGGAAATGGAAAGCTTTTTGTCCAAAAATTGTAGTTTTTTCTTGGCTAAAAAAAGCGACCAAAGAAGCTCTTTTTTGGCCTTAGAAAAACACAATTTTCGCGCAAAAACTTGGAATGTACAGCTGGAAATAGCTTCAGATTGCATCGCTTACTCGCAATGACTTACTCTACTTTTAAAATAACAGGCAAGATAAACTGCGTTTTTACTGGTATTCCGCGTTTGCTGGCTGGATTTACTTTGGGCAAATCGACTAATCGAGCGTGGAGAATACTGTCGATTTTTACCTTGTCGTACGTCACTGAATCCTGTGGAAATTGAGGTTCGAATTGCATTGTAGCATCGGGTAAAACGGTCACTTTTACTTCGATGGTGTCAATTTCGGGATACAACTTATTGAACGGCGTATCGACGTTGAGTTTTTGCTGGATAGTAGCCGTTAGGTATTCGAAAAAGCACTGTTTGCGCATTTCAGGATCGGTTAAGCTGTCGCACGTGCTTATCGATGGATATTCGTCGACTTTGTTCCAATCGACTTTTTTGAGCTCTTGTTCGAGCAATTCTTTTTCGTTGGGAACTTGTTTTTCGAAATACTGACACGACCCAAAAAACACCACTAAAAACAAGGTTAGTACTTTTTTCACTTTAGTTTTTTTTGGAGTTGAGATAGTCTTGATAGCTTTTATCGTACCATTCTTTTTTGGCCTGATCGGATTCGGCTTTTTGGCTTTTGTACAAGAGTCCGAGTTTTTCCGAATAGATGGCAATTTTGATGGTATAAGAGTAAAATTCTTCTTTGGTCAGCACTTTTTCGCCGTTTTGACTTTCGAAAAATGACATGAATAAGTCGTCAAAATCTTTTTTATCGTAACTTCTCACCTCTTTTTTATACTTATTGTAGAGCATTTCCTTGATTTCGGCATCAGGATCAACTGTTTTTTCCTGACTCATCGCTAATGTTGAGCACAGAAGTAAAAGAGTAATTACGGTTATGTGAAGTATTTTTCTCATATTCGTTTCAAAAGTAGTAATTTTTTTAGATATGGATATTGTATTGGCAATTATAGGATTGATTTGTTGTTTGGTTGGACTTTTGGGCAGTTTTTTGCCTGTGCTTCCTGGTCCGGCTTTGAGTTGGGTTGGATTACTATTGATTTACCTCACGAGCAAAGTAGAAAACAACTATTGGGTTTTGGGTTTTACATTGGTAATTACAATTGTGATTAGCATTTTGGATTATGTGATTCCGGCTAAAGGAACCAAGCGTTTTGGAGGCACAAAGTACGGAATTTGGGGAACGAATATTGGATTAATAGTCGGATTGTTTATTCCGCCATTTGGATTTATAATAGGTCCGTTTGTGGGCGCTTTTATAGGAGAATTGATTAATAACTCGCAAGATAAAAACGGAGCATTGAAAGCCGCGTTTGGGTCGTTTATAGGTTTTTTAGTTTCGACATTTATGAAGTTTATAGTGTGTTTGTCGTTTCTGATTTTGTTTGTCTATTTGGCTTTTGATGGCTTTATAAAATAAAAAAAGGTGTTCCGATTGAGAACGCCTTTTTAAATATTTTTCGCCACGAATTCACTAATTAATATCAAATAAGAAACTAAAATTTGTTCATCTACGATGAATATTCGAATTGAATCTAATGTTTAAATATATCGAATTCGATAATTCGTGGCAAAAAAACTTTTATAGTAAACTTGTCTTTATTTAATGATGAGTTTCTTAATGACTTTTGAATTAGCATCCGTTGTAACTTCAACAAAATAAATTCCCGATTGAATGGAATTGACATCAACGGTTTGTGTATTCGAATAATTCCCTTTTTGAGTAAGTATTGTTTTACCCAATGCATCGATGATCTTGATAGAAGAAATACTCCCTAAATTTTGACTTAAAACAATATTCAATTGATCATTGGCTGGATTTGGATGGACGATGAAATTGTCGGTTTCAAACTCCGGATTACCCAAGGTTTCTACAAATTCAGTAGTAAATGTATTGGTTACAATTGCTGGATTGGACTCAAAAAAGATGGTTGCAAAATTCGGGATAATATCGCCCACTTCATAACCAGCAACGGGTTTGATTTTGAAAAACACTTGTCCCTTACCGACCGTTGTATTCGGAATGGAAACGGGAAGATTGATGTTTTCAAACGTCCAATTCAACTGATTTCCAACTCTACTGACCACATACGGATGACTTGAGCTGAGCATAGTAAAAGTAGTTTCATCTAATTGATCATCGAGGATGTCGTTGATGTAAATCGTTCTGGCTTCAGCAGTTCCAATATTTTCAAAGCGAATGGTATAATACAAATAATCGTTTGATGTGAAAGTTGAATGTAAAATAGTTCCGCCGTGTGACTCCATTTTATCATTCGGATCGTAAGCAGCTACTATAGCTCGAGAATTTGAAAACAAGTTGTTGAACGAATTAAAATCGGCTACTGTAGAAGAAATAGAAGCACTATTAGTCAAAATATCGCCAATAGAAACCGTTGGCAAACTCGGAACACTCATCGTTACATTAATACTTCGGGTTTCAAAAGGAGCCAAATTGGAATAATCATAAGTAAAACCTGTGGCAGTTGGAACAGCACCAGGCTGGGAAATTCCGGTAATAGTAACATTAGAATCTTTTGTGAATGTTACAGTTCCCGATGCATGACTAATTCCTGTATTAGTATAAACAACAGTATTCACATAACTATTTGCAGGCCGCGGTGGATTTTGTGAAAAAATAGAAACCGACACATCCGTATACAGTTGAATACTGGTTACTGGAAAATAAAAAACCTGTGTTCCGCTACCCAATGGTATACTCATGTCTTCATTGATTACCGCTGGTGTCGAAAAAAAGTCGCTGTATGCTGAACTAATCTGAAAACTAAGATCGTAAGTGTTGGATGGATTTGCGTCTAATAGCGAATGATAACCTGTAGATGCATTGATAAAGTTATCAATTCCTGAGTTGTTCATTTGAGTGATATAACTGCCGTGAGGGAAATAGCTTTCGGTATTTTCTTTAATACCATTGTTATTTGAATCCAAATAAGCAATTAGCAAAAGACGATCAGGTGCGATTCCGCAAGTTACATTAGCCGTCCAACCCGTTGCAGTATTATTGGTGTTACTTCTGAATCGAAAAGTTAGACAGCCGTCTACACTGGTTGAAGTAAATGGCCCAGGAATAGTCGTTCCCCAAAATGGACCTGACAAACCACCAGGAACAGTTCCTGAACTATTTGAGCTGGCGATTTGAGGTGCAGAAGTAGAATTTCCATCAAAAACATACAATCCATCACTACCCTGATTAACATCAAATTGAGTAAACGATACAGTAACTATACCGTTAGAGTTTTCAGGACAAATAGTTACAGTTGAATCAGCATTATTGGTGTAATTGGCATTGGCTCCACCATTGTCTGTAAATAGTCCTCCACATGCAGGCGGAACTTGAAGTGTAATTACATTCATCCCAAATGACCAAGCACTACTGTCTGTTTCAGAGCAGATTCCTCTCACATAAAAAGTATAACAAGTATCCGGATTTAGCCCATTATAAACAAAAGGATTAGTAGTGGCCACTTGCCAACCCATTGCACTAGCCGTTGGAGCTAGCGAACCACAAGGCAAAGCCAAAATATTCCAAGTTGTAGCGGTACTATTACTGTTCCACGATAAAGTAGTTGAATTAGTAGTTGTTGCAGTTGAAACTAAAGCATTCGGTCTAGGACATGTTGGTGGTGGAGCACAAGTTACATTTGCTTCCCAACCCGAAAACACAACAGAAGAATCGCTTCTGAATCTGAAGGTTAAACATCCATCAGGACTAGAAGAAGTAAATGGCCCAGGTAATGTTGTTCCCCAAAAGGCACCAGGTAAACCGCCTGGTACACTTTCCGGTAAATTACCACTGGAAATTTGCGGTGAAGTTATTGAATTCCCATCATACACATACAAACCATCCCAGTTGGTTTCTGTATTGAATTGGGTGAAGGTTACTGTGACTAAATCGCCCGGATTATCAGGACAAATAGTAGTGGTTGAATCGCTGTTATTGGGGTAATTGGCATTTAAACCTCCCATATCTGTAAAAGTTTCACCACAGCTGGGCGGAGCATATAATGTTGTACTATTTAATGATTGCGACCATAGACTTGAATCAGCTGACGAACAAACGTGACGAACATAAAACGTATAACAAGTTAACGAATTCAAATTCGTAAAAACATGCGGATTTGTAGTTGAAATCACTCCAGTAGTGGTTGCAGTTGGTGCTGGCGAACCACAAGGAAGCGCCAATACTTCCCATTGAGTCGCCGAACTTGTATTTGTCCAAGATAAAGTAGTTGATGTTGTGGTTACATTTGACGTTTGTAAACTCAATGGTTGTGAACAAGTGGGTGGCGGAGCACAAGTTACACTGGCAACCCAACCTGGTCGTGTTACAGAGTTATCACTTCTGAATCGAAAAGTCAGACATCCATCAGGACTTGAAGAAGTAAATGGGCCAGGAATGACTGTACCCCAAAACGAACCCGCTAAACCACCGGGAACATTCCCTGCAGGATAAGTACTAGCAATTTGAGGATCATCAATTGAATCACCATTAAAAACATATAATCCATCCCAATTCGCTTCAGTGTTAAATTCACTAAAAGTAACCGTTACAAGTTCACCCGGATTGGTTGGGCAAATGGTTACTGTATAATCGGTATTATCAGCATAATTTGCGTTAGGTCCAGCTGGATCAGTGAATGTATCTCCGCAATTTACAGCTTGAGAATAGCCAGAGAAAAGCGACGTCAAAAACACACCTAAAATGGTGAAGAGTAATTTTCTAGTCATAGTTAATGAGTTTTTTAGAAAAAAAGGCCGAGTTAGTTACTCAGCCTTTCTATAATTTTCTTGTTTATTTTACAATTAATTTTTTCACTGCTTTTAATCCATTTTCGGTAGTTACTTCTACGAAATAGATTCCAGGAGAAACGCTATCAACATCTATTGAAGCTTGATTGGAGTTTATTTCAGATGTTGTCATTACAATTTTACCCAATACATCGATTATCTGAATTTTTGAAATTGCTTCGGAGGAAGTATTCAAACTCACAAAAACAATTTCACTGGAAGGATTTGGATGCACTGTAAATGAAGTAGCATCAAAACCAGGATTGGCTAATGGTTCGTAGAATTCAGTTGTAAAGGTGTTAGTAATGATTGGCGGGTTAAAATCAAAATAAATTGAAGCTGCGTTAGGAATAATATCACCTATAGCATAACCTGCTTTTGGTTTAATTTTAAATGCGATGTAACCTTTTCCAACATTCGTATTAGCAATGGATACTGGTAATTGAATATTGTCAAATTTCCAAGTTACATTGTTGTCCACTCGATCTAAAACATAAGGATGACTTGTACTTATCATTTGAAGGCTATTTTCATCTAATTTAGCATCTAATACATCATTCACTCTAATGTTTATAGCACTTGCGTTACCCGTATTCTCAAAACGAATAGTATAAAACAAATAATCACTTGGTGTAAATGAAGAATGAACAATTCGATCACCATGAGCTTCCATTTTATCATTTGGATCGTAAGCATTGATAACCAATTGTGAATTGCTATTGAAATTATTACCTGTGTTTACATCATCTGTTAAAGGTTCGATTGAAGCAGTACTTGTTAAATAATCTCCAGCGTTTACAGTTGGAACAGGCGGAACTAACATACTAACATCAATTGTTCTGGTTTCAAAAGCATTTAAGTTGGTAAAATTATAGGTAAAACCATCTGTTGCTGGAGTTGTTCCAGCTTGTGAAATGGAAGTAATTGTAACATTATTGTCTTTAGTATAGGTTAATGTTCCAGAGGCTATGTTTTGGTTACCTAAGTTAGTGTATACAATTCTATTCATGTAAACAAATCCTGGTCGTGGAGCACTCAATCCTACAATTGAAACTCCTAAATCATTATAAGGCTGAACTACAGTAACAGGAAAATTATAGGTAATCATTCCAGCTCCAATCACCACACTAATATTACTATATGATGAAGGACTCACATTGTACATTGATGCATAAGTGCTATTTACCGAGAAACTAACATCATATGTATTTGATGCTACAATATCATAAATATTATAAACTCCAGTGGGAGAAGTAATGTTGTGAACAACTCCATTGTCGTTCATTTCATATTGAAACTGACCCAGAGGGAAATTTTGTTCACCAACTTCTTGAGAACCGTTATTATTTGCATCCAAAAAGGCATTCAATTTAATTCCGGAGCACGCAATAGTTCCTTGCGTATTACTTAACTCAGAAATGGTTATTAGTCCGGGTTGATTACTAAAATTAGTCACCATCAAAAGATAATACTGACCCGGTTGTGCATTCTGAATAACTGGATTTTCTATAAAAGCAGCAGAATAGCTGCATGAAGCAATATTTGAAGAAAGTTGCGTTGGACTGTTACATGGAGTTACGGGATCAGTAAATGGTCCGTAAACAATATAATCTACATCTAAGCCGCTTCCGCTAGCAGTGGTTTGCACTATTTGTAAACTAATTAAACCAGGTGAACTTACTGGTAAATAAAACCAAGTTGGGTTGGGAGTAGTTCCTAAACAACCTGTCGGTCCTGAGCTAGGAGTTCCTACCGTATTGGAAAAAGGAACACCCAAAGCATTACAAAGTGAGTTGGCTTGAGAACAAATTGATGCTAAGTTACAATTGCTCACTGGTTGTAATGGCAATGAATAAATCACATCACAAGCTCCAACAATCGTTTCTCTGATAAAAATAGCAACCATTGGTTGGAAAGCACTCAATTGATAAGCCGCTGGGTTAGTAATTGGGTTTTGTTCCGCTTGAGCATCAGTAGATGTAGCATAATACGTTAATGCATTGGTTGTGTTGATTTGAGCTTGGGCGGTTGTCAAATCAAAAATCACCATTTGGTCTAAGTTGTCATCACATACTGTCAAAGTTTGTAATGGTGTTAAGTCGTGTTCAAAGTTAAATCCGTTTAAGGCAAACGAACTGATTTCTGAAAATTGTCCATCGTTGCTTTGAATTCTCGAATACAACATTTGATAACCTTGAGCAATACAATACGGATTGGCCGTTATTGGGTTGGTTCCAGCTAATGCATCTGCTTCGGATATATGGTAAGTTACAGTATGATTCGATGGATCTAATGTTCCGATTACGTCGTCATCGTTTTGACTTAAATCGTAACAAACATTATCGGTTCCTTCTGCACAAGCTGTTAAACTTTGTGGTTGACCACTTGCTGTACAATCAACTAATAGTAATTCAACAACTCCCACCGAGTAACAACCTGGGAAATCTGGATTTGCAACCGTATAAAAAACAGGTGGTTGTGTAGGAGGTACCACAGCAGAAAAGTAACAATTTGGATTTCCTATCGGATTCATCTGGAAATTGGCATCCGATTGTGTAGTGTAAAATTGTACAATCGCGTTGGATCCAGCAGCAATATTTGGTACAACTGTAGTCAAATCCCAACATTGGAAATTATTGGAACAAGCTGTTAACGTTTGTGTTATCGCTATAGGACGAGCAACTACGTTTAAATTGTAGGTAATGATTTGAAACTCATTGGTGGTAGTATTGGTTACTCGAGCAAAAATCAATTGTGGATTTGAAGTGTTGGTGAAAGCAACTGGTAAAGCGTTTGTTCCATTTACTGCGTCTGCTTGAGTCAAATGGTGAGTAACCGATAAACCCTGAGCATTGCCGATAATTTCAAATGAAATTTCTTGCATGTAAAACGTGGCGATACCATCATTGTTATCATCACAAATATAATTAAATTGAGAAGGTTGATTCAGCTGAGCTGAAGCTGTCAGAATAGTAGACAGATAAAATAGTAAGAGTAATAATTTTTTCATAGCGTTTTTTTTTGGTTTTGTTTTTGTTTGATTTTTTTGACAGTTAACTAATGTCTCGCATAAACTACAAAAAACATTGGCAATTGAATTAATTTTCAATGATTGTATACTGATTAAAATGGGTCAGAATTTTTATTCGAAAAAAAGTCACTTGTCAAAAATGCTATGCAATATACAAATTTTCAATAAATTACAAACACTTCATCCAAAAAAGAGCAGAATACAAGAAGAAATTAGAAACTCTAAATTTATTAATTGAAGTCAAAAAACACCTTATAAGATTACCAAAATTATTTTTTTGGAGGTGTGTAAAGAAAAGATATTTGATCTGATTCAAGAACGAAACAACACCGCTTTGGTATTTTCATAAAAGCAAAAAAGCCATCCACAATAAAGTGGAAAGCTTTTCATTGGTCTAACTACTAAACCTTTGTCCGCCTAGGCGGACGAAACAACACAACTAATTTTAAATGCTTTTTTGGGCAAAAAAGCGCTCCTAGTGTGGAGCGCTTTTTTTTATTTTCCCAATTTAGCGGTCTGGACGGGACTCGAACCCGCGACCCCATGCGTGACAGGCATGTATTCTAACCAACTGAACTACCAAACCTTTGCTTTATTGCGGTTGCAAATATACATCCATTTTTGATACTTGCAAACGTTTTTTTGATTTTTTTCTGATGCAATTAAATTCAACTAACCAAACATTTGTTTTTCAACCAGATATGTAGTTAAAATCTTTTCGAAATCGGCGCCCACATTGACAGGAACGTATTTTATTTTGTTCTGAGCGCAAGTCATCGATAAGTTTTTGAAGTATTTTTTGATGTTCTTTTCATATTCTTCTTTTACATTTTCGGCAAATAAATTGATAATTTCACCCGATTCTACATCAATAAACTTGCGTGGTGCGCTATCAAAATCGAAGGAAAGCTCTCGTTTTTCATCGATGACGTGGAATAAAACAACACGGTGTTTGTTGTGTTTTAGATGTTGTAAAGCGTTGAATAATTTTTCGTTGTCTTCGTTTTGAAACATATCGGTAAACAAGATGATCATCGTGCGACGGTGCATTTTTTCGGCAATTTGATGCAAATACGTAATGGTGTCGGTTTGCTTGGCTACTTTCGGATTTTCCAACAAGCCTTCTAATATATTCAACAACATTCTATGGTGACGATCAGAACCTTTTTCAGGCGCATAATATTCGTATTTGTCAGAGAAAACACTAAGCCCAACCGCATCACGTTGTTTTTTTAATAAGTTCATCAAAACTGCTGAAGCCAAAATAGAAAACCCAATTTTACTTTCGTAAAACGGTTGATTACTCTCCAATTTTGGATAGTACATGGACGACGAATTATCGATGATTAAGTGGCAACGCAGATTGGTTTCTTCTTCAAAGCGCTTGGTGTACAAACGATCGGTTTTGGCGAATAATTTCCAATCGATGTGTTTGGTGCTTTCGCCCGAATTGTACACTTTATGCTCGGCAAATTCGGCAGAAAACCCATGAAAAGGCGATTTGTGCATACCCGAAATAAAGCCTTCTACCACTTGATTGGCCAACAATTCTAAATGCTTGAATCCGGAAATGAGTTCTTTTTGTTCTTCTATCTTCATAATTACGGCGCTACTGGCTCGAGTCAAATGTAGTAAAAGAATGATGGATTAAAAAGTTAAAAGAGTCTAAAAAAGCACTATATTTCTATTTTAGCCCCGATTGGAGCGGCATCTTTTAACCTGAAAGGTTAAAAATAGAGCGGAAAGCGGGACAAGGGTTCAAAGAATTACTAATTGTGTGCTTCTCAAAAAAAAAAGACCCAATTCCGAAACTTCGGAATCAGGTCTTCTTCACTACTCTAAAAACTACTTACTCAAATTTTCTTCTATTTTTTTTAGTCTTGCTTGCAAATCGGTGTTGATTTGTTGCTGTAATTCGACTTGTTTTTTCAATTGTTCGACTTCGTTTTGGTTGTTTTCCAGCGTTTCCATTTTGGCGTTCAACTCTTTAATGGCATTAATGGATGCCACCAAAATAGAATGCATGTTGAAATTCAGAAAACCGTCTTCATCGACTTGAACGGCATCGGGAAAAAGCGGTTGCACTTCTTGTGCGATGAAGCCAGCAAATTCAGTATCCAACACTTCTTGCTCAAATTTTCGGTCGCCGTTATTTTTATAATGATAGCGAATGGGTTGCAGTTGAATGATTTCGTTTAAGCCTTTAGTATAAGTACCATCCACTGTTTTTAAGCGGCTATCGGAAACAATTGTCCAAGTATTAGAACCTGGTTTTCTGCCTTCGTTTAACGACAATTCGAATTGTCCGCCCGGCGTTGCGGTTCCGATACCGACGTCGCCAACATTAGTGATGCGCATGCGTTCTCCAAAAGTACCCGCGTTATTGGTTTTAAACATCAAATAGCCCGAGTTACTGTTGTTGACACTAGAGGTTTTTCTACCTTCAATGGAAGCGAAATTTCGTGGTAAAAGTGCTCCATCATCAATCATTCCGCCCAACGTAATTGAACCACCCAAATCAATTGCTTGCGGATTGTTGGTTCGTACTAATAAATTCCCATCGGTAGCAAAAGAAGTGACCGCATTTTCGTCCATAATATCCAAACGTGTTTGCGGAGAAGAGGTTCCGATGCCTACATTGACACTTGCTGTTGCGCCGTTTATTCCGTTGATACTGCCTAACACCATGGAGTTGCTTGTGGCTACTTGAGCTCGAGCACCAATTGCTGTGGCGTTGGTTAAATTTCCTGATGCCACATTTGCAGCTTGACCCAATGCAGAATTAAACGTTCCTGTAGTGTTACTCACCAACGTACTATTTCCAAAACCTGTATTTGAAGAACCAGTAGTGTTTCCTGACAATGCAAATCCTCCGAAAGCAGAATTACTTGTGCCTATTGTATTAGCATTTAAAGAAAGATAACCAAAACCTGAATTACCAAAACCTGTTGTATTAAAGCTTAAAGTAAATGTTCCAAAGGCACTATTCCATATTCCAGTAGTATTTGAATTCAGAGAATCAAGTCCAAATGCCGAATTGTCAGATCCAGTTGTATTGGAAGTTAATGCATTGTTACCAAAAGCAGAGTTGTCATTTCCAGTAGTATTTACAGCCAATACATTATTACCAAAAGCAGAGTTAAATATTCCGGTAGTGTTGTTGGCTAATGCACTATAACCAAAAGCCGATAATCCGCTAACAGTAGTTGCAGAAGACAATGCTAAGACTCCAAATGCTGAATTGTTATTTCCTGTTGTGTTGGAAAATAACGAATTGGTTCCATAGGATGAGTTGTTGTTTCCGGTAACATTATTTTGCATGGAATACACTCCGAAAGATGAATTATTGTCACCTGTCGTATTAAAATACAGTGAGTAAATTCCAAAAGCACTATTCAACGTTCCGGTTGTATTGGTTTCTAACGAATGAAAACCCATTGCCGAGTTGCCAACTCCTGTTGTATTATTTAAAAGTGCCGAATAGCCAAAGGCAGACGAACCATTGGCAGTAGTTGAAGATGATAATGCTAAATTTCCAAATGCTGAATTACTATTTCCTGTTGTGTTGGAACCCAGAGCTGTATGACCAAATGCAGCATTATTTATTCCGGTTGTATTCGCCCTCAATGAATCATACCCAAAAGCTGAATTACCATCAGCGGTACTGAATTGTAACGAATTACTCCCAAAAGCAGCGTTTTGATTGCCAATAGAACTTGAGGACAAAGCAGAAGATCCAAAAGCCGAATTGCCTGTTCCTGTTGTGTTAGAAAACATACTCGAATTTCCAACAGCAACATTAACAGTGCCCGTGGTAGTGTTATACATTGCGTTAGATCCAATAGCTATATTACTACTTGCTGTGTTGCTATATAAAGCGAAACTTCCAATCGCTATATTACTAGAACCTGTACTGTTTGTGTACAGCGATCCTATTCCTAAAGATGAATTATTTACGCCAGTAGTATTAGAACGCATACTAGAAACACCTATGGCAATGTTCTGATTTCCTATTGTATTATTCTCTAAAGCTAATGAACCAATAGCGGTATTATTGAACCCAGTTGAGTTGGTAAATAAAGTATTTAAACCGAAAGCGGTATTATTATTTCCCGTGGTGTTCAAATACAAAGCTGATTTTCCAAACGCCGAATTACTGATTCCGGTGCTGTTGGTATACATTGATTCATGTCCGAAAGCCGTATTATTATTTCCTGTAGTATTCAATCGCATTGAATTCGCACCAAAGGCAGAATTATTAATTCCTGTCGTATTAGAGAATAATGACGACAATCCGAAGGCCGAATTAAAAGTACCCGTTGTATTGGCACTCAATGAAGCGTAACCAAAAGCAGAATTATTACTTCCTCCTGTATTTGAATTCAAAGAAGCTGCGCCATACGAACTGTTAAAACTTCCTGTAGAATTATTCTGCATGGAGAAAGCACCTGAAGCCGTATTTTGAGCTCCTGTCGTATTTGAAAAAAGCGCCAAATAACCAAAAGCCGAGTTACTGTTTGCCGAAATATTAGAGGCCAAAGCGTTGGTTCCGAAAGCCGAATTGAATCCACCAACGGTATTGTCGTTTAGTGAATTATATCCAAAAGACGAGTTGTTACTCCCTGTTGTATTACTCTGTAATGCTGAATAACCGAACGCTGCATTTTGACCTCCACTTGTGTTGTCTTCTAATGCACTGTAGCCAAAAGCAGACAAACCACTATTTGTTGTTGTAGCATTCAACGAGAAAATTCCAAAAGCAGAATTATACTGACCCGTTGTGTTAGAATACAAAGCGGCATTACCAAAAGCGGCATTTGCTAAACCTGTTGAATTATTTCCTAAAGCGATATTCCCAAATGCACTGTTTAAACCTCCTGTTGTATTCAATTCTAACGCAAAAACTCCAAATGCCGAATTATTACCGCCTGTGGTATTTGAAAGTAGAGCATTTCGCCCAAAAGCAGAATTGAAGAAGCCTGTTGAATTGGAAGACATTGACTGTGACCCAAAAGCAGAATTCCCAGCTCCAGTTGTATTGAACAAAAGTGCTGAATTCCCAAAAGCAACATTATTACTTCCTGTTGTATTAAAGGCTAACGAATTATATCCGTACGCTGAGTTAAAACTTCCAGTAGTATTGGCTGTAAGTGATCCGCTTCCAAAAGCAGCTATTTGAATTCCCGATGAGGAAGCATTAAAAGCATTCACACCAAACGAAGAATTACTTACACTTAATAATCCTGAAAAGACATTGTTTCGTTTAAAAACTACATTGGCATTATTGATGGTTCCCATAAAATGAGTCGCCGCATTAATTCCTGAATTTCCATTGATTGACCAACCCGAAGTTTGATTATTTCCTACCGAAATCCAATCGGAGCTGACATTGTCCCAATAGTAAAATCCGATGGTTTTCGGGTTGCCTGAAAATGTGGTGTCTGTGGTCAAATACACCATTATTCCTTGTTGAGCAACCGTTGGATTGGTGGCGGGAAAGGCATCCATTTTCGGAATGAGTAATCCGTCGGTGTTGTTGGGTGTTGCTTGGTTGCTCGAACGAACATCCAATTGTGCATCGGGTAAAGTAGTGTTGATTCCGACTTGCGAAAAACCCAATTCAAAAAAAGCCAAACAACTAACAATCAAAGTAATCTTTTTCATTTTCTTTTCTTTTAAGACTATCAAAATTGGTATTTAATTCCTATTATTGAAAGTGCTAATAGACGAACGACAATTTAAATAGACAGACAACTGAATGAAACATTATTTTTTTTTATAAATTTGGTTACACAGAAAAAAGATGAAAGTACTCAATTGCATAATAATAGATGATGATGAAATAGACCGATTAACGGTGCTTTCGTATGCAAAGCGGTTTCCACAACTGAACATTTTGGGTGTTTTTGAGGATGGAGAAGATGCTTTACCTTTGTTGGAAAACCAAGATATTGATGTGCTTTTTTTAGACATCGACATGCCTACTTTAAGTGGATTTGAGTTCCGGAAAAAAGCGATGACGGTTCCAGTTTGCATCTACATTACTGCGCATCCGGAACATGCTGTTGAAAGTTTCGAGTTAGAAGCTTTAGATTTTATAGTAAAACCGCTAAAAATGGATCGTTTTGAGCAAACTATTCAGCGTATTGAGGCATTTATGGAAATCAAGTTCAAGGCGCAATTATTCGATTCGAGCTTAGGTGGCGATGCAATTTACATCAAAGAAGGTCACGAACAAACCAAAGTAAAATTGCATGATATTTTGTATTTGGAAGCCTTAAAAGATTACACTTTGGTGGTTACTTCTCAAAAAAGACATTGTGTACTTTCGAGCATCGGGACATTGTTGAAAGAAGCTCATTTTCAGTCTTTTGTACGAATTCACCGAAGTTTTGCTGTACAAAAACAATTTGTTAAAAAAATAAATTCGTACGAAATTGAATTGGAAAACAATATTGTCATTCCGATTGGAAGAAGTTACAAAGACAACTTAAATTTGATTGCATGAGAAGACAATTACTGATGTTGTTGTGCCTTCCTATTTTGTTATTCGGACAACAAAATAAGAAACCATCGGCCTCAGAATTGATGAAATTAACTATTCAATGCGACACTCTTTTACAACGTCGGGAATTCCAAAAATTAATCGACCTTGCCACAGTAGGCATAAACAAATCCAAAAACAATACGTATTTCCAAGCACGATTCAATTATTTTAAAGCCTACGGTTACGAGTACAATAATAATCTCTACGAAAAAGCAGTTCCGTACTACGAAAAATCATTGTATCATTCGCAAAAAGGAAAGAATTTAAAAGAAGAAACGCTGGCTTTGATGCGGTTGAATTACCTCTATTTTTCGACCAAGCAATTTGCCAAACGCGATAGTTTAATCCGTTACATAGAAAAGGTTTTGGACACCACAAAAAGTGTCTATACACAAGGAATCTTAAACGGTAGCCTGGGCGAATACCATCTCGATCAATCGGCGTATGAGAAGTTCATTGGATACAAATTAAAAGCCATTGACTACCGCAAAAAATTTCCGAAAGACGACAAAAAGAACATCGTAAACATAGGTGTTTCCTACTCTCAGATCGCCAGTGCTTACCTTAAAATGAAGCAGTTCAAAAAGAGTATTGAGTATTCTAATTATGCCTATCCGTATTTGAAAACATCGCCCAATGCATTGGCTTACTTATACAATGATTACATTAAGTGTTTTGTAGAACTCCGGAAATACGACAGCATCAAAAAATATTATGATAACACCTATAAATTAGTCAGTAAAAACGATTCGTTGCATTTGAATATTAGCTCGGCCAATCGGTATATGTCGGAATATTTCATCATTAAAAAAGACATTCCAAAGGCAACTTATTACGCAGAAAAAGCGGTAAATTATGCGTTAAAATCAAATGACGAGGTAATTGTAATGGAGGCCAATATATCCAAAGGAAAAGTGCTTTTTGAGAAAAAAAACTATTCCGAAGCGATAAAAACACTCCAAAGCGCCTTGCAATATGCGTATGAATTTGACAAAGAATCGTACATCATCATTAATGAAAAAATTGCGGAATGTTATGCAGGTTTAGGCGATTGGAAAAAAGCGTATCAGTATCACATTGATTACAGCAACAGCAACAAGGCGATGTTGTTGGAATCTGGAAAACAAAGTATCGCCAATGCTGAAGCTAAATTTCAGAATCAAAATAAACAAGAAAAAATCAATGCTCTTTCAACTGAAAATAAACTGAAAAATCTGCAAATTGAAAGTTCACGTAAGCAAAAAATATACTTGGCTCTTGGTTTTATTCTTTTCGGAATTATTGCTGGATTATTGTACCGACAAAATCAAAATCGAAAACGAACCAACGAAAAACTACAGCTATTAAACGCCGAATTGGACGAAGCCAACAAAACCAAAACGCGTTTCTTTAGTATTTTGAATCACGATTTGAGAAGTCCGGTGACCAATTTGATTCATTTTTTACACCTACAAAAAGACAATCCCGAATTGTTGGATAAAGAAAGCAAACAACGTTTAGAAAACAAAACAATTTTAGGTGCCGAAAATTTACTGACTTCGATGGAAGACATACTGTTGTGGAGTAAAGGTCAGATGGAGAACTTTAAACCTCAACCGAAAACCATCTCTATTTCAAGTATTTTTGACGATACAAAAGCGCATTTTTCGAGTGAAGAACACATTCAATTTCAATTTGAAAACCCGAGTAATTTATCATTAGTAACCGATGAAAATTACCTCAAAACCATCATTCGAAATTTAACCGGAAATGCAGTGAAAGCTTTAGAACACTTTGTCCCTAACAATGAAAAAGATTCCCACGCTGCGCTCGGAATGACACCAACCATCACTTGGAAATCATTTCAAGAAAACGGAACCCCTTTTTTATCCATTTCAGATAATGGTCCGGGAACGACTTTAGACAAATTCAAAGCCTTGTACGACGACAAAGAAGTAGTGGGAATCAAAACCGGTTTGGGCTTGCATTTGATTCGCGATTTGGCTAAAGCGATCGATTGTGAAATCAAAGTCGATACTAAAGTAAATGAAGGAACGACGATTACTTTGAAATTCTAAAAAAGGCCCAACTTTCGTCGGGCCAATTTCTGCTTAAAACTACTTACTTAACTTTTTTTTGTAGATTATTTGTATTCAAGATTGGGATTAATACAATCGAATTAATGTAATTTTCGATTCTCTAATTTTTATTTCTCCGCCAGCAGGTCCGCCAGTATTTGCGCCTATAAAACTTCTCATTTTAATTCCAATTTGGTTGTTGGCATTTAAAAAAGTCACAATACTTCCTGAAATTTGATGTGCAGGCATAGTATAAACTTGAGTAAAATTGGCTCCATTTGGAAAAGAATCTACATCTAAAAAATCAATTCGTTGCGTTTGCAATCTGTTATTATTGCTTTTATTATCTATATAAGCACTGGTTTGAACTAATCGAGTACTTGTACAAGGGGAATTACAATTTAAACTAAAAGTATTGTAAGCATCTAAATAATAGGTTATTAAATAAGTTCCATTTTCGGGCACAATTATATTTGTGGTTGGAAAATCTACTTCTTCACCTTGAATAGTTGTCGTCAAATCTCCAGCATATTGAACATAACTTTGATTTACGGTTGCTGGTGGCACTATTGATGCAGGAGTTTCCCAAGTTGCATATCCATTAGCATCCGAAGTTAATATCTTACCCACACCAGCTCCATTAGTGATTTGAATATTTGAAGTTTTAGTATTTCCATTAACTTCTAATTTTGCACTTGGGTTTAGTGTTCCAATTCCAACACTAGTACCCATAATAGCAGTCCTTCCAGAAGAATTAATCAATAAATTATCATCTTCATCTTCACTAATGTAAACTAAATCGGCATCTCCAAAATTTAGCTTTCCAAATTCTCCAAACGATTCACCGCTACCAACTAAACGCAACGAATTATCACTGCCCGAAATTTCTACTTTACTTAATTCGGGATTAAAACCTGTATAATTGGAAGGTTGTATTTTTACAATCGTTCCATTGTCAATGATTTGTGAATCGCCTCCTGTTGTAGCGTTTGTAAATTTTACAATTCTATTAGCTGTTCCCGTCATGTTTGCGCTTCCAGGAATACCTTGCGGTCCTGTTGCTCCAGGTAATCCTTGTGGACCTGTCGCACCCGTTAAACCAATTGGTCCTTGCGGACCCGTTGCTCCTGTTAGACCTTGGATTCCTTGTGGACCTTGCGGACCCGTTGCTCCAGTTAATCCAATTGGACCTTGCGAACCCGTTGCGCCTTGTACTCCTTGTGGACCTTGTGGGCCAGGATTTCCGCTGGCGGCATACAACGCAAAAGGCACACTTAACAATTGCGATGTTCCCGAAATAGTGTAATTGGTTCCGCCTGTTGGATCGGTTTCCGTTTTGACAAAATACGGTCCGTTTGCCCAGTTAATGGTTGCAAAATTTCCCGACACAACCGTTCCTCCGCCAATTTCAAAAGTAGCTAAACCATTAGTGTTGGTTAAAGGTTGATGGGTTTCGGTGTAGACTGCTGTACCTGTTGCAGAAGTTTGAAGAATACTTATTCGTATTCCAACATTAGCATTAGAAACCAATGCATTGCTTGCATTACGAATGACCGCTTGGTAGCTCATTTTTTGTGGTGCTTGCGCGGATGCAGACTGCAGAACGAACAAGGCAGAAAGCAACAAAACTGATTGGGTTATGAATAGTAATGATTTTTTCATGGTATATTGAATTAAATTTGATTGTATTTCTAGTATGTTGTTCCCGATGCGCTTCGCTTTCGGGACTAATTCGACTGCATGTTTTTTTATAAAAAACACTGTCTCATTGAGTCTTAATAATTTTAAAGGTTTTTAAAACTTTATTTTGTTCCATCACATTGAGCAAATACACTGCTGATGCGAGATGCTCCATAGCAATTTGGGTTTCAGAAGTAGTAATGGATTGCGATTGAATGAGTCGACCGTTCAAATCAAACAATTCAAAATGAACCTTCTCTAATAAATGGTTTTGAATGTTTAATATAACGAATGATGCTGTCGGATTGGGATACACGCTCATCATCAATTGTATTTCAGGAAATTCATCGGCTCCCAAAGTAAAAATCTCAAAAGGTTGTTGTACTCCTTGGTTGATGGAACCGTTAGTTCCTGTTGCGTTAATATACGCTACTTGTCCGATGGAATAACTTGATGAACCATTACTTCCTGTTGCATCTCCACCCGTAGCAACTGATGCTTGTTGGGCAGAAGCAGAAAATAGTGCAAAGAAAATAGAACAAGAAAGTAGTTGTTTCACTAATTTTTGTGATATTGATTTCATAATTTCAATTTATTTGTTTTCTAATAGTTCCAATCGTTTTAGGATTTCGGCATTGGTGGTTTCCAGCGATTTGATTTTGGCGTTTTGTTCTTTTATCGCTTCGATTAGTAAAGGTGTTATGGCTGAATAATCGACAAAGTATTCACCGCTTTCGTTTTTCTGAATTGCTTCGGGTAAAACTTGCTCTATTTCTTGTGCTAAAACGCCACTTGCTACAACTTGTTTTTGCCCTTTTTCTATTTCTTGTGGCTTCAATTTATACTGATAAGTGTATCCTGAAATTTTTGAAATTTTCGTGGAAGCATCTTCAATTTTAGCGATGTTTTCTTTTTTGTTTTTATCGGATACTTGAAAATACTGACCGTTGGGTGCTATGTAGGCAACTTCGGCTGCATTGTCGTATGGGTTTCCGTTGTTGTCTGTCCATGCATCTTCATCTAAAATCCGCAATTGACGTCCGCCATCACCTGGAGACCAAATGGAAACATTATCACCATCGCCCCTGATTCCTACAGTTTCAGAACTTGCGCTTGCATCTTGTGTTGAGACCATAAAGTAACCGCCACCCGTTCCAAAATTTAAGTTATTGTCTGCTGGGTGATTGTAAAGATTACTATTTTTTACCTGCATTTCTGCACTTGCAATGGTTGTCGATTTCACTCTGAAGTTCCCGTTTATTCGAGCTAAATCGGTGTCAAATTCGCCGTAAATTAAAGGAGATGATGAAAGGCTGTTTTCAATGTATAGTTTGTTTGAACCCAATTCATTATAACCTGCTTGATAACCTAAAGCAACATTGCCCGTTCCAACACTATTAGTGAACATGGAGAACGCTCCCAAAGCGGTATTGTTATTGCCCAAAGTGCTTGAAAGAGCGCCAAATCCGTTGCCCGTATTGAAGTTTCCCGAAACATTGCTATACAGCGCACTACGTCCGGTAGCGGTATTATAATTTCCTGTAGTATTCAGGTACATCGTCTGGTCACCAGTAGCTGTGTTTTGGACGCCGGAAATGTTGTTGTACAACGACTGTTTGCCGACACCTGTATTGTAACTTCCAGTAGAATTTGCGCTTAAGGCTGAATGACCCAAAGCGGTATTGATAAAACCCGTTGTATTACCTTGTAAAGCATTGGTTCCGACTGCCACATTGGCAAATCCTGAGGTGTTTTGCTGCAGGGCATAACTTCCTACAGCCACATTGTTGATACCGTCTTGATTGCTTGTTGGATTGTTACTGTATAATGCCTCATAACCTACTGCCACATTGTTGGTGTCGTATGGTGTTCCACCATTATTAAATGCTTGCGAGGCAAGTGTCCTTGCGCCGATTGCAGTGTTTTTATTTGCCACACTACCAAGAAGCATTGAAGCATTCCCAACAGCGGTATTCTCATTACCTAAAGTATTTCCGTTGAGTGCACGATAACCAAAACCTGAGTTGTTATTTCCTGTAGTAGTATTCAATAATGATTCTGAGCCGTGTGCGTTGTTTTGTGAACCTGTGGTATTATTCAATAATGAAAAAAAACCAAATGCATTGTTGAAGCTTCCGGTCGTATTGGCGTTTAAAGAACGATCACCCACGGCAGAATTTCCACTTCCTGTTGAAATAATCGTCATGGATTGAAACCCTACAGCCGTATTGAAATTCCCAGTACTGGATACTGATGATGATGGCCCACGTAAAGCTTCATATCCAACCGCTATATTATGATTATCAAATGAGGTTGCTGTAACGTTTGAATATGCCATCGCGTTTTTTCCGATGGCAACCGCTTTTGAACCGGCTCTATTGCCAAGCAGTGCATTGGTTCCAAGCGCTACATTGTCGCTTCCTGTATTATTATTGCTCAGCGCCCAATCACCAACTGCTGCATTTTGGTTTCCGGTTGTGTTGCTGGTAAGCGTGTAAAACCCGTATCCAACATTTTCATTCCCTGTAGTGTTATCATAAAGCGAGGCCGATCCGGTGGCAATGTTTCTACTCCCAGTTGTATTGGCGTATAGGGTATTGGATCCGATTGCTGTATTCTGAGATCCATTTGTGTTGGAATAAAGAGAATTAAATCCATTTGCAGTATTCACTGACCCAGTTGTATTGGAATGAAGCGCTGCAAACCCAGTAGCAGTATTGTTAACTCCGTTAGTGTTAAAACGAAGTGCTGTAGCTCCAAAAGCTGTGTTGGAATTTCCTGTTGTATTATTATACAGTGAACGGTATCCTGTTGCGGTATTTGAAAAACCAGTCGTATTAAAATACATCGCATCGAGGCCATTAGCCACATTCTGATAACCCGTTGTGTTGGTATACAGTGAACCTGCACCAGTAGCTGTATTCTCATAACCAGTAGTGTTTGAATACAGTGCCGCTGCACCATTTGCTGTATTGAGTGTTCCTGTTGTATTGCTATACAGTGAAGAAAAACCAGTGGCAACATTAAAACTACCCGTTGTATTCGAATACAGCGCAGAATATCCATTTGCAGTGTTATTATTTCCGGTTGTATTGGCACGAAGTGAATATCCTCCCGTTGCTGTGTTATTGCCACCAGTTACATTGGTATAAAGAGATTGATATCCGTTGGCCGTATTCATACTTCCAGTTGTGTTGAAATGAAGCGACTGATATCCTATTGCTGTACCAAAACTACCGGATGTATTGCCAGTCATCGATTTATTCCCAACCGATGTGTTCTGACTTCCGGAAAGAAGATTGCTTCCCATAGCTAGAGTTCCGAAAGCCGTATTTTCATTACCTAATGAATACACTCCCAATGAATTTTTACCAAATGAAGTATCTGAATTACTAAGTACTCCAGAACGTTGATTGTCCATCCTGAAAAAAACTTCATAATTATTGGTGGTTCCGATAAAATTTATAGCAGGATTAATAGTTGTGTTTCCTGTAATTGACCAACCTTTATCACCATCAATTCCAATCCAACTTACTGTTACATTATCCCAATAATAAAATCCAGGTGACTTTCCCGCAGAAGTTGTGGTTAAAAACACCATCATGCCTTGTTGCGCTGCGGTGGGATTAGTTAATGGAAAGGCATCGATTTTCGGAATTAAGATTCCGTCGGTATTGTTTGGAGTAACCTGATTACTCGACCGAATGTCCAATTGTGCATTGGGAGTTGTGGTGTTGATTCCGACTTGCGAATACCCAAATTGGGCAATCAATACAAGCAGTACCATAAGTGCTAACTTTTTCATTTGTATAAGTTTAAGTAGTTACAATCATTTAAGCTCAACAAAATTGATTCATTATCAGGCTTTAAAAAACCATAAAAGGACGAACGACATTTTAAATACACGAATGGCATTTTGGTGAGAAAAATCGCTATATTTGAACATCAATACTCTTTTATGAAGCCTTTCGATTGTATTATAGTGGATGATGATGAGATGGACCGATTGGTCGTGGTGTCGTATGCAAAGCGATTTTCTACTCTAAGCATTGTTGGCGTTTTTGATTCAGCTGAAAAAGCCTTGGCGTTTCTAGAAGAAAATTCGGTTGATGTAGCCTTTCTGGATATCGAACTTAAAAATGCGTCTGGTTTGGAATTACGAAAAAAAGCGCTATCCATTCCCGTTTGTGTATTCATCACGTCCCATTCTGAAAATGCAGTCGAATCATTTGAATTGCAAACCTTAGATTTTATTGTCAAACCCTTCAAATTTCCTCGATTTGAACAAACCGTAAACCGTATTGAAGAGTTTATGGAAGTTCGTACCAAAGCCAACTTATTTGAGGCAAGCATCGGTGGAGATGTGGTTTATGTGAAAACAGGTCACGATCAAATCAAAGTAAAACTGCACGAGATTTTGTACCTCGAAGCGTTGAAAAACTACACTATTTTGGTGACCGAAAACAAGCGCCACTGCGTTCTTTCTAATTTGGGTGAAATTTTACAAGATGAAAAGTTTGGTTCATTCATTCGTATACATCGAACGTATGCTGTTCAAAAACAATTCATTCAAAAAATAGCCACTCAAGAAGTTGAATTACACAATCAAATTACATTGCCCGTTGGTAGAAGTTTCAAAGAAAACTTGAATTTTATAGTATGAGAAACCGGTTTGTTGTCTTCCTATTTTTTATGAGCTCTTTTTGTTTCAGTCAAAAAGAACCCAATCTTTCTGCCTTTAAAACCCAAAAAGAGAAACTACAAGCTTGGGCTGAATATTGCGATGAATTTCTCGCAGTAGAAAACTATAAACAGTTGAGAATTGTAGGCAAAAAAGGCATACAATTAACGGCAAAAAACGATTATAAAAATTTATCGCTCTTTAACTTCTACGTGGGAGTTTCCTTTGATTTTGGAAGTGAAACCGATAGTCTTTCCTATTACATGGAAAAATCTGAACAGTTGGGTAGAAAAGCCAAAAACACTAAGAGGACTATTGAAGCTTTAAAAATTATGTTGGTGAGCTATAAAAATTATGGATCAACTTTTAAAAGAGAACGTGTTTTAAGGGAGTTGCAAAAAGTAATTGATACTTCAAGAAACGAGTTTGAGAAAAGTAAAATCATAGGTGAAATTTCCGATTATTACATTAATATTGGCCAATATGAAAAAGGGTTACAATTAAAAATCGATGGTTTAAAAGGAAGAAAAAAACACTTGTCAGAAGGCAATTATAACGATACTATCAACTATGGAGTTCAATTGGTAAACATTTCCGAACTCTATGTAACCATGGGAAATCCTCAAAAAGGTTTAGAGTATTTAACGGAGAGCGAACCCTTTTTAGCAAAATACAAAGAAGGTGTGGCTGCAGTTCACAAAGACTTTATTTCCATCTACTTAAAGCAACCTGATCTTCCAAAAGCGGAAGAACGGTACGCTAAATTCAAAGCTTTTTTAAAAACGGTTGACTTGGGTGATTGCTTTGAATATTTCATAGAAAGTAACCTTCTTTTTTCTGATTACTATTTAGAAAAAAACCAAAACGCAAAAGCCCTAGAATACGCTAATTATGCCAATTCTTTAGTGCCAAAATATGCGAGTAATTTTTCAAAAGCTCAGGTAAACCAGATGTTTGGGAAAATTTACTTGCAACAAAAAGACTACTCCAAAGCGTTGCCTTTTTTACAATTAGCCGAACCCATTATTAAAGAAGATTCTCCAGAAGCGAACAGTGCATTACAAAAACTACTTGCCGATACTTATGATGGTCTTGGTAATAAAAATCTTGCTTATCATCATTTAAAAATTTACAACGAACTACAAGAAAAACTATTGGCTGAAAAAGCAAAAAAAAACCTTGCTGAAATGGAGGCCAAGTATCAAAACAATGCAAAAAAGCAAGAAATTCTAAACAAAAACCTTCAAATTGACGCAGCCAATAAACAAAAATACTATTTTGTTGGTGGCCTTTTTCTGTTGACCATTATTGGAGGATTGCTTTTTTATCAGAGTAGAAAACGCAAACAGACCAACCAAAAATTGCAATTATTAAATTCAGAATTGGACGAAGCCAACAAAACCAAAACCCGATTTTTTAGTATTTTGAATCACGATTTACGCGGACCAGTAGCCAACTTGGTATTCTTTTTACAATTGCAGAAAGAAAGTCCAGAACTGCTCGATGAAGAAAGCATCCAACGCATGCAAGACAAAACCATGTCGGGAGCAGAAAACCTTTTGGCATCGATGGAAGACATTTTACAATGGAGTAAAAGTCAGATGGAAAACTTCAAACCACAACCACAACAATTTCAAATCGCTACTCTTTTTGACGACACTAAAAAACACTTTTCGAGTGTGGAAAACATTCAATTTCAGTTTGAAAACCCGAGCAATTTAACATTAGTAACCGACGAAAATTACCTCAAAACCATCGTTCGTAATTTGACTGGAAATGCAATCAAAGCATTGGTCGATGTTCCACATCCGATGATTATTTGGAAAGCATTTCATGAGAATGGAAACACCTTTTTGTCGATTACCGATAATGGAAAAGGTGCTACAGATGAAGAATTCAAAGCCTTGTACGATGAGAAAGAAGTAAGCGGAATCAAATCGGGTTTGGGTTTACACTTGATTCGCGATTTGGCTAAGGCTATTGATTGTCAAATAAAAGTCGATTCTAAACTAAATGAAGGAACGACGATTACTTTGAAGTTGTAATTAATGATTATCTTTTGCTAAAAAAAAGGAACTGTTGCTCTTCTAGCATACTAATTAAACGATCTATTATGAGAAAATTACTTTTAGTATTGGGATTGATTTTTGGGCACCATTCGTTTTCCCAAAAAGACGGACAACCTTTGATTGATTCCTTACTAACTGAATTGGGAAAAACTAAAAAAGATACCGTAAAAGCTTCTCTTTTATATGATATTTCCATCAACTACACCATCATCAATCCGAAAAAAGGATTACAATATGGTCAAGATCTATTAACACTTTCTAAAAAAGTCGAATGGAAAAAAGGAATCACCTTGGGTTACTATACCATTGGCGCCAATTACAGCTCTAATTCTGATTTTGAGAAGGCATTACAATTTTACAACAAGGCATTGAATAGCACTTCGGACAAAAAACTCTTATGTAAAATTTATAAAGAAATGGGTGTTTTGTATACGTATCAAAATGACTATACTAAAGCCTTAGATTACGATTTTAAATCATTAAAACTATACGAATCGTTGGACGATAATAAAGGTGTTGCTGCTGTTCTATCGAACATTGGAATAGTGTATTTCGATTTAAAAAACAACTCCAAAGCGATTGAGTATTACAAAAAAGCATTGGCCATCAACCAAAAAATCAACAATAAGGGAAATATGGCTGTTAATTTGGGCAATATCGGTCATGTTTACAATGAGATGAACAACTACGAAAAAGCAATTGAGAATTATAAAAATGCCGTAAAATACAATGAAGAAATAGGAAATAAATCGAGTGTCGCTTTGTTTGTTGGAGCAATTTCTAATGCCTATTTCAAGAAAAAAGATTACGAAAAAGCCATTTACTATAGTAATCAATCTGCTCTTTTGAGTAATGACTGCGGCGATAAACAAATCATTGCTTTTAATGCAAGTTTATCGGGTGA
The DNA here is from genome assembly GCF_035299245.1 of Flavobacterium sp. Lineage (GTDB taxonomy): Bacteria > Bacteroidota > Bacteroidia > Flavobacteriales > Flavobacteriaceae > Flavobacterium. Next base: position 461,995 of record NZ_DATGWY010000004.1, on the reverse strand, counting down.
TATTTACCTACAAATTGCAAAATCGAAAAATAATGATGCTGTTTTACTCAACAAAGCAGCATCGAATTTCAAAACCGCCATTGCTATTCACAGTGAAATGGAAAGCTTACGCGAATTGCATTTTGACTATGACCTCCTTTCTCAGACCGAAGAATTACTCGGAAATCACAAACAAGCATTGGATCATTATAAGACTTCAGTGAAGTTTAAAGATTCTGTTTTTAATTCGGACAATCGGGAAACCATCAAAAACATTGAAGACAAAAGAACCATCGATTTACGAAACAAAGAAATTCAGTTAAACAAAATCAAATTAGAAAATAAGGAAAAGCAAAAATGGTTCCTGATTGCAGGTCTGGCTTTCTTGGGAATCATCGGAGGATTGCTTTTTTATCAGAGTAGAAAACGAAAACAAACCAATCAAAAATTACAATTATTAAATTCAGAACTCGACGAAGCCAACAAAGCCAAAACCCGATTTTTTAGTATTTTGAATCACGATTTACGCGGACCTGTAGCCAATTTGGTATTCTTTTTACAATTGCAAAAAGAAAGTCCAGAATTGCTCGACGAAGAAAGCATCCTACGCATGCAAGACAAAACAATGACGGGTGCCGAAAATCTCTTGGCATCAATGGAAGACATTTTACAATGGAGTAAAAGTCAGATGGAAAACTTCAAACCACTACCACAACAATTTCAGATCGCTACTCTTTTTGACGACACTAAAAAACACTTTTCGAGTGTGGAAAACATTCAATTTCAGTTTGAAAACCCGAGCAATTTAACATTAGTAACCGACGAAAATTACCTCAAAACCATCGTTCGAAATTTAACTGGAAATGCAGTGAAAGCTTTAGTCAATGTTCCACATCCGATGATTATTTGGAAAGCATTTCAGGAGAATGGAAACACCTATTTATCAATTACTGATAATGGAAAAGGCGCTACAGATGAAGAATTCAAAGCCTTGTACGACGAGAAAGAAGTAAGCGGAATCAAATCGGGTTTGGGTTTACATTTGATTCGCGATTTGGCTAAGGCGATTGATTGTCAAATAAAAGTCGATACAAAAGTAAATGAAGGAACGACGATTACTTTGAAGTTGTAAAACTACCCCGACCTTCGGTCACCCCTTCAAAGAAGGGGAATTAAAAAGATTCAATCCTTTCTATTGGTTGAAATTGGTTGTAGCAAATGTACATTTTATGGTTTAGTTGTATGCGCTTTTTTATATTCATCAAATTCTTCTTGCGTCATAAAATTGGTTCCTTGACCTAAAACAAAATACCATTTCCCATTATCTTTAATGTACGTTTCGGCTCTGATGACTTTAAAATGTAAATCTCCTTCTGGAGTAGAAAAAACCACATTGGCTACTTTGGTTTTTATAGCGGTTTGTCCGTTAAAAATTCGAACTAATTCGGTACCCGGAACCGATTCAACCGATTTAAACGTCATACCATTTCGAGCAAATTTTTGAAATTCTTCTTCCAGTCCATATGCAATTGAACCGTCGGCTCCAATACTTATCGAATTGTCATTTAAGGACAATGAAGGATCAAAAATATTTGAAATAGAATTGATGAATGCTCGGTCTTCTGGGTAATTCGTTGTATCATATTTACCTGGCGGCGGAACTTGTCCAAATGAGGTTACGGTTTCCAAACTGATGAATACAAAAAATAGTATTTTCAACGCTCTTTTGGTTAATTTCATGATTATTTTTATTTTAGAGTTACTGCTTTAATTTCTCTTCCAAGTCTTTTAATCGTTGCTCCAACGACAGTATTTTGGTGTTCTGATTTTCAATAATTTCTTGTTGTTCTTGAACGGCTTTTACCAACGGAACAACAAAAGAGGCGTATTGAACACTGTACAAATCTTTCTCGTGTTTGGGAGGTTGAACACCATTAAATTGATATCCTAAACGCTGAGCAACAGCTTCTACTTCTTGTGCTATGAATCCGGTTTGTACTGTGTTTTCCAAATCGTATTTCCCTTCCCAATCGCCTACATCAACACCTTTGTAAACAATTTCATTTTGTTTGTGAAGGTCAAAATTGTAGGTTATAGGTCGAAGTTGCGTAATGAATGCCAATCCAGGCACATTATTCTGAACATTTTTCTTGATTCGACCATCGCTGTAATTGAAAAATCCAACTTGACCACCGATCCAATTTACACTGGTATTTCCCACTTCGATGGTATTACTATTCATCCCAACATAACCCGAAACATAGCCAAAAGCTCCAAAATTAGACGGATTGAAACCCGCACTTCCGCCAGCTTGCCTACCGATTATTGTATTGTTGCTTCCTAATGAATTAAATTGTAGAGCAAAAGCACCAACAGCGGTATTTCCGGCTCCAGTTGTGTTGGTTTCCATGCTTCCAGAACCAATCGCTGTATTTCGGTTGGATGTACTTAAAAACAAGCTACTTCTTCCAACTGCAGTATTAAAATCACCCACAGTATTAGCTTGCAAGGCAAAAGTCCCGACCGCAGTATTAGCCGAAGCTAAAGTAGAACTCAGCATTGCTTGATTGCCAACTGCCGTATTATCATTACCCGAAATATTCGAAAAATTGGCTCGATAACCCATTGCCGTATTGCCAATTCCAACCGTATTGTTACGCAACGATTCAACACCAACTGCAGCATTAGCCCAACCATTTATATTGTTGAGCATACTACTAGAACCTAGAGCCACATTCAAAAATCCTGATGTATTGTTTCGTAAGGAAAGTGTTCCCACAGCAGTATTGTCATAACCTGTTGCGTTGTTTTGTGCCGACAAATAACCAACCACAACATTATTATTGGCTGTATTTGTTCCTGCCGACATCGCAAAAGTTCCGATAACCGTATTGGCATTACCCAAAGTATTCGAATACAATGCTGCATCACCCAAAGCAATATTGTAACTGCCATTAGAATTTCCTAATGCATTGGTTCCTATTCCTGTATTATTAACTCCGGTTGTGTTGATTCTCAAGGCATCAAATCCAACTCCAACATTAGAATAACCTGTGGTATTCGAACTCAGCGAACCCGAACCCACAGCCGTATTGTTTGAACCAGTAGTGTTGACCCACATCGATCGCCAACCAATTGCGGTGTTCGAATTGGCTGTGGTATTATTACGCAACGAACTTGTCCCTAAAGATGTATTGTAGCTTCCAGATGAATTCGAAGCTAATGCATACGCACCTATTCCTGTATTTTCCAATCCGACAGTGTTTAATCTCAGCGAATGATGACCTGTGGCTGTGTTGTAATCCCCACTTACGTTAGTTCTCATGGACTCAAAACCAATAGCAGTATTTTCAATTCCGGTGACGTTTCCAAAAAGTGAATAAGTACCAACGGAAGTCGAGTTCGAAATCCCAGAAGAAACAGCCTGTGAATAATAACCAATAGCCACATTAAAATCTCCTGTTCCATTATTGCCCAAGCTAGCGTTTCCGACCGAAACATTTCTACTTCCTGACGTATTCGAAAAAAGGCTCGACAAACCTACTGCCGTGTTTTCGATTCCGGTGGTGTTGAAACTAAGTGATGCTCCACCAATTGCGGTATTGTAGTTTCCGGTGGTATTGGTATTCATACTTTGAACACCCATGGCGGTATTATAAATTCCGGTACTATTTGTGGTTAAAGCATCCCTTCCCACAGCTGTATTGTAATTTCCAGAAGTATTTGAAAGCAAGGAACCTCTTCCAATAGCCGTATTGGAAATTCCTGTTGTATTTTCGCGTAGGGCTTCCAAACCAAAGGCACTATTAGATGTACCGATTGTATTATTTAACAACGCTCCATTTCCGAAAGCTGAATTGCGGAAACCACTCGTATTCGCCCCCAAAGTACCTACACCAAAAGCGGTATTAGAAAAACCAGTATTGACGCCACTATTTAGGGTACTAAAGCCAAAAGCAGTGTTGGAACTGTTGAGTATTCCCGACTCAATATTATTTCTTTTAAAAAGTACATCCACATCATCTGAAGTTCCAAAAAAATGAGTGGCTGGATTGGTTCCGGCGTTTCCATTCACCGACCACGCTTTGGTATCTTTGGTAATCGGAATCCAAGTTACAGTTGCGTCATCCCAATAGTAAAATCCGGGTTCGTTAACACCCGATGTTGTGGTCAAATAGACTAACATTCCTTGTTGTGCTGCTGTTGGATTGGTCAGTGGAAAATCGTCTACTTTCGGAATCAAAAGTCCGTCTGTATTACTTGGCGCCGCTTGATTACTCGAACGAATATCCAATTGTGCTTCGGGCGAAGTCGTGTTGATTCCGACTTGCGAAAAGCAATTCATTCCAACTATTCCGAAAATTATAATGAGATAACGTTTCATTTTTTTGAGGTAAAATTCCAAAAACAAAGTATTTGAAATTGAAAATATAGACGAATGAGGCAATTAATAGACGAATACGCTATTTTTTTCTATATTTGAATGAGATGAAAAAATTCAATTGCATCATTGTAGACGACGACGAAGTGGCACGACTCAAAGTAGTTTCGATTGCCCGAAAGTTTTCTGTTTTCAATATTATTGGACATTATTCATCGCCCGTCGCCGCTTTCTCGGTTTCGGAAAAAGAGCCGATTGATGTACTTTTTTTAGATATCGATATGCCTGCATTAAGCGGATTGCAACTTCGGAAGAAATTAATGGACATTCCAGTTTGCGTTTTTATCACTTCGCATCCCGAACATGCCGCCGAAAGTTTCGAATTGGAAACCCTAGATTTTATTGTAAAACCCTTGCGTGAAGAGCGTTTCGCACAAACGGTCGCTCGCATTGAAGAATTTATGGAAGTCAAGCACAAAGCCGATTTGTACGAAGCGAGTTTTGGCGACGATTTTATCTACATCAAAGACGGTTATGAAAAAGTCAAGGTCAAATTACACGACATTTGGTATGTGGAAGCCTTGAAAGATTATTGCATTTTGGTCACAGCACATAAGCGGTATTGTGTGTTTTCGGGTATAGGAAATTTATTGAAAGAAGATCATTTTAAATCGTTTGTTCGCATCCACCGAAGTTATGCTGTGCAAAAACAATTTGTGGAGAAAGTAGGTACGCAAACGGTAACTCTAATCAATGAAATCAGTTTACCAATCGGAAATAGTTTTAAAGAAAATGCCCTTGAGAAACTATGAGAAAGCTAATTTTACTTCCGTTTTTGTTTTTTTCTATGTTGATTTTGGGTCAAACAAACTCCAAAAAAGACAGTCTTGAAATCAAAAAAATGATTGATGCTGCGGAGAAAATTTCGGTTTCTAGCAGTGCTGAAGGAGTTTTAATTTGCAACGAAGCATTACAATTGGCTAAAGCAAAAAAGTATTTCAAATTAGACAATTACGCTTATAATGTTTTAGGGCGAATTTACTCTGCCAACGGAAAAGTGGACGAAAGTAAAAAGTACTTTGATAAAGCAATTTCGTTATCCAAAAAGTACAATGACAAAGCGATGTTGTGCTCGACGTATTGTGATTTGGGTTCGCTTTTGGTCTTTGAAAGCAAGCATTTGGAAGCCATACATTATTTTACCGAAAGTTTGAAAATTGCCGAAGAAATCAAGTTGGACGAGTTGGCTTTTTACAATTTGTATTATATTTCCGATTTGTACATTGAAGAAAAAAACCTCGAAAAATCGTTTGAATATTCGTTCAAAGCGTTGGCTATTTTAAAAAACAAAAACGACCGATTCGATTACCATCGCGGCGCCATTTACGATCAGATTGGAAAAACCTATAATCTTCAAAAAGATTATACAAAAGCAAAGCAAAATCTCGAAAAATCATTGTTGTATTACAAAAAAATAAAAGACGATTTTGGGATTGCCAATTCAACTTACGATTTGTACAAAAACGAATACGATTTAAATAAAAATGCTTCGGTAGACGAATTAATTTCAAAAATTGTAGAAGCCCATTCGCTCTTCAATTCAACCGCACCCGAATCGAGAAACAACATCAATTGTTTGAATTTTTTGGCCGAATTGTACCTTAAAAAAGGAGATTTTACCAAAGCATTGAACTATGCCAATCAATCGAAAACATTGTGTAAGCAAACCAATTTTATTACGGCTTTGATCGAGAGTAATCGGTTGCTTTCAGCGGTTCATTCGAAATTGGGTGATTACAAAAAAGCCTACGAACATCAATTGCAATTCAACCAACTTAACGATTCATTATTTTCTCAAGAGCACAAAAACGAACTGGCCAAATTGGAGAGTAAAAAAGACATCATTATTCGCGACAAGCAACTCAAAATCAATGCGATTGAACTGAAATCAAACGAACGCCAAAAATGGTTTTTGATTTGCGGTTTGGTGCTTTTGGGAGTTATTGGAGGATTGTTGTTGTATCAGAATCGAAGTCGAAAAAGAAACAACGAATTGTTGCAAAACCTCAACACTGAATTGGACGAAGCAAACAAAGCCAAAACCCGATTTTTTAGTATTTTGAATCATGATTTACGCAGTCCCGTTTCGAATTTAATTGATTTTTTACATCTGCAAAAAGACAGTCCCGATTTGTTGGACGAGGAAACTAAAAGTCGGATTGAACAAACTACGTTATCCTCGGCCGAGAACTTACTGACTTCGATGGAAGACATTTTACAATGGAGCAAAAGTCAGATGGAAAATTTCAAACCGCAACCAAAATCGTTTGCCATCGAACAACTTTTTGAGGATACAAAAAAGCATTTTTCAAGTGTAGAAAACATTCAGTTTCAATTTGAAAACTCTACTAATTTATCAATAGTAACCGACGAAAACTACCTCAAAACCATCGTTCGGAATTTGACTGGAAATGCAATCAAAGCATTGGCCGATGTTCATAATCCTGCGATCAGTTGGAAAGCATTTCAGGAGAATGGAAGCACCTATTTATCCATTACTGATAATGGAAAAGGTGCCACAGATGAAGAATTCAAAGCTCTATACGATGAGAAAGAAGTAAGCGGAATCAAATCGGGATTGGGATTGCACTTGATTCGCGATTTGGCTAAGGCAATTGATTGTAAAATCGAAGTTGCGTCAATTCTGAATCAAGGAACCGTAATTACGCTTTTATTTCAGCAATAATTCTTCCATTTTTTTTAGACGTTCTTCTAACAAATTCACTTTCTCCTGCAGTTGAAGATTATGCGCTTTTTCTTGTTCGATTTGGATTTGTTGTTCTTGCGTGGCTTTAATCAAAACCGGAATAATTCCGACATAATCTACTGCTTTAGTTTGCATGGCATCTGAACCCGTGCTGACCAATTCTGGTAAGATTTGTTCAACTTCTTGAGCCAATAATCCGAGTCGGGTTGCATTAGATTCGTCTGAAATGAAATTATACTGAACGGCATTCAATTGCTTAATTTGTTGCAAACCATAGTTTAGCGGTTTGATGTTTTCTTTCAGCCTTTTATCGCTCACGTTAAAAAAATTATCAGCGTAAATATCGTTTATAGCGACAGCTGCTGTTCCCATATTGTAGGCAAGATTAACTGTTGGAAATACATTTCCCGCTAACAGTAAATCACCATTTCCGATTCGAACATCGCCATTAAAATACCCAGCATAACTTCCTGCTTTTGTAACATTTGAAAAAATACCATACTGCGTTCCTCCTGCTGCTGCAGAAATGTTGATGTAATTCCCAAACTTACCGCCAGTTCCTACGGCTGTTGCGCTTATATCAGTAAAAGTACCGTACATTGCGCCGTTACCAGAAACATCGATATCACTTCTAAAGCCATACAAATTTGCCCCAGAGGTTCCTGTAAATGAATTATTTACACCATAACGAACTCCAGTTGATGTGTTGTTAATCAGATTATAAACACCATATTGATTTCCAGAACCTGCTCCGGTTAATTCGTTGCTAACACCATAATGATCTCCGCTTCCTGCACCCGACATCCTATTATTGGTACCTACGTGTTCTCCAAAACCAGAATTGGAAATCCTGTTATCAGTACCATACTGAAATCCGGTGCCTACTCCAGAAACCTGATTGTAAAGTGCTGTATGAGCGCCGCCTCCTGTTCCGGCCATGGCCACATACTGGCCAAAATGGGCATTGTTTCCTGAATTGCCAACATATATATTTTCACCGTATTGAACGCCAGAACCAGCACCAAGTAATGTAATATTGCTGCCATAATGAACACCTGAACCTGTTCCTGTCAATTGTATCAAATCTCCGAAGTGAATATCATTACCCGAATTATCAATATAGGAATAATTCCCTATTTGTTGACCACTGCCTGAGCCTGTCAAATAAGAGTAGGTTCCATAATGAATACCCGAACCGGTTCCTCCTAATTCATTATAAACACCATAATGTAATCCTGTACCCGGACTACTGTTGGACAAAAAGCTGCCGTATTGCACACCGTTTCCATTTACTGAATTGCGAATATCGGTGTAAGAACCCGCTAAAATTCCGTTGCCGCCTTCAAAATAACTATTATAGGCACAGATTTGATTTCCGTTTCCAGGAGATCCCGAAAATTCTGTCCAAGATCCGGTCAGGTTTCCTGTACCAGAACTGAGTTGGGTAAACATACCCGTATGATAACCGCTTCCGGTTCCTGACATTAAATTTTGGACACCGATGTGGTTGCCATTTCCTATGTTGCTGATTATGTTGTCCGTCCCATATTGCAGGCCATTTCCCGGACCCGATAATTCGCTGTAAACGCCATAATGGGTTCCGTTTCCGGTGTTTTCAATATTTGTATAGTATCCGAATTGATTGCCCGTTCCGGCACCATTCATGACGTTGACCGAGCCATAATGGATTCCGGCACCAGCGCCCGAAAGCTCATTGCGGACACCATAATGGTTTTCATCTGCCGAATTGGTAATTAAATTGTACACGGCGTATTGCCTTCCAGTTCCAATACCACTCAAATCATTATAAGTACCATAATGAAAACCAGTTCCCGAATTGGAAACCTGATTTCTAACTCCAAATTGGTTTCCCGTTCCTATTCCACCTATTTCATTATCCAAACCAAAATGAGTGCCTGTTCCTGCTCCGCTAACTCTGCTTCTAACACCAAATTGTGCGCCATTTCCACCTCCAAAAAGCTCATTAAAAGTTCCAAAAATCTGCCCATCGGAAACACCTGAAAACTGATTTAGAGTACCATATTTATCGCCTATACCCGTTCCATTTAAAATATTTTGAACACCCAGATTGGCTCCGTCTCCTGAAGTGGAAACAACATTATATACTGCTCTTTGAATGCCAGTAGCGGCTCCTGTTAAATCATTTCTAATCCCAAAATGACTTCCTGTACCCGTATTGCTTACGGAATTATAAACCCCATACTGTGGCCCAGTCCCGGTTCCGGCCACAACGTTATAGCCACCGATATGAAAACCGGTTCCGGTTCCATTTTGGGTAGTAATTATACTCATGCAGTCGTCATTGGAAGTTCCCATAACCGTACTGTTAATTCCGACTTTATTAATGCCATTTGTGTTGTTATTGAGCATCACTGAAACTATTCCTGTGTCAAAATTGGTTGTTTGTACATCCAAAGGATAATTGGCTGTGGTTTTTCCAATAGCAACATTTCCCATATGAAACATATCGTCGGTGATGGCATTAGGCGAAGTTGTCGTTCCTTCTTCATGCCAATCACTATCGCCATTTGCAGTTGATGAAATTCCGATCCAGGTTAGTGTAGGAAAATCCCAGTAGTAAAACCCCGGAAGATTTGCGCCTGAAGTGGTTGTTAAATACACCATCATTCCTTGTTGTGCTGCAGTTGGATTTGCTGCGGGAAATGCATCCAACTTCGGAATTAAAAGTCCGTCGGTATTGCTCGGCGTTGCTTGATTACTCGACCGAATATCCAATTGGGCATTCGGAGTCGTGGTATTGATTCCGACCTGAGCATAACTTTGAAAGAAGCAAAAAATAAATCCTAAGTAAGTAATAATTGTTTTCATCATTTCCATTTTTATCATCCACAAATTTGAAAATTTAAAAAGCTAGGAAATAAAAATTTATACAAACGACATTTATATTATACCAACGACAACTTCTTATCGTATAATTTATTATTTTTGATTGCAAACACATTCGCTATGAATCAGTTGAAATGCATTATTGTAGACGATGAACAAGTGGATCGCTTAATGGTCGTTTCGTTTGCCAAACGTTTCCCAAGGCTTTCCATCGTTGGAATCTTTGCATCATCTCAAGAGGCGTTAACAACTCTCGAAAAAGAAAAAATCGACATTGTTTTTTTAGACATTGATATGCCCGGCATCAATGGAATTGAATTTAGAAAAAAAGCATTGGAAGTTCCGGTTTGTGTTTTTATCTCAGGTCATTCTGAATACGCAGCAGAAAGTTTTGATTTGGAAGCGCTTGATTTTATTGTGAAACCCTTACGTTTTGAGCGTTTTGAACGCACCATGCAACGGATTGAGCATTATTTTGAGATCCAAGAAAAAGCGCAGTTGTTTGAACTAAGTTTTGGAGACAATTCGATTTACATTAAAGAAGGAAACGAAAAGCACAAACTGAATATGTTTGACATCTTGTATTTGGAGGCTTTAAAAGACTACACTCTATTAGTTACGGCTCAAAAAAAACATTGTATTTGGTCTAATTTAGGGTCGCTTTTAAAACAAGAGTCGTTTCAATTTTTTGTTCGAATTCACAAAAGTTATGCAGTTCAAAAGCAATTTGTAACCAAAAGTTCTGCTACTGAACTTGTACTCATCAATGATACTGTGATTCCGATAGGTCGAAATTTTAAAGAGAATGTAAAAATGCTATTATGAGGTTATTTCTTTCCATAGCGCTACTCCTTTTTTCTGCTAAAGTTGCAGCTCAAAAGCAACGAACTATTGACTCGCTTTTGGTTGAAATAAAAAAAACTAAAATCGACACGGTAATTGTAAAAAACCTCAACCAGATTGCCATTGCTTATCTAAAAGTCGATTCAATCAAAGGATTTCACTACAGTCGCAAAGCGCTTCAAATGTCAAAAAAAATAAATTGGAAAGAAGGAATTGCAATTTCCAATTATTGTATCGGTTCTCACTATGGTGAAAATTTGGTGTTCAAAAAAGCGTTTTACCATTATAATCAAGCCGTTCTCAACACTAAAGACAAGCGTTTATTGAGTAAAATATATTCTGGTTTTGGGCAAAGTTATTTAGTGCAAAGTAATTACACCAAGTCATTAGAGTATTTCCACAAGTCGTTAAAACTGTGCGAAACAACTAAAAACAGAAAAGGTGAAATAATGGCTCTGACGTACATAGGCAGTTTATATTCAGGACTTAGAGAAGATGAAAAAGCGCTTTCCTATTATTTAAGAGGTTTGGATTTGAGCAAAAAAAGCAATGACGATTCCTATTTATACGGCCTTTACAGAGGAATTGCGGTGGTGTATTCTGATCGAGCAGAATATGAAAAGTCGCTGAAAAATTTTGAATTAGCCTATACACTCAGTACAAAAAAACAAGATGTTCGATCGCAAGCCAATATATTATCGGACATTGCTTTGGTTTATTTGAATATGGAGAACTACGAACAAGCGATTGCCTTCAGTAAAAAATCATTGAAGCTCAATCAAAAAGTTGCCATAAAAAAACTTGATATTGCCTTTAATTATGGTGTCATTGGAGATTCATTTATTGATTGGGCAAAAAAGGAGAACAATAATAAAACACTTCTTGACAGTGCAGTTACCAATCTAAATAAAGCAATAGAACTTCACAAAGAAATTGAGAGTTTACGCAGTCTTTACGATGATTATACGAGTTTGACATTGGCACAGCGACTTCAAGGCAATTACAAATCGGCTTTAGAATCGTATGAAAAGGCAATTACGTACAGAGATTCCATTTACAATTCAGACAATAAAGAAACCATACAAAACCTTGAGGATAAACGCGAAATTGAATTGCGCGATAAAGAAATTAAAATCAACAATTTGAAATTAGAAGCCAAAGAAAAACAAAAATGGTACTTTATTTTTGGTTTGGGATTGTTGGGAATTATCGGAGGATTGCTTTTGTATCAGAATCAAAACCGCAAAAAAACAAATGAAAAGTTACAGCTTTTGAACACCCATTTGGATCAAAAAAATCATGATTTGGATGAAGCCAACAAAACCAATGCGCGCTTTTTTGGAATTTTGAACCATGATTTGAGAAGTCCGGTGTACAACCTGATTCATTTTTTACACCTTCAAAAAGAAAATCCGGAGTTGTTGGATGAAGAAACTAAAAACTCCATTCAAGCGGAAACCATGACTTCGGCTGAAAACCTATTGCAATCAATGGAAGATTTGTTGTTGTGGAGCAAAAGTCAGATGGAAAACTTCCAACCCCAACCAAAATCAGTTTCGATTGAGCAACTTTTTGAGGATACTCGAAAGCACTTTTCGGGTGTAGCAAACGTACAATTTCAATTTGAAAACAAGAGTAATGTATCGTTGACAACCGACGAAAATTACTTAAAAACCATCATTCGAAACTTGACTGGAAATGCTATTAAAGCATTGGTTGACGTTCAACATCCAATCATCATTTGGAAGGCTTCCCAAGATAATGGAACCACTATTTTATCGATTACCGACAATGGAAAAGGTGCTACAAAAGAACAATTCAAAGCGTTGTACGACGACAAGGAAGTTGTGGGCATCAAAACCGGTTTGGGTTTACACTTGATACGCGATTTGGCTAAAGCAATTGGTTGCAAAGTTACCGTCGATTCTCAGTTGAATGAAGGCACAACCATAACCTTGCGCCTTGACTTTATAAAAAACGAATAGGCCAATAAAAATTGACCTATTCTTCAAAACGATGGGGCAAAAAGACTTTTATGTATCGTTTTGATTCCTTTCTTTGACGATTTCTATTTCTTCTTGCATATCTTCCTCAAACTCTTTCAAATCTTGCACTTTTTCATCCTCCGTTTTATTCTCGATGTATTCATTTGAGAGCGCAATAATTTCTTTTTCTGTCTTTTCTGCATCATTTAAAACTTCATTATTTGCCGGTTCATGTGAGACAACAAGTTCGTTTATCTTCAAATTAATCAAGGCAGAAAAACGGTTGAATGATTTCTGAATAATGAATAAGCTCAAAAAAGTGGTTCCGAAAATAAAATCGCCAATATTATCATGTAGTGAATTCCCATTAAAAAAATCAATTGTCCACCAAAACAAAACTAGAATTAAAGCGAACAAAAATGTTATTGAATTACCCAACACCCGCATGGCTTTGAGTGTAAGTTTTTCAAATAAAATTTCAAACTGATGATATACTCGCGTCATAAATCTGTGTTTAGTATCGAACAATTAATTATGGAATCAATCTACAATTGAACAGTTACTATACCCACATTAGTGGTAGAACCGGCTTGAACCTGAATGTTAGTTTGAATGGTTGGTAATAAAGAGTCGTAAGGAGTGATAGTCAAAGTATAGGTTCCTGGCGCAAGACCCGAAACTTGAAACTGACCATTTTCATTTACAGTACTGGAATATTCCACTCCAGTAGAGGAAGTTGCAGTAACTGTAGCAAGAACTCCAACTAGTGAAATACTTCCGCTTATGTTTCCGGTAGTAGCTAAATCAACATTACGGATTACTGGTTTTAGTGAATACGATCCGTTTCCTGTAACTACAATAGATTGATTGGCGTCGAAATCGAGTAAAATTACGTTTTGAGTATCGGCTTGTAACTCTTGATTGAATTGTAGTTTCAATCCACTTTGTTGAGCACTAGGCGTTGCTAAAGGATACGTAACACCATCAACTACAACCGTATTATCATTTCCTAAAATCAAACGAATTTGATTGACACGAGCATCGGCTAAAGTAGAAGTTGCAATCATGGTACTTACACCATTGGAAAGATCCAACAAATTATAGATTCCAGCTTCTGTATTTAATAGTACCGTTTGACCATTACTACCCGTTACTTCAACCGCTAGCAAATCAATATTGACTTCATCGTAATCTGCTGGTGCATCTGTCATTCTAACAGCCAAAGGATAGTTACCTGAGTTGTTTTCGTCGTCGTTACATGAACTCATGATTACAGCTGCCGCTATCATCATAAAAGATACAATTCGATTTTTCATACTATAATAAATTTAGGGATTAATGTGATTACAAAGTAATGATGGCTTTGAGGCAATTCTGTTACATAAAACACCTCAATTGTTTCAAAATTTTCACTTGTTAGTTTAAATAAAAAAAGGCCCGATCCTATTCTTTCGAATAAGATCAGGCACATTTTCTGACTGTTTGCACAAATGATTATTGGTGCTCGAGTCGTGCTTAAAACTACTTACTTAACTTTTCTTCTAACTGTTTCAATCGTTCTTCTAGCGACTGTATTTTGGTGTTTTGCTCTTTGATGGCTTCTATCAATAAAGGTGTAATGGCCGCGTAATCGACAAAATATTCTCCATTTTCATTTTTTTGAACAGCTTCGGGCAAAACCGTCTGTATTTCTTGTGCTAAAACGCCACTGGAAACAGTAGGTTTTTCTCCTTTTTCAATTTCGGCCGATTTTAATTTGTATTGATAAGTGTACCCTGAAATGCTTGATACTTTGTTTAGAGCATTGTCGATTTTTTGTATGTTTTCTTTTTTACTTCTATCGGAAACTTGAAAATACTGACCGTTGTTGGCTATGTATGCTACTTCTGCTGCATTGTCATATGGATTTCCGTTGTTGTCGCCCCAAGCATCTTCGTCTAAAATACGCAATTGGCGACCACCATCACCTGGTGACCAAATAGAGACATTATTACCATCACCCCTGATTCCGGCTGTTTCAGAGGTGCTTTCAGCCGTCGCCATTAAAAAATCACCGCCAGCAGTTCCGAAATTAAGATTGGTATCAGTTGGATGTTGGTAACGATTACTATTTTTTAATAGCATTTGCGTGCCGTTTATAGTTGGATCATTAACAAAAAATCGTTGGGTATTGGCACGTAAAATATCGTTATCAAATTCGCCATAAATAAGTGGAATTGTAGTACCTGTATTTTCTATGTACAATTTGTTAGAACCCAATTCGTTAAAACCCGCTTGGTAACCAATTGCCACATTACTATTGCCCGATACATTGTTATACAGAGATTGATAACCAAGTGCAACATTGCTGGAAATACCCGTCGCATTGAACATGGCTTCATGGCCAACTACCGTATTATTGCTACCGACAGTACTAGTTCGCAAGGCATCGGTTCCTACTGTTACATTATTATTTCCCGTAAGGTTAAAGTGAGCACTTCGAACTCCAACCGCTACGTTTCGAGTTCCTGTTGTGTTATTACCCAATGATACGCTACCCACACTCACATTGCTCGAGCCTGTTGTATTATCGAACATGGCTCCATTTCCGATTGCGGTATTGGTTCCGCCAGTTGTATTACTTACAAGAACTCGACTTCCTACCGCCGTATTAGAAGCTCCAGAAGTGTTCAGCCCAAGATTGGTATACCCAATTGAAATGTTTTCATAACCTGTTGTATTCGAATTTAAAGAACTGTCACCAATGGCAATATTAGAATATCCGGTGGTAACGTCTTGTAAAACCAAACGACCTAAACCAACATTATTAATTCCCGTTGCAAATGTGTTGAATGAGTTTACTCCAAAAATGGTATTAGTAGTTGAGAGCAAACCCGATAAAAGACCATTTCTTCTAAAAACAAGATTTTGATTGTCTAATGTACCAATAAAATTAGCTGAACTATTTAAACCTGCGTTGCCTGTTGTAGACCAAGCATTGTTGCCTATGAGCGCACTTGGATCTTGCCACGTAACATTTCCAAATCCATCGGTCTGCATGATTTGATTGGTGGTTCCGCGCGTTAATGGCAAAATGTAATTATTGGCGGCCGATGTTCCCAAGGCTACTCTTCCTAGGAAATAACCAGCATAACCCGTTGATTTTGTTGCTTGTGAATAAACACCATAATGAGTTCCACCTGCTGCTGTATCAATCAAAGAATAAACACCGTATTTAGGTCCGATTCCTGTACAAGTGTTTGCAATGAATGTGTTAGTACCAATAATATTCGAATTAGATGGTGTTGAAAATGAGCTGCTAATGCCAATGAGTGCTGCTCCATCTCCTGATCCATTAAAAAAATTCTCAACACCAACCAAGTTACCTGTTCCTGCTGTGCTATTAAAGGCATTATAAACACCCCGCAACGAAACGGTGCTCGTTTGATTGAAACTATTGAAAAGTCCGTAGCTACTTCCTGTTCCGGCATCAAAATAATTGGTAAATCCGTATTTCAAACCCGTTCCTGAATTGTTGAAATTATTTCGGATTCCGTGAATAAAATCGGTGGTGTTTCCACTAAAATTATTCAAAATGCCATAACCTTTAGTGTTGAGATTGGGAGCAACATAATTATCCATCGCACTTATGGTACCATTGGTTTGATTAACTGTTGAAATGTTTGATTTGAATACTGTTGAATAACTTGCTGGTGATGGAAAAATATTTCTGGCTTGAATTATTGCTGGATCGAACGAAGATTCAACATCCAATTTAACTGTAGGATTAGAAACCCCAATTCCAACATCACCAGTGTGGTACATGCTGTCGTTAATGTCGTCGGGTGCGGTTGAAGTGCCCGTTTCTAAAAAATCATAATCGGGTTGATCAAAGGCGATCCAATCTGAAAAAACAAAATTCCAATAATAAAATCCGGGCAGTTTCCCTAAATCGGGAGTGGTTAAATAGACCATCATTCCGTGCTGATCTGAACCCGGACTTGTAAGTGGAAAGGCATCGATTCTGGGAATTAAAATTCCATCTGTATGGGATGGAGTTGCCTGATTGGATGCTCGAATGTCTAATTGAGCGTTGGGTGTTGAAGTATTAATTCCAACTTGTGAGAAGCCTTTAAAAGTCATCAAACCCAAAAACAAAAGTGTGACTAATTGTTTCATTTTTTATAGTATTAAGCACTACAAAATTGAAGCGTCATTTTCTGAAAAAAAAACACAAATAGACCAACGACATTTTAAATAGACGAACGTAAAAAACACCAAAACCAAGTTGAATACAAATAAAAAAGGCCCAACTTTCGTCAGACCTTTTTTATGTTTTTACGTATTCTATTACAACAAAGCGTCAATGGCATCGGTATAGGTTTTTTTAGGAGCAACTCCAACCTGACGACCTACCACTTCTCCGTTTTGAAAAACCAAAACCGTTGGAATGTTTCTCACTCCAAATTTTGCAGCAAATTCTTGATTCGCATCCACATCTACTTTCCCTACGATTGCTTTTCCTTCGTATTCTGAAGAAATTTCATCGATAACTGGTCCAACCATTCTACAAGGTCCACACCAAGCTGCCCAAAAATCTACTACTACTGGTTTGTCTGATTTCAAAACTACTTCATCAAAAGTAGCATCTGTTATTGCTAAAGCCATATTTTTTTTAGTTTAAAGTTTGAAAATATTTCAAGTTTCAAGCCACAAAGATAGACAAACAATTTAGAGTTGAAATGTAACTTACATTACTTTTAGCTATTTTTTTATTGTTTTAATTGATTAGTTGAGTAAAGCGGCTAATTCGTCTTTATTAGAAATCGTATTGATTTTTTCCAACACAAAATGATGATGTGTTTTATTAGTGTCTAATTGCTTCATTTTTTCCTTAGTGTAAATGTAGGCATTCCCAACGGCATCAAAAGCTAAAAGTGTGGTTTTACTTTTCGGACTGTACGCAAATCGATTCGGACTAAAACCCATATAACCATCGTATTTTAATAAACCATTTATCTTTTCATCAACAATATAAATAAAGACGGGAATGATTTTATTGTTTTCTTGGTCGCTGTATTCAGCGTTAACAATAAGCGGCTCAAACAATCGTTGAATTTGGTCGCAATTGAAAATTCCTAGAGACGAAATGCTTAACCTTTGTCGAACTGTTGTTTCTGCATTATAGATAGCTATACTGTTCTTTTTTGCTCGCTCCAGTTCTTTTACTCTTTCAAGACATTGTTGGACTTGTTTGTTCTCTATTTCTTTGTATCGTTTTGAGAATAGTGACTTGTTAGCATCAAAAAAAGTTACCCATTGATCTTCGGTAAGTAATTTTTCTTCATCGGTCATGAATTCGTTATTGAACTCCCAAAATCTTTTTACTAATTGATTGGATTTTAAAATAGTATCGTTGTTAGCATACTTTACCTTTTTCAATTTTGAAATTAGTCTTTTTTTATTTTCAATAATCTTGCTTTGATTAGTTGCCAAATCTTCCAGTCGTTTGATTTGAATTTGTCGGTTATTGATTTGCCTTGAGATTGTATTGACGATCGCCTCATTTTGAGCAGTAAAATCAGCCATTTTGAGTTTTTCTGTTGTTTTTTTCCCCAATGAATCCGATATTGTAACAACATATAAATTTGAAGCTTCTCTTTTTATGTTTATTAAAGAACCTGATTCAACAGCAGTTGTGGATGTTCTGATCCATTTTATTGCGTTGAGTTTGTCTGGGTAGGAATTAGTGTTCGTGGTGATTCTAATTTCATTATCGCTTTCCGTTTTCACTTTACATTTGACATCGTATGCTTTTTGATTTTCAATATGCACTCGTTTGATTCTTTCTGAATTAGAAATTTGAAACTCAAGTGTTCTTTGTTTTTTATTATTGACTTTCTCCATTTTTCTGGAAGTCCATTTTTTCTTTTCCATCAAGGTATCGGTGCTTGAAGAGAGTATTTTTCCCATTTTTAGATAATGTGCCACATTATAGCATTGCAAATCGGCTTCATTCAAAAAAGGAACTCCTCTGTTAGCGATTGTATCTCTGGCAATAGTGTCAACTGTAGTACCTACTCCTACAATTCTTTCTGTTCTAAAAAAAGTAGTTAAATCGATCGATTCATTTTTGGGTGGATTGATGTTTTTTGCTTCTTCTTTCCATTGATTGGTAGTTTCATCAAAACGATAAAAATTCAAATCGGGTAAATTTTCGGTTAAAGGAAAATCCAAATTGATGTTTTTATCTTTTCCTAAAAAAACTTCTTCGCCTTGGTGCGTAGCTTTGATTTTGAACATTCCACCCGAATTGAACACAAACTTCTCGCCGTCTTGATTATAATCCATCGGAATGTTTCCTAGAATAAAATCAACCGGATCGCGGTATTCAACATAACTTACCTGAACATCACCCGTTACTGGATTACCGTTTTTATCTACAAATGCATTCTCCGGAATTTCAATCACGGTTCCCGATGGATGCTCAATCTTTTGTGGGTTTTCGGCAGAAATAGTATAGTCCTTTTCTTCAATAGTAAAACCACCAACCGAGAGTTTATCATCAAATTTCTTCTGAATCTTAACTGTAACGCGTCGGTTTTGTGCTTTACCCGAATCGGTTTCATTTTCGGCAATGGGTTGATGTTCACCTTGAGCTACAAAACTAATTTTTCGGTTAAAAAATCCATTGTTGACCAAAAAATCGGCTACTGACTTGGCACGTTGCGCCGATAAATTATCGTTGTACGCAGCACTTCCTTCGCTATCGGTATGCGCTGTTAATTCGATGGAATACAAATGTGAGTCGGTCAAACTTTGAATGGCATCTTCCATTTTGATGGCTTCTGCCTTTGAAATAACACTACTTGCACTTTCAAAATACACGGTTATTTCTTTAACTAATTGGGAGTTGTTTTGCGAAAAACTACATGCTGTTCCTATCCAAAGAAACAAGAAGATACCTCTTAGAATTGATTTCATACGGTTGGTTTTCTACTTAGATAAGAGAAAACGCAAAAAGGTTGGAAAGCGTGTGGAATTTTGGATTTATTTAACTAGTTCAGTTTAAAATTAATCTGCAACTTCTCTAACTCAGTTAATAGTTCATTAGAGATTTTCACTTTTAATTTTCGACTTGGCATTGATAGTTTGGTCACAACTCGAATTTCTTCGACTTCTTCGGTCATAGCAATTTCTGGTTCGTCGTTATTTTCTATATCGGCTTCCGTTTCGATACTGATTTCGTCTTCAGAAATTTCGTTGTCAATGGTTGATTTTTCCACTACTGCCAATCGTTTTACTTTTTCCAATTCCATTACTTCAAACACAACCGAATTGTCGCCTTTGTTCGATTGGAAGATGGTGTTCAACAAACTTACGGTGGTACTTTGAATCTCTTTCACATCCATCAACACTATTAACTTTTTAGCAAACGAAGGCAGTACATCTTGTAAATACTGAACTAATTGAAATTGTATGCGCGGTTCGCCTTTTTTGCCTTCTTGATTGATCCAACCTTCACGCACCATAATTTTGATGTACGAGAAGTTATTCTGAATTAAAAAATGTCGGAATTTCAAGTATTCTTCACCAAAAATTCGGAATTCGTAACTTTCGTCATAACCTTCCAACACAAACGAACCCCAACCTTTTCCATTCTTTGCCGTTTTGTGTTGAACATTGGTAATGATTCCACCAAACGACAAGGTTTTATTAACGTGCTGCTCGAGGTTTTTCAACGTTTCAAGTTTGGTGTTGCAAAAATATTTCATCTCAAAACGGTAATCGTCGAGCGGATGACCCGAAATGTAAATTCCGACTACTTCTTTTTCTTTGGCGAGTTTTTCCATCGTACTCCATTCCTCGCAAGGCGGAACTACTGGCTCGGCGATTTGTACTTCGCTGGTTTCTCCAAACAAACTCACTTGCGATGAATTTTCATTTTCTTGGAATTTGGAACCGTAGCGCATCGCTTTTTCCAGAAACGTAATGTTATCGCCATCATCGTGAAAATACTGCGCACGGTGCGTTGTCGTAAAACAATCAAATCCGCCTGCTAATGCCAAACTTTCGAATGCTTTTTTATTGGCAGCTCGCAAATCAATTCGTTTAGCCAAATCAAAAATCGATTTGTAATTTCCGCTTTTGCGATTCTCAACAATAGTTTCAACGGCTGGCGCACCAACGCCTTTGATCGCTCCCATTCCGAAACGAACAGCGTAATTTTCGTTAACGGTAAACTTATAATAACTCTCGTTCACGTCTGGGCCGAGCACTTTCAATCCCATGCGTTTACATTCTTCCATAAAAAACGAAACCTGTTTGATGTCGTTCATATTATTCGAAAGCACGGCTGCCATGTATTCAGCTGGATAATGCGCTTTCAAATACGCCGTTTGATAGCCAATCCACGCATAACATGTAGAGTGCGATTTGTTGAACGCATATTGTGCAAACGCTTCCCAGTCTTTCCAGATTTTCTCTAATTTATCTTCCGGATGCCCGTTTTCCATGGCTTGGGAGATGAATTTGGATTTCATTTTATCCAATACATCTTTTTGCTTTTTCCCCATCGCCTTACGCAGAACGTCGGCATCACCTTTGGAGAAATTGGCTAATTTTTGAGACAAAAGCATTACTTGCTCTTGGTATACTGTAATTCCGTAGGTTTCTTTTAGGTATTCTTCGTTGGCTTCTAGATCGTATACAATCGGTTCTTCACCATTTTTTCTTTTTACGAACGACGGAATGTATTCTAATGGTCCGGGACGATACAAGGCATTCATCGCAATCAAATCTCCAAAAACCGTTGGCTTTAAATCGCGCAAGTATTTTTGCATCCCAACCGACTCGTACTGGAATATTCCGACCGTTTCGCCGCGTTGAAATAACTCATACGTTTTCACATCATCAATCGGAAATGCATCGGGATCAAGGTCGATTCCGGTTCGGTATTTCACTAATTTTACCGTGTCTTTAATTAGCGTTAGGGTTTTTAGTCCCAAGAAGTCCATCTTCAGCAAACCAGCACTTTCCACGACTGAGTTGTCGAATTGCGTCACGTACAAATCCGAATCTTTGGCGGTAGCAACGGGAACGTAATTGGTAATATCACTAGGCGTAATGATGACACCGCAAGCGTGAATTCCGGTATTACGCAGATTCCCTTCTAATATTTTGGCTTGTGTAATGGTTTCCGAGCTCAAACTGCCTTCGTTAGCGAGTTCGATTAATTCTTTTACTTTGTCGTATTCTTCAGCTCGAAGTGCTTGTTTCAAAGCCGTTTGATCCATTGAAAAGATTTTGTCCAGCTTTAAATTGGGTACTAATTTGGCAATTTTATCGGCTTCAAACAACGGTAAATCCAATACACGTGCGGTATCTCTAATCGACGATTTGGCCGCCATGGTTCCGTAGGTAATGATTTGCGCTACTTGGTTGGAACCGTATTTTTCGATTACGTAATCCATAACTTTACTTCGGCCTTCATCATCAAAATCGATATCAATATCGGGCATCGACACACGATCCGGATTCAGGAAACGCTCAAAAAGCAAATCGTATTCTAATGGATCAATATTGGTAATCCAGAGGCAATACGCCACAACAGAACCTGCAGCCGAACCACGACCTGGACCAACGGAAACTCCTAGCTTTCGGGCTTCGGCAATGAAATCTTGAACGATCAAAAAGTAACCAGGATAACCCGTATTTTCGATGGTTTTCAACTCAAAATCCAATCGCTCTTTGATTTCGGGAGTGATTTCTTTGTAGCGTTTTTTGGCACCTTCGTAAGTAAGATAATGCAAGTATTTATTTTCACCGCGTTTTCCGCCATCCGCTTCATCTTCAGCCACTAAAAATTCTTCTGGAATATCAAATTTCGGAAGTAAAACCTCGCGTGCAAGGTCGTAAATTTCAATTTTGTCTACTACTTCACTAATGTTTGAAATGGCTTCAGGATAATCCGAAAACAATTGCTTCATTTCGTCACCCGATTTGAAATAGTATTCCTGATTGGGCAATCCGAAACGGTAGCCGCGACCGCGACCAATGGGTGTAGATTGTTTTTCACCATCGCGTACACACAATAAAATATCGTGAGCGTTGGCATCCTCTTTATTGATGTAAAAAACGTTGTTGGTAGCAATCGTTTTTACTTGATGTTTTCTTGCCAGATCAATCAATGCGCCGTTCACACGGTTTTCATCTTCTTGATTGTGGCGCATGAGTTCGATGTACAAGTCGGCTCCAAATTGTTCTTTCCACCATAGCAAAGCTTCTTCGGCTTGGTTTTCACCTATATTGAGCAATTTACTCGGAATTTCACCGTACAAACTTCCTGAAAGTACAATCAGGTCGTCTTTGTATTTTTGAATGATGTTTTTATCGATACGCGGCACATAATAAAAGCCTTCTGTATAAGCTATTGAAGCCATTTTGGCTAAATTATGATACCCATTTTTATTTTTAGCGAGGAGAACGATTTGGTAACCGTTGTCTTTTCGGGATTTGTCTTTATGATTATCACAAACGAAAAATTCGCAACCCACAATAGGCTTAATTATGGTTTCGGTTGGTGTTTCTCCAACTTCTTCAGCCGCTTTATTTTTAGCTGCGGCCGATTTATTGTGGTACAACACATCGCGCACAAAGTGAAACGCGCCCATCATGTTTCCGATGTCGGTGATGGCAACGGCAGGCATTTTATTTTTTACTGCAGCTTTTACCAAATCTTGAACACTGATTGTCGATTGAAGCACTGAAAACTGGGTGTGATTGTGCAAATGAACAAAATCAGTATCAACTAAAGTTTGTTGGTTTTGCTGTTTTTCTTCGTGCGAAATAACAGGTTCTTCCTTGGGTTGGAATTGCTTTCTGATTTCGTCGGAAGCTTGTTTCAGATTGATGTGCTTCAACCCAATAAGTTGAATTTCTTTCGGATTGTGTTCGTTGAATTCGGTAAAATAATTCGCCGGAACATCGAGTTCTTCTTTGGTAAAAACTTCGCGCTTAATTAATTCTAAGAAACATCGGGTAGTAGCTTCAACGTCGGCAGTTGCATTATGCGCTTCAGAAAATGGAACTCCAAAGAGGTATTGATGTAGTTCCGTTAGCGTAGGTAATTTGAATTTTCCACCGCGTCCGCCAGGCAATTTGATGAGTTCGGCTGTGGTTTCGGTACACGTATCCAAAATGGGCATTTGCGACATGGGTGAATCGATTCCCATTCGGTAAAATTCACAACCCATAATATTCACATCAAAACCAACATTTTGACCTACAATGAATTTGGCTTTGGAAAGTGCTTCGTTGAAACGTTCTAGAGCAATTTTTAAATCGATTCCGTTTTGTTGCGCGAGTTCGGTTGATATACCGTGAATGCGCTCGGCATCATAGGGAATATTGAATCCTTCGGGATTGATTAAATAATCCTGATGTTCAATGAGATTTCCCATTGCATCGTGCAATTGCCAGGCAATCTGAACGCATCGTGGCCAATTGTTGGTATCAGTAATTGGCGCGGCCCAATTGCGCGGTAATCCGGTGGTTTCGGTATCGAATATTAAATACATAGGCGTAAATTCCAAATGACAAAAAACAAAATCCAAACAAGTTAAAAATCAATTTCAAATTTACATTTAATGCCGCTGAATTTCAATTTTAGTTATCAACAAAAACAAAAAAACCACCCGAGTTAACGAATGGTTTTTATTGTAAAGTGTGTGTTTAAAGATTAGTATCTTCCACCACTATTTCTATCATTATAGCTTCCGCCACCACGAGAGTTTCCGCCTCCGCTGTAACCACCACCGCCTGAACGGTTGTTGTTAAAACTTCTTCTTTCACCTTCTGGTTTTGGTTCTGATTTGTTCACTACAATTGTACGACCTTCTACTGTAGCACCGTTTAATTCGTCGATAGCTTTTTGAGCTTCTTCGTCATTTGGCATTTCTACAAAACCGAATCCTTTACTTCTTCCAGTAAATTTATCAGTTACAATTTTAACAGAGTCAACTGTTCCGTAAGCCTCAAAAGACTCTCTTAAATCTGCTTCCTCAATACTCCAAGGAAGACTTCCAACAAAAATGTTCATATGTAAATTTTAAAATTCTGCGTAAAGGTAGGTTAAATAAAACGAAAGCTACCATCTTTTTGTAATTAATTGATTATTAATAAAAAAACCGTTGTGTTTGTTACACAACGGTTTGTAATTATTGCGATTAACAAAATTTATTCTTGTACAACCGGAATGTTGTAAAAGGCTCCGTTTTGGAAATTAACCAATTCTTGTCCGAAAGGATTATCGTATATATTTTTAAGATTCAACTTGAACGAACCTGAAATTAACCCATTTTCGTATTTATCAATTTTAATCTCACTCAAAATTCTGAATTTTGCATTATTGTCACCACCATTAATGGTAATAATATCACCTGCTTGATAATTAGAACCCGAATTCACAATTTTAACCGACTTGATAACTCCATCAACAGCAGTAGTTTTTACCGACATTCCAATTCCGTTTCCAGTATTGGTTGTTCCCACTAAATTGCTTGACACATAACCTGTACCTCCAATCAAAATGGCGTTAGCAATGCTAGTGATGGGCTCAAAAGACTCTCGGGTTGAATAATCAACCACTACATCATCAAATGACGAAGTATATTCTGCCCAGTTATTAACATTGGTTGATGCTAAATAGTAAGTTCCTCTTACTGAGTTTGACATATGTAAAGTGAGTTCTTGATCTTCTGCTAATGCCTCAATTCTTATCGCTCCATTACCCGAACGGTAAGCTGTAACTTGCAATCCTCTAAACAGCACATCATCTCTAAAAGCCTGAAAACCTGGGTCGTTTAATTTGACATCTTCCTCACACGAAGAGAAAAGTAGAGCCAAAGCTAATATTGAAAATAGTTTTTTCATAGTAATCTTTATTAATACCACAAAAATAGTTTTTTTAATGAATTGTCATAGTAATTTAACTAAAAAAATAACTTTTGTAATCGATGAGTAGTTTGAATCAAAAAGTTTTGTATATTTGCGCCCTTAAATAACAGAGGTCGAGTACCTCAAATTAATCAAAAAGATTATGTCAGTAAAAATTAGATTACAAAGACACGGTAAAAAAGGAAAGCCTTTTTACTGGATTGTTGCTGCTGATGCACGCGCAAAAAGAGATGGTAAATTCTTAGAAAAATTAGGAACTTACAACCCAACAGCTAACCCAGCTATTATTGATTTAAACCTTGACAAAGCGGTTCAATGGTTACACAATGGAGCACAACCAACTGATACGGCTAGAGCTATTCTTTCGTACAAAGGTGCTTTATTGAAACACCATTTAGATGGTGGAGTTCGCAAAGGCGCTTTAACTCAAGAACAAGCTGATGCTAAATTGGCAAAATGGTTAGAAGAAAAAGCAGGTAAAGTTGATGCTAAAAAAGACGGTTTGTCAAAAAAACAAGCAGAAGCTAAAGCCAAAGCATTAAAAGCTGAAAAAGAAGCTAACGAAAAACGTCTTGCTAAAGCTGCTGCTGCTGAAACAGTAGAAGAAGTTGCTGAAGAAGTAGAAAATGTTGCTGATGAAACAGTTGCAGAAGTTACTGAAACAGTTGAAAACACTGTAGAAGAAACTGTTGCTGAAGTTACTGAAGCTCCTGCTGAAGAAGCGGTTGCAGAAGTTGCTCCAGAAGTAGAAGCTGCTGCAGAAGAAGCTCCAGCTGCTGACGAAGCTAGCGAAGAAGCAGAAGCTTAATAAAGTGGCGATAATGCGTAAAGACGATTGTTTTTATCTAGGCAAAATCGCTAAAAAGTTTAGTTTCAAAGGAGAAGTCCTTATCTATTTAGATACCGACGAACCCGAATTATATGAAAATATGGAATCAGTATTTGTTGAGTTCAACAAAAATCTGGTTCCATTTTTTATTGAACATTCCTCACTACACAAAAACGACTTCCTCAAAGTGAAATTTGAAGACGTTGACACCGAAGCCGATGCCGACGAAATCATGGGTTGCGAAATCTACTTACCGATTTCAATGCTCCCAAAACTTGAAGGCAATAAATTTTATTTTCACGAAGTAATCGGATTCGAAATCGAAGATCAACGATTGGGTGTTTTCGGAAAAATTGTCTCCATCAATGACTCCGCCGCACAACCACTTTTTGAAGTAATCAACGGCAACGTTGAAATCCTCATCCCAATGATTGACCAGTTTTTAGTAAAAATTGATCGCGAAAACAAAAAAGTCGTGATGAATTTGCCTGAAGGTTTGGTGGAGATGTACTTGTAGGTTTGGATTGCAAGATTTTAGGATTGTAAGACTTTAAGATTATATGATTTTTTTGAAGCTTTTTCCTGCTTTCGCCTTTATCTCCGATTGGCAAAAAGCTACA
Source organism: Flavobacterium sp. (assembly GCF_035299245.1). Taxonomy (GTDB): domain Bacteria; phylum Bacteroidota; class Bacteroidia; order Flavobacteriales; family Flavobacteriaceae; genus Flavobacterium. The sequence goes on along the minus strand of NZ_DATGWY010000004.1, from coordinate 434,787 downwards.
GGCAAAGCCTTTGTTTTTGTCCATCGGAGGATATCGGCTCTATCAGGGCTAGGGCAATAAAATACTAAAGTACGTTTATCTTGAAATCTTACCATCTTATAATCCGGGAGCGAAGCGAGTCTTACAGTCCTAAAATCTAAAAATCAAATGTTCCAATTCAAACAATTCTCCATCAACCAAGATCGCTGCGCCATGAAAATAGGTACAGATGCTGTTTTACTTGGCGCTTGGTGCCCGATTGACAACAAACCTTTTTCGGTGTTGGACATTGGAGCTGGAACGGGAATTCTCTCTTTGATGCTCGCTCAGCGAACTTCAGCCGAGCAAATTGACGCCATCGAAATTGACGAAGACGCCTACGAACAATGCGTCGAAAACTTTGAAGTTTCACCTTGGAGCGATCGATTGTTTTGCTTTCACGCCGGTTTGGACGAATTTGTAGACGAACCCGAAGACGAGTACGATATTATCATTTCCAATCCGCCTTTTTACTCCGAAAACTACAAAACCGATAACGATTCGCGCGATTTAGCTCGTTTTCAAGACGCTTTGCCTTTTGAAGAATTAGTTGATGCTGCTAGTTTGCTTTTGTCTGAAAACGGAATTTTTGCAGTCATCATTCCTTTTAAAGAAGAAGAACGATTCATTGATTTATGTGCTGAAGCGGAACTATTTCCCGTAAAAGTGACACGTGTCAAAGGTTCGCACACTACACCTATTGTACGGAGTTTACTCGCTTTCAAACGCTACGAACTTTCCGTTTTGGAAGCCGATGAATTGGTCATCGAAATCAACCGTCATGAGTATACCGACGATTACATCCACTTGACGAAAGAGTTTTATTTGAAATTTTAATATTCTCTTCTGTTAGATTTTCTGTTTTTACTATCACTAAATAAAGGACAATTACAGTCAATTTGTTAAACGACAACAATCTTTTTTATCATTTATTTTGCCACAAATTCACAAATTAACTTAGAATTTTGGATTAAAATTTGTTCATCTCCGATGAACATTCGAATTGAATCAAATAGTTACTTGGCTAAATTCGATAATTCATGGCTGAAAAATAATTCTTCACATCGAACTCGCATCAAAATATTATAGTAGATTTGTGATTCTCAATCCTTTTGAGTTAAAATGTACTACTTTATTATGAAGACAAAAATCACTCTGCTACTGGTATTATTCACTATTTTTTCCTTTGCTCAATCGGGAAAAACATCCATAAAAGATCACATCAATTTTGCCGACTTACCCAAACAAACTCAAGATACACCTTCTTGGGCTATTCCTTTCTACTCTGATCCCGACAAAATCAATGTGGTTCAGATGAAGAAAGAAATTAACGATTGGTTGAAAAGTGATGATGCCAAAAAAAGAGGTGAAGCAATCATTGCAAAAGAAAAAAAGGAAGGCAAAAAAGGAGAATTCGAGGAATTAAAAAAGAGCATCACTGAAATTCCGATTGTGCGATTTGCACTCAACTTTTTCAAAAGTGTTCCACCAACTTGGATTGACAACAATGGATTCATAACCATAAAAAACACCACTGAAAACTCGGTAAATCAAACCAATAATCGATCAGCTTTAATGCCCAATTGGACTCAAATTGGCCCAATGGAAACGGTCGACTCTAATGGCACCCAACTTCCCATGCAATCCAATGTGTATTACATTGCTGTGGCTCCTTCAACACCCAATATCAGAATGGCTTCTACCGAAACAGGCGCTCTTTTTAAAACCACAGACAGTGGTGATAATTGGAGTTTTTTAGGTGATTATTCCGGACCAATTGCTTTCAACCCAACGAACTCTTCCAATATAATTTTGGGTAGTAATCCGTTGAGAGAAAGCACCAACGGCGGATTGACTTGGGAAACAAAACCTGTAACTGCTTCGTGTAATGAAATCATCTGGTCGTCGGATGGAACTACCATCATGGCAGCATCCAATCAGGGAATTTTCACATCTACTAATGCCGGAACCTCTTTTAGCAACAATTTAGCTGGCAATTATTACGATGTTGAATTCAAACCCGGAAGCGCCTCTACTGCCTACGCCATTGACGTTAATGGAAATTTCTACAAAACATCCAATGGTGGAACAACGTGGCAATTAAAAACAACCAATTATAATTTAAACACTAGTAAAGATGGTTATTTGTTGGGTGTTTCAGCGTCCAATCCGAATTTAATTGTGATTGCTTTTTTGACTGGCGAATACGTAGAATTGTTAAAAAGCACTGATTCGGGGGAAACATTTATGCATTTATCAACTTTAAATTCGGGTTTCTCACAAGGTTTTTATGATTTTGCATTCGGAATTTCACCTGTTAATTCCAACATCTATTATGTGGGTGTAACTACATTATACAAATCAACTAATGGTGGATTGAATTTTACTGCTCTTGGTGGTTACGACGGTAATTTTCCGATTCATCCCGACATTCAAGACCTTGACTTTAGTGGAGCCACAGTAGTAGTTTCTACCGATGGTGGCGTGAGTGTTTCTACTGATAATTTTACTTCTATCTCCAATTGGCACAGCACCAATAAAGGTCTTTTCGATCTAGAATTATGGGCGTTCGACCAAGGCTTTAACACTGATCAAATGGGAAGCGGAAAATACCATAATGGCGACAACATGCACAATCCGAATTGGAATAACGGCAAAACCATCATTTTAGGCGGAGCTGAAGCACCCGTTGGTTATTCTATTTTCAGCCGACCCAACTCGCTGTTTTTTGCCGATATTTTTCAAGGATTCAAACAAATTGATTCTCAATTCAACACCAATGTAGCGTCAACCTTTCCGTTTTCGATGAACTCCAATAATTATTATTATGGCGAACGAAATAGCGACATCACTTCCAATGTAGTCAACAGCAATATCGTTTATGCAGCATACGAAAACAAAGTGTATGTTTCGTATGACAACGGAATATCCAATCAGGTTTTACGCACTTTTGGTTCGACCGTTTGGAACATAAAAACTACGCGAAGCAATCCGAATGTACTATATGTTACCACCGAATCCAATGGATTGTGGAAAACAATTGACGGCGGTATCAATTGGACGCAACACAACTTCACGTTACACAATTCCAACTACAATGCTAATGGTTTGCAATGTTTTATCGACGTTTCACAAACCAATCCCAACGAACTTTGGTTGGCATACATCAATTGGAGCGGCAACTATTCTGTAAATAATTCGTATCGTATTTTTAAAAGTACCAATGGTGGACAATCATGGCAAACCCTTGACACTAGTGCTTTAAACGGATTTACAGTCAAAGAAATGGCACATCAATACGGAACTAATGGTGGAATTTATCTCATCGGTTTCGACTCAAATTCGGTGGCAAGATGCTATTACAGAAACAATTCCATGACCAATTGGGACGATTATTCAGGTGGATTGTTGAGCGGAAGTTTACTGGCCAATCGCATCTATTTGAAGCTTTCACATTATCAAGAAAAAGTACGCGCAGCAGGAAATAGAGGTATTCAAGAAATTGATTTCTACGAACCCTATGTTGCCCCGATTGCACAACCAACCACCAATCAAAAAGAGGTTTGCATCAATCAACGCATTCAATTGATGGATTATAGTATTTTGAAGTATTCGGGCGCCACGTGGAATTGGTCATTTTCTAAAACACCGATTTACTTGAACGGAACATCAGCAAGTTCACAAAATCCAGAGGTAAAATTTCTATCCACAGGAAGTGTTGATGTCACTTTAACCGTAACCGATTCGTATGGAATTTCCGATTTAAAAACCATTACCAATTTCATCAATGTGAATTTTGACACGGCAAGTTGTTTGGCTTTGAATTCGGATGAAGATTTTACTATAACGTGCACCAATACGATTCCGGCAAGTGGATTTTTCAATCCAGGAAACCAAGTTAATGTGACTAATTTTGGTGGTTCAACAAGCGGTGAATTTATAGTAAAAATCAACTTTTACAACCTTTGTTATGGTGTGGTTGGGAATTTGACCGCAATTGTAAACCTAACTACCGATAAAATTACCGTGCTGAGTTACCATCATTTTGATAATTCTTCGAGCACATTTACTGGAAACAACACCAATGTTATTACTAGTGGAAGCGATGCTTTTTCGCAAATCTCCTTTATTCTAACTAACAACATTTTGTACTTGAATCATATTTCGAATGCGTGTGGCAGTAGTGTGCCAATTTCATTACAACAATCGTGTTGGAATGTGTACAACGGTTTGGAAAATGGCGATTTGGACGAAATTCAACAATGCAACAACAGTATTCCACAATCAGAAAATACAACAGGAATTAATCAACCTCTTGTAGTGACTAATTTCAACAATGCAACATCAGGTTTGTTTTATGTGGATTTGAACGGATTTACCAATTGCAACAATTCGAACAACAATTTGAAAGCCATTATTGATTTGGATAACGACCGCATCCATGTACTTTCCTATCAGCATTTTGGTTCAACCGCTAGTGCAATAGTAACCGGGAATGAAACCAACTCTGTCATCAGTAATTCAACTACCAATGGTCAAATTAATTATTATTTGAACAATAATATTCTGTATGCATCACGATTACTTGATCCGTGTGGTTCGACTTATTTTAGAGTGAACACCTCATGTTGGTCGACTATGGATAGTGATGGAAACGGAATTGACAATACAGTTCAGCCAAGCACATGTAACAATCCATTAACGAGTGGACAATTTACAGATGCTAATGCGCATCAAGTACATGATTTCACCTCTGTTTTTAGCAGTCAAAATACCGTTTTTGTTCGTTTGAATATCGGAACCAATTGTTCGAATGCTACTGCAACTGCTTATTTGAGTTTGGATTTGTCCAACAACGTGATACACGTTATAAACTACACTCATTTTGGCTCGACTAGTAGCTCAACGGTTTTGAATAATGACTCGGCCAATGTGTATTCGGAATCGGCAGTTATTGGAAAATTGAAATTTAGTTTAATCAACAAAGTACTTTACATTCAGCGATTATCAACGGATTGTGCAGGAAGTTATTATCAAATTAGTGATTCGTGTTTTTCTTTGGCTTCGGATGAGATTCTGGCTATTGATTATTTTTCAACGGCTACGATTTCAAATGTAACGGCTTATCCTAATCCGACTAAAGGCTTGTTTCATATTAAATCGATTTCAGAAATAGACGATTTGGAGTTGAGTTTTTATGCTATCGATGGAAAAAACATTCGTCCTCATTATAAAAAAATTGGCGAAAACGAATGGGAAATTGATATGGAAAATTACGCCGTTGGGACGTATTTTATTATTGCTCACGACAAAAGCAGCAATCAGTTTAATTATGTAAAAGTGATTAAAAAATAGTTCTATCTAGAAACATTGCCTTAGCCCAGACTGCAATGGAAAGCATTTTGAACAAAAATGGTAGTTTTTCTTGGCGAAAAAAAGCGACACTAGGAGCTCTTTTTTGGCCTTAGAAAAACACCTTTTTTGGAAAAATCTTGGACTGTAAGGCTGGAGAAAGCTTCCTACTTCGATAAGCTCAGCATGACCAACTCAGTTTGACAAATTGGAAAATTTATAACAATTGTTGAGCAAAATCTCAAATTTGTTTTGTTACCTTTGCAAACGTTTTCGTAAAAACTCAATTTTAAAGTAAAATGAGATTGCATCGCTTTACTGCGTTGCGCTCGCAATGACTAAACTATGAAACCAGATTTATTTCAAGCTCCCGATTATTATTTGTTAGATGATTTGCTAACTGAAGAACATAAATTAGTGCGCGATTCGGCTCGTGCGTGGGTAAAACGCGAAGTTTCTCCGATTATCGAAGACTATGCACAACGTGCAGAATTTCCGAAACAGATTATTAAAGGTTTGGGTGAAATTGGCGGATTTGGTCCGTACATTCCAGAGCAATACGGTGGCGCTGGTTTAGACCAAATTTCGTATGGTTTGATTATGCAAGAAATTGAGCGCGGTGATTCGGGTGTTCGTTCTACCTCATCGGTACAATCATCGTTGGTGATGTACCCGATTTGGAAATTCGGAACCGAAGAACAACGCATGAAATACTTACCAAAGTTAGCAACTGGTGAATTTATGGGTTGCTTTGGATTGACTGAACCTGATTACGGTTCGAATCCGAGTGGAATGGTAACCAACTTCAAAGACATGGGCGACCATTATTTGTTGAATGGTGCTAAAATGTGGATTTCAAACGCGCCTTTTGCCGATATTGCAGTAGTTTGGGCGAAAGATGAATCAGGAAGAATTCACGGATTGATTGTGGAACGCGGTATGGAAGGTTTTACGACTCCGGAAACGCACAATAAATGGTCGTTACGTGCTTCGGCTACAGGCGAATTGATTTTTGACAACGTAAAAGTGCCAAAAGAGAATTTATTACCCGGAAAATCTGGTTTGGGCGCGCCGATGATGTGTTTGGATTCGGCTCGTTACGGAATTGCTTGGGGTGCGATTGGTGCTGCAATGGATTGTTACGACACGGCTTTGCGTTACTCAAAAGAGCGCATTCAGTTTGACAAACCGATTGCTGGCTTCCAATTACAACAAAAGAAATTAGCAGAAATGATTACTGAAATCACCAAAGCGCAATTGTTGACTTGGAGATTGGGTGTATTGAGAAACGAAGGAAAAGCGACTACAGCTCAGATTTCGATGGCGAAAAGAAACAATGTGGATATGGCCATTAACATTGCTCGCGAAGCACGACAAATGTTAGGCGGAATGGGAATTACAGGTGAATATTCGATCATGCGTCACAGTATGAACTTAGAAAGTGTAATCACTTATGAGGGAACACACGACATTCACTTGTTGATTACAGGTGCGGATATTACGGGAATTCCAGCGTTTAAATAAAAAGTTTCAGGTTTAAAGTTTGCTTCTCTAGTCGCCCTTTGGGCTCGTGTCAAGTTTCAATTTGGCAAAACAGATTTGGAGAAATTTGAAACTCGAGACTAATGGTCGAACAGATGAAATAAATCTGTGAATCTGTGGCAAAAAAATATAAAATGCTTCTCTCAATAGGGAAGCATTTTTACTTTTACACTACTAAAAAAATTCAGATGAAGTACAAATGTGTGATTTTTGATTGCGATGGTGTTTTGGTGGATAGCGAGGCGATTTCGAGTACCGTTTTGACGGAAATGGCTAATGAATTGGGCGTTGTAATTTCACACGAAGAAGCACTGGAAAACTTCACTGGAAAATCATTGAAATACTGTTTGAACTACATCGAAACTAAATATGGTCAATCATTACCTGTCGATTTTGAACACCAATTCAGAGTAAAATCATTTGAGCAATTTGCATTGAATTTACAACCGATTGACGGAATTCACGAAGTTTTAAATTCGCTTAACATTCCGTTTTGCGTGGCTTCAAGTGGACCACGGGAAAAAATCATTCGCAATCTAACAACAACAAATCTCATTCATCATTTTGAAGGGAAAATATTCAGTTCGTATGACATTCAGAGTTGGAAACCCGAACCACATATTTTTTTACACGCAGCCAAAACCATGGGATTTGAAGTACACGAATGCATCGTGATAGAAGACAGTGCAACCGGAATCCAAGCAGCACAATCGGGCGGATTTGACGTCATCGGGTTTGTGAACGATGACAACACCGAACGCTTTAAAGACGAAAACTTTCCTATTTGTTTTAGTATGAATGAATTAGGCGAATTGCTAACAAAAACAAATTAAACAATAACTAAAAATGATACAAAATGCTTCTCTAATTCGGGAAGCATTTTTACTTTTGTTGTACATTTTACATCCAAAAGGCCTACTGTAATCGTAGATAATATAAAAAAACGCTATGACTATTCAAATTATCAATCAATCCATCGAAAATCAAAAGCAGCAATTACTCCAACATTCGCTTTATGAAAAAGTGAAAACGATAGACGATTTGCATTGCTTTTTAGAGAATCATATTTACGCCGTATGGGATTTCATGTCGTTATTGAAAGCCTTACAAAACAAATTAACCTGTACATCTACACCTTGGTTGCCTGTTGGAAGTCCGGAAACTCGCTATTTAATCAACGAAATTGTAGTAGCCGAAGAAACGGATTTGGCATTGGATGGCACACGTCAAAGTCATTTTGAAATGTATTTGGATGCGATGCAACAATGCGGTGCAAACACGAATGCGGTTGGTGTTTTTTTAGAGAATGTAAAAACCACTCAGAACATTTTTGTCTCTATTAAGCAAAGTGATTTACATCCGAATGTGAAAGCGTTTTTGGACTTTACTTTCCGCGTGATAGAAGAAGGAAAACCACACAAAATTGCTGCTGCATTTACTTTTGGAAGAGAAGATCTGATTCCGACTATGTTTACCGAAATTTTGCGCAATTTTCAAACCAATTTCCCAGAAACCAATTTGTCAAAATTAATCTATTATTTTGAGCGTCATATCGAATTGGATGCTGATGAACACGGTCCAATGGCGATGCAAATGATTACTGAATTGTGTGGCGAATCGGAGCAAAAATGGAGAGAAGTGCAGGAAATATCCGTTTTGGCCTTAGAAAAACGCATCGGATTATGGAATGCTATTGAGGAGCAACTGGTTCAAAAAGAAGCCTTGGTTTAACCTTTTTTCTTCTCTTTTTTATTCAGTTTTTTAACCAATTCATCAATCGATAAGTTGTATTTAGTGGTGATGATGAAACGATCGGTTTTGGTCGGATTTAATCGATCTTCGTACATGATTGAAAGTCCGATTGTATTTCCGTATTTTAACTTATAATCACTCCCAAACTGGTACCGAGTTCTGTGGTATTTTACTTCATTGCTTTCTAGTTTAATAAAAAATTCAGGAGAGAAATAAACCGAAGCTTTACTTTTGGGTATGTTGTAATCTACAGTGAATTTCTGGCGAAGGTATTGATTCGGTTCTTTGAATTCGTTCCAATAATCAGCATTGAAATAAGGCGTGCTGAATTGGTAGCGTGTTCGTGATGTGAGAGTGAATTTCTTAATCTTATAATCAAAAATAAACGAGGCAAACAACCGTTGGTTATCGTTTTCAAATGAAGTGGTGTAACGATAACCTGCTTCTAAAGCTATTCTTTTGTTGATTTTATATTCTCCCGAAAGCTGAAATACACTGGCTTGAAAAGTAGAAACATCTTTTTCTAACGCATAACGATAATTAAAGTCTACTTTCCATTTTTTATTAATTTTATAACTCAATGAAGGACTCAATCGCAATTGCGTATCGGTGTCTTGAGCAAAACCAAAACAACCAATCAACAAAAAAAGGAATCGTATTTTCTTAGTCATTATCAGAAGCTGTTGGTAACATATTTTCACTTTCTTTTGCATAATAATAGGCTTTAAGTAGAACCGTATCTTTTAAGTAATTAATTGACACAATTTCTACTTTATGAATTTCTAAACCCGTTCGTTCAACTAAATCAGCAATTAGCTCATCGCGCACATCGGGTTTGATTAATCGCACGTTATCGTAAATAATCTCTTTAACATTTTCATTATTAATAAAATTCAATCGTTCTAAGAAAAAGGTCAGAATCAAAATCACTACATTACATACAATCATAATCATAAAGCCATCACTTGAATTGGCCAACGAATTGAGCATTCCTAATGCAACACAAACGAAAAAGTAGCCCATATCTTTGATGGAAACCACAATCGTTCGGTATTTAATTATGGAAAAAATAGCAAAAAGTCCGAACGCAAATCCCATTTTAATTTTTGCTGCTCCAAGCAAGTAACAAATCATAAAATTGATGACGTTGAAGAGTACAAAAGTGAAAATAAAGTCTTTGTTTTTATGCTTGGGATAATAAATCAACCCAACTAAAATCACTATAGCCAAAACATCAATTATAGCTCTGATTGAAAAATCATATAGGCTAAAAACTGCAGCTACTTTTTCTTCTGTTTCCATATTATAATTTGTTTATTTTTTTGATTAAGGGCAAAAAATTATTCATTCTAATATTTTCTTTTAAAGCAATTACGCCAAAAATATATTTGCTAAAACGTTGTTCTCTGATGTTGTTTTTCTTTAGTAATTCGGTGATTATTGATCGTCCATTAGATTTGGATTGCTTGATTTCGAGTACATAAAGATCTGCGAATTGCTTTTGACTCAATTCATCAGAGAAATGAATGTTGAAATCCAATGTTATTCGCTCATACAATTCTTCATTAACAAAAGTGATTCGATTAAACTTATTGTTCAGAATTACACTTAAATCGGCAATTGGCTTTCGAGATAATTGTTGCACTGCTCTTTTTTTGTTTTCATCAATGATCGAAATTAATTGGTCTATTTTTTCTCGAATCTTTGACGTTCTATCGATATTTTCTTTCTTCTTAATTTCGAAAAAACTCATATTGGTTTCTACATATTTTCTACTTCTTACTTTCATCCGATTGGTGTAACCATTGTGATGATCATAATAAAACTGTAAATCTTTGGTGTCAAAATAGTTATTTTCGTAGGTAAATATTTTGTCATTTCCAATCATCAATACTCTGTAATTCTGCTGAATAACAGGCAAAATAAGTTCCAACTGTTGTCTGTTGAGAACGTACTTATTGTCGATACGATTGAGCAATGCAACGCTATCAAGTTCCGTTAAAGAAACTGTGTTCATCGCTGTTAGAAAAGACATCATTTAGTTATTATTTTAGAATGAAATAACAAAATCTTCTGTCACAACCTCTTGTTTTTTATCGGTTATTTCAATGGTTTTTAACACAAACACCTGATCCCAAGAACAATAATCACAATCGCCAAAAACCCAAATATCATAGGTTCCTTTGTGCAAATAATTGAATTTGAATGAACCATCGTAAGCCGAATCCATGCTATCAAAATAGTTGGTTTCACCGTGTTTGCTGATGTACACTTTTACACCACCAATATAATCTTCATTGACTAAAAATCCGCTGGAATTAAAATCTTTCCCATAGATTTTCCCTGAGATGGATGCTAAACCTCCATAACCTTCATCATGAGAACATGACCATAATCCCATGATAATAAATACTAATAGTATAACTTTTTTATTCATTTCATTTATAATTAATTAACACAAATATACTGTTTTGGAGACAATAACATAATGATTTCTGAAGACATGACTTTGAACTGAATAAATTATTGCTATAATTTGTTGCATGGATTTAAAAATGCTTCCACGTTTTTTTTTTAATACCGTTCATTTTTATCAAAAAAAGGAGCTTTTCTAAACTATTTACTTTTTACTACCATCACGGCAAAAAATAGTGGTGAATAGAAATTGTTCGATAATTTATGTAATTTTGGGTGACTTGCTCAGACCTTTTAGACTTCTTAGAAATTTAGAAAATAATCTTAATGTCTTACAGTCCCAAAGCGAAGCGAGTCTAAAAATCTAAAAAAGATGTCTTCACAAGATCGATTAACGCGCGCCTACCAACAAGCCAAACGAATACAGTTTACCAATTCTGACAAATTCATTTTGCTCAGTGATTGCCATCGCGGTGATTCGAGTTTTGCTGACGATTTTGCCAACAACCGAAATATTTATTTTCACGCGGTCAATCATTATTTTAATTACGGTTTTCAATACATCGAATTAGGTGATGGCGATGAGCTTTGGGAGAATTTATTCTTTAAAGACATCTTTGAAGCCAATAAAAACGTATATCTATTATTACAGAAAATTTTCAATGCTGGAAAATTGCACATGATTTATGGCAATCACGATATGGTGTACCGTAATCCGAATGTAACCAAAAAGTTGCTTTCAGAATATTTTGACCCAAAAGAAGGTAAAAACGTACCGCTATTTCCCGGAATTCAATTCCACGAAGGAATTGTTCTTGAACATGCTGAAACCAAGCAAGAATTGTTTTTAACGCATGGGCATCAAGCCGATTTCATGAATTATGTTGGTTGGAAAATCAATCGGTTTTTAGTTCGTGTTTTGTGGAAACCTTTACAAGTTTGGGGTATTAAAGACCCAACAAGTCCGGCTAAAAATTACGTTGAGTTGATTAAAGTAGAGCGTCGCATAAAAAAATGGATTGCCGATAACGGAAATAAAATTACCATCACAGGTCACACGCATCGTCCGCGTTTCCCAAAACCGCAAGACAATGCACTTAATTATTTTAATGATGGAAGTTGTGTTCATCCACGTAGTATTACCGGAATTGAAATTGAAAACGGAACCATTGCTTTAATCAAATGGTACATCGACACCAAAGAAGATGGTGTTTTGCAAATAGTAAAAGAATATTTGGAAGGTCCAGTAGATTTGAGTTTATACCAATCACAATAGATGAAAAAAATTGCTTTTTTAGTTATAGTTGTACTGACTATTAGTTGTTCTAAAGACACACTAGCACCTAACGAAACTCCGCCTCGGAACCTTCGTTATTTGGCTTTAGGAGATAGCTATACGATTGGACAGAGCGTTTGTACTACTTGTCGTTTTCCAGAACAATTAAAAGACAGTATTAAAAAACGATTGAACTCCAACGATTTAATTTCTTTGAATGTCATTGCACAAACCGGTTGGACAACAACCAATTTAAAATCGGCTATTGCTAATCAAAATCCGTCAACCAATTATGATTTAGTTACTTTATTGATTGGAGTCAACAATCAATACCAAAACAAACCCTTTAGTTTGTACGAGCAAGAATTTCCTGAATTGGTTGCCATTGCCATAGAAAAGGCACAAGGAAAAAAAGAAAATGTGATTGTAGTTTCAATTCCAGATTATGCCTACACACCATTTGGAAATGGTAACACTACCATTTCAACTCAAATTGACACTTACAACGCATTTGCCCAAAATTATTGCACAACCAACAACGTTACTTTTATCAACATTACTGACATTACTCGTTTGGGATTGGCACAACCAAATTTAGTAGCTACTGACGGTTTGCATCCATCAGAGTTAGCATATAGTAAATTTGTTGAACGTATTTTGCCTCAAGCAAAAAATAAGTTAGGATTGTAAGAAAGAGTTGTTTATTGCTCAGGTGCAATTTCAATTTCCAAACCATCAATAGCTTCAGTAATTGGAATTTGGCAACCCAATCGCGAATTATCTTTTACGTGATACGCTTCCCAAAGCATGGCTTCTTCATCGGGGTTTCGTTCAAGCGAAATCACATCGTTTAACACATAACACTGACATGAGGCACACATCGCCATTCCACCGCAAACACCTACAGTACCTTCTTCGGCTAATTCATAAGCACGAATGAGTTCCATTACGTTCATGTTCATGTCGGTTGGCGCTTGTACTTCATGGCGCACGCCGTTTCTGTCGGTGATGTAAACTGTTACGTCTTGTGACATTTTGTTATTCAATTGATTTTACTACCGCTTTTTCAGCTTCTTTTCGTGTTCCATCAAAACCATCAACACCCGAAACCGTTGTGTATTTTAATACATATTTCTTACCAGGATTGATTCGTTGGTAGACACTTTGACACATTAAAGTAGCTTCGTGGAAACCGCACAAAATTAATTTTAGTTTTCCTGGATAAATATTCACATCGCCAATCGCATAGATTCCGTCGATGTTGGTTTGGTAATCCAATGCATTATTTACTTTAATGGCGTTTTTCTCAATTTCCAATCCCCAATTGGCGATGGCTCCTAACTTTGGAGTCAATCCAAAAAGCGGAATAAAATAATCGGTTTCAAATACGCGTTGAATGCCTTCATTTTCTAAAGTAATGCTTTCCACATGGTTTTCTCCTTGAATCGCCACCACTTCGGCTGGAGTAATTAAGTTGATTTTGCCTAATTTTTTGAGTTCTTGCACTTTTTCTACTGAATCTAAAGCGCCACGAAATTCATTTCTTCTGTGCACCAAAGTCACCTCAGATGCCACATTCGAGAGAAATATACTCCAATCTAGAGCAGAATCACCACCACCTGCAATTACAATTCGTTTGTCGCGGAACAATTCAGGATCTTTCACAAAATATTCCACTCCTTTTTCCTCATAGAAAGCGATGTTTTCTAGTTGTGGTTTTCTCGGTTCAAACGTTCCTAAACCGCCCGCAATGGCAACGGCTTTGGCATGGTGTTTTGTTCCTTTATTGGTGGTAACGATGAACGTTCCATCGTCTAATTTATCAATAGTTTCTGCCGTTTCAGACAAGGTAAATCCGGGCTGGAATTGCTTAATTTGCTCCATTAAATTGGTCACCAAATCGCCTGCTAATACTTCGGGGTAACCCGGAATATCAAAAATAGGTTTTTTAGGATACAATTCGGCTAATTGTCCGCCAGGTTGCGGTAGCGCGTCGATAATATGACATTTTAATTGTAATAATCCTGCTTCAAAAACAGCAAAAAGACCCGTTGGGCCAGCTCCAATTATGAGTATATCGGTTTCGATCATGTTTAAAATCAGATTTAAAGCACAAATTTACCTACTTCTGTTCGATTCATTCGTGACTTAAGTTACACAGTGCAAAAATGATAAAGTTGTGTTGGTGATTCAATGATAAATATCATTCAACTTAACCACAATTACATCACGTTTTCTACTGTTTCTATTTGTGGAGCGTATTTTTTTATTGTTGTTTCAACTCCCGCTTTCAAAGTCATTTGATTGACACTACAACCTGTGCAAGCGCCTTCAAAACGCACTTTTACATGCTTTTCGTTATCGATTGAAACCAACGAAATATCGCCACCATCCGAATTTAAAAACGGTCTGATTTCTTCTAAAGCCTTTTCAATGTTTAAAGTCAATTCTTCGTTTGTCATTTTTTTTGATTTTAGGACTATTTTACTGTCGGACTGTAGAACAGAATCATACAATCTTACAGTCTTACAGTCTATTTTTTCACTGCCGAACAACCCGCCATTGTGGTTATTTTGATGGCTTCGGTTGGAGCTAAATTTTCATTTCTATTTACTGTTTCTTGCACCACGTTTCGGGCAATTTCTTCGTATACTTTTTCTAATGGTGATGCGGTTTGCAGAGCGGCTGGTCGACCATAATCTCCAGCTTCGCGAATGCTTTGTACTAATGGAACTTCGCCTAAGAATGGCACTTGTAAATCTTCGGCTAGGTTTTTTGCACCTTCTTTTCCGAAAATATAATATTTGTTGTTAGGCAATTCTTCTGGAGTGAAATAGGCCATATTTTCGATAATTCCCAAAACAGGAACATTTATCGCTTCTGATTGGAACATCGCCACTCCTTTTTTAGCATCGGCTAAAGCCACAGCTTGCGGTGTACTTACAACAACTGCGCCCGTAACCGGAAGCGCTTGCATGATGGAAAGGTGAATATCGCCTGTTCCTGGTGGCAAATCAATTAGCATAAAATCCAATTGACCCCAATCAGCGTCAAAAATCATTTGATTTAAAGCTTTGGAAGCCATTGGTCCGCGCCAAATTACAGCCTGACTTGGAGAAGTAAAAAACCCAATGGAAAGTAATTTCACTTCGTAACTTTCTATCGGCTTCATTTTTGATTTCCCATCGACTACAACAGAAATCGGTTTTTCGTTTTCAACATCAAACATAATCGGCATACTTGGTCCGTAAATATCGGCATCCAAAACACCTACTTTAAATCCCATTCGAGCCAAAGAAACCGCTAAATTAGCCGTAGTAGTTGATTTTCCTACTCCACCTTTTCCTGAAGCAACCGCAATAATATTACTAATTCCTGGAATGGCTTTTCCTTTGATTTGATTCGGATTTTCGGCCACTTCTACCTTGATGTTCACTTTTACAACCGCATCAGGTGAAAATTGTTCGTGGATTAATTTTTTGATGTCGTCTTCGGCACGCTTTTTAATGTGCATGGCTGGAGTTGCGATTACTAAATCAACCACAACTTCATCCCCAAAAGTAATTACGTTTTTTACCGCACCACTTTCAACCATATTCTTCCCTTCACCAGCAATAGTAATGGTTTCTAATGCTTTAAGAATTTCTTTTCTATCTAATTTCATTATAGTAGCTTTTAGTAAAACCCTCTTTATTAAGAATGATTTTAGATTGCAAAGATAGTAAGAAGTTTAAGAGTATTAAAACAAAGAAGTTTAAAGTTTTCTTATAATTGGATAGCCTGTCTTTATGGCTAATTTTAGTAGTATTAATGAATTTTTGAAAAATGTAGGAACCAATTACAAATCGGTCATTGGATTCCAAAAATGCTTTTCAAAATCAACAATTTGATTATTGACCACTTTGATCCCTTCGTTTTCTAATAATTGTTGCATCAAATTAGTTCCTTCAAAATGGTGTTTTCCTGAAAGCAATCCTTTTCTGTTGACTACTCTGTGCGCAGGAACATCTTCTATGTTGTGCGATGCATTCATCGCCCAACCGACCATTCTAGCCGAACGAGCAGCTCCGAGTGCTTTTGCAATCGCGCCATAAGATGTTACTTTCCCTTCTGGAATTTGACGTACAATTTGATAGACGCGTTCAAAAAAATTCTCTTCCATTAGAAATAAAATTTCAACACATTAACCAAAGTAATCAAAGCTACGATTCCGGTTACTATACCGATGAATTTGTTCATGTTTTTGATTAAAAACTCTGTTCGTGATTGGAGTTTTTCAAAAAATAACACGTAGCAATAAAACACGAAAAAGGAACCAGATACAATTCCGAACACCAAACTGTAGGTAGAAGAAGCTTCGAAATTAAAAAGTTTATATGAAGCTAAAGTAACACTGATGAAAACGTAATACGGAATCGGGAAGAAATTCAGCGCCGAAATCAACATTCCCATAAAAAATCGACTGCGTTTGCTTTTCAATTGTAATTTTTCTTGTGGATTGATTTTGGGTTCTTTGGCAAAAAAGAGAAAATAGATGGAAAGCGCCATGAAAATTCCGAGCCCAATTTCCCTAAACAACACTACGATTTCTTCGTGTTGATTGATGTATTGAGCAAACATTACCGAAATGTAGGTTTGCAAAAAGACAATTATAGTGGCACCTAAGACAAACATCATGGCTCGTTTTCTACCATCGGTAATTCCGACTTTGGCTGCCGTCATATTGATTAAACCTGGAGGAATTACTCCAACCACAGCCGAAAGAAAGCCAAAAAAGAAAGGTAAAAAAAGAGTCAAACTGTGATGGTGTTAAATGAAACCTCTGAAATCGAAACTTCAGTCTAAAAAACGGGCAATCGGCTATTTTATTTTAAAACGAATATACGTAATTGCTTTGTTAATTTCCAAATATTGTTTTTCGTAAAACGTTTGAATTTCAGTTACTTCGCTCGGCGCACCTTCATTTTTATACACATTGTGATTGGCGTACAATACTTCATGACCTTTGCCGTGCAACAATCCTAAAGTATAACCGTGCATGAATTCGCTGTCGGTTTTTAAATTCATCACACCATCGGGTTTTAGGATTTTCTTGTACAATTTCAAAAACTCCGAATTAGTCATTCTGTGTTTGGTGCGTTTGTATTTGATTTGAGGATCGGGAAAAGTAATCCAGATTTCATCCACCTCATGATCGGCAAAAATGAAATCTATCAATTCGATTTGAGTGCGCACAAACGCTACATTGTTCATTCCGCTTTCAACAGCTGTTTTGGCTCCACGCCAGAAACGCGCACCTTTTATGTCAATTCCGATGTAATTGGCATTTGGATTTCTTTCGGCCAAACCAATCGAATATTCGCCTTTTCCGCAACCTAATTCAACTATAATTGGATTGTTATTCTTAAAAAAATCGGAGTTCCATTTTCCTTTCAACGGAAAACTATTAGAAACCACTTCTTCTCTACTTGGCTGAAATACATTGCTAAATGTTTCGTTTTCCTTGAATCTTTTGAGTTTATTTTTACTTCCCACGGTTCTAAATTATTGGGCAAAATTACGGAAATAAACGCAACACATATAAAGTTTTGATAATGTTTAAATAACCTTAACATTAGCGTGATGACTTTATTTTGTAATCTGAAACCTTTGAATCGAACTGTACGAAGTAAAAAGTTTTATTTTGAAAAAAAGAAAAGTAGAAGTTGTGGTTATATCCGATGTGCATTTAGGCACTTATGGTTGCCACGCCAAAGAACTCGTTCACTACCTGTCTTCTATAAAGCCTAAAACACTCATTCTCAACGGCGATATTATTGATATTTGGCAATTCCGAAAGTCGTATTTTCCTGCCAGTCATCTGAAAGTGATTAAGAAAATTATTTCACTCAGCTCAAAAGGCACTAAAGTGTATTATTTGACTGGTAATCACGATGAATTTCTTCGAAAATTTACCGATTTGCATTTGGGAAATATGAGTTTGCTCAACAAATTAGTATTGAATTTAGACGGGAAAAAAGCATGGATTTTTCATGGTGATGTTTTTGATGCTTCGATTAATCATGCCAAATGGTTGGCCAAATTGGGCGGTTGGGGTTACGATATTTTGATTCTAATGAACCGCTTTTTGAATTGGGTTTTGGCGCGTTTTAAAAAAGAGCCTTATTCGCTTTCAAAAAAAATCAAGAACAATGTGAAATCGGCGGTGAAATTTATTTCTAATTTTGAGAATGTCTGTACCGAATTGGCCATCGAAAAAAACTACGATTATGTGATTTGCGGACACATTCACGAGCCAAAAATGGAAACTATTGAAACCAATAAAGGAAAAACCGTATATTTAAACTCTGGTGATTGGATTGAAAATTTGACATCGTTAGAATACAATAATA
This sequence comes from Flavobacterium sp., assembly GCF_035299245.1. Taxonomy (GTDB): domain Bacteria; phylum Bacteroidota; class Bacteroidia; order Flavobacteriales; family Flavobacteriaceae; genus Flavobacterium. The sequence continues at coordinate 416,040 of NZ_DATGWY010000004.1, read as the reverse complement.
AAAAATGGAAATTGTACCATTACGACAAAAACCAGATTGAAGTTGACGATGAATTGCACTTTGAATACGAGAACATTTTAGCCGAACAATTCATTTCGGTTTTACACAAAAAATAATGAGTAAAAACATTCTAGTTGCTCCACTTAATTGGGGTTTAGGTCACACTACACGTTGCATTCCGATTATAAAAGCTTTGGAAGAAAATGGTTTTGCACCCATTTTGGCCAGCGATGGGAGTGCTTTGGCTTTGTTGAAAAAAGAATTTCCTCATTTAACCGCTTTGGAATTGCCATCGTACCAAATTGAATACGCCAAAAAAGGCGAAAACTTCAAATGGAAACTCATTAAAAACAGTCCGAAAACCATTAATGCCATTTTAGAAGAGAAGAAAATGGTGAAAAAATGGGTGAAAGAATACGATTTGTGTGGCATCATTTCCGACAATCGTTTGGGTGTGCGTAACAAAAAAGTGCCGTCGGTTTTCATCACGCATCAACTGACAGTTTTATCAGGAAAAACCACATGGATTTCGAGCAAATTGCATCAATTTTTTATAGCTAAATTCAATGAATGTTGGGTTCCAGACACCAAAGATTTTCCGAATTTATCTGGAAAATTAGGACATTTGAGCGAGACCAATCTCAACATTAAATACATCGGAATATTGAGTCGTTTGCAGAAAAAAGAATTGCCGATTCAATACCAATTGATGGTGATTCTTTCAGGTCCTGAACCGCAACGCACCTTATTAGAAGAAAAACTAATCGAAGAACTTAAACAGTACAACGAAAAAGTAGTTTTCATCAAAGGCAGAGTAGAAGCTGAACAAAAAATGGAGCAGAAAGGCAACATTACTTTTTACAATTTCATGCAGACTGAACAACTGGAAAAAACCTTCAACGAAAGTGAAATTGTGCTTTGTCGTTCGGGTTATACAACGGTTATGGATTTGGCAAAATTGGAGAAAAAAGCGTTTTTCATTCCGACTCCGGGACAATTTGAACAAGAATATTTGGCTAAGAAATACAAACGTGAAGGCTTGATTCCAACGGCAAGGCAAGACAAATTTAAGATGGATGATTTGAACGAAGTAATTGTTTACAAAGGCTTACCAAAATTTACTTCAGACGCAAATTGGAAGAATTTATTCCTTCTTTTCGAGAGTGAATGAAAACTCTGAACCTTTTCCGAATTCGCTTTCCACATAGATTTTTTCGTTGTGACCTTCGATGATGTGTTTTACAATTGAAAGTCCCAAACCTGAACCACCTTCGCTTCGAGCGCCACTTTTATCGACTCTGAAAAAACGTTCAAACAAGCGCGAAATGTGTTGCTTTTCAATTCCTTCACCATTATCTCTGATGCGAACGATGATTTTATTTTTTACCAAATCTTCGATGGTAACTTCAGTTGTACCGTTTTCCCTTCCGTATTTAATCGAATTCATGACTAAATTGGTCAAAACCTGTTGAATTTTTTCCTGATCAGCAAATACTTTAATTGGCTTGCTGTATTTTCGGTCGAACATCAAAATGATATTCTTTTTATCGGCTTGCATTTCGAGTAAATCAAATACATTTTGGATCAATTCGACTAAATTAAACTCGGAAAATTCGAGATTCAAATCGCCCATTTCCAATTTCGAAATCATGTCCAAATCCTCAACAATGTAAATCAATCGTTCAACTCCTTTCTCGGCTCTTTCGAGGTATTTTTTACGTAAATCTTTGTCTTTCATGGCACCATCAAGTAAGGTAGAAAGATAACCCTGAACCGTAAAAAGAGGAGTTTTGAGTTCGTGCGACACATTTCCCATGAATTCACGTCGGTATTCTTCGCGCACTTTGAGATTTTCGATTTCGAGTTTTTTATCTGTGGCGAATTTTTTCACTTCTTTGGTCAGAGTGGCCATGTCGGTTGTAATCGCTTTACTTCTCAACGTTGCTGAATCGAGCAAAGAAACATCGTCATAGATTTTCTTCACTCTTCTGTAGATGAAATGTTCTACGCGGTATTGCAATACGAAAAAGGCAAAAATGGAAATGGAAACAGCAAACAGCAAACATATTTTCCAGTTGAATTCGGCAAAAATCAATAATAAAGCGGAAAGGATTCCAGTAGAAAAAAGGGTAATATACAAAGTAGATATTACAGCAAAAGTATATGATTTTTTAAAGTTCAATCCCATTAAATTGAGTGTTCAGTATTCAGTTTTCAGTGTTCGGTTAGTTTATTGAACACAAATAATAATTATGCAAAGATAATTAATTAAGCTTCAAACTTATAACCAACACCTTTAATGGTTTTGAATAAATCTTCCCCTATTTTTTCGCGAAGTTTTCGGATGTGTACATCGATAGTTCTTCCACCAACAATTACTTCATTACCCCAAACTTTATCTAGAATTTCTTCTCTTTTGAATACTTTCCCTGGTTTTGATGCTAATAAATGGAAGAGTTCGAATTCTTTTCTTGGTAAGATTATTTCAACACTGTCCTTAACAATTTTGTATTCTTCACGGTTGATTTCGATTCCGCCTACGTTCAACGTTTCAGAAGTAACCGAATCACTCTTCAATCGGCGTAACAATGCTTTTACTTTGCTTACCAATAATTTGGGTTTGATTGGTTTTGCGATGTAATCATCTGCGCCAGCGTCAAAACCAGCAACTTGAGAATAATCTTCGCTTCGAGCCGTTAAAAAAGTAATGATAACATTAGAAAGTTCCGGAATTTTACGAATGTTTTCACAGGCTTCCATTCCGTCCATTTCAGGCATCATCACATCCATTATAATCAGTTGCGGAATTTCCTTTTTGGCAACAGCAATTGCTTCCTTACCATTACTTGCTGTTACTATTTTGTATCCTTCTTGTGACAAATTATATCCAACAATTTCGAGGATATCTTGTTCATCATCAACCAATAGAATCTTAATTTCTTTTTTCTTCATAATGCAAAAAAATTAACTGCTTTGCGATGGTAAATATAAGCATATAAAGATAGGAAAAAATGACTTAACTATAATTTAATCTAGTAACATTTAGGTAATATTTGCGCAACATAATAATAAAATGCAAGTAACTTGAACTTTACATTGTGGTGGTTTCTTTGCACCAAATTTAAACTACCACACCCGATGAAAATCAAACTATTACTTATTACTATTTTATGTTACACGTTTTCTTTTGCGCAAACTAAAGGAACAATAAAAGGTACAGTAACTGACAAAGACGCTAACAATATTCCTCTGGCTTTTGCCAATGCAGTAATCAAAGGAACAACAACTGGTGTTACAACTGATGAAAAAGGAGAATACGTTATTTCAATAGCTCCAGGAAACTACATTTTACAATTCAGTTTTATTGGATATGAAAATGCCGAAGTTCCTGTAACGGTTGTTGCTGGTGAAACGGTTATTGTAAACAAAGAACTTGGTTCTGGCGGATACAAATTAGAAGATGTTGTCGTTCAGAAATCGGTGAGTCGAGAAAAAGAAACTGCTTTACTACTCGATCAAAAGAAAGCCGTTGAAATCAAACAAAGTATTGGTGCTCAGGAAATGTCACGAAAAGGAATTAGTGATGTTGAAGAAGGATTGACCAAAATCACTGGAATCACTAAAGTAGAATCACGTGGATTATTTGTAAGAGGATTAGAAGACCGATACAATTATTTATTGATTAATGATTTACAAGCACCATCCAATAGTCCGTACAAGAAAATCATTCCATTGGATTTATTCCCAACTGATATCGTAGGTGTTTTAAGTGTTTACAAAACGTTTAACCCAAATATTTCGGGAGATTTTGCTGGAGCAACTGTAAACATCGAAACCATTCAATCAAAAAGTATCACTAAGTTTAGTGTTGGTGCAGGATATACAACCAATAATAACGGTGAGGATTTTTTAATCTCTTCAGATGCCAATTCTACTAAAGGTTTCTTTGGTATGGTTGGAAAAGACAGAGAATTACCATCTGCATTTGGTTCAGTACCAGCAGCCGTTCGTTTATCTCCAGAACAGTATCAAGAAGGATACGCTCAAAATTCATGGAATGTTGATAATTCGTCAAGCCCTATTAATACTAGTGTTGGTGTACTTCATGCCGAGAGATTCAAATTCAAAAACGACAATACATTAAACTACACCTTGTCTTTAAACGGCGAAAACAAATTTGTTATTAGAAAAGGTGCTGACCGAACTATTCTTCAAGGTTTAGGAAATTACGACAATAATTTTTACAAAGAGGAATACAAATACCAAACGAATGCTTCGGCTTTGATTGGATTAAAATACAAAGCAAAATGGTTTGATTTAAGTTCAACTACTTTCTATTTACGTTCAACTGAAAGTAAAATTCAAGATCAATTAGGGTACAGCAACAATCAATCGACAAATCCAAACATTTTAATTCGTTTGAATCAATTTGATCAATCCGATTATTTGAACTCTCAATTGTACGGAAACTTAAAATTGACTAGCGATTCAAAACACACCATAAAAGCAGGCGGATCGTTTGTAAAGACATCGTACCAACAACCAGACAGAAAATTCATCATCGGTGAAAAAGTTAGTGAAACCGAAATTAACACTTCGTACGGTGGAAATCATTTGAATCGTCAATATTTGGATGTAAAAGGAAACTATTTTGTCTCTGGTTTGTTGGAGTACAATTATAAAATGAAAGAAAAAGAAAACGGGAAGTCAAATAAACTATCTGTTGGTTACAATATGTACCGCAATGATTTATCTTCTACTTATAGAATTTTGGCTGGAGTAAGAAATTTAAATAAAAATTACACGGCGCCAATCAACACTTTAGATCAATACATTGTAGACGATATCAATAATGGTATCATCTTTTTCAGAGAAGAATCAAATGCAGATTACAAAGTAAAATTGAATCAATTTGTGAATGCAGGTTATGTTAATGCTTTCTTCAGTTTCGGTGAAAATTTTGAAATCAATGGTGGTGTTCGTGTAGAAAACTCAAGTCGAACTTTAAAATTCAGAAATTTTGGAGATGGTATTACTGATCCTTACCGCAAAAAAACAGATGATGAACTAGACATTTTGCCTTCTATCAATGCTAAATATGCTTTAAAAGACAATTTAAATCTTCGTTTTAGCGGTTCGAAAACTATTACGCGACCAGTAACTATGGAAGTTTTACCGATTACTTACATCAGTGCTGATGGTCAAAGCGAAGTTGGAAATCCGTTACTTAAAAACAGTGAAAACTACAATGCTGATTTGAAACTTGAGTTTTTTGCTACCAATAAAGAATTATTTGCAATAGGCGTATTTGGAAAAAAATTAAACAATCCAATCGAAAAAGTGTTCATTGCTGGTGCTGGAGGAAGTGGAAGTTTGACTACGTATAGAAATTCAAAAGAAGCAATACTGTTTGGAGCAGAAATTGAAATGTTGTTGCAATTAAGCAGAATCAACAAAAACTTAGAAAATTTCTCTTTTGGATTCAACACTTCTTTATTAAAAACCGATGTAAAAGTTGATTTCGGAAATACTTCTCTAGAAAACGAGCCTTCAAGAGCATTACAAGGAGCTTCTTCATGGATTATTAATTCTGATTTAAAGTATGAATTTGAATTTGCAAAAGACATGAAAAACACGGTGTCATTGGTATACGGAGTTTATGGCGATCGAATATTTGCCGTTGGTGGTTCGGGTGTAGATCATATTTATGAAAAACCATTTAACAAATTGGATTTTGTTTGGTCAAGCAAATTATCAGAGCATATTGATGTGAAATTTGCAGTTGATAATATCTTAAATCCAGAATACAAATTAGAATTAGGAGACAACAATCGATTTGAGTTGTTAGAACCTTCTAATATTTTAGAAAATTATAAACGCGGTGTAGGATATTCTCTTAATCTTTCTTACACTTTTTAATACCTTTAACACAGACGCTTATAAATAGGCGTCTGTGTTGCTTTATGTTAATTCAATTAAAATCAATTTACACAAAATTTACATCCAGTTTAATTATTTATAATGTTTTGATAATGCTAAGGTAAACGGTTTAAAATTCCTTAAAAATACATTTGTAACAAATTATTAAACTACAAAAAAACAATCACAATGAAAAAATTAGTATTCAGCTTAGCAATTTTAGCAACTATCTTTACAGGATGTTCAGATGACGATGAAGATGTAATAACAACTCCAATCGGAACAGGTGAAATTACAGGCGACATTACCACTGCAAAAGAATATCCATTAGGAAATTATACCATTAAAGGAACTGTAAAAGTAAAAAGCGGTGCTTCATTACGAATTGCAGCCGGTTCTACAATTACTGCTGATGTAACCAATGGTCCGGACGCACTACTTATTGAAAATGGTGGAAAATTATTTTTAGAAGGAACTGCTGCTCTTCCAATTGTATTTACTGAAACATCTAAAACTCCAGGTTCTTGGGGTGGAATTATCATGTTTGGCGATGCTCCAATTGTAGGTGCAAACGGTGTAGTTTCAGCAACATCTGAAGATGGAAACGCAATTCCTTACGGTGGATCAAACCCAACACACAACGGTGGAATTTTAAAATACGTTAGAGTAGAATTTGCTGGAAAAAAATTAACGGATAACACTAGTGAAATGAATGGTTTTTCATTTTATTCTGTTGGAAGTGGAACTGTTTTAGAAAATTTAGTTTCATTTAAAGGTGCTGATGATGGTTTCGAATTTTACGGTGGAACTGTGAGTGGTAAAAACTTAATTTCGTACGGTAATTTTGACGACTCTTTCGATTGGCAAGACGGATGGAAAGGTCAAGACAACACTAACTGGTATGCTTACCAATTAAACACTGGTAATTTCGGAATGGAAATTGAAGCTAAAAGTGTGAACAACTCATTTTGGCCTAAAGTAACTAACATTACTTTAAAAAGAGCTGCTGGAACAGTTACTGAAGGTGGAAGTTCGGCTGCAGAATACGATGCCATTCAATTCAAAAAAGAAGGTAATGGTGATTTTTCCAACATTTTAATTTCAGGTTATACAACTGCTGGTGCAACTGCAGTTCGAATTCAAGATGCCAACACCAACACTAATCAAGTAAATGGAAGTAAAATCAAATTAACCAATGTTAAAATTAATGATGGAACTTCAGAATTTGGCGGAGTAGGAACGTTTACAATCACTTTCCCTGCGGGTCAATATACTACAAGTGCATCTGCAACTGGAGCTACATTAACTCCTGGTGCTTGGGCAATTGTTGATGGTGTAAACTTGATTCAATAGTCAAATTTATATAATAAAAAAAGCTCATCGGTTGATGAGCTTTTTTTATACCTTTTATTTTTAAATTAATTTTTTGCAATTGCATTTTGAGTTTTCACTCCAACAATTTTGTTATTTGAGAAATCAACCTCATTTACACAAACCGAATTAGAATAATACATCCACGTTCCCGTTTTTGCACCATCTGTATATTCTGCAATCGCTTGAACATTTCCATTAACATCATACGATGTCCATTTCCCGTCCAATTTGCCATCTTTAAAATAACCTACTTGTTGTACTTTACCATTGTCATGATAATAGGTTGCTTTAACCAAAGCACCTTCTGCCTCTAAAACAGGATTACTATTTTGACTGAACATCATTCCAGATACCATTAAAGCTACAACTAAAAGAAACTTTTTCATAATCATTGGGGTTTTAATTAATAATACGGTAACAAATATAATTATTATTTTACAATAAACAAACTTTTTGTTAACAATTTGGTAACATTGAATTTTTTTAATCTGTTTTTAACTTCAACTGTATCAAAAACTTGTTAATTTTTAATGATTGGCATTGTTTTTGAAATATTTTTTCTATGTTTGTACTAACCAAATTGTGCTCATGTTAAAAAAATACTTTTATATTACACTTTTCTTCCTTTGTTTTACTGCCTCTAGTGTAGTAGCTCAAGAGGGAAAATCTGCTGGAAAAACTCAGGAAAGCATTGCTGATTTGAGTGTCTATCCTAATCCTGTGAGCAATGGTAAAATCTACATCACTTCAAAATCAAGTGCTGACAAGTTGGTAACCATCTTTGATGTCTTGGGTAAGAAAGTACTTCAAACCCAATTAACATCAAAAGAATTGAATGTTTCTTCACTTTCTCCTGGTGTTTACATTATTAAAGTAGAAGAAGGTGACGCTTCAGCTACTAGAAAATTAATTGTCAGATAATTACAACTCTGTAACTTTAACTATTTTTTTACTTTGATAATTTTAAATTACTAAAATTGTCCCTATCTTTGTACCCTAATTTTACATTTTTAAATATGAAAAAAATTTACTCATTACTTTTATTAGTAGTAACATCTGTGTCGTTCGGACAAATTTTCTCAGATGATTTAAATTACCCAGACGCAGCTTTATTAACTGCAAACGGTTGGACAGCACACAGTGGTGCTGGAACTAACGCAATTGATGTTGGTGCTTCAAACGGACTTACGTATACAGGTTATTCTGGTTTGACAGGATTTACTGCTGCTGCTGTTGGGAATGCAGCTTTACTAGACAATACAGGAGAAGACGTAAATAAAACATTTGCTGCTCCAGTAACTACTGGAACTTTATACTATACTTTCTTAGTTAATGTAACTGCTGCAACTGAAGGTTATTTTACACATTTAGGTTCTTTAACCACTTTTGCAGCTAGAGTTTTTGTTAAGCCATCTGTAAACGCTGGTAAAATTAATTTTGGCCTTTCTAATACTGGAACTGCTTCCTACGCAGTAACTCCAACAGATTATGATTTAAATACAACTTACTTAGTAATTGTAAAATACGATGTATCAACTACTGGTGCTGCTAGTATTTGGGTAAGATCGGCTGGTATTCCAGCTAACGAAGTGGCTGCAGGAACTCCTGAGCACACTACAACTGGATCGGGTATGGCTTCAATCGCTGGCGTTTATTTACGTCAATACAATGCGGGTCAAAATATCACTGTTGATGGTTTACGTGTATACGGAACTTGGTTTAATACTTCTGCTTGTCCATTAACATTGGCTGCTGAAACAAAAGCTTGTGACGCAAACACATTGAACATTGATACGTATACAGTTACTGTTCCTTTTACTGGAGGTAACTCAGGCGCTTATACATTATCTTCAAATGTTGGTACTGTTGGAGGAGATAACCCAAACACTACTGCAGAAGGAAACATCACGATCAGCGGAATCACTGAAGGCACAAACGTTACACTTACAATTACTGGAGCTTGTACGATAACTAAATCGATTACAGCACCAGAATGTAAACCTATCAACCCATTACCTTATGCTGAATCATTCCCTTACACATCAGGAAATGCTTTAGGTCTTGAGCAAAAATGGACTAATGTAAACACAGGTGATAACATTGTAGTTGCTGATAACAGTTTATTCTATACAAACTTCGCATCTTCAGGAAATCAAGTTACTTTCTCAGGTGCTGGTGCAGAAGCTTTTACACCTTACACTACTACTACTAGCGGAACTTTATACGCTTCTTTCTTGATGAGTGTAACTAGTTTAGACAACGTTACTACAGATGGTACAGCAACTTATTTTGCCGGGTTAACTGACGCTGCAAAAGGCTACAACTCAAGAGTATTCATCAAAAAAACAGGTACTCAATACCAATTAGGTTTGGATACAGCTTCTACTACAACTAATTACGATGCTACTTTGAGAAATACTGGCGATATTGTTTTTGTTGTTTTAGGTTACGATTTCGGAACAAACGAATTAAAAATGTGGATTGACCCAAGTCCAATTTCATTTACTGCTGCTACTCCAGCTACTTTAACTAATACTCCAGCTGCAACTTATACAGATTTGGGTGGATTTATTTTAAGACAAGATGGAGGAGCAAGTACGCCTTCTATCAGTTTTGACGAATTGAGAGTAGCAACTACTACTCCAGATTTATTCTTATCAGTTGCTCAAAATGAAATTGCTGGTTTAAATGTTTATCCAAACCCTGCAAACAATGTTTTATTCATTGAAACAGAATTGAACGACGTGAAAAACATTGCAATTTATGACCTTTTAGGAAAACAAGTATTGAACACTACAACGGCTTCAACTGAAGTTAATGTTTCTAACTTAAACAGCGGTTTATACATTGTAAAAATTACAGAAGCGGGTAAAACAGCTACTAAAAAATTAGTTATCGAATAATTAATTTTAAAATCATAAAGAAAAAGCCTTAACGAAAGTTAGGGCTTTTTTGTTTTCATTACTTTTGCAAAAAAAATACTTGATTCCAGTTCACGACATATTCACTATTTCCAATCAAAAACAATTTGAAAAAATTGCCTTGAAAATCTTTCGTTTTCAACACGAAAACAATAAGGTATACCGTGAGTTTTGTGAGTTTCTCAACGTAGAAAAAGGCACTGTAAAATCCATTGAACAGATTCCGTTTTTACCCATTCAGTTTTTTAAAAGTCATGATGTAGTTTCGTCAACTGAAAGCATTCAGCAAACATTCACCAGTAGTGGAACTACCGGAATGATAACGAGCAAACATTTAGTAACCGACGTTTCATTGTACGAAGAAAGTTACCGCAAGGCCTTTTCTGAATTTTACGGTAACATTGAAGATTATGCGATTTTAGCCTTGCTTCCATCCTATTTGGAACGCGAAGGTTCATCACTAATTTACATGGTGAATGATTTAATTGAACGATCCAACAACCCCAATAGCGGGTTTTATTTACACAATTACAACGAGCTGACAACTAAATTAACCGAACTTGATGCTTCTGGGCAAAATGTACTTTTAATTGGTGTTACTTATGCATTATTGGATTTAGTTGAAAAACAGAAATTCCAGCTAAACAACACCATTATCATGGAAACGGGTGGGATGAAAGGCAAACGCAAAGAAATGATTCGAGAAGAATTGCATCAGATTCTGTGCGATGGTTTTGGCGTCAACAGCATTCACTCGGAATACGGAATGACCGAACTTCTTTCGCAAGCCTATTCTTTAGGCAACGGAATTTTCGAATGCCCGAATTGGATGTCTATTATGATTCGTGACACCGAAGATGCTTTGACTTATGTTGACATGGGAAAAACAGGCGGAATTAATATTATTGACTTAGCCAACATCAACTCGTGTTCATTCATAGCCACTCAAGACTTAGGAAAAAAATACCCTAACAATTCCTTTGAAGTTTTAGGCCGTTTCGACAACTCTGATATTCGTGGGTGTAATTTGATGGTGTTGTAAATTCACCCAAAATAAACTACTTTTTTCAGCGTTTTAGTTTTAAACCGAACTATGCGTATTGCGTTACTTTTTCTTTTCCTTTCATCCCTTTTGTTCGCTCAAAATCCTATTGTCGATCTGAAAATTGACTCGATTGAGGTTACTGATTTCGATGATGAAAGAAAATATACAGTACACTACCACATCGAAAATCGTACTGATAAAAAGATATCGTTTCTTTTAGACACCTCCAATAACGACACAATTACAGGTGTAAAAACCAATAGAATTATTCCTATTATATATCAAGATACTACTGCAATAAAAGATTTCATATTCATTAAGAATTATGATTATACTGAAGTTTTCAAATTCATAAATGATCTTCGAAATTCAAAAACAGATGCAGAAGAAGAAGCTATAAAAAATGATCCCGAATTCAAAAAACTAAAAATTCATCCGATTTGTTTGGAGAAAATCATCGAAAAAAGAGAACCTGATTACAAAAAGATTCGTCTTTTTGAAAACAATACTATTTACAAAACACTCAAAACGCTCGAACCAAAAGAAATCCAACACTTTCAATTGATTTTGTTTTGGAATAAAGAACGGTATTTCAAAAGTGAGGAAAACGAATACTACTTGGAAGCCAACAGCAATTACTCAATTGAGCTTAGCTTTTCCACAAAAGATTTCGACTATTTGTACTTTGATTCGACTGAAGGCTTTGAGTACGACAAATCGCTATTCTTCAATAGTGAGACTATTTCCAATAAAGTAACTTTTCATTTTAATGAATAATTCTATAAAAAAAGACGCTGTGAATGGCGTCTTTTTTATTCTAAACTATTGTAATTAAATAGTAATTTTTCTTTCCTTTTTGTAAAACCAGAAACTTGTCTTTGACTAAATCTTTATCTGTAATGACATAATCTTCGGCAACTTTAGTTTTATTCAACGAGATTGCATTTTGCTTTAATTCACGTCGCGCTTCACTGTTGGAAGGCAAAAAATTTGTTTTAGCAGACAAAGCCGCAATCATGTCCAACCCTTCACCAAAATCAGCTTTTGAAATGGTTGCACTCGGAACACCATCAAAAACCTCAACAAAAGTAGCATCGTCCAATTTTGCTAAATCATCCATAGTCGGACTAAAAAAAGCACTCGAAGCAAAAATCGCTTTCTCCAACTCTTCTTTTCCGTGTACAAAAGTTGTTACTTCTTCTGCCAACCGTTTTTGTAACACACGTAAATGTGGTGCTTCATGATGTTGCGCAATCAAACTTTCAATCGTATTCTGATTTAAAAATGTAAATATTTTAATGTATTTCTCCGCATCAACATCAGTTGTATTCACCCAAAATTGGTAGAATTTGTATACCGAAGTTTTATCAGCAGTCAACCATACATTTCCGCCTTCGCTTTTACCAAATTTAGAACCATCGGCCTTAGTAATTAACGGACATGTCATGGCGTAAGCTTTTGCTCCTTCACCATTCATTCGACGCACCAATTCGGTTCCAGTTGTAATGTTTCCCCATTGATCACTTCCGCCCATTTGCAACAAACAATTGTGGGTTTTGTACAAATGATGAAAATCGTAGCCTTGAATCAATTGGTACGTAAACTCGGTAAAACTCATTCCTTCTCCGGTTTCGCCGCTCAAACGCTTTTTCACCGAATCTTTGGCCATCATGTAATTCACTGTTATTCGTTTTCCTACATCACGCGCAAAATTGATGAACGAAAAGTCCTTCATCCAATCGTAGTTGTTCACCAAAATAGGTGCATTGGCACTCGTATCGTTAAAATCTAAAAATCGTGATAAAACCGCTTTTATTCCGGCTACATTTTTATCTAAAGTAGCTTCATCCAACAAATTGCGCTCGTCCGATTTACCCGATGGATCACCAATCATTCCAGTTGCGCCACCTACAAGAGCAATAGGTTTATGTCCGAAATTCTTCAAATGAACCAATAAAATAATCGGCACCAAACTTCCAATATGCAACGAATCGCTCGTCGGATCAAATCCGATATAGGTTGTGGTCATTTCTTTACACAGTTGTTCTTCTGTTCCTGGCATCATATCATGAACCAATCCGCGCCATTGCAATTCTTGAACTAAATTTTTCATCGTCTTGTACTATTTTGCGCAAATATAGTTGTTAGATTTCAGATTTCAGATTTCAGATTTCAGATTTTGTAAATTAGTGACTTTACAGTGACAGAAAAAATTAAATTAGCTTGGTGACTTTGTGCCTTAGTGGCAAAAATCTTATATTTACATCATGATACTAATCACAGGCGGAACAGGTTTAGTTGGCTCTCATTTGCTACTGCATTTACTCGAAAACGGAGAACACAATCTGCGTGCTATTTACCGAAAAGAAGCCCACATTCAAAAGACAAAATCTCTTTTTGAGTTGTATCACAGGGGCGATTTGTTTCCGCACATCGAATGGTTACAAGCCGATATTATCGACATTCCTTCCTTAGAAATTGCCTTTCAAAACATTGATTCTGTTTACCATTGCGCTGCTAAAATTTCGTTCAATCCCAATGATGAAGACGAACTTCGAAAAATAAATATTGAAGGAACGGCGAACATTGTCAATTTTTGTATTGATAAAAACGTAAAAAAATTGTGTCACGTGAGTTCGATTGCTGCTTTGGGTGATCTTGCACAAAATGAAACCATTATTTCGGAAACGACCGAATGGAATCCGGAAGTGTTGCACAGCGATTACACCATTTCAAAATACGGTGGAGAAATGGAAGTGTGGCGTGGTCATCAGGAAGGTTTGGAAGTGGTGATTGTCAATCCGGGTGTGATTTTTGGTCCGGCTTCCACTATCAAAGGATGGAAAGAAGGCAGTTGTGCGTTTTTTACTTCTATAAAGAAAGGATTTCCTTTTTATACTTTAGGCTCTTCGGGTTATGTTGCCGTGACTGATGTGGTCAAAATCATGCGATTACTGATGCATTCAGAAATCAATGGAGAGCGATTTACCGTTATTGCTGAAAACCGAACCTATAAAGACATTATTTTTACCATTGCCGAGAAAATGGGCGCTTCAAAACCCACTATTGAAGCCCAATCGTGGCTGCTGAATTTAGGTTGGCGTTTGGATTGGTTATTTTCGACTGTATTCAGAACCCAAAGAAAATTATCCAAACACGCGGCGCAATCCTTATTGAATGCTGATTTGATCTCAAATCAAAAAGTAAAAGAGCAACTGAATTACACCTTTGAACCGATTGATTCGTATTTGGATGTAGTGGTGGATTATTTTAAAAGAAGTAATTAGAACTATTGTTTTTGCAAAAATGGTTGCTTCTTTAGCCCCGATTGAAGAGAAAATACCTTTGTCAAAGTTACAAACTTTGACAAAGGTATTGAAACGGAAAGCGGGAAAGACGATTACAAGAAAGCCCAAGCCTTTTGCTTCTAGAAAAAAATCACTTTACAATTCCTTGTTCTGGATTAGGTGTCACGGGTTGTCCACCATTTAATTTGGTTGTTTCTTCTTCCAAACGCGATTTTACTTCTTCGTACATTTTGCGGTATTTTTTGTAATCGGAAGCATAGTATTTTGCGCTTTTAGCGAAGGTAAGACTGTCAATTTTGTGCTTGGTTTTGAGCATTTCAGTCGTGGTTGGATAGGCAACCGGAGCACCAAAATTCTGAGTTCGCATGGCGTCTAAAACAGCTATATCATAAAGTATATCCACCATTTCATCTTCGTCGATCAAATTGTTTGGCTTTTCTATTACACTATTGTTGCAACTCAAAAACAGTAGAGTTGCTATAAATAAAATCCAATTTTTCATGTTATTCTCTATCAAAAAGCAAACGCTTTCCTGCTTTAATTTCTTTAATTTGACCGTTTTGATTTACGATTTGTCCGTTGACTAAAGTATACACCACACGCGATTTAAAATTGGTTCCTTCCAATGGCGACCAACCGCATTTGTATAAAATATTTTCTTTTTTGACGCTCCATGGTTTTGCTGCATCCACTATAGCTAAATCAGCATAAAAACCTTCTTTTATGAATCCTCGTTTTTCAATTTTAAAAATTTTAGCGGGATTGTGACACATTTTTTCAACGATTTTCTCAATTGAAATTTTCCCTTGATGGTAGGCTTCAAACATTGCTACTACTGCGTGTTGTACTAATGGTCCGCCTGAAGGTGCTTTTAAGTAGTTCTCTGATTTTTCTTCCAAAGTATGTGGCGCGTGATCGGTGGCGATTACATCGATAGTATCGTCTAAAAGCGCTTTCCACAATGCTTCTCTATCGGCTGCTGTTTTTACCGCGGGATTCCATTTAATGAAATTACCTTTGGTAGCATAATCGTCGTTGGTGAACCACAAATGATGAATGCAAACCTCAGCCGTAATTTGTTTTTCTTCTAGAGGAATAGTGTTGGTAAATAGTTCCATTTCTTTGGCCGTTGACAAATGAAAAACGTGCAAACGTGCACCTGTTTTTTTGGCTAAGGCAATCGCTTTAGAAGACGATAAATAGCACGCTTCTTCGCTTCGAATTAAATGATGCGCCGTTACAGGAACATCATCACCAAATTCGGCTTTGTATTTTTCGGTATTGGCTTTGATGGTCGCTTCGTCTTCACAATGCACCGCAATGAGCATTTTGGTAGACGAAAATATTTTTTCTAATACTTCTTCATTATCCACCAACATATTTCCGGTTGACGAACCCAAGAAGAGCTTGATTCCGGCTACATTTTTCGGGTTGGTTTTGAGTACTTCTTCTAAATTATCGTTGGTTCCACCCATCATGAACGAATAATTCGCATACGACGATTGGGCAGCAATTTGGTATTTATCTTCTAATAATTCTTGGGTAACCGCATTGGGAACTGTGTTGGGTTGCTCGATGAAAGAAGTAATTCCGCCAGCAATTGCAGCGCGCGATTCGCTTTCGATATCGCCTTTGTGTGTTAAACCAGGTTCACGAAAATGCACTTGATCGTCGATGGCACCGGGAATTAAATAATTCCCTTCGGCATCGATGATTTTGCAATCGGGTGATTTTGGACTGATACTTTCTGAAACAGCGGTTATGAATTCGCCTTCAATGAGAACATCGCCTTCAAAAATCTGACCTTCGTTAACAATCTTAGCATTTTTTATTAATACGGTGTTCATATTATAATCGATTAAAAAACTTTTTGATTCGCAGAGATAGTACTCCGAAAACCGCTTCTTTAATGATAGCACCACTCATTTTCGACTGACCTTTGGTTCGATCCGTAAAAATAACTGGAATTTCTTTAATGACAAATCCTTTGGCAAAAGTGCGGTATTTCATTTCGATTTGAAACGCATAACCAATGAATTTGATTTTATCTAAATTAATGCTTTCCAGCACTTGTCTTCTGTAACAAATAAAACCTGCGGTTGCATCCATGATTTTCATTCCGGTTACCATTCGCACGTATACCGAAGCAAAATACGACAATAACACTCTACTCAACGGCCAATTCACCACATTAACTCCAGTCACATAACGAGAACCAATTGCGAGATCGGCAGTTTCAAAATGGCAGGCTTCGTACAATCGCTCTAAATCGTTGGGATTGTGAGAGAAATCGGCGTCCATTTCGTAAATGTACTCATAATTGCGTTGCAAAGCCCATTTAAATCCGTGCACATAAGCTGTTCCTAACCCTGATTTTTTAGCTCTTTGCTCTAAAAATAATTTATCGGGAAATTCGCCTTGTAGTTGCTTCACTTTTTCGGCAGTTTTATCAGGAGAATTGTCGTCTATAATCAACAAATGAAACGATTTGTGTAACGAAAATACAGCTCTTATTATACTTTCAATATTCTCTATTTCGTTATACGTAGGGATAATTACAATACCACAATTCATGATTCAAACTTAAAATAATTGCTACAAAAATACTCATTTTATAACTCGATAATCTTAATAATATTATAATAGTAAGTGAGAAGTATTTTTTAGTAATTTTGCGCCGATGATTGCACTCGAATTACATCCACGAATAATTGAAAATAAAGACTGGGCAACGGCACTTTTCATGGTGTCTTTCGGTTTAATTGTGCTCACAAGAACTCTTTTTGAAAACCGGTTTCACGATTTCATTCGACTATTAATTTCCGACAAATATTTAAAGATTTACAAAGAAAGCACGCATTTAATGAGTGGTTTTAATGTATTACTGTTTGTCACTAATCTGATTTCGCTTTCTTTTTTCATTCAACTGATTTTTCATCATTTGGGTTATGGCGCTAAAACCGATTGGATTTTATTTGTTCAGATTTTTACCTTTTTGACGGTTTTCATCTTATCCAAATACTTAATTGAAAAAATCATCGCTACTACATTTGGCATTGAAGAACTGATTGAAGAGTTTAATTTGCAGAAAGTTAGCTTTAGAACTTACATCGGATTACTGTTGTTGCCCGTAACACTAATATTGTTTTATAATAATATCTTATCAAATTCTTTAATTTATAGCATAATTGGTATATTATTGGTAATAAATTTATTGACTTATCTTTTTTCTTTGAAAATTTATCAAAATTTAATTATAAGCCAGTTGTTTTATTTTATTTTATATCTTTGCGCACTCGAAATAGCACCGTACTATTTCCTATATTATTTGATTACAAAATTTAGAGCATAAGAATGTCAAATTTGAAAGTTAAAACGATTTTAGTATCGCAACCTGAACCTAAAGTTGAGAACTCACCTTACCACGATATTCAACAGAAGTATAAGGTAAAAATAGATTTTCGCTCTTTTATTCACGTTGAAGGCGTAAATGCAAAAGATGTTAGAGCTCAAAAAATTGATTTAAATAATTTTACAGCTATAATATTGACCAGCAAAAACTCTGTAGATCATTTCTTCAGAGTAGCCGAGGAAATGAGGTATAAAGTTCCCGAAGACTTAAAGTATTTTTGTCAATCGGAAGCCATTGCGTATTACTTACAAAAATACGTAGTGTACAGAAAACGCAAAATTTATGTTGGCCAAAAAGATTTTGTTGACATGTCTGCTTTATTCAAAAAATACAAAGAAGAGAAATACTTACTTCCTTCTTCTGATCAATTGAATGCTGATATTCCACAAACACTAAACAATTTAAAAGTAAATTGGACACCAAGTACATTTTACAAAACGGTTATGAGTGATTTATCAGATTTAGCCGATGTTTATTACGACGTATTAGCGTTTTTTAGTCCGACAGGAATCAAATCTTTGTTCAAAAATTTCCCCGATTTTAAACAAAACAACACCCGTATTGCCGTATTCGGAAGCACTACTCAAAAAGAGGCTTTAGAACACGGTTTACGAATCGATATTATGGCTCCAACGCCAGAAACTCCATCAATGACTATGGCTTTAGAAAAGTACATAGCCGAAGCCAACAAAGGAAAATAATTCCCCAATTATTCCTAACGAAAAAAGTCTCACCATTACAGTGAGACTTTTTTCTATTTAATTCAGATTGAAAATTATAATTGCGGACCAGCTTTTACTAGGTTTTGCCCTTCGGCGTTATCGGTATATTGAGTAAAATTCTTGATAAATCGCGCCGCCAAATCAGTAGCTTTGTTTTGCCATTCAGTAGCATCTGCATACGTGTCTCGTGGGTCTAAAATCGCAGGATTTACATCGTGTAATGAGGTTGGTACTTCAAAATTGAAAACCGGAATCATTTTCGTTTCTGCTTTTTCAATAGAACCATCTAAAATAGCATCAATAATAGCACGAGTATCTTTAATCGAAATACGTTTTCCTGTTCCGTTCCAACCTGTGTTGACCATATAAGCGGTAGCATTGTGTTGTTCCATTTTCTTCACTAATTCTTCTCCGTATTTGGTTGGGTGCAATGACAAAAATGCTTTTCCGAAACACGCTGAGAACGTTGGTTCTGGCTGTGTAACTCCGCGTTCCGTTCCGGCTAATTTTGCCGTAAACCCTGAAAGGAAATAGTATTTTGTTTGCTCTGGAGTTAGTTTAGAAACGGGCGGCATTACCCCAAAAGCATCGGCTGTTAAAAAGATTACTTTTGTCGCATGACCTGCTTTTGAAACTGGTTTAACTATATTGTGAATGTGATTAATCGGATACGAAACACGTGTGTTTTGTGTAACTGAACCGTCTTTGAAATCAATTTTCCCATTAGAATCAACCGTTACGTTTTCTAATAATGCATCTCTCTTGATGGCACCGTAAATATCGGGTTCATTTTCGGCACTTAAATCGATGGTTTTCGCATAACATCCACCTTCAAAATTAAACACACCATCGTTGTCCCAACCGTGTTCGTCATCACCAATCAATTCGCGTTTTGGATCGGTTGAAAGTGTGGTTTTCCCTGTTCCAGACAATCCGAAGAAAACAGCCACATCACCGTCTTTTCCTTTATTGGCCGAACAGTGCATTGACGCAATTCCTTGTAATGGCAAATAGTAGTTCATCATCGAGAACAATCCTTTTTTCATCTCGCCACCGTACCAAGTTCCACCAATAATTTGTACTTTTTCTGTTAAGTTGAAGGCAATATATACTTCCGAATTCAATCCGTGAGCAGCATAATCTTTGAACGATGTTTTAGAGCCATTCATTACAATAAAATCAGGCTCACCAAAGTTTTCCAATTCTTCTTCTGTTGGACGGATGAACATGTTTTTTACAAAATGCGCTTGCCATGCTACTTCCATAATGAAACGCACTTTTAGACGCGTATTTTCATTCGCACCACAAAAAGCATCCACTACAAACAATCGTTTACCCGAAAGTTGATTAACGGTTGTTTGTTTTAAGGCATTCCAAGTATCTTGAGAAATCGGTTTGTTATCGTTGGCAGCTTTGTCTGAGTTCCACCAAATCGTATTTTCGGTGATGCTGTCTTTTACAATGTATTTGTCTTTTGGAGATCGACCAGTGAACTCACCTGTCATTACATTTACGGCTCCAAGTTCGGTCAGTTGACCTTTTTCGTAGCCTTGTAAGTTTGGATTCAACTCTTCATTATATAAAAATTCAAAGGAAGGATTGTATATAATTTCTTGAGTGTTAGTTATTCCGTACTGTTCTAACGAAATCGATTTCGTTAATTGGGCGTAATTATCCATAAAAATTTAGTTTGTTGCTATTATAAATAGAGTGCAAAGGTAAAAATTAATTATTATAACGCTGAGTTTTAATAAAAAATTATGCCTTCTTCTTCAAAAAATGAATCATTAAAATACCCCAAGCAACAATCAAAAGCAAGCCTCCAATTGGAGTTATAAAGCCAATTGATTTAAAATTTACATTGGTTATAGCAGTTGTTGAAAGCAAATAAATGGAACCCGAAAAACAAACAATTCCGCTCACAATTAAAATAAAAATGGTCTTCTTGATTTTATATGAAATTTGACTACTCAATCCTAAAAAAAGCAAAAACAAAGCGTGATACATTTGGTATTTTACACCCGTTTCAAAACTCGTTAACTGATCAATAGTCAACAGTTTTTTCAATGCATGAGCACCAAACGCTCCTAATATGACAGCCGTCATTCCGAAAAAACCTGCTGCAGAAATAATTTTTTTATCCATTGGATTGTATTGTTATAATTTTTTACAAATTTATCAGTTATCCATAGAATTAAAAAGGACTTTTAGGTTTTCTTTTGGAAGATAACAATTTTAAAATTTTATATTTGCACCTTAATTTTTACCCATGAAAAAGATTCTATTTACAGTAGTTAGTCTATTGATTTTATGCTCTTTTACACCCGAAGATGACGTTGTAGTTCCGTCTGGTGAAAAATTGGTTTATGCTGGCTCGTATAACATGAGCGGATTGATGACACAATTAGCACAAGTCACCATGTCGACCGAAATGGTAAACACTTCTAAAAATTCCTATTTGCATTTGAATTGTGAATTAGCCACTTTTAGCAAATGGGACAAGTTTTTTAAAATCAGAGACATTTACGAATCGTATGTAAATCCGACTACTTTAAAACCAAGCCTTTACAAAAGAAGCATTGATGAAGGCGGTTATACCAAAAAAGAAAAATACGCTTTCAAAGGAAATTCGGTTACGAGTACAGCTAAAAGACGGAACAAACCCGAAACCATTCGCACCTTCAACATTGGCAGTTCTACTCAAGATGCCATTTCATTATTGTACAAAGTACGAACATTGGATTTTTCTAAAATGAAAGCAGGGCAAACCAAATCATTTGTGATTGTTTTTGACGAAAAAGAAATTCCGGTTACCTTAAAATACTTAGGAACCGAAACCGTAAAAGCAGGAAATTTAGGCGATAAATCGTGTTACAAATTATCCATCGGTGCTAAAACGGATGCTTTAAAAGGAAAAGATAAAAACTTAATTTGGTTGACCGCCGATGCCAAAAAAGTTCCCGCTTTAATGAAATTCAGCATTCCTGTTGGAACCGGACAATTAACCTTAACTTCTGCTACAGGTATCTAAATCATGAGAAAAATATTCTTAATTCTATCCTATATTTTCACTGTATTAAGCATCGTCTTTACTGCATTACCATTCGATACATTGGCCTTTATTCCGATTGGTTTAGCCACCATTTGCTTGGTAATTACCTTCATAAAATCGGATGTCAATTTTCGCGTTTGGCCCAAACGATTGTTCATCGTAACCTATTTGTGTGCTGCAGTCGTAGTGGTTAAAACCGCATTTTTTAAAGACGAAGTTGCCGTAGACCAACAATTTGAGCAACAAAAAATCGAAACCAAACAAGAAGCCAAACAAGAATTAGAGGAATTGGAAGGTTTAGAATAACTGTGGAAAATCCAAAACACAAAAGACAAATTCCAAATCCATTGTGAACCTCGTGTCTTCTTCGTGTCTTCGTGGTTAAAAACAATATTGAATCAGAATCTGATATTTTTTATCTAATTTTGTCCCCTATTACAAACTAAAATGAGAAACATACTGATCATTGGCGCTGGTCGTTCGGCTTCGTCCTTAATTCAATACCTTTTAAACAAGTCTAACGAACAAAATCTGCACCTTACCATAGGCGATTTATCATTAGAATTAGCCCAACGAAAAACCAACAATCATCCCAACGCAACTGCCATTCAGCTCGACATCAACAACGAGGCACAACGTCATGCTGAAATTCAAAAAGCAGACATTGTCATTTCGATGTTGCCTGCTCACATGCACGTTGAAGTAGCCAAAGATTGCATTACCTTCAAAAAACACATGGTAACGGCTTCGTATGTTTCCGATGCCATGCAAAATTTGGATGCTGCAGCCAAAGAAAACAACCTGATTTTCATGAACGAAATTGGCCTCGATCCCGGAATCGATCACATGAGCGCCATGAAAGTCATCGATGAAATCAGAGAAAAAGGCGGAAAAATGCTACTGTTCGAATCGTTTTGTGGCGGATTGGTAGCACCCGAATCGGACAACAATTTGTGGAACTACAAATTCACTTGGGCACCGCGAAATGTGGTGTTAGCCGGACAAGGTGGCGCTGCCAAATTCATACAAGAAGGAAAATACAAATACATTCCGTACCACAAATTATTCCGCAGAACCGAGTTTTTACTCGTTGAAGGCTACGGAAAATTTGAAGGTTACGCCAACCGCGATTCGCTGAAATACCGCAGTGTGTATGGCTTAGACGATGTGCTTACTTTGTACCGCGGAACCATTCGAAGAGTAGGTTTCTCCAAAGCGTGGAACATGTTTGTACAACTCGGAATGACCGACGATACCTACGTAATGGAAAACTCTGAAAACATGAGTTTCCGTGAATACACCAACTCATTTTTACCCTATCATCCAACCGATTCGGTCGAAATCAAAACGCGATTGGCGCTCAACATCGAGCAAGACGATATCATGTGGGACAAATTATTGGAATTGGATTTGTTCAATGCAAATAAAAAAGTCGGACTCAAAAATGCAACTCCAGCGCAGATTTTAGAACGCATTCTAAATGATTCATGGACGTTACAACCCAACGACAAAGACATGATTGTAATGTACCATAAATTTGGCTACGAACTGAACGGTTACGAACAACAAATTGACTCCAAAATGGTCTGCATCGGCGACGATCAAACCTATACCGCCATGGCCAAAACGGTTGGTTTACCCGTAGCAATGGCGACACTTCAAATCCTCAACGGAAACATCAAAACACCTGGAGTACAATTGCCGATTCGCAAGGAAGTTTACGAACCGATTCTAAAAGAACTTGAAGAATACGGTGTAATTTTCAAAGAAACCGTCATGCCGTACATTGGTTACAATCCCGATAAATTAACGGTTGAAGTGTAATTTTAGGAGCAGCTATTTTGAGTTTTTAAGACCAGTTGTCCCGCTTTTCGTTCCAATCTTTTTTCAATTCCCAAGGGTTAAAACCCATGGCAATTGAAAAAAGGATTTCCTCTTCAATCGGGGCTAGGATAGAACTATTTTGCGTTCTTTGCGGTTAAATTACTTTCAATTTAAAACAGAATTTCTATTTTTGCTTTAAATCCATAAGCCATGAAAATAAATCAGCTACAAATAGAGATTGATGGTATAGACAAAGAAATCCTGCGCGATTTAATGGAAGACGCCCGAAAACCCATACTCCAAATTGCCAACAAAATCGGAATTTCGGGTGCGGCGATTCACCAACGGTTAAAAAAACTAGAAGAAGCTGGAGTCATTTCGGGTTCGAAATTCATCGTAAACAACAAAGTCTTGGGGTACAAAACCATGGCGTTCATCGGAATTTATTTGGAAAAAGCAGCAAGTAACTCCGAAGCCGTTCGCGAACTCAAAAAAATCCCAGAAGTACTCGAATGTCATTACACGACTGGAAATTGGAGTATCCTCATCAAAATCATCTGCCGCGACAACGAACATTTGATGCAATTATTAAACAAAAAAATCCAACCGATTGATGGTGTTTCTCGAACCGAAACCTTTATATCATTGGAACAACAATTGGAACGACAAATTCAACTATAAACCACAAACTATAAACAAGAAATGAACCTCAACCAATACAGTAAAGAAACCATTACGCTGGCTTTTTACATCGTTTATATTTCATTGGCCTATATTTTATATTTGCTTTTTCCTGGCAATGAAAAAACACCAAATTCGGGTGTGCTTTTTATGTTTTTATTAATTCCGATTAGTCTTGTTTACGCCAGTGTACAAGCCTATAAACATTTCAATTCAGATAAAAGTTACATCAAATGCATTTTTATTCATGCTGTGGCGTGGTTTTCAATTATTACCTTTCTGACGAATTTAAAGAAATAAGCAACTATAGACTTGAAGTAGGTAACCAGTGAAATTGTGCCGCAGATTCACAGATTATAACTTATTTGGAAAATCTGCGAATCTGTGACAAAAAAAGTTTTAGCTCAAATGAAACCAATAAAAAATCCGTTTTGCACTACACAAAACGGATTATAATTTAATTTTTATTTCCTATTATCTGTTTCTTCCACCCATATAAATAGAGATGTAATACAATAACGTTCCTATCGAACCAATGGCTGCAACAACATAGGTTCGTGCTGCCCATTTTAATGAATCTTCAGCGCCATTGTATTCTGCTTGATTCAACATGTGTTTGTTTTTTAACCAAGCCAAAGCTCTGTTACTAGCATCGTATTCAACAGGCAACGTAATAATCGTGAACAAAGTAGTCGCGGCAAAAATCACAATTCCCACCAATAAAAGCGCTGGAAATACTTTAATCATTAAAATTCCAGCCAACAAAATCCATTGTACAAAATTGGAAGCTACCGAAACAATCGGAACCAATTGCGAACGCAACGTCAACCATTGATAGGCTTGCGCGTGTTGTACCGCATGGCCGCATTCGTGTGCAGCAACTGCCGCAGCTGCAGCATTACGCTGATTGTACACTGCTTCACTTAAATTTACGGTTTTATCTTTCGGATTGTAGTGATCGGTTAATTGTCCTGGAGTAGAAATGACACGCACATCTCTTATTCCGTGATCGGCCAGCATCTTTTCGGCTATTTCGGCTCCGCTCATTCCGTTTTGCAAACGCAATTTGGAATAAAACTCAAATTTACTCTTTAGTCGGCTACTCACCAACCAACTCATTAGCATGATAATTCCTGCTAACAACATATAACTCATTCCCATAGTATTTAATTTTAGTTAAAGTTACGTAATTACAATCAAATTACACGCCATTTTTAAAAAATGACAAGTTGGCATTTATCGGCAAAGCGTAATAAAAGCAATCAACTCCGCTGATTCATAGTACGTAAATGAAATGTTGACAACCTCAAAGCCTTCGTTGACTTTTTGATCTAAAAATTGCTCTACTTCTTTAGTTAATTCTTCTTTCATACTAGTAAAACCCGCTTTTTTACTTAGTATGTGAATTTCGTGTTTTTTCATGGTTTTTGTTTTTGTGATTAGTCGAAAGAGTTGGATTTAGGTTACAAAACGAATCGAGTTTTATCAAAGTTGAATCGAATCATAACGAATCGAACAAACCAATAAAAGAAACGCCAACACCAATAAAATAACCCGAGAAATCCTGACTTTTACCAAACTCTGGGTTGCCAAATGCTTTTCGGTATTTAGCCTGAGTAGTCAAGAAAATATTAGGAGTGTTTTTCGTTTTTACCAATCGGAACGATGCTGTAATTCCGGGTTCAACTACATAGAAAAAGCTTCTGGCACGACTTACTGGCACTTCAGACGGACCAAATTCATCCCAAACCACTTCGGTTTCCGAAAGATCTCTTAGGTTGACAATCGCCAAACCATTATTTACGTTAAATCCTACTCGAGTGCTTTCGCTTTGAACAACATCCCATTGATTGAGCCAACCAATTCCAACATACGAAAGATCGGGTTCAACTGAACCAACACCATAATCGGTACTGATTCTTTTGTTTGCAATGGAAAAACTAAATCCAGTTCCCCAATTGGGCGCTACATAATATTTTGCATCGGCGGCAAAACCAACAAAATTTCGATTTAAAATAGGCGAATGGAAGATCATTAAATCAATGGCAAGATCTTTATCGCCAGAAAACGACTGTGGGTTTTGTTGTGCTTTAATCGAAAAAAAACTGAGAAAAAAAATGCTGAAAAAAAAGTAATGTGGTTTCATAAGCGTGGTTTTTTGTTGTAAAAAACCAAAATCAAAGAGTTTGCCATTACTCCTATTTTACAAAAACTTTAACGCTTGTTAAAATAAATAGCCACAGATTCACTGATTTTGAGTAATCTGCAAATCTGTGGCTAGAATTAGTGAGAATAACTATCCTACTAAATTGATAATTTTACCCGGAACGATAATTATGTTTTTCGGCGTAGTTCCTGCTAACTGCGCGATGGTTCTTTCATCGGCCATAACTATTTCCTGAATTTGTTCTTTAGTTAAATCCAAAGGCAATTTGATGGTAAAACGCATTTTTCCGTTGAACGAAACTGGGTATTCTTTTTCGCTTTCGACTAAATATTTCTCTTCAAAGATCGGAAAAGGTACTTCCGAAATTCCTTTAAAATCTTGCAATCCTACAGTCTTAGAATCTTGCAATCTAAAATACAATTCTTCAGCAATGTGCGGCGCATAAGGCGAAACAATAATGGCCAATGGCTCTAAAATTTTTCGAGAGTTGCATTTCAATTGCGCCAATTCGTTCACACAAATCATGAACTGTGAAACCGAAGTATTAAATGAGAAATTCTCGATGTCTTCCGTGACTTTTTTAATGGTTTTATGCAACGATTTGTACATTTCTGCTGATGGTTCAGCATCGGTAACGATCAAACCATTATCGTCAAAATACAAACGCCATAATTTTTTTAAGAAACCAGAAACTCCGGTAATTCCGGCTGTATTCCAAGGTTTGGCTTGCTCCAACGGACCAAGGAACATTTCGTATAAACGCAACGTATCAGCACCGTAATCGTTACAAATATCGTCTGGGTTGACTACGTTGTATTTCGATTTGGACATTTTTTCGACTTCGCGGGAGACAACATAATTTTCAGGAATAATTGCATCATTAAATTCTGGATTCCAATTTTTAAACTTTAAAACATCCAACTCATTTTGAATATTAACAAAATCAACCAATACAGGAATCTTTCTTACATTCTCTTTTGAAATCTCTGCTATTGAAGCTCCAATATTTAATTCTTTTATTTTTTCTAAAAATTTCTTATCGAAGGCATTTAAAAATTCAACGTCTTTAATATCGAAATCATCATTTAAAACTTTATTATATAATTCTTCTTTAATAAAGTAATTTCTAGAAACGTCGCTTGATATTTCAAAAAAACCATTT
Source organism: Flavobacterium sp. (assembly GCF_035299245.1). Classification (GTDB taxonomy): domain Bacteria; phylum Bacteroidota; class Bacteroidia; order Flavobacteriales; family Flavobacteriaceae; genus Flavobacterium. The sequence continues at coordinate 388,453 of NZ_DATGWY010000004.1, read as the reverse complement.
TCATGATTCTTCTTATTTGCAATAGTTTCAATTTTATGATCTAATAATATATGTTTTTGAATAACATACGCATAAGCACTCATCCCCAAAATCATTCCTTGATTGATCAATTTTTTGAACGGTTCTTCGGTAGGTGCGTAACCTCTATCCTTTAAAAATTTATTCCAAAAACGAGAATACAATAAATGTCCGGTGGCGTGTTCGCTTCCGCCAATATATAAATCAACATTTTCCCAGTACTTTAATGCGTCTTGACTGGCAAATTCTCCTTCGTTGTGTGCGTCCATATAACGCATCCAATACCACGAACTTCCCGCCCAACCCGGCATGGTGTTTAATTCTAAAGGAAAAATGGTTTTATTATCAATCAACTCGTTACTAACCACAGCATTTTTAACCGTATCCCAAGCCCAATCAGTTGCGTTTCCTAACGGCGGTTGACCGTCTTCGGTGGGCAAGTATTTTTCTACTTCAGGAAGAACAATGGGTAAATGTTGAGCGTCGATCATTTGCGGTAATCCGTTCACATAATAGACTGGAAACGGTTCGCCCCAATAACGTTGACGTGAAAAAACCGCATCGCGCAAACGGTAATTGGTTTTGCCTTTACCTTGCCCGATTTTTTCGAGTTCTTCGATTACTTTTTTGGTTCCGTCTTTGTATCCTAAACCGTTAAGGAAATCAGAGTTTACCAATTCAAAACCACCTTTTTCTCCGTACTCCGCTTCAGAAATATCTTGATTGAAAATATTTTTAATTTCGGGCATTCCGTTTTTACCTTTGAAGAAATTAGCAAAGGCATAATCGCGTTCGTCACCACACGGAACGGCCATTACAGCTCCAGTTCCGTAACCTGCCAACACGTAATCGCCAATCCACACCGGAATCGGTTCTTTGGTAAACGGATGTTCGGCATATGCACCGGTGAATACTCCCGATATGGTTTTTACATCGGCCATTCGCTCTCTTTCGGAGCGTTTGGCAGTTGCTTCTACATAAGCTTCAACGGCTTCTTTTTGTTCGGGAGTTGTGATTTGTGATACTAATTCGTGTTCGGGAGCTAAAGTCATAAAAGTTACTCCGAAAATGGTATCAGGACGAGTTGTAAACACCGAAATACTGCGTTCTGAGTTCTGCAGTTTGAAATCTACAGAAGCTCCGACTGATTTTCCAATCCAATTGCGTTGCGACTCTTTCAAACTTTCGGTCCAATCGATGGTATCTAAACCTTGTAGCAAACGTTCGGCATAGGCTGAAATGCGCATCGACCATTGGGTCATTTTTTTGCGAATTACCGGATGACCGCCACGTTCGGAAACACCGTTTACAATTTCGTCGTTGGCCAAAACCGTTCCTAAAGCCGGACACCAATTCACTTCGGTTTCTGCTAAATAGGTTAACCTATACTGTAATAAAATTTTCTGTTGTTCTTCTGATGAAAGTGAATTCCACTCAGAAGCTGAAAAAGTTGCAATATTATCATCACACACTGCATTTACGTTTGCATTTCCTTCTTTTTCAAAAATTGAAATTAGAGTAGCAATGTCTTCGGCTTTATCGGAATCGTTGTTGTACCACGAATTGAACAATTGTATGAAAATCCACTGAGTGTGTTTGTAATAATCAGGATTTGAAGTACGTACTTCTCTACTCCAATCGAATGAAAAACCAATTTTATCCAATTGTTCACGGTAGCGAGCAATGTTTTCACGAGTGGTTTTTTCGGGATGTTGACCCGTTTGAATCGCGTATTGTTCGGCAGGCAAACCAAAAGAATCGTAGCCTTGCGGATGCAATACATTAAAACCTTTGTGGCGTTTGTAACGCGCAACAATATCGGAAGCTATGTAACCTAGTGGATGGCCAACGTGTAATCCGGCGCCCGAAGGATACGGAAACATGTCCAATACATAATATTTTGGCTTATCAGAATTATTAGATGCGGCGAAGGTTTGGTTTTCTGCCCAATACTGTTGCCATTTGGCTTCGATTTTTTCGTGAAAGTATTTCATTCGTCTTTTATATTTTTTTTAAAGGTCTCATGCTGTCGCCCTTTGGGCTCGAGTCATTTTTAAGTGACTGAGTGACTTAGTAACTGAGTCATTGAATGACTCTGAAATTAGTTACTGATTTTTATTTTTTAATTAATACTAAAATCGTTCAAAATTATCGTTTTAAAAACACAAAACTTGTAAGAATTTACTTTGATAAAAAATTTCATTTTTAGGTCGAAAGTTAATCGAAAGTTAATGTCATGGATAATCGTCGGCAAATTTACGTTTATTGTACTAAACTCAAAACTTTAAACGTTATAAACATTTGAATAAACAAATTCTTTATTATTTTTACCGCATAAAATACAGTATATGTCATCATCATTTGAAAAATTCCAAAAGCGCAGAGTAATTACGTCGTATGTATCAGTAGTTTTGAGTGTTTTTCTGGTATTATTTTTACTAGGATTGCTCGGATTATTTGTAATTAATTCGAAACGTTTGTCGGACAACTTCAAAGAAGACATTGTAATGACGGTTTTCTTTGACAATAACTCTAACGATAGTGTTTTCAAAGCCTTTGACGCCGAATTAAAAGCATCAAAATTTGCTAAAGATTTCAAATTCGTAAGCAAAGAAGAAGCGGCCAAAGCGCACGAAAAAACCTTGGGTGAAAACTTTGTAGAATACTTAGGTGCGAATCCGCTGTACAATTCGTTTGACATTCATTTGAAAGCTGATTACGTTACGAATCCGGGATTTTCAAGAGCAGAAAATCAAATTCGTTCCAATCCAATGGTGATTGATGTGGTGTACGACAAACAATTAATCACATTAGTAAATGACAACATCCGAAAAGTAAGTTTTTGGGTATTATTCATAAGTGCTGTTTTTGCTATCATTTCATTTTTATTGATCAACAGTTCGCTTCGTTTGTCCATTTATGCCAATCGTTTCATCATTAAAACAATGCAAATGGTAGGCGCAACGAAAGCCTTCATCCGAAAACCTTTCATCAATCGAAGCATTATTTTGGGTGTAATTGGTTCGGTTTTGGCTGTTTTAGTGTTGGTGGGCGTTTTATTTTACATTCATGTAAATTACCCCGCATTGGATATTTTTAAAGACATTGAATTGACCATTGCTGTTCTTTTTGGCGTTTTAGCTTTGGGCGTTTTAATCACATGGATAAGCACGTATTTTGCCACTCAGCGTTTCTTAAATTTAAGAACAGACGATTTATACTAATTGTTTGAAACATGAAAAAGTATTTCGTATTCCTTTTCATTTTTTGTTTGCCTTTTTTTTCTGTTGGACAAGATATGGTAAACATTCACAAACACATTGTCAAAGCCAAAAACCCAACTTTTGATGACGAATTTGAATTGGGTTTACAAATGGCAACTCAATACATTTTAGACAATCATCATTTGATTGGCGCTAGAGAATACAGAGCATCAGTGCAAATTGTAGAGTATTGGATGGATAAAGAAAAGTGGTTTGGTATTCCAATCGGAACTCCATTTCACGAATCATTAAAAACAGATAAAAATGTAGCTTTTTTAAATGTTGTGGCTTCGATAAATTATATTTTAAATCAGAAATTGCAACACCAACGATTCTTAAAATGCATTCCGATTAAAGGAAAAAAATACGCTAAACAAGAAGATTGTAGAGAAGTGCAACTTAACGCAGCCAAAATAGTTTTGAAGTACTGCATTGATAATAAAGTAGCCGTTCCAACTGAAACACAAAAATACCTTGAAGCCTTCAATAACAATAAATTAGACAAGGTGTTTTTTAAGAAATAAAAAGGCAAAAAGCCACATAATTACCGATAAACAAAATACTATTATGAAAGAAAATGAAAACAAAAACGGCTTTTTATTTGAAGCCATCAACTACAAAATTCTTCTTATTGGACTAGTAGTAATTGCGCTTGGATTTATCTTAATGAGCGGTGGCGGAAGCGAAGATCCGAACGTTTTTAAAGAACATGAATTGTTCAGTTTCAGACGCATTCGTTTGGCTCCAACAGTAGTTCTAGCAGGTTTTGGAGTAGTGATTTTTTCGATTTTTAAAACTCAAAGCCCGAAATTAAAGAAATAAATGGATTTACTACAAGCCATTCTCATTGCCATTGTTGAAGGATTAACCGAATATTTACCTGTTTCTTCAACGGCGCACATGATTTTCACCAGTTCTTTTTTCGGAATTCAAAACGACGATTTTGTGAAGCTGTTTCAAGTTGCCATACAATTTGGAGCCATACTTGCAGTAGTTGTTTTGTATTGGAAGAAGTTTTTCGACTTTACCAAAATCAATTTTTATATCAAATTGGCTTGTGCTGTTCTTCCTGCTTTGGTTTTAGGGAAATTATTCGATGATAAAATTGAAGCCGTTTTAGGAAATCCCATCCCGATTGCGATTGTTTTGATCGTTGGCGGCGTTGTTTTACTGTTTATTGACAGTCGATTCAATCATCCTACAGTAGCCAAAGAAGAAGACATTACCATCAAAAAAGCCGTTACTATAGGGTTTTGGCAATGCTTAGCAATGATGCCTGGAACCAGTCGTTCGGCTGCTTCTATCATTGGCGGAATGCAACAAGGATTGACCAGAGAAACCGCTGCCGAGTTTTCTTTTTTCTTGGCAGTTCCAACCATGTTAGCGGTTACTACTTATTCGTTGTTTTTAAAAACCTACGAAGCTTCACAATTAAAAGGTTACGAATTGGTCACTCAATCGAGTGAAAATATTAAGTTATTTCTGATTGGAAATGTGGTAGCGTTTATTGTAGCCGTTATTGCCATAAAATTCTTCATCGGAATTATTAAAAAATACGGATTCAAACCTTGGGGTTACTACCGAATTGTAGCTGGAATTGCACTTTTAATTTACTTTTCTTTAAATAAATAACCGTTTGAAAACAGCTGATGATTTTTTGGAAGGTCAAGTGCTATTGATCGACAAACCGCTAACGTGGAGTTCGTTTCAAGCGGTCAATAAGTTGAAGTATTTACTCAAACGACACTATAATCTTCCGAAGAAATTCAAAATCGGTCACGCCGGAACTTTAGATCCTTTGGCTTCGGGATTACTAATTGTTTGCACAGGAAAATTAACTAAAAAAATCACTGAGATTCAGGCGCAAACCAAAGAATATACTGGAACAATAACCGTTGGCGCTACTACACCATCATACGATTTAGAAACCGAAATTGATGCTACTTTTCCTATTGAACATATATCAGAGGCGTTAGTTTCAGCAACTACACAACAATTTTTAGGCGAAATCAATCAAAAACCACCTGTATTTTCAGCCATCAAAAAAGACGGAAAGCGATTGTACGAACACGCTCGTGCTGGTGAAGAAGTAGAAATTACTTCACGAAAAACCACTATTTACGAATTTGAAATCACACGCTTTGCTTTACCCGAAATTGATTTTAGAGTACAATGCAGCAAAGGAACGTACATTCGTTCGTTGGCCTATGATTTTGGAAAAGCGTTGCAGTCGGGCGGACATTTAACCGCTTTACGCCGAACCAAAATTGGTGATTATGACGTAAAAAATGCAGTTACACCTGAAGTTTTTGAAAGACAAGTTACGGTATCAAATTCTTAATTTTCCTCAAACATTAAAGCAATTAAAAACCTTTGGAACGAATATTTTGCACTTATATTCCTTACATGCCTTATATGGTTCAAATTACATCAACTCCATAATTTCATTTTGAGTCGAAATTCCTTTATCGTGTAAATACCATTTTTGCAATTCGATTTTTGCCGTTTCGTCAACTACACCATGTGCTGCTTTATAGTCTAAAATGAGTTGTTTCGCTCCTTGTGGTCGTGGCCCGAAATCACCAATGACTTCTCCCGATTCTTTATCGATAATAATCAATTTCGGAATCGATTTGGTGCCGTTCGTTAAGAACATATTCATCACTTCCTCATTGTCATCGCGTAAAATGATTCGCAATTCAATTGTATCAGATACCAAAGCCATTTTATTGATTATGGGCAAAATCTGTGCTGCATCACCACACCAACCTTCGCTAATGACCAACCAAAGGTATTCTTTAGTCAATTGCTCCAGCTTCAGTTGTACTTCGTCAGTCACTTGCATGGTTTTGTCCAATCGATGCAAACGCGCCTCATTCAATTCGGCATAATGTATCATTGCATCTGATTGATCATTTCCTGTTGTTTTGCCTACTTTTAGTAAATTAGTAAGTAAATTTCTGTACTCTTCGTACGAAAAACTGCGTTCTAAGCTTTCTTTTATAATTGAGTTCATTTGTTTGTTTTATGCAGCAAAATTAGTTTTATTTTTACAAATGATTTGTAACAACTATTACAGTTAGGTTAATTTCAGAAAGAAACTATGGATGTAAGCTCAAAATCAGTTGGATATGCTTTATCGGGCGGTGGAACCAAAGGAATTGCACATGCTGGTGCGATTCAATTTTTAGAAGAACAAAAAATAAAACCTTCGCACATTGCGGGTTCGAGTGCTGGAGCCATAGTGGGTGCTTTGTATGCTTGGGGAAAATCTCCAGAAGAAATCCTAGCCTTCTTTAAATCAATTTATTTTTTTCATTGGAAGCATTTTACATTGAAAAAAGCTGGCATTATAGATTCGGAGTCGTTCATTGTTTATTTCAAGCAAGTTTTTGGCGATGCAAAAATGAACGAATTGCCGATTCCACTCTATATTACTGCAACCGATATGGTCAAAGGAAAACTTAAAATTTTTGATAACAACACCAAAATTGTGGATGCTGTTTTGGCTTCATCGGCAGTTCCAGGTGTTATTTCGCCCTATCAAATTGACTCGAATATTTACAGTGATGGTGGAATTCTAAATCATTTTCCTTCCGATATTTTACAAGGTCGATGCGATAATATCATAGGTATTTACGTTAGTCCGGTTCAGAAAATTGAAGCCAAAGACCTTAAATCAATCAAAGCCGTAACTACCAGAGCATTTGAATTATTGGCTGCCAATTCGAATTTACAAAAGTTCAACAATTGCGATTTAGTCATAGAACCCGAAGAATTATCGAGTTTTAACACTTTTGAAACCAACAAAAATAAAATGGATCAAATTTTTGAAATCGGCTATCAAACAGCCAAAAAATCATTTGAATCTTTAGGTGCATAAATTTTAATTTGCTATTTCACAAAATCATATTATAACTATATTTGCATCACAAAATAGAACACAAACACAACTATGAAATACAAAAGAATTCTTCTAAAATTGAGTGGCGAAGCATTAATGGGTGAACGTCAATACGGAATTGACCCAAAAATTCTGGCCGAATACGCTGACGAAATCAAACAAATTCACGACAAAGGTGTAGAAATTGCCATTGTCATTGGAGGCGGAAACATTTTTAGAGGAGTTGCCGGAGCAAGCAACGGAATGGATCGTGTGCAAGGCGATTATATGGGAATGTTGGCCACAGTGATTAACGGAATGGCTTTACAAGGTGCGTTGGAAGACAAAGGAATGTTAACGCGTTTGCAAACGGCCTTGAAAATTGAAGCGATTGCTGAACCGTACATCAAAAGAAGAGCGGTTCGCCATTTGGAAAAAGGCAGAATTGTTATTTTTGGTGCTGGAACAGGAAATCCGTATTTCACAACCGATACTGCTGCTGTTTTACGCGGAGTTGAAGTGCATGCCGATGTGATTCTAAAAGGAACTCGAGTAGATGGAGTGTACACTGCTGATCCAGAAAAAGACAAATCGGCTATAAAATTCGATTACATTTCGTTTGAAGATGTATTGAAAAAAGGATTGAATGTAATGGACACCACTGCTTTTACATTGAGTCAGGAAAATAAATTACCCATCGTTGTTTTTGACATGAACAAAAGAGGTAATTTGCTTAAAATTTGCGAAGGCGAAAACGTAGGAACAATTGTAAATATATAAGTTTAAAGTTTATGGTTTGTAGTTTATTGTTGACTATAAACCATAAACAACGAACTACAAACAGTAAAAAATATGGAAGAAATCGAATTTATTATTGATGAAACTAAAGAAGCAATGATGGCTTCTGTAGCTCACTTAGAAAAATCTTTTTTAAATATTCGTGCCGGAAAAGCATCGCCTCAAATGTTGGGAAGCGTTTTTGTGGAATACTATGGATCACAAACGCCATTATCACAAATTGCCAACATCAACGTTCCAGATGCAAGAACCATTACGATACAACCGTATGAAAAAAGCATGTTGCAACCGATTGAAAAAGCCATTATGGTGGCCAATCTTGGGTTCAATCCGATGAATAATGGTGACGTTATCATTATCAGTGTTCCACCACTTACAGAAGAACGAAGAAGAGATTTGGTAAAACAAGCCAAACAAGAGGCAGAAGATGCTAAAATTGGTATTCGTAACCACCGAAAAGATGCCAATACTGACATCAAAAAACTAGAAAAAGAAGGTGCTTCTGAAGATTTGTGTAAAAAAGCGGAAGAAGATGTTCAGAAATTAACCGATAATTTCATCAAAAAAATTGAAGAGCATTTGGTCATCAAAGAAGCTGAGATTATGAAAGTGTAACTTCTTTAGAGTTAAAACTATATTAAAATCCATCTGTCACTCGCGGATGGATTTTTTATTGCTATTTTTGTCTAGCAATCAACAAAACAATATGAACTATTTTTGGGCTATTTGCTTTTTTATACTGACTCATTTCGCCTATTCTCAACAAAAATTACAAGGTCAAGTAATTGATTTTGATTCGACTGTTCCTATTGCTTTTGCTAAGATAACTCACGAAAACAAAACCATCACTGCCGATTGGGAAGGACGATTTACCATTGTCATCACCAATGAAAAAAAACCCGTTTTGTTTTCTTACAAAGGTTATTATACCAACAATTATTACTTAACCAAAGACGCTACTTTTTTACTCATCAAAATGATTTCTGATAATACTCAGAAAGACATTGAGATTTATTCAGAAAATTTGGTCAATGGCTTGGTTAAAACGATGATTGAAAAGAAAAACCAAAACAACCCTGAAAAAGCGTTGGAATCTTTTGAATATAAAAACTACGAAAGGGTTTTGGTTTCGGCTCATCCTAATCAAATCAGTAGTAAAATCGATACGATTGTAAAAAAGAACATTTTTGGGACTAAAAAAATTAAACTGGATTCGTCCAATTACAAATTCAAAAAACTGACCGAAAAGCAACATTTGTACCAAGCCGAAAAGGTAAATTTTATTCAACACAACAAAAAAGGAAACAAAGAAACCGTTGTTGCCGCACGAATGGCAGGTTTCAAACAACCGTTGTACGAATATTTGGGTTTGAAATTAGTGTCGTACTCTATTTATGAAACGCCTTTTGAAATTATTGAAATTCCGGTGCTGAATCCGATTTCGAATTTTGGTCGACGAATGTATACTTTCAAATTGATCGACACCTTAAAAATTCAGAATCGCAGTGTGTACCGAGTGTATTTTCAGCCGAAGAACTTAAAATCGAGTAGTTTGCGCGGTTTAATATACATTGATGCCGAAACTTTTGGCGTTGCCAAAGCGTACTACCGAATTTACGGAACCGTCAATATTAATGCCACATATACGTTCAATTACATGAAAGAATACGGTTTGTGGTTTCCTGAAAAAAGAAAATTTGAAGTCATCAAAGGCAACAACAACGAAGATTTAAAGATTTTAGGCGGAACGATAAAATTCAATTCAACTTCCAAACTTCGGGCGCAAAACGACGCCTCCGATCAGGCATATTTACTCATTGAATCGAAACCATTCGACATCAAAATCAACCAACCCACCACAATTATTCAACCGAAAATAAAAATTGACGTTCCCAAATCGAGTCTTAAAGTAGAAGACAAATACTGGAATTCGTTCAGTAAAGACACTTTAGACAAACGAAAAATCTATACTTATATCGCTTTAGATAGTTTGTCGGATGCGGAAAAAATCGAGAAGAAATTACTCTTCGGCAAAAAAGTCATCAACGGTTACATTCCGATTTCTATTTTGGATATTGATTTACGAAGTATTCTAAAATACAACAACTACGAAGGTTTCAGAGTGGGTTTTGGCGCTGTAACCAACACTAAATTATCAGAACGTTACAAATTGGCTTTTTATGGTGCGTACGGATTTAAAGACGAAGGTTTCAAATACGGAGTTACACCTTCCTATCAATTGGACAAACCTACAAATACTTGGTTGAATGCGAGTTATTCGGATGATTTGAGCGAGATTGGACAAATTCAGTTTGCCACACAAAACCGTCGTTTCCGCATTTATGATCCGCGACCGATTAACGTTTCTACCTTCTATGAAAACAAAACATTTTCGGCTTTTTTAGAAAGTAAAATCATTCCGAAAACCAACACCTATTTCTCAATTACACGTTCAGAAATCAGGCCTTTATTTGAATACAACTTCATCTCCAACGATGAAATTTACACCAATTATAAGATTTCAACCGCACTTTTTGCGATTCAGTGGAATCCGTTTAGTGGTTATATGCAAACGCCAACAGGTCGATTGGAAATCGAAAAAAGGTTCCCGAAATTCTCCTTGCAAATCACCAAATCTATTCCGGGTATGTTCGACAACAATTTTGATTTTACCAAATTTGATTTCAAAATTGAATATGAAATTCCGTTTTTATCCGGACAAAAAACTGCTTTTGTTTTTCAAACTGGTATTAGTAATGGAGAAATTCCATTGACGCATTTATACAGTATTGCACCGAATAACTTGGATAGAAATACGCTTCTCAAACGAATCACTTTAGCAGGCAAAAACAGTTTTGAAACCATGTACTACAACGAGTTTTTCTCGAGTAATTATTTCATGCTTCAAGCGCGTCATACTTTCAATAAAATAAAATTAGGATATAAAATCAGTCCCGAAATTTCAGTAGTAACCCGAACTGCTTTTGGAACATTGAAAAATCCTGAGCAACACGACAAATTTATATTCAAAACGTTAGAAAAAGGATTTTTAGAAAGTGGCGCTGAAGTCAATAAGATTTTTAAAGGTTTTGGATTGAATTTCTTCATCCGTTACGGACCCAACGCGTTACCCAAATTTGAAGACAATTTATCGTTGAAAATTTCCTATCATTTGGATTTAGGAATCTAGATTACGGTTTAATAATCAACGTAGAAGGAACATTGCTCAACCAAATCGATTGCGAATCGACCAAAGTTTTCCAACTTTCCAAACTGATCATCATTAAGTCTTGGTTGATAAAAAATCCTGCGTTCAATTTTTTATCATTCAAGATTTCAACGTTGGAAGGATAAAGATCACTCAATCCTTGAACTGCTTTTTCAAGAACAAAATTCGATTTCAATTGATCATTAATATCAACCAAGCTGATTTTCGAATTGTTATTATGAATGAGTTTCTGAGCGTATTCAATCAAAAAAGTGTCATCGGAATTGTAAATCGGAACAAAAACTTCGTTCACTTGATTCAATTCTTTATCGATTAAAATTCCGAGTGGATTTTTACTTTTAGAAATAATTTGTCGCGTTCGATCATCAAAAGGAGAATTTTCAAATAGGCCTTCTTTACCCGTAAATTTATCCAAAAGACGATCGGGATTGATGATTCGAGAAGTAAATCCTAATATTTTTCCTAAAAAAGAACCTTCGAAAATGGATTTCCCTAAACCAACCAAAACCAAGTCAAAGTCGCCTTTGGCAGCAATATCAACAATGTCGTTTTCCACATCTACTGTGGCTTTAAAAATAGTATCAATTTCCTGATTCAACACTTTAGACTCATCAACAATGGGTGCAAAAGTCTCCTTCTCGTATTCTTCTAAATTGTAAGCATGCGTTTCGTCACTCAACGTTAAGTGCATTGCTGTAATGTTGGTATTTTCCTTTTGATTTTTTACAAAACTATTGGCCAATCTTAACAATGATTTACCTTTCTCTTGATTTCCAAAAGAAATTAAAATCTTGAATTTATCGTTCAATACATCTTTTGAAATAAAATCCTCTTTTGATTTAAAAATGAGATTGATTAAGTCCAATGCCGGACCAGTCATCACAGTTGTAACCAATGCCATAATGACCATCATGGTGAAAATTTGTGGCGACAAAACGCCTAATTCATATCCAATATTCAACACTACCAACTCCATTAAACCTCGTGTATTCATAAGTGCGCCAATAGTCAGACTGTCTTTCCAATTTTGACCTACAAATCTCGCAGCCAAAGCACTTCCGAAGAATTTACCAACAACAGCAACCAATACGATTAAACCTGTTATTTTCCACAAATACGGATCGTTAATCAATCCGATTTCAGTTCGCAACCCGGTAAAAACAAAGAACAAAGGAAGCAGTAAAATTACCGATACGTCTTCTACTTTTTCGATGAAAATAGTTCTGAACTTGGTAATATCGGGCATTATAGCACCAGTCATAAAAGCGCCGAATAATGCATGAATTCCGATGATTTCTGTCAAATACGACGAAATAATTAAAGTCAATAAGAAAATACCAACTACTGATTTGCTTAGATTGTCTTTGTTTCCATATAAATCTCCTACTTTTTTAAGAAAGGGTTTTACCAAAAACAACATCACAATTACGTATACAGCAGCCATTAAAATGATGTATAACGAACTGGCAAAAGTGCCTGCTTTTACAATAGCGATTACGGCAGCTAATAAACACCAAGCGGTAATATCATCGGCGGCGGCACAAGTAATTACAATGGTTCCGAGTTTGGTTTTATGAATGCCTCGTTCTTGTACAATTCGGGCTAAAACCGGGAAAGCCGTAATACTCATGGCAATTCCCATGAACAAACTAAACGACAAAAACTCAATACCTTCGGGAGCAAATTGATGGTAAATAAAATACGACAATCCAATTCCTAAGGCAAACGGAATTACGATACTTGCATGACTAATAACCACGGCTTCATTGGCTTTGTTTTTCAGCACTTTTAAGTCGAGTTCCATTCCAATTACAAACATAAAAAGGATCAAACCTATTTGGCTTAAAAACTGTAAATTCCCTAATGATTCCTTTGGAAATAGCATACCCGAATATTCTGGAAAGTACAAACCAACTAATGATGGTCCGAGGAAAATTCCTGCTACAATTTCGCCGATTACGGTAGGTTGACCGATTTTTCTGAAGACCCAGCCAAAAAATCGCGCCACAATAATAATGGTAATTATTTGTAGTAAAAGTATGGCTAAAGGATGCTGTAAGTTGTGGTATAAAGAAACCAAAAACTGATTGAATAAAGTGTCTTTAGAAGTAGGTGAAATAATATTTCTACCTATTTCTAATTCTTTCCCTTTGCTGACAATCCAATACATTAGAGCGGTAAAACCACCTGTGACTCCAATGTAAAAAATAGCATTTTTAAGATTCTTCATACTTTATTTTAAGGCATTACAAATATGAGAAAAGTTCTGCATCTTTGATGTAAATTAATATAAAAATAATATCAAATTTTCAATTCGTTATTTAGTAAAACTTTTACTTTCTCCGACTTTGATTTTGAGAGGTTTTCACTACCTTTGCACCCGTTTTAAGTCAGTATGAAAAAGATGTTAGGAATAGGATTTTGGGAATTAATCGCTCGAATCATCCTCAGAAATAGAATTATTATTTTAAGTGGAGTCGTTTTACTAACGATTTTCATGGTCTTTCAATGGAAGAATATCAAATTTACTCACACTGAAGCCAATCTGATTCCTGCTGATGATAAAGTAAATGTTGATTATGATAAATTTCTCAAAAACTTTGGTGAGGAAGGAAATCTAATCGTCATTGCTACCAAAGACCAAAAATTATTTACTCCAAAAGTGTACCAAGCATGGAGTGAATTGATGACTACTATCAAATCACACAAGGAAGTTTCGCTTGTGATTTCGGTAGATAATTTACAAACGCTGGTTAAAAACGATTCGTTACAAACGTTCCAACTACAACCATTTGTCAATCAGAATAAAATTCAAGACGAAAAGTACCTGAAAAAGATAAAAGCCGATTTATTCAGACAACTTCCGTTTTATGAAGGTTTGTTGTTCAATAAAAAATCAGGCGCGATTCGTTCTGCCATTTATTTAGACAAAAAAATCGTCAACACTATTGCTCGTAAAGATTATGTGCTGAACGATTTAATTCCGGAAATTGAAAAGTTTGAAAAGGAAACTGGAGTTGATTTACGCACTTCGGGAATGCCTTACATACGAACACTTAACGCCAAAACCATTATCGACGAAATTGGTTTGTTTATTGGCGCTGCGTTACTGATTACGTCATTAATTTTCTTCTTTTTCTTCCGATCATTCCGAGCTACATTAATCTCGCTGGTAGTTGTAATTATTGGTGTAATGTGGTCGTTTGGAACGTTGGCCATGTTGGGTTATGAAATCACCGTTCTTACAGCTTTGGTCCCGACTTTAGTAATTGTAATCGGAATTCCGAATTGCATTTTCTTCATCAACAAATACCATCAAGAATACCAAAAACACGCCAATAAAGCTAAATCGTTACAACGTGTAATCACCAAAACAGGAACTGCCACGTTAATGACCAACTTGACCACTGCTTTTGGTTTTGCTACTTTCATCGCTACAAACAACACTTTGTTGGTCGAATTTGGAGTAGTGACTTCCATCAACATCATTGCCATTTATTTGTTGTGTTTGTTGATTATTCCGATATTTTTCAGTTACATTCCACCACCAATTCCGAGGCATTTAGGTCATTTAGAGCGCGAATATTTAACCTCTTTTATGGGTTGGATTGTACGCACAGTAAAATACAACCGTGTTGGTGTTTATGTTACTGCTGTGATATTATTAGTCTTCGGAATCATTGGAATTTACGAAATCAAAATCTCAGGAAGTCTGATTGAAGACATGCCTAAGAAAACTGATTTTTTTGAAGACATTCGCTTCTTCGAAAAAGAATTTGACGGTGTAATGCCTTTGGAAATCATGATTGACACCAAAAAGAAAAATGGTGCCATGCGATTGACCAATTTGCGTCGTATTGAAGATTTGGAAGAAACAATTACGGATATACCCGAGCTTTCAAAACCGATTTCGATAGTATCGATAGCCAAAAGTTTCAAACAAGCGTATTACAACGGAAATCCAGAATTTTACGAATTGCCAACCTCGCAAGAAGAGTCGTTCATTCTACCGTACATCAAAAATTCGCTCGACAGTACCAAAGATAACCAACTAAAGAGCTACATTACTTCGGATGGAAGTGTAGCACGAATTACAACGTTCATTAAAGACGAAAATGGCGAAAAAATGGAAGCCATCGAAGCGCAACTGCGCAATAAAATCAACAAAATATTTCCTTCGCCACGTTACGAAGTAGTCATGACTGGAAAAGCGTCAGTGTTTCAAAAAGGAACAAAATATTTGTTAGACAACTTATTGTCGTCATTGCTTTTTGCCTTTTTAATAACTGCCGGGTTAGTCGCCATCATGTTCCGCTCTATAAAAATGGTATTGGTTTCCATCATACCCAATTTACTTCCTCTTATAATGACCGCTGGATTGATGGGCTTTTTGGGAATTCCGTTAAAACCATCAACCATTTTGGTATTTGGAATCGCTTTCGGAATGTCGGTAGATGACACCTTGCGTTTCCTAGCGCAATACCGATTGGAGTTGTCTCGAAACGAATGGAAAATTAAAAAATCGGTTTTTGCTACGTTTGATGATGCTGGAATCAGTATGTTCTACACCTCAATTGTACTATTCTTTGGATTTTCGGTTTTCATGTTGTCCAGTTTTGGCGGAACGATTGCTTTGGGCGGATTGGTAGCTTTGACCTTGTTCTTCGGAATGTTATCCAATTTGGTATTATTGCCATCGTTAGTATTGACGTTAAATAAAACATTGGCCAACGAACAAGAATTCATCGAACCAATTATTGATATTTTGGAACATAGCGATGAAGAATTGGACGAGTTAGAAAAGAAAAATAATTAATTTATATTTGCACTACTAATTCCATTTATAATGAAACATACAAAAGTAAAAGACTTATTAAACAGCACAACGACGATTGCAGAAGTGAATGTAAAAGGCTGGGTTAGAACTTTTAGAAATAATCAATTCATTGCGTTGAACGACGGTTCGACCATCAATAATATTCAGTGTGTAGTTGATTTTGAAAACACACCAGAAGAAACACTAAAACGCATTACCACAGGAGCGGCAATTTCGGTTACCGGAGCTTTGGTAGAGAGTCAAGGTGCGGGTCAAAAATACGAAGTACAAGCTTCAAAACTTGAAATTTTAGGCGATTCAGATGCTGAGAAATTCCCAATGCAACCTAAAAAACACTCATTGGAGTTTTTACGTGAAAACGCTCATTTACGTGTGCGTACCAATGCCTTCGGAGCAATTATGCGCGTTCGTTCGGTTTTGGCGCATGCGGTTCACACCTATTTTCAAGAAAAAGGATTTGTATACGTAAACACACCAATCATAACAGGTTCGGATGCAGAAGGCGCAGGAGAAATGTTCCGTGTTACAACTTTATCTTCAATAAATCCGCCAATAAAAACTTTGAAAAATGGTGAAGAAGATGCCATTGACTACAGTAAATTCGATAAGATTGCTGAAAAATATTATGAGGAGATTTTAAACTACTTCATGACTTCAGAAAATGATGAATTCAATGATATAAAAATTTTAATCGCAAAAAAGCTAAAGGGTCAAACTGCCTCATTTAAATCAATAATACTTGCCAAACCAGAACAAATTGAGTACTGGATAGAACAAATTAACACTAATTTAGATTTAGATAAAAAACAAAAGGCTTTTAAATCATTTAATAGATTCTTCAAAAAATTTGAGAATTTTGGATTTAACAATCTAAATAAAAGAGATTTAGTTCTTGAAATTAAAAAAATATGCAAAGAAAATGGATGGAAACTTGATAATGAAATAGGAAAAACAATAAGAAGAATTCATGGTGCCAAAAAATATCCTCTATTCTCACTGTCTTTTTATAATTTATTTACAATTTCTAATACTCAAAAAATTGATTGGGAAAAAGATTTCTTCGGAAAAGAAACTAATCTTACTGTATCTGGCCAATTGGAAGGAGAAACCTTTGCTATGGCTTTGGGTCAGATTTATACCTTCGGACCAACATTTAGAGCCGAAAACTCGAATACTTCGCGTCACTTGGCTGAGTTTTGGATGATTGAACCTGAAGTTGCGTTTAATGATTTGAACGACAACATGGATTTGGCCGAAGATTTCATCCAATTTGTCATCAAATATACGATGGACAAATGTCCGGAAGACTTGAAGTTTTTAGAAAGTCGTTTGGTAGAAGAAGAAAAATCAAAACCACAAGCTGAACGCAGCGAAATGAACTTGTTAGAGAAATTGAATTTCGTTTTAGAAAACAATTTCAAACGCGTTTCCTATACCGAAGCGATTGATATTTTAAGAGAATCTTCTCCCAATAAAAAGAAAAAATTCAGCTATATCATCAACGAATGGGGCGCCGATTTACAATCAGAACACGAACGTTATTTAGTGGAAAAACACTTTAAATGTCCAGTGATTTTGTTTGATTATCCAGCTAACATCAAAGCGTTTTACATGCGTTTGAATGAAGACGGAAAAACCGTTCGTGCCATGGATATTTTATTTCCAGGCATTGGTGAAATCGTTGGTGGTTCACAACGTGAAGAACGCTATGATGTATTAGTTGAAAAAATGAAAGTCTTAGGCATCGACGAAGAAGAATTATGGTGGTATTTGGATACACGCCGATTCGGAAGTGCAGTTCACTCGGGCTTCGGATTAGGATTTGAACGTTTGGTACTTTTCGTAACTGGAATGACTAATATTAGAGACGTAATTCCGTTTCCAAGAACGCCTCAGAATGCCGAGTTTTAAAAAAGTTTAATGTTGTTTAAATTGTTTAAAGTTGTTTAACCATAACAAATTTAAACCCTTAAACTCTTAAACCTTTAAACTAAAAACACAATGTTAAAACAAAACCTACAGTTCAAACTCTCTCAAAAATTATCTCCTCAACAAATTCAGTTGATGAAGTTGATTCAATTGCCGACGCAAGCATTTGAGCAACGTCTGAAAGAAGAATTAGTTGAAAACCCTGCATTGGAAGGCGGACAAGAAGAGGAAGAAATGTATGAAAAAGATGAATTCGACAACAACGATGAATACGACGACTATGAAGGAAGTGATAACATTGAAGCCGAAGACATCAACATTGACGAATATTTAAGTGACGACGAAACACCCGATTATAAATTACAATCCAACAATTACTCTGATGACGATGAAGAACGCGATACGCCTTATGCTGCGCAAACGAGTTTTCATCAGGATTTAATCAATCAATTGAACACGTTCATTCTTTCGGATGAGCAAAGAGAAATTGCCGAATTTTTAGTCGGAAGCATTGATGATGATGGTTATTTGCGCCGTTCGATTCAAGACATTGTAGACGATATGGCCTTCACCCAAGGCATTTATACCGATGAAAAAACGGTGGAGAAAATTTTGCATGTCGTGCACGAACTCGAACCTTCAGGCGTTGGAGCGCGCGATTTACAAGAGTGTTTATTATTGCAATTAAAACACAAAACGCCTACTGAATCAGTTGATTTGGCGATTGACATCATTGAAAATCAATTTGATGCTTTTACCAAAAAACACTATGATAAGTTACTTCAGAAATACGGTATTTCTCAAGATCAGTTGAAGAAAACCATCCACGAAATTGAGAAACTGAATCCGAAACCTGGCGGTTCTTTTGCAGGAAACAGTCGCGTTACCGAAAACATTGTTCCCGATTTTGCTATTCGAATTGTTGATGGCGAATTGGAACTTACGTTGAACGGCAGAAATGCGCCTACTTTACATGTTTCTAAAGATTACCAAGACATGTTGCGTACTTATAAAGATTCGCGCGACAAATCCCATCAACAGAAAGATGCAGTACAATTCATAAAGCAGAAATTAGACTCGGCCAAATGGTTCATTGACGCCATCAGACAACGCCAAGAAACACTTTTTGTAACCATGAATGCCATCATGCATTTCCAACAAGAATACTTTTTGGATGGAGAAGAAACCAGCTTAAAACCGATGATTCTCAAAGACATTGCCGATATGGTTGGTTTGGATATTTCAACGGTTTCTCGTGTGGCCAATAGCAAATACGTTGATACTCCATACGGAACCAAACTCATTAAAGAGTTTTTCTCAGAAGCAATGAAAAACGACCAAGGTGAAGACGTTTCAACTTTGGAAATCAAAAAAATTCTGCAAAACGTCATCGAAGACGAAGACAAAAGCAAACCGCTTCCCGATGATCAATTGGCCGAAATTTTAAAAGAAAAAGGCTATCCAATTGCCAGAAGAACCATTGCTAAATACCGTGAACAGTTGGATATTCCTGTGGCGAGAATGCGTAAAAAAATCTAATTTTTTACAAATCAATCGTTGCTTTTCTGTTTAAAACCAATACTTTTTCTGGGTTCTGCGTTTTCTTTTTTATCCATTAATTCATCCAAATAACTAAAAACAAGTTCGATGTTTTGATTTTGGTTAGAGAGTTTCTTTTTAATCTCTTCAATCTCCAATTTCATACTCATCGTGTCAGTAAGTACTTGTCTGATTTTTGTAAAAACCCTGATGATTTGAATGTTGACTTTGATGGCGGTTGAACTATTCAAAACACTAGAAAGCATCGCAATTCCTTGCTCTGTGAAAGCCATAGGCAAATATTTTGCGTGTTCACCTCTCTTTAAGGTGCCAATTTGGCTCCTTAAGATTTCATACTCAACTTGGGTTAATTCAAACATAAAATCTTCGGGAAAACGTTCGATATTTCTTCGAACCTGGCGCTTGAGTTGTTTGGTTTCGACAGCATACAGAGTAGCTAAATCACTATCGAGCATCACTTTTTGATTTCTGATGAAGTAAATTTTACTGCTGATAACCTCATCGGGCAAATACTGTTCATTCATGGCGTATACTATTTTAAGGTTGATATAAAAACAAAACTAATCAATTTGAGTTATAGATTTACATTGATTATTTATCTTTGAAATCAAATCAACTGAATTGAAAAAAATACTGCCCTTTTTTTCGTACCTCTTCCATCCTATTTTCATCCCGCTTTTGGGAACGGTTTTGTACATTCTTTTCCAAGAAAATTACTTTACTATTCCGCAAGTGTATCTATTGATTTTTCAGGTAATTATCATTACCATTTTTCTTCCGATGTCGTTCTTTTATTTACTAAAAACCTTCGGAAAAGTAGATACCATAATGCTTTCTGATGTGAATCAACGTAAAATCCCATTGCTCTTACAAATGGCTTTGACTGTGGTTTTAATCAAACAAAGCATTACAATTGATCGTTTTCCAGAGTTGCATTATTTTTTCTTAGCGGGATTGATAACAACGTTTATTGCATTTGTATTGCTTTTCTTCAAAATCAAATCAAGTATACACATGATTGGAGTTAGCGCGCTGACTTTTTTTGTAATCGGATTGAGTTTACACAATCAAATTAATATTATTTACCTCATAGCATTGTTGTTTTTGTTCACCGGAGTTATTGCGTCTTCTCGCCTTTACATGAAAGCACACACCATGACTGAATTAATAATTGGATATGCAATTGGTATGATTCCGCAACTTATAGTGTGGTATGCATGGTTATAAAATGTAAAACATCAACCCGATGTTGAACGTATTCATTTTAATTTTTTCACCATTAATAGAAGCATTTTTGAAGATGGGATTGAAGCCGTAATAAATGTAAGCGTTCCAAGTATTCCAACCCGAAGTAATGTAAGCGCCGTATTGTAGTTTTTCTAAATCAGAATTCCCTGTTTGTTTTACGCTCACACCTGAACCCTCAAATTTATACTGATCGTGAATGAGGTAACTCAATTTGAATCCGGTGTAAATACGCCAAAAGCGATGACTTTCGGGCGTTGATGTACGCCAACGCAATTCAATAGGAAGTTCTAAGTAGTGTAATGACAATTTATTTTTATCAAACTCAGAGTTAACAATTGCATACGAATCTGGGTTTCCATTTTCTGGAATTCCTAAATTTTGATTCATAATACTCAACCGATAACCCAAACCAGGAGCAATGGCCCAAGTTCTGTTTTTGTTGATTGGAAAATCGCGAAGAAAACCAAACACTATATTGGGAGAAATTTTTACCTGATCAAATCCTTGTGGTGCATTTTGAAGATTGCTGTAAGATGCGCCGATGTAAAATTGGTCTTCGCGGTAAAGCGAATCGGGCGAATCAAAATCGATTTCCTTCTTTTGTCCGTAGAAAAAAGCGCTTACAAACAGTAATCCTATGGAAATGATTTTACGCATCGATTGATTAGATAAATTACTTTCGCAGAGAGGATGGGATTCGAACCCACGATACAGTTACCCATATACAAACTTTCCAGGCTTGCTCCTTCAACCACTCGGACACCTCTCTATTGGGTTGCAAATAACTGATTTTTTTTGCAAATAAAAAAGGTTTATTCCATTTCGCCTCGTAATGGCGTTTCAAAAATGGTTTTGAACACTTTTGGAGCTACATTCTGACCTAATAAATACATCATTTTGGTGATAGCCGCTTCGGTTGTAATGTCTTTTCCTGAAATGATTCCGATTTTTTTAAGCTGTGTACTGGTCTCGTATTGTCCCATATTGACACTTCCGCCCGAACACTGCGTTACATTCACTATGAACAAACCGTTTTTAATGGCATTTTTCAAAATCTGAATGAACCAATCGTGGGTTGGTGCATTACCCGAACCGTAGGTTTCTAAAACCACGCCTTTCAAATTCGGAATTGAAAAAATAGCCGATAAAACCGATTCGTTAATTCCGGGAAACATCTTGATAATTGCCACATTGTCATTGAGTTCTTTGCGAACCACTAACTTCTTAGAACTTTTTGAAGTAAGTAAATTGCTGTTCACATTCAAATGCACGCCCGATTCGGCTAAAGGCGGATAATTAGGCGAAGTAAATGCATTAAAATGCTCGGCATTAATTTTGGTAGTGCGATTTCCGCGGTACAATTTGTATTCAAAATACAAACACACTTCGTTGATGACGGGTTTGCCTTTTTGTTGTAAGGATGCTATTTGTATCGCAGTAATTAAATTTTCTTTGGCGTCGGTACGCAAATCTCCTATAGGCAATTGCGAACCCGTAAATACAACTGGTTTATTCAGATTTTCGAGCATAAAACTCAATGCCGATGCTGAATACGACATGGTATCCGAACCATGAAGTACAATGAAACCGTCAAAAGATGTATAATTTTCTTCAATTATTGTGGCTATTTGAACCCATTTTTCTGGATTCATATTGGAAGAATCAATGGGGTTTTCAAACGAAATCGTTTCAATCACACAATCCAATTGTTTGATTTCAGGAATTTTTTGAAGTAATTTTTTAAAATTAAATGCCTTTAAAGCTCCCGTTTCAAAGTCTTTCATCATACCAATAGTTCCGCCGGTATAAATCAGTAATATGGAAGGTTTAGAGTGCATTCTGATACTTGGATTTATTTACAACAGGATTAGCATACATGGCCAAAAAACCTTCTACCATTTGCTCATTGGTGGTGTCAATTTTTAACTCGTAACGACGCTCAAAAAGTGATTTTTCATCGTCAGTGTAGTGGTTTTTGTATTTATCGGTTTTGTGCAATAAATCGTAGGCAATATAATTGGTTGGCCATAATTTATACGATTGCAAAATCGAATCGTCAATGGTTTGAGCTAACGCCTGTATTTGTTTATTGGTGTTGTCGTTTTCTGCAACAATCGCATCGATTTCCTCGTCCAATACTTTTCCTACATGAATGTGAATGCGTTTTTTCTGTCCAATCACCCCGCTTAACAATGTAATAAAATCTTCGTTTTTTTCTTTCTTGTAAATTTCGTCGTTAGCTTCGGCCATTAATTGTGGCATTTTTAAAGCATCGGTTGGATCGTACTCATAAGAAATCGAAACTGGAACAATCTTAATTCTCTTAAAATAATTCATCACGTTTTTCTCGTCCGAACCCATGGCTAGCATTTTTAAAACACCCGAATGAGTGGCATCGTTGCCGTCTTTGGTACGTCCTTCACGTTGTGCTATCCAAACCGAACGATTTTCACGAAGTAACAATTGAGCAATGTATTCAGACATCAACTTAGAACTTTCAAGCAATTCTCTGGGAGGCAAACCACGTTGAACCACAAAATTTCGATTGAGCTTGGATAAGGTTTTTAAGAAATCTTTCTTCACCAAATTATCTCCAATGGCCGATGCTGTCATGACCAATCGATGCTCGTGCAAACAAACGTTCAAGAGAGACGTGTCTAAAATAATATCGCGGTGATTGGAAATAAAAAGATAGGAAGTATTGGGTTCTAATTGTTCAAAACCCGAAGTAGTCAGTCCTTCCGAGCTTCGTTCTAGAACTTTTTTTACGGCTTTATAGGCGAAATTGATTTGGAAATCTCGAATCGAATGGGTTCGTTTGAGTTGCTCTTTCCATACCTCATCATCCACATTGGGATAAGCAAAATTCATCAGTGCTTTCATCATCGGATGATTCAATGCTGAGAGAATCGCTTCGTTTACTTCAGCATCGTAATACGGACGAATGGCGTCAAATTTCTGCATTTTGGTTTTTATTTTAAGAAGAACAAAAGAACAAAAAAAATATGACTTTTTGATTAAAACACAGTTAAGAAAAGAGCGATTTCAGTAGAAGTACATCCTTTAGTATACTTCCAATAAAATCGCTCCTATTAAATATTATACTTTAACTATTGCTTTATCAATTGATGAGTTATACTACCTGTTAGCGTTTTAATTTTCAAAAGGTATACACCTGTATTTAAAGTTTCCAAATCAATTGTTTCAGTGTTTTGATTGACGTTCATTTTTTGCCAAATTCTTTTTCCAACCATATCATAGACAGTCAGTTCGGTCATTTGCTCGCTACTTATAATCTGAATAGTATTGGTAAAAGGATTAGGAAAAACTTGATACGTTGTTGCAGTATTGGTTGGCACTGATAAATTATTTACTACACCTTTGAGTGTAATATTATCGTATCTGTTGTTCCCATTTGCAGCAGTAGTATTGCCTTCAAAAGTTATTTTCACTTTAAAATTTGCATTGTTATTGACCGCAGTAATCGAACTAAAATCAACTTCTACTAGGCTAAAATCTGTTCCAACATTAAATGAGGTCTGACTCAAATTGGCCTGAGTGTAATTCACTCCATCCGTACTATAGGAAATATGATTAATCAACTGACCTTGATTAGTACGTTGTACGGCATAGGCAAATTTAATGTCTCTGTATCCAATAGTAGACAAGTCAAAAACAAGTGATCGACCATCCGATGGATTTCTTACTCTTGCTGATTTACCCGAAGCTTGATTGAAATGTAAATTGAGATCTGAACCGGTGTCATTTACATCGATATCTCTTACGCCTGTGCCTGTATAAGTCATCAAAGGTTGGGCACTTGGAATAAGACTAAAATCAGCTGGAATAGTTGTAACGTCATTTGGAGTCACCAACGTATTAAAATGCCAGTAATAAATGGATTCTTCTACTCCAGTGACCACTTGAGTAAAATAGGCGGTAACCGTTGTTGCTTGTGAAATTTGAAGCATTATATCCGGATTTGTTGGATCGGGTTGGATGACAGCTCCATCTACAACCCAATGACTAAATTCGTAACCTATATTAGCCTCCGCTTTCAACATAGTTTGGATATTCCCAAATACTTGAGCAGTAAATGGATAATTGACTAACCACTCCGAATTCATTTTTATTTTTCCTGTATTGGCTGGTTCAACCTGAAAAGTGGTAGCAAATGGTCCTGTAACTTGGTAACAACCAACAAGTCCAGTGCTAATGGTTTGTGAACAACGGCTGAGTAAAAAATTTCGTGCCGCCAGTACATTTGCCTGCCACGTAGCCATACTTCCACCCCAACGTTGAATTTGTCGAGGCATTTCAGGTGTAATAACAGCTACAATACTGTCAAACACTTGAGTCACACGTTCGCAAGAAAGATGAGTATTGAGTAAATCAGCATAACGGGTTATGTATTTTTGTCTAACTATCGGACTTTCATCTACCAATTTTTTGATGGTTTGAGCATGTCCTACGCCTACCGTTAAATCTTCTACCTGACAAGGTTCAGCATTTGATGAAGGATCGGGAATTCCAGTATAATTGGTATAGTGACCCAACACACCATCCAAATCCCACAAAGCATAACGCCATTTTAAAGCACCTCCATTCGGATTGGTTCCGCGCCACCACGAGGTATTCCAATTGAGCCAATCTCTGTTTACCATGTACGAATTAAGTACAAAATAATCGACAAGACTATCAATATTGAGTTGACTTTCTACATAGTTATAATTGGCTTCAACAGCCATATCATTATTCTGTACATAATCCAATAAACTTTGCCATGCATCTACTGCTGGTTGATTCCCAAATTCAGGGTTAGTATCGCCCCAAGTTTTAATGTATTGTATGTATTGATCGCTGTCTCTAAAGATATAATCTTGGCCGTAGTAGTAATCAGTGTATTGATTATCGTCAACTTTTTCTCTCATATCATAAATTCCCCAATATTGACCATTGACAAAAAGAGAAACAAAGGTACTTCTTCTCTCATCCAATTCTAAATCGGATAATTCAGAAACTTTTTGTACAAATACATCTCTAAAGTGAGCTCCACCTGTTTGATGTGGATAATTATCACTTCCAGCAGCTTTTAGTATCAACCTTCTAAAATTTCCGCGATTGGTTGTGTTAAAAAACTGATGTTCCAAACGTCTTTTATAACCATGGTCATCCCGAGAAATAAAATCAATTCCTCTTTGGTTATAAGCCCAAGAATCATTACCATGCTTGTCAAAATCCCCCATGTTTTCATCGATAAAAGTACCATTGCTTTCAAAATATTCGAGGTATCCAGTTGGTTCATTTTGAGTACCATTTAGCAGTTGCAATAAATCAGCATCACCTGACAGAGAAATTACTGGTAAAGAGGAATTTTCATTGATGAAGTAAGTGTTGGTTTCTATAAATCCCGGAATCTTTCCAGGAACCGTACTAAATGATCTGGCGCGAACAACAGTTGATTGTGAAATGGTTATTGGACCTGTGTAAAGAGTTGATGCGGCTGTAGGAGTTGTGCCATTTAAAGTATATCGGATTTGTTCATTGGTGCCTGTTGAAGATAACTGTACGGTTACAGGACTAGTATATTTTCCGGGCGGCACACTGAATAACGGCTTTGTTGTGTAATTAGAAAAACCTCCCGTATTAGAAGTTCCTGGAGTAGGCGTACTAAAGACACTCCAAGTTGCTGCTCCATCAGATGTTCTTCCAGCAGAATGATTGGTTTGAGTAATAAACATTGTATGAGACTCTAAAACTGTACCGCTAGAATCTGACAAAACAACTTCGTCAGCATCGGTTTGAGTTAAATCAAAATTAGCATGTAAAACAGTTCCTGATGAAATATCTCTGTTAGAACAAAAAATCAAAACACGACTGTTGGGTGGTATCACACCGTTTTGAATCTGCCATTTGGTCGGATTGTTGCTGTTATTACTGAGATAATATCCTGCCAAATTAAAATAGGTATCCGGACTTGAGTTGAATAATTCAATCCAATCTTCATTTCTATTAAAACCATCATTAAAATTTCGGTTGGAAGCACAATATTCATTAATTAATAATGGACCATTCCCAAATTGTATCGAACCATAAGTAACCACAACCTGACGTCTGTTCACCAAATTATAAGTGGCATTGCATCCTGCGCCGCCCCAATTCCTCGAAAAATTGAAAGTATAATCAATCAAACCTGTTGACACTACATTACCAATAGGACTATCTGTAATTGTGTAGGTGTATAAACCCTCTGTGTTACCCACACCATTAGTAACTGGTGTTTGTCCGTTCGGACCCGAAACAAAACTCCGTTGATCCGACATCCAAGCGCCTGAACCATTCACAGCAACAAAATCATAACTTAGGGTCGATGACAAAACAGTTTGCCCAGCTGGAACAGCAACCTGTAGTATTGATTGTTGGTAAGCTGGAAAAAAACAAGAATTAACAACGTCAGTATTAGTAACTGTTACCACCGGATCTATGGTGATTGGAAATACTCTATTGGTTGATTGCAACCAAGAACCATCTATTTCAATTTGAATTTTATAATTGGTTTCAGATAACTTAATCAAATGGTATTGTGCTTCGTAAGACGGCATTCGAATACCGCGAACACCCACTTTACTATCTGAAATAACAGGTAGTTGAAACACTAATGCAATTTCTCCACTTTGATTGGCTATAACAATTTGATTGTTTTCCTCGCGAATAGAAAATCCTTTGGGCAATTCAATCATTTCCTCCACCAATAGTTTTTTAAATTGATTGGGGAAAAAATTAGATTGGTTGATTTGATAGTTGTACTTCATAGCCTCACCATACATAACAATGCTTTTGTCTAAGCTTGTTGCTGTATTTTTAAACTCTATTTCATTATCCGACTTAAGAATTGCTTTTTGCTGATTGGAGGTAATTGTTGTCACAATTTTGTCGTTTTCATCAAGGAAAACAAAATTACTCTGACCTTCAAATTTAATTTGCTGATGGTCAATTTTAAATGATGTTTGACCGTTACTTAACTCAAAAAAAGGATGCTGTTTGGGATAAGTAATTGTATTTCCATTTTGCGCCCAACTGTAATCAATTGAACGCCAAAAACCATCGTCTGCTAGATAATGCAAAGGTGTTGACGATTGAACAGTGGTTTTTGTTTTGTTAGTATTTAGGAACGTTCGAGAATACTTTGTTCTTTCGTGTACCAATTCGTAATCAACCTCATGAAGGGATTCATTGTGAGTGGTTTTGCCCAACTCAGGATGAGACTGATGTTTCAGCGGAATTAAAGAATACTGTTGACTTGTGTTTTTGGTTTGCGAATAACCCAAAAAACAAAGCAGCAATACGCATGTTTTTAAGTAAATTTTCATCATAGCAAAAGGGTTTAGGTTTTTATTTTGACAGCGGAATGTAAATTCCTAGCGCCTAAAGTAAGAAATATTTTGCTCATGTTGAACGTTTTACAAAAAAATCAAGAAGATTTTTACCTTTTTTCGAGAAAAAATCAGAATCAGACTTGAAAAAGAAAAAAATTTAAACTCCAAAAATAGCTTTGGAATTTTCAGTAGTAATTTGAGCAATTTCTCCGACGGAAACTCCGTAAATTTCGGCTAATTTTTGAGCCACTAAAACGGCATAACTACTTTCGTTTCTTTTGCCGCGATGCGGAACTGGAGCCAAATAAGGCGAATCGGTTTCAAGTACAATGTGTTGCAAATCAATTTGGTTGAGAAACTGATCTATTTTTCCATTTTTGAAAGTAGCAACTCCACCAATTCCGAGTTTCATATTCAAATCAATAGCATGTTGGGCTTGATTAAAATCGCCTGTAAAACAATGGAAAATCCCGAATAAGTTGTCACTTCTCTCACTTTCCAGCACCTCAAAAATTTCATCAAAAGCATCACGACAGTGGATGTTAATTCCCAATTGGTATTTTTTTGCCCATTGAATTTGCTGTTTGAAAGCGGCTTTCTGAATGTCTAAAGTCGTTTTGTCCCAATACAAATCAATACCTATTTCGCCTACCGCATAGAATTTGCGTCGTGTCAATTCGGATTCTACATATTGCAATTCGGCTTCAAAAGTATCCGGTTTAACATAACACGGATGCAATCCCATCATTAGAAAAACATTTTCAGGAAATTGTTGTTCTAAATCGTACATTTTTGAAGTATAAGTCGAATCAATAGACGGAACAAATAATCGGGAAACACCTGAATTGATAGCGCGTTGCATCATTTCGTTTCGGTCGTTTTGGAATTCTTCGGAGTATAAATGAGTGTGTGTATCGGTGAGAATCATTTTATTTTAACATTTTTGCAAAGATAAGGTTTTGATTAAAAGCTAAGCTTACTAATTTTGAACCATATATGGCATATAAGAGATTTAAGTTCCTGCTTAAATGACCTTAAATGCCTTATATGGTTCAAAAAAAATCAATCCAAATCGTTCAATAATTCCTGAGCTTTTTCAAAATCTTCAGCATCAGTTGGAATTTCTTTTAAAGTGGATTTACACTCTTCTTTCTTGTCTTGTTTTAAGTAGGACAACGCCAAATACCAAGTCGCTTTGTGTTTGTAGACAGAATTTCCTTCGCGTAATTGATCTAAAAACAATTGCGCTTTGGGATAATTATTAGTTTCAATTAATGAAATAGCATAAAACAATTGCAATTCTGGATCTCTAAAATCGGTTATTTTGTCAAAAGCAGCTACGGCCTTTTTATAGTCTTTAGTGTTGAATGCTTCTTGTGCTTCTTTCAGATTGGCATCACCAACACTGCGTTCCATGAATAATGCGGTGTCGTGTTGATTGTAATCGCTATAATTAGGGTCGTTTTGCATCATGAACCACATTCCCAATACTACAACAACAGAAGCCGCAACAGCGTAATACCAAGGTTTGAAAGTAATGACTTTGCCTTTTTCTTGTACTTCTGACGATGAAAGAGTTTCAAAATATTGATTGGAAATGGACTTTAAATTTTCTTTAAAATCGATGGTTTCATTAGAAAATTTATGCTCCAAAAACTGTGTGGTTTCTTTATAAAGAGTAAAACTTTCGTTGAATTGTGCATCGTTTTGCAATTGTTCTTCAAAGAGTGTTTTTTCTTCTGAAGACAGTTCGTTAGCGAGGTAATTCTCAAAACGGATGTAAGTTTCTTCATTCATGGCATTAGCTTTTTAATGATTGGTATCTGTTCGATTGCTGAATCATTTCGGTTAATTGACCGGTGCACAGTGATTTTTTCTTTCTCACATAAGCATAAGTCACGTTCAATTTGGCAGCTACTTCTTCCATCGTTTTGGTGATAAAACTCAGTTTGAGAACTTCCTGACATTTTTCTCCTAATTTCTGAAACATTTCATCAAATAATGATTGTTTTTCATCAAAAACTTCGGTTTGGAATGTCAATTCTTGAACGGATTCATCTGTAGATACATTTTCATCTTGTAATGTTACCTCTTTATTGGATGTTTTTTTTAATTCGTTGAGCCATCGACGTTTACACAGTAAAAAAAAGTAAGCATCAAACGGACACGATAATTGTAATCCTTTGGTTTTGGCTTGATTGTATATAGTGATTAACACTTCCTGAATGACATCTTGTGCTTGATCGTCATCACCACTATTCATACGAATGTAGTTTTTGACTTTCGGAACAAATTTCTTGTAGATGGTTTGAATGACAGTCGAATTGTTTTGAACCAATCCGTCAATGTAAAGTTGATCGGGATGAATGTTTTTTTCGGCCATAATTCGTTGATTTTACGGCTAATTTAAAAAAAATTACCTACAAAGGGTAACAATTTTCTAAATCAATTGATATAGAGTTGAAACGTTCTTCAATTAGTGAAATGTCTTTCGAAAAAAAATCATTTCAATGGGTAACAAATTAAAAAGCTAATTGATATAACAGTACAAATCAAACAATAACAATTAAAAAACTCAGAAATCATGAAATCAACGATTCACGAACACCAAAAAAACAATTTTAAAAATGTGAGTAAAACAACATTTACAACATTAGCCATCATAGCACTAACCTTTTCTAACAGCTATGCAACAGAAGTTCCATTCACTTCAAACATTATCGAAACAACCACAACTCTTACTAGAGATCAAATCACAGAAGTATTCGATTGGAATGTAACCACCAACCAAGGCAATTATTCAGGAACAGCCAATTCATTAGAAGAAGCACAAAAAATAATCGCCATTGTATCTACAGGAGAAATTATCTTATCCAAAAAAGTAGAAAGTTTCTACCAAGAAAAATCAACTACAGCGTCCAACACCTTACGATTATTCTTTTGGGAAGTAACTACCGATTCTGGAACCGCAAAAGGATTTTCATCTTCTGAAAGTCAAGCCAAAAAAATGATCGAATTAGTAAGTACTGGCGCGATCTTGAACTATAAAATCATCCAAAGTGCTGATTTTGAAAAATAATTCAAAAAATGGGGTAACAATTTAAAACCTCAGTTGATATAACTATAGAAACCAAAATTAATAAAAACATTAAAAAATTAGAAATCATGAAATCAACGATTCACGAACACCAAAAAAACAATTTTAAAATTGTGAGTAAAAATCAATTTAAAAACATCGGAATTTTACTTTTAGCCTCTTTAGCTTTTACCAGTTGTTCAGACGACGACAAAGCAGCAGACACCATCTACAGACCTAGCACAGGCGAATGGTTGGCCTTACGAAATGATGCTTTAGACAACATTACTCAGAATTTTACTTTCAATGCAGAAGACGGTCCAGCCACTTTTACCACCGCAAAAGGTGTTCAACTGACCATCAATGGGAATTGTTTAACCAAAAACGGAAACCCAGTAACTGGAACAGTACAATTGGAATACGCAGAAGTATTTGACCCTGGAACAATGCTTGTAACGGACAAGACAACTATGGGAAGATTACCCAATGGCGATATGGCTTTGATCATTTCGGGTGGCGAATTTTATATCAACGCTACTCAAGGTGGAGTTCAATTAGACATCACTTGCTCAATGCAATTGCTTATTCCATCTTCTTTAACGGGTGGCGCTGATCCTGGAATGTCGCTTTGGGACGGAACTATCGATGAAAACGGAAACTTAGATTGGGATGAACAAGAACCCGGAGCTGGTGGTCCACAAGGTGGAGTTTTCACCGAAGGTCAAGGTGCTAATGCTCCGTACTACGCTTTCTTAAATGATTTTGGATGGACGAATGTGGATCGTTTTTACAGTAATCCCGGACCTAAAACTACCATTTTGGCTGAAGTTCCAACTGGGTATAATTTTCAAAATAGTGCGGTGTATTTGCATTATGATGGAGAAGGAAGTGCATTAGCCAAATTGGATACGTTCAATTCAGGAACCAATCAATTCTCAGAACATTACGGACAAGTGCCAATTGGATTACAAATGCACGTGATTTTTGTAACCGAAGATAATGGAAATTACCGTTATGCAATAAAAGCTGTAACCGTTGGCGCTGGAGATGTATATGTGTTCACCGATGCTGAAACTACTCTCGGAACCGAAGCTCAATTAGTAGCTGCCATCAACGCTTTACCTTAAAAGTAATAGTTAGGTTAATTTAGTTTTTTGTGGAAAGTGGTGACTAGTTCACCACTTTTTGTTACTTTTATAAATGCTAACCAAACCATTGATTATGAAAAAAATAGTTTTCTTACTCGTTATACTGTTTGGAATTGCCCCATCTTTTTCACAAACAAAGGTAAAGGACACCATCACTCGAAGAGCCAATGTGGTGTACGACCAAAAAGGAAACGTTGTTGCTTTTAAGGCTGAAACTCCTCCTTTAATTCAGATTGCTGGCGCACCTAAAGCCAATTATACGTTTTTTTGGGAATACGGCGACGGAACCTACGGCAAAACTGCCGAACCCAAAAAAGTCTACAAAAAACCGGGTCAATACAAAGTCAATGTAAGTGTAACAAACAACTATGACAACGGAAAACCTCCTAAAACGCGACCTAAAACAGTAGCTGTTACTGAAGTCATTGATACCAATTTTGATGATGTGGCAACATTATCCGACTCAACTTCCATCCATCTTTTTGCCAACCGCGAACCCATGCCTGAAGAAGAAATGGTCGTGGTGTTGAGTTATCAAAATCTGTTGGATTATATGGCCAATGGTAAATTGTATTTGTTTTACAACGATAAAGAATTCAAGAACGATAACTTCGAATTGATTGAAACCCGCACACATAATGGTGAACGTGAAATTTCTGAAAACGGAATTGCCTTTGTAGAAGACGAGAATAATTCGTATTCTTCCTTCGCTTCCGCAGATGAAAATTCGGCGTTTCGAATTCCGTTTTGGAATGAAAATGAAGATTTAGAACTCACATTGGCCGAAAGCAAATCGCAATTCAGAAACTACAAAACGTTTGAATTTGACGGAATGAATTCAAAAGAAACACGAAATGTTTTTTTCACATTCAAAACCACACCCGAAATGATCAAAGACACGAGCGCAACAGTCAGAATGCGCGGCGTTTATGTTCCGGATCGAAGTTATAAAAACCACAAAAAGAAAACCTTGGAAATGGAGATTGTAACCTCGCACGACCCAAATAAAATGTCGAGTAATGCCATGTTCATGAATTACCGAACCGTTCGATTGAAAACCGTCAATTTCAAAACGCGCTTTCAAAACGATGGTGAAGGTCCGGCACGTATGATTCGATTGGAAACGGATATACCGGACATGTTCGATAAAAAAACCTTAAAAATTGTTGATTCGTATCCGAAATGCCCAATTTGTCCCAAAGACGAAGAAGTCAATTACAGTTGTTTGGACACTATCATCAAACAAAAGCAAATTCATTTTACCTTCAAAAACATTTACATTCCAGGAAGCCAACAAAAGAATGTTACCGAACGCGATTCGACCAAAGGTTTTGTAAAATACACCATGAAATTTGCCAAAGATTTTCACAAAGAAAAAACCCGAAGCCGCACTGCTATTATTTTTGATAAAAACGAACCTGTGATTACCAATTATGCGGTGACGCGGTTTTTACCGGGCGTTTCGATTGGTGTTCGTACGGGTTATAATCTGTATACTGATCAAGAAAATCCGAAAAGTTACTTTTTAGGAGCAACGATTTCACCGTACAAATCGTATCGCTTTTATTGGCAATCGGAGTTGTATTACAATTATTTTGAAAGTAGTTCATCGAGCGAATCGGGTTTGCAACAAGTACAATTCAATCCGCCTATAATTTTAAGTACTGGTGTAGTTTACGATACAGGTTTTGTACAAACTTCGTCGAGTACCAAAACCATACGAAATCTAGCTGAAGTAGTTCCGATTTCGTTGCGTTACAATATTAACAATTACATTGGTGTTGGCGTCGGACCTCAGTTTTCGGTGTTGCTGAACGAAACTACCGAAGTGAATCGAAGTCGGAAAGTATATGCGCCCGATTTCAATACCAATCCTCCTTCGGCTGGCGAAGAAATTGAATCGATGAGTATGAGTGATTCGCAAGAAACTTCCAAAAAAGCATTTGAAAAAATGAACGCAAGTGTATTTGCTGATGCTACTTTTGGTTTTGCACGTATTGGTCCGAGTGTTGGAATTCGGTACTATTTGAATTTTGAAAAAGATTTTAATTATTGGCAATTTTACGCGATTTGGAAGTTTTAGTTTTTAAGCACAAAGGCGCAATGTTTTTCGCAATGTTCGCAAAGTTTTTTCTGAACCGTATAAGGCATGTAAGAAATTTAAGGCGAAGTTTATCCGACCTTATATGTCTTACATGGTGGAAAAAAATGACACTACTGTTTTTCATTTCGCAATTGTCTTTTTCGCAAAGTCGAGCTATTTCTTTAGAAGACAAAATCTACAGTACAGTGGATGCTTTTGTGGCACAACCGAATGCCGAAAATTTAAAAAAATTAGAAAAAACCGAAGCCACTTTTTCGCCTAAAACCAAACCCGAGTTACTGGCATTTGCCATTTTAAAATGCAACAAAGCCTATTATGAAAATCAGTTGGGTTTTACTCAGAAAGCCATCAAAAGCTATGAAAAAGCATGGCAATTGTACCAGAAAAACAAATTATCCAATTACGATATTACCGAATCGTGTTTGAAACCTTTGGGCAATTTGTATGCAATAATGGGCGATTACGACAACGCTGAAAATACCATCAAACAGTATTATTACATAGCTAATTTAGAGAAAAATCAGGAGCACAAATACGCGGCCATTTTGAATTTATCCAACGTGTATCAAAACACTGGAAGACAAAACGAAGCAATCAATTTACTAGAGAAAACACTGCAATTAGAGAAATTAACCACAATTCAGAAAGGAATTCTCTATAACAATCTGGGAAACAATTATTTTCTTATTCTTGAAACGCTACTTCCTCTAAAAGTCGATCCTTTTCAAATTCAAAAATGTGAAGAGGCTTACAAAAAGGCAATTTTATTATTGCAATCCGAAAAAAATCAGGCAGAGCCACTTTCGAATGCGTATCGGAATTTAGCCAAGATGGAAGCTAGAGTAAGTCATTTTGAAAAGGCTAAAGAATGGATGGAAAAGTCTCGAGATTTGTTTTTTGAAAATCCAAATAGCGAACCGAGAAAACAGGCGCAATTGTACTATGACATCGCCTTACTGGATTTCCAACGTGCTAATTTCGACGAAAGTCAAATCAATTTAAAAGCTGTTTTTAGTGTTTTGATTCCGAATTATTCTACAACAAAATCAGTACTTCCGAAAAAAAACTCGTTGTATGCCGAAACGGTTTTGTTGGATGCTTTTGATTTGCAAGCTGAATTGTTTTTAGCTCAAAATCAACCTAAAAAAGCTATAGAAAGTTATGATTTGGCGTTTCATATTGAAGAGTTATTTCAATCGATGATAGTGTATGAAAATTCGAAAATCATCAACCAAATTCGCAACCGAAATCGCACTGAAAAATGCATTGAACTCTATTTTTCATTGCACAAAAAAGAGCAGAAAATGAGTTACATAGAGGCCGCTTTTTTGTTGACAGAAAAAACTAAATCGGCTGTTTTGCGGCAAGCGCTTTTAGATTCCAAGACACAATCAAAGGAAGAAAAATTAATCGTGCAACAATTGCAAAATTGGAACACTATTATTTTGAAAGAACAACAAAAATTAGATGATGCTGACATCTCAAAAATCAATGAAGCCATAAAAAAACAGAACGAATTGATGTTGTTATTGAAATCAAAATTCTCTAAAAAAGACAAGGAATCTTATGAACTGAATATTGCTGATTTGTATTCAAAACTGAAAAAAAATCAGGCAATGATGATTGAATATTTTGTTGGTTTTGAAAGAATGTATTTTTTCACAATTGAAAATAATAAAATCCAGTTGAATAGACTGAAAACAGAAGGAAGAGCAATCCTCAATTTTTTAAATTACTTCAACGATTCGGAAGCCATTTCCAAAAACCCTGCACAATTTAATCACCATGCACACAATGCTTATTCTACATTAAAAATCCCAAAGGCTTTGGGTTACAAAAAACTTATTATTATTCCGGATAGCATTTTGACACTATTGCCTTTTGAAGCCTTAGTTACAGAAGAAGAAGAATCAACCAATTTTGCGAAAATGAAATTTCTATTGTACGAATATGCTATAGGCTATAGTAATTCGGCCGATTTTTATCTTAATTCCATTCCGTTTCAACATCAAAAAGAGAGCGTGTTAGGAATTTTTCCTGTCTTTGAAAAAACTAATTTAGAATTGGCCTTTTCCAAAAAAGAAAAGCTAAAAATTCAATCGTCTTTTGATGGAATGTTTTTGGAAAACAAAAAAGCTACTTTTCAGAATTTCAAGAAAAATGCTGCCAATTACTCGGTCATTCATTTATCGACTCATGCTTCGTCCGGCGATTTGGTAACGCCAGCAAGCATTAAATTTTTCAATCAAGAAGTGCTGTATTCGGAATTGTATCATTTGGAAATGAATCCCGATTTGGTCGTGTTGAGTGCATGCGAAACCGGAATTGGAAAATTGTACAAAGCAGAAGGCGCAATGAGCATCGCACGCGGATTTCAGTTTGCTGGCGCACAAAATTTATTATTTTCACTATGGAAAGTCAACGATTATACCACTTCGGTTTTGATGGATAAATTTTATTCTAATGTTAAAAAAGGAAAGTCGTATTTTGAAGCAACCAACCAAGCCAAGCTCGATTATTTGGCTGATGAGAGCATTCCGAATGCCAAAAAATCGCCTTATTATTGGAGTTCGTTTGTGTATTATGGAACGTTGGATAAAAAAGAATCGAGTAGTTATTGGATGTGGATTTCAATTGTTGGTGCTTTATCTATTTTGATGATAATTTGGCTATTTTTGTCCTTTCGACGAAGGAGAAATCTCATCAAGTAATCTGGATTATGTGATTTCTCCTTCGTCGAAAGGACAAATTCAACAACTATGAAAGCCATTCAAGAACTTCTTCGGAAAGAAAAATACAAAAAAATCAATTTTAAAGTCTCCAAAACCCAGCACTTGCTCATCAAAGCCAGTATTAATGGTGTAAAAGGGAATTTTATTTTGGATACAGGCGCGAGCAATAGTTGTGTCGGGTTTGAAAGCATTGAAAAGTTTCAATTGCAATCTGAACATTCCAAAACCAAAGCAGCTGGAGCTGGCGCAACCGGAATGTACACCCAACTTTCTAAAAACAATTTTTTACAACTGGGAAGATGGAAAGATGCCGAATGCCATTTGGTAATTTTCGATTTAACCCATGTAAATACCGCACTCAAGCAATACAAAGCCAAACCCGTTGATGGCATTATTGGCGCTGACATTTTGTTGCAAGGAAAAGCCATTATAGACTACTACAATCACTGTTTTTATTTACAATAGTTGTAAATTCTCATTGGGAAAGTATTTCTATAGGTAATTTTCTTATTTTTGATTTGTTAAAAGATTGATTATGAGAAAATTTTACATTTTGGCTTGTGGATTGATGAGTTTACTATCTTTCGCAAATCCAACCGATACCGAACCACCTGTTTGGACTACTTCAATTCCAGCTCCGTCAATTGTTGAATGTGGAAACGGTCCCGACTTTGTGCAAATGACTGCAACTGACAATTCAGGAACAGTAACCGTAACTTATGTTGATCAAACTTTTCAAGGTATATGCCCAGGAAATTTTCAGGTTAATAGGATTTGGACAGCAACTGATCCTTCTGGCAATAGTATCACTGCAACTCAAACCATTACGGTTCAAGACACAACATCACCAATTTTAGTTGGGAATCCTCCGCTAAATTTAACTGCAAATTGTAGTTCCATTCCTGGGCCAAGTACTATTCAATTTACAGATAATTGTAGCAATCCTATTACTAATTTCACCTCAACTACTACTCCAGTTAATAGTTCGGGCAATTATACTATTCTAAGAACATGGATAGCATCAGATTTGTGCGGAAACACATCCTCTTTTACACAAACTATTACTGTAACTGGTGTTCCTGTAATCAATATTGACTCTATTGTTCAATCCACTTGTTCCAATCCATACGGTACAGTTAATTTGAGCGGATTACCAACAGGAAGTTGGGTCATAACCTATTATGTCAACAATAACCCTTTACCAAACGCAATATATGGAAGCGGATCTACGGTTAGTTTGCCTTTTAGTTCGGGCTATTCTTATAGTTTAGCTGTTAACGGTGGAGGTCAATCATGTAGTTCGCCGTTTATTAATTTTACAATAAATTCAACTCAAGATATTGGTGCATCAATGCAAGGGAACTATGTTGATTACAATAATGATGGTTTTACAAATGTTGGAGATATAATCAGTTATCAAATAACTATTATTAATGATACTTGTGATCCTATTACGAACATTTATCTTGAAAGCAACAATTTAAATTTAAATGGCGGACCAATAATTTCATTGGCTCCTAACTCCTTTGATAACACAACTTTTACGGGTTTTTACGTACTTACTCAACAAGATATTAATTCAGGAAGTGTCAATAACACTATAGTAGCTAATGGAACATTAAACGGAAATCAAATTGTAAATGATTATACTATTACAACTGCTTTAGACATAGATGACGGAATTAAATTGAATGCTTTTATAGATCTAAATAATAACGGAACTCAAGAAAATTTTGAACAAAATGCAACTATTGGTAGTTTTTATTATCAGATTAATAATGGGGTAAACCATACAATTACAGCTCCTAATGGAATGCATTTTTTGTATGAAAGCAATGCGTCTAATTTGTATACTATCGGATATACAATAAATAGTAATAATACCGATTACTATACTATTTCAAACTCATCGTATTCAAATATATCTGTTACAAATGGTTCTGGAATAACAACTTATAATTTTCCTATAACTCAAATTCCTCATATTGATTTAGCCGTTTATTTAAGTCCGATTGCTGGTCCAATTCCGGGGTTTCCTTATGGAAACAATATTTTATTCAAAAATTTAGGAAACCAAACCATAGCATCGGGAACAATTACTTTTAATGTAAATAATGTAGTTACAACGACTACTTATCCAGTTGGAGCAATACCAAATGCTACCGGTTTTACTTATAATTTTACCAATCTTTTACCCAACGAGCAACGATCTTTTTATGTTCTTTTTCAATTACCAACAATTCCTACTGTTAGTATTGGGCAATTATTAACCAATTCGGTTTCAATAACTATTCCTGCTGGAGATGCAAATACTTCTAATAACTCTGCATCTTTAACACAAGATATTCGCGCTTCGTGGGATCCAAACGACAAACAAGAACACCACGGCGGACAAATTGAATTTGCTGATTTTACTTCGAATGATTACCTAACGTATACCATTCGTTTTGAAAATACAGGAAATGCCAATGCAATTAATGTAAGTGTAGAAGATACTTTGGATGCTAAATTGGATGAAAGTTCCATTCAAATGATTACGGCCTCGCACAATTACGTTTTAGATAGAGTTGGAAGTAATTTAACTTGGCGATTTGACGGAATCAACCTGCCTCCATCAGTTCCGGAAACTCAAATTGGTCATGGTTTTATTACTTTCCAAATCAAACCAAAAGCAGGTTATGCCGTTGGCGATATCATTCCGAATACGGCTTATATTTATTTTGATTTTAATCCAGCAATTATCACCAATACGTGTAAAACAGAATTTGTAGAAACATTAAGCAATTCAGATTTTGCTTTTTCGAATTTAAATTTCTTTCCAAATCCAGTAAAAAACAGCTTAACCATTTCAAATGAAAGTTTGATTAATTCAATCGAAATCACCTCCATTTTAGGTCAAAATATACTTTCACAAAAAGTAACTAGTTTGCAAACTGAAATTGATTTGAGCGAATTATCAACTGGAATTTATTTTGTGAAAGTTACTTCTAAAGGACAGGAAAAAACAATAAAAATTATAAAAAACTAATTAACACCTCTAAACAATAACTTATGAAGAATTATATTTATTCGATTATACTTATTCATTTCTTTATCACCTTTTCAAATGGTCAAAACAGTCCCTGTAATACTGCAAGTACTCTTTGTCTTTCATCAGGCAGTGCAACGTTTCCAAATGTAATTAATTCATTTAATTCACCAGCCGGAGTAGAATATTCCTGTTTGGGTTCGCATATAAATGAGCAATGGTTTTATATAAATGTAGAAACTGCCGGTAATTTAAGTTTTGAAATTTCTCAACAAACTGCTAATAATTCTATACTTGATACTGATTTTGTTGTTTGGGGTCCTTTTACTTCGCAAACTTGTGACCCTTCCTATTTAATTAATTCAAATGTCATAAATTGTAGCTATTCTGCATTTAGTCCAGAAAGTTTTACATTGAATAATGTTCTCCCCGGTCAGTATTACACATTATTAGTCACAAACGGTTCAAACTTATCAGGAAATATCACAATCACCCAAACAAATTATGGGCAACCTAATTCAGGAACTACCAATTGTGATATTCAATGTTATTTGAATCTTGGTCCAGACGTTATTTTATGTCCAAACACAGAATTTAATCTTACGGCTTCAATAAGTGACGCTACCTACCAATGGAGTTCTTCTAATGAGGGAATTTTACCTTTTACATCACAATCGATTTTAGTGTCTCCATCACAAACAACCACTTATACGGTTGTGGCAAATAAGCAAGGATGTATTGAAAATGCAACAGA
Source organism: Flavobacterium sp. (assembly GCF_035299245.1). Classification (GTDB taxonomy): domain Bacteria; phylum Bacteroidota; class Bacteroidia; order Flavobacteriales; family Flavobacteriaceae; genus Flavobacterium. The sequence goes on along the minus strand of NZ_DATGWY010000004.1, from coordinate 347,470 downwards.
TTCAATTACCATAACAGTTCCGGCTACTTTAATTTATCAAGAACCCGACAATTTAATCAAATGTTCTTCAACTGGAGAAGCAATTTTTAATTTATACTCTACTATACCATTAATACTTGGAAATCTCAACCCTGATAATTATTATGTTGCTTTTTTTAACAGTGAATTAGATGCAATGACAATGAGTTTTGCAATTTCTAATCCAAACTCATTTTTAGTAACTAATAACCAAACCATTTATTTTGGAATTGAAGATATAAACGGTTTCTCTTGTGTTTATACGGGTCAATTTGATGCTATTGTACTTCCGCCTGAAAACCCAAACCTTAGTGCTACAATTTCTCAACAAACCATCACCATTAATGCAATAGGCAATGGTAATTATCAATATCAACTAGACAACGGCGTTTTTCAAAATAGTAATGTTTTTGAAAATGTCTCAATAGGAAATCATGTCATTAATGTAACTTCTACTAATGGTTGTGGAAGCAGTACACTAAATATAACGATTACGCCTCTTGCTCCAACAGCAGTATCACCGCAATATTTTAACACTGGCGCGACACTTCAAGATGTTGTGGTAGATGGAGAAAACATTAATTGGTATGCAAGCGCAACAGATAAACAGAACATGGCAAATCAAGCCTCAACTCCTTTACCAATAACTACTCTTTTAATAGATGGGAACACTTATTATGCTACACAAACTCTAAGTGGCATTGAAAGTTTAATTAGAACTCCTGTACTGACCTATGTGAGTTCATTATCTAATTCTGATAGAGAATTTGTGAATTTAAATTACTTCCCAAATCCAGTAAAAAATAATTTGACAATTTCAAATACTTCCTTAATTGATTCGATTGAAATAACCTCCGTTTTAGGTCAGAAGATACTATCGCTAAAAGTAAAGAGCTTACAAACTGAAATTGACATGAGCGAACTTTCAAAAGGAATTTATTTTGTAAAAGTAATTTCTGGAGGACAAGAAAAAACAATAAAAATTGTAAAAGAATAACACTCTTTTTTTACTATTCTACCGCAAATTTGCAAGTTAAAATAATTAATCTGCGAATCTGCGGTTTATTTTTTTCGCAATGAAAAATACGAAATCAACGTACTGACCAACATCAAAAACGCGCCTAAAACAAAATGCGCTCCCGCAAACTGAAACGGTGCTTCTTTATGAGTGAAATAATAAAAAACCGTCGACATCATGGGTGGACCAACAATCGCCGAAGCACTCATCAAACTCGATAATGTTCCCTGAATTTCGCCTTGTTCATTGGGTGGTACTTGCCCAGAAATTAACGATTGCATCGCCGGACCAGCGATTCCGCCCAAGCAATACGGAATCAAAAACACAAACAACATCCAACTTTCAGTAGCCAAAGCAAACAAAAGCATTCCAAACGTATACAATCCCATTCCAACGTAGACGCTTTTCTCATTCCCCAATTTTGGGTTCACCCAACGAATCAAAACTCCTTGTACCAAACCTACTAACAAGCCGATAACTCCCAACGAAATTCCAATCATCTTTTCATCCCAATTGAATTTGTAAATGGTATAGTAACCCCAATTGCTGTGTACCGCGTGCGATGCCGTATACAACAAGAATATCGAAATCACCAAACCAATCAACTGCGGGTATTTTCTCAAATTCATAAATGCTCCAATTGGATTAGCGCGTTTCAAACTGAATTCTCTTCGGTTGTGCTCTGGCAAGGATTCAGGTAAAATAAAATAACCGTATAAAAAGTTCAACAAACACAACACAGCTGCCGCATAAAACGGAACTCTCGAACCAAATTGACCTAATAATCCGCCGATAACCGGACCAATAATAAAGCCCAAACCAAAAGCCGCGCCAATCATTCCGAAGTTTTTTGCACGGTTTTCAGGCGTACTCACATCGGCAATATACGCCGAAGCAGTAGTGATACTAGCACCCGAAATTCCGGCTATAATTCGACCAATAAACAACCACGTAATGTTAGGCGCCAAAGCCAACAAAATATAATCCAATCCGAAGGCAAAAAGCGAAATCAAAATAATGGGTCGTCTCCCAAATTTATCACTCAAATTCCCAATAATCGGAGCAAAAATAAATTGAGTAATCGCATACGCAAAGGCAATCCAACCGCCAATTTTAGCGGCTTCACTCACATCGTCCTGAATCAATTCCTGAATCAGTTTGGGTATCACCGGAATAATAATTCCCCAACCCGTGATGTCAATCAACATCGTAATGAAAATGAATCCTATTGCTGCAGACTTTTTGTTTGATGACATAGTTTTAGTTTTTTTGGGCGTATCGCTTCGTCGTTCCTCCTTGCGTCGGGCTATCCGCAGTGCGCGGCACTTTGCTCCTATCCCTTACACAAAAAGTGCCAAATAGACACCTACTGCAAATAAACAAAAAATCCCAAACTCTTAACGAATTTGGGATTGGTATTTTGAATTTAAATGTACTATTGTTTGATTACTTTTACCGTTTTAACTGAGTCACCAGCATTCACCTTTACCAAGTAAGTTCCTACTGGCAATTGTGAAACATCAATTGAAGTTTCATTTGCATTGATTGATTTGGTAATTACTTCTTGTCCGAGTAAATTATAAACCGATACACGAGTAATTTCTTGCTCATATGAAATAGTTAAAACATCTTTTACTGGGTTGGGGTACACTTTAATATCATTATTATCTATAACTACACCATCATCAATCCCTAAAGTAGATGTTGGACATACAATAGATACTAAAGTAGCACTATTAGTTGTCGTTCCATTTCCTAGCTGACCTGATACATTTAGACCGCATAATGAAATAGAACCGTCTGTGTTTAACGAAATAGTATGTTGAAATCCACTTACAACTCTTTGATGGTTCGTAGAATTGGTCACTAAAATAGTATTGCTACTGGTAGTGGTTCCGTTACCCAATTGACCAAACGTATTGATTCCGCACGACCACATATTGCCAAAAAACAACGTTCCCACGGTATAATCCGATCCTGCATCTATAGTTTGAACGCCATCAAAAACTGCTGCTGGCGCTGATTTTGATGTATTGGTATCATCACCAAGCTGACCGTTTACATTATTCCCCCAAGTGAATAGTATTCCATTCTCTTTCAATCCAACTGAGTGAAAACCTCCTGCTGCAACACTTTGCCAATCGTTATCGGTTCCTATTTGTGTTACCGAAGTTCTAGTTGCGGTGGTTCCATCTCCTACTTGACCGTACGAGTTGGTTCCCCAAGCCCACAATGTTCCATTGGTTTTAATAGCCAAGGTATGAACCGAACCTACATCCACGCTTTGCCAATTGGTGGCAGTACCTATTTGGTAAGGAGTTGATCGGTTTGTAGTAGTTCCATCACCAAATTGACCGTTCCCATTATATCCCCAAGCCCACAATGTTCCGTTGGTTTTGATGGCTAATGTATTGGTATCTCCGGCGCAAACACTTTGCCAGTTAGTAGCAGTACCTATTTGAGTGGGATTGATTCGACCAATAGTTGTTCCGTCTCCCAATCGGCTGTTTCCATTAATTCCCCATCCCCATAATGTTCCATTGGTTTTGATTGCCATCGTATGCAATGTACCCGCACTCACGCTTTGCCAGTCATTGGCAGTTCCAATTTGGATTGGAGTGGTTTTTGGAACCGTAGTTCCATCACCCAATTGTCCGAAATCATTAGCGCCCCAAGCCCAAAGTGTTCCGTCTGTTTTTATACCAAGCGAATGACTCATACCCGTGGTTACCATTCGCCAACAACCTTCAGAAAGAGTAGTAAAAGATCCGCCTAATACCCATGCACTCTGACTGTTTCCACAATTGGAAGCCACCCACCAATAATAAGTTGTATTGGGTAATAAATCGGTCAAATTTGCTGAAGTTGATAAAGTACTTCCATCTATCTCTCCTTGGTTTGGGTTTGTTCCATAGAGATACAAATAACCTCCGTTTGGTGCTGATGTTGAAGGAATCCAGTTAATGGTAGCTGATGTTGAAGTAATGTTTTGAGACCAAAACTGTGTAGGTGCGTCACATCCGGATCCTGAATATGTGGTAAACGAACCACCCGAAACCCAATTGGATTGTGTGTTACCGCAATTGGATTTTACCCAGAAATAATAGGTAGTGTTTGGCGATAAATTATTTAAAACCGCAAAAGTATCTGCTGTAGTTCCTGTGATTGCATTTGCAGAAAATGGATCGTTTATGGTACTATAACAATAAACATAACCATTACTTGGTGCAGGATTTGGCGCTAACCATGCAATATTATTAGTGGTAGATGTTAAACCATCGTAAAATAATTGTGTTGGAGGATTACAAGACGATGCATTTGCGCACGTTATGGAACGGATTCGAGATGTATTTTGCACGCCACAATTGGCATTGGTACTGAAATGGTATCTAATAACTCCGGATGTGGCATTGGAATTCCAAACCAAAGGTGTAATTCCGCTTGCTAAAACAATAGTTCCATTTGTATTAGTAATGGTTATAAAATCAGTTGCGATGGAACTTGTAAACGTATACTGTTTGTTTGATTGTACGTTAACATTGGTATATTCTCCAGCCCAAGCGTTGTTAACAATCTGTTCGGCATTTCCAGAACAAGAAGGTGCAAAAGTGGCATCGGGATACAATCCATAAAAGGCACCATTACAGGTTAATGCCGCAATTGTTGTAAAACTTCCTCCTGATACCCAAGCACTTTTGTTCCCGTTACAATTGGAACGAACCCAATAATAATAGGTTGTGGCTGCTGATAATCCATTCAAAGCACCTACAAGATTTGTTACGCTGGTTTGAGTAGCATTAGTGGTGTCTATTGGCGCAGTACTGTTGGTACTCAAATAAATATCATAGGAATTGGCAGGCGGATTGGGCGCATTCCAAAACAATCGACATGAATTTGAAGTAATATTTGAAACGGCCAAACCTGATGGTAATCCGCAACTTACAGGGGTAGAACATTGAATCGATTTTACTCGGTTTGTGTTTTGAGTTCCACAACTAGAATTGGTATTCAAATGGTATCTAATTACGCCAGAAGTTGTACCAGACAGCCAGGTTAAAGGAGTCAAACCACTTGCTAAAACCGCTGTTCCTGCAGCATTAGTAATTGTGATGAAATCTGTTGAAATTGAACTAGTAAAAGTATACTGTTTATTTGACACTATATTTACATTTGAATATTCTCCTGCATAAGCATCAGATGCGATTTGTTCGGTACTTCCTGTACAAGAAGGTGTAAAAGTAGCATCAGGATATAATCCATAAATTGCACCGTTACAAATTAATGAAGGTGGAGTAGTAAAGTTACCACCCGAAATCCATACACCAGTCGTAGCACCACAGTTAGAGCGTATCCAGTAGTAATAGGTAGTACCTGCCGCAACACTTACAGATATCGAAGTAGATAAGTTAGTTGTACTGAATAATGTAGGAGTAGAATTCGCATTAGGAGCGCTATTTGTTGTAGAGATATAAATATCATAATTCGAAGAAGGCACTGGTGATGCCGCTGTCCAAGTTATTTTACACGAATTGGATGTTACATTTGATACAGCCAGATTTGAAGGTGGTACACAGTTTGAAGCATCTAAACATCTTACATAACGAGACCTATTAACTTGTTCGCTCCCGCAATTCACATTGGAATGGAGGTAATAACGGATAACACCTGTTGTATTTCCAGAATCCCAAATTACGGGTTGTGTTCCACTAGCATAAGTAATAGTTCCAGTACTGTTAGTAATTGTAATATAATCAGTCGATACAGAGCTGGAGAATCTATATTGCCTATTGGCAATCACATTCACATTGCTGTATTCGCCTGCCCAACTTTGGTTTGTTATTGTTTCAGTGTTTCCACCACAGGTTGGTGTAAAGGCATTACTTGGAAACAGTCCATTTGCTGCAGTAGTACATTGAGCAACAGCATTACTGATGAAGCAAAAAAACGCCAAGAGGCAGAATAAAGTAATTCTTTTTTTCATTTTCTAAATCTTTAAGATTGATTTTGTTATTAATTTATTTTAACACGTTAACTGAGATTAGTTGATACAAGAGCATAATGTAAGATTCTACCTTTTAAACTTATCTACTAGAAACAATTTATTTTGATAATGCCTACAGCTAAAACTTGTACCGCTCATTGATAAAAAAGCAGTGCTAAAAAACCTATTAAACATTTGTTTTTTAAGATTTTAGCACTCTTTTTTAATTCTAAATAATTACGACACTACTATCATTGTTAACTTTTAAAATCTTTACAAAAAATAGGTTTTAATCTCGTAACTTATTTGTTGTAATGTTGTAAAAACTTCTCTCGACTGATTATTTTTCTAGTTTTAACCAGAAATAGTCGTTCCATCCTTCTATTAATCGTGTTGGATCGGTGTTTTTAGTTCTGTCTTGTTCTGGAATTTGAACTATTTTTTTGTCTTTTACTATGAAGTTGTAAATTCTAGGTTTGCTTTCACCTTCTATGGTAAGTTCCACTTTGTAAGCTCCATCGGTCAGGTCGGCATATTTAAATTCACTTGTTTTATTCACTAATTTAAAAGCACACTGAACCTCGTTCCATTCAGCTTGTTCCACTTGAGCTGAATTCGGACCACTACCATAATGTTGTGCGAACAATTTGTTGTCTTTATACATATTCGCAGACCATTTCACGCTTTTGGTCGTTTTTCTGCTATTGGATGGATTGGGCATGAACTCCTCATGTGTCATGTAGAAACCAAAAAGCAAATTACCTGTATCAGCGTGATTCAAATACGCAAAATTATTCCACGGACCACGAACTACATACATTTCATTCATGGCAGCATACGGATCAGTATTGGTTAGTTTCACCAATTCGAAATCGAAAGAATAAAACATTTTGTCGCCTGCATAAAAATCCAATCTATAATTTCCTGGTCCCCATTGTGTAATGAATGATTCCGAATGTCCTACCCATTCTCCATCACGTTGGTAACGGCTATCTGGCTCATTGAATTTTGTCTTCTTGCCGTCATCAAAAACTTGATCACCCGAATATTCGAAATAGTTCATGTATTGGTTGTCTTTGAAAACCTTAATTCTCAAATACTCCGACTGATTCTCAAAATGATGAACTGTTTTTCCATCAACCGTTTTGTTGGGAATAAAAGTAGCCGTGTAACTGTTAATTAATCCCGGACTAGAGCCTGTTCCGTAAAGAAGTGAGTTAAATGTTACCGCTGGTGTTTGTTTGAACATTGTCCAATCTAATTTTAAACCCGTAGGAAAACCACCTGCCTTTTTCTTCTTACCGCCTTTGGTAGTTTCACTTACTTTTTCCACAACCTCTGAAGCTTGCGAGGTTTGATCTTTTGCTTTTTTTAATTTGTTTAATAATTGAGCATTAGTAGTACCAAAAGAAAACAATACTAATCCCAAAAGGAGAACATTTTTTTTCATCTTATCTAATTTCCAAAATTTTAATTTTGATTTGTTTTTCGGCCAAAACTATGAGGAAAGAACCGCCGGAACAATATATGTATTGGACTATTTATAAATAATCGGCAGCTTAAATAAGTTGTATTGTTTTGATTTTAAAACACTTAGTCTGTGTTTTTTAGTTGTTCAATGTAATAATTAGGAGAAAGTCCGGTTTGCTTTTTAAAGACACGAACTAGCGTATTAGCATCTTTATAACCCACTTCTTCAGCAATGGCTTGCAATGTGTATTTGCGAAAATACGGCGCGTCAACTAACTTTTGAAGTACATAATGGATGCGCAATTCTTGGGTATATTCTGAAAAGGTCTTTTGCATAACCTGATTGAAGTATTGGGATAAATAAGCCGTATTTGTGTTTAATTTTTTAGCCACAAAAGCCAACTTGAAATTCGGATCTAGGAACGTTTCTTTCTGCTCTAATTTTTTTAATCCTAAAGCCAATTTTTCAATAAGTTCATCATCTAAAACTTGTTTGGGTTGAACCTCAATTGCTGTGGTATTGATTTCTGTTGAATGAATCTCTGTAACTTTAGATTCTTTCAAATCTTGTATGATGTGTAAAAACCGATTATGCTTTTCTTTTTGTTTTCTGTAATAATAGAAAAAACTGAAAACTACGATGCCTAAAACGAACAAAATACCAATAAGAACGATTTTAAAATAATTTTTAGAAGCGATAATCTTATTGGACTCTTCTTTAATAATAGTTAAGTCATAGTTGTGCAAAAAATTCAATGATTTATTCTTTATTCCTTCTATGGATTGAATCAATTCTAAACTTTTTTGAGCATAGCGATACGCATTCTTAGTGTCATTTTTGGCACTGTAACATTGAGTCATGATGTTGTAGGCCATCAATAAATTTTCTTTGGAAACTTTAGTAATTTGGTAACTCTTTATGTATTTTTTACAATAAAAAAAAGCTGAATCAACTTGTTTCATATGGTGAAAACAATCGGCCATACCTAAATCAAACAACTGCACTGTTCGCACATGATCATTAATCACCGTATATTTTTTCCCTTTTCTGTACAAAGACAACGATTGGGCATAATCTCCGGCTAAAGCGGCACTTTTTGCCTCACGCATGTACAGTAATGCTTTGGTGTACTCAGGATAGAAATTATCTTGTATCAACATCGTAGCGGCAACTGTAAAGTGGTAATTTGCAGAATCCAAGAAAACCGGTTTTTTCGACTTGATGTAGTACATTTGATACGCTTCGCCAATGATATTGTGCTTATCGGCAAACAACTTTTTGTTCATTACTTTTTTTTCACCTACTCCCAATTTCAAGTGCGCTGAAGTCATTAACTCTCTCTTCAACAAAGCAATTCCATTAACATAGTCACCCATTGCCACTTTGATCAAGCCGTATTGCTCATTAAAACGATTGTTGGGTAATCGCTTTTTATATTTATCAAGATACAACAAGGCCGAGTCGTATTCTCCTAAATTTTTATGGATGTAGAAAAGTTTGTTGACGCAAATTCCCATCAAATCTTGATACACTTTACTTGATTTGGGAACATCGCTATTTTCAATTTCTTCTATAAGTGCAATTATAAGCTTCTTGGAATGCGTAAAATCGGATTTGTTGTAAAAGTAATTGGCAACATAATATTTGCCGAAAAAACGAAACAATTCGTCTTTGTCATTACTAATCTCCAAAGCTTCGGCATACGCTTTTTCGGGATTGGCAATGAGTTGTTCTTGTATGCTTCGGGTTTTTTTAATTTGAAGTTCATTCAACTCCTGAGCAAATACAGAAGAAAAAGACACTAGTAGTATGAATTGTAGGATGATTTTATGCATGGGGAAAAGGGACAAAAGCTACTGCAAAAATGTATGTCGCAAAAATAACTAATAACTGATGGTTTTTTCAAGAATTATCTTCAAGAATAACGTTAAATTTTTACTTCTCTTTTATGAAATTTGAACCCAACATAGTGCTTTAAAAAATCCCGTCTCGTTTAGAACAAGACGGGATTTACATATATAGGCGCCCGAACAAGCAGGCGGAAAAAACTATAATTCTAGTGCTTTCTTCGCATTTCCACCCATTAAATGTTCTACTGGGTTTTCCAATGCTTCTTTTACCGCTACTAAGAAACCTACTGATTCTCTACCATCGATGATTCGGTGATCGTAAGAAAGTGCTACGTACATAACTGGCGCAATTACGATTTGTCCGTTGCGAACGATTGGGCGATCAACCACGTTGTGCATTCCTAAAATTCCCGATTGTGGTGGATTGATGATTGGTGTAGACAACATACTTCCAAAAACACCTCCGTTGGAAATAGTGAATGTTCCACCGGTCATTTCATCAACCGTTATTTGTCCGTCACGAGCACGCAAAGCCAAACGTTTGATTTCAGCTTCAACGCCACGGAACGATAACGTCTCAGCATTTCTCATTACTGGAACCATTAATCCTTTTGGTCCAGAAACCGCTACTGAAATATCACAAAAATCGTATGAGATTTTCTCTTGACCGTCAATCATTGAGTTTACATCTGGGAACAATTGCAACGCTCTTGTCACTGCTTTAGTAAAGAACGACATGAATCCTAAACCTAAACCGTGTTTTTCTTTGAACGCGTCTTTGAATTCGGCTCTTAAATCGTAAATCGCAGTCATATCAACCTCATTAAACGTAGTCAACATCGCAGTTTCATTTTTCGCAGAAACCAATCTCTCAGCTACTTTACGACGTAGCATTGATAATTTAGTACGCTCTGAACCACGACTTCCTCCTGTTGGAGTTCCCATAGAAGGAACGGCATTTACAGCATCATCTTTAGTGATTCTGCCACCTTTTCCTGTTCCAACTATGTCGGTTGGTTGGATGTTTTTCTCATCCAATATTTTACGAGCTGCTGGCGATGGCGCTTGTGTGGCATACGTTTTTTCTGCAACTGGAGTAGCTTTTACTTCTTCTTTTTTAGGTGTTTCTGCAACTGGCTTTGGAGCTTCTGCTACTGGTTTTGCTTCTGCTACTGGAGCGCTTCCACTAGGTTTCGCTGCGCTAGTATCGATCAAACAAACTACAGCACCAACGGCAACTGCATCGCCTTCTTCAGCTTTAAGAGTGATGATTCCACTCGCTTCTGCAGGCAATTCAAGTGTAGCTTTATCAGAATCTACCTCAGCAATTGCTTGGTCTTTTTCTACATAATCACCGTCTTTTACTAACCAAGTTGCAATTTCAACTTCTTTTATTGATTCGCCTGGAGAAGGCACTTTCATTTCTAAAATCATATTCTTTTAGTTTATTGTTCGTAGTTTATTGTTTATGGTTTGCGGCCAACTATGAACCACAAATCATAAACCTTTTATCTAAATAAATTTTTATCAAAAACCATTCGTATTGCATCGGCATGACGTCTTCTATCACGCGTGTGACTTCCGGCTGCTGGTGCGGCATAGGCTTTTAACGAAGCCAAACGCCAAGGTACTAAATCGAAATTCATCAACATGTATCCGTAAGCACCCATGTTTTTCGGCTCTTCTTGCGCCCAAACAAAATCGTCTGCATTTGGATAGCTTTTGATGATGGCTTTCAATTGCTCTACTGGTAGCGGGAACAATTGTTCAATACGTACCAAAGCTACATCATTTCTGCCTAAATTTTCTCTTTCGGCCAAAATATCGTAGTAGAATTTTCCAGTAACGAAAACCACTGTTTTTACTTTTTTCTTGTCCACTGAAGCATCATCAATGGTTTCTTGGAATTGTCCTTTGGCTAATTCATCAACTGTGGAAACGCACAATGGGTGACGCAACAAACTTTTGGGAGAAAACACTACCAATGGTTTGCGGAATTTCGTCTTCATTTGTCTTCTCAACAAGTGGAAGAAGTTGGCTGGCGTGGTACAATCGGCAACATACATGTTGTGACGTGCGCACAATTGCAGGTAACGTTCCATACGTGCAGAAGAGTGTTCGGCACCTTGACCTTCGTAACCGTGTGGCAACAACAATACAATTCCGTTTTGGTTGTTCCATTTGTCTTCACCACACGAAATGTATTGGTCAATCATGATTTGCGCACCATTAGAGAAATCTCCAAATTGGGCTTCCCAAATCGTTAAAGCGTTTGGATTGGCCAAAGCATAACCGTAGTCAAATCCGAGTACGCCATATTCTGAAAGGAACGAGTTGAAAATATTGAACTTCCCTTTTTTATCTTTTAATCCGTTAAGTAATACTACTTCTTCTTCGCTGTCTTCCACTTTCACCACCGCATGACGGTGTGAAAACGTTCCTCTTTCTACGTCTTGTCCTGACACACGAACATCGTAACCTTCTGTCAAAAGCGAACCGTACGCTAAAGTTTCAGCTGTTCCCCAATCGATGGCATTGTTATCGTACATGGTTTTACGATCTGTAACAATTTTGGTGATTTTGCTGATGAATTTTTTATCTGAAGGCAAAGTCGAAACCGTTTCAATGATTTGATCCAATTTTTTACGATCGAATTTAGTATCTACTTTTTTCAACATTTCATCATCTGAAACTTGCTCAAAACCTTCCCATTCATCTTGCATGAACGGTTTGATGATGGTCAAATCTTTCTTGCGAGAAGCTTGTAAATTTTCATCGAGTTTGTCTTTGTACTCGTTTTCGATTTTAGTAATGTACGCTGCATCAACGATTCCATCAGTGATTAGCTTTTCTGCGTAAATATCTCTTGGATTGCGGTGTTTAGCAATAATTTTATACAAAACCGGTTGCGTAAAACGAGGTTCATCACCTTCGTTGTGACCGTATTTTCTATATCCTAATAAATCGATGAACACGTCGCGTCCGAATTCCATTCTGAAATCTAACGCAAACAACATAGCATGAACTACTGCTTCAGCATCGTCTGCATTTACGTGTAATACTGGAGACAAAGTTACTTTAGCTACATCCGTACAATAAACTGACGAACGTGCATCTTGGTAATTGGTAGTAAATCCGACTTGGTTATTGATGACAATGTGAATCGTTCCACCCGTTTTGTAACCGTCTAATTGTGCCATTTGAACAATTTCGTACACAATTCCTTGTCCAGCAACTGCTGCATCACCGTGAACGGCAATAGGCAATACTTTTGAGAAATCGTCTGGGAAATATTTGTCTTGTTTAGCACGTGTAATTCCTTCAATAACGGCACCAACCGTTTCTAAGTGCGAAGGATTCGGAGCCAAATTGATGTTGATTTTTTTTCCTGAAGATGTTTTTCGCTCCGATGTCAACCCTAAATGGTATTTTACGTCGCCATCGAAATATTCTTTATCGTAGTCTTTTCCGTCAAATTCGGAGAAAATATCTTGAGTTGCTTTTCCGAAGATGTTAGCCAACACATTCAAACGCCCACGGTGTGCCATTCCCATTACGAAATGCTCTACGCCTTTTTCGGCCGCCGATTCTATTACAGCATCTAGTGCCGGAATTAAACTTTCGCCACCTTCAAGTGAGAAACGTTTTTGACCCACGTATTTGGTGTGAAGGAAATTCTCAAACGAAACCGCTTCGTTTAATTTTCCGAGTATGTGTTTTTTTTGATTGGAATCAAAGTTCGGTAGGTTATCATTAACGTTGATTCGGTTTTGAATCCACTGAATTACCTCTGGTTTTCTCATGTACATGTACTCGATACCAATGTGTTGGCAGTACACGTTTTTAAGGTGCGCAATAATTTCTTTTAAGGTTTTGGGTTGATGACCTAATACTTTGGCGGCATCAAAAACCAAATCCAAATCGGCACTAGTCAATCCAAAGTTTTCTATGTCTAAATTGGGAGTGTAAACACGACGATCACGAACCGGATTGGTCTCTGTAAACAAGTGACCGCGTGTACGGTACGCATCGATTAATTTTAAAACATTGAATTCTTTCTGCAGTTTTTCAGAAACTTGAGAGTTCTCTGAAGAAGCATACGTTACAATTTGTTCCCCTAAATTCTCTTCATTGTAGGTGGCCATTCCAAAGTCGAATCCTTGAAAAAAGGCTCTCCAACTAGGTTCTACGCTATCAGGATTTGAGGTATATTGTTCGTATAAATCGGCAAAAAATTGAGTGTGTGCTGCGTTTAAAAAGGAAAACCTATCCATATTTTTTATATAAGTACAGTTGTAGTTGAAAAATTTTATGCAAAAGTAAAATATTTATAACAATCTTTCAATGTTTTTGCTACTTTTATATCGCTAATTAACTATACATAGAGCCATGAAAACGAAAGTATTACCTGTTTTTATAAAAAGATTAACATTTCTATTTTTACTCCTGTTGAGTTATGTCAATTTTGGACAGCAAACTCCTGTTACTGAAACAAAAAGTGATTTTTGGAACAATGTGCAATTTGGTGGCGGATTAGGCTTGGCAATTGGCTCTGGATTTACTAATATTTCGGTATCTCCAACTGCGATTTATAACTTCAACGAATACGTTTCAGCTGGTGCTGGTTTGCAATACAGTTATTTAAAAGACCGTGATTTTTATTCTTCGAGTATGTACGGCGGAAGTATTATTGGATTGGTTAATCCGATTGAAGAATTTCAGTTGTCGGTTGAATTAGAACAACTTCGTGTGAATTTGAAAGCTGATAATTCTACTTTTACAGATGATTTTTGGAATACAGGTTTGTTTCTTGGAGCTGGTTATCGCATGGACAATGTAACTATTGGCGCACGATACAACGTTTTGTTTGTAGAAGACAAAGGTGTTTATGGCGATGCTTTTATGCCTTTTGTTAGGGTGTTTTTTTAGGAATCTGACTATAAGACTGTAAGATTATAAGACTGTAAGACGATACATTTTAAGAAAAGTAGTTTAGTAACGATTCCTGAACCACACCTTCATCCATTCTCTTTTTAAAATCAAAAAAGCCACTTGTTCGGAAAGCTCCAATACATCCGAACCATCAAGTTTTTTTACTTGATCTTCAGGAACATCAATGATGTAAAGTAGGTTTAAATATTCTGCAAATTTGTACTGAATCAAACGGTAGATTTTTTCGTGCAATTGTATTTTCAATTCATTGGGTTTGGTCGAATGATGAAAATCAATTGGTTCGTTGGCCAAATTGAAGTCTTTATTGATTTGTTCGATTAATTTTGGGTACAGGTTTTCGTTTTCTGCTTCAGAAAGTAAATGATCAGTAGATGTTGGTGCAATAAAACTAGACATTTCGATTCATTAATTTTTCACCAAAAACCCGCAACAACATCTTTTTATCATCTGTAATACTCATTCTATCCAAGGTTTCAAAAGCTTTGAATGTGTAGTCTTGAATGGCTTTTTGAGTAGCCTCTGATGCACCAGTTGTGGTAAAAATATCTTTAACCGATTGAATTTTATCGGTATTGTCATTGGGCTGAATGGAAAATAAATGCGATAATTGTTCTTTTTCTTCCTCCTTAGCAAACTCCATCGCTTTCAAATACAAATAGGTTTTTTTATTTTCAATAATATCGCCACCGACTTGTTTTCCAAACGTTTCCGGATTTCCAAAAGCATCCAAATAATCGTCTTGGAGTTGAAAAGCTATTCCTAAATTCAATCCAAAATCATAAATCAAATTGGCATTTTCTTCCGAAGTTTGAGCTACAATAGCGCCCATTTTCATCGCTGCACCAACCAAAACTGCGGTTTTATATTCGATCATTTTTAAATATTCCGGAATCGTAACATCGTCTCGAGTTTCAAAATCCACATCGTATTGTTGACCTTCACACACTTCTAAAGCTGTTTTGCTGAACAGTTTCGCCAAATCTCTAAAAATGACTGGCTCGTAGTCTTCAAAATGCTGGTACGCCAAGATGAGCATCGCATCACCTGATAAAATTCCGGTATTGATGTCCCATTTCTCATGAACGGTTTCGTTTCCTCTTCGCAAAGGCGCGTCGTCCATAATATCGTCATGAACCAACGAAAAATTATGAAAAACCTCAACAGCTGTAGCCGCGGCCAATGCTTTTTTGCAATCAACATCAAAAACTTCTGTTGCCATTAAAGTCAAAACCGGTCGCATGCGTTTGCCACCCAAATGCAAAATGTATTGAATCGGTTCGTACAAATTTTTTGGTTCTTTGGTCAGAGTTAATTCGTTAAAATATTCGGAAATCAGTTCTTGATAGTGAGCTATTGGTCGCATATAAATGATTGTGATTGCGGATTTTGTTATGCAAATCTACATATAAATTACGTATTTGAAGTTGAAATTGCCGTTTCCAAACATAAATCAAATGTTAAATTTATGTAAATACAACGGAAACTATTTTGGTGTTAAAAGTTTCCGTATTACATTTGCACCCGAAATTAGAACTCACTCAGTTAACCGATTCTAAAATAAATTCAAAATAAATGAAAGACAAAATCATCAAAAAAGCCACCGAAATGTTTTTGAAACTTGGGTTCAAGAGCGTGACTATGGATGATATTGCTTGCGAAATGTGTATTTCAAAAAAAACGATTTACAAATATTTCCACAACAAAGAAATGCTGATTGAAGAAGGAACCGAAATTGTTCATCAAAAAATTCACCGAATCATTGACGAGATTATTTCGAAAGACTTTAATGCGATTGAAGAAAATTTTGAAATCAGAAGAATGTTCAAAGAAATGTTTCAGTCGGTAGATCATTCGCCAGCATTTCAATTAAAAAAGCACTATCCAGAGATTTATAGCAAAATGATGGCCAATGAAATTGAAGATTGCACGACCGTTTTCTCTCAAAATGTTGAAAAAGGAATTGTACAAGGCTTGTACCGAACTGATGTAGACATTGAAGCTGCCGTAAAATTCTATTACACTTTGATTTTTTCCATCAACGAAAACACTCAATTTGAAAAAGACGCAGCCGAATTGGAACTCAAAGCCTTAGAATACCACACCCGAGCAATCGCATCCGAAAAAGGGATTATCGAACTCGAAAAACAATTATCAAAAATAAATTCATAATCATCAATCCATGAAAAGCAAATTAATCCTAACCTTACTCTTGTTTGCCTCCATTTTGCAGGCGCAAGACCAAAAAGAGAGTTTTTCTTTTACTCTAGAACAAGCCATTGAGCACGCCATTAAAAACAATTATTCTGTTATCAATGCCAACCGCGACGTGGAAGCAGCTAAGCAGAAAAAATGGGAAACCACTACTATTGGTTTGCCTCAAATTAATGGAAATGTGGCTTATCAAAACAACTTTCAAATTCAACGTTCGATTGTTCCTGCCGAATTTTTTGGCGGTCAACCTGGAGAATTTGCAGAAGTAGCTTTCGGTACTAAACACACTATGGCAGCATCGGCCACTTTGAGTCAGTTGATTTTTGACGGCTCGTACTTAGTAGGTTTGCAATCGGCTAAAACGTATTTGCAAATTTCTGAAAATGCCAAAATCAAAACAGCACAACAAATCAGAGAAATGGTCATTAATTCGTACGGAAATGTTTTATTAGCCGACGAGAGTATTTCCATTCTTCAGAAAAACAAAACCATACTTGAAAAAACACTTTCGGATACGAGAGAAATCTACAAAAATGGTTTCATTGAAGAAGAAAATGTAGAGCAATTGCAAATCAATTTATCTACAGTAAATAGTTCGTTAGAAAATGTAAAACGCCAAAAAACAATTGCTATCGATATGCTTAAATTGCTATTGGGAATTAAATTGGAAAGCGAATTAGTTATTACTGATAAATTGGAAACTTTAACCCAAAACAATGTTGATTTGGTTTTATTGAAAGAAGAATTCAATGTCAACAACAACATCGATTATCAAATAGGTCAAAATGCTCTTAAAAGCAAAGAATTGCTTTTGAAATTAGAACGAAGCAAAGCCTTACCATCATTAGGCGCAGCTGTAAATTTTGGGTACAATGCCTTTAATGATGAATTTCAATTTTTCAGTCAAAATCAAAAATGGTTGAACTATTCTAACTTAGGTTTGAACTTAAACATCCCTATTTTTAGTAGTGGCGGAAGAAGTTCACGTACTCAACAAGCTCGAATTGCTTTAGAACAATCGAAAACGCAACTGACTGAAACCGAACAAAAACTAAAACTCGAATTCGAAAGAGCCAAAAGTGATTACGAATTCAGTTTAGAGCAATTGACTACTTCTAAAAGTAATTTGAACTTGGCCGAACGCATCGAAAACAAAAACCAAATTAAATTCAAAGAAGGTTTATCAAGCAGTTTCGACTTAACGCAAGCGCAAGAGCAATTGTACGCCGCACAACAAAGATACCTTGAGGCCATGCTAAGTGTGATCAACAAAAAAGCAGCCTTAGAAAAATTATTCAATAAAAACTAAATCACAATCCAATATAACATGAGAAAAATACTTTTAACCGCGTTCCTTTCACTCGCCATTCTGTCTTGTTCAAAGAAGGAAAACAGTGACAACATTGACGATTTGATCAGTGCAAAAAATCCGACTGCACTTCAAACTAAAAAAGCGGCTTTACAAGCTGATATTGCCAAAATTGATGAAGCATTAGCTGCGTTAAATGTTAAAAAAGACGAAGCTTTGGTTTCTGTAATGACTGTAAAAGACACTGTTTTCAACCATTACTTAGACATTCAAGGAAATGTAGACACCAAAGAAAATGTTTTGGTTCAACCTGAAATGCCTGGAACATTGACTTCGTTGACAGTAAGAGCCGGACAACGAGTTGGAAAAGGTCAAATCTTGGGTCGTGTTGACGATGGTGGATTGAGCCAACAAGTGGCCAGCATCGAAACGCAATACCAATTGGCAAAAACTACTTTTGAGCGTCAAAAAAATCTGTGGAATCAAAAGATTGGTTCTGAAATTCAGTATTTACAAGCTCAAACTCAAATGATCAGCTTACAAAAACAAGTAGCTCAAGCCAAAGCACAATTAGCAAAAACATTAATCAGAGCGCCATTTTCTGGAACTATTGATGAAGTTTTTGTAGAAAGAGGCGAAGTGGTTTCTGCAAGTCCACAAGGATTAATGCGAATTGTGAATTTAAGTCAAATGTACGTTTCGACTACCGTTCCTGAAAGCTACATCGGCAAATTAAAAGTAGGTACAATTGTAGACGTGTATTTAACTTCTTTAGGAAAAACCTACAAAGGAAAAGTACGTCAAGTAGGAAATTACATCAATCCAAACAACAGAAGTTTCGGAATTGAAGTAAGCGTTCCAAATCCGGAGAATTTATTGCGTCCGAACCAAGTAGCGAAGCTAAAAATCATCGACTACACCAATCCAAAAGCTATCACGGTTCCAACCAATGTAGTTCAGGAAGACGGTGAAGGAAACAAATTTGTATTCACTGTAAGCAACAGCAACGGAAAAACAGGTACTGCCAAAAAAGTACTGGTTAAAGTAGGAAAATCATCAGGAAACGTAACCGAGATTGCTAGCGGATTGAATCCGGATGATATCATCGTAACCGAAGGTGTAAACACTATTTCTGAAGGAATGAAGTTGAATTTCTAAACAGTTCATGGTTCGTTGTTTATCGTTTATTGTTAAACAACCAACCACAAACCATAAACTACAAACATAAAATGAGTCACCAAAATAAAGAATTCGGGATTTCAACCTGGGCGATCAAAAACAGAGTTACTGTTTACATCTTTACTTTCCTTATTGTTATTACAGGATTGATTGCCTACGTTACTATGCCGCGCGAGGATTTCCCAGAAATCATCGAAAATAAAGTATACATTTCTTCTGTTTTCCCAGGAAATTCAGCTGAAGATGTCGAAAAATTGATCATCAAACCACTCGAAAAAGAGTTCAAAAACATCAGTGGTGTAAATAAAATTACGTCAAGTTCGTTTCAAGATTATGGGATGATTATCGTTGAATTTGACGATAAAGTTACCATCATCGATGCCAAAACCAAAATCAAAGACCAAGTAGACGTTGTAAAAGCGGATACCGACTGGCCTAACTTGGACAACGGAAGTAAAGTAGAACCGAGTGTTTTTGAGTTGAATATATCGGAAGAAGTGCCGATTTTGAACATCAACTTAAAAGGAAATTACACTACTCAACAACTTAAAAAATATGGCGAATTGATTCAAGATGATATTGAAGAAATTCCCGAAGTGAAAAAAGTTGACATTTTAGGTGTTGATGACAAAGAAGTTGAAATTGCAGTAGATATTTTCAAAATGACAGCTGCACAAGTGTCGTTTGATGAAATTCAAAGCGCTGTTCGCAACGAAAACATGACGCTTTCGGGTGGAAATTTGATTTCTCAAGGTTCGAGAAACAACATCCGTATTGTGGGTGAAATCAAAGACCCAAAAGAACTGGAAAACATTGTTGTAAAACACAATGGCGGAACCGTTTACCTCAAAGACATTGCTGTTGTTAGTTTCAAAGAAAAAGAAAAAACAACCTACGCTCGTGAAAAAGGAACCGAAGTAGTGATGTTGAGCGTGAAAAAACGTTCGAATCAAAACATGATTTCGGCCATTGAGCAAGTAAAAGAAAAACTAGAAAAAGCGAAAGAGAATTACCTTCCTTCTAATTTGGATTTACAACTCACTAACGACCAATCATCGCGAGTGGAACACCAAGTAGACGAACTTTCCAACCACATCATCTTTGGTATTATTCTGGTAATGATTGTGTTGATGTTTACCATGGGATTGCGTAATTCATTATTCGTTGGTGCGGCGATTCCATTGTCAATGTTGATGGCGTTCAGTATACTTTCTGCCGCTGGATTGACCTTGAACACGATGGTACTTTTTGGTCTAGTAATGGGATTGGGAATGTTAGTTGACGACGGAATTGTGGTAGTCGACAACGTTTTTGCCAACATGAAAAAAGGAATGAACCGTTTGGACGCATCCCGAATTGGTATTGGTGAAATCGCTTGGCCTGTAATTTCCTCTACGGCAACCACTTTGATGGCGTTCTTACCGTTCTTATTGTGGCCAGGAACGATGGGTAAATTCATGAAATACTTCCCAATTACACTTTCAGTTACCTTAACGGCTTCGCTTTTTGTGGCGATGGTTGTAAATGCAGCAATGACTGGTGGTTCTATGGATATTGAAGATAAGAATGTATCGAAAAAATCGGCTAAAAAATTCACTATTATTTTTACTCTAATTGCAGTTATCTTTTTGATATTAGGTCACGGTTTTGATTCTAAATTCTCAAAGGCAATTGCTCACTTAGCCATTATTTCTCTTGGTTTAATGTGGTTGTACAAATGGAAATTATACCAATGGACGCAAGATTTCCAACACAGTTTCTTCCCGAAAATGGAGGAAAAATACAAAACATTCTTAGCTAAAATCCTAACGGGAAGAAAGGCGTGGTTTGCTTTAGCAGGAATCATCGGAATGTTGTTCTTATCGTTCATTTTACTTGGAATTTTCCCGAGAAAAGTATTGTTTTTCCCTGATAATATTCCGAATCAAGTAATTGCTTACATCGAATATCCGCAAGGAACTGACATTCAAAAAACCAATAAAGCAACTTTATTTGTAGAAAAACAAGTTATTGATATCTTAAGCAAATACGTTGATCCTGAAACCAAAGAAAATTACTTAGCAGAATCCATCGTATCGCAAGTAGGTGTTGGTGCGGGTAATCCAAATGTAGATGCGGGTTCGGCTTCTGAAACTCCATACAAAGGAAAAGTAACGGTGAATTTCTCGGAATTCAAATTCAGACGCGGAGTAAATACGGCTGATATTTTAGAGGAAGTTCGTAGCCGCGTAAAAGGTATTGCTGGTGCAACAGTTACGGTTGAAAAAGATGCTAATGGTCCGCCAGCTGGATATCCAATTAGTGTTCAATTAACGGGAAGTGATTATGAAGACATGTTGAAAGAAGCCGATAAAATGATCGCTTTTATCAATTCTAAAAACATTCCTGGAATCGAGCGTTTGAATGTAGATGTGAACAAAGAAAGTCCAGAATTAGAAGTAAAAGTAGACCGTGTAAATGCGGGAAGTCTCGGAATTTCAACTGGTCAATTAGGATTTACATTACGTCGTTCGGTATACGGACAAGAAATCTCAACCTACAAAGAAGGCGACGATGACTACAACATCACAATGCGTATGCAAGACGATCAACGTAAAGACGAAAACATCTTGTTCAACCAATCGTTGACGTTCCGAAATCCTGCTACAGGTCAGATGATGCAAGTACCCGTTTCGGCGATTTCTCAAACGGAAAAAACAAATACTTACAATCAAATCAAAAGAAAAAACCAAAAACGTATCATGACCGTGTATTCGAATGTGTTGACTGGTTTTAATGGCGATGAGATTACCAAACAAATTCAAACCGAATTAAAAGGATACGAATTACCAAAAGGAATCACGTATTCGTTCTCGGGAGTACAAGAAGAGCAAGGAAAAAACCAAAGTTTCTTAATGTATGCGTTGTTCTTAGCATTGGCTGGAATTACCATCATTATCGTACTTCAGTTCAACTCGGTTTCAAAAACGATGGTGATTTTATTCACAGTATTGTTGAGTTTCAGTGGTGTTTTCTACGGTTATGTTATTGCTAATATGGATTTCGTAATCTTAATGACAATGATGGGAATCATATCGCTGGCGGGAATCGTGGTGAAAAACGGAATCGTATTGATGGACTTCTTCGTATTATTAATGGACGAAAAAGTAGCGCAGAAAAAAGTAGAAAGCCACGATGACTTGACTTTAGAAGAAATTAAAGAAGTCATCATCGAGTCAGGAAAATCGCGTTTGCGTCCGGTATTATTAACGGCTTTAACTGCGGTTCTAGGATTAATTCCATTGGCCATCGGATTGAACTTCGACTTCTTCGGATTGGTGACTGATTTGAATCCGCACTTATTTTTAGGTGGTGATAACGTAATCTTTTGGGGACCATTGGCTTGGACAATCATCTTCGGATTGACGTATGCAACCGTACTGACTTTAGTAATGGTTCCGGTGATGTTCTACTTGGTAAAAAGAGTAAAATATTACTTGCGTGATCGACGAGAAAACAGAAAATTAGTTCTTAAAGAGTAATATAAATGTGTTGGTTTACATTGAAAAAACGTCCTGAGTAATCGGGACGTTTTTTTTAGTTTTAAGTCAATCGAATTGCAATTTTTTAAACCCTATAAGTCATGTAAGGTTAAAAACTAATAATACTTAAATGTCTTATAGGGTGAAAAAATCAAAACTCATACACCAATCCAACGCCTAATAACTGTTTCAATTGTACTTTTGGTCCAACCGTTACTTGCTGACCATCAATTTCTTCTTTGGCTTTAATGTCATCATCGTAAATCAAATGCGCACCAATATTGGCTCGAACGTACTCATTTACTATTAAATCCAATTGCATTTGCCAATCGACATCCACATTTCCAAAGTTATTGATGTAATCCGAATACAGGTTCAATCGGTTTTCCAAATTCATGTTCTTGAACAATTCTCTTTTATGAAAACTAGTGACCAAAAACCCTAATTCTGTTCTCGATTTTTTTCCTAACGTAAGTAAATTGCCCAACTCGTCATAAGTCGCTTTTTCTACACCAAACGCTCCTTGATTGGCCAATGTTTGATCCAAAACCAGAGTTGTTTTTTGAGTCAAAGGCGAAATGTAAACGCTCAGTTTCTTTTCCTTATTCGCGTATTCTGCTCCAATTCCGAGGAAAATATACGCTGGAGCCATCGGTTTTGAAATGGCATTATCCGTGTTTGGATAGGCGTAACCATTGGTAAATTGAGTATTAAAATTGAATTTAGCCGAATGGTACCAATTCGAAATGGTATCGCGTCGATAACCTACGGTTGAATTCAATTGAAAGGCATCATCAGTTTTGCGAAGCTCAATTCCATCTTGCTTATTGACACCGTAACGCACAATCACTTCGTTGAGCCATTTTAAATTATCCGTTTCGTATTTTCTGAGGAAATTCCCTTTCAACAATCCCGAAATCGAACTGTTTCCACCCGCATTCCAATTCATAAAAGCAATTTGGCTGATGTCAAAGCCAACCGTATTTTTCTTTTTCCAATGGGAAGTGGTATCGAGTAATTTGGTTTGAATAATTTGTTGAGAACAGGCGTTTTGATAAGTAAAAAACACCAAAATAAAGGCGGCTTTTAAAAGAAACTTCATCAGTAAAAATTTTCGTTGTGCAAAAATCGTTTTTTTCGTCAGATTGAAAAAAGATTTACCAGACTTTTAACGTCTATTTTACAGATTTGTTGCAGTTCGTTTACCGTTCCGTGTTCGATAAATGCATCCGGAACTCCGAGTGTTTGAATGGGTAAATGATAGTTATTTCCCATGGCAAATTCAATGATGGCACTACCAAAACCGCCTTTTATAGCGCCGTCTTCAATGGTAATCACCTTTTTATAGTTTTGAAAAATAAGATGCAGTGTCTTCTCATCCAAAGGTTTTACAAAGCCGAAATCATAATGCGCAATCGTTTCTGGATTATGTAATTCAGACAATGCTAACGTCACATTATTTCCAATAAAACCTGTTGACAACACTGCAATTGTTGTTCCTTCTTTTAACAATTTTGCTTTACCAATTTCGATTTTCTGAAATCTGCGTTCTGCCAACTGCATTCTGAAATCTACTAAATTTCCACGACCGCGCGGATAGCGAATCGCAATCGGATGATTCAATCCTAAAGATGCCGTATACAATATATTTTGCAAATCGATTTCATCTTTTGGAGCGTAAATCATCATGTTGGGAATGCATCGCAAATACGCCAAATCAAAAACTCCGTGGTGTGTTGCGCCGTCTTCACCAACCAATCCAGCTCGATCCAAACAAAAAATAACGGGTAAATTTTGCAAGGCAACATCGTGAATCAATTGGTCGTAAGCACGTTGTAAAAAAGTAGAATAAATATTGCAAAAAACCACCATTCTTTGTGTGGCCATTCCTGCGGATAAAGTCACTGCATGTTGCTCGGCAATTCCCACATCGAAAGCACGATCAGGAAAGGCTTCCATCATGAATTTCATTGAACTTCCAGAAGGCATCGCTGGAGTAATTCCGATTATTTTGGGATTGTTTTTGGCTAATTCTACTAATGTTAATCCGAAAACATCTTGAAATTTCATCGGCAAATGCTCTTCCGACTGTTTGTGGATTTTTCCTGTTGCAGCATCGAATTTTCCTGGAGCGTGATACTTTACTTGGTCTTCTTCGGCCAACTGTAATCCTTTGCCTTTGGTGGTGATAATATGTAAAAACTTTGGTCCTTTTACTTTTTGAAGTCGTTGTAATTCGTTAATTAACAAATTGATATCGTGACCGTCAATCGGGCCTGAATAATCAAAATTCAGCGACTTGATCATGTTGTTTTGCTTCGGATTTTTGCCTTCTTTTACCGCGGTCAAATAGTTTTTCAACGCGCCTACACTTGGGTCAATTCCGATGGCGTTGTCGTTTAAAATCACCAATAAATTCGCACCGGTAACTCCGGCGTGATTCAACCCTTCAAACGCCATTCCGCTCGCAATTGAAGCATCGCCAATCACTGCAATATGATGTTTGTTTTCACCTTTTAATTGTGAAGCAATCGCCATTCCCAAAGCCGCCGAAATCGACGTGGATGAATGACCAACTCCAAACGTATCGTATACACTTTCGCTTCGTTTTGGAAAGCCCGAAATACCGCCTAATTGCCGATTTGTGTCAAATTTAGTTCTTCTTTCGGTGAGAATTTTGTGTCCATACGCCTGATGACCCACATCCCAAACCAACAAATCGTCGGGTGTATTAAATACATAATGCAAGGCGATTGTCAATTCAACTACGCCTAAACTCGCACCCAAATGTCCTTCTCGCACTGAAATCACATCAATGATAAAATCACGCAACTCTTTCGCTACTTGCGGCAATTGAGTTACGTCCAATTTTCGTAAATCGGTAGGATTGTTGATGTGGGAAAGAAGATTGCTTTTCATTGCATTTA
Source organism: Flavobacterium sp. (assembly GCF_035299245.1). Classification (GTDB taxonomy): domain Bacteria; phylum Bacteroidota; class Bacteroidia; order Flavobacteriales; family Flavobacteriaceae; genus Flavobacterium. The sequence goes on along the minus strand of NZ_DATGWY010000004.1, from coordinate 322,032 downwards.
AAAAAGCAAATTTAAGGTTTTGTTTTTACTAATCTGGTTTTATTAGTATCGGAATAGTGTAAGATACTCTAACTTTTTCACCATTCTGTTGTCCTGGTATCCATTTCTCACTTGCTTTTAAAACCCGAATTGCCTCTGAATTTAATGCTTCATTAATTCCGCGTACTACTTTTATATTCGATAAAGTTCCGTCTTTTTCTACTATAAATGAGAGGAAAATTTTTCTCTTAATCTCTTTATCAGCATCCGAAATTTTAAAGTTGGTTTTAATAAAACTGTACAATCCATCCATTCCTTTGGAATATTTTGGTAACTCCTCAACTTCTGATGCTAAATACAATTCTTTTGGAATAAATTTATCTGAAGTATCCGGTTCTACAGCGACTTCTCCAACTGTAACAGGTTGTTGACGATAATTCACGCTAATTGAATCGGTTTTGTGAATCGCATTTTTATTCTCACGAACTCTTATGACTCCTGTGGTCGCTCTTGGTTGAATTGTATCATCTTCAACGAGTGCGGGCTCACCAGTTACAAACTCATCATTATGATTTTTACAGCTAAAAAGTGTACTTCCCATGACAATAAATAAAATCAGCAAAAATGCTTTATGAAACGGCATGGGTTGTTCCAAAACGCGTCTTGAAATGGGAATGGCTAACCGATTGACTTGCTCATTTTTAAATCGCCCACACACTTTTGCTCCGCTATTCTCTATGAAATATTGTTGAATTTCTTCTGTGGATTTATTAGTAAAATCAACAACACTTTTGGTACACGAACTACAAAATCGTCCCGTATGATCGGGAGTCATTGCATTCCAATCTTCATTACACGGTTTCGGAATCGTGATGTTCAACTTCTGATTCATAAATTCTAGATTGTGATTTTAAAACTAACGAAAATTACTTCAAAATCGTACTTTTGTTCAATGGAAAACATTTTCACCGACGACTACTTTATGAAAAAAGCCTTACAAGAAGCCGAAATGGCTTTTGAAAAAGGCGAAATTCCTGTTGGTGCTATTGTAGTTGTAGATAACAAAGTCATTGCACGTAGTCATAACCTTACCGAATTGCTCAATGATGTTACCGCTCACGCCGAAATGCAATCGATTACTGCAGCAGCAAATTTCCTTGGCGGGAAGTACTTAAAAAACTGCACATTATATGTTACTGTAGAACCGTGTCAAATGTGTGCCGGTGCGTTGTATTGGAGTCAGATTTCGAAAGTGGTTTTTGGCGCTCGAGATGAGCAACGCGGATTTCTAACTTTAGGAACGCAATTACACCCCAAAACCCAAGTAATTCAAGGCATCTTAGCCAATGAATGTGCCGATTTAATGAAGCGTTTTTTTGCCTCTAAAAGAAAATAATTCACAAAAATATTTACAAGAAAAATAGTCCAAAAAAATATTTTACATTTACTACAATAATTAGAATATCTTTTCAGTTATGCCATTAATTGAAAGTGTTAAAAAAACCATTTTTTCAAGAAAAAAAGTTCTAACCAATAATTCCTTAAAACAATGAAAACCATTAAGTTAATCGGTTTGTTTTTGGCAATCTTTGTATTGCATTCGTGTACTAAAAAATCGGTCGCCGATTTTGATTCTGACTTTTCACTGTATAAGGATTATATATCGAGTTTTTCTACCGGAATGGTTTCCGTCGATTCGGATATTAGAGTACAATTGGCGTTCAATAAATCCGATTGGGAAAAAGACGAAGAACTCGACGATGATTTGTTCGAAATTTCACCCAGCATCAGTGGAAAAGTCGTAGCACTTTCCAACAATACCATCGCTTTTATTCCGAAAGATAAATTGGAACAAAACACCTTGTATCGGGTAACATTGAATCTTTCTAAAATCACCAACAAAGTTCCGAAAGAATTATCCAAATTCAACTTTTCACTCAAAACATTCAAACAAGATTTTGTAGTCAACACCAACGACTTGCAATCGTACAACCGTGATAGTTATTACCTCAACGGAACCATCAAAACGGCCGATAATTTATCGTTTGAAGATGCTAAAAAACTGATTTCAGCGACTCAAAATGGCGATGATTTAAAAATCAGTTTTGACAAATCGTTCAGCACGTCGACCGAATTCAAATTCACCATCGAAAACATCAAACGCGAAGACGAAGACGGTAAAATTACTATTGAATGGGATGGCGATGATGTCGATATCGATCAAGAAGGCGAAATGGACGTAATCATTCCAGGAAAAGACAATTTCAAAGTGCTTAAAATTGAAGTAGGCGACGAAAACAACCAATCGCTGCTCATCAACTTTTCGGATCCGCTTAAAAAAGACCAAGATTTTAAAGGGTTGATTAACATCCAAAACACCAACAATCTGAAATTTTCAACCATGGGCAATGTGTTGAAAGTGTTTTTTAATAATGAAAATTCTCCCAAAGTTGATACTTCACAAGAGCTACAAGCTGTAGTTGATACTGCAGCTGTTGCGGTTGATACAGTTGCAACTGCTTATACTGAAAGTGCAGTTGATAGCACGGCAGTAGTTGAACCTGTTGTTGAAGAAACCATCGAAGCCACAGCTGTTGCTCCAGTAGTTGAGCAATCGTTTGACAGCAATCGCCTGATTGAAATCTTCCAAGGAATCGAAAGTGCTTACGGCTACAAACTCAAAGAAAATTACTCTGAAAACCTCATCTTCGAACAAATAAAACCAGGAGTTCGTTTCTTAAAAAGCGGAAATATTCTTCCGAGTTCCAACAATTTAAAAATCAATTTTGAAGCAGCAAATTTGAAATCCCTGGATGTAAAAGTCTATAAAATCTACAAAAACAACATTCTTCAATTTTTACAAGACAACGAACTCAACGGTACTCGCAATCTGAAACAAGTTGGGCAACCTATTGCCAAATCGACCATCGATTTAAAGCAAAATAATCTGGCCAATTACAGCAAATGGAACGCCTATGCATTAGATATTTCTAAAATTATTCAACCCGAACCAGGCGCAATTTACCGTGTTGAATTTTCATTCAAAAAGAAATATTCACTTTACAAATGTACTTCCAATCCGGATGGTGAAGATGAAGAAGAAGAGGAGGAAGAAATTGTCGAAGACGATGTGAATTACAGCGGCGGAAATTACTACGACGACTACTATTACGATGAGTACGATTGGCGCGAAGATCAAGATCCGTGTTCGAATTACTATTACTACAACACTAAAGTTGGAACCAACATTCTAGCCACTGATTTGGGTGTAATCGTTAAACGCGGAACGGATAAATCAATCGTTGTTGCGGTGAATAATATTGTTACCACCGAAACCGTTTCGGGTGCAACTGTTGATTTGTACAATTTCCAACAGCAAAAAATTGCTTCTTCTCGTACCAACGGAGATGGAATGGCCACGTTTGAAATGACCAAATACGCCTATTTTGCAATTGTTACTCAAGGCAAACACAGTACGTACGTTAAATTAGACGACGAACTTTCGCTTTCGGTAAGTAATTTTGATGTTTCGGGTGAAACCTTACAAAAAGGACTGAAAGGTTATATTTATGGTGAGCGCGGCGTTTGGCGTCCGGGTGATACGATGTATTTGTCGTTCATTTTAAATGATAATGCCAACAAATTACCCGAAAATCACCCAATCAAATTGCGCTTGAACGATCCGAATGGTAAAACCGTTTACCAAACCGTAAAAAGAGGTAATAGTTTAAATCATTATACTTTTGTTATTCCAACAGAAACCAGCGCTCCAACCGGAAATTGGGAAGCCGTTGTTAATGTCGGTGGCGCACGTTTCTACAAAAGCATCAAGGTAGAAACCATCAAACCGAACCGTTTAAAAATTAAAAACAGTTTCAATCAACCTGTCCTTTCAGCGGCTAAGAAAAACGTCAATAACATTCAGGTGTTGTGGTTGCATGGTGCAATTGCGAAGGATTTAAAAACCGAAGTTCAGGCGAAATTCTCGCAACAAGTTACTACGTTTAAAGGATTTACCAATTATGTTTTTGACGATCCAACTCGCAGTTTCTCGACCGAAGAAATCAATATTTTTTCAGGTAAAGTGGATGCAAATGGTAAAGCGTCGATTCCGATTAATCCAACCATTCAAGGACAAGCACCAGGAATGTTGCGTGCGGCTTTCATTACCAAAGTGTATGAAAATGGTGGCGATGTGAGTACGGATGTTTCGTCCACTCAATATTCGCCGTACAAAACCTATGTCGGAATCAAAGCACCTGAACCGAATCGCTACGGCATGTACGAAACAGGTAAAAACAATAATTTTAGCATTGTGACTGTGGATGAAAACGGTCGTCCAAAACGCACTACTGATTTGGAAATTCGTGTATACAAACTCGAATCGCGTTGGTGGTGGGATGCTTCCAATAATGATTTGTCGAATTATAACACTGCTGTCGGAAGAGTCGCTTACAAAAACTATATTTTAAGCACAGACGCGTCAGGAAGAGGAAGTGTAAATCTGAATGTTCCCAACGATGAATGGGGCAATTATTTGGTGCGCGTTTACGATCCAACCGACAAACATGCTACTGGAGTTTCGGTGTATTTGGATTGGCCGTATTGGTCGGCTAAATCAAAAAATACCGATGGTGAATCGGCCAAAATGCTGAAATTCTCTACCGATAAAACCAAATACAATGTGGGTGACAAAGCCAAAATTTTCTTCCCATCGAGTGAAGGCGGACGCGCGTTGATTTCGATTGAAAACGGAACGAAAGTGGTACAAACATTGTGGGCCAAAACTCAAAAAGGCGAAACTCAAGTTGAATTGCCAATTACAGGTGAAATGGCGCCAAATGTGTACATCAACATCACCTTATTACAACCTCATGCTTCTACCAAAAACGATTCGCCTATCCGAATGTACGGCATCGTTCCGATTGAAGTAATCGATAAAAATACTGTACTCGAACCGCAAATTTCGATGCCAAATGTATTGCGTCCAGAACAAACATTTAGTGTAAAAGTCTCCGAAAAACAAGGCAAAGCGATGACGTATACGATTGCCGTTGTAGATGAAGGTTTACTCGATCTAACCCGATTCAAAACGCCAAATGCTTGGGATAGTTTCTACACTCGCGAAGCGTTGGGTGTGCGCACTTGGGATATTTATGATGATGTGATTGGCGCTTATGGCGGAAAAGTAAACCAAGTGTTCAGTATTGGTGGTGACGCCGATTTGGGCGGTGGAAAAGCCAAAAAAGCCAATCGTTTCAAACCAGTAGTAATGTATTTTGGTCCGTTTGAATTAGGAAAAGGCGATTCGAAAACGCATCAAATTAAGTTACCGAAATACATCGGATCAGTAAGAACGATGGTCGTAGCGGCTCAAGCCGAATCCAGCGCATACGGAATGGCGGAAAAAGCAACTCCAGTGAAAAGTCCGTTGATGGTCTTAGCTTCGCTTCCGCGGAAAATATCACCATCGGAAAATGTGACCATTCCGGTAACGGTTTTTGCTACTGAAAATCATGTGAAAAACGTAACGGTTCAAATCAAACCGAATAATAGTGCGCGTGTCATCGGAAGTTCAACGCAACAACTTTCATTCCCAACTCCGGATGAAAAAATGGCATACTTCAATTTGCAAGTAGGAAGCGCAACTGGAATCGGAAAAATTGATATCATCGCCACTTCTGGTAAGGAAAAATCAACCTATTCTGTAGAAATTGATGTGACCAATCCGAACCCGAGAACGAATGCGTATACCGATATTGTAGTGGAACCGAACAGCAGCAAAACCATTGCGTGGAAAACCTTTGGCGTAAGCGGAAGTAACAAAGCGAGTATGGAAGTTTCGTCTGTCCCAACGGTTGATTTTGGTCGTCGTTTGGATTACCTGATTCAATATCCACACGGCTGTGTTGAGCAAACCACCTCATCGGTTTTCCCACAATTGTACTTAGCCGATATTATGGATATTGATGCCTCGCGCAAACAAAACATTCAAAGAAACATTACGGCAGCCATTCAAAAATTGGGTAATTTCCAACAACCAAGCGGCGGATTATCCTATTGGCCAGGCACAATGCAAGCCGACGATTGGGGTACATCGTACGCCGGACATTTCCTCATTGAAGCTGAGAAAAAAGGCTACGCATTACCGATTAATTTCAAAACTAAATGGATCAGTTATCAGCAAAAAATGGCCAAACAATGGCGTTTTGAAAAAGGATACGGCAATGATTTGGCGCAAGCGTATCGTTTGTATACTTTGGCCTTAGCTGGTTCTGCCGATGTGGCTTCAATGAACCGCTTACGCGAAACAGTCGGAATTACCAACGAAAGTAAATTGCGTTTGGCGGCGACTTATGCGTTGATCAAACAAAATTCGGCTGGATTAGCGTTGTTGAGTAAATCTTTCATTGACGAACAAAATGACACCAATGGTTACTATTATTACTATGGTTCGGCCGATAGAAACCGCGCGATGGCTTTGGAAACTTTAGTGTTATTAGGTCAAAAACAACGCGCCTTTAAAATGGCAACGCAATTGGCCAAAAACCTCTCAAGTGATCAATGGATGAGCACACAAACCACTGCGTACGGATTGTATGCGATGAGTAAATTTGCCAAATCCAACGGAAGCAAAGGTTTGTCGATTCAATACACCAACGCCGGAAAAGCTCAGTTGATTACCACTACCAAAACCGTTGCCGAACGTAGTTTGGTGATTAAAACAGGTGGGAATTCGGTGACAATCAAAAACACTAAGAACAATACGATTTTTGTACGTGTTCTTAATAGTGGAATTCTACCTGTTGGAAGCGAAAAACCAATTCAGAATAACTTAACGGCAAGTGTGACGTTCAAAGATCGAAAAGGCAATCTGGTTTCGGTAACCAAAATCAAACAAGGAACCGAATTCATTGCTGAAGTAACGTTGAAAAACGGCAAAAACGAACGCGTGAACAACATCGCCTTGACGCAAATTCTGCCATCCGGATTTGAAATTGTCAATACGCGTTACACCGAATTTGGTTCTGCTACTGAAAATGTAGCCGATTACATTGACATTCGCGACGACCGCGCCAATTACTATTTCAGTTTAAGTGGTGGCGAAACCCGTAAGTTTAAAATGCTGTTGAATGCGTCGTACCTCGGAAAATACTATTTGCCTGGTTTACAATGCGAAGCCATGTACGACAATGATTTCTTGGCTCGAACGCAAGGTCAATGGGTGGAAGTGATAAAGTAGTTATATCCTAACAGGTCTTTGAGACCTGTTAGGTATTTTATTACTTAATTATATTTAATGAGTTCAAACCTAACAGGTTCTAAAAAACCTTTTAGGAATTTAATAAACGCCAAATAATTTATCTATATGCCCAACGAAATTCTAGAACCTGGAGTGATTTATCATTTTTATAATCGAGGAAATAATCAAGAAAACATCTTTATTGAGGAACGGAACTACAACTATTTTCTTCTTCTCATGAAAAAGTATATTGTTCCAATTGCTGATGTTTATGCTTATTGTTTGTTGAAAAATCATTTTCATATCGCTTTGAAAATAAAAGACAACGATGATTTACCTGAAAAGTATCGTGAAAAAATTCATTTGCCTTTTTCAAATATGTTCAACACCTATTCCAAAAGTTTTAATAAAGCTTATTTGAGAAAAGGAAGTTTATTTCAAGAACATCCCAGAAGAAATCGGGTTGAAAGTGATGAATACCTCAGACAACTTATTGTGTATATTCATTTAAATCCTATTAAACATAAATTTACAAATTGTTTTGAAAATTACCCACATTCCTCTTTTAAAGCGTATCAAACGGAAAAGATGACCAACATTGATACAGAATTTATTTTTGAACTTTTTGGAGGGAAAGAAAACTTTCTTTTTTATCACGATGAACGTAAAATAAATTATGATGGTCTTATAAATGAAATAGATTTGTATGACAAATGAAAAATTGTAAATGAACTTTAAAATTCCAAATAAAATAAAGAGCATACCTAACAGGTTTTGGAAACCTGTTAGGAGATTCATCCTCAACAACAAAAAGAAATCAATCGTTGCTTTTGTTTTGTTGGTGGTGTATTATTTTTCGTTGCCACGAACGCTTTTTGAAGAACCGTATTCTACCGTAATTGAAAGTAGCGATGGCGAATTACTCGCGGCACAAATCGCTCCCGATGGTCAATGGCGTTTTCCTGCCAAAGACAGCGTTCCCGATAAATTCAAAAAATGCATCGTGTATTTTGAAGACGAACACTTTCGCTATCATCCCGGATTCAATCCAGTGGCGATGGTCAAAGCCATTCGTCAGAATCAAAAAGCCGGAAAAGTAGTTCGTGGTGGAAGTACATTAACCCAACAAGTCATTCGTCTTTCGCGTAAAAACAAAAAGCGTACGTATTTTGAAAAACTCATCGAAATCGTACTGGCAACACGATTGGAATTCCGCCATTCGAAAGAAAAAATACTCGAACTCTACGCAGCTCACGCGCCTTTTGGTGGCAACGTAGTTGGACTGGAAATGGCATCGTGGCGCTATTTTGGCGTTCAGGCGCACCAATTATCGTGGGCCGAAAGCGCTACACTTGCCGTTTTGCCGAATGCGCCGAGTTTGATTTATCCCGGAAAAAACCAAGAAAAACTGCGCCGCAAACGCAATGCGCTGTTATTGAAACTCCACAACGAAGGCGTTATCGATCAACTCACCTACGATTTGGCGATAACCGAACCGTTGCCTCAAAAACCGTACAACGTTCCGCAAATCGCTCCGCACCTACTGCAGCGTGTGGCCAAAACCGATCAAGGACAACGCATTAAAACTACGATTGACATTGCGCTTCAAAACCGCATCAACCATATTGCGCGCCAATACCACAATCAGTTCAAGCAAAACGAAGTGCACAATTTGGCCATTATTGTCATCGATGTGCAAACCCGCAACGTGATCAGTTATGTGGGCAACTCGCCTACTGATGTCGATCACGACAAAGACGTCGACATCATTTCGGCGCCGCGAAGTACCGGAAGTATTTTAAAACCGTTTCTTTACGCTTCGATGTTGGACGATGGCGAAATTCTACCCAACACTTTAGTTCCCGATGTTCCGACGCAAATTTCGGGTTATACGCCGCAGAATTTTAACCTCACTTACGATGGCGCTGTTCCGGCACAACGCGCTTTGTCGCGATCGCTCAACATTCCCGCTGTATTGATGTTGCAGGATTATGGTGTGTTTAAATTTTACGATGTGCTGCAGAAATTCCAATTGCATGACATCAACAAACATCCTGATCATTATGGTTTGTCGCTGATTTTGGGTGGCGCCGAAAGCAATTTGTGGGATTTGTGTCGCACCTATGCGAACTTATCATCGACGGTGAATTATTTCAATACCTCGAAAGGAAAATACCGCACTAAGGAATTTGCCGAATTGAATTTCCGTCACGGATTTGAAACCGACTTTGGCGACGACAGTTTTCAGAAAACCATTTTGGGCGCGGGTTCGATTTACTTGACGTACAATGCGATGAAAGAAGTCAACCGACCCGAAGGCGATGAAGCGTGGCGTTTTTACGATTCGTCACTCGAACTCGCTTGGAAAACCGGAACCAGTTTTGGAAACCGCGATGCGTGGGCAATTGGCACGAACTCGCGTTATGTAGTTGGCGTTTGGGTGGGAAATGCTTCGGGCGAAGGCCGACCTGAATTAACCGGAGTCGATTATGCCGCACCCGTGTTGTTTGACGTGTTCAATTTATTACCTCGAAAACCGTTTTTTACCGCGCCGTTGAACGATTTGGAAGAAGCCGAAATTTGTACCAAAAGCGGTCATTTGGCGCAAGACGATTGCCCAAAAGTGATGCAACTCATCAACCGCAATGGCAAAAAAACGGCGGTTTGCCCGTACCACAAATTGGTGCATTTGGACGCGAGTGAACAGTTTCAGGTGAACAGCAGTTGCGAAGACGTAAGCAACATTGTCAGTAAAAAATGGTTTGTATTGCCGCCTGTAATGGAGTTGTACTACAAAAGTTTACACATTGATTACGTGCCGTTGCCGCCTTTTCGAGACGATTGCCAAACCGCGCAACACAGCGTAATGGATTTTATTTACCCCAAAACCAACAGCAAAATTTACCTGACCAAAAACTTCAACGGGCACATCCAACCGATTATTGCCAAAGTGGCGCACTCCAACAAAGAAGCCAAACTGTTTTGGTACGTAGACAACGTGTACAAAGGCACCACGCAAACCTTTCACGAACTCCCAATTGAAGCCAACACCGGAATTCATTACATTACTGTTGTAGACGAATTTGGCAATGAAATTAGAAGGAAAGTGGAGTTGATTAAAGAGTGAAATTCCAAACTTAGTGTTCCTTGAGTTTAAAAGAAAGCAGAAGGCAGTTGCAGAAGGCAGATTTCGTTTACGATAAACCAACCTTTTGTGAGCTTTGCGCCTTCTTTGTGTCTTTGTGGTTAATTTAGAAGCGAATGGCTTGGGCTTTCTTGCCATCGTCGTTCCCGCTTTACGTCACGCGCGTCGTTTCCTTCAATCGGAGCTAAAGAGTTATGGTCTTTTGTGAAAGTAGTAGTGCTAAGAAGTTTATATTAAAAAGGAAACTTAGTAAAATTATTTTTCTAAACTCACTTATCTGGATTATGTTGAAAACAATAACCGTTGGCAATACTCGTCATGTGTTTACAGCGCGTTCCTTTTTTAGTTGTTCCTTTGCATTGTGTAGTTTCTTTTTGACCTTGTGCTGTATTAGTAGATTGAACAAAACCTAACGCAGTATAATTTTGAGGTTTACAAATTTTGCAAGGCTCCAAACCCAATTCGGCTGCTTCTTTTAACGTAATTTCACTAGATACATTTTCTACCATACGACAACTTCCTAAATGGTATTTGGCACCAGAAGGTGTTTTATACACTTTTTGCGCACTCAATGACAAAGAGAAAAAGAGTAAAAATAAAATGTATCTCATATCGTAATCGTTTTACTCAAAGTCATGAGAATTTGAGAGAATGTTCAAAATTGTGGTGGCACGGATTGCAAATCCGCGCTAACGGGTATTTGGCACCAGAAGGTGTTTTATACACTTTTTGTGCACTCAAGGACAAAGAGAAAAAGAGTAAAAATAAAATGTATCTCATATCGTAATTCTTTTACTCAAAATCATGAGAATTTGAGTGAATGTTCAAAATTGTGGTAGTACGGATTGCAAATCCGCGCTATCGGGTTTCGTGCGGTAGCGGTGCAGTTATTCTTTAATATTGAACTTTGAAAGTAATTCACTAAAACTATCAATATAACTTTCTTGTAAAATTTTACTATCCTCGAAATTAGAATAATCAATTACATTTAATCCGTTAATGTTGAAATATTTGTCAGCTGAATATTCTTCATTTTTTAGAGTTGATGTTAAGATAACTTGTTTGTCTAATTTCAAAAACTCATCAAGCATTGTCATTTCTTTCGAAGTAGATAATTCACCTTCTCGGAATGAGTCAATAATGATTGGGAATTGATGTTCTAAAACGCTATTTAAAGCCATAATTTTGCAAAAATAATATTCTTGACCTTCGCTTCCCGAATAAGTTTCTGTTGCTTTAGTAAATAAATCTTCAAACTTAAGTAAACCTTGCGGATCGATAATACCGTAAAATCTTTTCATTTCCTTCAAAATACTTTCTAATATATATTTTTGTCGTTCTTTATCAGAAGTAATTTTACTCTCATTGTTTTTTAATTGACTTTCAATTTCATTTAAACGATTCTGCAACTCTAAAACTATCTTGTCTATATCTTTTGAATCAGATATTTCATCTTGAAATAAAATATAATTTTTAATTTCTGGTGTTGAATTTTCTAAAAGCTTATTTATTTGTTCTTGCTCTTTATTGATTTCATGATTAAACTCGGATATAATTTCCTCTTTTATCTGAATACTTGATTTTATTGAGATTAGGATATTTTGTCTTACATGATTATTGCTAACTTCAAATTCAAAATCATCATTTGTGAATATAATTTTTGAACTACCGCAATCACCACATTTAACCTTACCCTCATTAAGATTTCGGTTTAAAGAGTTTAACTCGATAACTAATGCTTGAAGTTTAGCTTTTCTATTTTCTTCTCTATTTCTTTTTTTCTTTAATTCAGCAATAGTTTGATGAATTTCTTGAATTTGATTTCCGAAATTTCTATACTCTAGATTATTTGCCGCTGCACTAATAAAAGTAGATATTTCAGGATTTTTTTTGATAATACTAATTTTCCTTATTTCAGCTTTTATTTTTGAATCTAATAATGCCTTTTCTTTTTTTAAATTTTCAACATCATATTTATTGAATGTTTCAACAGTGATTCCTTCCATCGAATAAATCATGTTTAAAAAGTCAACTTTATTATTTTGTCCCTTAACGATTAGGTTTGAAGTGTTTCTTTTGTCTTGACCTAAAAAGAAAAGTTCATAAAGCAAGCTTAGATCTACAGTTCTTTGCTGTCCATCTTTGTCAATTTTTGGAAGCGTATAAATTTCTTGATCAAAATAATATTTAAATTCAGTTATACTGTTGAAAACATAAAGTTGTTCCTGATTTAAAACTAAAATAGAATTTCCTTTTCTTAAAAATTCAAATTTTCGATTTTCAATTTCAATCTCAGAATAAAAGAAATATTTTTTTGTATCAAATCCGCTTGGAAAAATTGAATCATAACCTAAAGAATAAACAAGACATTGCATTAATAGTGTCTTACCACGATTATTCTCGTTACTGAAAATTATATTAGTTTTATCTGCAAAGCGATTTTCTATAAATGCTTCATCTCTATTTCCAAATGCGGCTTTTTTAATTATCATTTAGTCCTTCTATAATTATTGATATAAGATAAAGTATTGTTTCCTTGGTTAAGTATGAAATTTTAAATTTATAATCTACAAACAATAACAAATAAATATTTTCTACGTCATTATCAGTTGTGGTTGTTCTATATTCGACAATTTTTTCACAAATGTCCCAAAAAGTTTTATTGCTGTTTTTGTTAAAGAAAGCTCTTGAAAGATTAGAGTTGCATTCTTGTAGCAAATCTTTTTTATCCTCAATATCCATTCCTTCTAGTATTGGAGAAAAATAAATTGGAATTGATTTGTATTTAAAAATTTCACATCCAATTATTCGACTAATAATTAAAGTTTCAATATCTTTTGTTGAAAGATGTCTTCTAAAATTAAGAACTTCTCTAATTTCTGAAATTGTTGTATTCTCAATATAGCTGTTCTTTTTTGCAGTTTGAATATCACGTAAATCATTAAAAAGGCTAGTGTAAAAATCATCGTTTTTAAGATTTGTGTTCTTAAATTTTGTTACTGCTTTGATGTAATCGTTGTTAGTAGATTTATCTTCTACAATTAAAACTTTTTTTAAGAAATCATCTATACTCGTAGAATAACTTTTTGAATTTCCTTGAACTCTTTCTATTTCTTCAGTTAGGCCTTTTTTTATTCTTTGAAATGTTTTGTCAACTAGGTTATCTAGATTATAAGTTGTTTTTAAAGAATCGATTTTATATTCTGAATTTAATTCTGGACAAAAGAAAATAAAATCTTCAAAAGAAAAAATTGATGTAAAATTGTCGAAAAGAGTATAAAAATATTTACCTATTTTTTTGGGATTCAAAGTCTTTTCATTTTTGGATTGTATATCCCAAATTTTATCGACTTTTTTATTTAAACCACTCACATCATTAAAACAATCAAAAGTAACATAAACTACATCCTTACTATCATTTCGTTGTCCTATCAAATACAATAATGACTTAGTCTCAAAATTTGAAGCTTTTTCATTATTCATTTCTGTATTTCGAAATATATATGTCATATATTAATGCAGATTCGTGTTGGGCAATGTTTTTATTTTTCCATTAAGACTGATTTATAATCTTTATCTTTGAGAAATTGAGGTAGCTCTTTTATTTCTTTGTATCCAAATTTAGCGTAAAAATTCATTAGTTGATCTTTGGCAACAAGTTGAACTTTTTTAACATTATGCTTTTTTGCTAACAAGTCTACTTCATTTAGAAGTTTAGTTGCAAGTCCCATCTTTCTGTAGTCTTTATCAACAGCAACAAATATTATGTAAAGGGTATTTCCATTAATATTAAAATTTAATGGAAAATTTGAAATTTCATCAAAAGTCTCGAATTCTTTTTCATTCCAGATAAAACTTTCGATATATCCAACTACATTATTGTTTTTTTTGTTTTTTATAATAATGAAGCCTTCATTAAACATAAACATTCTGTTGTTTAAAGTTTCCTCGGAAGCAGCATTGCTATGTTCTATTTCTAATTCTATGTCATATACTTTCTTAATATCTGATTCGGAGGCTTTTGCTATTACAAAAATTTCTTTTTTATCACCTATTGTTAATTCAATTTCTTTATTTTTTGTATAAACAATTTTTTTATTCAATACAAATCCTTCATAATAAAAAATTGCACCATCATTATTTTTAATATTATCATACTTAAAATTGTATGATACTGTATTGTCACTCTCGGTTTTTGAATTAAGTCTGTGTTCTTCAACAATTCTCTTATTTTTGATGATAAATATTTTTGGTGTTTTCAGAACATATGGAAAATTGACAGTGATTTCTACATTTTTAACTCCGCTAAATGACCAATGGTCAGTATCACCTGTTCTTAAATTCATGGTGTTATACCAACAGAAATAATACCTTAATTCAATGTTTTCTAACATTTTTAAAGGATTATCAAGAATTATTTTGAACTTTTTTTTATTGTTATAATCATTAACAATTTCGGTGTTTAATTTAGAGTTATTAGAATCATAACAAATGAAGTTCATGTTTTCGGCGTTTTGTATTCCATCAGCTGTCGTTGTAAAATAAACTTCGTCTATGGGTTTTGTTTTTTTGTTTAATCCATCTTTTACATATTTTGCAAAATAATTACCCTTTTTATCAACTCTAGAAAAAAACTTGATATTGTTAATTTCTAACAATTCATTTGTAGAACTAATATTGTCATATATTCTATCAATTATTAAATCTTTTAAAATCTCCTTGTTATATTCAAATTTTTGAATGTCTTCAATTAGAAATGGAATCCAATTTTTTTCCATATTTATGGGTAAAAAATATTCACTATGTGATTTATAGCTCTCACTATTAATAATCATATTTTTTTTATCAAGTGGAATATCTAAAAAACCGACTTTACCTGCTTTACCACAATCTTTATCGATAATATATCTTGTATATTTTAAAAACCATTCCAATTTTCCATGATCATTTTTGAGTTGTTTAAATTGTTGTTTTGCAATTAAATCTCGAAAATCTAGCTTAGAGTTTAAAATTGAACCACAAAAGATTATTTTATCAAATTTGATGACATCATATTTTTTCATCGCTTGAAAAACGACATAAGTTCCAAAGCTATGTGCTATTATAGATGGTAAAATTGTGTTTTCACCTTTAAAGTTATCACTATAAAATTGACTAAAATTATTTATTATTTTATTTCGTTGTTTTTTAGTCAAAAACTTAAAAAAACTAAAAAAACCATAATCAAAATACAAAACATCAATGTTTAATTCATTTATAACTTCCATATTTGGTATTTCTTCATACCATCTATTATCTCTTCTTATACCATGGATTGTAACTATCTTCATATATAATAATCTCTTCTAATGCGTTTAATTTTGTATAGTTTTGTCTCGTCTTGTAAAATATTGCCCAACAAGTAAATATATACAATTCTTAATACATTTTTTCAAAATAAATCTATTTTCAATCACCACCTTTACGGTTTCCCGTACTCAACTCATACCTCTGCTTGTTTTTAATTTGGCATTGAAACGGTTGAGGAACTTTTCGGCGTTTTTGTATTCGTATTCTTTGATAAAGGCGAGGTAGGCGTTGTAGAGGTTGTTTTTTCGCATGGCGTTGACGTAGTAGGTCATGGGGAATTTGATGTCGCGAAATTCAATTAGGTCGTTGCGTATGGCTTGTTCGATGAGTTCGATGTGAAATAGAAAAGCGTCGGCACAATCGCGAATGTAGACTTCTTTTTCAGAAAAAACTAAGTTGTCCGTACGGAGTCCAACTTGTACATCTTGAAAGGTAATGGTGGCTTTTTGATCGGGTGTGATGTTGAAACTTCTTCCCGACCAATCGATCATGATCGTGGCGTCGGTAACCATTGGTGATGCAAGCATGTCTTTGAGAAACTCGTGGGCTGAATTGGCTTGTTTCCAACGTAAATCGCGATGACGCTCAAGGCGACTTTGCTTGATTTCGGTGGTGATTTTGTAAGCGGCAATCAAACCGCCAATGATGGCTACAATTTGTGCGGTGATTTCGATTTGTTCGGCTAAGGTCATGGTATTACTGTCGTTTTTTGTGATCTTCGGGATAACCAAACTGTCCGCAGTGTTTCTCTTTCGGAATCTTAGGAACGCATTGCTGGCATTGATCGGCTTTGTTGTGTAAATGAACCGTCACGCAACCGCAGTCGTATTGAGTGATTTCAAAATAAGTTCCACAGAGGTTTCTGCCGCAGAGGTGTTTGATTTCGTGTTTGTTTTTTGGCATTGAGCAGTAGTTTTTGTAGTTTTTGGGAATACTTTTAAAGTATATCGGCAACTAATGTAACGAAGTAATGCTACGCAGCGTAGAGGAAAAACACCCTTTTTTGTAGGGGAAAAACACCCTTTTTTTGGATTGTTTAGATTATTAGACTGTAAGACTATAGGACTTTAAGACTATAGGACTGTAAGATTTAACCGCGAAGAAGGCACAAGGTTCGCGAAGATTTTTGAACCATATAAGACATATAAGGTCATTTAAGGTTTTCTTCTATGTTCTTATATGCCTTATATGGTTAAAATTGAAACTCTGCAACTTTGAGACTTTGCAACTTTGCAACTTTAAATTTACACCAAAAAAAAACGCTCCATCCTAAGACAGAGCGTTCTGGTATTATTTCCGAATTTCTTTTCCTTGTTCATCAAAGAAACGGTATTCGAGGTACGTGTAAGCGTCACGAGGTATAATTTTCACCCATTTCTTATGTTCAAAAAGCCATTTCGAACGTAAGGATGGAAAACCTTTTTTAAGGTATGCGGCCACAAAAGGGTGTACGTTGAGTACAAGTTTTTTGTGGTCATTTTTGTATCGTTCTACATCGGAAGCGATTCGATCGATGATTAAAATTGGAGCTTCAATGTCTCCATTTTTATTATTCGGATCTTCTTCTCTTGTTTCGATATTGACTTCTGGTCTTACGCGTTGGCGAGTAATTTGGACTAATCCGAATTTACTTGGCGGTAAGATTTTGTGTTTGGCTTTATCATCGCTCATTTCTTCTCTTAAGAAATCAAACAAAACCTTTCTGTTATCGGGGTTTTGCATGTCGATAAAATCGATTACTATAATTCCGCCCATGTCTCTGAGTCGCAACTGACGTGCAATTTCTGCAGCGGCAATCATGTTGACTTCGAGTGCTGTGTCTTCCTGGTTGGTGGCTTTGTTCGAACGGTTTCCGCTGTTCACGTCGATAACGTGTAGTGCTTCGGTATGTTCGATAATCAAATACGCACCTTTACTCATCGAAACGGTTTTCCCGAAAGACGTTTTGATTTGGCGTTCTATATGGTATTTCTCAAATATGGGCGTGTCTTTCGACTGATACAGCTTCACCATATTTTGTTTTGAAGGTGCTATCTCGGCCAAATAGTCCTTCGTTTCTTGAAACAACTCTTCATCATCTACTTGAATACCCGTGAAGGTATCGTTAAAAATGTCTCTAAGCATGGAGGAAACTTTGTTGAGTTCACTCAGTACTTTAGAAGGATGATGAGCAGTTGGTAATTTTTTACACATTGCAGTCCAGCGATCGATTAGGTTCTGCAAATCTTTTTCTAGTTCGGCTGTTTTTTTGCCTTCTGCTACTGTTCTCACAATAACACCGAATCCTTTTGGTTTAATGGCTTGAACTAATTTCTTGAGTCGGTCTTTTTCTTCTTTTTCTTCTATTTTTTGCGAAATAGAAATACGATCCGAAAAAGGAACCAAAACTAAAAACCTACCGGCAAACGACAGTTCAGAACTGATGCGTGGCCCTTTGGTAGAAATAGGTTCTTTAACCACTTGAACTAAAACCGATTGATTGGCATTGAGCACATCCATGATGGCGCCATCTTTATCGATTTCCTTTTCAAAAGGAAAGTTTTTTAGGGAGAAATCTTTTATTTTACCTGCGCTTACAAGTTTAATGAATTTCAAATAAGAAGCTAAATTCGGACCTAAATCGTGGTAATGCAAAAAGGCATCTTTTTCGAAGCCTACGTTTACAAAAGCCGCATTGAGTCCGGCAACGGGTTTCCTGATTTTAGCAATAAAAATATCGCCTACTAGGAAATCGTTCTTTTTCTCTTCTTCTTTGTGTAATTCAATTAGTTTTCCATCTTTTAATAAGGCAAAATCTACAGCATTGTCACCACTACGGATGATTAATTCTTTATTCATGTTGTAAATTTTTATCCGAACTTTTTGCAATAGGCAATAGGCAATAGGCAGTAGGCAAAAATGCTTACAGCTTAAAGCTTAAAGCTTACAGCTAATTGTAAGGATGGATTAAACATTTTAAACAGGTATGTTATTACCCGGTGAATTTTAGATTGCAGTCAAGAAAAGGCAAAAGGCAGTGATACAAACTGCGTTCTGAAATCTTATTTCTGCATTCTGAATTCGTTTTCAATGAACGTTTAAAAAGAAAAAAGTAGTTTAGAACTACTTTTTCTTTTTGTGACGGTTAGCTCTCGCTCTTTTTTTACGTTTGTGCGTCGCTACCTTATGTCTTTTTCTTTTTTTACCACTTGGCATACTTTGTAGTTTTTGTGATTAATAAATGGTTTATACTGTTACTTCAGTGTTTGTTTTTACCGCTTCTACAAATACTTTCGCAGGTTTAAAAGCTGGAATATTATGAGCAGGAATTTTAATAGTTGTATTTTTAGAAATGTTTCTACCAGTTTTTTCAGCTCTAGTTTTGATGATGAAGCTACCAAAACCTCTTAAATATACGTTGTCACCACTTTCTAATGAAGTTTTTACCTCTTCCATTAATGCTTCAACTGTTGCTTGAACATCTCCTTTTTCAAGACCTAACTTTTCTGAAATCTTTGCTACGATATCTGCTTTCGTCATTTTCTTTCGTTTTTATTATAATTACTTAATTTTTTTGAGAGTGCAAATATACGAATTAAAAAAACAAATAATCAACCTAAATCATTAAAATTTAATTACATAAAGATTTACTTTTGCATTTCAATGTTACTAAATGAATTTTTACGACCTAATAACCCGTTGGTATTTAATCAATAAACGCGATTTACCCTGGCGAAATACCAACAATCCGTATGCGATTTGGCTTTCTGAAATTATGCTACAACAGACACGTGTAGCACAAGGATTGCCCTATTTTGAGCGATTTATAGCTGCTTTTCCGACTGTTTTTGATTTGGCTAAAGCCGATGAAGAACAGGTTTTGAAATTGTGGCAAGGTTTGGGTTATTACTCTCGGGCACGCAACATGCACAAAACGGCGCAAATTGTTGCGAATGACTACAACGGAATTTTCCCATCAACTTATACTGAACTGTTAAAGCTAAAAGGAATCGGTGAATATACCGCTGCTGCAATTGCTTCGTTTTCGTTTAATGAAAATGTGGCTGTGGTTGATGGAAATGTGTTTCGTGTGCTTTCGCGCCACCTCAACATCACTACCGATATTTCATCGGCTACAGCCAAAAAAGAATTCGCAGCTATCGCGCATGAATTGATGGAAAACAGAGATTCGGCATTGTTTAATCAGGCAATAATGGAATTTGGAGCCTTGCAATGCGTACCGAAAAATCCGAATTGTAACGAATGCGTTTTGAACAACAGTTGCGCTGCTTTGCAACACAAAAAAGTAGATCAGTTGCCTGTAAAAAGCAAAAAAACAAAAGTTAGAAACCGCTACTTTAATTATTTAGTTTTTGAAGATCCGCAATCGAACACGCTTTTGAGAAAACGCACCGAAAAAGGAATTTGGCACAATTTGTACGAGTTTCCGGTGATTGAAACCGATAGTGAACTACCTACAGAAACCATTATCAAACAAATCAAAGAGACGTATTCTGACTACGGAATTGAATCGATAGCACCTTTTGACGAAACCATCCAACACAAATTATCGCATCAACTTTTAAGTATTCGGTTTTTTGCAATAAATGTCAACAAAAACCTGCCCAATTCACTGCCAATCAATACCATAAATCAAAATCCGTTTCCGATAGTTTTAATCAAGTTCATTGAAAAGTATTTGAATTAAAAAAATTTCATTAACTTTGAATAAATTAAATACTAAACGCCATGAACGGAACATTGAATAAAGTTATGCTAATTGGTCACTTAGGTGACGATATCAAGATGCATTATTTTGAAGGTGGAAATTGCATAGGAAGATTTCCTTTGGCTACCAACGAAGTATACATCAACAAACAAACCAACGAAAAAATTACTTCTACAGAATGGCATAACTTGGTGGTACGCAATAAAGCTGCCGAAATTTGCGAAAAATACCTTACCAAAGGTGATAAAATTTATGTAGAAGGCCGAATAAAATCACGTCAGTGGCAAGCAGAAGACGGTACCACTAAATACACTACCGAAATTCAAGTTACTGAATTCACTTTTTTGAATGTGAAAAAAGATACGGAAAGCAACAAACATTTGCCTACTTCGGAACCTAAAGGCAACTTTGATTCCAATTTAGACAGCAACGACTTGCCGTACTAACAGGTTTAATTAATTTTTTTGAATTTGGACCCAGAGCCCAGTTTAGCCTTATCATCAGCAGTTGATTCCTCCTTTGTATTGGGATTATTTGTTCTCGTTTTCTTGCTGGTATGTTCTGCTTTGCTATCTGCTTCTGAAGCGGTGCTTTTTTCTCTTTCTCAGAAAGAACAGAACGATTTAGCCCAGAATAAACCGTTGACGTCGAGCCTGATTTCCAAATTACTACTGCATCCTAAACGACTCCATTCTACCATCACTATTGCTAATTATTTTGCCACTATGGGCGCCATTATTAGCTTTTTGTGGTTGTGTAGTGGTTGTCAGTTTGTTTATGTTTCAAAGGAAATTTCAACTCTTCTCCAACTGTTGATGATTTCGTTTGTTTTGTTGCTTTTGGGAGAAATCCTACCTAAAGTGTACTACAGCAACCACAAAATAAAATTGGTGCAATTGGTGGTGTATCCCTTAATAATCATCGAAAAATTAGTTTGGCCGATTACTTTTCCGTTATTGAAAATTTCGTCGTTTTTGCAGGAAAAACTAGGAACCAAACGCAGTAATTTATCGGTCGATCAACTTTCTCAAGCTTTAGAATTGACTTCAACCGACGACACATCACAAGAAGAACAAAAAATTTTGGAAGGCATTGTAAACTTTGGAAACACCGACACCAAACAAGTAATGAGTCCGCGTATCGATTTATTTGCCTTAGACATCAACGAAACTTTTGCTGAAATTTACCCTAAAATTGTTGAGAAAGGGTATTCTCGAATTCCGGTGTACCGAGACAATATTGATCGTATAGAAGGCGTTTTGTTTGTGAAAGATTTGATTCCGCACATCAATAAAAAAGAATTTGATTGGAAAAAATTGCTTCGTGAACCGTTCTTTGTACCCGAAAACAAAAAGCTTGACGATTTATTAAAAGATTTTCAATCGATGAAAAGTCATTTGGCTATTGTAGTGGATGAATACGGTGGAACATCAGGAATTGTATCGTTGGAAGATGTAATCGAAGAAATTGTGGGTGATATCAGTGACGAATTTGACGATGACGACAGTAATTATTCGAAAATTGATGATAAAAACTATATTTTTGAAGGCAGAATCAATCTGAAGGATTTTTTTCGTGTTATCGATGCCGATGAATCGCTGTTTGAAGAACAAAAAGGAGAAGCCGAAACCTTAGCGGGTTTTATATTGGAACTGCTTGGAAATTTTCCGAAACGCAAACAAAAAATACCCTTCGAAATTTATTTGTTCACCATAGAATCAGTCGACAATAAACGAATCAAACAAATTAAAGTTACTATAAATGAATAAACCATTTGCGCTTAAAACACTATTTGTACTGTTAGTTTTTACCGTATTATTTACCAGTTGTAAAGACGATGTATTACCTAAACCGTCGAGTCAGTTGCGCTTGGAATATCCAATAGCTGAATATACAAAATACCAAAATCATTGTCCGTTTACCTTTGACATGAATGCAGATGCAGTAATTAAAGATGATGGAAATTGTGGTTTTAGCATTACCTATCCGAAAATGAAAGCTACCTTGTACTTGACCTACAAACCCGTTAGCGGAAACTTAAATAATTTGTTGCGCGATGCTCAGAAATTAACTTACGAACACGTGATTAAAGCTGATGATATTTTGGAACAGCCGTTTATTAATCCGAATAAAAAAGTATACGGAATGTTTTATCAAGTGGGCGGAAATGCAGCAACCAACAGTCAGTTTTATGTAACCGATAGTGTGAAACATTTCATTACAGGTTCGGTTTATTTTTATGCAAAACCCAATTTTGATTCGATTATGCCAGCGGCGAGTTACATTAAAAACGACATGCAAACGTTGATGGAGTCGTTGGAGTGGAAGTAAAATTCATCTGAAAAACAAGGACACCGTAGTGTCAACAAAATTTCTTTTAATAAAAAAAGCCGTTTCAAATTATTGAAACGGCTTTTATATATTTGAATTAATAATTATACTTTGTTTCCTACTTTAACATCAGAAGCTTTATATGATTTCCCATCGGCTGTTGATTCAATGGTTTTTACTAAATCGTCTGTAGTCAATACGTCCAAATCGAAATTAATGGTTGCTTCTTTTTTATCAAAATCAACCGATGCTTTTTGTACGCCTTTCATATCGGCAAGATTTTCCTCGATGGCTTTGGCACAACCAACGGCACACGTCATTCCTTCAATGTGGATTTTTGCAGTTTCAGGCTTGGTTGCCACTGCAATTTCTTTTTTATTTTCAGCTGTTGTATTTTCTGCTGGTTTGCTAGCTGCGTCTTTACAACTTGTAAAAACAACTGACGCAAATGCTATACTTAAAATTGAATGTGAAAGTTTCATATGCTTAATTTTTAAATCCATTTAGGTATCGAAAATACGAATTTCGTATTAATACAATGCAAAAATACTACTTTTATTAATCTACAATTCATAAAATTATGTCAAATTTGTAGCACTAAAAAATTGCCATGCAAACAAACACTTTAAAATGGATATTGTTGACCATTTTGGCCTTAATTTGGGGAAGTTCGTTCATCTTAATCAAAAAAGGATTGGTCGGATTATCGCCATTACAATTGGGTTCGCTTCGAATTATATTTTCAGCCTTGTTCCTTTTGATTATTGGTTTCAAAAGCATTACACAAATCCAATCGCATCAATGGAAATACATTGCGTTGACTTCGTTATTTGGCACTTTTATTCCGGCTTTTTTGTTTGCCATTGCACAAACTCAAATTAGTAGTTCGGTGAGTTCGATACTCAATTCGCTTACTCCTTTAAATACCTTAATTATTGGTGCTATTGCCTTCGGATTGACGTTCAAACGCGCGCAAGTTTTGGGAGTGATAATTGGCTTAATCGGAACATTATTACTGATTATCAATGGAGCAATGCATCATCCGAATCAGAATTATTGGTACACTATTTTGGTGTTGATCGCTTCTATTTGTTATGCTACGAATGTCAATTTGCTTAAAAAATACTTATCCGATGTAAAACCTTTGAGTATTACAACAGGAAACTTTTTGGTGATGGTTGTTCCTGCTTTGATTGTATTGTTTTCGACTGATTTCTTAGTGGTTGTAAAAGACGTTGAAGTACAACATTCGATGATTTACATCATGATTTTAGGAATTGTTGGAACCGGAATTGCCAATATTATTTTCTTTCGATTGATTCAAATGTCGTCTCCGGTTTTTGCTACTTCGGTTACGTATTTGATTCCGGTTGTGGCCTTCTTTTGGGGATTGTTGGATCATGAAACCCTAACGCCGATTCAGTGTATAGGAGCGTTCATTATTTTGATTGGTGTGTATTTGTCGAGTAAGAAATGATTGATGTGAGACAGTAAGACTTTGAGACTGTAGGACTTTAAGACTATAGGACTTTAAGACTGTAGACTTTAAGACTATAGGACAGTAGGACTGTATGATCTTTTTCTGTGGTGTTTGTTGACAATAAACAATCTTACAATCTTACAGTCTTACAATCTTACAGTCTTATAATCAAAAAAAAAGACCGCTATTGCTAACGGTCTTTTTTATGTATTGAAAAATCAATTATTGAAAATCGGCATCTGAAACGCCTTCGTTGATTTTGATGTCTGACATTTTGATGTCCAATTCAAATCCAACGTTCATCACAATATTAAATGGCATTTTTACTCCTTTTACATCTCTGTAATCATTGATGTAGGTCATCGTTGTTACTTTTTTACCACCTTGATCTTGAGTTTCAGATTCAGCAATTTTTAAACCTGTTTTTACATCGTAATACATACTTGAATCGCCATTTTTAACTACATAAGCGTCGTTTCCGTTTACAGGCTCAATTCCTGTTAATTCAACACCTGGTTTTGAAGCC
Source organism: Flavobacterium sp. (assembly GCF_035299245.1). Classification (GTDB taxonomy): domain Bacteria; phylum Bacteroidota; class Bacteroidia; order Flavobacteriales; family Flavobacteriaceae; genus Flavobacterium. The sequence goes on along the minus strand of NZ_DATGWY010000004.1, from coordinate 297,271 downwards.
AAAGTCAATTCAGAAAACATCGCTGCTGATTCTCTCATTTTCGTTAAATCATCACCTTCAATTGCTTTTTTCTGACCTTGTTGCGACATATAAGCGCCTTTTTCGTTCAATACTTGTTTGAACAAACTCATTCCGCTCATTGATAACTCAGTCATCATTTTTCCTTTTACATCATTTTTACCAACATACGATAAAGGAGTTGGTGCTTGTGGAATAGTTGTACTTCCTGTAGAAAAAGTGGTTTTTACAGCGCCAACAGCTTTGGCTCCACCAATAGCATTGATGTAGTTGTCCATAACTGTTTTTACAGTAACGCCAGCAGGAACTGGTTTTTTCATTGCAGGTTTTTCAACCGGATTACCAAATTTATCAAAGAAGAACATTGGAATTTTTAGTTTTTCCAAAGCTGGAATTACTTCAGAACCTTTACCAGTAATGATGATTCTCATGTTGTCTTCTAAAACATACTTATTCATTACACGAGTTACATCGTCAACGGTTACTGCTTGGATGTTTTTGATGTAATTTTCGTAGAAATCAGCTGGTAAACCTTCTGTTTCGATGTTCAATGCATAACGAGCCACTGTTTGTGGTTTTTCTACTTGCATTACAAAACGACCGATGTAACCTGCTTTTACATTATTTAATGTTTCATCCGTTACTTTTTCAGTTCTGATTCTTTTGATTTCTTTTAAGAATTCAACTACTGCACTGTCAGTAACCGCATTACGCACTTGTGAATTGGCTTTGAATTTGCTTGCGCCGTATTTGCTGCTTCCTATAGAAGAACGCGCACCGTAAGTCCAACCGTGAGCTTCACGTAAGTTCATGTTTAAGTAACTATTGAAATCGCCACCTAAAACTTGGTTAGCTACAATTACTGGGAAATAATCTGGATCAGACAATTTAAGGTTCAATGTATTTACCAAAGCAATTTCGGATTGAACCGCGTTGGGCATGTCAACAAAATTGATTTGAGTGTATTGTACGTTTTTAGGATCAGAATAAGTTAATTGAGGCGCTTTTGCTTTTACCCAAGAACCAAATAATTTCTCAACTGATTTTTTAACGTCTTTGAATTTTACATCACCAATAACAACTAAGTAGGCGTTTTCAGGTACAAAATACGAAGCATAATTAGCTTTAACATCCGCTAATGATACATTATTAATAGTTTCTTCTGATAAATATTCACCACCTGGATGATTTTTACCAAAAACCAATACATTTTCTACTCTTCCAGCAACCGCCGGAACACTTTTCTCTTGTGTTTTTAAACCTTCTATAAGTTTTTCTTTTTCTTTATCGAATTCTTCTTGAGTGAAGTTTGGATTCAACGCACCTTCAGCCATTAATTCTAAAATACGTTTTGAGTATTTTGACAATCCGCTGGCAAAAGCACCTGATGAGTAGAATTCAATGTTAGCTCCTAAAAAGTCGATTTCGTCATTGAAAACATCTTTAGAAATTTTCATCGAACCGTTTCCGATTAAGCTGCTGGTTAAATCGTCAACTCCTTTTTTATTTCCTTCAGCGTAAGGCGCATTGTCAATTGACAAATTATAGGAAACTCTTGGCAATTTGTGATCTTCAACCACCAATACTTTCAATCCGTTTGGCAATACAAACGATACTGGTTTTTTAATATTGATTTTCGGAGCTGGTCCGGGTTTCGGTTGTGTTCTGTCTTGTGCTTGCATAGTAATAGTTAAGAACAAGCTTGTTACTAATATAAGTATTTTTTTCATGATGTCTTATTGTTTATTTGCTTCAGCTTTATCTTTGGCAGGAACGTAATCTAAAATTAATCGCTGGTTTGGGTTCAAGTATTTTTTAGCGATGTCTCTAATTTCCTCTCTAGTAATCGAGCGGTACATTTCTATTTCGGTGTTGATTAGGTTTACATCACCGTAAAGCATATAAAAAGAAGCCAAGTTTTCAGCTACACCTTCAACACTTGAGTTGCTGTTTACGTAGTTATTATCAAACTTATTTTTTAATTTTTGTAAATCATTCTCAGAAATCAAATCGTTTTGAAGTTTTACGATTTCCTCATCAATTTCTCTGATTAAGTCAGCCGATGTATTATCACCTTGTGGCATTCCGTACAAAATGTACAAACCATAATCTTCTTGCGAATAATTGAAAGCGCCAATCTGTAAAGCCATTTTCTTATCGTCAACGATTTTTTTGTACAATTTTGAACTTTTACCGTCACTTAAGTAAGAAGAAATCATGTCCAATACACGAGCATCACGAGTTTTCATAGATGGCGTTCTGTACGAAGCAACTACCATTTCTTTTTGGATGTTTGGATCTTCGTATTTAGCTTTTAACGGCTGCGTAATTGGATCTTCAACAAATTTTTCTCTTTTAATATCTACTCCTCTTGGAATTGGAGCAAAGTATTTTTCAATCCACGCTTTAGTTTGAGCAATATCTAATTGACCTGCAACGACTAAAACAGCATTGTTTGGAGAATAGAATTTTTTATTAAAAGCTTGGAATTCTTCTAAAGTTGCCGCATCCAAGTGTGCCATTGAACCGATAGTTGCCCAACGGTAAGGATGTTTGACAAACATATTGCGTTTCACCTCAGCGATTAAGTTTCCGTATGGTTGGTTGTCAACACGAAGACGTTTTTCTTCTTTTACTACCTCATTTTGAGTATCCACACCAATCTGGTTGATTACTGGGTGCATCAAACGTTCTGATTCCATCCACAATCCTAATTCAAGGCTGTTTGATGGAAATACTTCAAAGTAATACGTTCTATCGTCTGAAGTGTTGGCATTATTGGTTCCTCCGTTTGAAGTTACAATTTTAAACCACTCACCTCTTTTGATGTTTTGAGTTCCTTCGAATAATAAGTGTTCAAAAAAGTGAGCAAAACCAGTACGTTCTGGGTTTTCATCTTTAGAACCTACGTGGTACATTACCGACGTAATTACAACTGGAGCTGACGGATCATTGTGTAAGATAACGTGCATTCCATTGGCTAAATCGTATTCCTCAAAAGCCACTTTTTGAGCTTGCGCTGTTCCTCCAATCATAAGCAAAGAACTTAAAGCAATTAATGATTTTTTCATAAAAAATGTATATTTTTTGTTGACTGCACTATTGGTTGTGCAATTGAAGTTTTTGTTACACCAAAAGTAAGTTTTTTTAAAGAATAATTTGCCATTTAACAAAATATTGAGGAGTGTTGGATAACTAATTGATTTTAAAGAATAAACTTTTTTAATATTGGGGTTGTACGTGTAATAAAAAGTTATATATTTGCACACTCAAAAAATTAATTAAACAATTTGTTATGTACGCAATCGTAGAGATAGCAGGGCAACAATTCAAAGTAAGCAAAGACTTAAAGGTTTATGTTCACCGTTTAGCTAATGAAGAAGGTTCAAAAGTTTCTTTTGACAAAGTTCTTTTATTAGATGACAACGGAAGCGTAACTTTAGGCGCCCCAGCTATAGAAGGTGCTTCTGTAGAAGCCAAAGTGTTACAACACTTAAAAGGTGATAAAGTAATCGTTTTCAAAAAGAAAAGAAGAAAAGGATACAAAAAAAGAAATGGTCACCGTCAGTATTTAACTCAAATCCTTATTGAAGGAATTGTAGCAACAGGCGCTAAAAAAGCAGCTCCAAAAGCAGAAAAAGCAGAAGCTCCAAAGGCAGAAGCTAAAGCGGCTCCAAAAGCTGAGAAATTAGTAGAAACTGTTGAAGAGAAAGCTCCAAAAGCTCCAAAGGCTAAAAAAGGAGGAGATGATTTAGTAATTATTGAAGGAATTGGCCCTAAAGCTGCTGAAGCATTAGTAGCTGCTGGAATCGATACTTTCGCTAAATTAGCTGCTGCAAGTGCTGAAGAAGTAAAAGCAATTTTAGATGCATCTACTTCTAAAGTTCAACATTTAGATCCAACTACTTGGGCTCAACAAGCGCAATTAGCTGCTGATGGAAAAATGGACGAATTGAAAAAATTACAAGACGAATTAAACGGCGGAAAAGCAGTTTAATTTTAGTATTAACTTATAAAACCAAAACATCATGGCTCACAAGAAAGGTGTCGGTAGTTCGAAGAATGGTAGAGAATCACACTCAAAACGTTTAGGCGTTAAGATTTATGGTGGTCAAGCTGCTATTGCTGGAAACATAATCGTTAGACAAAGAGGTTCAAAACACAATCCAGGTGACAACGTTTATATGGGTAATGATCACACATTACACGCTAAAGTTGATGGAGTTGTGGTATTCCAGAAAAAAAGAGACAACAAGTCTTATGTTTCTGTAGTTCCTTTTGAAGCATAATCAAATTTTATTTTGAAATAGATACCCGTTCAGTAATGAGCGGGTTTTTTTGTTCCTAACAGGTTTTGAAAACCTGCAAGGTTTCGGCCACACTACATGAATTGTTTTTTTGCCACTGATTCACTGATTTTATTATTCTAAAACTGATGTCCATACAATACACTTGTCATTGCTTCGCCAGTTCGAGCAAAGCTTTCGTGTCCGAACGAAGAACGAGGAGGAATCTCATCAACTTAACACAACTGTTGTTAAAGTCAAATTCTCTTTTCTTTCAAATCTGAATTTTTGAAGCTAATCCAGCTATTCGTTCCAATCTTTTATTCCGTAAACTCCATAAAAGGATTTCCACTGCTATCTGGGCTAGGGCAGTTGTATTTATAGGAACTTTATTGGAGAAGTTGAACATAATTTTTCTTCGCAAACTTGTCATTCTGACGAAGGAAGAATCTCATAATCTTTGCTTTTGAAAAAAGGGTGTTTTCACTCTATTTTTTGTAGTTCAAATAGTTTATATTTCGAGCATTTTAAAATATAAAATTATGATTTTATATAATTTCCCTCAGTATATTAGAATTTTTATTGGTTATCAATTTGAATCAAATTTTTACAAAAAAACTGATTTTGTTAATAAGATAAAAGAGTGTAGTCATGTTGCCAAAGAAAATCTTAAAACCAATAAAGAAACAAAAAACATCATGTTAAATCTTGAATCTCAGGATTTTCACCTTAAAATTGGAGAGATAATAAATCATTCTATTCATTCTCAAATTCAACATTCTGACATATGCATTTTTGAAGTTAGTGACAACAATCCAAATGTTATGTACGAGGCTGGTTATGCGATTGGATTAGGAAAAATAATTATCTACGTGTCAAGTATTGATTCATTGAAAAATATTGCCTCTGACCTTTCTGGAATTGGAATTGCAACGTACAATTCTATTGAGAACTTAAATGACAATTTAATTATTGAAATTGAGAAAGCGATAATTCAAAGAATAAAATCTAAATCAATAGTAGATTCATTTTGGGAATTTAGTCAGCAACCAACTACTGCTTTCCTAGGAAAGGATAATTCTTATTTTACAATTGGAGATTTAAAAGCATTAGAACTTATAAGAGCTAAAATCAAATATCATCAAAATATTGAAATCGGAATCGAACAAAAATTTGAATCTAAATTAAATGATAATTTAATAATTATTGGAGGACCAAAAAGTAATAAATACCTAGAAAAAGTTTATAATCTTTCTAACCAAAAAACGTATAGAATTGGACGTTTTGAAAATAACAAAAGAATGAATGAATGGTATATTGAAAAAAACAATAATATCATTTTAGAAACGGATTTTATTTTGAGCAACTCTCAAGATATTCCTGAAAAAGATTATGCTATTGTACACTTGGGAAGAAATCCATACCATAAAAAAAAGAAATGGTTTTGCTTTTCAGGTTTAACTAGAATTGCAACCTTAGAATCAATAAATTGTTTTTTAGACGAGAAGAAATTGTCAGATATTCTCGAACAGATTAGTTATGATCCCAACTCGGACTACACTTTAATAATGGAATTTGGTGTTTTCAATGATTATCCTATCGGTTACAAACTGCTTGAATATGAGAAAATTAATTAGTTCTTATTAATTGTTCTGGGAAGGTGCAATCACAACAATAGTTCTATAAAAAGGGTGTTTTTCCCCTTGTTTGATTTTGGCGAATGGATTAGGTTTGTTTAGTACTATTAAGTGGTTCCCAAAAATAAAAAACTATACATTTGCACAAATTATTAATAATTATGGACAAATCTTTAAATATTTCAGCTATTGATCTTTTTTGTGGAATTGGTGGATTATCTTTTGGACTTAAAAAAGCAGGAATAAAAATAAAAGCAGGAATTGATCAAGATAAAACTTGTGAGTATGCATATTCTAAAAATAATAAAGCTGATTTTATTAGCGATGATATAACTAATATTAAAGGAAGTCAATTACTTGAAAAATATTGGTCAAAAGATCAAATTAAAATCTTAGTTGGATGCGCGCCTTGTCAGCCTTTTTCAACACACTCAAATAAAATAAAAGGGAAAGAAGAAACTGTAAAATGGAATCTCCTTGATCAATTTTTAAGACTAATAAAAGAAACAGATCCTCAAATAGTTTCTATGGAAAACGTGCCAAATCTATCTAACAAAAATATTTTTCATAATTTCAAATCAACTCTAGAAGAGCTTGGCTATAGTGTTTCTTATCAAAATGTTTATTGTCCTGATTATGGAATTCCTCAAAAACGAAGAAGACTTGTTTTATTAGCTTCAAAATTTGGAGAAATTTCTTTGATAGCAAAAACCAAAACTCCAAAAAAATACAAAACAACAAAATCCGCCATTGGACATTTAGAAGTTTTAAAAGAAGGAGAAAGATCAAAATCAGATGCTTTACATTTCACACTACAACTTTCAGATATAAACCTTCAGAGAATTAAAGCTTCAAAACCAAATGGCACTTGGCATGATTGGGATGAAAGTCTAAGGTTGGATTGTCACAAAAAATCAACAGGTGATAGCTACACGGCGGTATATGGTAGAATGAGTTGGCACGAACCTTCACCAACAATCACTACTCAGTTTTATAATTTTGGAACAGGAAGGTTTGGACACCCTGAACAGAATAGGGCTTTAACTATTCGTGAAGCCGCTCTTCTTCAAACATTTCCAAAAAACTATAAATTTTATAAAAACGAACAAGACATTGCTTTAACCAAAATAGGCGTTCATATTGGAAATGCGGTTCCTGTAGATTTAGGCTATGTTATTGGGAAAAGTATTTTAAAACATTTAAAAAAAATTGGTTATGAGTAATTTTACATTCAACATTTCATTAAGCGTTCTAAATCATTTAGGGAGAAATTTATATAGAAACTTTATAACTGTTTTGGGAGAAGCTATTTCTAATTCATGGGACGCTGATGCAAAGAATGTATGGATTCATATAGATAAATTAAATAATTCCCTAATTATAAAAGATGATGGAATCGGTATGACTTCAGACGATTTTCAAACAAAATTTTTGAAAATTGGATATTCAAAACGAAAAGAAGGAGTTACTACAACGAGCAAAAACAGACCTTTTATTGGAAGGAAAGGAATTGGGAAACTTGCACTTCTTTCTTGCGCCAAACGCATTCACATCATTACCAAAACTAGAGATTCTGAATTTGTTGGAGGCATCATAGACAATAGTGCATTGGACAATGCGATTAATGACGATTTAACTCCACAACAATATCCTCTTGAAAATGTTAAATTAGATATTTTTAACTTACTTAAAAAAGATTTAGAAAGCGGAACAATAATTTATTTCGAAGATATTAATGATGGAATAAGAAACAGAATTGAATACATTAGAAAACTTATTGCACTTTTTTTTAGATTTTCTCTAATTGATAATTCTTTCAGTATTCATTTAAATGATGATACAATAACATTAAATGAGCTAAATGAATTATCTCTGAGTACTCAATTTGTATGGCAAATTAATAACTTAGATGATCCTTATCTAAAAGATAAAATTTCAGCTACTAATGAACATATCAAACAATACAAAAAAATTTCTTCAGCAATTCCAATATCTGGTTTTATTGCATCTGTGGAAAAACCTTCTCATTTAAAAATTAAACAAACTTCAGAAACCGTTACAGTAGATTTATATGTAAACGGCAGACTTCGAGAAAAAGATTTACTAAAACACATTCCGTCAACTCGAATTTTTGAGAGTTATCTTTATGGACAAATTCATTACAATAATTTAGATAGTGAAAAAGACAGGTTTACAAGTAGCCGTGAAGGAGTAATTTCTGACGATCCTCTTTTTCAAACATTTCTTGAAGAATTAAAAGATAATATATTAAAACAAATAATGGATGATTGGGATAAATGGCGTATTGAAATTAATCAAGATGGAGATTCTGAAAACACTACTCGACTAACAAAAAAAGAACGTAAATCAAAAGAACTTTTTAATACCGTTATTGATGAGTTTGTTCCCCCAAAAGAGTCTAAAAACAGGGACGCAGTTGATGAATGGGCAAAGGCATTAAGTGATGACGCACAATTTAATCTTTCAGCGTATGCTGAATGTTTCGTTTCTGAAAATTTATTACGAAAATTTATTAAGCATAAGAGTATTGCATTATCTCCTGAAGCATCAACAAGTTTAGTTGGTTATAAAAAGAAAGAGCAGGATGCAAAAAATGCTGCTAATATCAGCTATGAGATAAGACAAAATGCCGACGATTTACTTTATTTTTCAATGGATGATTTAACCAATTTGGTTGACAAACCCATAAATCCCACAAAAGAAGCTGCTTTGGCCAGAGATGCTAAAACTTACAAGCCGATTAGAGATGCCATGGCACACACTTCAATACTCACGTCTACAGCTAAGCAAAGTCTTAATGTAACTTATGAAAATATAAAAGCGAGAATTAAAAAATTAATAGAATAAAGATTCTCTAAACCACATGACGAGGATTTATAATTTGTTATTTGTACCTGACTAAATGAGATTCCTCGTTCCTCGGAATGACAAAATCATAAATTAGCTTTCTTACCACCACAAAAGCCCTAGCCCAGATGGGAATGAAAACCCCGCAACGGAATGCGTTCTTTTTTGTTGCTGTTGCCTAGCGACCAACGGAAGCTTAGGCAAGAGTATACAAAAACAGCGCATTACGTGAGGAGTTGTAATGGACAGCTGGAAGTGCTTCTAAAAAACCCCTGCTTAGATTGATGAGATCCTTCCTTTCCCGAAAAGTCGGGACAAGCTGTCAGGATGACAAGATTGCAGGTAGACGTTTAGTAATAAAAAAGTCAGTGCATCAGTGGCAAAAAAAACCTAACAGGTTATGAAAACCTGTTAGGAAAGAAAAAACCACTCAATTACGAGTGGTTTTGCTATTTATTCTGGGTCGTTCATTTTGAAACTTTCCATGAATTTTGTGGTATAATTTCCGGCCACATAATCGGGTTCGTCCATCAATTGACGATGGAATGGAATTGTGGTTTTGATACCTTCGATGTAAAACTCATCTAAGGCTCGCTTCATTTTGTTGATGGCTTCTTCACGAGTTTGCGCTGTTGTAATCAACTTGGCAATCATCGAGTCGTAATTAGGTGGAATGGTGTAACCAGCGTACACGTGGGTGTCTAAACGCACTCCGTGTCCGCCTGGCGCATGCAATACTGTGATTTTTCCTGGTGAAGGACGGAAATCGTTGTAAGGATCTTCGGCGTTAATTCGGCATTCAATAGAGTGTAATTGTGGCAAATAATTTTTACCCGAAATTGGCACACCAGCGGCTACTAATATTTGTTCGCGAATCAAATCGTAGTCAATTACTTGTTCGGTAATTGGGTGTTCTACTTGAATACGCGTATTCATTTCCATGAAATAGAAATTACGGTGTTTGTCCACCAAAAACTCTACGGTTCCAGCACCTTCGTATTTGATGAATTCGGCTGCTTTTACTGCGGCTTCACCCATTTTATGACGCAATTCGTCGGTCATGAATGGCGAAGGAGTTTCTTCGGTTAATTTTTGGTGACGGCGTTGTACTGAGCAATCTCTTTCGGATAAGTGACAAGCTTTTCCATACGAATCACCCACTACTTGAATCTCGATGTGACGTGGTTCTTCGATGAGTTTTTCCATGTACATACCATCGTTTCCGAAAGCAGCTGCCGCTTCTTGACGTGCGCTTTCCCAAGCTTTTTCCAGATCTTCTTCTTTCCAGATGGCACGCATCCCTTTTCCACCACCTCCGGCGGTAGCTTTCATCATCACAGGATAACCGATTTCTTTGGCTACTTTTTTAGCTTGAGTGAAATCTTCTAAAATTCCTTCTGAACCTGGCACACAAGGCACGCCCGCTTCTTTCATAGTGGCTTTTGCAGTCGCTTTGTCTCCCATTTTATCAATCATTTCGGGTGAAGCACCGATGAATTTGATTCCGTGTTCTTGACAAATTTTAGAGAATTTGGCGTTTTCCGAAAGGAAACCGTATCCTGGGTGAATCGCATCGGCATTAGTAATTTCGGCTGCTGCGATGATATTGGACATTTTTAAATAAGAAAGGTTACTTGGCGGCGGACCGATACAAACCGCTTCGTCGGCAAATTTTACGTGCAAACTTTCGGCGTCTGCTGTAGAATATACTGCAACGGTTTTGATGCCCATTTCGCGACAAGTACGAATAACACGTAATGCTATTTCTCCTCTATTGGCAATTAATATTTTTTTAAACATCTTTTTTTAGTTTAGATTATAAGACTATAGGATTATAAGACTATAAGATGTATTTATCGGCTCTCGAAAATCTTATAGTCTTACAATCTTAAAATCTAAATTATGATGGATCAACTAAGAATAATGGTTGGTCAAATTCTACTGGTGACATGTCGTCTACCAATATTTTCACGATTTTTCCTGAAATTTCAGCTTCGATTTCGTTGAATAATTTCATGGCTTCTACAACACATAAAACATCTCCTTTTCCGATTGAAGCACCAACTTCAACAAACGGAGCTTTATCTGGAGCAGGTTTGCGGTAGAAAGTTCCAATCATTGGCGATTTGATAGTAACGTATTTTGCGTTATCGTCGGCCGCTGGAGCGGCAGCAGCAGGAGCAGCAGGAGCAGCTGGTTGTGCAGGAGCGGCTTGCGGCAATGCTTGTTGCATTGGTGCTTGTTGCACATACGTTATATCAGGAGTATTACCTTCAAGAGTCGTTCTTATCGTAATTTTGATGTCTCCAGTTTCTAGTTTTACCTCAGCAACACCCGAATTGGATACAAACTTGATTAGGTTTTGAATTTCTTTTAAATCCATGATTTGTTTGTTTTAGTTATAATTTATTGTTTGTTATAAGCCCATTTTAAATAGATTGAACCCCATGTAAATCCGCCACCAAAAGCAGCAAAAATAAGGTTATCTCCTTTTTTGAATTTGTCTTCAAAATCACTCAACAACAAGGGTAAAGTGGCTGAAGTTGTATTACCGTATCGGTGAATATTGACCAATACTTTTTCTTCATCCAATTCCATTCTTGATGCTGTAGCGTCGATGATTCGTTTATTAGCTTGATGTGCGATTAACCAATTTACGGTGTCTTTAGTAAGGTTGTTGCGTTGCATGATTTTTTCACTTACATCTGCCATCCCTGAAACGGCGTACTTGAAAACGGTTTTACCATCTTGAAAAACATAATGTTGTCTGTTTTCTACGGTCTCTTTTGATGGAGGAAGAATGGATCCACCGGCATCAATCTTAAGATATTCTCTACCGATTCCGTCAGAGCGAAGGTATTCGTCTTGTAATCCTAAACCCTCATAATTCGGTTCGAACAATACAGCACCACCGCCATCACCAAAGATGATGCAAGTTGCTCTATCCGTATAATCAATAATAGAAGACATTTTATCGGCACCAATCAACAGTACTTTTTTGTATCGCCCTGATTGGATGTAAGCAGCCGCAGTTGACATTCCGTAAAGAAAACTCGAACAAGCCGCTTGTAAATCGAAAGCAAAAGCATTAACAGCGCCTATTTGTGTTGCAACATATACACCTGTTGTTGCTACAGGCATATCTGGAGTAGCTGTTGACATTATTACCAAGTCGATTTCAGCAGGATTTACTCCGCTTTTTTTTATTAAATTTTGTGCAGCTTTAATAGCTAAGTAAGAGGTGCCTTTTCCGCTTTCTTTTAGCAGGCGACGTTCTTTGATTCCCGTTCTAGTGGTAATCCACTCATCGTTAGTGTCTACCAAAGTTTCAAGTACTTCATTAGAAAGCACATAATCGGGAACATAAGCACCCACAGCGGTAATTGCGGCAGTAATTGAATTCATAGAATGATTTTAATTCTTTTTTAATGAAATAAAAGTGGTGGAAATTACGAAAAAAATAGGTACGTTTTTCACAAAAATCATAAAAAACAAAAAACTCTCACATCAGTGAGAGTCTTGTACATTGTAACTACCTATATTAAGCTTCAGCTACTGATTTATCAATAACTACTTGACCTCTATAATACATTTTTCCTTCGTGCCAGTAAGCTCTGTGGTATAAGTGAGCTTCACCAGTTACTGGGCAAGTAGCGATTTGAGCTACAGTTGCTTTGTAATGTGTTCTTCTTTTATCTCTTCTTGTTTTCGAGGTTTTTCTCTTAGGATGTGCCATTTTACTATATTATTTATCCGTTAATAGTTGTTTTAATTTATCCCATCTAGGGTCAATGTCATTGTCTTTTTTATCTTCTTCTTTTGTCGTTTTGACAGCTAGGTTGTTAAGTTTATCTAAGGCTTCCGATTTTAATGTTCCGTCTTTTACACCTGGATGAACTCGTTTGGTGGGCACAGAGAGCACAATCATTTCATAAATGTATTGAGCAATGTCCACTTGGTATTCGCCATGAGGCAGAATTAAAATTTCTTCATTATCGTTATTAAATTCTTCACCAAATTTCACTATCAAATTCATTTTACCTTTAATTGGCAAATCGAATACTTCAGTAGTTAAATCGCATGGAACAGTAACCGTTCCTTTGTGTTTGAAACTAATTTCTAAATGTGTACTTTTTTTATCTAATACAACTCCAACTTGAATATCACAATTTTCATATTCGTGATAGTCATAACGTTCAAAGAACTTATTATTGATTTGAAACTCAAATTGATGCTTTCCTAACTTTAATCCAATAAACGGAATTAAAAACTCATTCTCTATTTTCATCTCAACTTCAATTATCCGCGTCTATGGAATTCCACAAACGGAGTGCAAAGATATAAAATATTCGTAAATCCAAAAGACTTATTCACCTTTTTTTGTTAATAACTGTTTTTCTTGGATTTTTAGAGGTTTTTGGCTGATTTCTAGGTATTCATTTCTCGAATTATAGACATCAATTGCCAAATAAACAGCTTCTTTGAACGAAGTATTATCAGCAATTCCTTTTCCTGCAATTTCATAGGCCGTTCCGTGATCTGGAGAAGTTCTAATTTTAGACAAACCAGAAGAATAATTGACTCCATTACCGAAAGCCAATGTTTTAAAAGGAATTAAACCCTGATCGTGATACGCCGCTAAAACAGCATCAAATTTTTCATATTGGCCACTTCCAAAGAAACCATCGGCTGAATAAGGTCCGAAAACCATAATTCCTTTATCAAATAACTTCTTTATTGTTGGCTTAATTACTTCATCATCTTCTTTACCGATTACGCCATTATCTCCAGCGTGAGGATTTAGGCCTAGAACCGCAATTTTTGGCTTGTTGATGCTAAAATCTTGAATTAAGGTTTTGGCAAGTGTCTCCACTTTTTGAGTAATTAGTTTTTCTGTAAGATGTTTAGCTACATCTGTAACTGGAATGTGATCAGTAAGTAATCCTACTCTCAAATTATCATTCACCATAAGCATCAAAGCTTCTTGGCTAAATTCTTTACTTAAGTAATCCGTATGTCCAGGGAATTTGAAGTCGTCAGATTGAATATTATATTTATTGATTGGGGCCGTTACTAAAAGATCTATTTCTCCTTCTTTTAAAGCTTTTGTAGCGGCTACAAACGATTTTATAGCGTATTTCCCGATAGTATCATCATTGGTTCCGTAATTTATTTCAATTGGTTCGCGCCACGTGTTGATGACATTTATTTTCCCAACAACAATTTGATCTAACTTATCTATTCCGTGAATAGTCGCCGTTAGTTCAAATGTTTTTTTCACAAAAGACATCAATTTGACGTTAGCAAAAATAACAGGTGTACACAATTCTAACATTCGAGAATCCTCAAACGTTTTCAAAACCACTTCGCTTCCAATACCATTCAAATCTCCGATTGAAATTCCTACAATAATATTTTCTGCTTTTTTCATCTTTCTTTAATTTATTATTTTATTGAGTGAGTTACAATTTCATTTGACAAAACTTATTTGCAACAACTCATTTCGTAATACCTTTATTTATTGCTATTTTTGTGGTGCAAATTTAGTAAAATAAAACTACAATGTTTACAGGAATTATAGAATCACTCGGAATTATAGAAGAAATTGAAAAAGAGAACGACAATTTGAATATAACTCTTTTTTCAAAAATTACCTCCGAATTAAAAATCGACCAGAGTGTTGCTCATAATGGAATTTGCTTGACTGTTGTTAAAATCAATAATGACTTTTATACCGTAACTGCAATCAAAGAAACTATTGATAAAACCTCAATTGGCAATTGGAAAAAAGGAGATTTGATTAACTTAGAACGGGCTATGAAACTAGGAGATCGTCTAGACGGGCACATTGTTCAAGGTCATGTTGATCAAATTGGTATTTGTAAGGAAGTGAAAGAAACTAACGGAAGTTGGTTGTTTACTTTTAAATACGACAAAAGCCTCAACAACATTACGATTGAAAAGGGTTCTATAACTATTAATGGAGTAAGTCTGACTGTGGTGAATTCAAAGTCAGATGAATTTAGTGTGGCTATTATTCCATATACATTTGAAAACACTAATTTCAAAAGCATTACAAAAGACACCGTTATCAATCTAGAATTTGACGTTATTGGTAAATACGTAGCCAAACTTCATTTGAAATGAAAAAAGAGTAATAATTTATTTTATTACTCTTCTTCTATATTGGTGTATTTTATAAGCACCTAAAACTAAAGCAACGAACAACATCGCAACTATTCCTCCATCTACAGGAAACCCTGGCGGTGGAGTCGGCGGCGGCGGCTCAGGTGCAGCAAAACTAAAATTACTGCAAAATAAAACTGCAAATACTAGTATTATTCTCATTGGGACATTATTCATCGGCGTAAAAGTAAAAAAAAAATCATTTCATCAAAATTTTTTATCACATTTATTCAATAATAATCGATATAAGGTAACTATTCGTTAAAATAGGTACAATAATTAGATACGTACTTTTTTGTCAAATAGTTTTAACCTAAATAAAAAAGACTTCGTTTTAGGAAGCCTTTTTTATTTTGTGGTCCCACCTGGGCTCGAACCAGGGACCACCTGATTATGAGTCAGGTGCTCTAACCAACTGAGCTATAGGACCAGTTTGCTTCACAGACTTTTTATTATTTCTGTGCTCTATGAATAAAGCCTCGGCTTCATTTAGAGGTTGCAATATTACCACTATTTTTTGTTTGATGCAACTATTTTTTACACGATTTCCTGGCAAAGCTCAATTAAAACGCCATTAGTTGATTTGGGATGCAAGAAAACCACCCATTTATTGTCAGCTCCCTTTTTAGGTGTTTCATTAAGAACTACAAAACCTTCATTTTTTAATCGCTCTACTTCTGAATTAATATCTTCTACATCAAAAGCAATGTGGTGAATTCCTTCACCTTTTTTCTCGATGAATTTGGCAATTGGACTGTTCTCATTAGTTGCTTCTAATAGTTCAATCTTATTGGGCCCAACTTTAAAAAAGGAAGTTTTTACACCTTCGCTTTCAACTGATTCTTCTTTGTAAGATGGTGAACCAAAAAGTTTTCCAAAAATTTCGTTTGATGTTGCAATACTTTTGACTGCAATACCGATGTGTTCAATTTTTCTCATTGTAAAGCAACTGAGTGCCTGAGTGCCTGAGTTACTGAGTCAAATATAACAATTTTTGAGATTTGTATATTGTTAATTAATATAGATTGATACAAAAATTTTTAGAATTCTGATTCACAGTTACTCAGCTTCTCAGTTGCTCAGTATCTTAAAAAATCGTATTTTTGCCTCATGGAAACGAATAGACAAAAAAAAATAGGTGCGGTTTTACAGAAAGATTTAGTTGATATTCTTCAAGGAGAAATCAGAAAGAATAATCTAACCAACTTGGTTATTTCGGTTTCAAAGGTGAGTGTTACAACCGATTTGGGCATTGCGCGTGTTTATCTTAGCGTTTTCCCAACCGACAGAGCAACTGAAATTTTAGAAGCTGTAAAATCAAATGCTCCTTTAATTAAACACGACTTATCTCAGCGCGTAAAACTACAATTGCGTAAAGTTCCTAATCTAACTTTCTTTATTGACGATACTCTAGATTACCTGGAAAAAATTGACAATGCCTTGGCAGGCAAGGAAAACCCTATTGAAAATCCTGAACTTTTAGAGAAACGTAAAAAAGCCTAGGTTGAATTTTCCTCTTTACATAGCTAAAAGGTACATTCTTAGTAAAAGCAAAAATACCGCCATTACTATCATTTCTTTTTTTGCTCTAAATGGAGTAATCTTTGGCACATTAGCGCTTTTTGTAGTACTTTCTGTTTTTAGCGGATTACGTGAATACAGCGTTCAGTTTACCAATGATTTTGATCCCGATTTAAAAATAATCACACTCAAAGGAAAATCATTTACTCTTTCTGATGAAGAAGAAAATAAAATAAAATCCCTCAAAGGAGTTAAAGTTTGTAGCAAAGTTGTCGAAGAACGTGTGCTTTTTTATTTTAATGGAAAAGAACAAGTAACTTACATAAAAGGAGTTGACAGTCTGTTTGAAAAGAGCAACGGAATTTCGAAGAACCTTTTTAATGGACAATGGTTAAAAACAAATACCGTTCAGGCCGTGATTGGTTACGGAATTTCTCAAAAATTATCGATTGGCCTTTTTGATTTTAACAATCCATTAGAAGTATATGTGCCGAAACCTGGGAAAGGACAAATTGAGTCAGAAGAACAAGGTTTTAATAAAGAATATTTAATTCCGGTTGGAATTTACGCTGTCAGTGAGGAATTGGACAGTAAATATGTTTTTGTTGACTTGGGATTATCTCAAGAGTTAATGGGATTTCAGCCCAATCAAGTTACCGGTTTAGAAATCAAAACTGATGATCAATCAGATAATCAAACGCTAATCGAAGAACTAAAAAAAATACTCCCTAATAAAGTAGCTGTAAAAACCAGAGAAGAACTCAATTCAACTTTACACAAAATGCTCAATACTGAAAATATTGCTGTATATCTAATTTTTACATTGGTCATAATTGTAGCTCTTTTTACCTTAGTTGGTGCGCTCATCATGATTATTTTGGAGAAAAAACTGAACTTAAAAACATTACTGAATTTAGGTGCAGAAATCAAAGATTTGAGGAGAATTTTTATGCTTCAAGGATTAATTTTGAGTGTTTTTGGTGGACTGATTGGACTAATTTTAGGGACGATAATTGTTTTTTTACAACAAAAATTCAGTTTGATAATGATTAATGAAAACCTCGCTTATCCCGTAGTTTTTGAAGCTAAAAACTTGATTATTGTATTGTTGACAATAGTGACTCTCGGATTTATGGCTGCGCTGATTGCAAGCAGTAGAGTTAGCAAACAGCTACTCGACTAAACAAATTGATAATTCGAATAGATATCCTGAATTTCGTCTAAAGCTTTAAACAAACTCTCAGCGTCATCCAAAGTTACCAATCGCAAACGATGTTCTTTGAAGTTGGAAACTCCTTTGAAATAATTAGTATAATGGCGACGCATTTCTACGATTCCCAATCGTTCTCCTTTCCAATCCATTGACCAGGTTAAATGATTGCGAGCCGCTTCTACTCGATCGCTCATGGTTGGCGCAGGCAAATGTTCACCCGTTTTGAAGTAATGTTTGATTTCGTTGAAAATCCACGGATAACCAATCGCAGCCCGACCAATCATCATACCATCCAAACCGTATTTGTTTTTGTATTCTAATGCTTTTTCGGGTGAATCAATATCGCCATTACCAAAAATGGGCATCGTAATTCTAGGGTTTTCCTTCACGCGTTGAATGTGCGACCAATCGGAATGACCTTTGTACATCTGCGCTCTTGTACGTGCATGAACGGTCAAGGCTTGCACACCAATATCTTGCAAACGTTCGGCTACCTCATCAATATTGATTGAATTTTCATCCCAACCCAAACGCGTTTTTACCGTTACCGGAAGATTGGTTCCTTTAATCACCGCTTTGGTCAAACGCACCATCAAATCGACGTCTTTCAAAACTCCAGCGCCAGCGCCTTTGCATACCACTTTTTTTACGGGACAACCAAAATTAATATCAACCAAATCAGGTTGTACCGCATCTACAATTCGAGATGACATCTCCATAGCTTCTTCATCACCACCAAAAATTTGGATGCCAACTGGACGTTCGTAGTCGAAAATATCCAATTTCATTTTACTTTTTACCGCATCGCGAATTAATCCTTCGGATGAAATGAACTCAGAATACATCAAATCGGCACCGTGTAACTTACACAATCTACGGAACGGTGGATCGCTCACGTCTTCCATAGGCGCGAGTAAGAGCGGAAAATCGGGTAAAATGATGTTGCCAATTTTGGGCATGAATGCTGTTTTTTTTGCAAAAGTACAAATTTTTAAATTTTATACGATATCGACTCACAACAGCAAAACAAAATATGCCGTTAAATTTTTGTAAACTACAAATAAATCAGCTAATTATGATTAGTTTTGCGCAAACCTCTAATTATTCATAATATGAAAAAGATTGCCTTATACCTTTTATTGTTTGTCTCGATTATTTCTTACGCTCAAAGAAAACCTGATTCTTCCATTCCCTTAGAAAACACCTTGAAAGAGGTTTACTTTAACTCTTTTTCCGGAATTCCGGTAGTTCAAAGTAACAAAGAATTAATTGGTATTGATCCGTATCAAAACAAAGTAATTTGGAAACAACCAATGGGTTCTTTAGGTTCTTTATCTGCTATGAGTGGCGATGGTGAAGCGGTTGTAAATAATATTGATAGAACTCCTTTTATTATTTTAGAAAACAAAACATTACTCGATACACGAAATGGTAACGTACTATTAAAAGGAAACAAAATAGAAGGGTTTCAACTACTTCCAGATATTTTTTCGGTTTTGGCAGTTACCAAAGGCGAAAAGGGCGAAAAAAGTTTCTCTTTAATAGACATGAAATCATCTACAGTTAAATGGACCGCTCCATTAAAAATAAAAATGAGTTTGATGGATAAAGCAATGGCCTTGAGCAATGAATCAACTCCCGAAAGTTTTAGAAATCTTATTCATACTAAAAACGATAGAATTGCTTTGATGTACGGCAAAACCATTATTGTTTTGGACGGTGCAACTGGCAAAATACTTTTGAATGAAAACATTAAAGCCGGAATGTTGTTTACCGACGAAAACGAACAAAATCTTTTTGTAGTAGAAGGTAATCCTGGTTTGGTTGCTGAGTTGAAAAGTTTCAGCGATAGCGTTATTGTTTTTGACTTTGCTACAGGAAAAGAAGTTCAAAAAATAAAGTTAGACGGAAACTTTGGTTGGTATAAAATTATCGATGGTAACATCTTCATCAAATCGAAAGAAGCCGGAATGATGTACACTAGTTCTGGAAAAGAAGTGTGGAAAAATAAATTTGGTGAGAAGCGAATTTTAAGCATTGATAAAGCTCCAGAAGGTTACTTAGTAAGTTATAAAATGGAAAAAATGCTTTTGGATGCCGAAGGAAAAAAAGTGTGGAAAAAAGCGGAACGACTGGTTCTTCCTTTTGAGGAAAACGATTATGATTGGTTAGAGGAAGAAGGTTATACAAAATACGAATATACCAATGGTGCGATTTATGTAACCAAACAAAAATTGAAATATTACGATTATAAAGACAAAAAGAACAACTTTGAACGCACATTAAACTATCAAACCAACTTGATTTCGTATGACGAAAAATCAAAAGGTCTATTAGTCATCGAATACGGAACGGGTTATGAAACTCTTTTCTTCTACAATCCTGATAAAAACATTGTTTCTTCCAAAGGACAACCTATTTCGATAAAAAAACCTGGCTATTTAAATATGTATGAAAAAACAGCCAATGGTTATTTCATTTCAAGTCCGTGGGAATACATTATTTTGGATGATAACGGAAAAATTATTGCTCAAAAATACTATTCTACTCCGGGTGAAGGTGGAAGAAAACTAATGAATTTTGCTGCTGGTGCACTGGATACTGCTGGTGCTGCAAGTACGGTAGTTGGAATGAGCAATGTTATACAAGGAACACCAGATGCAATGGGCAATGCTCTTGGCGCTCCCGGTACAAGTACGAGTCAAATGGAAAAAGGTGCCAAACAAATGGACCGAACTCAGTACTACACCGAAGCTTCTGCCATGTTGTATAATCCTAATCGTTTGAGTTCTTTTTCTCAAACTAATGAATACGCTTTCTATTTTACCAAAGACAAAGACGGAAATAAATTCTTGGTTCAAGTAGAAAAAAACACCGGTAAAGAAATTGACCGTTTATTGTTTCAAAATAATGCTCCAAAATACACTGTTGATGATTTTGAAAACAGGGTTTTTTACATCAATAAAAACAACTTAGATATTTTCAACATCAAGTAAGATTCAGAACGAATACCAACAAAAAATGCTCTTGTAAAAAAGGGCATTTTTTTTGAACTTTTATAACCGGTTGTTCTTATTCCATTTCTTTCATTAAAGATTGATGTAAACTCTAAACTTTGATTTATATTTGCAGATTAATTCCTATGTGTAGGATTTGCGTTAAGGATTGCAGCATTGTTTGAGCTCTCCCGATGGCAATCGGGAAGCGAGTGCGGAAAGCCTGACTCCCGATGTAGTAAAATGAAGTGAGGAACGAACAAAATTTTACACATACGGGATGGAACGCCCAAAAAACGAAGAGAAAGAGCATGAAAAATATTAGAAATTTTTGCATTATTGCACACATTGACCACGGAAAAAGTACGTTGGCGGATCGATTATTGAGTGCCACTCAAACGGTAACGGCTCGTGAAGAAAAAGCCCAGTTGTTGGACAATATGGATTTGGAGCGCGAACGTGGTATTACCATTAAAAGTCACGCCATTCAGATGGAGTACAAATACAAAGGGGAAGATTATATTTTGAACCTTATTGACACTCCGGGTCACGTTGATTTTAGCTATGAAGTATCGCGATCAATTGCAGCTTGTGAAGGTGCGCTTTTGATTGTGGATGCTGCTCAAAGCATTCAGGCTCAAACCATTTCCAACCTGTATTTGGCTTTGGAAAACGATTTGGAAATTATTCCGGTGTTGAACAAAGTGGATTTACCAAGCGCCAATCCAGAGGAAGTGAGCGACGATATTATTGATTTGTTGGGTTGTAAATTGGAAGATATTATTCACGCTTCGGGTAAAACTGGTTTTGGTGTGGAAAATATTTTAGCTGCCATTATTGAAAAAGTTCCAGCGCCAAAAGGAGTGAAAGACGAACCGTTGCAGGCATTGATTTTCGATTCGCATTACAATCCGTTTCGTGGAATTGAAGTTATTTTTCGAGTGAAAAACGGCGAAATTAGAAAAGGACAGAAAATCAAATTCATGGCTACTGGCAATGAATATTTTGCTGATGAAGTTGGAACATTGAAACTGAACCAAGTTCCGAAAAATGTAATTTCTACTGGAGATGTAGGCTATTTGATTTCGGGAATAAAAGAGGCGAAAGAAGTAAAAGTGGGCGACACGATTACAGATGCGAAAACGCCAACTACCAATATGATTACGGGTTTTGAGAACGTAAAACCAATGGTTTTTGCGGGAATTTACCCAGTTGATACTGAAGATTTTGAGGATTTGCGTGCGTCGATGGAGAAGTTGCAATTGAACGATGCGTCGTTGGTTTTTGCTGCGGAAAGTTCGGCTGCATTGGGCTTTGGCTTCCGTTGTGGATTCTTAGGAATGCTACATTTGGAGATCATCCAAGAGCGATTGGAGCGTGAGTTTGACATGACGGTGATTACTACAGTTCCCAACGTTTCGTATTTGGCGTACACCAAAAAAGAGCCAGAAGTTGGTATTATTGTGAACAATCCTTCTGATTTACCTGAACCTTCTAAATTGGATCGTGTAGAAGAACCTTACATTAAAGCGACCATCATTACCAAATCGGATTTCGTAGGAAACGTAATGAGTTTGTGTATTGAAAAACGCGGTATTATTACCAATCAAACGTATTTGACAACCGAACGTGTGGAGTTGAATTTTGATATGCCATTAGCGGAAATTGTATTTGATTTTTACGACCGATTGAAAACGGTTTCCAAAGGATATGCGTCGTTTGACTACTCGCCTATTGGAATGCGAACCTCAAAATTGGTAAAATTGGATGTATTATTGAACGCGCAATCAGTAGATGCACTTTCTGCTTTGATTCACGAAGACAATGCCTATAATATTGGTAAAAAAATGTGTGAGAAATTGCGAGAGTTGATTCCGAGACAGCAATTCGACATTCCCATTCAAGCGGCAATTGGTGCGAAAATCATTGCACGTGAAACGATAAAAGCGTTACGAAAAGACGTTACCGCCAAATGTTACGGTGGTGATATTTCCAGAAAACGTAAACTTCTTGAAAAACAGAAAAAAGGGAAAAAGAGAATGCGTCAGGTTGGAAATGTAGAGATTCCGCAAGAAGCGTTTATGGCGGTGTTGAAGTTAAACGATTAGTTGTAAGAAAATAGAATATAGAAAACCCAATAGCGAAAGTTGTTGGGTTTTTTGTACTAAATGGTGAATTGTTGCGTTTAATTATTTATTAAAATTTTAAAAATGAAACTAAAATACATTCTTTTCTTTTTGAACTTTCTGCTTATTTTTTCAACTGCGGTTGCAGCCAATTTTAGTGGAAAAATAACCAATGCAACGGAACAAGAAGTTGTCATAGCTGGTTTGAATTTTAAATCTTCATTTGCCATTAATCCAGACGGCACTTTTTCAAAAGATTTAGATTTAAAACACAATGGTATTTACATGTTTGTTAATGGCTCTAACCGATGGGAAATATACATGACCCAAAATAGTATTTTGCAATTAAATTTTGACGAAAAAAACATCTATCAAACCCTTATTTATTTAGGAAATACTGCTGATGAATCGCTTTATTTATTTCAAAAAAGTAAATTATATGATTCTAAAAATTTTGATGCCCAAAAAACCTACTCATTAGACGAAGAAGAGTATGTGAAAGTTATTGATCAGTTAGTGATTACGAATTTGGAATTGCTTAAAAAATCAAATATTACAGACACTTTTTTTAGAAAATCGGAAGAAAAAAACATCATATACAATGCACAAAGCTTTTATCATAATTTCAAATACATGCATTCCTATTATAAAAAATCTTCGATTCCAAAAGGCAAAATTTGTGAATCCAGATTGTTCAATAGAGACACCATACAATTTAGTTTTGATGAATTTTTATTTAGTTCTGTGTTTAGAGGTTATGTAAACGGTCGTTTTGTTTCTTCGTTTAGTCCTAAATTTAAAAAAAATCCTTCTGAAGCTCAAGAAATTATAAAGACTGAATTAAGCATTATAAACAACCCCGTGATAGAAGACTTTATTCTAAAAAGTTTGGCTTTACAACAAGACAATTACAATGACAAAGATCATTATATTATTAAAGCAATTATTGCTTTAACTAAAGATGAAGAGTTTAAAAACCAATTACATACAAAACTTGAAAACATCGGAAAATTTGTGGCCGGATCTCCAGCACCTAATTTTCAATTAAATGATCAAAATGGAAACACCGTAAGTTTATCCGATTTTAAAGGGAAAAATATCTATATCGATTTTTGGGCCACTTGGTGCAAACCATGTGTAGCAGAAATTCCTGATTTAAAAAAATTGGAGGAAAAATTCAAGAATAAAAATATTGTCTTTTTGAGTATTTCTTTGGACAGTCAAAAAGATATTGAAAAATGGAAAAACTTCATTATTAAAAAAGACCTAAAAGGAACACAATTAATTGTCGAAAATGCCTGGCAATCAGAAGTTGTAAGTCAGTATTTGATTGAATCCATTCCGAGATTTATACTAATTGACACTAATGGAAATTTAGTCGACATAAACGCTCCAAGACCATCGATGAGTAAGGTCAACAAAGCAATTAATCGATTGGATAATTTGTAAAAATTGTCATCAAATAAAACCCAATAGCGAAAGTTGTTGGGTTTTTATTTTTGAACCCAATAAGACATTTAAGAACATAAAAGAAAACTTAATTGAACTTATATGTCTTATAGGGTAAAAATTTAAGATTGCATTTCCATAAACAATCGTTCCACATCTTCCTTTTTAAAAAGTTGTGTTCCTTCGTTCATAGTGGCTGCTGTTCCGCAACAAACTCCGAGTTGGATGACTTCTTTTAAAGGTTTGTTATGCGATAATGCCCAAACCATTCCACCAACCATGCTATCGCCAGCTCCAACCGTACTTTTCTTCTCAACTTTGGGTGCTTTTACTAGATGAGTTTCGTCTTTGGTGACTAAAATCGCGCCGTCGGCTCCGAGTGAAACCACAACTATTTCAGCACTTCCTTTGGTAATTAAATCTTTGGCGGCTTGTTCCACTTCGGGTAATTCCAATCGTTCTACACCTATTAATTTAGCCAATTCACCAATGTTGGGTTTGATTAAATACACTCCGGTTTCAACAATTTTTTCCAACGCTTCGCCCGAAGTATCAACAATTATTTTGACATCTGATTTTTTAGCTACTTCAATGATTTTTTGATAAAAATTGGGTTCTAATCCTTCATTCAAACTACCACTGATGACTAAAAATGAAGTTTTCAATTCTTCAATTGTAGATAGAATCGTCTCTTTTTCATCTTCTGAAAATTCATTCCCAGGAAATCCAAATCGGTATTGCGCTTTGGTCGTGTTTTCGAAAGCGATAAAATTTTCACGTGTCCAATTTTTAGTTTTTAGGACTGAAGTTTCGATTCCTTCGCTGGCAACTAATTCCTCTAATAATTCACCTGTTGAACCACCCGAAGTAAATACACAAAGTGAATTTCCGCCTAATTTTGAAATGGCTTTGGATACGTTGATTCCGCCACCGCCAGCATCGTACCGTGGTTTTTCGCAGCGTATTTTTTTCTCTGGAATCAATCCAGTAAAATTGGTCGATTTATCCAAAGACGGATTAACAGTAAGAGTCGTAATAGAGTGCGTTTTCATCATTAAAATTTTAAGTACTGTAAAGGTGCGAAAATTTATTGTTTTTTCACTTTTACTATAAAATACTATCTTTGACTAAATACCCTATTATGCTTGACGAATCACCCAAACGTTTTGACCGAATCATTGCCATTTTGATTCAATTGCAATCGAAAAAGATTGTAAGAGCGCAAGAATTGGCCGACCGATTTGAGGTGAGCTTGCGCACTATTTACCGCGATATTCGCACTTTGGAAGCTTCGGGTGTTCCTGTTTACGGTGAAGCCGGAATTGGTTATTCGTTGGTTGATGGTTATCGATTGCCACCAGTGATGTTTACACGTGAAGAAGCGAGTAGTTTTATAGCAGCTGAAAAATTGATGGAAAAATTCATCGATAAAGAAATGGGACAACATTACCAATCAGCGATGTTCAAGTTGAAATCGGTGTTACAAAATTCGGATAAAGATT
The DNA here is from genome assembly GCF_035299245.1 of Flavobacterium sp. Lineage (GTDB taxonomy): Bacteria > Bacteroidota > Bacteroidia > Flavobacteriales > Flavobacteriaceae > Flavobacterium. The sequence goes on along the minus strand of NZ_DATGWY010000004.1, from coordinate 271,469 downwards.
GGGTTTCTACTATAGAATCGAATGTAGTAATTCAGCCACCTATGGGAAATTTGTTCAATGAAAAAGTTCCCAATGCGATGGCCATTTTCTTTAAAAGTATAGCTGATAAAACTCAGGTTGTTTTAAATTACCAAGCCTTTGATGCCGAAGTTTCTTCTGAAAGAACGATTGAACCTGTTGGGATTTTTCACGATCACAACAATTGGTATGTATTAGGATATTGTCATTTAAGAAATGATTATCGTCAATTTCGTGCCGATCGAATAGAAGGCATTCAAAAAACTAATCTTCCATTCACCAAAGAACACCAGCCTTTGGAAATGCATTTGAATAAAGAAAAAGAACATCCAACTACTAAAGTGCGCCTTTTAGTTGATAAAAAAATCAGCAAGTTCTTAGCTTCTGAAAAAAAGTATCATGGATTTGTAGCTCAGAAAAATGTGGGTGATTTAGTAGAAATGACATTCTTATCGCGCGATATTGAGAACGGATTTGCACGATGGTTTTTGATGTTTGGCGATTATGCTACGATTTTAGAACCTGAAAGATTGAAAGAACGAGTTTTGGAATTGATGGAAACCTTCAAAGAAAGATTACAAAAAAAGAATCCCGAAAACTAAAACAGCATCGGGATTTTTTGTGATATAATTTTATACTTTTTCAAAGGCTTCAACTACGGCAAGATTGCTGATTAATTTCCACCGATTGTCTACATCCAAAACCAGAGAATTATAGGAAACGAAATAATTTTCTTCACTTTCAAGTCGTAAGGTAACTTGAGCAATTGTCCCAAAATCATCTACAGATTCTATTTTCATTTTTCGTGGTATTCCACCAAAAATCCCTTTTTTCACATTAGAAATGTATTTCCTTTTGTCAATAATGGCAATTCCGGGCTTTCCCATAAATTGATTACTCATCACTCGAAAATCGTCATGCAAAACACATTCCAATAGATTAGTGTCGCTGTGATCGCCTGCTTTTACAAAGGCTGTAATAACTAGTTTTATTTGTTCTTCTGTTGTCATGGCAGATAATGTGGTTGATTTGTTGTATTACATTTATCCTCTTTCCCAGAAAAAAGGCGGTTCGATTCCAAGAGCTCGCAAATACACATAACCTTGTCCGCGGTGGTGAATTTCATTATCAATAAAATAAAGAACATTATCGATGATGGGAAATTCGTATTGGCCAAATAAATTGAACTTTTCGCTAAAATCTTCTACTGATAATTGAGCCCAAAGACGATTGATTTCCTCGGTTGCTTCGTCCCATTTTTGCAAAAATTGAGCTTTTGTGGTGAGTTCGCCAATTTCTTCCGAATACGGTTTTGTATCGCGATTCACTATCCCTTTTAATGCTGGAGCTGCGATTGAAAGTAATTCGGTAGTTAATTTTGAAAAAGGTCGCATGCCACCAATCGAAAATTCGAAGAACTCTTTTTCTGGGAATGCTTCAATTACTCTTCGAGTAAGAGTTCGATGACCTTGCCAATGAATTAATAAATTTTCTTTGCTGATTACTTGAGCTGTTGTTGTCATAAAAATATGTTTTAATTTGTTTATGGTACAAAGCTAAAACAGCAAAGTGACAACAGTTTGTCAGCAGGATTTTAAAAAACGAAAAAAAGTTTGAAGATTATTTTATTTGTACCTTTGCGACCTAATTTAAGAAGATAAAATGTTAGAAGATAAAACTCCGCAACGTACTTCGATTGCTCAATTGGGCGAATTTGGTTTGATTGATCATTTGACGAAAAATTTTGATGTAAAGCAACCTTCAACACTAAAAAGCATTGGTGACGATGCCGCTGTTTTGGATTTTAAAGATAAAAAAGTTGTCGTTTCGACTGATTTATTAATTGAAGGTGTTCATTTTGATTTATCATACATGCCTTTGCGTCATTTAGGATATAAAGCAGTTGTTGTGAATGTTTCTGATATTTGTGCGATGAATGCGAAACCGACACAAATTACAGTTTCGGTAGCAGTTTCGAATCGTTTCCCTTTAGAAGCTTTAGAAGAATTATTTGACGGAATTGCATTAGCGGCCAAGTTCTATAATGTAGATGTAATTGGTGGTGACACAACCTCATCACAAAAAGGATTGATTCTTTCAATCACCGCAATTGGTGAGGCAAATGAAGAAGACATCGTGTATCGAAATGGTGCTAAAGAAACCGATTTATTAGTAGTGACGGGCGATTTGGGTTCGGCCTACATGGGATTGCAAGTGTTGGAACGAGAAAAGCAGGTGTTTCAGGTAAATCCGAATAATCAACCGGATTTGGATGCATATACTTATTTAATTGAACGTCAATTGAAGCCCGAAGCGCGTCACGACATCAGAGAATTATTTTCAAAATTAGAATTGAAACCAACGGCTATGATTGATATTTCTGATGGATTGTCGTCGGAGATTTTACACATTTGCAAGCAAAGTAAGGTAGGTTGCAATTTGTATGAAGAAAAATTACCACTGGATCCGCAGTTGATTAATGTGTGTGAAGAATTCCAAATTGACAGTACTACTGTGGCTATTAATGGTGGTGAAGATTATGAGTTATTGTTTACTATTGCTTTGGAAGACTACGATAAAATAAAAGCCAATCCCAACTTTACCGTAATAGGTCACATGACGCAAGAAAGCGAAGGTTGTCATTTGGTTACAAGAGCCAATACTAAAATTGAGTTGAAAGCAAGAGGTTGGAATGCGTTAGAGGAATAAAAAAACAAATTTCACAAATTAGTACAATTTAATCTTTGCTAATTTGTGAAATCTGTGCTAATTTTTTATTTACTTCAACATCATGCCATTGGTTTTGGCGATGTCTAATAATTCTTGATTGGAACATTTTTTCTTTCCGATGAGCTCTTTCATGTTTTCGATGCGAGAAAGTACCGAAGCAGAGGAAATAGGTATGTAAAGAGCAACATCATCGTCTTTGATGCCTTTACTCAAAAAGTGCAGGATTTGTCGGTCGATTACATCTACATACACTTTTTCGTTTTGTTGTTGGTTTAAGAAATTGATTACCGATTCGCTGTAGTACTTTTCACCTTTCAAAACAGTTTCTATAGCAAGAAGCATATTGTCAAAAGTCAAATCGTTTTTAATGACTAGACCAATTGGATCAATTTCATCAATTATCGTTTGAGCCTTGAGACGTTCCGAATGCATGGTAAGAAGAATTACTTTGCAATTGGACATTTCATTGTTAATTAATTTGGCTAAATCTTCACCCGTTGAAATATTTTTCTCAGGATAATCGGGCATGCTGATATCGAGAAAAGCATAGTCAAAAGTAATACCCGAATTCATGATGGTTTCGTAACCCGATTTGCAATCAGAGGCTTTGGTAATGGTAAATTCGTATTTTTTGTTGGGAAATCTTTTGATGACATTTTCATATCCTTGGATGATAAAAGGATGATCGTCAACGATTAATAAGTTAATGTTTTGGGGCATTGGTATTACATGTTTATGGTTTCATTTTCGAGTGGAAAAGTAATAATTATTTTCGTTCCTTTTCCAATTTGTGATTTAATATCTATTTTCCCTTGACATTGGTGCACACGATCAACAATATTGTTCATTCCTATTCCTTTGGTTTTCTTTCCATTAGTGTTGTAGCCTTTTCCATCGTCTTCTACAGAAAAAATTAAATTTCCTTTTGGATCTTTATTAAAGATGACATTGATTTTATTTGCTTCGGCGTGCTTGTTGATGTTTTGCAATGCTTCTTGTAAAATGCGGTACAAGTTGATTTTTATGGTGTTGGATACTTTTTCCCAATCAATTTTATCGCTAATTAAAGTATTGATTTTGGCTTTATTAATTTTAGACTGTTGTTCCAACAAGTTGTTGATGATGGCCACAAAGTTGTTGATTAAGACCAAATTCTCCCGACTCAACTCGTGCGAAATCTCGCGCAGATCTTGCTCAATTACTTTAAGTTCATTTAAATATTCCAACCGTTGTTGTTTGGTTTCTTCGTCGTCAAAATTATTCAATCCATCCAAATTAAGGCGCAAACCAAAAAGTCGGCCAAGAACACCATCGTGCAATTCTTTGGAAATGCGTTTTTTCTCTAGGTCACGACCTTCTTCTAATTGATTTTGATGTGAGATGATGAGTCGGTAAATTTCTTCGTTGGCTTGTTGTTGCGTTTGCTTAAGTGCTAACTCACGAGCCTTTAATCGCTGAAAACGCGCAAAAAACAAAAATCCACCAAATACTATAGCAATTGCAAAGTAATTGAGGATGTCTCGGTTTTGTTCGGAGAGTTGGGTGTTTTGTTGAATTATTTCGTCTGTTTCTAACTGAAGTCTGGCAAATCTATCTAATGAATTTCTCTCAGCAACTTGAAGGCTGTCGCTAATCCTAATGTAATCTCTTGAATGTCTTGATGAATTTACTTTGTCAACAATCGATAATTGTTTTAATGAAGCTAAAATATCCCCGGAAACATTTGTAGATTTTGATATTACCAATGCTTCTTCAGCAAATTTTTTGGCATTCAAAGTATCTCCTACATAATTATAATATTCTGATAAATGTATTTTATTCAGAAAAAGTCCTTGTGTAAATCCGTTCTCTTCAGAAATTCTTATTGCTTTATAAAAAAGCTTTGGTAATTCTTCAAAATCTTTGATTTTAAATTTAGAATAGGCATAATTATCTATAAGCATCGAGTATAAATCAGGGCTATCAATCAATAATTTTTCATCTTTCATAGCCTCCCTAAAATATTCTATTGCTTTTTTATGCTCATTTAAATTTTGATATACAAAGCCTATATTGTTTTGAGACCTGGCAGAAAGGTGAAGTTTAGTGTCAAAATTACTTTTTTTTGCAATTTCTAAAGCTTTAAAGTGATAATTTAAAGCATTGTCAAAGTTTTTAAGTTCATTTGAACTTATTCCAATATAATTATATGCGTTATATATATTTTTAAAATCATTAGAGCCTTTTAAATAACTCAACGCAAAACTTGAAGACTGTTCACAACCAAAATAATCTCCTTCGATGAATTGTACATAAGCCTTCTCAAGGTAATTTTTCCCGAAAGAAATATTATCCTCAAGAGTTTTATATACTTTCTCCGCTTTTACTAAATATATAAAAGCACTATCTATTTTATTGAGATCTATATAATGATTTGCAATTAAATTATATGTTTTAGCGGTCAACTTTTTATCGTTGCTTATTTTTGTATTTGTTATTAGAAAGTTCGATACTCTTAAAAATTCTTTTGAATTGTTTAACCTAGATAAAACTACTGCAATATCAAAAATTTTCTTTCTGCTTATGCTGTCATTTTTTTTTGATAAATAAGTGTATGCCTTTTGAGAAAACTCGTTTCTTTTTTGATAATTTAAATTTTCATTTTTAGCAAAATTTATATATATATCAATACTGTCTGATGAAAACTCAGTACTATCAAAATCTTTATTATCCTTGCAGCCAAAAATAAAAAAAATAAAAAAAAATGTTATCCAGTATTTCATCTTTCATAAAAAAGCTAAAATACAAAATAACACCATATAAAAAAACTTTCACATTTTATATGTGAAAGTTTAAAATATTTAATGTGGTAATATACTATTTAGTGGGTCTTAACGCGGACTGTCCACCAATGCTGTAAGTAGGTCTTAAAGCTGATTGTCCTCCTATATCATTAGATGGTCTTAAAGCCGATTGTCCTCCAATACTATAAGTAGGTCTTAAAGCTGACTGTCCTCCTATGTCACTTGGTGATGAAAATGAAGTTAATGAAATCATAACCGCAAATACTCCATACATTAATAATGAATTTTTCATAATTTCTAGTTTTTTATGTTTTGTTAAAATTGGGTTCTTCTAAAAGTCTTTGTTTTTCACAAATTGTTTGGGGACTTTTATTTGGTGTAAAATTAATTCTACAATGAGAGTCGATTGCAAGCTTCACGCGTGTATAATGTGGATTACACTCGTTTGATAGTGAATGAATGCCAAATCTGGGTGAATGGTCAGATTTTAAAAACAGGTAGAAATACGGGGTAGATTTTACTTAATTTAATAATTAAAATATTGATAATCAGTGTTTTAAATAATATAAGACTTAAAATTTAACTAGAATAGTTATCGTGCTAAGTTGCTAAAGAGTTCTACATTATTTGAAAAACAAGTAAAATTACGGGGGTAGAATCGAGACTTTTTTTGTAAGAGTTAGTGATTTCAGAACTATTTTAAGATCTGTAAATTTGAAGTGCTGCTTTGTGTTTTAAACACATTAGATGTGTATTAGAATCAGTGTTGTTTGATTTAACACAAATTCATAATTGATTTACCCTAAAAAACATTTAAGATTAGAAAAGTTTGTAAACACATAGAAAAATAGATTTTTCTCTTTCTTATAAAGCGTTTCACTTGATAATTGATTCCATAAAGTATAAGCATGACACATAACCTAATGTTTGATTGCTACTGTGCAGCTTATTATCGTTCCAATTTCTGGTGTGGAATGAATGTTGATTGTTCCGTTTATGGATAAAATACGTTGACTCATGTTGTGTAAGCCTATGCCTTGTTTGGCTTCGTTTACATCAAAACCGATTCCGTTGTCTTGGATGGTTAGGCTAAGCTGGCTCTTTTGTTGGATTAGATTAATTTGCATCAAGGTCGCCTGAGCATATTTGTTGCAATTGTGAACCGCTTCTTGAATAATACGGTACAAATTCATTTTAATCTCAGACGAAATGGTCTCCCAATTAATCTTTTCATCCAACTCTAAATGATACTTTGTTAGATGAATTTGATTTTGCTGACTAATGAAGTCGGTCAAAACAGAAGCAAAACGATTTTCGTTAGTCGTTTCCTCTTTGGAAAGTTCGTGTGTTAGACTTCGAATCTCGTCTTCAATTTCTTTGATGGTTTGAATGTGTTGTTTGGCATAATTGGTGTTTTCAGTATTAGTTTGCTGAGTAAGTGTAAACAAATTAAACCGCGTACTCGCCAATCGATTCATCACGTTGTCGTGCAACTCCAAGGCGATGCGTTTTTTTTCTTGTTGTTTGGCTTCTTCCTCTTTTTGCTTTTGCTGAAGCATCAGTTGGTAGATTTCTTCATTGGCTTTTTGCTGATTTTGAATCAATAGAAATTCCTTTTTTTGGTTTTGTTGCTTATAAATTATAAATAGCAATATAACGATAATTAAAACACTAGCTATTATTGAGGTTTGAACCCATTTTAGCTTTATCTCTTTTTCTTTTTCTTGGGCTATTTCATCGGTTTCTAGTTGAATTTTTAGAAACCTACTTCGCTCTCTTCGCTCTCTGTTTAACAAACTATCTGCTAGAATATCATATTGAACAAAAGCTTGAGATGCTTTATCTTTATTAACTTTCCCTACATGAAGTAGAGAGTTCATAACGTCGTAAGGTGGTGCTTTTATTTTTCTTGCTAATATTAAAGCCAAATCAGCATACTTTTGAGCTTCTTTAATCTTCCCTTTTAAATAGCATAACTTCGAATATTCTATCAATAAGAAAAACTCTTCGCTTGGATTATACTTTTTTATTAAAAATAATAGTTTTTCAAATTCTTCATCTAAACCTTCTAGTTCATTTAATTGTATTTTACAACTAAAAATTGAAAAATAGTTTGCCAAAAAAATTTCTGCTTCAATATTCTGTAAGTTTTCAATTTCTAAAGATTTTTTGTAATAACTAATTGCTTTTTCAAAATCTTTCCTTTGAAAATAAAGATTGCCTATGTTGTTCAAAATAAGGGCTTTCTCTGATTTGAGATCAAGTTTATTCAATACTATAATATCAAATCCTTTATTATACTGTATTAGCGCTTCATTAAAGTTAAAATTTGCTTTATAAACATTCCCTAAAGAATTGTAAACATAAATTAAAGACTTAAGGTTTTTAACTTTGATTAATATATTTTTTGCTCTCAAAATTTCTAGCTCAGCACTCGAATAATCATTAATAATATGAAAAACGGTTCCTTTAGATAATATTGTAATTGCTAAACCGTTTAAGTCCTCAGTTTTTTGATACAATTTTTCCGCCTTTTTATAGCAATAAAAAGCACTATCAAATTTTTTTGGAACGGTTCTATAGTAAGCTCCTTTATATCTGTAAAACCTTGCTAAATTCAAAGTATCATTCGACTCTTCTGATTTCTCAAAATGAAGTTTAGATTTTTCTAAATAATCAACACTATCTTTAAAATTCATACTATTCAAAGCTGTCTCACACAAATACCACCTCACCGTACTATCATTCTTCTCCAAATCGATAAACGAAAAGGCTTTGTGATTGTATTTTTTGCGGGTTTCTGTGGGTAACGTGTCAATGCTAGCGAGTTTAAGGTATTTTTCTACAGAATCATTACGAGAACTGGTTGTGGTTCTCTTTTTTGTGCAAGAGACAACCAATAGAATTAGAAAAAAGATACAATATTTTAGGTGTAATTTCATTGTTTTGTTTTGAACCATATAAGGCATTTAAGATCAGATAAGTTGTTCTATTTTATCACATAGAAACATAGGTTCCTTGCTCTGTTATGTTAAAAATATTTCACTTGATTATAGATTTCATAGTATTTATCACTTTTCAAGTTACAAATTACAAAATTCATTTAGTTCGCAATTGTTACAGGTAATTAATTTTCACCAAAAACAAAGTGATTTCCAGAAAAAATTCTGAAAATCACTGTTTCACTATTTGTGAATTCAATTGCCGGCTTACTTGACTATTTTTAACTATTTAACTGGCGTATACTACAAAATGGCAATCAAACTGGGCTCACAAATAGCTTTAAAATGTTACATAAAAAAGAAAAACGGTAATCAATACACTTACCAATGTAAGAATGATGTTTACAGTCGTTTCTGCCTTTTTATTTTCTTTCTTTTTTAACAAACTAAAGAAAATAGCTATCGAAATCACAATAATTCCAATCAGATAATAACTTTTTGTTTCACTACTGATGTCAAAAAACAAAACATTCATACTCAAAGGCTTTTACAAATTTCAATTGGCTTTTTAACTTAACTAATTAATAACACGGTAAAATTAAAACAAGAATTAATTCCTTTGGTACACAAAAAGTGTACATTTTAAAAAATGATTCAATTCAAAAATTCAACCTCCAAAAAAACAAATCCGTTGTTATCAATGCTGTAACTGCCTTTTTTAATGGTTATTTTTAGATTATTGTCCAATCGAGTAACCGAACTCTCAATTACTTCAATTGTCTTGATCTTGGATAGTTTGTGCTTTTTAGGTTCGATTAAATCGGTCAGTAAAAAGCCGTTCTGAACAGTATCAAATGCCACTTCCGATAGCCCAGAAAACGATTCATATTTGGCTTTACTTATTACTTGACACGGAATTTCACCATCTGAAAACGGTCCGCCACAACACACCAGAATCACTGAAGGTGTAACCGATTCAAATTCGGCCACTTTAACTTCAAATTCGGCACAATAAATGGAATTTTGTTCTTGATTTGATTGATTTTCCTGAGCAGAAGTTAAAAAAGGGAAAATCAACCACAGACACATTGGAATTATGACTGTTTTTTTCATAATTTTGCTAATAATTTTTAATTATTCGCAGTCTTGCTATGTGTCGTCCAAAACATATAATGGCAAGGCTGTTTTTTTACATATGAATTCGAATCACTTCTTCTCTTTTAAATAGAAATAATGATAAATTCCATATAAATACATCAGGCCAATGAGTATTTTACAATAAAGTGCTGATTTTGATAGTAGAACCACTACCAAACAAATGGTAATATAGGCGTATAATCCTTTCATCTTAAATGGCTTTTATGAATGAAAGGTAAAGTTAAGCTGCAGATGGTTAACTTAGGTAAGCAAAAAGTGTATTTTTAAACTCAGATTAATCCTTGTTTTCGGGCTTCTCTCAAAATATCTTCGTCGCTTCCTTTATCAATTCCTAATAGGTCTTTAATCATTGATTTTCGCTTGTCTATGGCGCTTTTTGATAGGTGAAGTTCCTCTTGTATGTTTTTAGTTTTAACGCCTTGAGAAAGCAGGTAAATGATTTGACGGTTATAGTGATCAAAAATTTTATTTCCAATAACCATTTCTTTTTTGCATCGCAACACTGTAGAAGTATAGTAATTCTCGCCACTCATCAATATATCAAAAGCGACTAAAAACTCTTCCGAAGTAAAATCACTTTTTACTAAAAGCCCTTCGGGTTTACTTTCATTTAAAATTCGATACAAAAGAATCGTCTCTGAATGAGAAGTAAGCATGACTACTTTTGATTTTGGGGAATAGTGGCGAACAATTGGAATTAAATCTTCACCTGTTTTAAGTCCTTTTTCAAGGTATTCGGGCAATGTATAATCAACTAAAACGGCGTCAAATTGAATTTCTCGTTTGGAATCAGTGAGGATTTTGTAGGCAGACTCTAAGCAATTGGCAGCGGTAACGTTAATAATGTATCCGGATTTGTTAAACGATAAAATCGATTTGTATCCTTCAATAATGGGCATGTGGTCGTCGACAATTAATAAATTTACGTGCATATAACTAATTTTTGAACTATAAAATTAGCAAAAAAACCATAGCTTTTATATTTCTAAGTAATTTCCTGAAGCAATGGTGTTGATAATGGCGTCAATGTTTTCTTTGTAGGATTTTGAAAACGGAAGTTTCGTAGTGGTATCTTTAATGTGGCAAACGGCATTTCCGGTGTGAATTCGGGAAACGTAATCAATATTGACAATATAGCTGTTGTGAATGCGAACAAAAGGATATTTCAAGACGCTTTCAAAATGCTTCAATGTTTTAAAAGCAGTGATCATTTCGCCACTGGCCAAGTGAATGTCGGTCGAATTATTATCTGCTTGAAGATAACATACATCGTTGGCGTTGATGTATCGGTAATCTCCATACGATTTCACACAAATGGTAAGCGGCTTATCCTTTGAATTGACATTGGAAAACGTAACTTCTGAATTATTTTTATCTTCAGCGTTCAGCTGAACAACATCTAGTTTTTCTTCTAAATCCGTCGCCTCGTCAGATACAATTTCGACTGGTTCAATAATCACATGATCGGTTGTTTCTTCGTTATCGAAGTTGGAAATGGATTCTTCAATTTCAGTTTCGATTTCTTTTTCCGAACTAATAGCAGAGACTATCGGTGAAACCGCATTGAAATCACGATTCAAACGGGCAATAGTCTTACGGAATTCTTTCTGTTCAACGGGTTTAATCAAATAATCGTAAACACCGTGTTTGATGGCATCAAAAGCCGAATCGCTGTTGCGTGACGTTATAATAACCTTCGGAATTACGGGAAAATAACGGTACAACTCGTTGATAAAACCCAATGATAAATTAGAATCTTTATCTTCTGGATTAATCTCTAAAAAGATGAAAGCAGGATTTTTCTCCAGAACGCAATCCATTCCGTCTTCGTAATTTGTAGCGGTACCAACACAAGAAAAGTTTTGAAAACTTTCAGCGATAGCCTTAGTCTTCAAAACCGTGTTTTGATTGTCGTCTATAATTACAAAAGTAAAATTTCTATTCAATTGCTATCCTGGTTTGAGGCTAGCAGAAGTAGAGTTTTGTTTAATTTTTTTAATTGGTAGTTTGGGGAGAACTAACAAATTTCTGTCTGAATTCTGTACTAAAATAGAAGAATTAACTCATACAAAAAGCATTTACTAAGCGGATTTTTCAACAAATAGTTGAACGGATTAAAAAACTCGACCAATTACTCGAATTGCTCGCTAATAATGGAATTACTTAATTGATTACGATTGAATTATGAACAATAAAAAGCAAAAAAGTAACTATTTCATTTTTCGTATTACAAAATAGCGATATAGGAAATCTTTAATTTAACCATAAAACATTATTAGATAGATAATTACACCTTAAAATTGATTTTTATTTTTTAAAAAAATAGGTGTTTTGAAAGCATTTTATTTTTACTACTTTTGCTCTAACGGATTTAGAGTTGCTCAAAGAGGAATTTTCTCTAGCAGTTATAAAATCAAAACAAACTTTATTACTCTATTTACAAATAGCGATATGGGAATTACAAAAACATTTGGTTTTGCCTTTAGAATCAACGAAATGGCGGATATTTTAAAAGCTCTTGGAAATCCGGCGCGATTGAAAATAATTCAGTTACTGATGAGCAATCCGAAAAGTACTTGTGGCGATTTTTTAGAAATGTTGCCTTTGGCTCAATCAACTGTTTCAAAACACTTATCCGAATTGAAAAGGGTAAAGCTAATCAAAGGTAAAAACGTGGGTAATAACATTTACTATTCGCTCAATGAAAAAACATGGCAACGTGTAAAAGATTTTGTATTGAGTGAGATTGTTCCGAGCGAAGAAGAAAATTAGACCCAAATTTCACGAATTTTCACAAAATCAATAAAATAAAAAATTCCATTAAGAAGTTTAATGGAATTTTTATTTGTACAAATTTGTATTTTAAACTATTTTGTTCTCATCAACCAGTTTCGCATTGAAACTTCTTCATTGATGATTCCTCTTAAATCAGAAATTTTAACGCGGTCTTGTGCCATAGAATCGCGGTGACGAATGGTTACGGTTTGATCTTCTAATGTTTGATGATCTACTGTAATACAAAACGGCGTTCCTAATGCGTCTTGACGACGGTAACGTCTTCCAACCGCATCTTTCTCGTCATAGGCTACATTGAAATCCCATTTTAAATCGTCGATGATGCTTTGTGCTACTTCAGGTAAACCATCTTTTTTTACTAAAGGTAGAACTGCTGCCTTAGTTGGTGCTAAAACGCTTGGAAGTGATAAAACTGTTCTCACAGATCCATCTTCTAAGGTTTCTTCTTTCAACGAAGTTGCAAAAACTGCTAAGAACATACGATCCAAACCAACTGAGGTTTCCACTACATAAGGAACATAGTTTGAGTTTGTTTCGTTATCAAAATACTGTAATTTTTTACCTGAATATTGTTCGTGTGCTTTCAAATCGAAATCGGTTCGTGAGTGAATTCCTTCTAATTCTTTAAATCCAAAAGGAAAATTGAACTCAATATCAGCTGCAGCGTTGGCGTAATGTGCTAATTTTTCATGGTCGTGGAAACGGTAATTTTTTTCACCTAATCCAAGAGATAAATGCCATTTCAAACGTGTTTCTTTCCAGTATTCGTACCATTTCATTTCTTCGCCTGGTTTAACAAAGAATTGCATTTCCATTTGTTCGAATTCGCGCATACGGAAAATGAATTGTCTGGCTACGATTTCGTTACGGAATGCTTTACCCGTTTGAGCGATACCAAAAGGTACTTTCATTCTACCCGTTTTTTGTACGTTTAAGAAATTGACGAAAATTCCTTGAGCCGTTTCTGGACGAAGGTATAAATCCATGGCGTTTTCGGCTGAAGCTCCGAGTTTGGTTCCGAACATTAAGTTGAATTGCTTCACGTCGGTCCAATTGCGTGAACCCGTTTCTGGATCAGCAATTTCCAATTCTTCGATTAAGGCTTTTACGTCTTCCAAATCGCCCGAACCTAATGATTTCCCCATGCGTTCTAGAATTTCTCTTTCTTTAGAAAGATATTCCATCACACGTGGATTGGTTGTTTTGTATTGCTCTTCATCAAAAGCGTCGCCAAAACGTTCACGGGCTTTTTCGATTTCTTTTTTTGCTTTCAGGTTTAATTTTTCGGCGTAATCCTCAATTAAAACGTCGGCTCTGTATCTTTTTTTCGAATCTTTATTGTCAATTAACGGATCGTTGAACGCATCAACGTGACCTGAAGCTTTCCAAGTAGTTGGATGCATTAAAATTGCCGCGTCTAGACCGACAATGTTTTCGTGCATTTGCACCATTGCTTTCCACCAGTATTCGCGGATGTTCTTTTTGAGTTCAACACCGTTTTGTGCATAATCGTAAACTGCACTTAATCCGTCGTAAATTTCGCTTGACGGAAAAATAAATCCGTATTCTTTTGCATGCGAAACTACATTCTTAAATATATCGTCTTGTTTTGCCATAATGGTGCAAAAATATAAAAAGTGATAGTAAAAAAAGAACTAAATGTAGAATTGTAAGTTAGTTTTTTCTATTTTTATGCTATTCAAAGCCATTTAGTATGTTTACAAGCCTAATTAATCTGTTCTATCCCAGAATTTGCGCTGCTTGCGACGGTTTTTTACTTCAAGACGAAAAAGTAATTTGTACACGTTGCCGTCATGAAATTCCGCAGACGCACCATTACCTCAACCCTAATAATGAAGCATTTTCAAAATTTTACGGAAAAATTCCGGTTGAATTTGCCTTGGCGATGTTCTATTTTCATAAAATGGGACGCGTTCAAGAAATGATTCACAAATTGAAATACAAAGGTCATGAAGAAATTGGCACTGCGATTGGGTTTTGGTTTGGGGAAGAATTAAAACAATTTGAACCCATTAAAGATATTTCGTGTATTGTTCCCGTTCCGTTGCATCCTCGAAAGTTGAAAGAACGCGGTTACAACCAAGTGAGTAGTTTTGGGAAAGCATTGTCGGAAAGTTTGAATGTTCCGTTTGATGAATCGATATTGATTCGGAATTTCTACACCAAAACCCAAACCAAAAAGAACCTTTTGGGTCGAACCGAACTGGCCAAAAACCTGTTTGATATATCTAATGACATATCGCTAAATGGCAATCATATATTATTGGTGGACGATGTGATTACTACTGGCTCTACACTTGAAATTTGCAGTAGAGCATTATTAAAAATTCCGAATGTAAAAGTGAGTATTTTGTGTATGGCGATGTCACAGTAGCGATAGAAACCTAACAGGTTATTGAAACCTGTTAGGAGTGTTTTAGCCCTGACTGAAAGGGAAAGCCACTGCAGCGCAAAACCTATTTTTTAACAGGCAAAAAGAGCGACTGCAAGAAGCTACTTTTGGACTGATTAAAAAAAGGTTTTGCGAAAAGTGCTTGTACTGTAAGGCAGGAAATAGCTCCTAAAAAATCAATTTCAATGACAATAGCAAAGATCAAAACAGCAAAGAATTATAATTTATAGGCTACAAACTAGTGATCGAAGACGGCTTTGTTGTATTAATTTAATGATAAAATATTTCGATTAGAGAAATTATAATTGTTATTTTGTGCCTGTTAACCCATTAGTATGCGAAAATCACTTTTTTCTGTTTGTATTATTTTGGCCATTGTAATTGTGAGTTGTGCCAAAAAAGGCTCTATTACGGGTGGTTTAAAAGATACTTTGGCGCCAGAAATGCGAAGTAGTTTGCCTAAAAATGGCGCTACCAATTTTAACGGAAAGGAAATCAAGTTGTATTTTAATGAATACGTAAAATTGAAAGACGTAAGCAAGCAATTGATTGTTTCGCCTCCGATGGAACGAAAACCGGAAGTGTTGCCTTACAACGCGAGTAAATTTATTACTATTAAATTGAAAGATACTTTGCGTCCTAACACCACTTACAGTTTTAATTTCGGACAAAGTATACAAGACAACAACGAAGGAAATCCGATCAATCAGTTTAAATATGTTTTTTCTACAGGAAGTTATATTGATTCGCTGACAATTGGCGCTAAAATTAAAGATGCGATTGAGGTAAAATCGCCCACTTTTGTTTCGGTGATGTTGTATGAAGTGAATGATCAATTCAATGACTCGACGATTTATAAGGAAGTTCCGCGATACATATCGAATACTTTGGATGGTGTTGCGGCTGCAAAATTGGAAAATCTCAAAGAGGGAAAATACCGTTTAATTGCCCTGAAAGACGCAAACAACAACAATAAATATGATCCGAAAACAGATAAAATTGGGTTTATAAAAGACTTAGTCACGATTCCGAATGACACTATTTTTGAATTGGAATTGTTTAGTGAACAACCCAAATTCAAAGTATTCAAGCCGACTCAAGTTTCTGGGAATTGCATGGTGATTGGTTACGAAGGAAATCCGAAAGATGTAGTTGTGGATGTAACTAAAAACGGCACTTTTGTTCCTTCTACGGTAACTAAACTTCCGAAAAAAGACTCGTTGCAAGTTTGGTTTCCACCGATGAAAAATGACTCACTGGCGGTTGCTGTTACTCAAAATAACTACAAGAATAATTTTGTGATTAAAATAAAAGACCAGAAGAAAGATTCATTGTCTTTTAGTAGTCCAACTGTTGGTGATTTAGCCTTTAGAGAGCAATTTACCATCAACTCTACTACTCCACTTGTATCTATTGATAACACCAAAATCAATCTTTTGGATAAAGATTCGGTTAAAGTTTCTTTTACCACGCGTTATGACAATTTCAACCAACAAGTGCTTTTTGATTTTGAAAAGCAACCCTTGCAGAAATACAAAATGCAAGTACTGCCGGGCGCTTTTAAAGATTTTTTTGAACATAAAAATGACACACTTAATTATGCTTTTTCCACACGAAACACCAGCGATTATGGTAATTTGAGAATTCCCTTAGAAAACATCAATCGTTATCCTTTGATTGTTGAAATAACTAGCGATAAAGGTGAAGTTTTGGAAAGTGCTTATTTGGAAAAAGGCAACAGCGTCTTTTTTGATTTGATTGAACCTAAAAAATACACCCTTCGTATCATTTACGACGATAACAAAAACAAGGTTTGGGATGCCGGAAATTATATAGAAAAACGGCAATCAGAAGAAGTAATTTATTTTCCGAAAGAAATTGATGTTCGCGCCAATTGGGATGTGGAGCAACCGTTTGATTTGAAAATTATAAAGTGACACTTCGACAAGCTCAGTGTGACAGCAAAAAATTATCTCTATCGTTTAAAAAAGCCAACTTACTTCGGGTTTCAATTAGTTTTTCTTTGTCAAATTCAACGATAAAAATTCCTTCTGTTTCTTGTGGTTCTTGGATGTGATTGCCCAAGAAATCAACCGCTTGTGAATGGCCGACGTATTCTAAATTGTTTTCATCTATGCCAACTCGATTCACACCAATTGCATAACTCATATTTTCAACAGCGCGCGCTTTGAGTAAAATATCCCAAGCGTTGACGCGTGGTTCGGGCCAATTGGCTACGTAGATTAATACATCATAATCCTCCACATTTCGAGAAAAAACAGGAAAACGCAAATCGTAACAAATGAGTGGACAAATTTTGAAACCCTTGTAATCCACAATCATTTTGTCTGTTCCCGAAGTATAGACTTTGTCTTCGCCTGCTAAAGTAAATAAGTGTCGCTTGTCGTAATGTTGAATTTCACCTGATGGAAATACAAAAACCAATCGGTTGTAATAGTTGCCGTTTTCTTGTATAACCAAACTTCCAATAATGGCACAACTTTTTCTGTTTGCTATTTCTTTCAACCATGAAATCGTTTCACCTTGCATGGTTTCGGCAACGTTTTGTGGATGCATGGTAAAGCCCGAAGTGAACATTTCGGGCAACACAATCAAATCGACATATTGCGAAATAGAGTTTATTTTATCCGATAGATAAGCTCTGTTTTCATTGGGCTTTTCCCAGAATAATGGGGTTTGTATTAAGGCTATTTTCATGTTTTTTTTGAAAAACCCTTCAAGAGTTTAAAACTATTGAAGGGTTGATAAATTATTTAATTGTTATTTCATCAATAAAAATATAGGCATCGCCATCATATGGATAACCCAAATGCCATGCAGGTAACTTACCATAATTGTAGGCTTTTACTTTGATGTAACGAGCAGACGGAATTGCTTTCTTTGAATCAAATGATTGAGTAGTACTTTCATCGTGCTTTGGATCTATTTTATTGGTAATAGTTTCCACTAAATTAAAATTGATGTTATCATTTGAAATGTAATATTCTACTTTGGTTGGCATTAAAATCCACGAACGTTGATCTTGTAAAAAATTCGCACTTATTGATTGAATTGGCGAATTTTCTTTTCGGTCAATAACACATTCAAAATCCTGCTTTTGATAACCTTGCCAATCGCCTTTACGCCAGTTCTCGGTGCCGTGAATTCCATCTAATAAACCGTCTGAACCGCCAGCGTGGTATTGTGGATCGTATTTCGATTGGATTTCAATACTATAGTTATTGGGTTTTTTAAAGAATTGTGCTGAAATAGTATCACTTATTTTTCCATGTCCGTTGTTAGAATAAAATTTTATCGTAGATGTTTCTTTTAAAACCAACTCCTTATTAAACATTTCAAACTTTTTATCGTTGATGCTGTAAAAATATTCAGTTGCTTTGTCAAACGAATCAAAATTGACACTCATTTTATCTTTAAACGATTTGCTTTCGGCTTGAATTACGGGAACAGGAACAATTGCTTCTGTTAATTTCGGTTGAACACCATTTTCTTTTGCTTTGGAAATTCCTAGTTGTGATTTGTTAACTTTCTCCGTTAGCTGTTCCGTGGTTCCATTTTCAAATTTAATTGTAACCTCATTAAAATAAGGTTGGGTCTGAATCCACTCAGGCTTTCCTGGTGTAACTGAATAGATTCCCATCGAACTCAAAACATACCACGCGCTCATTTGACCACAGTCTTCGTTGCCTATCAATCCGTCGGGCGCGTTTTTGTAGAAATTATCTAAAATGTATTTTACTTTTTCGTTGGTTTTTTCAGGTTTGCCGATGTAATTGTACAAATAGGTCATGTGGTGACTTGGTTCGTTTCCGTGAGCGTATTGACCAATTAAACCCGTTACGTCTACTTGTTCACGACCCGTTGTTTTGCTTTCGCTGTTGAACATTTCGTCGAGTTTGGCTTCAAATTTTGCTGCACCGCCGTAGGCCTCAATCATGCCCGGAATGTCTTGAGGCACAAAAAACGAATAATGCCAACTATTACCTTCAGTAAAATTATTGTTGATTTCTTTTGGGTCGAAGGGTTTGTCCCAACCGCCATTTTTCTTAGGTCGCATGAATCCGGTATTCCAATCGAAGACGTTTTTCCAACTTTGAGAACGTTTCATGAAATAGTCGTAGTCTTCTTTTTTGTTGAGAATTTTAGCCATTTGAGCAATACACCAATCGTCGTAAGCGTATTCAACAGTTTTAGAAACACTTTCGTGTTCGTCGTCCATCGAAATAAAACCTTGTTGTTTGTAGGCTTTTAAACCCAAATGATCGAGCATGGCTGAATGTTTGGCGGCTTGGAAGGCTTTTTCGTAGTCAAAACCAGTGATTCCTTTTGCCATTGCATCGGCCATTACGGAAACCGAATGATACCCAATCATACAATCGGTTTCATTGGATGCTAGTTCCCAAACAGGTAATCGTCCGCCTTGTTCGAATTGTTTGATGAACGTATTAATGTAATCGGAAGTACGCTTTTTATCAATCAACGTATACAAAGGATGCGCGCCACGAAATGTATCCCAAAGTGAAAATACCGAGTAATAATCGAATCCTTCGCCGTTGTGAACTTTATTATCACGACCGCGGTATTTTCCATCGATGTCTTGAGCAATATTGGGTTGCGACATGGTATGATACAAAGCTGTATAAAAAATAGCCAATTTATCTTTATCGGTTTCAGTAATTTGGATTTTGGATAATTCTTTGTTCCAAAGTTGTTCGGCTGCTTTTTTTACCTGAGCAAAATCCCAGCCTTTGATTTCAGAACTGTTTAGTTTTGCACCTTCGTAACTGGTTGGAGAAAGCGCTACTTTGATTAAAATTTGCTCGCCTTTTTTGACTTGTTTGGAAAAACTTATTGCTAGCTGTGTACCTGAAAAAAAAGTATCAGTTGTTTTGGCAGGAACAAATCCGATGGTGCGCAGTTTGTTGATTTGCATCGGAACATTGAATTCAATTTGAGCGTATACGTATTGATCTTTGGCCCAAGCTTCACTTCTACGAAGGATTTGAATGGTTTTACTATTGATGATTTTCACATCGCCATATAGCAATTTATCTCTATGGTTTAAATCGAGTATAATGTTGGCTTGACCTGCATTATTAAAGGTATACTGATGAAAACCAACACGAGTTGAAGCTGTTAAATTGACATCGATATTGTGTTTGTCGAGTTTTACCGAATAAAATCCGGCAGTCGCTTTTTCATTGGCATGTGAAAAGCTGGAGGCGTATTCTTTTGGAGCTAAATTGGGTTCGCCCATGGTTGGCATCAGCATGATGTCGCCATAATCGGTGCAACCGGTTCCGTTTAGGTGTGTGTGTGAAAATCCGTAGATGAGTTTGTCGTCGTAGTGGTAACCTGAACAACCGTCCCAACTGCCATCGATGCGGGTATCAGGCGAAAGTTGTACCATTCCGAATGGTGTTGTTGCTCCAGGATACGTATGACCATGACCGCCTGTTCCGATGAACGGATTGACGTATTGTGAATAATTTTGGCTGAAAACAGCTACTGAAAACAGTAAAAAAGTGGAAAGAAGTACTTTTCTCATAATGTATAAATGAAGTTCAAATATAGTAAATTTTGCGTTAAGGATGGAAGTGAAAAGCCCACAGCAAGGAGGAACGACGAAGCGAGGACTTGCAACGAACAGCCTGACGCAGTTGCCAAGAAATTGCTGTTTATAATAACCGAATTGCTGCAACTGTGGAACGCCCATATCACTACAATCATTTTTAAATAAAAAACCCTCTCAGAGTTTGGAACTCTAAGAGGGTTGGATAACTGTAGTATTATTTTATTTCATACTCGCCGCTAAATATTCGCGGTTCATGCGAGCGATGTTTTCAAGTGAAATTCCTTTTGGACATTCGATTTCGCACGCACCAGTGTTGGTACAATTTCCGAAACCTTCTTCGTCCATTTGGCGCACCATGTTGAGTACACGTTGCGTAGCTTCTACTTTTCCTTGTGGTAAAAGCGCGTATTGCGATACTTTAGCACCTACAAATAACATAGCAGAACCGTTTTTACAAGTCGCTACACAAGCACCACAACCGATACATGCGGCTGCTTCGAAGGCTTTGTCGGCATCGGCTTTTGGAATTGGAATGGCGTTGGCATCCATAGTTCTACCCGAAGTATTCACGGATACGAAACCACCGGCTTGTTGAATTCGATCAAAAGCACTGCGATCAACCACTAAATCTTTTACTACAGGAAACGCTTTACTTCTCCATGGTTCGATGAAAATGGTATCGCCATCGTTGAATTTTCTCATGTGCAATTGACACGTTGTAGTTCCAGTGTCTGGTCCGTGTGCGCGTCCGTTGATGTACAACGAACACATTCCGCAAATTCCTTCACGACAATCGTGATCAAAAGCGATTGGTTCTTGTTGTTGATTGATCAGTTGTTCGTTCAATTGATCGAGCATTTCGAGGAATGAACTATCGGTAGATACATTATCTAATTTGTAATCGACCATTTTCCCTTTTTCTTTAGCGTTTTTTTGACGCCAAACTTTAAGGTTGATATTGATATTTTTTTTAGAAGCCATCTCTTTATTATTTATAATTTCTAGCTGCAATTTTGATAAACTCGTATTTCAATTCTTCTTTGTGAAGTTCGGCTTTGCTGATGTCGTTGCCTTTGTATTCCCAAGCACCAACAAAAGAGAAGTTTTCATCGTCACGGAGTGTTTCTCCTTCTTCGTCTTGGTATTCTTCACGGAAGTGTCCACCGCAGGATTCGTTGCGTTGTAATGCATCCATAGCCATTAACTGACCTAAATCGATGAAATCGGCTACGCGCAGTGCTTTTTCCAATTCAGGATTCAATTCGTCTGCGCTTCCTGGAACGTACACATCGTTGTAAAATTCTTCTTTAAGAGCAGCGATTTCAGAAATGGCTTGTTTTAAACCTTGTTCGTTGCGCGCCATTCCTACTTTGTTCCACATGATTAAACCTAATCGTTTGTGGAAATGATCTACTGATTTCGAACCTTTATTGTTGATGAATTTTTCGATAGTAGATTTCACATTGTTTTCAGCATCGATGAATTCTTGTGAATCCGTTGAGATTTTACCCGTTCTGATATCATCGGCTAAATAATTGGAAACTGTGTAAGGTAATACGAAATACCCATCTGCCAAACCTTGCATCAAAGCAGAAGCTCCTAGACGATTGGCACCGTGATCAGAGAAATTGGCTTCACCAGCAACAAAACAACCCGGGATAGTAGATTGTAAGTTGTAGTCTACCCAAACGCCACCCATAGTATAGTGTACCGCAGGGTAAATTTTCATTGGTGTTTCGTAAGGATTTTCGTCGGTGATTTTTTGGTACATAGTAAACAAGTTACCGTATTTTTCTTCCAACCATTGTTTACCTAATTTGGTAACTTCTTCTGGCGTTGGATTGTGATTTCCTTTGGCGTATGCCGCTTGTTTCCCTTTGTTTTGCACTTCGGTTGAGAAATCCAAGTAAACACCTTCGTTGGTATCGTTGGCTTCGATTCCGAAACCTGCATCACAACGCTCTTTGGCTGCTCTTGACGCTACGTCACGCGGCACTAAGTTACCGAATGCTGGGTAACGTCTTTCTAAGAAATAATCTCTATCTTCTTCAGCGATTTGTGTAGGTTTTAATTGGCCTGCACGAATGGCTTCTGCATCTTCTTTTTTCTTTGGCACCCAAATACGGCCTGAGTTACGCAGTGATTCTGACATCAACGTCAATTTAGACTGATTGACACCGTGAACCGGAATACACGTTGGGTGAATTTGAACGAAGCACGGATTGGCGAATAAAGCACCTTGTTTGTGTACTTTCCAACCTGCCGTTACGTTACTTCCCATCGCGTTAGTAGAAAGGAAATACACATTTCCGTAACCTCCAGAAGCGATGATGACAGCGTGTGCTGAATGACGCTCCAGTTCGCCAGTAACTAAATTACGAGCGATGATTCCACGTGCTTTACCGTCTACTTTTACCAAATCGAGCATTTCGTGACGGTTGTACATTTTAACACGACCCAAACCAATTTGTCTTGATAAAGCGGAATAAGCTCCAAGCAATAGTTGTTGTCCGGTTTGTCCAGCAGCGTAGAATGTACGTTGTACTTGTGTTCCACCAAACGAACGGTTGTCTAATAATCCTCCGTATTCACGAGCAAAAGGAACACCTTGCGCCACGCATTGGTCGATGATGTTTCCGGAAACTTCTGCTAAACGGTGAACGTTAGCTTCACGTGCACGGTAATCTCCACCTTTGATTGTATCGTAAAACAAACGGAAAATACTGTCTCCGTCATTTTGGTAATTTTTAGCAGCATTGATTCCTCCTTGCGCGGCAATTGAGTGCGCACGACGAGGTGAATCTTGATAGCAAAATGCTTTTACATTGTATCCCATTTCACCAAGAGAAGCAGCAGCTGAAGCACCCGCTAATCCGGTTCCAACCACAATAATATCAATTTTAGGTCTGTTGTTGGGAGCAACTAATTTTAAATGATCTTTATAATCGGTCCATTTCTTTGAAATGTGTCCTTCTGGTATTTTAGAATCTAATTTCATAGATATTAATTGTTAAAATGATGAAATAATGCGATGAAAATGAATCCGAAAGGAACTATAATCGCAAATGCGTATCCTAATTTGTGTAATGACTTTGAGAATTTGTTGTTGAAACCAACGGATTGGAACGACGAGTTGAATCCGTGCCATAAGTGTAATGACAACAAGATGAACGACACACAATACAATCCGGTGCGAATTGGATCTTCAAATTTATGCACCATTTCCCAATAGTAGCGGGTTTCGTCGATTGGCATTTGATCTACGTATTTGTACATCATTTCTGGAATCCAGAAGTCGTAGAAGTGTAATCCTAAAAAAGCCAGCACTACAATTCCTGAAATAATCATGTTTCTTGAGGCCCAAGAAGAGTTGGCAGCACCGTCAAATTTAGCATACTGAACCGGTCTTGCTTTGCGATTTTGGAGTTCTAAAACGAATCCCATTACAAAGTGAAAAACAACTCCAGCTATCAAAATCGGTTGCATCACAAACTGAATCAAACCGTTATTTCCCATAAAATGAGAAAACTCGTTGAAGGTGTCTTGGTCGATAACAGAAATAAAATTAATAAAGAAGTGAAGTGATAAAAAGGAAATTAAAAAAAGTCCAGAAAGTGCCATGGCGACTTTCCTAGCAATGGACGAACTCAATAAAGTAGATTTTGCCATATTTTTGAATAATTTGTTTAAAAAAATCAAACAAAAATACAGCTATTTGATATTAACTACAACCTTTTCGCAGTAATTTATAATCAATTTAAAGTGAGTTTAACAGTTGTTGATTATCAGTAAATTAAAAGGTAGTTTTTCAACAAAAAAACTAAACAAAATTATCGGGTATAGGTCGGAATCAAACCTCTTAATCCCATATCAACAACCGTTTCACCTAAACTTGGTTCGTATTTTCCGTTGTTGTTTCCATCAATCCATTCGAAACTTTTATTAGTTGATAATGATAGGGTTACAACAATGTCTTTTTTCTCATTGTCACCAATTACCAACGGCTCAAAGAAATTACCCGTAACCACACAAGAACCGTCTGGAATTGGAGATGTGTTCCAAAGCGGATTGGGAACGGTTGTTGCTCCAACTGGCGCTTGACCAAAAGTAGCATAATCGAAATCGTTCAAAGCAAAAGCCCAATAACCTTGTAATTTATTGGAATTGACATCAAAAGTATGTGTACCAATGTTGAACGAACCGATGTAGGTGTTGTAACCCACAAAACTCGCTAAAGTTCCGGTATAATCCGTTCCGGCTTCACGCACCGAAATTTGATAATTTTGATACGAAAGTGAGACTCTCATCCAACGGTATGTTCCGGGTTGAACATAACGAAGCGGAACCTCGATAAAAACTTCATCATCGGCTACAATTTTGGCCTGACTGAAGTCGATGGCTGTTGCACCACCAACCGAAGTTTCTGGTCCGTGGTACAAAACCTGACCTTGACCTAAAAGCGTAGTATTCAAAGGCGCCATTTCGATATAATTGGAAGAAATTCCATTAAAAATAGGCGATTGCCCAGCATGGCCTGGAGGAATTGCGGCAATTTGTCCTAAATTATTCAGTCGTGCTTGAGTGGGGTCGAGTTTGAATTTGAAAATTAATTTTGGTTCGCCCAAAGTATCATCCGAATCTTCACAAGAAACAAATGAAACTGCAAAAACAAACAATAAAACTAAGTTGACTATCTTTTTCATTTTGAGAACTCTATTTGTATTTTTAACTTTTTTGTTGTATTTCGGTTCAAAAGTAATTAAAAAACTGATTTGTAGTGGATCTAATACGTTTTAGTTGCATCTTCATCAATAACGAGAATAAAATCGGCTTTATTGTAATGTTCATTTTCTAATTTGGAAAGGTCTTTTTGCTCAACAGTAGCAATAGTAATGATTTTTAAATCGGGATTTTGTTGTAAAAGATACCAACTGATTCCTTCAAAATTATCGGAGTGATAGGTTCCGTTATAGTGGATAAAAACGCTATTGTCTTTCAGATTTTTATAGATGAAATAACCCATGGTAGCATCTTTACTGGCTTGTGCTTTGGGCATATTCGGACTAGTGTGTTCGCCCATCATTTTCATCATTTCGACATAACCCGGTAAATTGGCGTCGTACGGAATTGGTTGTGGTGCAATCCATGATTTTTCCTCATCGGTAAGTGTTTCCATGGCTTCAAAACCTTTTTTGGAAACCATCGAAGCGTATCTTCTGGGAATGTTAGTAGCAATGAATGTGATGTTATTGTCTTTGGCAAAATCAACCAAAGGTTTGTAATCGGTTTTATAATTGGGCCACAATCGTGCCGTTGAATCCAATTGCTTTTGATTGATTTCGCCTTTCAAATACGCATTCAATTGCTTTTGATTATCGGCTTCGAGCATTTCTGCTCCCAAAACTACTGGTTTTTTCTCGGCAACATCTTTGGTCAATTCGAGTTGCAACCAATGCACTATCGAATTATTATGGTATTCACCAAAAAGCACTACTTGTGTATTCAAAGTTGCCTTTAGTAATTTTGTGTAGGTCGTTTTCTTTCCGTTTTTATCAAATAATTGGTAGGCTTTTTTGTCTTGTGCAACTACTGAAAACACAAAGAAACAACTGAGTACTAGTAGACTTTTTTTCATCTTAACTCTTTTTAGATTCTTCAATTACCAACGATTCTGATTCTTTAAAATCACTACTCTGAACCGTAACAGTATACTTATCTGCTGGTAAATAATACTTCTTATTCTTGGCTTCTTTGATTCCGATTTTCTTGTCTTTTCTTACCCAACTATCAGCATCATTTTTAGATAATGTGCAATCGTATTCTACTTTATTAATGCCTTTTTTAGCGGCAATTTTTTGCGAATAAACAACCGCTTTTTTGCTGTTTTCAATCGTAAGATTCACTTCTTTATCTGAATTGGAATAGAACCAAATTGTAGTTTTGGGCTCGATTGGCTTTCCCCAAGCGTACCCTTTTTGTCCCCAACGTTCTGATTTAGTTTTGCTCGCGATACCATACAAATGCAATTCTTTTTTAGCAACAACAGGTTGCAAATCTTGTAGTTTTGAAATATCAACTTTGTATAATGAACGTCCGTGAGTTCCAACAATCAATTCGTTGGCTTTGATTTGAATGACCAAATCGTGAACCGCAACTTTGGGCATTCCGTTGGAAAATTCTTGCCATGAATCACCTTTATCAAAAGAAACGTACACATTGTTATCGGTTCCTACAAAAAGCAAATTTTCGTTGGTTTTGTCTTCTACAATTACATTTACAGGATGATTAGGAAGGTTTGAAATGCGCTTCCACGTTGCACCAAAATCCTCTGAAACATAGACATAAGCTGTAAAATCATCATTGCGATATCCGTTTAAAGTTGCGTAAACTCTTTCTTTTTTGTGAGCCGATGCAACTACCCGTGAAACCCACAAATTTTGAGGTAAATTTCCTGAAATCAATTGCCATGAATTCCCACTGTCTTTAGAAACGTGAATGTTACCATCATCGGTTCCAACGTACAACAATCCGAATTGAAATGTACTTTCTGAAATAGTCGTTATAGTTCCGAATGCCACATTACCTTCTACTTTTCCTTTAGTCAAATCAGGTGAAATTGCTTCCCATTTTTCGCCTTGATTCATTGAACGATGCAAAAAATTAGAACCAAAATACAGTATGTCTTGGTTGTGTGAAGACAATAAAATAGGTGTTTGCCAGTTATAGCGAAAAGCTTCGTCGTCTTTTTTGGCTTTTGGAGTTATTGGTTCTGATGTATTTTTGTTTAAATCATAACGGTAATAATTTCCAAATTGAAAACCAGTGAATACAATATTTGGGTCGCGTTTGTCGATTTGTACTTGCATTCCATCGCCACCTAAAATTTCTTGAAACGGATACTTCCCTTCTTGCTGCCAAGCGCGATTGTGACTGTAATCATTTGGTCCAAACCAAACGCCGTTGTCTTGCAAACCGCCATAAACATTATAGTTTTCTTGATAATCGACATTCACGGCATAAAATTGCCCAACTGCTTGATTGTTGCATTTAATCCAATTTTCACCGTTATCAAAAGTGATGTTCACTCCACCATCATTTCCGTTGATGATGTGATTCGGGTTTTTCGGATTTACCCAAGTAACGTGATGATCGGCATGAACGTTTTCTTTACTAATAGCTTTAAAAGTAGCGCCACCATCTTCAGAAAACAGCAACGGAACACCACCAATGTACACTCGATTCGGATTTTGACTGTCAACCGTTATATTGGCAAAATAATAGCCATAGCTATAGTACATATCGTCAATGAAGTCTTTGTTTTTCTTTATCCAAGTGATTCCGCCATCGTTAGATTGATAGAGTTCACAACCAATTACTTCAGTGTCAAAAAGAGCTGAGTTGGCGTCTTTAGGCTTTTCTTTTTTGGCGGATGGACGAAGGTTTTGATTGTCGACAACAGCATAAATATTCTTTGAAGTGACTGCAAAAAGCCCGATTCTTCCCACTTTCTCGCCTGCAGGAAAACCCGAATTTGGAGTAGAAATCAATTGCCAAGTGGCTCCAGCATCGGTGCTTTTATAAATTCCAGAACCTTCACCGTTGCCTTTGAAATTCCACGCTTTCCGGTCTTTTCGCCAAGCAGCAGCGTATAGAGTATTGAAGTTATCCGATACTACAGCAACATCTATTATTCCGGTTTCATCGTTTACAAAAAGAGTTTGTTTCCAGGTTTTTCCGCCATCGATGGTTTTGTAAATGCCACGTTCGTTATTTTTGGAATACAAATGACCTACAACTCCAACTATAATTTCGTTGGTATTTTTCGGATTGACTCTGATTCTACTGATGTGATGACTTTCGGGTAAACCTAAATTTTCCCACGTTTTTCCTTTATCGGATGATTTTAAAACTCCGATTCCTGAATACGATGAGCGCGACGAATTGACTTCACCTGTTCCGACCCAAATTGTTCCTGAATTCCAATCGACGGTTACAGTACCACAATTCAATGTTTCTGCCGAATCCATTATGGGTGAAAAACTCGTCCCATTGTTGTTGGTATACCAAACTCCGCCCGAAGCGTAGGCCACATAAAACTCAACAGGGTTTTCGGGATTCACAGCCAAATCGACTACTCGACCACTCATTATGGTTGGACCAATGCTTTTGAATTCGACCGAATCCAATGAGTAATTCTGCGCTGTAATCGACTGAATAACTAGAAATAGCAACCAAAAACTCTTTTTCATGTTTTGAAATTTTTTATAAAAATATTGTTTTCAAGGCATTCTTAAAAACTATTCGCACAAAAAGAATATTTTTGTTTTGAAATTATCATTACAATGTCTGCTTCATCAAAAAATCAGTTTCTGACTTTTGCGCTTAGTTTTTTGGATTCGAATTCCGATTCGTTGACTCAATTAATGGAGAAAGCCATTGCATCTTTTTCGATTTTAGAACTGAAGAAAAACGACTATTTTGTCAAAGAAAATGAAGTGTGTACTTATTTCTGTTACGTTGAAAGTGGGATTTTACAACATTCAATACTGATTGAAGGAGAAGAAAAAACATCGTATTTGGCATTGAAAAACTCCGTTACTTCATCATTGAATAGTTTTCTTTTTCAGAAACCATCGCGAAAAAGTATCAAAGCGATTGCGGACACTCAATTGTGGGTTGTTGATTTAAAAACATTCAAAGAGTTAATCTCAAATAACGAAGCCTTTCATCAATTTTATTACAATTTAATCGAAAAACAAATCTGTTTGATTGACGATTACCGCATTGACTTACTGACACTAACTCCGGAAGAACGCTACAAAAAACTACTCACCAACGAACCTAAATTACTACAAGAAGTTCCGCTGCATTATTTGGCTTCTTTTTTAGGAATTTCCAACCGACACATGAGTCGTATTCGCAAGAGCATTTTATAGAATAGCAACTAATTCACTGATTTTTTTATTAATTATTAGTAACTTTTAATCTGTGAATCTGCGGTCATACAAAATAACGCCATTTGGCTACTTCAATAGTCGCAATATTCACTAATTTTGATGTATTAATTTATAATTATCTTATAATCTGAACTATGAAATACCATCCAATAGACCGTGATTTATTCATCAAAAACAGAAGAAAATTTACTGCGCAGATGAAACCCAACAGTGTTGCTGTATTTAATTCGAACGATATTTATCCGGTTTCGGCCGACAGTACGTTGCCTTTTGCACAACACCGGGATATCTTTTATTTATCGGGAGTGGATCAAGAAGAAAGTATTTTGTTGCTTTTTCCTGACGCACCTTACGAGCATTTGAAAGAAATTCTTTTTCTAAAAGAAACCAACGAACACATTGCCATTTGGGAAGGCGAAAAACTGACCAAAGAGCGTGCGTTTGAAGTAGCCGGAATCAAAACAGTAATCTGGCTTCAGGATTTTCATAAAACCTTGAAGGAAATCATGGCCTATGCTGACACAATTTACATCAATACCAATGAGCATTATCGTGCTACCATTGAAACAGAAACCCGTGAAGCGCGTTTTGTAAAATGGTGGAAAGAAAATTATCCGGCACACAAAGTAGAAAAATCGAATCCTATATTGCAACGTTTGCGTTCGGTAAAAGAAAGTGAAGAAATTGATTTGATTCAAACCGCTTGTGATATTACCGAGAAAGGCTTCCGTCGCATTTTGAATTTCGTAAAACCGAATGTAATGGAATACGAAATTGAAGCCGAATTTGCGCACGAATTTTTACGCAATCGTTCCAAAGGATTTGCGTACACACCAATTATTGCTTCGGGAAATAATGCGAATGTGTTGCATTACATTGAAAACAATCAACAATGTAGAGAGGGCGATTTGATTTTATTGGATGTGGGTGCTGAATATGCTAATTATTCAAGCGATATGACGCGTATGGTTCCGGTTTCGGGACGTTTTTCAGAACGACAAAAAGAAGTATACAATGCGGTTTTACGTGTAAAAAATGAAGCAACAAAAATGCTAGTTCCAGGCACTTTATGGAAACAATACCATGTAGAAGTGGGGAAAATAATGACTTCTGAATTACTTGGCTTGGGATTGATTGACAAAGCCGATGTGCAAAACGAAAACCCTGATTGGCCAGCGTATAAAAAATATTTTATGCACGGAACATCGCACCACATGGGATTGGACACGCACGATTATGGTTTGCTACACGAACCGATGAAAGCCAATATGGTGTTTACTGTTGAACCTGGAATTTACATTCCGGCGGAAGGTTTCGGAATTCGTATTGAAGACGATATGGTGATTCAGGAACAAGGCTCGGCGTTCAATTTAATGCGCAACATTCCGATTGAAGTGGATGAAATTGAGGCGATAATGAACCAATAGTCTTCAGAAGGCAGAGTTTAAAAAGACGACTTACGGAAGTAGGTCGTTTTTTTTAACACTAGGGATTTTCTCAACCAAAATAGCTTCTCCTTTTTTATCAAAATACGCACACGTCATTTGATCCATAAGAACCGCCCATTTTTCGATGCCTGATTTGGCGCAATCGTTCAAAAATGTCAAGTAATCCGTTTGGCCTTGTTGGTGCGCTTTTAAATCCGATTTGAACTGTTCAGCATTGCATTCATCAGCAATAATTAAGGTTTCTGTAAAACCATCTGACGAAATTGAAAAGTCATTTTCCCCTTTATAATTAGTATGGTTGTCTGATACAAAAGTCTCAAAAGACGTTACGCCAAGATCAATAATATCTTGCATGTACTTTGGGAAATCGGCACCGCTTTTTACTTTAGAATGGGCTTCGTGAATTTGTTGGAGTGTGAACATGGTTTTTGTTTTATTAAATAGAAACTAGATTTTTTGTAAAAATAAGTTGTTTTATTCAACCATAAAAGACACAAAAGTTATTACACTCAATTGGCACACTTTCTTTTGTTTCTTTAGTGGTTCAAAAAAATTAAAGTCATAGTTTTGCGCTAATGAAAACAACCGTCTACAAAAACACCAAAATCTCCTATACCGACCAAGGAAAAGGAACCGCGATTGTGCTGTTGCATGGTTTCTTAGAAAATCAGAGCATGTGGAATGCCTTTGTGCCTGAGTTTTCTAAGAAATTCCGTGTGATTACGATTGATTTGTTAGGTCACGGTCAAACCGAATGCTTGGGTTATGTACATTCTATGGAAGACCAAGCCGATATGGTTCACTCTGTTTTGCACGAATTGAAAGTCAGAAAAGCAGTTTTAGTTGGTCATTCGATGGGCGGATATGTAGCATTGGCTTTCGCCGAATTGTATCCGGATGCGATGAAAGGTTTGGTATTGTTGAATTCGACTTCGCGAGCTGACAGTGACGAACGTAAAATTAATCGCGATCGTGCAATCGTTGCTGTAAAGCAAAACTACTCGGCTTTTGTTCGGATGAGTATTGCCAATTTGTTTAGCGAAGACAATCGCGAACGTTTATCCGAAGAAATTGAAAAAGTAAAACTGGAAGCTTTAAAAACGCCGTTACAAGGAATTGTTGCTGCTTTGGAAGGCATGAAAATCAGGAAAGACCGCGAAGTGATTTTGCATTTTGCGCCGTATCCGATTCAGTTGATTTTGGGTAAAAAAGACGGTGTTTTGATTTACAACGACAATTTAGACCAAATTGAAGGCACAAAAGTACAGCTCACTAGTTTTGAAGACGGACACATGAGTCACATTGAAAATCAAGATGAATTGATGAAAGTGTTGATGGATTTTTTTAAAAAGATTTAGTTCTAACAGCGAAGACACTATGGTTTACGCAAGATTCTTCAAAACTACAATTTCTCTGTAAACGGAATTTCTTCGTTCATGATTTCTGCCAATAACGCTACTACTTGTTCGAGGTAATTTTGCATCACTTCTTCAGAAATAATCGAAATTACATCTTTACCTTCTTTAACCGTAAAAGGTAAAAATCCAGATTTAAGGTTTTTGAAGGATAGAATTCCAGCTTCCATTTCGCGACCTTTTAATTCATTTTCAAACATAAAAGCGTAGGCCAAAACTTGAATGATTTTGTCGTTTTTAATGTCGGTGGTCAACCCATTCCAATGTTTGAGTGTAAGACTTCGTTGTTCTACTTTTCCTGTTTTATAATCGATGATTCGGATTCTTCCATTACGGTATTCCACACGATCTAAATTACCTTTAATCAGAACTGGAAATGGCAATGTTGGATGTTCTAATAAGCGTTCGTAATTGTGTTCTAAGGCAATGATTTGAATTTCGTCACCGCTTTCAATTGAAGCCAATTCTTGGTTTAAAAAATTGGTTACATTTTGCTTAGCAACTTCAAAAGCCAACAGATTTCTTCCTTTTTTTATCTCGCCTTCTTTATAAACCAATTTGAATTGTGTGAGCGTTTCTTCGTCTACTTTTTTCAGGCAATTTTGAATGTCTAAAACGGTAATCAATCGACCTATTAAAGGTTTGTACAATTCTTCTAAGGTTTTGTGAATGATGGTTCCAAGCGTGTTAACGGCGATATTCTCTTCCACTTCATCTACTTCAGAAATGCGTAAAACTCGCTGGAAATAGAACTGTATTGGATTTCGGATGTAAGTAGTTAACGACGATGGTGAAAAGCCTTTTTCTGCAATTTCGCGTAAGCGTACCATTACTTTATCCGTTTTTGGAACACTTACTAATTGGTACGCAATATTAGGTACAATCGGATTGTAATATTCAAATGTTGTGTTGTGTTTTTTGGGTTGTTCCACTTCCAATTGAGTAATGAAGCGGCTTTTTTCGGCAGCATCATAACCATCGGAATCGGAATTATAAATGAGGTATACATTTTTGGCTCTTTGCAACAAATGATAAAAGTGGAAGGCAAAAATGGCGTCTTTCTCTTTATAGGTTGGCAAACCGTATTCGACTTTGACATCATAGGGAAGAAAAGAATTCATGCTCTTTCCTGAAGGCAATTTCCCTTCGTTGACAGAAGTGATAATCACCGTTTCGAAGTCGAGTACACGGCTTTCTAAAACACCCATAATTTGAAGTCCGTTGAGTGGTTCACCTTCAAAAGAAACTTCGGCCTCATCAATCACCTGTTTGTATATGGCGTAGAGATTGTCAATCGTATCAATAGAGGAATTTTCGACCTCAATAAAATAGTTTTTAAGTTTGTTGATGACCTTAAAAACGGAATAGATGAAAGCACGGGTGATTTTTTCTTCTTCCGAATTGGATTCGAGTTTGGATTTAATCACCAATAAGATTTGCGAAAGTTGATCGAGCACTTTATTGGCAGGGAAATTCCACTGATTAAAAATCAAATCGAATAGTTCATTTTCTGAATTGTAAAGCTCTTTAAGCTTTTTTAAAGTGATGAAAGTGTAATTATTGAAATTGATTTTAGTAACCAATTCATTAGATTGAATATTGGGTTCCAGTAATGGATGATTGAGAATTTCGAGTACTTCTTTATAGTAAAAAACGTAGTTTTTAGGATCTTTATTCAAGGCATTAGTATGCATCTTAAATAATTTAGAAACGAGCAATTGTGCTGGGTTGTTTTTACTCGAAAAACCCATAGTAATATTGAGTGCATCCACTTCATTTGGAAGTGAGTGTAAAACGGGAAGCATTAAGTTCTCGTCGGCAAGAACTACTGCTACATTTTGGAGGTTGGTATTGCCTTCTGAAATGCGTTCACTGATAATTTCACCTACAATTTTGGCTTGCCCAATCGATTTTGAAGTACTGATAATGTGAATGTTTTTTTCTTCTTGATACTGATTGAAAATCCACTCATAAGGATTCGATTTATAATGAGGCCAACTCGATTTGATTTTGCGTTGAAACAAACCAGCATCGTGTTGAAAATCGTTTAAAAAAGTTGCATCAATATCCCAATAAACTGTTGCTTTTTCACAAGCCAAAAGGTGTTGAATAATTCGTTCTTCGGCTTGATTCAAGGCATTAAACCCAGCAAAAATAATGTGTTGGGAATTGGACAGTTGATTGGAAAAATGATTGACATTCTCTACTGCTTCGCGGTAAATCAAACCTTGATAACCTTTGCCTTGGCTGAGTAAACAATCGTAAAGTGAATGGTAGTACTCGGGTAATTTCTTCCAGAATTTTAAATGCTTTTCGATTAAATCCGTGCGTTGTTCGATAGAAACCGACCAATGTTCGATTTCTTTGATGTTTTCGAGGTAGTTGAGAATCTTATCGGGATCTAATAAATACCGATCAATTTCATTAAAATCTTGCAAAAGTGTTTTAGCCCAATTGGCAAATACATCAAATGTTTCTTTGGGTTCATCGTCATGGATTTCGAGATAAACCTGATAAAACTGAAAGAGAAGTTCAATAGAATCTAATGTTCGAATACCAGCGATATCTTGAATAAAATCTTCTATACTAATAATATCGGGAGAAAAAAGCGTTGTAGAAGTTGCTTCTTTCAATTCATTTAATAAAAAAACTTTGGCTCTTTTGTTGGGCAAAACCACTAACAAATCGGAACTATTTTCCGAATGATTCAGCAGTATCTTCTGAGCCAGTTGATTTAAAAAAGAGGTGTTTAACATAGTATATAAAAATAAAAAAACGCCCCGAAATATCGGGGCGTTTTCAGAAATATTTTAAAAGAAATTATTTTACTAATTTCACTTCAACTCTTCTGTTGTTAGCTTTACCAGCTTTAGTTTTGTTAGTGTCAATTGGCATAGACTCACCAAAACCTTTAGATGATAATCTTGAAGAAGCAATACCTTTTTCGATTAAATAATCTTTAACCGCAGCCGCTCTGTTTTCAGATAACGTTTGGTTAGCAGCATCTTTACCGTCACTGTCTGTGTGACCTTCGATAGAGAAGTTAGCTGTTGGGTATTCTTTCAAGATAGCAACGATAGCTTCTAATACTGGGTAAGTTCTTTGTTGGAACGTAGCTTTGTTAGTATCGAATAAAATCGTTTTAGCATAATCGTTTAATCTTTTGATAGCTTCGTCAGAAACTTCTGGACAACCTTTGTTAGCTACAGTACCTTTAACATCTGGACATTTGTCATCTTTGTCAAGTACACCGTCACCATCTTTGTCTGGCCAAGGACAACCATTATTTTCTTTTGGACCTTTAACATCTGGACAATTATCTTTTTTGTCAGTGATACCATCACCGTCAGCATCTGGACAACCTTGTAATGATTTGATACCAGCAACATCTGGACAAGCATCATCTTTATCAGCAATACCATCACCATCAGTATCAGGACAACCTTTCATTTCTACTGAACCTGCATCATTTGGACAATCATCTTCACTATCTTGAAGACCATCACCATCTGTATCAGGACAACCATTAAATTGTTTTAATCCAAATACTGTAGGACAAGTATCATCTTTGTCATAAATTCCGTCATTATCAGTATCTTTTGCTCCGAATTTGAATGTTAATCCAGCAGAGTGTTGTAAATGTGATGGAACATCAACATTTGGAAATCTTGCATCATCAAACGAATGTTTGTATGTAGAAACCCAAGAAAGACCTACTTGCTCAGTGAACCACAAAGTTAAACCTAAACCTCCGTTTAAAGTACCTGCAGAAGCATCACCAAACCAAGTATAACCTCCACCAATGTGAGCAGAAGGATCAATAACTTTAGATTTCAATAATCCATTAAAGCTATATTTAACAACAGCATCTGCTGCATAATAACTTAAATCACCTGGGTTTACAACTGGATAATCTCCAGGAACTTCAGGTCTTTCACCTACCATTTTAGTAATCTTGTTTACAGAACCAGTAACACCGAAAGAAAAATTATCTCCTACGTATCTTGATACTCCAATAGTAGATACAGAAGGTATAATGCTCCAATACTTTTTAGCGTCAAAATACTGAGAAAATTGATCTTCTAATTTTGATGCAGCGCTAACTCTGCCTCCGTCTACCGCGTTTGCACCAAACGAAATAGCCCATTTGTTATTGCTATCCTGTGCTTGAGTGCTAAAAGCAGCTACTAAAAGCAACGCAGCAAATAATTTGTTAAGATGTTTCATACTTAAATTTTGTTTAATTATAATGGTTATAATGCGACAAAAGTAACACCAATAAATGAATTATCAAAATATTGTAGACAAAATTCTATAATTAAAATTAATTTGTCCTATATGATTTCTAATGTTTTACCTACTTCTGTGAACGCTTTGATTGCCTTGTCTAAATGTTCTTTTGAATGTGCTGCAGATAATTGTACTCGTATTCTTGCTTTGTCCTTTGGAACAACAGGATAAAAGAATCCAATAACATAAATTCCTTTCTTCAGCAATTCATCAGCCATGACTTGTGATAACTTTGCATCGTAAAGCATTACTGGAACAATAGCCGAATCTCCGTCAATAATATCAAAACCAGCACTTTTCATTCCTTGTTTGAAGTAGTTAGTATTCCATTCTAATTTATCTCTCAATGAAGTATCTTTCTTCAATAATTCAAAAACCTTCAAAGATGCCCCAACAATAGCTGGCGCTAATGAATTGGAGAACAAGTAAGGTCGTGAACGTTGTCGTAAAATTTCAATGATTTCCTTTTTTGCTGTTGTGTAGCCACCCATTGCTCCACCCAATGCTTTACCTAACGTTCCTGTGATAATGTCTACTCTTCCCATGACACCTTTGGCTTCCATTGTTCCTTTTCCTGTGGCACCAATAAACCCTGCAGCATGACATTCATCTACCATAACCATTGCATCGTATTGATCGGCCAAGTCGCAAATTTTATCCAACGGAGCAACCAAACCATCCATTGAGAAAACTCCATCAGTTACGATTAATTTGAATCTTCTGCCTTCTTGGGTTGCTTTGATGAGTTGCTGTTCTAAATCTTCCATATTAGAGTTTTCATAACGATAACGCGCTGCTTTGCATAAGCGCACACCATCAATAATCGATGCGTGATTCAAACTATCTGAAATGATACAATCTTCTTCTCCTAACAATGGTTCGAAAACTCCACCATTGGCATCAAATGCAGCTGCGTACAAAATAGTGTCTTCGGTTCCGTAAAACTCAGCAATTGCTTTTTCTAATGACTTATGAATGTCTTGAGTTCCGCAAATGAATCGCACAGATGACATTCCGAAACCATGAGAGTCTAAAGCGTCTTTGGCGGCTTGAATCACTTCTGGATGCGATGATAATCCCAAATAATTGTTGGCACAAAAATTCAGGACCGTTTCTCCGTTTACAGTAATTTCTGCACCTTGTGGCGAAGTAATAATGCGTTCTTTTTTGAATAATCCGTTGTTTTGAATTGCATCCAATTCGTTTTGAAGATGTTGTTTTATTTTACCGTACATAGTTGTTTATTTTATTTTACAAATGTATAATTTTGATTTCTTCTCCAATGTATACCAGTACTTTTTTTGTCACCTTATACCCCATTTCTTCTATTGATAAGGCATAATTTTCAACTTGCTCTTTGTGCTTTAAAAGCGGTTCACCTGTTTTGTAGTCGAGCAAGAAAACCTCATTATTGGGTCGGATAACAATTCTGTCTGGTTTCGACAAGCCTTCTTTTTTCTGGATGATTGTTTTTTCGTTCAATACTTTGCCTTCCTCAGTAAAAAAATCAATCAACTCGGGATGAAAAACAATTTTACTAGAACTTTCCAAAATGGTTTCTTTCTGATTTTTCTCTATCAAACCACTTTCTAACGCTTTTGTTATTGCCAATTCTACATCATTTTTCGTTTTGACGTGCGATAAAATTTCGTGTAAAAGATTACCGTACTCTATGGCTTTTTGTTGTTTGGTGTCCCACATCAAGCTTTCTTTTTGCGCAATTTTGATGCCGTTAGGGTTGTACTCGGAATACCTTTGTGGCGTAATTTTAGTGTTGATTTCTATAGATTTGTTTGAAGATAGTTTTGTCTTACTTCCCAATTCATATTCTAACTCATCTTCTTTGAAACGATGAGTTTCATTTAAATATTCCACAAAAAAAGAGGCTAAATTGTTGGGATAATTTCCGTCTTTGGTTGGTTTTACTTCCGATGAAATGATGTACAATTGCTCTTCAGCTCGTGTTAAAGCCACATAAAGCACATTGATGTTATCTAGTAATTTTTCTTGCTCTTTTTGATGGTATACTTCGGATGCTTCTTCGCCAAACGATTCCACACTTTTATTTTTTGCAACCAATGCTTTGGGCAATCCAATCACTGATTCGTCGGCTTCGAGCCATAGTTTTTCTTGCTTGGTCAAGGCATAATTTTCTTCAGCAAATGGAAAAATAACTACCGGAAACTCCAGTCCTTTTGATTTGTGAATGGTCATGATTTTTACCGCGTCATTTCCTTCGGGCGATGGAATACTTAATGAATCGCTTTTGCTTTCCCAGAAATTCAAAAACTCCGAAATTCCGAATTGATTTCGAATGTCTTTTTCCAGAATAATATCTAAAAAGTACTGAACGTACGCGTTTCTCTTTTTAATTGGAATTACTTTCGAAATGATGGTTTCTGTAGCTTCGTACAACGATTTTTTTCGAAGGTTTTTAAAGTTCAAATCGACTCCAAATTGCGTCAACCAGGCTTGAAATTCAACTTCACTTTTGTGTTCCATTCCCTGAAAAATAAAATCGTGAATTGAAGATTTATCTTGATTGTTTTTGGACAAATAATACAGTAAATTCGACTTCGCCTCCAAGTTATTAAAGTTATTCATATATCGTAATGTATGAATAATAACTTTTACTTCTGAAGAGGCAGACAATAAAAGACTTTCCGATGAAACAATGGGCACGTTTTCTTCAGTTAAAAATCGTGCTGCAAGGGTTGCTTTTTTGTTGTTTCGTGTTAAAATTACAATGTCTTTATACTGAAAACCCAACTGAATAATTTGATCGATTGTGCTTAAAATTTTAGTGCAATACTGTTGGTCTTTATCGAGGTTTTCTTCGTCGTTTTCAGGTTCAGATTCGGCTGTATTTTCTTTTGGTAGAAACGAAATGGAAACATATCCTCCTTTTTTGTCATTTTGTTTTTGATGACTGTGATTTTCGTATAAATCTTTGTAATCTTCGTTGGTGAATTTTGATGATAAAATTTTGAAAAACTCGTTATTGAAATCGATGATTTGAGAATAACTTCGGTAATTGGTATCGAGTGAAAACAACTTTTTATCCGGATTCACAAATGGATTTTCGTCTTTACTCAACTCGATGAATTGTTCTGCTTTTCCGCCGCGCCAACGGTAAATCGATTGTTTGGGATCGCCTACAATGAGCAACGAACCGCGTTCACCATTCAAATCTTCGCTCGATAATGAATTGTCAATCAGCGGAATCAAATTGTGCCACTGCATTAACGAAGTATCTTGAAACTCGTCGATGAAAAAGTGTTTGTATTTTTCGCCCATTCGCTCGTAAATAAAAGGCGCAGGCTGATTTTGAATCTGCTCGTTGATTAATTTATTGAATTCGGTTATCGAAAGGATGTTTTTCTCTTTCTGAATTTCGGTCAACTGATTACTCAAGGTATTCAAAAGCGACAATGGAGTTATATTTTTAAGAAACGCTTCGTAAAAATATTTCTTTTCTAATTTGGGATAGATTTGACTTAACAATTGGAGTAATTGTGGAATAATTGCTTCAATAATTGCTCTGTCTGAAGCGTTTTTGTTGATGGCAATCGAATCAACTTCGGTAAATTTTTTATCTTTTGCTTTCGGATTGGACTCGATAATATAATTCAAATGATTCGGGAAAGTTCCGCGTGAAAATGATTTGAGGTCAATTCCGTTCTGCTCGATTAAACTCAGTGCTTGCTTTGCCAAATCAACGGTTTGCTTTTCTAAATCGGCACACAATTGAACCAATTTTGATTTGATGAGAACAAAATCTTCTATTTTTTTTTCGTGAAAATGAATGATTTCCTCGCGATTGTTTTCGTTGAGCAGCAATTGCCCTGTTTCCATGATTTCTCGTGAAACGTCCCAACTTTTATCGTCGTTGGTTTTTTCCAAGGTATAATCAACTAGTAATTTGGTGATTTCTTCGTCTTCTCCGGCTTTGGCGATGATGGCATCAACTGCTTCAGTCAATAGTGTTTCTGTATCGAGGGAAACTTCAAAAGTGATGGGCAATTTTAAATCGTGTGCAAAAGCGCGTATGACTTTGTGGGTAAATTTATCGATGGTAGAAATATCAAAAGCCGCATAATTGTGAATTAGGTTTTTGATGATGTTTTTTGCTTTCGAATGGATTTCATTGAGCGATAATCCAGCTTCAGAAGCGATGGTTTGCATTAAATCCTGTGCTTTTTCGGAAGGATGGTCTTTGGCAAATTCCGACAAACTCGTAACCACTCTGCTTTTCATTTCGTGAACCGCTTTGTTGGTAAACGTAATGGCGAGGATGTTTCGGTACGCGTCTAATTTTTTGGAGAGCAGAATAATTTTTAGGTATTCTTTCACCAAAGTATAGGTTTTGCCCGAACCTGCAGATGCGTCGTAGATGGAGAATGCTGGTTTAACCATAGTTATTGAGCAACCCTTCAAGAGTTTGAAACTCTTGAAGGGTTTGGATTTTTAATTTGATAAATATAATTCAATTTTGAGTCTTCTCCGAAATATTCTACTTCTTGTTCACCTACTTTAGTAGCTCCGATTTTCTCGATAGCTTTTTGTGAGCGGAAATTCTGTGCTCCGATGTGAAAATAGACTGTGTCTACAAATTGAAAAGCATAATCGAGCATGAGCTTTTTCAACGCTTTGTTGTAGCCATTTCCCCAGAATTTTCTGCCGATAAACGTGTAACCAATTAAAATGGAATTGTCGTTTTCATCAAAATCGTAAAAACGTGAACTTCCTACCACTTCATTGGTTTGTGCATCGCGGACTAAAAATGCGCCTTTGGATTGCATCGCGCCTTCGAAGAAATTTTGAAAAACTTCTCTTTGGTAACGCAATTTGTTGGGAT
Source organism: Flavobacterium sp. (assembly GCF_035299245.1). Classification (GTDB taxonomy): domain Bacteria; phylum Bacteroidota; class Bacteroidia; order Flavobacteriales; family Flavobacteriaceae; genus Flavobacterium. The sequence continues at coordinate 230,065 of NZ_DATGWY010000004.1, read as the reverse complement.
GTTGTTCCCATACTAATGGGTCGGACGCTACACGATACAATTCCTCAAAATCGTTTTCTTGTAAAGGAAACAACTGAATTAAATCGGTTTTCAAGTGTTCGGGTTGAAGGTTGAATTTCATACTACTACTAATGCCTAGCCCTGATTGCAGTGGAAATCCTTTTTTGTCCTTGGCCTTTGCTTGGGACGACAAAAAAGATTGGAACGAAAAGCAGGAAACAGCTTCAAAAAAAAGAAACAATTATGTTAACATTTGTAAAATCTATTGTTAATGATTTCGCTATGCGAAGTTAAATGATTAAATTTGAATTCAATTTAGTATTAATCTTAAAAAAAGATATCATGGCTTTTGAATTACCACAATTACCTTATTCGTATGATGCTTTAGAACCGCATATTGATGCACGCACTATGGAAATTCATCATACAAAACACCATAACGCTTACACAACCAATTTAAACGCTGCTGTTGCAGGAACCGATTTAGAAGGAAAAACGATAGAAAATATTTTAATTAACTTGGATATGAAAAACGCGGCTGTTCGTAATAATGGCGGTGGATTTTATAACCACAACTTATTCTGGAGAGTGATGTCACCTAATGGTGGTGGATTGCCAAAAGGTGAGTTGTTGGAAGCAATTGAAAGGGATTTTAAATCGTTTGACGAATTCAAAGCGCAATTTGCTAAAGCTGGAGCGACTCGTTTTGGTTCGGGTTGGGCTTGGTTGTGCGTTCACAAAGGCGGGAAATTAGAAGTATGTTCTACTCCAAACCAAGATAATCCATTAATGCCTGATACGGGTTGTGGAGGTTTTCCTATTTTAGGAATGGATGTTTGGGAACACGCTTACTATTTGAACTACCAAAACCGTCGTCCTGATTATATTGAGGCTTTTTTCAATGTAATCAATTGGGAAGAAGTGACGCGTTTGTATGTAACTGAAAAATAAAGTTATTTTTGTCCTGAATTATAAAAACCGTTCCGAGATTTTGTCGGAACGGTTTTTTTATGTTAAAAAGGCATCCGCAAGAGCGAATGCCTTTTTGCCCCAAATCTACCATTAAACTTAACCTACTAAATTCTATGGTAGAACGAAAATACTACCTAGAACAGTAAAAACAAGCGATTTGAATGGGATTATATTGGGATGATAGGCAAATACGAGTACAATTTACCTTTTTGAAAGTGAGACTATTATAAAATAAAAAAGGTGAAAAATAAATTTCACCTTTTTTGCCCCAAATCTACCATAAACTTAACCTACTAATGCTATGGTTCACCAAATGTAGTTGGGAGTCGATGAACAGTAAAAAATATTTGTTAAAATACTAAATTAATCGACGAACTACACTTTTTGTTAAATTTTAATACGCTCGAGCGTCTTTTCCTTCGTAAAAATTCATAAAAGCGCGGTTGACCACACGGTTTCCACCCGGAGTTGGATAGTCACCAGTGAAGTACCAATCGCCTAAATTTTTAGGACACGCTTTGTGAAGGTTTTCTACCGATTGAAATATGATTTTTACTTCCGCTTTGATGTCTTCAGAATTCAATAACTCGGCGATCTTGTTTGAAATTTCCATATCGCTAAATGGCGAATATATTTCTGACACGTAATTGACTACTTCTGAGTCTTTTAAGTTCTCTTGAGCTTTGCATTTTTTGTACACTTCATCTACAATGTGATACTGATTGCGTTCCTTCAATAACTCAATTGCGGCTTGAAAAGCTACTAAGCCTTCGAGCTTTGCCATATCGATTCCGTAGCAATCAGGATAGCGAATTTGCGGCGCGGATGACACTACAACTATTCGTTTTGGATTCAAACGGTCCATCATTTTGAGAATACTTTTCTTTAAAGTAGTTCCGCGAACGATACTATCATCAATAATGACCAAATTATCCGTTGGGCGAATTACGCCGTAGGTCACATCGTAAACGTGTGCCACCAAATCATCGCGACTGCTATCATCGGTAATAAACGTTCGAAGTTTGGCATCTTTAATGGCGATTTTCTCTGTTCTGATTTTAACGGCTAATAATTCTTCTAACGAATCTTTGGTTAATTTTTTCCGATTATCGAGGATGAATTTATTTTTTCGTTGATTTAAGAAATCATTGGCCGCTTCGACCATTCCGTAAAACGAAGTTTCGGCTGTATTGGGAATGTAAGAGAAAACCGTATTGTCCGTATCGTCATCAATGGCTTCTAAAACGGCTGGTAAAATTAATTTTCCGAGTTCTTTTCGTTCTTGGTAAATTTCGGCATCGCTTCCGCGTGAAAAATAGATGCGTTCAAACGAACACGCTTTTTTTACAGAAGGTTCGATGATTTCTTCTTCGGTAACCGTTCCGTTCTTTTTGATGATTAACGCATTTCCGGGTTGTAATTCTTGTACTTTTTCAAAAGGAACATTGAAAACGGTTTGGATCACAGGTCGTTCAGAAGCAACCACTACAATTTCGTCGTCTTCGTAAAAATACGCTGGACGAATTCCGGCTGGATCTCTAAAAACAAAAGCGTCACCATGACCAAAAAGTCCGGCCATCGCATAACCGCCGTCCCAACCTTTGGAAGCGCGTTTTAAAATTTTGGCAACCGGCAGTTTCTCTGCAATTACCGGAGAAGCTTCTCTTTTGGATAAGCCGTTGTTTTTGCATTCTTGGTACAAATCAGTTACCTCATCGTCTAAGAAATGTCCGATTTTTTCCATCACAGTAACCGTGTCTGCCATTTCTTTGGGATGTTGTCCTAATTCAACCAAACTGTTGAATAATTCTTTAACGTTGGTCATGTTGAAATTTCCCGCCACAATCAAATTTCGGTGCATCCAATTGTTTTGACGAAGAAATGGATGAACGCTTTCGATACTGTTTTTACCGAAAGTTCCGTAGCGAACATGTCCTAAAAAAAGTTCTCCTATGTACGGAATATTCGCTTTTTGTAAAGCTACGTTATTGGCATATTCGGGATGTGCAGTCATTTCGTCGTTGATGCGATCATTGATTTGTTTGAAAACATCTTGAATCGCTTGAGCGTCGTTAGAACGAACTCGACTGATGTAGCGTTCGCCTGCTTCGACATCCAATTTGATAGATGCAAATCCGGCACCATCTTGTCCGCGGTTGTGTTGCTTTTCCATCAGAAGGTACATTTTCTGTATTCCGTAGAAAGCCGAACCGTATTTTTCTTTGTAGAACTCTAGCGGTTTCTTTAATCGTAAAAGTGCAATTCCACATTCGTGTTTGATTGCGTCACTCATTGTTGTAGTTGTTTATGTTGTGTTGTTCAATTTTGCCACAGATTCACTGTTTTTTTTAAAGTTCATTGTAAATAAAATCTGCGAATCTGTGGCTTTCTTAATAAAAAATGCCCCGAAATTTCGAGGCATAAAGTTATTATAATTCTATTTCAAATTGTGTTAACGCTTTGAATTGTTTTAATCTATTTTTTACTTCGGCTTCTTTCAGTTCTACCATACGCTCGGTTCCGAATTTCTCCACACAGAACGAAGCTAAGTTCGATCCTTGAATAATTGCGGTTTTCATGGTTTCAAAGGAAATGTCGCCTTGTTGCGTGATGTAGCCTGCAAATCCACCAGCAAATGTATCGCCTGCACCCGTTGGATCAAATACGTCGGCCAAAGGCAATGCTGGAGCAAAGAAAATATGTTCGTTGTGGAACAACAATGCGCCGTGTTCTCCTTTTTTAATCACCACGTATTTTGGACCCATAGTATGGATTTTAGCTGCGGCTTTCACTAATGAATATTCACCTGATAATTGGCGTGCTTCTTCATCGTTAATGGTAATTACGTCTACGCGTTTGATTACGTCTAACAATTCAGGTAACGCACAATCCATCCAGAAGTTCATTGTGTCCAAAACTACCAATTTTGGTGTTGAAGTCATTTGATTCAATACACCCGTTTGTACTAATGGATGTAAGTTTCCTAACATCACCACATCGGCATTTTTGTAATTTTCGGGAACAATCGGATTGAAATCGGCCAATACATTAAGCTCTGTTGCTAAGGTGTCGCGCGAGTTCATATCGTTGTGGTAACGACCGCTCCAAAAGAAGGTTTTTCCACCTTGAACTATTTCAAGACCCGAAATATCGATGTTTCTATCGGTTAGTAAATCCAAATATTCTTGCGGAAAATCATCACCTACAACAGAAACAATAGCCGATTGTAAATTAAAATGCGAAGCGGATAAACCGATGAAAGTTCCTGCTCCACCCAATATTTTGTCTGTTTTCCCGAAAGGCGTTTCGATGGCATCAAAAGCAACCGTTCCTACTATTAAAAGTTTGTTCATTAAATTGTCATTGCGAGATTTCGAAGCAATCTCAAATTAAAGGCGCAAAGGTAATTATTAATTGATAATTAACAATGGACAATTGATAATTAGGAAGCTAATGAAAAATTAAGATGTGTTAGTCATTATTAATTGTCAATTGTCCATTATCCATTGACTCATAAAATTCATCTATTGATAAATTCGGCAAACCCGAAGCATAAACGGCCAATTCATCACAACGTTCGTTTTGAGGATGATTGTTGTGGCCTTTGATCCATTTGAAATCGACTTGGTGTTTGCGGTAAATTTTGAGGAAGCGCATCCATAAATCGGGGTTTTTCTTGCCAGCGAAGTTTTTCTTTTCCCAGCCAAACACCCATTTTTTTTCTACAGCATCGACCACGTATTTCGAATCGGAAATCACTAAAACAGTCATATTAGGGTTTTTTAGCTTTTCCAGACCAACAATTACCGCTAATAATTCCATTCTATTATTTGTAGTAAGCCGAAATCCTTCGTAGAATTCTTTTTTGTAATTGGTGCCTACTAATTCCATAACTACGCCATAACCTCCGTTTCCAGGGTTTCCTTTGGCTGCGCCGTCGGTGTAGATGTGGACTTGATGGTTCAAGTGAATAGTAATTAGTGATTAGTGATTAGTCGTTCAATAACAAGAGGAAAAAACCTGTGTTCCAATTCGTGTACTTTCTCGGCAATTTGCTCGGGAGTAGTACATTCTTCAATATTGACTGATTGTTGGAAGATGCTTCCGCCTTCATCATAATGTTCGTTTACAAAATGAATGGTAATTCCGGTTTCCTTCTCTTTATTTTCCAAAACCGCTTTATGCACGTTCATTCCATACATTCCTTTTCCCCCATAATTGGGTAAAAGTGCGGGATGAATGTTGATGACTTTATTGGGAAACTCTTTAATAATGTGCTCAGGGAATTTTAGTAGAAATCCGGCCAAAACAATTAAATCAGGCTGAATGTCTTTTAATTGCCGTAGAACCAGTCCTTGGGAAAGCTCTTCTTTATTGAAAATCAACGCTTTTACATTGTGATTTTTTGCTCTTTCTACTACTTTGGCATGTGGATTGTTAGTGAAGACAGCGACCACGTTACTTTGACTTCCTTTATTGAAATGTACTATGATGTTTTCGGCATTTGTGCCCGAACCTGAAGCAAATAGTACGATCTTTTTCATCTGTTGTTAATATAAGTGTAACTAGCTGTAAATAATGCACTGCGCCTCATTGATTCACTATTTGTATATGTAATCATTAATCCAATCAAATGATGCCAATCTATTTCAGCAAAACGCACACAAAAAAAAGAATAATAAATGATAATTAATAATATAATTGAAGCCAATTTTAAAATATTTTTTTTACTTTCGTGGTCACATTTATTAACTAAAATGTTGTTTTAAAATAAAGTTTTTTATTTTTGCCAACAAATTAAAATTAAAAATTAGAAATTATGTCAGACATTGCATCAAGAGTTAAAGCGATTATCGTAGACAAATTAGGAGTTGACGAAAACGAAGTTGTAACAGAAGCAAGCTTCACAAACGATTTAGGAGCTGATTCATTAGACACTGTTGAGCTTATTATGGAATTCGAAAAAGAGTTCGATATTCAAATTCCAGACGATCAAGCAGAAAACATTGCTACTGTTGGTCAAGCTATTTCTTACATCGAAGAAGCTAAGAAATAATAAATTTACAAACCCGTAAACAACTTTTTTGATTACGGGTTTTTATTATTTTAAAAAATTAACTTATTTTTGATTGAATTTCAATCACACTATATTGAAATACCCTTGTCTCTTTATATTTAACCTAAAGATTACATGGGTATTATTTGTTTAAAAGATTACTAAAATAAAATTATATGCAATTAAAAAGAGTTGTTGTAACTGGACTTGGAGCTTTAACCCCAATTGGAAATTCGGTAGAAGAATATTGGGATGGTTTAGTAAATGGTAAAAGCGGAGCCGCTCCAATCACCTATTATGATACTGAAAAGCATAAAACAAAATTTGCTTGCGAAGTCAAAAATTTCAACATTGAAGATTTTGTCGATCGTAAAGAATCTCGAAGAATGGACAAATTTGCTCAGTATGCCATTGCAGCTAGTGAAGAGGCCATTAAAGACGCTGGAATTACAGATGAAAACGTAAACAAACAGCGTGTTGGAGTAATTTGGGGCGCTGGAATTGGTGGTTTAGAAACCTTCCAAGACGAAGTGATGAGTTATGCTCAAGGCGATGGAACTCCACGTTTCAACCCATTCTTTATCCCAAAAATGATTGCCGATATTGCTCCTGCACACATCTCGATGCGCAACGGTTTTATGGGTCCAAATTATACTACAGTTTCAGCTTGTGCTTCTTCTGCCAATGCTTTAATTGACGCTTTTAATTACATTCGTTTAGGCATGTGTGACGTCATCATTTCGGGTGGTTCGGAAGCTGCGGTTACTATCGCTGGAATGGGCGGATTCAATTCAATGCAAGCGTTATCAACTCGTAATGAAAGTCCGGAAACTGCTTCACGACCATTTGACGCAACACGCGACGGATTTGTGTTAGGCGAAGGTGCTGGCGCATTGGTTTTAGAAGAATTAGAACACGCAAAAGCTCGCGGCGCTAAAATTTACTGTGAAATTGGCGGTGGCGGAATGTCATCGGATGCATATCACTTAACTGCTCCACATCCGGAAGGAATTGGTGTAATTGCTGTGATGGAAAACACTTTGCGCGACGCTGGAATGAAACCAGAAGAAGTAGATCATATCAATACGCACGGAACATCAACTCCATTGGGTGATGTGGCCGAATTGAAAGCGATTAGTCATGTATTTGGTGATCATGCGAAAAACATCAACATCAATTCAACCAAATCAATGACCGGACATTTATTAGGTGCGGCTGGTGCGATCGAAGCGATTGCTTCTATTTTGGCTATGAAACACGGAATTGTTCCTCCAACAATCAATCACTCTGTAGTTGATGAAAATATTGATCCTTCATTAAATCTTACTTTAAATAAGGCGCAAAAAAGAGACATTAAAGTAGCCATGAGTAATACTTTTGGTTTTGGTGGCCACAATGCCTGCGTTCTTTTTAGAAAATTAGAGTCGTAATTGTATGCGCTTTATCAACAAAATATTTCCAAAAAAATCCCGCTCTTCTGAAGACGGGAATTTTTTTGCCACAGTTGAAAAAATCATCGGCTCTAAACCCAATAATCTCCGATTTTACAGAAAAGCATTTACTCATCGTTCCTCAAACAAAGTAGACGACAAAGGAAATCCGATTAATTATGAACGTTTAGAGTTTTTGGGTGATTCGATGTTGAGTTCGGTTATTGCTGCCTATCTATATAAAGAAGCACCTTTGGGCGACGAAGGTTATTTGACCAAAATGAGATCGAAAATTGTAAGTCGGGAACATTTAAATGAATTGGGGCGCGATTTGAATTTGATTGATCATGTAGAAAGCAAAGTGCCTTTTTCTCACTTTGGAGAAAACATTCACGGGAACATTTTTGAAGCTTTAGTAGGAGCTATTTTTTTAGACAAAGGCTATTCGGGTTGTGAAGAATTCATCCAAAAAAGAGTCATTATTCCTTATGTAGATATTACACGGTTGGAAGGTAAAGTTATCAGTTACAAAAGTTTACTAATCGAATGGTGTCAGAAAGAAAAAAAGAATTTCAACTACGAAATAGTTGATGACAATGGCAATGACGGTCAAAAACATTTTGCTGTAAAACTTTCCATCGATAACAAACTCATTGCAAAAGCCAGAGCAACTTCTAAAAAGAAAGCCGAAGAAATTGCCTCCAAAAGAGCCTATTTTTCGTTTCAGGAAAAAATTGATAACAAAAGCTAACTTTTTCTGAAAGCTACATCGTTTTCGTTCATAAAATATCGTTAATCTGAACGAGCATTACTTAATTGTAACGGCATAAATACTATATTTACATCTTATTTTTAGGCGAAATGAGTGCTCTTAAATTACACATTGAAGAATTTGACGACATTGATTTTCAACTGGTAGCCATTCATACTTCATTAGAAGATTATCGATTGGCTTATTTTATAAATCAGGTTGCAACGTTGAATTTATCGAAGTGCAATTCAGAAATCAACATTAAAAATGAAGCAGGCGAAACCACGTTTACTCATTTTATTTTTGAAGATGAAAAAAAAGATGTTTGTTGGAATTTAATTCAGAATAAGACTGAAATTCTATCCACCAAAAAACAACAAGGACAAGGGCTTTTTGCCGAAACGGAGCAGCAAGTTTTAACTAAAATCTATCTTTTACCAGAGTATCGAAAAGTAGATTATTTTTTAAAAATTGAAAATGCCTACGAAAGTCAAAGTGTGCAAACTGTGCTCTCAAAAATAAATACCATCGATCGAGTAAATACGGCTTATTTAGTTGATCCTGAAAAAATAAAATCAAAAAATAATTTAATTTTTTAATAATGCCAACAAGAAAAAAAACGAAAATTGTAGCTACACTTGGTCCAGCATGTAGTACCAAAGAGGTTATAAAAGATATGATTGATGCTGGAGTAAATGTTTTTAGAATTAATTTTTCTCATGCTGACTACACTGATGTTAAAGAACGAATTGACATAATTAGAGGTTTAAACAATGAATTTGGTTACACTACCGCCATTTTAGCCGATTTACAAGGTCCGAAACTGAGAGTTGGTGTAATGAAAGAGGATGTGGTAGTAAAACCAGGCGACATCATCACCTTTCAAACGGCAGAAGACGTTCCCGGAACTGCCGAAAGAGTGTACATGAATTACAAAGAGTTTCCAAGAGATGTAAATCCAGGTGAACGCGTTCTTTTGGACGATGGAAAATTGATGTTCGAAGCTCTTGAAACCAACGGAACTACTGAAGTGGTTTGCAAAGTAATTCAAGGCGGACCATTAAAATCGAAAAAAGGAGTTAATCTCCCGAATACTAAAGTTTCGCTTCCAGCATTGACCAAAAAAGACATCAAAGACGCTCTTTTTGCTATTGAAAATAAAGTAGATTGGATTGCTTTATCGTTTGTTAGAACTCCAGCCGATTTAGAAGAATTACAAGATTTAATTGCTAAAAATTCAGAGCACAAAATTCCGATTGTAGCCAAGATTGAAAAACCAGAAGCAGTAGAAAACATAGATAAAATCGTCGCTTTCTGTGATGGTTTGATGGTAGCTCGTGGTGATTTGGGAGTTGAAATTCCGGCTCACGAAGTTCCGTTAATTCAGAAAAAATTAATTCACAGAGCCAAAACAGCTCGAATTCCGGTAATTGTGGCAACGCAAATGATGGAGACGATGATTACCAGTTTGACTCCAACACGTGCTGAAGTAAATGACGTTGCTAACTCGGTCATGGATGGAGCCGATGCTGTGATGCTTTCTGGGGAAACATCAGTAGGAAGTTATCCGGTTCAAGTAATCGAAAAAATGACACAAATCATTGAAGCAGTTGAAGATTCACCTCTGATTCAAGTTCCGCAAAATCCACCTCACGTTAGAACCAAACGATTCATCACTAAATCCATTTGTTATCACGCGGCAGTCATGGCAAATGAAATTCACGCCAAAGCAATTTCTACCTTAACGAATAGCGGTTATACAGCGTTTCAAATTTCGGCTTGGCGACCTAAATCACACATTTTAGTATACACTTCCAACAAAAGAATTCTCACACAACTGAACTTACTTTGGGGTGTTAATGCCTTTTATTATGATAAGTTTGTGAGCACTGATGATACAGTAGAAGACATCAATCATATTGCTAAAGAAAACGGATTTGTAAAAAAAGGTGATATGCTCATCAACTTAGCAGCAATGCCTGTTGTAGCAAAAGGAATGGTGAATACACTTCGTATTTCTGAAATAGAATAAGCACCTTTTTAATTGTTTAAAACTCGTCTTTCGAAACTCATTTTGCATTAAAAAATTACTTATTTTTACTGCAATTAACAGCCAAAAATAAATTTAAGATGAGTACAGAGAAAGACGCCAAATTAAAAGCACTACAACTTACATTAGACAAATTAGACAAAACGTACGGTAAAGGAACCGTAATGAAAATGGGCGATAAAGCCGTTGAAGAAGTAGAAATTATTCCTTCTGGTTCTTTAGGGCTTGATTTAGCATTGGGTGTAAACGGTTATCCTAAAGGACGAATTATTGAAATATACGGTCCGGAATCTTCTGGAAAAACCACTCTTACATTACATGCTATTGCCGAAGCCCAAAAAGCAGGTGGAATTGCTGCTTTTATTGATGCGGAACACGCATTTGATCGTTTTTATGCCGAAAAATTAGGAATTGACATTGATAACTTAATCATTTCTCAACCTGATAACGGTGAACAAGCGCTAGAGATCGCTGAAAATTTAATTCGTTCGGGAGCAATTGATATCGTTGTAATTGACTCGGTTGCTGCATTAACTCCGAAAAGCGAAATTGAAGGCGAAATGGGTGATTCTAAAATGGGATTACACGCCCGATTAATGTCACAAGCACTTCGAAAACTTACTGGAACCATCAGCAAAACACATTGTACAGTTTTCTTCATCAACCAATTGAGAGAAAAAATCGGAGTAATGTTTGGAAACCCAGAAACTACTACAGGTGGAAACGCTTTAAAATTCTACGCTTCGGTTCGTTTGGACATTAGAAGATCATCTCAAATTAAAGACGGTGAAAATGTGATTGGAAACAGAACCAAAGTAAAAGTGGTCAAAAATAAAGTGGCACCACCATTTAAGACCGCCGAATTCGACATCATGTATGGCGAAGGAGTTTCAAAAACAGGTGAAATTTTAGACTTAGCCGTTGAATTTGAAATCATCAAAAAGGCAGGTTCATGGTTCAGTTATGGAGATACCAAATTAGGTCAAGGGCGAGATGCTGTAAAACTGCTCATTAAAGACAATCCAGAATTAGCAGATGAACTCGAGCAAAAAATTAAAGAGCTCATCAAAGAAAATAACGCTTAAAAATTTCATCCCGATTGTATCGGGATGTTTTTTTTAAATTTAGACGCAACCTTTTTTATAAATTTGAATCTGAACATAAAAACAAATAGTAATATGAAAAAAATAATTTCTGTTGTAGTTATAAGTTTTTTATTATTCTCTTGCAGTAGTGAAGGAGATAACTACAGAGTTGTAACATTACCAATTGCAAAAGTTGAACCAGAAACTGCTTTTGCAAAAGACAGTGTAACTGAAATAACAGTTAAATACTTAAGACCTTCAAATTGTCATTTTTACGAAGACTTTTATTATGATCGCTATGAATTTACAAGAGTAGTTGCCATTTATAATATTGAAATGGATCGTAATGATTGTCAGGTGTTAGAAAACGATACTGTATCAGTACCTTTAAAATTCAAGCCAACCCAATTAGGCACGTACTATTTTAAATTTTGGAAAGGCACAAATGAAACCACAGGAGAGGAAGAATTCATTGAATTAACAGCCGAAGTAAACCATTAAAACACAACCTTGAGTATAGAACAACTCATAAATGATTGCCAAAAAAATGATGTAAAAGCTCAAGAACAATTATATAGGTTATACGCTCCAAAATTGTTTTCTGTAAGCTTAAAATATTCTCGTAACTATACCGAAGCACAAGATAATTTACAAGATGGTTTTTTAATTATTTTTAGAAATATTCATAAATACTCATTCAAAGGTTCATTCGATGGATGGATAAAAAGAGTCCTAACCAATCATATTTTACAACAATACAGAAAAGAAGCGTTCTTAAATATTGTAGATGAAAATTTGCCCGAAGTGGTTGAAATGGAAATTGACAGCGAAAGTGTCTCTTCCGAATATTTAATGAAAATTATTCAAGAATTACCCGATCGTTATCGATTAGTGTTTAATTTATATGTTTTAGATGGTTATTCGCATCAAGAAATAGCCGAACTATTGAGTATTAACATTGGGACATCAAAATCAAATTTGTCAAGAGCAAAAATGATTTTAAAAGAAAAAATAGAACTACATACTGGCACTAAAAAAATGCCACAAGTAAAATGAGTGAAAGAAAAAATTTAGAACATCTTTTTCAGGAAAAATTAGAACACTTTGAAGTTGTACCACCCGAAGAATTGTGGACTAACATTGAAGCAGAACTGAAAAAAGACAAGAAAAAAAGAAGAATCATTCCAATTTGGTGGAAACTCTCGGGTATTGCTGCTCTGTTGATAGTAGGGTTTGGTATACTTACAACTGTTACAAATAGGAAAAATCCAAATGAGATTAATGGAACAACACCAATTGTAACTAAAGAAAAAAACAGCTCAAACGAAAATTCAGCTACTAGCTCTTCTAAAAATCCTGAAGGAATAACCAAAAGTAAAGAAAATGTTCCGTTTGATGCTAGTTCTGTTAAAACCCAAATCGCTGATGTAAATCCTTCAGAAGAAGAAAATAATACGGCTAAAACAAGTAAGTCAAACAACAATCAAAATTCAGTAGGTTTAACTAAACAAAAAGAAAAAAATTCGATTGCATCACATTCTAAAAATACAACCCAAAAACTAAAAACTAAAAACCAAATTGAAATTAATACCGTAAATAATTCTGAAGCAGTTGTAGAGGTAGATCATAATAACTCAATTAAAAAGGAAAAAAATACCATTAACTCGACAGAAAAAAAATCTTCGGGTGAACAAAATAGTCAAGTAACATTGACTCACCCTAACAATATCCAAGAAGAAAAAATTGCTATGAAAAATTCAAAAGATATTGATCAAACAAAAGGTGACATTATTAAAAAATCAGATTCAACAGCGCTTGCTACTGTTGAGCCTAATGCGATGGAAGAATTGCTTAAAGGAAAAGAAAAAGAAAGCACCCAGAAACAAAAAATAAACAGGTGGCAAGTTACACCTAATCTGGCTCCTGTTTATTTTGGGTCTTTCGCTAATGGTTCGCCTTTGGACGATATGCTGAATTCAAACACTAAAACCTATAATACCAATATGAGTTATGGTGTTGGTGTGAATTATGCCGTTTCCAAAAAAGTAAAAATCAGAACCGGAATTAATGTTCTTAATGTAGATTATGATACTCAAGGGATTGTGTTTTATCAGCAGGAAAATGCCAAAACCATGAAAAATATTAACCCAACAACTCAAGGTGCGATGATTCAGATTAAACCTTTATCGTATGTTGATACTCAATTAGATCGTGTAGTTAGCGAACGTTTTGATGGTGTTTTGACCCAAAAGATGGGTTACATTGAAATGCCCGTTGAACTCTCGTATAAAGTTCTAGACAAAAAATTCGGCGTAGAATTAATTGGCGGATTCAGTACATTATACCTCAATAATAATGAAGTTTTCCTAAAAACTGATGGGTTTAATCTGAAAATTGGTGAAGCGAATAATTTGAACAATATTCATTTCAGTTCTAATTTCGGAGTTGGATTTAACTATAAACTATTTAAAAATTTTGACGCTCGAATTGAACCGTCATTCAAATATCAAATCAATACGTTTTCATCTACAACCGAATTCAGACCTTACATTTTTGGTGTGTATTCGGGTGTAAGTTATCGATTTTAGGTTAGTTTCTGTTTAAAATTAGTTAAGTGGTGTTATTGCTTTCGGGTAATAGCAAGAAAGAGTGCTCGGCCAAGCACTCTTTTTTTATTGATTGTATTCTAATAGTTGATTCAAAATTACTGCACGAGTTTGTTCTTTTATTTTGACTTTATCTGCCGAGGTCAATCCTTTTGTTTCTATAAAATGATGCACTTTGGCTCGCATTTTTCCCGGACTTCCACTAAAAAAAGTATACGATAATCGCTTAATATTATCTGGAAAAGTCATCGGAACAATCGGAATCTGATGCTCAATTGCCAATCGGAATGCTCCGTCTTTAAATTCATCCAACAATATGTGTTCTTCTGGAACTTTCCCTTCTGGGAAAATACAAATACTCAATCCTTGATTCAATCGTTTTTGAGCTCTTGCATACACTTCCATCCGACTTTTCTGGCTGGTTCTGTCCACCAAAATACAAGTTCGCTTGTAAAAAAATCCAAAAAGCGGAATCTTAACCAATTCTTTTTTTCCCACAAATACAAACGGATTTTTATTGATCGCCAACATCAACATAATATCGGTCATTGAGGTATGATTGGCGCAAAACATATAACTTTTTCCTAATTGGGTTTCTTCTTCTCGTTCTACTTTATAGTAAAATCCCATTCCAAACAATATGAACTTTGCCCAAATTCGAGCCAACTTAAAGAAAAAAGGATATAATTTTTCAGACGATATCGATATCAAAAGTAGCGGAAACATCAGTATTATGGGAAGTGCAATCAAAACGTAAAACCATACGCGCCACAATATCCAAAAAATCATTTTTAGTAGTCTCATACTCCAAAAATAAACAAACATGTGGAATTTTTCATACAAAGACTTAACTTTGCTGAAATATTAGTTCACAATGGCAAAAATACTCACCGGAATTCAAAGTACAGGCACACCACACTTAGGAAATTTATTAGGCGCGATTCTTCCTGCTATTCAATTATCTGAAAAAGCAGAAAACCAGTCGTTTCTTTTCATAGCCGATTTACATTCGATTACACAAATCAAAAATGGCGACGAATTAAGAGGAAACACCTACAGCACCGCGGCAGTTTGGTTAGCGTGTGGTTTAGATGTTAAAAAGGTTGTTTTCTACCGACAAAGCGATGTGCCTCAAACGGCCGAATTGTCTTGGTACTTAAGCTGTTTTTTCCCCTATAAAAGACTGACTTTGGCACATTCATTTAAAGATAAAAAATCTCGATTAGACGATGTAAATTCAGGATTATTTACTTATCCAATGTTAATGGCAGCTGATATTCTATTGTACGATGCCGAGTATGTTCCAGTTGGAAAAGATCAAAAGCAACACATCGAAATTACTCGTGATGTGGCTTCTCGTTTCAACCATCAAATGGGTGAAACTTTTGTATTGCCGAAAGCTAAAATTCAAAAAGAAACCATGTACGTTCCCGGAACTGATGGTCATAAAATGAGTAAATCACGCGGCAACATCATCAATATTTTTCTAGATGATAAAGCGCTGCGCAAACAAATCATGAGTATACAAAGCGACAGTACACCTTTGGAAGAACCCAAAAACCCTGATACTTGTAAAATATTTGCTATTTATAAACTATTGGCAAATAAAGAGCAAACAGAAGAAATGAGAAAAAAATATCAAAATATCAATAAGAATTTTGGTTATGGTCATGCAAAAGAAGAACTGTTCCAATTGATTCTTAAACGCTTTAAAAACGAAAGGAAAAAATACAATTTTTACATGAATAATCTTCATAAAGTGGATGCATTACTAAAAAAAGGAGCCGTAAAAGCAGGTATTTGTGCCGATGAAGTTTTAGAACGTGTTCGTGAGAAATTAGGTTTTAAAACACAAAAGCAAAAAAAATCTTTAAATAAAAAGCATCAGGAGTAATTCGATTATTACAAGAATTTTTTGCGAATCACTTTTAAATCGACTCGAACAATTTCCCAGGCAACGGTCGAATGACGCCTTTGAGTTCCATATTCAAAAGCAAAGACGACAATTTATATACTGGAAAATCACAATCTAAAGCAACTACATCCAATAGTTGCTTTCCGTTTTTTTGGAGGTAATCGTACACTTTTTGTTCTTCATAATCCAACGTCACAAACAATTGTTTTTGAATGGTTTTGATTTCATCCTTTGACTCCAATTCCCAATTGAGAATGTAAATCAAATCGGCCGCCGAAGTCAACAAATGTGCTCGTTGCGTTTTGATTAAATCATTACAACCTTGGCTCAATTTATCGGTTGTTCGCCCGGGAACAGCAAAAACATCTCGATTGTATTCGCTGGCCATCGTTGCAGTAATGAGCGAACCGCCTTTTTCGGCACTTTCAATTACAATTGTGGCTTCCGAAATTCCGGCAACAATTCGATTCCGACGTACAAAATTTTCCTTTTCTGGGTTGGATGTACTCCAAAATTCGGTCAAAAACCCACCGTTTTGCTCCATTTTGGCAATGTACTTTTTGTGTGTTTTCGGGTAAATCTGATTCATACCATGCGCCAAAACACCAATGGTTTGCAAATCAAAATCCATTGCAGTTTGATGAGCAACTATATCAACGCCATAGGCAAATCCGCTGACAATAATTGGATTCAAAGGCGCTAAATCTTCGATTAGTTTTTTACAAAAATCCGTTCCATACGAAGTAATCTGTCGTGTTCCAACTATACTGATTACCCGACGCGTATTCCAATTGATGTTTCCTGTAGAAAAGAGCAAAACCGGACCATCAACACAGTGTTTCAATCGTTCGGGATAATCCTCTTCAAGAAAATAAACCACTTTGATGTTGTTTTCTTTGATGTAATTGAATTCGGAAACCGCTTTTTCAAAGGTGTATTTGTCTTTCAGTTTTTTGAGTAAAACAGAGCCAATACCATCAATTCCTTTCAAAAAAGAAGCTTTTGAATTGAAAATATTTTCGGCTGAACCACAATGATTTATGAGTTTTTTGGCAATGATATCGCCTACTCCATCGGTTTTTAAGAGTGCTAGTGCGTGTACTAATTCTGTATCGGTCATTGAAAAAATAATAGAAATCTAAAATAGTCACTTTTTCCGAATTGTTAATAATTTTTGTGAATAATATTTTGCTTTTGCTCTTGTTTAATTAACTTTGCTCGTATGAAGATTGAACACCACATCTCACAATTACTCTATCGTTACCAATGTGTGACTGTTCCTGGTTTTGGAGCTTTCTTAACTGAAACCCAATCAGCACAATTACATGAAGGAACTCATACTTTTTCTCCACCGAAAAAAGTGGTTTCTTTCAATTCACACATCAAAAATAACGATGGTTTATTGGCCAATCATATTGCTCAAGTTGAGAAGGTTTCGTTTGAAGTAGCCGTAAGTAACATCATGAATGAGGTTGCGGCTTGGAAAAACAATCTTCAAATTTACGGTGGAATTTCGTTGCACAACATTGGTGAATTGTTTTTCAATTCAGAGCACAATTTAGTGTTCACACCAACCAATCAAATCAATTATTTGACCGATTCTTTTGGATTGAGTTCGTATGTATCACCAGCAGTAAAACGCGAAGTGTACAAACAAGAAGTTGAAGAATTGGAAGAAAAAGCTCCCATTACTCTTACTCCAGAACGAAGAAACGGTTCGGGTGTTTTGAAATACGCCGCTATGTTTGTTTTGGGTGCTGGATTAATGACTACAGGCGGATTTTTAGGTAATGATTATTACCAAAAAGAGATGCAACAACAACGATTGCTGGTGGAAACCAAAGTGCAACAACAAGTCAATCAAAAAATACAAGAAGCAACTTTCTTTATTGATAACCCAATTCAAAATGTAACTTTATCGGTTGATGGAAGTGAAAAAGCCAATGCAACTAAAGCCTATCATTTGGTTGCTGGAGTATATCAAAAAGAATTTTATGCCAATAAATTGTTTGCCGAATTGCAGCAATTGGGTTATAAACCAACGCGATTAGCACCCAATAAGTACGGCGCTTTTCCGGTTATCTACGGAAGTTATACTAGTTACATCGAAGCACAAAATGCTCTAACTAAGATTCAAAGCGAACACAATCCGGAAGCTTGGATCATGATAAAAGAACTACAATAAAGTCCCGATTTTCGGGATTTTTTTATGGATAAAATTAATTGATTGATTAATGATTTCATTTAACTTTTGTGGCCACGAATTGTCGAATTAAAAAAATTCATCAAAAATTGGTTCGTCTTTGACGAAATTCGAATTCAATCAAATGAGAACCTATTGTATTTGTGCACCTGCCTACCGATAAGCATGTTCGTGGTAAAAAATTATACCTAACGTACTTTATTGTTTTTTTTAGAAAGAATTACTATCTATTCTTACCTTTGCAAAAAAAATTATGACTCCAAAACATCCTTCCGATTCATTAACCATTTTGACCGATTTGGTATTGCCGAGTGAGACTAATCCATTGAACAACTTATTTGGAGGTGAATTGCTGGCTCGAATGGACAGAGCTGCGAGTATTGCTGCACGTAGACATTCCAGACGAATTGTAGTTACTGCAAGTGTCAATCACGTAGCGTTCAATCGTTCGATTCCGTTAGGAAGTGTAGTCACTATTGAAGCCAAAATTTCGAGAGCTTTTACCTCGTCTATGGAGATTTTTCTGGACGTTTGGATTGAAGATCGCGAATCGGGAATACGCACCAAAGCCAACGAAGC
Organism: Flavobacterium sp.; assembly: GCF_035299245.1. Lineage (GTDB taxonomy): Bacteria > Bacteroidota > Bacteroidia > Flavobacteriales > Flavobacteriaceae > Flavobacterium. The sequence goes on along the minus strand of NZ_DATGWY010000004.1, from coordinate 211,418 downwards.
TATTTATACTTTTGTGGCAGTTGACGATTCTGGAAATCCGGTTCCGGTTCCTGAATTGATTCCGGAAACCGAAGAAGAAAAAGCCCGATTTGACGCTGCTTTACGCAGAAAACAACTGAGTTTAGTTTTGGCTGGAAAAATGAAACCGAACGAGGCAACCGAACTAAAAGCATTGTTTGTAGAATAAACGTTTAACCGTTTTTTTATACAATAGTAATCGCCACAGATTCACAGATTCTAAATTAATTTAATCTGTGAATCTGTGGCGAAAATTTATAGTGAAATCTTGATTTTTATTGGCTAATCCATTGTTGTGGATTGGAATAAGTAGTGTTTTGAGAAACCATGAACTTCAAGACGGTTTTTCCTTCGGCATTGGTTCTGATTTTTCCTAAGCTTTGTTTTGCGGATACTTTGTCGCCTGCACTTACATTTACCGAACTTAGATTTTGGTACACTGTGAAATAATCTCCGTGTTGCACACAAACCGCTTTGTTTAAAGGCGAAATTACGATTACTTTGGTAACTTCTCCAGCAAAAACAGCGCGTGCATTAGCGCCGCTTTCTGTAGTGATTTCGATTCCGCTATTGTGAACCACAAGTGATTTGTATACTGGATGCGATTGGTTACCGTAGCCAAGAGTAATTGCTCCTTTTTCAACTGGCCAAGGCAATCTTCCTTTGTTGGCTTTGAAATTATCCGATACCAATTTGGCTTCGGGTGTCAACACAATTTTAGTTGAAGTTTCGATTGCTTTGGTTTCGGCAGCAGTGGTCGTTTTTGGGTTGGCTTTGGCTTTGGCTGCAGCCGCTTTTTTATTCGCTTCAGCAATCGCATCTTTGATTAATTTCTGAATCTGAGCATCGATTTTCTTCGTTTCTTGCTGTTTCTTTTTAATCTCAGCGGCAATTTGCTTTTTGTCTTTTTTAAGACTGTTTGCGATTTTCTCTTGATCTAATTTCTCCTTTACTAACTCTTGTTTCTGCTTTTCTTGTTCAGCTAGAAGCTTTTCCTTTTCAGTTTTTTGCCCTGATAATTTCGCATTGTAATCTTTTAACTCTGTTGTTTTCTTGACTATTTCTTCGGCTTGCATTTTTCTGTAGCTGTTGTATTGCTTCATGTATTGCAAACGTTTGTAGGCTTGAGAAAAGTTTTCAGACGACAATAAAAACATGGCTCTACTGTGCGTTGATCTACTCTTGTATGATTTTACAATCATTTGTGCGTAGTCTTCTTTGAGTTCTTTGAGTTCTTTATTGAGCTTATTAACTTCTCTCTGGTTCAGATAAATATTATTGCTCAGTACTTTGGTTTGCTTGGCAGTTGTATTGATTAACGACTCTTTCAAACCGATTTTTTCTTTTTGCAATTGCAACAATTTTACTACTGACTTTTCCTTTGAACGAACCGATTGAAGTTGTGCTTCTTTTTCTTGAATTTCTTTCAATAATTTGGCTTTTTTGCGCTCCAATTCTTCTTGATCTACCTGTGCCAATGAAACACTAGTAATCAAAAGAAAAATAAATGTAAAAATCTGTCTAATCATGTTTTTATTTTATGAAAATTCGTTCATAACCCTCAGGAACCGAATACGGAAACGAAAACTCTTCGTTTACTGAAATGGATTTATAATCGATGTCTATGGTTGTTTTTTTGTCGTCTTGATTGGCCTCAATATTCAATAATAAAGGCAAAAATAAATCATTTTGCTTTTGGTATTCTGGATACACAATTTGAAATTTTCGTGCCAATTGCTGTTGAGACACTTCTTGTTTTTTAACTAAAAATTGCTCGGCTTCAAAGAAGAATTCCTTGTGTGTGTTTTTGCTTTCTGTATCTTCTAATTTGTACAATTTATCCGTAATAGTGGCTTTGTATTTGGATTGGGTTAAATCGTCAATTGCTTTACCGAGTAGCATGTTTTGTACTTTATTGTAGTCCAAATCGGTTCCGAGCCATTTACTCAATGCCGCATAATCACCTTCAAAATAACTGCCGTTCATTTTTTCGTAATACTGAACTGATTCGGGTGTAATCAAGGCTTTGGCCATTGTTATTCCTAAAAAACGAATACTTACTAATATCTTTTCGTTTTTCTTTATTTTAATTTCAGCGGTAACGCCTTGCGATTGTTTATCGTCTTGGTATTTGGCACTTGCTTTAATGTATAATGTAGAAAAGTCGAAATTATTGTTGTAGTGATTGCTGATGATTTTTTGTGCCGAAATTTCATTACTTGCTTCTGTTGAAACCAATAATTGTTTTGGCTTGCACGAGGCTACCAAAAATACCACCATTAAAAATCCTATTCGCTTCATCATTTTATCGTTTCTTTTTAAGTAATTCATTGGCTTTGGTAAAGTAAATTTCTTTCTTTTTTTCATCGCCTAAACCATGATACGCTTCGCCTAATTGAATATTCATATTGATTTCGGTAGCCACATCATCCACTAAATAATCCATTCCCATTTCCAGTATGTCTTTGGCTTTTTTGTATTCCTTATTTTGATTGAAACCCAAACCTTGGTAATAATAAAACTGCGGTTGTGTTGGAAACAATTGAATCCATTCTTCTGATTTCGAAATTAAAGTAGTAAAATCGGCTTTTTCAACGTAACACTGCATCAACAACAATCCTGTTTCAACATCGTCTGAATTTGATTTTAAATGCATCTCGAAAAACTTAATGGCATTGGGCCAATCCTTTTTATTCACATAAAACTTCCCAATTTCTTTGGCTACTTTTACTTCTTTATCGTTTTCAAAATAACTGATTGCTTTGCTTAATTCGTTTGAATAATTGGGGTTTTTCTGAGTGAAAATTAGAAACTCATTCAGAATTCGGTGTTTGATTTTTTTATCAATTTTGTCACTTGCAAACACTTTATTCATTGAAACTACGGCTTTATCACCATCGTTATTATTCAAATGGAATTTAAACAAACTCACTTGTGCCCAATCGGAAGTTGGAATTTCTTTCTCGAGTTGTTTGGCAATTTCGAGTGCTTTCTCTTCTTGATTGCTTTTGGAGTAAATCGAAATTAGTTCGATGTAATTGGACTCTTCTTTTGGATTTTTCTTGATTTGCTCCAACAAATTGTTTTTTTCTGGACCTTGGTATTTGGCGTCTTGTAGAATTTGGCTTTTGTAAATATCGCGTTGTTCTGACTTCCCGAATTTATCATTCAGTTCGTTAATTAAAGTCAACGCTTTGTCGTATTGTTGCGTATTCATGTACAGCGAAGTCAAATCGTCTTTGTATTCTTCTTTGAATTCGATGAGTTTTTGTACAATGATTATCGCTTGATTATAATCGCGTGTATCGTAGCAAACGTCGTACATTCCGACCCAAGACCAACGGTTTTTAGAATCAATTTGAGTTGCTTTTTCGAAATTATCGTAGGCGTCTTTGTATTTTTTTTGGCTGTAATAATTTTTCCCTAACTCAAAAAAAAGTGTCGCGTTATTGGGTTGAATTGCGATGCATTTTTCTAGCGATTCGATTGCTTTATCGTAATTTTCGATTCCTTTTTGCTTCAATGCTTCATAAAAATGATCTTGAAACGCATCGGAATCAATAGCAATGTCTTCGGGTTCAGTTTGAGCCCAAAACGATGTTGGAACGAAAAACATTCCGAGAAAAAATGCTAAAAAAATACTTTTTTTCATTTATTTGATTCCTTGTTTCTTTAATACCTAACAGGTTTTGAAAACCTGTTAGGAGAGCATTATTCTAAAACCGAATAATCTCCGATGCTGATGCTTGTAAACTTACCATCAAACGATACATGATTACCAATCATTGCATTGTCTAAATGGGCGTTTTTGATGTGAGCATGCGTTTGAATCAAACTGTTTTTTATAGTTGAATCCATCACGTGACATCCTTTTCCTAGTGACACATTAGGTCCAACTGTAGCATTGATTAAAACTACATCTTCACCAATGTAACACGGTGGAATTATGGTTGAATTCTCTTGCTTAACATCGTAATCAACTAAGTAAATTCCGTCATTATGTAAGAAATTCAACATTCTGTTGTTAGTGTCAACGGTTACATCTTTGTTTCCGCAATCCATCCATTCATCGACTTCACCTGGTACAAATTTCATGCCTTTTGCCATCATTTGTTTGATTCCGTCGTTTATTTGGTATTCGCCACCGTGAATGATGTTGTTTTTGATTACCAATTGCAACTCATTTTTCAGCACGCCAACATCTTTAAAATAATAAATACCAATAACTGCAAGGTCTGAAACAAATTCTTTTGGCTTTTCAACCAGTTCGATGATTTCATTGTTTTCGTTCAAATTTACCACTCCAAATGCTTCGGGTTGATCTACTTGTTTTACCCAAATAACACTATCAGCAGTAACATCAAGATCAAAATCAGCTCGAATTAATGTATCGGCATAAGCAATTACCGCTGGTCCGCTTAACGAATCTTCGGCACACATAATTGCGTGTCCTGTTCCTAACGCTTCATTTTGATAATATATTGTTCCTTTTGCGCCTAATTTTTGGGCGATGGCAACTAATTCTTCTTCTACTTTTTTGCCAAAACTTTCGTGGATGATGAAGGCAATTTCTTCAATAGGTTGATTCAAAACTCCGGCGATATCTTCTACCAAGCGATGAACGATGGGTTTTCCGGCAATTGGAATTAATGGTTTTGGGATGGTTAATGTGTGTGGGCGAAGACGTGAACCACGTCCAGCCATTGGTACTATTATTTTCATTATTATTACTTTTAAACTTCAACATTCGTTGTTCAAAATTGAATATTCAACATTATTTGAATTTTGAACACTCAACTTGGAATTTTGAATATTGAAATATCTTACTACTTATTTTTACTTCTTGATGTTTCTATACTTTTTACAAAAATTGAAATTAATTCATCGTTTTCCTTTATTGAAACTAATAAATTTTGTTCGCCTTTGAGATATATTTTTGCTCTATGAATGATTTTCAAACAAGAATGAGTCTCACGTAATTCTTTCAAAACAACTGACATTTTATGAATGAAGTCATTTCTGGATTCAGCACTTTGAGCTTCACTATAATTCAATGATGGTGCTGTACCTGACCTAACAATTTGTCCTGATAAATGATTTCCTGCTTTGGTTGTTTTTAAATTGTCTGTAATATCTATTATTGTTACAGCAAAATCAATTAATCGTTCGTGTAAATCAAATTTTTTCATGGCTTAGAATAGTTTTATTGGTTTATATTTTAACAAAGAATATTGAATTTTGAAATAGAACACTATTTTACTCCTGTGCTACCAAATCCGCCTTCGCCTCTTGAGGTTTCGGATAATTCTTGAACTTCAATCCACTCAGCGCGTTCGTGTTTGGCGATGATGAGTTGTGCGATGCGTTCACCATTTTCGATTACAAAATCTTCGTTGGATAAATTTACTAAAATTACTCCGATTTCACCTCGATAATCGGCATCGATGGTTCCGGGCGAATTGAGAACGGTGATGCCTTTTTTGGCTGCCAAACCACTTCTTGGGCGTACTTGCGCTTCGTAACCGATAGGCAATTCGATGAAAAGACCGGTTTTTACAATCGTTCGTTCTAGTGATTTTAGTGTTATGGATTCAGAAATATTGGCTCTTAAATCCATTCCGGCTGAGGCAATGGTTTCGTAATTAGGCAGTTCGTGAGCCGATTTGTTGATTATTTTGATGGTCATTTTTTGGTTTGAATTTTCTACTTTGCTAAGATAGTAAGGATTTCCATTTTAACACAAAAAGTGATTAAGTTTTGCTGTGAATATTTGAATCATTCGCTTCGCTCATGGTTGGAACGCGGATAACACAGATGAAACGGATTGTCGCAGATTTATAATTTCTATTGATTACTGTTTGCCACTGATTCACAGATTATTCACTTTGCTTATGGTTTTGGAACGCGGATGAAAAGGATTTTTTCTGAAAACTGTGACTGTGACTGAAAACTAATTGGGAACGCGGATGAAATGAATTAGAATGCTATTAGAAGATTTCTGAACACTGCCTTCTGAATACTGAACACTGCTCTAGCCGTGATGGAAGTGAACTCTTTTGTCTTGAAAGCGTTTGGTTTTTGTTGGTGCAAAAACGCGACCAACGGAAGCGCTTTTTGTGCTTACAAAAACCTCGCTTTTGAGGCAAAAAGTGGAACGGACAGCGCGATTAGCTTCTTTTTAAAATACGCAATAAAGTGGTTTTTTCATTGTGGTAAATAAAGTATAAAAACAACGAAAGAAGTGCTATTTTAAGATAGTAATTATCGCGTAAGGATGGAATGTAAAACGAAACTGCCGAGAACACTATAGACAGCGCTAAATAACCTAAAATTCTAGGTTTGTCGTACGGAATTGGATATTTTTTTTGTCCCATTCGGTAAGAAATGACCATCATGGTTCCGTAGGCTGCAATGGTAGCTACGGCCGAACCGTAATAGCTGAATTCAGGTATCAAAAGATAATTCAAAGCAAGTGTTACGATGGCGCCAATAATAGAGATGTAAGCGCCGATTTTAGTCTTGTCAATGAGTTTGTACCAAACGGATAAGTTGGTGTAAATACCGAGGAAAAAATTGGCCAGAACTATGAGTGGAACTACTTTTATAGCTTCCCAATAACTCTCATTTGGAACCAAAACTTGTTTGAGAACATCAACAAATACAATCACAAATAAGCAAATGAACGACCCAAAAATGACGAAATATTTGGTGATGGTCGCATAAGTTTGTTGGGCATTTTCGTTGCTGGCGTGACTGAAGAAAAACGGTTCGATTCCGAGTGTATAGGCAGTTCGGAACAATACCATAAACATTCCGATTTTGTAGCATGCAGCATACGCACCGATGTCGGACTTGGGAACATTTAGTTTTTCGAGAAGGATTTTGTCAAAATGTTCGTTGATGGCGAAAGCCAAACCGGCGAGTAAAATGGGGAAACCGTAGGTCATCATTTTTTTCCATAATGTCCAGTCGAATTTCCAATTGAGTTTGAAATAATCGGGTGAAAGAATAATGAACGTGGCTAAACTAGCAATTAAATTAGAGACAAAAATGTAACCCACTTCAAAATCGGGATAATAAAACGTGTTGAAAATGCCATCGGGATGATTGTGCGCTAATTTGGGTAAAACCAACAAAAAGAAGAGATTGAGCGCTAAATTCACAACAACATTTCCGATTTTAACTACTGCATAATACAGTGGCCTTTTTTCGGCGCGGAGCTTAGAAAAAGGTATAATTACTAAGGCATCTAATGCTAAAATCCAAATGGTATAGGTAACGTATTCGACTTCGATGTTGGCCCAACTGGCGAGTTTATCTCGGTATAAAAGTGCAAGCAGTAAAAACACCATAGACGACCAAAAAAGAGAGACAATAGAAGTCGAAAAAACTTTTTTCTTATCGTCTTCGGAATTGAAAAAGCGGAAAAAAGCCGTTTCCATTCCGTAGGATAGTATGACATTGAAAAATACCAACCATGAAAATACGATGGAAACATCGGCGAATTCTTTGGAAGGTAAAACGTCAACATACAATGGATTGAGCAAAAAACTCAACATTCTAGGCAGCACAGTGGCTAAACCATAAATTAAGGTTTGTTTAAAAAGGTTTTTATAGACGCTCAAGTTAATGTGTTTTTAAACGCTGATTGTAGAAATCATCGGTTTTGAAAAGCAAAAATAGTTAATTTCTTGGTCGTGATGACGGATAAGCGAGAAGTTCTTTTTCTTTAATGTCAACAATTTTATAGTGTTGAATTTCGTTTCCGTTGTGAAATTCTAAAATAGCTTCGTTGGGTTGCAATTCGAATTTGGGTTGGGTAATTTCGGGTGCTTTATTACCGTATTCATTGGTGCTGTCGCCGTCCATAATCAAATCTTGATTTTGAGGTTTGGAATAGAAACGTACGGTAAAGTGGGTTTCGTCTTCTTTATCAAAAAAACCTTCTTTGTTTTGAAAATAGAGTTTGGCTAATGTTTGATTTTCAGGTAAAGGATTTTTGAATTGAATGTAGAAATTGATTCCGCTACCCGTTTGTTCCTGACCGCCAATCCATTTTTGAAAATAAACCGATTCGATTTCGTACGGCAATTGCGTGCTGATTTTTTTTGAGGAAGAACAGCTTAGCATTACAATAATCAAACAACTAAATACTAATTTCATTACTTTCGTTTTTTAGGTTAAACCTTCTTTATTCAAGGTTTTTACAAAGTGGAATCCACGTGGCGCATACCCTTGATTGTAATAGAATCGATGTGCTTTAAAATTTCCGGTGTACGCATCGAGAACCACTATATTGCAATTGGTTTGCTCAGCGAGATCGGAAATATAATCGGTCATAATTTTACCGATTCCTTTTCGTCTGTGATTGGAATGTACAATAAAATTGTCTATTTCGATGTATTTGCCCGACCAAAGTTTGATTCCCGACCAAAAACCAGTTAATCCAATACAAATACCGTGCTCAAAAATAGCGAGCTGTTGGTAGTTGTGCGGAATCATTTCAGTAAGATACAATTTGTACTTTTCAAGTGTGATTTCAGGATAGAGTTGTTGAATGATTTCGATTTCAGACACCATTTCGTCGATTGTGGTTAGGATTTTTGTTTCCACTTTTTTTCTATAAAAATAAAAAAAAGAGGCCACTTTTGTCGCCTCTTTGAGTATAATTAAATCTTAAAATTACTGTTTGATGAATTTTCTAATCACTTCGTTGCTTCCGTCTGAGATTTTAAGAATATAAATGCCTGTCGAAAAATTATTTAAATCAACTTCAATAGAATCGGTAGTATTCATCCATTCTAAGGTTTTCATCTCTTTACCATCGACAGTAAAAAAAGTAGTGCATAGCTTGTCTGTTGAAAAGTAGGAATTCAATCCGCTGATGGTTATTTCATCTTTTGTTGGGTTGGGATATAGTAGAACCGATTGTGTAGAATTTAATTCGGATGTAGATAAAATGGTTGAATTGGGCGTAAATCGTGCCACAACATACGAGCGGTCGAAATTCGCTATTTTGGTTGTTCCGCAGAGTACTATTTTACCATCCGATTGCGATTTTACATCCAGAGCTACATCATCATAGCCATAAATTGATAACGACATTTGACCATTAGTCCCAAAAGTCGTATCAATTGTTCCATCAGAATTAAACCTTCCGACACAAAATTTGTTACTCATTTGGTATCCTGATGTTAACCCAGCAACAACTATTTTGTTATCGTTTTGAATTGTCATACTGTTTATGTAGTCTGACATTCCCAAAAAACCATTCGAGTTAACAAACGAAACGGTACATACTCCATTGGTTCCAAATGAGGAATCAAGTTGTCCTGTTGAGTTGTATTTGGCCACAAAACCATCATTACTTGCTTGATTATTAGTGTATATCGCCCCAGAAATTAGTATTGAATTATCGCTTAGTAACATCAAATTTTTTATTTGCTGAGAATTATTCACATGAAAATTGGTGAAGATTTTGCCGTTGGTACCAAAAGTAGTGTCTAAAGTGCCGTCTGGGTTGACTAACATCAAAACATGTTGTTTGTAAGTCCCTGATGCTGGATTGATATTCGAATTTCCTGAAAGTAAAATTTTACCATCAGTTCGAAGGGCAATTCTTGCCTCTGAATCATTATTCATACCATCAAAGGTGGAAATTCCATTTGTCCCAAAAGAAGTTTCTATATCACCAAATTTATTGGTTTTTACAATATTAAAATCACCATCAGATTGATACGAATTAGTGGTAATTAAAATTTTATTATCAGAAGTATAAAGAGCGTTTCCAACCGTCATTGTTATGGATGGACCCACGTCAATATTTCTTCTTCCATTGGTTCCAAAAGTGGTGTCTAAAGTTCCATTCATATTATATTGCACCAAATAAATGTACCATTTTGTAGTATAAATGGCTCCAACAGCTAGAATTTTGTTAGTTGGTGTGATGATGATCTGTTTGATGTAATTTAACCCAACGTTAGTACCAAAAGGAGAAGTATATCCCATGGTGTTAAAACTAGTGTCTAGCGTTCCATCGGAATTGTATCGGGCAATTCGTAGTCCGTAGCCGCCGACTAGAATTTTGCCGTCGTCTTGAATCGTTAAGCATTCGGCATAATCATCGCCGTTGACAATCAAATCGGTAGCGTTGTAGCCTACCGAGTTAAAATCTTGGTCAAGTCCCCAATTTTGAGAAAAGGAAAAGTAAGTAACCAAGAGGGTTACTGGTAAAAGAAATCTGTTTTTCATAGTAAAAGTATTTATTTTTCATAGCAAATGATTGTAAATCAACACGAATATAAAAAATAATTTTTATTACTAAGTTTCTAAAAATAAAAAAAGGCACTCAAAAGAGTACCTTTATATTTGAATTACAACAACTAACCTATCCTTTTAAAGCTTCTGCTCCACCAACAATCTCTAAGATTTCGTTAGTAATAGCAGCTTGACGTGCTTTGTTGTAAGTTAATTTTAATTGATTTCTCAAATCAGTTGCGTTGTCTGTTGCTTTGTGCATTGCAGTCATACGAGCACCGTGTTCAGAAGCAAATGAATCGCGAATTGCTTTATACAATTGCGTTTTTAACGATTTTGGAATTAACGTTAAAACGATTTCTTCTTTTGTTGGTTCAAAAAGATAATCACCTGATGAAGCGGCTTTATCTGATTTTACTGGAGCTAATGGCAAAAATTGCTCAGTTTGAACAATTTGAGTTGCAGCATTTTTAAATTGATTGTATACAATTTCAATTTTATCGTAAGCGCCAGAAGTAAATAATTCGGTCAACTCATCAGCAATTTGTGCTACGTTTTCAAAAGTTAAATGATCGAAAATAGTAGTTTGGTTACTGATAACCGTATTGGTTTTCTTTAAAACATCGTTCCCTTTTTTACCAATTGCGTATACATCAACTTGTTTTCCTTCGTATTGCTCGGCAACTGTTTTTACTTGTTTGATGACATTGGTATTGAATGCTCCAGCCAAACCTCTGTTAGAAGTAATTGCTACTACAAGCACTTTTTTAATTTCGCGTTGCGATGTAAAACTTCCTCCTACTTCACCATCAAGTGTAGCACTTAAATTTTGAAGCAATTCAGTAAGTTTTTCGGCATAAGGGCGCATTGCTGTAATGGCATCTTGTGCCTTTTTCAACTTTGCCGCAGAAACCATTTTCATCGCCGATGTAATCTGCATCGTCGACTGAACGGAAGTAATTCTATTACGGATTTCCTTTAAGTTTGCCATGTTTTATTTGAAAATGAGACAATTTGAAAATTTGAAAATGGATTACATCTTCAAATCTTCAAATCATCAAATTATTAATTATATTTTGCAGCTACTTCTTTTGCTGCTTTTTCTAAAACTTCAGTAATGTTATCGTCTAACTTACCTGCTTTTAAAGCATTAAGAACGTCTCTGTGCTTAGTATTTAAGTATTGAATGTAATCACTTTCAAATTCTTTTACTTTTACAACTGGAACATCTCTCAACAAATTTTTAGAACCTGCATAGATAATAGCTACCTGATCTTCTACAGTGTAAGGATCGTTTACGGCTTGTTTTAAGATTTCAACGTTTCTTTTACCTTTTTCAATTACATTTAAAGTAACCGCATCTAAATCAGAACCAAATTTAGCAAACGCTTCCAATTCACGGAATTGAGCTTGGTCTAATTTTAAAGTACCAGCCACCTTTTTCATTGATTTAATTTGTGCATTACCTCCAACACGAGATACCGAAATACCAACGTTAATTGCTGGACGAACCCCAGAGTTGAACAAATCACCATCAAGGAAAATCTGTCCGTCAGTAATCGAAATTACGTTGGTTGGGATGTAAGCAGAAACGTCACCAGCTTGAGTTTCGATAATTGGTAAAGCGGTTAACGAGCCTCCACCTTTTACGATACCTTTTAATGTCTCTGGTAAATCGTTCATATTTTTCGCGATATCATCATCGGCAATTACTTTACAAGCTCTTTCTAATAAACGAGAGTGAAGGTAGAAAACGTCTCCAGGGTAAGCCTCACGTCCTGGTGGTCTTCTTAATAAAAGTGACACCTCACGGTAAGCAACCGCTTGCTTTGATAAATCATCATAGATAATCAAAGCTGGGCGACCTGAATCACGGAAATATTCTCCGATTGCAGCACCCGCCATTGGAGCATATACCTGCATTGGAGCTGGATCAGAAGCGTTTGCAGCAACGATAACCGTATACGCCATTGCTCCTTTGTCTTCTAATGTTTTTGCAATTCCAGCTACAGTTGAAGCTTTTTGTCCAATTGCAACATATATACAGAATACTGGTTGACCAGCATCATAAAATTCTTTTTGATTTAAGATTGTATCAATACAAACCGTTGTTTTACCTGTTTGACGGTCACCGATAACTAACTCACGTTGACCTCTACCTACTGGAATCATCGCATCGATTGATTTGATACCTGTTTGTAATGGCTCAGTTACTGGTTGACGAAAGATAACTCCAGGAGCTTTTCTTTCCAAAGGCATTTCGTATAATTCACCACCGATTGGTCCTTTACCATCAATTGGGTTTCCTAATGTATCTACAACACGTCCAACGATTTGCTCACCTACTTTTAAAGAGGCAATACGTTGTGTACGTTTTACTGTTGATCCTTCTCTAATTCCGGTTGATGGACCTAAAAGTACAACCCCAACGTTGTCTTCTTCTAAGTTCAATACGATTGCTTCTAATCCGTTGTCGAATTGAACTAACTCACCGTATTGAGCATTTGACAAACCGTAAACGCGAGCAATACCATCACCCACTTGAAGTACTGTTCCTACTTCTTCTAACGAAGCACCTGATTCAAAACCAGATAATTGTTTTTTTAATATTGCTGTAATTTCAGCTGGTTTAATTTCTGCCATTTTGATATATCTTTAATGGTATATTAATTACTAAACTCTCTTTTTAATTCACCTAATTTGCTAGCTACAGAAGCATTGTATTGCTTATCACCAACACGTAATATAAATCCGCCAATAATAGCTGGATCTACTATATTTTCAATCGTAATTTTCTTGTTTGAAAATTCTGCAATTTTAGCCAACACTTTGGTTTGTAACTCGGCTGTAATAGGAAAAGCTGTTGTTACTTTGGCAACTTCAACTCCGTTACTTTCATCGAAAAGCAAATTGTATTGTTGTGCTATGGATTCCAAAATTTCAAATCGTTTGTTTTCAAATAATAAGTGAAACAATGAACTTGTTTCAGGTTGAACATTTGAAAACAATTCAGACAATGCTGCTTTTTTAGCTTCCATTTTAATAACTGGATTAGCTAAAAAGTCTTTTAATTCAGAACTAGATACTACTGTTTCAACAATCATTTTCATGTCGTTGTTTACAGCTTCATTTCTTCCTGAAGTTGTAGCAATGTCTATTATTGCCTTTGCATATCGAATTGCAGCTCTAGACATAATGATTAATTTAATTTAGCATCACCTAACATTTTCTCAACTAATTTAGTTTGAGATTCTTTGTTAGATAATTCATCTCTTAATACTTTTTCAGCAATCTCTAAAGATAATGTAGAAACCTGATTTTTCAATTCGGCCATCACAGCATTCTTTTCGCTTTCGATAGCTGCTTTTGCTTGAGCAATCATTTTTTCTCCTTCCGCTTGCGCTTGAACTTTGGCATCAGAAACTAATTTATCTTTCATTTCTTTAGCCTCTTTTAACATTGCATCACGCTCAGCTCTTGCATCAGCCAATAATTTTTCATTGTCTGATTTCAAATTTTGCATTTCTTTCTTAGCATTCTCTGCTGAAAGTAAGGCATTTTTGATTCCTTCTTCTCTTTCGTTTACTGCATCAAGAATAGGTTTCCATGCAAATTTCTTTAACAAAAGAATTAAACCAATGAAAATTAATGATTGCCAAAAAAACAATCCGAGAGAAAAATCGCTTATTAACTTTTCCATATTATAGTGTAATTATATGTATAAAATTTAATTTCTAATTTAGAAACAAAAGCTATAACCAACCGTTATAGCTTTTTGTTTATTAATTTTCTGCAACAGCAAATAAAGCTGCGAAACCGATACCTTCGATTAACGCTGCAGCAATAAGCATAGCAGTTTGAATTTTTCCAGATGCATCTGGTTGACGAGCGATAGCGTCCATTGCAGAACCACCGATTCTTCCGATACCGATACCTGCTCCGATTACTACTAAACCTGCTCCAACAATTCTTGGGATGTCCATAATATATATATTTAATTAAACATTCAAATTTATAGCTCTAAGCTAGCACTTGGCTTTAGCTTATAACTCTTTATTAATGATGACCTTCGTGTGCTTCTTCGTGGTGGTGTTCTTCAACAGCTGAACCAAAATACAATGCAGACAACATAGTGAAGATATACGCTTGTAATAAAGCAACTAATATTTCGATTAAAGAAATAGCAAACGACAATAAAAACGACAAGCTACTTCCTAACCAGTTTTTGAAAATAAACATTAATCCTATCAAACTCATCAATACGATGTGTCCTGCTACAATGTTAGCATAAAGACGAATCATAAGTGAGAATGGTTTGATGATAGTACCTAATAATTCAATAGGCATTAATACAAATTTCATTAATGTTGGTACTCCTGGCATCCAGAAAATGTGACCCCAATAATCTTTCTTTGCTGTAAAGGTTGTGATTAAATAAGTAATCAACGCTAAACATGCTGTGATGGCAATATTTCCTGTTACGTTAATTCCTAGTGGAGTTAATCCGAAGATGTTTAAAAACCAAATGAAGAAAAAGATTGTCAATAAATAACTCATGTATTTCTTGTAGTGTTTCTCTCCGATATTTGGAATGGCAATTTCGTCTCTAACATATAAAACGATAGGTTCAAAAAAGCGTCCTGCTCCAGTAGCAATAGAATTGTTTTTTCCGTATGATTTGGCCAAACCTCTAAATAAGAAAAACATGATTAAAGCCACCACAAAAATCATAAAAACGTTTTTGGTGATTGAAAAATCAAGAGGTTTTGTATTTGTTGGGTGATGTTTATCGTCTAACGTTAAAGCGCCATCAGCTGAATCAACTTTATAAATTTTTCCGTGGTGTAATTTGTAAAAATTCCCATCAACTTCAGCAGTTTCATGTTCGTTGTGAAATTTAGAAGAAGAGAAAATATGTAATCCGTTGTCCAAAAGAATCACTGGTAATGGAAATCCAACATGATGTTGCTCACCAGAATCATCTTTATAACCCATGATATTAAAATCATAAGAATCCATTAAGTGGTGGTTGATGAATTCACTAATTTCTGTTTTAATATCTTTTGGCTCATTGCTTTCTCCATGAGCATTTTCAGTGTCATGAGCCACTTTTTCATGAGTTGTTTCAACAGTTGTAGCAACCGAATCGTTTACAGGATTTGCGTTAGTTGCTATTGGTAGACACGCAACTAAAAGAGCGGTTATGAATTGAAGTGATTTATTTGAAAACACCATATCTGATAATTATCTTAATTTTATTTTCTCAAATTTGGTGCAAAAGTACAATTTTAATTAATATTTAAAAGTAATAGTTTTGTTTTTTTTGATGAAATTATCGATTAAAGAATGAATTATTGTTTATTGTTTAAAATTCGTACAGCAA
Organism: Flavobacterium sp.; assembly: GCF_035299245.1. GTDB lineage: Bacteria > Bacteroidota > Bacteroidia > Flavobacteriales > Flavobacteriaceae > Flavobacterium. The sequence goes on along the minus strand of NZ_DATGWY010000004.1, from coordinate 195,760 downwards.
TAACGGTTTCTATTGCTAAAAAAAGAATAAAAATTACAAAAAAATTGATTTTTTCTGTTGGTTGATGAATGGCTTTAACTTTAAGTATGGGTTGCATAAAAAAGAATGCAATTCCCATTTTGGCTACGGTTAAAAAAAGAAATGTAAAACCAACGTGATCAATGTTCTTTCTGTTGACCAAAATTAGGATTCCTATTATCACAGCTGAAGCAATACAGAAAAACAAATACAATAACTCAATAGAATAAATAAAAAGATTTTCAATCCCTATTGGGAAAAATAATCTGAAAACAAGCTTGTGGATAAGGTACACTAGCAAAGAAAAAAGAAACATCTTTGCTAGGAGTTTGAATTCTGTAGTTTTCATTGATTGCTATTCATTTACGAATTCAAGTCTTTAAGTTGACGGTTAAGATTATAAAACGAAATGGCAATACCAAGCAGGGTTAATACTTTTACAAAAACGTTGTGTTTGTTAGGATAATAATCGTCCAACCAATTCCCGCCTTTTGAAAAAAGAAAAATTACCACTCCCATTTGAATCGGAATGTTGATTAAAACCAACCATTTATTGGGCTTTTTCTTCGGTGTGTTGTTCATTAGAATGGGATTTCTGAATGTTTTTCATCACACAAGTGGCACTAAACTCGGCTCCAGGCTCAACCGAAAGTTTCCCACAAACCACATCACCAATAATCACGGCTTTTGATTTGATGTTGAGCGTTTCCAGAACTTGGATTTTACCTTCAAAACGACCTTCTATATCGGCATTTTTACAAACTATATCGCCTTTTACAAGTCCGGCCGGACCAATAACTAATTTCCCTTTGGATTGGAAATTCCCTATTAAATGACCGTCCAATCGGAAATCAGCAGGAGAAATAATGTTCCCGTTTATTGATGTTCCTTCTACAATCCTATTGGTTTTTCCGAGTAAATCGGTATATGATTTTTGACTTTTTTGAAACATTCTTATCCTCTTTTTGGCTGACTGTTAACAGATGGAGGCATCATCATGTTTCCTGGATCATCTCCTTTTTCACTGCCTTTATCTTGACCTTTTACATCAAAGCCTTTGGTTTCATTCTTGATTTCGCCTTTTGAAGAATTATCTCTTACCTCATCTGGTTTTTGTTCTCTTATCGCTTTAGGTTTCTCAACTTTTACTTCTTCTTTAGGAAGTACAATTGTTGGTTTTTGCTTTGGTTCAAAATTTGGACCTGTTCCGGCAATGTATTCCTCTAAGTTTTTGAAAATCTGAACTATTTTATAATTCTCACTCGAAATAATAACCGCTGGATCGTTGATTTTGTATTCTTTAAATTCTTTTAAAACCTGTGATAATCCTTTAGCATTTTCTTTTGATGTTATTCCGTGTACAACAATTAAATTTTTATCCATTGTATAGACATCGGTTGAAACAGTTAATTTTTCTATCGTACGTTCTTTGGCCAGTTTATTGAGTTTGTCCAATAATACTTTGTTGTCTTTTTCTACTAAACTCTTTGGTTGGTAGATAATCTTCCAGCTAGTTGGCACTTCGTCTTCAAAATACAAAGCTTCCAACATCGGTATTTTGGTAGCGATAAATCTCTCAGTTTCTTTTCCTTCTTGACTATTTGGATAGGTCAAAGCAACAAAATTAAGTGCTTTTTTGTATTCTGTTAAACCAAATAACTTCCCTATAAGTTGTGCTTTTAGTAATTCGAATTTAGGCAACATTTCTTCACCAGCAAATTCCACCACAGCCATATCGGTTTTTACCAACGTTTCTCGTAACAATCCTGCCTCAAAATCTTTATAAAGACTAGCATACACTACTTCTGGCTTTCCTAACTCCAAACTCACTGAATTATCGTTTAGAATCTGAGCATATCTCGAACTTGGATGTTCTGATATGATGCGACCTTTCATTGCAACTGCTTTGGCTGGATCAATGATTTCGTATATTTTAAACAAATTATACATGGCTGGCAACACCAATCGCTCTTCGGGATTGTTTTCAAGTAACGTTTCCAATTTACTTGCAGCCAATTTGTATTCTTTGAATTTCTCTTTATAAATAACTCCCAATTGGTAGTACGCAAAGTTTCGTTCTTTAGCAATGCTGTCCAATTCTTTTTGTGAAGAAGGTAAATCTTTGATGTAATAATCGGTAGTAAAACGAGCTTCTTCTTTTTCAACTACATCTTTTGAGCCTTCTTCTTCCTCTTCTTTTTCGTTGGATTTCGATTTTTGTAAACTCGATAATCTCCAATTGGCATCGTGTGTTCTTTTTCCCCATTTTTTGGCAAACTCATTTCGCCCATAGGCAACTGTGGTTTGATTGTAAAAATAGAATTCAGCTGAACTTCCTGCTTTTGGACCAAGAGCTTGTGGCTTGGTATCAGCACCTTTTGCATTATCAAAAAGATTCATAGAAGGACTGTCGGCGCTTTTAGATTCTTCCTCAAGAGCTAATTTTTCTTTTAATTTTTTATCTTCTTCTTTAAGTTTTGAGATGACTTCTTTAAAGTACGCTTCTTTGTCGGCTGGCGACATTTTTGCCATTTTTAAAAGGCTGTCGTTGCGTTGAGCTATTCCTTCAAATTTGATTACATCTTCTAAATTTTCTCTCTTTTTGGAAATAAGTTTGTGCTCTCTTGAACGTGGATCCAAAACGGCAAGCGTGCTATCAAAATACTTTCCAGTAACAACGTATTTGGCTTTTTTGAAGTAAATATCGGCCAAATTTCTGTGATTCGAGGCAATTAAATAATTGTCTTTTGGTTTCGAATTGAGTGAAATGTTATAGTACTTGATGGCTTGCTTGTGGTTGTTTTGTTTATCGTAAAACAATCCCATTTGGTGGTTTAAGAAATCCAAATACGGACGATTTTCACGATCTTCAAGTAGGTCTTTGTATTTTTTTACGAAAGCCAAAGTATCGCCTGATGCATAATCAAATTGTAATGCCTGTTTGATGTGCGATTGGATTACGTATTGTCTTGGCGATCTTCTGTTCATATCAATCACCTCTTGATACATTACATACGCACTATCTTTATGACCCATCTGATCATGTAATTGTGCTAAAATAAATCGGTAACGTGCCTTTTCTTCGTTTTCTTTGGTGAATTCAGTGGCGATTTTAAGACGAGCAATAGCGCTGTCTTTTTCCTCCAAATTTAAAAATGCCTGAGCCAGAGTAGCATTCGCATCAGCAAAAATTTGATCTTTAAATTTTATTTCTTTTAATAGCTTTCTCAAATTAGCAACTGCCTGAGCATCATTTTCTAAACGCATATTGGTTCTTTCGCGCCAAATCTTTACTTCATAAATTTTATCGCTACTAGGGTATTTGTACAATACATAATTGAATGCTTCTAATGCTGGAATGAATCGTTGATCGTAATACCGCGCTTTTCCTAACATCAAATGCGCTTCGTCCATTTGAGGGTTTTTTTCAGAACCATCAATGTTCATTGAGTGTTTTTGAATGGCTTTTACTGATTTGGTTTCGGCACGTTCAAAGTTCGGATTAGGAGTTTGACCTGGAAGCATTGCTTCTTTAGAAACCTGCATTCGTTCTACTGGAAGAATTTCCCAGAAATTGTCGTTGTAAGTAGTTTTTAAGTCGGAAACACCTTTATCTAAAGCAATTCCTCCATTATATAAAATATTATATTTGGTGCTAAGAGCATGAGAATTTCTACTTAAAAAGCTATTTCTTTTGGTTGAACAAGCAACTAAAAAAATAAGTAGTGCTCCAAGTATTAAGTGTCTGGATGTAATGGTTTTCAATGTAAAAAACGTTTTTAGTATTAACTCGTAAAAGTCAATTTTAGTATAACTAACTGGTAAAAATACGTTTCTTTTTGATATGGTGAAAAAAAATATAGTTTTTTTGATTCGGTAAACGGATAACACTACCACGTAGTCTTTATTCACACGTGGCAGTGCTTCAATTGTTAAACAGCAAAAAAGGCTTCCAATTCCTTTAAGGTTTCAGGAGAAGTTTGAATGTCTTTTACAACTTCGCCTAAATGTAAAGCTACAATTCGGTTGCATACCTCAACGGTGTGAACCAAATCGTGAGAAGAAACCAAAACGGTTACATTCGGATCATCGGCCAATTCCTTGATGATTTTTTTCAGACGATTGACTGTGGTTGGGTCTAAGTTGGCAAACGGTTCGTCTAAAATAACCACTTCGGGCTTTCCGATTAAAGTGGCAATAATTCCCACTTTTTTCATGTTTCCTTTGGATAAATCTCTAAGGTATTTTTTGCTGTTTAGAATTTCTCCGTTAAAAAATTCTTCGTGTTTTTTCAATAAAGCATCTACATCGGCTTTGTTTTGACCGCGCAAATCGCCAATGAAATAAAAATATTCTTCGGCCGTTAAGTATCCAATTAAGAAACTTTCATCGATGAATGCCGAAGTAAATGGTTTCCATGACTCACTAGTATTGACTTGAACTCCGTTGTTAGTAATGTTTCCTGTTGAAGGTTGAATTAAATCCAGTAGTAAACTGAAAAAGGTAGTTTTTCCAGCTCCGTTATTTCCTACTAATCCGAAACTTTGTCCTTTTGGAATTTCAAGGTTATTTATATTTAAAACTTTAACTCCGTTGTTGTACGTTTTTGAAAGGTTATTTGCAAGTATCATTTGTGTAGTATATTAGAAATTAGTGAATGGTAATTAGCTTTTTTGTTTGTATGCAGCAATGATAGCATACTTTTCGGTTTTGTATATTTTTTCGATTTTAGAAAACATATAATCTCTAAAAGCAAATCCTAAAACTCCGGCCAATGCCACAAAAAGCAACCCGATGTTGGGTGAAAAAAGATAATATCCTGCTGCGTACAAAATCATAGGCAAAGCCATTTTTGGAATTGCAATTAGCATGGTTTTCATGTTAAAGGCTTGTTTATCTCCAAACGCTTGTTTTGAGCTTGCTAAATCAATAGGTGTTTTCACAAATGCACCGCCAAACATTACCAAATGTGAATTCACACCAATATTAAAAATCGCCGCAACCACAACAATTAAGTAGGTATGCAGACCAAAAAACAAGTAAAACGAAGCTAAAATGGTTGAAAAAACTGTTCCGATAACCATCAACCACCATTTGGATTTGATGTATTCTTTGTAGGGAATGTTTTGACTCATCATCAATTGGTAGTATGCGCTGTCCCAACTCGGAACGAATTGTCCGAAAGTGAATAAAAATCCGCCCGAAACAAAAATCCCAGCAAACACTTTCATCGCTGGATTATCATAAGCTTCAATAGAACCTGTGTAAAACAGTAACCCATAAAAAACAAACACCACACTCATTATCAATGTAGTTTTGGATCGTTTGTTTCTTCGCAATAATCGAATGTCATTTTTTAAGAAAGTACCCAAAGTTCCAAATTGGTTCAACCAAGTGTAGTTCTCCGTTTTGGCTAAATCGGTTTTCTTGGCCAATCCTTCATCTAGATTGAGATGATTTTTGAAATAATTGAAAGCGGAATAATACAATCCAACAAGAGCTAAAATAGGCAGAATGAAAACATACGATGTGGTGTACATCGCTTGAAAAAACGAAACCGTATAATTAGTAATGTCAAAAATTTGATAGTATTGAGCCAAAGCCAAACTAGCAAATACCGTTAAAACACTATAAAAGACGATGTTTTTATTATTAATTATGATGTTCAAAAAGTTGTTACAATAAATAAGCGCCAGAATTCCTAAATGCCACAGTAGCATGTTCAATCCGCAACCATCAATCAATGCCACAACGGTAAACGGAACAAAGAAAAATGCATGCGTCCAATTGAAAAAAGACAAGGCCGTTTTCCCAAGAGTAAAATGAACTATTGTTCCTCTTTTAATGGGTAAATGCAACAATGGTTTGATGTTTACAACGGGCATTTTTTGCAAAAAATACCGAATCAACAAATCTACTGCCAAGTAATAAATCATGAACTGGTTTACAGTTAGCATTGGATCCAGTTTCAGTTTTTCTTTAAGAACGTAATACACAGAAACTCCTGCGACTGAAAAAATCAGTATGAAATAAACGGCAACAAAACCCATTATCACTTTCATGGCAATGTTAGTTCCTAATGATGCCGATCGGAAAAAAGCTTTCCATTCGAGTCTAATGAAGTGTTTGAACATAAAGGATGGTTTTTGGTTTATGAATTAGTTCACAAACGTTTCGATTTGTTACAACTATTTTCAAAGTTTCTATAATTATTAAATCGGTCGTATTTCTTACCTTTGTCAAAAATAAAACTACATGTCATCATTTTATAAATTACAGATTAAAGAAGTAAAAAAGGAAACTCCAAACGCCATTTCTGTTGCTTTTTCAGTTCCAACCGAATTGCAATCGGCATATCAATTTATAGCAGGTCAATACGTCAATTTAAAGTTGACTTTAGACGGAAAAGAAATCAGAAGAGCGTATTCGATTTGTTCATCTCCAAATAGTGGCGAATTGAGAATTTCTATAAAATCAGTAGCTAACGGACATTTTTCGAGGTTTGCCAACGAAAATTTAAAAGCCGGCGATTTGTTGGAAGTTGGCGTTCCTGAAGGGAAATTCACTTTCGAACCCAACGCCGACCGTCAGAAAAATTACGCAGGATTTGCTGCTGGAAGCGGAATTACACCCGTAATGTCTATTCTTCAATCGGTTTTAGAAAACGAACCCAACAGTACTTTTGTTTTGGTATACGGAAATAAAACGCCTAACGATACTATTTTTCTCCATCAATTGCACGAACTACAACTGCAATACGTAGGCCGCTTTTTTGTACATTATGTGTACAGTCAAACTAAAGTAGAAGGCGAACTTTTTGGCCGAATTGACAAATCCAATGTGAATTTTGTGTTGAACAACAAACACAAAGAAAAAGAATTCGACAAATTCTATTTATGCGGTCCGGAGGAAATGATCAATTTGGTTTCGAATGTATTGAAAGAGCATAATGTGACCGAAAAAAACATCAAATTTGAACTGTTTTCTACTTCTTCTTCCGAAGAAAATACTACAGCAAGCTCAGGAAGTGGTCATACTAAAATTACGGTTTTGGTGGATGACGAAGAAACTACTTTCGAAATGAGTCAGAAACAAACTCTTTTGGAAGCGGCTTTAAAACAAGGAATTGACGCTCCGTATTCGTGTCAAGGCGGAATTTGTAGCAGTTGTTTGGCTCGAATTTCTAAAGGAACGGCCGAGATGAAAAAAAATTCCATTTTAACTGATAAAGAAGTAGCCGATGGTTTGATATTAACGTGTCAAGCGCATCCAACATCAAGTGAAATTTTTGTTGATTTTGATGATGTTTAAAACAGTTGTATGTATTCGGTTGTCAGTAATCAGTTTTTGAAATTGATTTTGTCATTGCTATTGAAATTGAATCATGAAAAACAAACTCGATATATTCAAAAAAGCGCAAGATCTTTTGGACGAACCCGAAGTTCAAGCGCTTTTGGATTATTGTGAACAATTGGAAGATGAAATTGTAGAGTACAAATTTGAAAAAGAAAACAACAAGCAATTAATCATGCTTGATATGTTGAAAGAAGTAATCAAAGGTTGCAACGCCATCGAAAAAGAACAGATGGAACACGAGCGTTTCGGGTTTGAAGCGCCCAATTACCAAGCTACCATTTCCAATCTGAAAAACTACATTTTAGAGCGTTGCCGCGACGAGCGAATTTACCTATAACTTCACCACTTTTTTAGTCACTTTACCAAAATCACCTTCAAACTGAACGAATAAAGTTCCGTTCCATTCGGGTTGTAAATTCAAACTTAAAATACCATTTGCGGAAGTTATTTTTTGCGAAAAAAGAAGTTGCCCAATCGTATTGGTAATCGTTACTGAAATAGCACCTTCTATTTGATCTAAATTGAAATTCACCGTTTCCTTCGTTGGGTTTGGATACGGTTCAGAAATGTGATTCAACGCCCATTCTTCGCTACTTAGAGTTTGAACATTGATGGTCCAAAATCCTTCTGGAGCCACAATTGGCCGATTGAGTTTTTTCCCTGAATTGGCATGACCATTAATATAATATTCAATATCGTTTCCTGAACTCGGAATCGGAATGGTTGCAGTCCAATTATCATTGCTTACAAAACTCATTAGAGTTTCATTAAAATCGGTTGTGCCTTGTTCTCTCCAAAAGACAGTCGCTTCAAAAATTCCGGAACTGTGTTTGATCATCGCATTAACAGAAACATTCGTCCCAGCATTGGCTTCGTCTATCGGTTGATGTACAATCAAAAGTGGATCGGCAACGCCAATAGTATGTGTGATGCAGTGAATGGCGCCCAAACTCGAAATCAAATTTTCGCCCGCATTGTCTACATCAATTCCGACTACTGTATAACCTGGCATTAATTGCTGATACAAAGCAAGCGCTGCGGCATCCACTTCGGGTCGATACGTTGGAACTAAAATGGTTTTATTGATGATGACTGAGTTGCTATACGTTCGATACAATCCGCCAGTATCAGGATAGCTTCCTGAAGTGCTTGGTGGCGCATCAATCCAATACACATCATAAGGTGTTCCGAAATGTGAAGTAAAATTATTCAATACATAATTAATATTGGCCTGAATTTGCGGTCCATCGGCAACACCATTGGGATAACGGCTTACCAAAAGCGTTTCTTCGTCGAGTAATTTCATGTGCATGTCAATGTGGTGAATTTCGTCGTACGGCAAGGTTGGCATTTTGATGTAATTGTCAATTCCCATATAATTGAGCATGATGTTGTCTATTTGCTCTTCGGTTTTGGCTGAAACATTATACGGATTTCCGACTGCATTTTCCTCCAAAATCAATTCCGATGCAAAGGCATTTCCTAAACCATCTGACATATAATTTCCGCCTGTATTGACCAAATCATTGGTTCCAGTATTGGTAATGTATATCGGGATTCCAACATGAGTAGCGTGCGCAGAAGGCATGGCGTTGTCTAACGGTCGTGGTCGGTTGTAAATCCAATCGGTTAGTGCGCGTTGACCAACATCGTCTGAATAAATGGTATTTCCCGCATAATCGCGTATCCAAATGCTATTGGATGGCGCATTTAAAAAAATAACGTTTGTTAAACTCACACCATTAGAAGTAAGATAACTTGAAACACTGGCTTGGTTTTGAGTGGCAATGAGTACTTTGCATTCGTTGACGGCTGCGGCAACAATTTGTCTTAAAATATTTTGAAAACTAGGCTGCCAAGCCAAGACCAAATATTCTACTTCTTCCCATTCGGCTGCAGCTCTCACCGAACCCGAAGGCGGAGGCGTTAATTGAGCGCTTCTGAATTGATAATTGGAGAGTATTCCTTTTTCTTCTTGCGTTAATTTTTTGGGTAAAACGGATGTTTCTTGAGAAAAAATAAAAGAAGAGCAGAATAAAAATAAAGAAAATATAAGTTTAAAGTAAGTTTGTTTCATTATCTAGTGAAATTGATTTACTTACAAATTTATCTTTTTATTCGATACAAAATTGAAGTGATTGTTTTTTTACGATAAAACCGTATTTACTTTAGCAACAACATCTTCTACTTTGATGGTTCGCATGGCATCTTGATAACCTTCTATTTTTTTGTTTCCATAAATGGAAGTAGGCAGTAAAGGGTATTTTTCGCGATCCGAAACCAAACAATTTTCAAGCGGTTGTTGGTAAGGTGCAAAACCAGTATACGGATGCGTTGCGCCCCAAAGAGTGATGGTTGGAATTCCGTACAATGCCGAAAGATGTGCGTTTCCGCTGTCCATCGAAAGCATAACATCGAGATTGGATATCAGTTGAAGTTCTTCTTCGAAAGAAATAACTCCAGCAAAAACAAAACAATTCGTATGATTCTTAATCAATCTTTTTATGGACTCTGTATCTTGTTTTCCTCCAAAAAAAACAATTTGCGTCGATTGATTTTTCGCCAACTCATCAACTACTTTTTCCATCAAATCAAAAGGATAGGTTTTGCTTTCGTAGTGCGCAAAAGGTGCTATTCCGATCCATTTATGGGTTTTCTCGCCTAACATTTTCTGTGCTTTGAACGGAATGGGTTCTTTAGTTAGAAAATTAGGCCGACTCATATCAATTGTATAACCCAATTGCGCAAAGGTTTCCACATGACGTTCAATCATGTGTTTTACGGGTTGAAACACTTTATTTTTTAAACTAGTGAGTGCTTTTTTCTCGGCTCTTCCCTTATCTGTAAAAGCTACTTTTTTTCCGCTTAAAGCGAATAAATTCCGTATGACTTTCGATCGTAAAACATTGTGTAAATCGGCAATTTGATCAATTTTGAGTGTTCTTAAATCGCGGTACAACCGAAACAATCCCAAAAGTCCTTTGTGCTGATGTTGTGTATGAACGGAAAGAAATTGAACATTGGGAATTCGCTCAAAAATGGGTTTAAAAAAAGGTCGTGAAACTACCGTAATTTTAACTTTAGGATACTGTCGAGTTAGTGCTAAAATAACAGGAACCGTCATTGCAACATCGCCCATGGCAGAAAGTCGAATGACGGCTATATGTTTGTTTGTTTTTGACAAAATGTGTCGGTGAATTTATTTTTTGTTTTGATACAAAACTGGGTTCAAATCATCGTCGTTGTACATTTTCATTTGTTTGTACACTTTCATGAATTTGTCGCCATTTTCAATATCGGTTAACAAATCATCAATAGCCGAAGACAAATCGGTTCTTTGTTCTAAAAGAATATTCAACTTGGCCTGACATTTATCTCTATGATCTTGCGAAGCATCGATACGGGTAGCTTCTTCATTCATGTGGTAGATTTTAAGAGCTAAAATCGACAAACGATCAATAGCCCAAGCCGGACTTTCAGAATTGATTTTTGCTGATGGCTTTACTGCAACATGAGCGTATTTTTGCAGAAAATAACTGTCAATGTATTCTACCATATCGGTGCGTTCTTGATTGGATGCATCGATTCTTCTTTTTAAAACTAAAGCTGCAGATGGTTCAATATTGGGATCGCGAATAATATCTTCAAAATGCCATTGAACCGTGTCAATCCAGTTTTTGAAATACAACAAATGTTCGATTTGGTCTTTAGGATATGGATTGTTAATCGGTTGATCAACATTGTCTTGAACATGATAATCCTTAATACTTTGTTCAAATATCGAATAGGCAAATTTAGAAAACATAGAAGTAAAATTTTTTTGCAAAGATAGTTTTTATACTTTTACGTTCCTATTTAATTTTTCAGCCAATGCTCATCCACAACATATCGGAAAACAACAGTGTTTTAAATCATTTTTTGGCCCAAATTCGCGATGTTTCCATTCAAAATGACAGTATGCGTTTTCGCAAAAACATCGAACGAATTGGCGAAATTATGGCGTATGAGTTGAGCAAAACTCTTGAATATAAAGACATTGATGTTCAAACTCCACTCGGAATCAAACACACTACAACCGTTGCTGACAATGTGGTTTTGTGTTCCATTTTGCGTGCCGGCTTAGCACTCCATACGGGTTTTATGAACATCTTTGACAATGCTGAAAACGGATTTGTATCGGCGTACCGTCATCATCCTAACAATGATGATTTTTTTGAAATTTTAGTCGAATACCAAGCGGCGCCATCGTTTGAAAACAAAAATCTTATTTTAATCGATCCGATGTTGGCTACAGGACAATCAATTGTGGCGGTTTTACACAAATTGCATCTGGAACAAAAGCCGAAAGAAATTCACATTGCAGTAGTAATCGCCGCTCCAGAAGGTATTGTGTATTTGGAAGAAAATCTTCCCGATAATTGTCATTTGTGGGTGGCGGCCATTGATGACAAACTCAACGAAAAAAACTACATTGTTCCTGGTTTAGGTGACGCTGGTGATTTGGCTTACGGAAGTAAATTATAATTGCAGGAAGAAGCTCACAAAAACCAATACTATTGTTACTCCCAACACCAATTCTTGGTTGATTTTATTTTTAGAATATTCGATGTTATTGGTTGCCATTACTGATAATGGAAAGAAAGTAAAAATCAATAAATCGTTGCTTTTATCAGTAGATATCAAGAAAATAACTACTCCAATTATAAAAGCGATAATCACTTTTTTGTAGGATGCTTGTAACACTAATGGTCGATTGGTGAGCGCAATCATTTTTGAAAAAACGAAGAATACCGCCACTACTGCATACATTGATAAAGCCAGATTTTCATTGGTGTTTTTGAAATAATCCATTCGTAAATTAACTACAGGCAAATTGGTCAAATTATCGATAAATTGTCTTTCTACAACCAGCGCAATGAACGTATAAATCACTGCCGTAACAAACAAAGACACGAATGGGATCAACCAATTTCTATAATCTCTGGAAACGTGGAAAAAGATGGAGATGTAAACCAAAACAATGTATAAAATAGCCCAAAAGTGAAATAAACTGGCAATAAAAATCCACAAAGAAGCATCAAAAATTTTCTCTTTAGGAGCTTTTAATGTTTGAAGCGAAATGAGTCGACGCATCGCTAACAAAACAAAAAAATTGGAAATAATAAATTTAAAATTCGTAAAAATAGCAGGAAAGAAAAGTAAAAAAAGAGTAAAAAATAATATAGAAAAACTGCTGCTTTTAGTCAGACCGTTCTTTTTTACAATGAAATTAATTATAAAAAGCGAGGCAAAAACCAACACAATAATTCCAATTGAAGTTCCTATGTTTAGTGACGAATTATGCCAAATACCTTGTTTAAATTGAACCAACAAAAAGAAGGCTAAGGTTAGAAAAATAACTATAGTGTAATTAAATGGAGAAGATTTTCTAAAAACGCTTGTAATCATAAGGATATTTTATACTTTTGTGATGTAAATATAACACCTATTTTAAAGATGAAAGCATTTTTTGAAGCAATACAATCGCTTTTTGTTGATTTTTTATTCAAACCTCTTGATTGGTTACGTTCATGGGAATTGTCTTCTTGGTTTGGAGCCAACATTATCAATTGGGCATTAATGATTATTTGTGGTTACTATATAGTTTACTGGTGCAAACAATTGACAATACACCAAAAAAATAACGAAGAAAACCAAGATACTACGGCACATTCGTTCTTAAAATAAGTCGAAACCTATATCTTTTCTATAATACATCTTATCAAAGTGTAGTTGTTCTATATTTTGATAAGATTTTTTTATGGCTTCTTGAAAGTTATCTCCGTAGGAAGTTACGGCAAGTACTCTTCCACCATTAGAAACTACTTTATCATTTTCTAGTTGGGTTCCTGCATGAAACACTATTGAGTCTTTTACAGTATTCAAACCTGTAATTTCAAATCCTTTTTCATAATCTTCTGGATATCCACCTGAAACAACCATTATTGTTGTAGCGCTTCTTGGATCTATTTCAAGCGTAACCTCATCTAATGTTTGATTGGCTACTGCTTCAAATAACTCTACCAAATCCGACTGAATTCTTGGCATCACAACCTCAGTTTCTGGATCACCCATTCTAACATTATATTCAATAACCATTGGTTCGCCCTTGACATTGATGAGTCCGATAAAAACAAAACCTTTGTATTCGATTCCGTCTTTTTGAAGTCCGTTAATGGTTGGTTTTACAATCCGATTTTCAATTTTTTCCATCAAAATTGCATCCGCAAATGGAACTGGTGAAACAGCGCCCATTCCTCCAGTATTTAATCCTGTATCGCCTTCTCCAATTCGTTTGTAATCTTTTGCTGTGGGTAAAATTTTATAATTCTTTCCATCTGTAAGGACAAAACAACTTAACTCAATTCCGTCTAAAAATTCTTCTATGACCACTTTTGAACTCGCTTGTCCAAATTTTGCATGAACCAACATGTTCCGTAATTCGTTCTGAGCTTCTTTCAAGTCATTAATAATCAGAACTCCTTTTCCCGCTGCCAATCCATCTGCTTTTAAAACATAAGGAGGTTGTAATGTTTCCAGAAAACGACATCCTTTTTCAACAGTGTCTGCTGTAAAACTATCGTATGCCGCTGTTGGAATTTGATGTTTAATCAAAAATTCTTTAGCAAATTCTTTACTTCCTTCTAACTGAGCTCCTATTTTTGATGGTCCAATAACCGGAATTGAGCTGATTTCAGAATCATTTTTAAAAAAATCATAAATTCCTAGTACCAATGGGTCTTCTGGACCAACAACTACCATGTTGACCTCTTTATCGAGCACAAAGTTTTTAATAGACTCAAAATCAGTTATTTTTAAAGAAACATTAGTAGTAATCGCAGCCGTTCCGGCATTCCCTGGAGCCACATAAAGTGTTTTGCATTTCGAACTTTGGAGGATTTTCCATGCTAAGGCATGTTCTCTGCCTCCAGAACCAAGTAGTAATATTGTCATTAGTGTTGTGTTTGTTGGCAAAAATAAAATTTTTAAAATCAAAATTATATCATAAAAAAAACTATTTTTTCGGTTTTTTAATTATTTTTGGAATAAATTAAATAAATAAATTATGAAAAAACTTTTACTTTTATTAGCGTTGGTCCCATTTTCTGGACTAAATGCTCAATCATGGATTTCGCAAGCTACTGGTTTTACAGCTGCTTCAAGAGGTCTTGATCAAATTGTTGCTTTGGATGCCAATACTGTTTGGGCTAAAGCTTATGATGGATCAGGAGCAGGAGCTGAAGTTCAAGAGTTTACCTTAACAACTAATGGTGGTACAACTTGGACACCAGGCGTTATCAATGTTGGTGACCCTGCATTAGGAATTAACAACATTTGCCCAATAAATTCAACTACTGCTTGGGTAAGTGCAGTTAATCCAACTGACGGATCTGGTAGTGTTGTATTCAAAACTTCTAACGGAGGAGCTACTTGGGATCAACAAAATCCAAGTGCGTTTACCTCATCGGGATCATTCGTTAATTTTGTACATTTTTTTGATGCAAATAATGGGTTTGCTATGGGAGATCCTGTTGGAGCTCCTTTGGAGTTTGAAATATGGACTACAGCAGATGGTGGTGATTCATGGACACAAGTTCCAGGAGCAAACATTCCGAATCCTGTAAATTCTACTGAATACGGATTAAACGGAGGAAATGTAGTTGTTGGTAATACTGCATGGTTAGTGACTAACAAAGGACGTATATTAAAATCTGTTGATATGGGGTTAACATGGACTGTTTCTCAAGCTCCTTTAACTGATTTTGGTGGAGCTGCACAAAGTGGTAGACTTGCGTTTAGCGATGCAAATAATGGTTGTTTGTTAAAAACAGCTGGTACTACTTATACTTTCTACACAACCTCAAATGGTGGAGCTACATGGTCAACTGGATCAACTTTTACAGGATCACACAGATTATTAAGCTACATTCCTGGTACAACAGTAATTGTTGGTACTTCTCAAGCGGCTCCTGTTGGTTCTTCTTATAGTTTAAACAACGGTTTGGCTTGGACTCCAATTGAGGCAGACATGCAAAGAGGTGTTTCTAGCTTTGTGAATGGATCTACTGGATGGTGTGCTGGTTTCAGTAGCGATGCTACTACTGATGGAATTTTTAAATTTGATGGAACATTAGCCAACCCAACTTTTGAAGCTGATGCTGCAATTGAGGTTTACCCTAATCCTGCAAACAATTTTGTTACTATTTCGTCTCAGTTAGATTCTTATGACTTAAGTGTAACCGATTTAACTGGAAAAACTGTTTTACAACAATCATTATCAGGAATTGAAAATTCTGTTGATGTTTCTTCGCTTTCAAGTGGTGTTTATTTATTCAACATCAATTCTGACAACAAAAAAGAAACGATCAAAGTGATTAAAAACTAATAATTCCAAATAAAATAGTATTTTTAAGGGCTAACAAATGTTGGCCCTTTTTATTTAATAAATGCTTAATCTATTTGATTTATCGCTTCGTTTCAAAGGCTTTCCAATGAAGTTGGCTGAGGCTAATTTTAAGGAAACGCTTTCTATTTCAGAAGAAGATTATCTGCCATGGATTATTAAAAAAAGAACTGCTATTGTTGAATATCATCTGAAAAACAACCTTTCTTATAAGAAATTTGTTGGTGAAAAAAACGGTAGCACTTGGGAAAGCCTTCCTATTATGACTAAAAAAGAGTTTCAAAAACCATTAGTTGAACGGCTTTCTGATGGATTTTCGATTAATTATGTATACGTCAATAAAACTTCGGGTTCAAGTGGAGATCCGTTTATTTTTGCTAAAGATAATTATTGCCATGCGTTGACTTGGTCTAATATAATACATCGTTTTGGATGGTTTGGAATCGATTTTAATTCTTCATTGCAAGCGCGTTTCTATGGAATACCTCTTGATTTTATTGGAAATACAAAAGAGCGAATTAAAGACTTTTTAAGTCATCGGTATCGATTTACTATTTTCGATTTGTCAGACAATGTGCTCGAAAATGTTTTGATTAAATTCCAAAAGAAAAAATTTGATTACATCAACGGTTATACAAGTTCTATTGTTTTATTCGCCAAGTTTCTTCAGAAAAAAAACATCATTTTAAAGACGATTTGTCCCACTCTAAAATGTTGTATAGTTACTTCCGAAATGCTTTTTGAAGATGATAAACAATTACTCGAAAAACAATTTGGTGTTCCTGTTATCAATGAATACGGTGCTTCAGAATTGGATTTAATTGCGTTCCAAAACCCAAATGGAGAATGGCAGGTAAATTCAGAAACGTTGTTTGTTGAAATTTTAGATGATGAAAATAATCCGCTTCCTTACGGTAAAGAAGGTCGAATTGTCATCACATCTCTTTACAACAAAGCCCATCCATTCATTCGATACGATATTGGAGACGTGGGAATTTTAGATGAAAAAAGCACATTCAAAAAACCCCTTCTTAAAAAACTCATTGGTCGAACCAATGATGTGGCTGTTTTACCCAGCGGGAAAAAAGCGCCTGGATTGACTTTTTATTACGTAACCAAAAGCATTATTGAAGACGACGGAAATGTAAAAGAATTTGTAATAAAACAAACCAAAATAGATACTTTTGAAATTGAATATGTTAGTGTAATCGAATTGACCCAAAATCAAATCCAAAGCATAGAGAAAGCAATCACAACGTACCTCGAAAGTGGTTTGCATTTTTCATTCAAACGAAAAGAAAAACTTGAACGATCGAAAAGTGGAAAATTGAAGCAGTTTGTTTCGCTACTCAAATAACACTGAAAACAATTCAGCTAAATATGAAAATTACAATAGTCGCGGGTGCAAGACCCAATTTCATTAAAATCGCTCCCATTATCAAGGCGATTGAAAAAAAACAATCTGAAGGAGCAACAATTTCCTATCGATTGGTTCATACTGGTCAGCATTATGATAAAAATTTAAGCGACACCTTTTTTGAAGAATTGAATATTCCGCATCCTAGTGTGAATTTAGAGGTAAAAAGCGGATCACAATCGGTTCAAACAGCAGCAATAATGGTTGCTTTTGAAGAAGAATTACTTCAAAACCCTTGTGATTTAGTTTTGGTTGTTGGTGATGTAAATTCGACTATGGCATGCGCTATTGTAGCCAAAAAACTGAATATAGAAGTTGTTCATGTAGAGGCTGGAATTCGCTCTGGCGACATGACCATGCCCGAAGAAATTAACCGAATTGTTACTGATAGTATTACCGATTATTTCTTCACAACCTCAACATGGGCAAGTGAAAATTTATTGAAATACGGAGCAAATCCGAAGCAAATTCATTTTGTTGGCAATGTAATGATTGACACGTTATACCAAAATTTAAGCCGGATTTCAGCTCCCGATTTTTGGTCTAAATTTGATTTAGAACCTCAGAATTATATTGTTTTGACCTTGCATCGCCCGTCGAATGTTGACGAAGAACAATCGCTCCTGCAATTATTACTCGGAATTGATGCAATGGTAAATGGCAAAAAAATAATTTTCCCTATTCATCCTAGAACAAAATCCATTCTAGGAACAACGTCGTTAGAATTTAAAAACATCCTTTTTGTAGAACCTCAAGGGTATTTGAATTTTATGTATTTAATAAAAAATAGTTTTGCTGTGATAACTGATAGCGGTGGAATTTCGGAAGAAACAACCGTGTTGGGAATTCCGTGTTTTACTATGAGAACTACTACCGAACGTCCGGAAACGCAAACTATCGGAACCAATACTTTAGTGGGAACTTCAATTGAAAACTTAAAAAAAGTGTATGCTTCTTTCCTTGAAAACGGAACGAAAAAAGGTGGTATTCCCGAACTTTGGGACGGAAAAGCATCGGAAAGAATAATTGATATTTTATTATCTGAATATAAAAAAAATTAGCCGAAAAACTTCTGAAATTCGACTTAAAAGCAATGGAAGACATTCTCATCATATCCAATTATTATCCGCCAGAAAAAGGAGCTGCAGCGAATAGAATCGAACAATTGGCCTTGAAACTAAATGAAAAGAATTACCAAGTAACTGTTCTTTGTCCGCTTGGGAATTATCCGAAAGGGGAATTATTTCCTGAATACAAAGGAAAATTTTCAGTAACCGAAAAGCGAGATAACGTCACCGTAAAACGCCTCTGGATTTACCCAAGTGTAAGCAAAAATATTGCGATTCGGATTGTCTCTGTTCTGTCTTTTTCTATGAGTTTATTTTTCTTTTTACTATTCAGAAAAACACCCAAAAAAGTAATCGTTCAATCTCCTCCTTTACTTTTATCCTTCATCTCTGTTTTTGTACTTTCATTAAAAAAGAAAAAAATTATTTTAAACATTTCTGATTTGTGGCCAATGGCCGCATTGGAATTAAAAGTGTTAAAAGAAAACTCTTTGTCCCACAAATTCTCCATGTTTTTAGAACGTTTCATCTATAAAAAAGCAAGCTTAATTTTAGGTCAATCGAATGAAATTATTGCTCATGTCAATTCGATAATTCCGGGAAAAAAGTGTTATTTGTATCGCAATTTCCCCGATCATAAAGTAGAATCGCTTGAGTTAAAAACTAAAACCGATCAACCTATAAAATTATTTTATGCAGGATTATTGGGAATCGCTCAAGGTGTTTTCGAATTGTGCCAAAAAATAGATTTAAACGAATTAAATATAGAGTTGCATTTGTTTGGTGATGGTGCTGAAAAAAATCAAATTGAAGCGCTCATAGCGTCTCAAAAAGAAAAAAAAATCTACTTTCACGGAATGGTTGAACGAAAAGAACTGCATTCATTATTACAATCGTTTGACATAGCCGTTGTTCCATTAAAAACTCGAATTTACGGTTCGGTTCCTTCTAAAATATTTGAATATGCTTCTTTGGGTTTTCCGATCCTTTATTTTGGTGGTGGCGAAGGTGAAACAATTGTTGAAGAAAACCGTTTAGGTTGGGTTGCTTCGGTCGAAAATTTTTCAGAATTGAATCAATTGCTCAGAACCATTTCTATGATAAAAAAAGAAGATTTTGATGTTCTTAAAAACCAAATTTTTAAGCAATCTCAGGAACTTTTTGATTTGGAAAATCAAATGAAAAATTTGATAAAAGAAGGTGTTTTTTAATAGGCTTTGTCTTCACCTTTAAAAATGTTGATTACGGTTTGGAGAATGATTTTAATGTCCATTACTAACGACCAATTTTCGATGTA
This sequence comes from Flavobacterium sp., assembly GCF_035299245.1. Lineage (GTDB taxonomy): Bacteria > Bacteroidota > Bacteroidia > Flavobacteriales > Flavobacteriaceae > Flavobacterium. The sequence goes on along the minus strand of NZ_DATGWY010000004.1, from coordinate 176,162 downwards.
AAAAACATCAAACTTGATACGGTTAATCATGTCTTCATCGGTTTCGATTTCTCCTCTAAACCCTTTTACTTGAGCAAGTCCTGTAATTCCGGGTTTAACATAATGTCTAACCATGTATTTTTTTACTTTACTCGCATACGATTTGTTTTGAGACCATAAGTGAGGTCTTGGTCCTACAACCGACATATCACCCAATAAAACATTAAAAAATTGAGGCAATTCATCGATACTCGTTTTTCGCATGAAACGTCCCATTTTAGTAACTCTAGGATCATTTTTAGAGGCTTCTTTTTCGGTTGTTTCATTGACTTGCATGGATCGAAATTTATAACAATAAAATTCGTTTTCATCCAACCCTGGTCTTCCTTGTTTGAAGAAAACTGGACCTTTTGATTCAATTTTTATTAATAATGCAATAACTGGAATTAACCAAGAAAGTAGAAATACAATAATAACTAGCGAAAAAACAACATCAAACCCTCTTTTTATACCCTTAATAAGCGGGTCATGAAGTTGTGTTTTCTGAAGTGATAGTACGGGAAATAATTCGTAATAATCAATTTTTAAATTCTTTGAAAAAATTTCTTTGGTGTCTGGAATGAATTTTATTGTTTTTTTATTTTCATCTGCAAATTCAACCAAGTCTTTTAATTTTTCATTCGAAATTTCGTTCAAAGAGCAATAAATTTCATCTGTTTTGTTGGCTATAACAAATGCTTTTAAGTCTTCTATTTTTCCCTTAACTTCTGCGTTTTGCTTCTTATCTGAAAAATAGCCTTGGAATCGATAACCGTAATCTTGACGGTTGTTGAATACTTCTTTTAGTCGGATGGCTTCAGGAGTATATCCGATGATAACTGCATTTCTAAAATTGTTTTTAGTGGTGATTCGGTATTTCTTTAAATAATAAAACAAAAAATACTTGAATGATACTATTAAAACAAAACTAACAGTCATTGAAATTGCGATGGCTTTTCCGCTAAAAATTACAGTTTTAGCAAATGGGAAGTAGGCAATTACCACCAATAAAAAAATGGAGAACTGCTTGATTATTTTGGTAATAATTTCAACTGGGGTTGTGAAACGAAAGATTTCATAAAACTTTACTAAAAAGCCTATAAAAACCCATGCAAATCCTTGAAATAAAAGGAAATAAGTCATGTTAAGTTTCAGCTCTCTGAAGAAATATGCACTTAATAGGGAAATAACTATTATATCAAAGGCGATACTAATAGGTCTGATGTATTTTGAATATCTTCCTGTTTGTTGTGCAACCATAGACTAATGGATGTATCCTTTAAAATCTTTGTGTTCTTCTTTGAGCAATTCTTCTGAAGAAAGTGATTTGAAATATTCATAAGTTAATTTCATCCCTTCTTCTCTATTGACTTTGGCTTCCCAACCTAATATTTCTTTCGCCTTAGTTGTATCGGGTTGACGTTGTAATGGGTCGTTAATAGGTAAAGGATGATACACTACTTTCTGATTGGTTCCCGTTAGTTTAATGATTTCATCTGCAAAATCCTTGATAGTGATTTCGTCAGGATTACCAATGTTTACAGGATAAACGTAGTCGGAATGCAACAATCTGAAAATTCCTTCAACTTGATCCGTTACATAACAAAAGGAACGCGTTTGGCTTCCATCTCCAAAAATAGTCAAATCTTCGCCTCGTAAAGCTTGACCGATGAATGCAGGAATTACGCGTCCATCGTTCAGTCGCATTCTTGGTCCGTAGGTATTGAAAATCCTAACAATTCTAGTTTCTACACCATGAAAAGTGTGATACGCCATCGTGATGGATTCTTGAAAACGTTTGGCTTCGTCATAAACTCCTCTTGGTCCGATGGTATTCACGTTTCCGTAGTACTCTTCTGTTTGTGGATGAACTAATGGATCACCGTATACTTCAGATGTTGATGCAATAAGAATTCTGGCTTTTTTTACTCGTGCTAAACCCAATAAATTGTGAGTTCCAAGTGAACCTACTTTTAATGTTTGTATTGGAATTTTTAAATAGTCAATCGGGCTTGCTGGTGACGCAAAATGTAAAATATAATCTAAGTTACCCGGAACGTGAACAAATTTGGTGACATCGTGGTGATAAAACTCGAAGTTCTTTTCTTTGAATAAATGTTCAATGTTTTTTAAATCTCCTGTAATAAGATTGTCCATCCCAATTACAAAATAGCCTTCAGCTAAAAAACGATCACACAAATGAGAACCTAAAAAGCCTGCGGCTCCAGTGATTAATATTCTTTTCATTTTTATTCTTTTATAGCGATCTTTTTTCTGTCTTTGAATTAAACAAACAGAAAAATAGTATAAAAAACACTATACCTCTTTGTCTGGATAAAAAAGATTCTGTCAAAAATAAGCTTATCATTAGAATTGCAAAAGAAAAATGGACAAAATGTTTGGTTTTTATTGCATTTTTGAGATTAACCCATAAAATCAATACCAATAGTACAAATCCTACAACTCCTAATTCTGCGAAAATTTGGATGTATTGGTTATGGAAATTAAATTTATCATACTCATGATACAGGTTATGCTCTATCCTTTTTTGCTTTATTTTTTCGTCTGTAGCGTTCAATCCATAACCGGTTAGAAATCGATTGTCTTCTTGAATTATTTCAGTAAAAATGCGCGCTTGATATACTCGTAATGCTGTTCCTGGAAAATAATCATTGGGTTGAAATTGGTCTTTTGTCCAAGCCTCTTTGATGCTAACATTATATACAAAACCAGTTTGATTGCTAATTTCGTTATTGATTTTACCTGAAGCCTGATTGGATTCTATTTCAATCAAAAATCGATCTTTTATTTTCCCGAAAAAGACAATCCCTAGCACAATTCCTACTCCTAGAATAAGATACATTTTTTTTGCTTTTATTTTCAAAACAAAAACCACATTCACTCCCAACAAGAGAAAGAAAACTATAATTATATTTTTGGAAGAAAGCAATAATAGCACTACAAACAACGATATCAATGCAGTTTTGTCTAAATTGTTTTTTTGTTTTTTATTTAGAAACCAGAAAAACGCGATTGAAATGTAAACTGAAACGTGAATGGCATTTACGTCAAATGTGACCAACTCATGATAAAAGAAAACAGAAGAATCTTTAGTAATCACAAAGCGAATTGTTGCTTTTAAAAGATAAAAAATAGCGTAGCCAAAAAAAGCATACGAATAGTATTTAATTATACTGTTTTTATTTTCTTCCGATGGCGGTGGATTTAAGAAAAAGCAAAGTGGAATTAGCAGAAAAGAAAGTCCTTTTACTAAAGCCGAAGACGTCAGTTTTGAATCTATAGTCCAAGTCAACGACAGAGCCATCAAGGCATATAAAAGTACGAGTAAAAAAAACTCTTTTTGAAAATAAAATTTTTTGTTTTTTAATTGAAAAAGCGAAAATGCAGCGAGCAACATGATTGCTATGCTACTGTATCGATAATGCAGTGGAATAGTAATTATTGCTAATGTCACTAAAACAACAAAAGGATTATTTTTTACCTCTTCTTTTGCCTTTAGTAGTACATTCTTCAAATAATTGTAGGTATTGCCCATTAATTTTATCCCAATTAAATTCGTTTACAATTGCATTGTAATTATTATCAATAAACGATAAGTTATCTTTTTTATTGATAGAAATAAGTAATTCTGCTACTTCTTTTGGGTTTTTAAAAAAATAAGCGTTTTCTTTTAAAACTCCTTTGTTAAAGTCATTGTTATGAGCCGCAATTAAAGCTTTGGAAGCCATTGCTTCTAACAACGATGGGTTGGTTCCTCCAACAGAATGTCCGTGAAAATATAATTTTGAGTAATATCGTAAGTTGTTTAAGTGTTCTAAATTATAAATTCCGCCTAAAAAAAGAATATTTGAATGTGCTTTGAATTTATTTTTCAAATATTCACCGTATTTGGTTTCGTGTTTTCCAATCACTAAAATTGGAGTTGAATCTTTGCTTAAAACAACTCCTTCCAATACCATATCTAAATTGTTTTCAGGTTCAAAACGAGCCATAATCATGTTGTAACTCTCTTTTTCTAGATTATACTGTTTGAGGACGGATTCATCGGGACTATTAAATGGATGCGCACCATAAGCAATGTAAGTAGAATCTTTATCGTAGCGGTCTTTGAGGAATTTTTTTATCCCTATTGAATCCGAAACCAAATAGTCACTGCTTATTGCTGCTAGCCTTTCTGCAAATCGTAAAAATTGTTGAACTGGACGCGAGTATTTGGAACGCTTCCACTCAACTCCATCCATATTGGTAATGATGATTGGTTTCTTGGGCAACAAAAAATACCAGATGGAATTACTTGTATATCCTAATTGAAGAATGATATCAAAATCTCTTTTTCTTGAATCGATGATACAATTGTAATCGTAAATAAACTGACCAAATGTACCGTATTTGTATTCCGGATCGTGCTGATGGATGATATGTACACCGTGGAACGTTTTTTCTTGATACTTATGATTGTGTGAATTATAACAGTAAACCTCGTGTCCTTTTTCGGCTAAATAAACAGAGAAAAATTCGGCAAATTGCTCAAAACCTCCATAATAATTGGGTATTCCACGTGTTCCAAGAATAGCTATTTTCATTAAATTCTTATTAAGAGTCGCAAAAATAGGGATTTTTGGAAAACGTTACATGATAAATTTTTGAATCCTTTTCTTATTTAAGTAGTCTTTACAAATAACTCTTCAAATTGTTTAACGTATCGATCTAAAGAGAATTCTTCTTTTACTCTTTGATGTCCTTTTTGTCCGAATGAATTTCTTAACTCTGGATTTTCTATCAAAGTTGTTAACGCTTTTGAAAAGGCTTCTTCATTATTCGGTTCTATTAAAAACCCTGTTTCGTTATTCTGTATGATTTCTTTCAGACCTCCTAAATCAGATCCAATAACTGGTTTTTGAGCATACATGGCTTCAACGGCTACTAATCCGAACGATTCTGCTTCAGTAGATGGCATAACTGCAATGTCTGTAATGTGCCATATCGCATTTAAATCTTTGGTAAAAGGAAGAATTTTAACTTTATCTTCTAGTTTGTTTTCTACTATTTTTTGTTCTATTTCGCTCAAATAATATTCTTGCCCTAATACAGGAGATCCTACAAAAAGGAGCTTAACATTATCATAATTACTAAAATAGTTAATAAAAGTATTTAACATCCATTTATGTCCTTTCAGTCGACTAATTCTTCCAACTAAAGTAATAACACAATCGTTTTGTTCAAATCCTATTTCTGATTTCGATAGTAAGGAATTCGAGTTAGTGTTGAATTCTATGCCATTAAGAATTACAATTGACTTGGATTCTAAATTAGGTTCTCTTATAATCAAATTGTTTCTGGTTGCAGATGAATTGCACACTACAACATCGGCATACTTTCTTAGTAGTTTGGGGAATATTTTCGCGATTATTTTGGGATGTACTATTATTTCATGAACATGCCAAATGTGTTTGATTTTGGCCTTTCTAGAATAAAATGCTCCTAATAGCACTGCCAATGTGTTTGAATATATGATGTCGAAATGATATTCGTCGTTTAGCTTTTTTATGGTTTTTAATGATGTACTCAATTGTTTGAAAAACAACACTATGTTTTTGGGGGTAAAAATGTTCCTGTACAATTTTAAAACAGGAGCAATAACCACCTTTACACCTATTTTCTCTAATTCATCTTTAAGAGGTCCGTTTAAAGGTAAAATTACAACTGATGTGTATTTTTTCTTATCTAACTGCTGTAGTAATAGTAATAACGTTTTATCCGAACCATATAAATCAGATGATTGATGAATAAAAAGAATGCTTATCATGATTCGGGGGTTTTTAGAATTTCATTTTTATAAGCAAACAAAAAACCTATCAATAATGATTTTGTATCTATTTGGTTATACAATCCAAGAAAGACCCAATTGGATAAAATTAAAAACACTCCAGTTCCAACGAAGATATAATGTATGTTTTTTAGAATTGGATTACTGGATCGCTCTTTTCTAAAAAAGAAAAATATTGATAACAAATAGATGCTTAGACCTAAAAGTCCTGTTTTTAGTAATACGGTCATATAGCCATTATGAAGGATTGAGATGTGTCTTAAGAACATATCGCCCAACATTAATTTCTGTTTGAGGTCGACCTGCGAACCCATTCCTTCACCAAAAAAAAGATTGTCGTTGTAGTTTAGTTGTTGTACCGTTCTAATATTTTCATACGAACGATAATTATCGTTAAAATCTTTCCAGTCAAAGCGGTCAATTCTGGTGCTAAAAGCCTCGGTTGGAATAATTTTTATTTTATACAAAAACTCATCCATTCCTTTACCATTTCTTCTTGGATTGTAATAATAAATAGCTGAATAAGCCATTAGTGTTGCTATAACTATACCCAAAACTACTTTTAATGACTTTACGTTCAAAACTAAAAACCCTTTTAATGCTGCTACTAATACAATGAACTGTATGAAATTTGTTCTTGCTAAGTAGAAAAAACTTGAAACAGCCAAAATGAGAATAAAAAGGCGGGTTTTATTGGTTGAAAATCCAAGATTTAGTTGTTTACTGAAAATCAATATGACCAATGTGTACACTTCAAAATCGTTAAAATAACCCGCATGCTCTCTTATTTCCCGAACATTTTTGGCTCCTTCAACAACAATACCATAAAAAACTAAGAAAAGGTGATAACAAGCTATCGACAATCCAGCATAAACAATAAATTGAAATGGGTTTTTAATGTGTTTGCTAAAAAGCTGATATCCAAGCAGTAGTCCAGTTATAGGTTTTAACAAATAAGTTATATCTCTAATAATAAAATACGTTTTGTATTCGAAGAACCTACCCACAACAATGGCCAATAAAAATAGGATTACAAAGATTGATGTGTACTTTACAAATTCTAAAGAATAGTTTTTTCTGAGTGTCAAAAATATGGCAAAAACCCATGTCACAAATGAGAATTCATAGATGTTAAAGAAAGGAACTATAACGCAAATTATAAATAGAAGCTGGTTGAAATTAGCTCTGTTGATTACTAGATTCATCAGTGTATGGTTTTTATAATTTTTGCTGGAATTCCTCCTATAACTGAATTGGGTGGATAGATACCATTGACAACCGCACCTGCTGCAACAACAGAATTATCCCCTACTTGACATCCATCTAAAAAAGTAACTTTTGCTCCAACCCAAATATTGTTTCCAATTTTTATTGATTTTGAAGTTACTCCTTGTTCCCGTATTAGTTTTGACGGATCATCAAAATTGTGGTTTTCGGAGTGAAAACTAACATATGACCCCATTATTACATCGTTTCCTATTTCAATTCCTCCTGACGCTCCAAATTCTGTAAACTGACCCACGGCTGAATTGTTCCCCATTTTCAGTCCTTTTCCATATTTTGACATGTGGCTTGTAGAACTAAGCGAAGAATAGGCTCCAATTTTTACTCCATCTCCAAGAGTAATTTTATCTTCAGAATATCCGTCAAGAATACAGTTTTTATCAATAGTAACATTCTTACCAAATTGAATGTTTTTTCTGTTGTATAAAATAACGTTTGGCCCGAGAAAAACTTTATTTCCCGTTTTAAAAATGCCACGGGCGAGCATGAAACATCTTCTTATTAAAATAGAAACAATAAGGCCTTGAGGAATTTTGGGGTCTATTTGATAATTCTTCCCTGATTTATTCAATAATTTTTGAAAAATATCCTTTATCATTGGTTTGTCTCTTCTTTGGAGAATAGTTTTTTCCTTATGCAAATTAAGTAAAATAAAATCATTATTCCTTCAATAAACAATAAAGAATAAAACACTCCATATACTTGAAATTGGGGTAAAAGAATAACTATTGCTATAATATTTAATAGTACAGCAATAGAGGTAAGGTTAACATAAAATTGATTAAAGTTCCACGCTAAAACTAATTGTTTCAGTGGAATTGAAATGGCGAATAAAACAGGATAGAACACGGCCAATTGCAACAAGTTACTTAGAGCATATCGGTTGGTTGGATTAAAATAAGAAACTATGTCATACGAAAAATTATAAAAAACAACCATTGAAACCAATACAAAAATAAAATTTGCACCATTAAAAAGCTTCCAATTGTAAATTCCTTTTTCTTTACTTTTCTCTAATAAATAACACACATTGGGAAAAACATAGTTAAAAAACAGTAAGATATAGGTTTTAAAAATCAAAATGACTTGTTCAACAATTTTATACTGTCCTGCCATTAAATTAGTGCCAAAATAACTGATTAAAATCACCGGAGAATACATCTGAATAGAAACAAATATCTGTGACCCAAACATTTTAAAATCCCTTCTTAAAAACTGAAAGATGTCTTTTTTATGAATCGAAGAAAACGAGAATTTGTATTTTTTTATAATCAGAAAGAAAAATAATCCATTAGAAATAATCATTCCTATTCCCCAAAACAAATTAATCAAAACATAATCTTGTTCTTCTTTGATGAATAAAAAAATCAATAAAAGGTAAATTGATTTAGAGATAATGTTAGAAAATGTAATCCATTTTACATTTTCTACTCCTTGTAAAAACCAAGTTGGATTTAAAAACTGCCCAATTAAAAGAGTTAGTCCTAACAGGAACATTTTCTTTTCTGCGCTAAAAAAGGGAATTGTCTGAAAAAGGATCAAACAAACAAACAATACGCCTGACAAGAGTATTGTTTTTGCTAAATAATTTGTCGCGAAAATCCTTTGTGTTTGACTGAAATCATCTCTGTTTATTGATATTTCTCTAACGCCTACTAAATCGGAACCATAGTCAATAAAGACCATTAGGAAGAAACAAAGTGCCATTCCTACTGCTGTTTTTCCGAAGTTTTCTTCTCCGCAAATAGAGACAATGTAGGGTATAACGAGTAAAGGAGTAACTAGATTGAACAATTGCCCAAAACCATATAAGGAAAGCTTGTGAAATTGTTTATTTTGAAATATATCTAGTAATTTTTTTATCATAGACAGAGATTAATTTTTTTTAGCTGAAGTTAATTCTTCAAGTTTTTTTCTTAAAACATCTCCGTTTGGGTATAAAGAAGGTCCGTTTTTGTTGGTTGAATCCATTCTTTTTAATATACCTAAATTTTTATCTAAAATTGTGTTTGACTCGTCAACTCTAAGAAGTTTGTAGATTTCTTTCCCTTTTAATTCAACTGTTTTTCCTTTGTAAGCACATTCTAGTTTGTTTAAAACAATATGGTCTTGATGAACATTCGCACCTAAATCTAATCTAAATTGATTGGGAACAACATTGGGCGGGAAATTGATTACAATTGTTTGGTTCTTCTTGTCGCCTTTTACTTTGGTCCAAAAAGAGTTTTTTTCATTGAAATTAATACTTCCGTCAGTTGTGTAGTACGTGTGAATGGAGTCGTTTTTTTTTATTACAACGTCAAGTTTGATGGTAAATTCAGATTCAATCGTGCTATTATTACACGATATGATAAAACTTCCTAAAAGAAGCATTATGATAAAAATTGAAGGTAGTTTAATTTTCATTTATTCACTTCTATGTTTATGGGTAGGTATAAAATCAAAAAAGCTATAACTTGATTATAACTCAAATTATAGCTTTTAATTGCACTATCTGTAAATTACTTTTTCTCTGTTGTCAATTTTTTTAACGCGTCAACAAGTTCTTGTCTCGGATAGTAGTAAGGTGTTTGATAATTTTCAGGTGATATAATAAATTTAATTGACCCTTTAGCTGGATCTATTTCTGTTTTAAATTTTTTATCCTCAACAAAATAATTAAAAAAATCAGATCCTTTGATTAAAAGCTCCTTACCGTAGTAAATTAACTTAATATTTTTTAGCTCTATTAACTCTTGTTCTTTGTTTAGTCCAAAATCGATACGAATATCTGTTGGTATGATTTCTTCGGATAATTCAAAAATTATTTTTTCATCTACATTTCCGCCTTTAACTCCTCGCCAAATAGCTTTATCTCCACTAAAACTTATAGTGTTATCTTCAGTATAATACAATGCAAAATCATCTTTTTTAGAGGCTACAATATCTAATTCGGCACTAAAATTTTCTTTTACAATTGGTTCATTCGCTTGAGCATCTGATTTTTTTTCATCTTTACAAGACGATAAAAAAGTTAATAAAATTAGGGCAGAAATTAAAATTTTATTTTTCATTTTATTTTTCATTTTGTTTTTGCAAAAGTATAAAAAAATTTATTTTTTCTCAATTTTAATTGAGTAGATTACAACATTTCGATCCAGTCCGTTTTTGGACACATCATTATCAAAAATCAGACAAATTTTTGCCCTTCTTTTGTTGTCTGAATTAAAAGGAATTTTTATTGTTTTATTGTTTATATTTTCGCTCAGAAAAACATTCCCTATTTCTTCTTGATTTATTTTAATCTTAATGTGGGCATTTTCATTGTCTATTGGTTTTGAAGGTAAACTATTTGCTAAAAGAGTTAGAATATATTTGCCTTTATCGAGATCAAAAGAAGAAGATGTAACTTCACTATTTTCAAAAATCATTAAATTACCATTTCCATCCAAAAACAAAGGAGTAAAATCATTATTATAAAAATTTATGATCGATGATTGGTTTTCTTTTTTATTATTTTTGATTGGAGCATAACACCTTGCCCATGCATCAAATCGATCTACACGATATACTAATTTGAAATTTTGTTTTAAAAATGCTTCATTGTCGGCAGATAAAGTAAAAGGCTTTGAATTACCATCCATATACCAAAACGTTTCTGTCTTTACAGCATTATTTTTAACAGCGGTTACATAATCTTCTAAGTTCATTTCGGTAACTGTTTGTCCTTGATTATCATTATTTATATAATAACCCAACAACCAGCCTAAACTAGAAACAACTTTGTTGTTATCTGTATTGTTTTTAATAATGAAATTAGTTACACTGTCAAATTGAGACTTTTTAGGTATAGAATAAAAATCTTTTACTAAGAAAATATCTGATGCCAAATAGGTTACTAATGCTAAAACGATAAATTGCTTTAACAGATTGTTTTTTATGAAATCAATACTTACTGCTACAATAAGAATGAAGGCGGGAACAATTGCTATAAAGTATCTGCTTAATGCAATAGAAATTCCAAAATACGACTTTATCAGAATAACAGCTACTTCAAACCAAATCCAACTATTGATTATAATAAAACCTAATAAGTGTTTGTTTTTTTCTTTTTGCTCTTTTTTAGTTATGAGTTGGATTGACTTAAAAACGAACACAAAATAAATTGCTATAAATAAAAATGTAAAAATCAATGAACTTCCTAAAAGTTGATTGAAAATTTGAAACAAATACGTTGGATTGGGTTTGATTATCCAGAAAGAAGTAAATTCTGAAACTCTCAATATGGTTGGAATTACAGGTATAAAAATAAGTATAAAAACAAGTCCAGAAAGAAATATCTTCTTAAATAAATCTACTTTAGATTCTTTTTCGGTAAATAAAACGTACAATAAAATCAAATAAATTGTAGCTACATTTATTAATCCAAAGGGGTGAGCATTGGTTATTAAACCAACTGAAACACCTAAAAGTATCGCGTTTTTATAATTTCTTTCGTTTATGAATGAAATCATATAATAAAATCCTAGTATTACAAAAAAAACAAGCATGGAATAAGTTCTTGCTTCTTGAGAATAATCGATAAGAAACAAGTTGAATGCTAGAAAAACGGAGCTAAATAAACCTACATTTGGGTTGAATAGTTTCTTCCCTAATTTGTTAATAAAAATAACTGATAGCAATCCAAAAAGAACAGAAACTAATCGTGCATTATATACACTATATCCAAATAGTGAATTAAAAACTTTAACAAAAAAGAAATAAAATCGTGGTGTTCCTTCTTGAAACAAAATAATATCGCTTGCTTCTTTAAAGCTCAATTTTGGGCTTATCTCATTCATAGTAAGCAGCTCGTCAAGCCAAATGCTTTGAAAATCAAGATGATATAATCTTAGAAACGAAGCGATTATAACTATTATCGTCAGTGTTTTGTTATTTTTAAACCAGTTCAATAATTTCATATTTTTAGAATAAGTAGCAAAAGTACTTTTTTTTGTTTGATTATTTTTTGAAAAATCAATTGTAAATCCATTAAAATAAGTAATTACAAAATAGAATATTTATTCTACTTTTGCTTTCTTTACAGAATATACTTATATATCCTCAACAATTAATTAATAAAAATAATGGAACAAACCACCAATAGAAAATGTACTGTTTGTTATGAAACAGATACCTTTCTTAGAAATAAAAAAATGTCTTTATATACTTGTAAGAATTGTAACCATACTTTCACAGTTATTCCTAGGGAAGAAGAAGAACCTTATAACGAAGACTATTTTATAGAGGTACATAAAAATTGGTTTAATAATCCTGATTTTAAATTGTTTGAAAGGGTTTATAATTATTCCAAAAAGTTGTTGGCTGATGAAAAAATTAAAATGGTAGATATTGGTTGTGGACAAGGTGCTTTTTTAAAACACATTCTAAATACTTATAAAAATGATTCCTTGGAGTTAAGTGGTATTGATATTATCACGAATAGTTATCCTGGAATTAAATTTGAATCTGGTGACTTTTTAGAAATGGATTTTAATGAAAATTACAATATCATCACAAATTTTATGGTTATCGAACACGTTATTGATCCTCATTTGTTTGTCAATAAAATGGTAAAGTCCTTAACCAAAGATGGTGTTATAGTTATCAATACCATCAACAGCGGTAGTTTGGTTTACAGAGTTGCAACTTTTTTAAATACACTAGGATTCTCATCACCACACGATAGGCTTTTTGATCATCATCATTTACAGCACTATACTAATAAATCATTGGTTAAACTACTGGAAATGGAAGGATTGGACATAGTGAAAGTTGAAAATCATAATTATCCTTTAAAAGCGGTTGATACTCCTGCGAGTAGTCCTTTTATGAAAGCGATGTATAAATTTATGTTAGCAGGTATGTTTATGGTTTCAAAACCTTTAAATTTTGGGATGAATCAAACTCTTTTTTGTGTAAAAAAGAATAAAACAGACTAGTACATTTATTTGTTTCGACAGTAAAATCAGTGTAATGATTATAGTACAAGTAGTAAAGTTGTCAGATTTCAACTTTATTATTTGTTGTCGTTTTTTGTTCGCCTTCCTGAATTACTTTATCAATAACAAACAAAGGTCGGTTTCGAACTTGGTTGTATATTCTTAAAACATATTCACCTATCAACCCGAGAGAAATCATTTGAACACCACTGAATAAAATAATGGCTAATATTGTAGCCGTAAACCCTTGTGGAACATCGTTATAAGCAAATTTTCGATAAATATTATAAACAAAATACAGTAATGAAAAGGCTACGGTAAAAAATCCAAGTCGCGTTATAATTTTTACCGGAAAATCGCTGAAGTTAAAAATTCCATTAAAAGCCAATTCAAATAATTTTCCCCAACTGTATTTGGTTTCGCCGGCTTGACGTTCGTCACGATCGTATTCATAACCAATTTGTTTGAAACCAACCCATGCTCTCATTCCTCTTAAATACCTGCTTTGTTCGGGCATAGAATTAATATTATCAACGACTCTTTTGCTTAACATTGAAAAATCACCGCTATCTATAGGTATATTAAAATTGGAAATCTTTTTTTGAAGGCGATAATATAAAGAGTAAGCCATTTTTTTTAGGAACCCTTCTTTTCTATTTTTTCTAATGGCATAAATGACATCGTAACCATCCGATAATAATTTATAAAATTCATGAACCAACTCGGGCGGATCTTGTAAATCACCATCAATTATCATTGCTCCTTTTTTTCCTCTAACAAAATTAAGTCCAGCGCTAACAGCCAATTGATGACCATGATTTCTTGATAACAAAACTCCGGTAAACCGTTTGTCTTTCTCACAAATTTGCTCAATTAAAATGTCGGTTTTATCACTACTCCCATCGTTTACTAAAATAACTTCACATGTAAAACTCGTGGTGTTTATAACAGAAGTTAGTCTTTGAATTAATTGATCAAAAACAGCTTCTTCGTTATAAAGTGGCACTATTATAGAAACATCTATGCTCATTGTCTAATCTATTTTAAACTTTCCTCCCAATTTTTTATTTCAATTCCAAAAACTCGTTTAATCTTGCTTTTGTCTAAAACGCTGTAGCAAGGCCTTTGGGCTGGTGTTGGATAACTCGTTGTGGGAATAGCTTGTAAATTTAGGTTTATATTGTTGATTTCGAATATTTTTTTGGCAAAATCATACCATGAGCATTGCCCTTCGTTGGAAAAATGATAAATTCCGAAGTTGTCGGTTGTCGGTTGTCGGTTATTGGTTTGTATAATTTTAAGCAAGCATTCTGCTAAATCTAGAGCGTGAGTTGGAGTGCCGATTTGATCATTGACTACAGATATTGAATCTCTTTCTGAGGCCAATCGGAGCATGGTTTTCATAAAATTAGCTCCAAATTGAGAGTACACCCACGATGTTCTAATGATGAAGTAATTATCAAGTGTATTTTGAATGGCTTTTTCACCGTCTAATTTGGTTTGACCATAAACGCCCGTTGGATTGGGTTGATCTTCTTCGGTGTACGGTGTTTTTTTAGTTCCATCAAAGACAAAATCAGTTGAAATGTGTAGTAAAATACAATTGGTTTTTTTACAAACATCAGCAATATTCTTTGCTCCAACTGCATTAATCAAATGCGCTTTTTCGGGTTCACTTTCGGCTTTATCAACGGCCGTGTAAGCTGCTGCATTGATGCAATAGTTGGGTTTGAATTGTTGAAAGACTTGTGTAACGTTGTTAAAATTGGTTATGTCCAAAGTAGAGGAATCGCAAAAAACAAAATCAATTTGCTGTTCCTGTTCGCCAAAATGGCTCGAGTCAGAGTAATTTTTTGCAATAAATTGCAGTGATTGTCCCAATTGTCCGTTGGCTCCTGTGACTAAAACTACCATACTTTTTTTGATTGTTGTAAGTTGGGAAGTTGCTCGTCTTTCTCAGAAATAATCAACTTATTCAGTTCAAATTGCCAATCAATATTTAGCGTCGGATCATTGAATATGATTCCGCCTTCACTTTCTTTATTATAAAAATTATCGCATTTATAAAAGAAAGTTGCCGTTTCACTTAGTACTAAAAACCCGTGAGCAAAACCTCTGGGAACAAAAAACTGCTTTTGGTTTTCTCCTGAGAGTAAAATCGACTCGTATTGACCAAAGGTTGGTGAGTCAGGACGAATATCAACCGCTACATCCAAAACTTCTCCTTGAAGCACTCGAACCAGCTTGGCTTGAGCATGTTCACCTGTTTGATAATGAAGACCTCGTAGTACACCTCTTGATGAAAACGATTGGTTGTCTTGAACAAAATGAACGTTTTGACCAGTCCCTTTTTGAAACGTTTGTTCGTTAAAACTTTCCATAAAATAACCGCGTTGGTCTTTTATGATTTTGGGTTCAAGTATAAAACATCCTTTGAGTTGGGTCTCTATAAAATTCATATTCAATGGCAATTTCAAAAATCAATGGCAATAACAATGTCAAAATCTAAGGTTGATAGTATCTTTATTGGTCTAACAAACTCATTAAATGAACACCGTAACCGCTCTTTAATAATGGAGTTGCTAATTCTTTAAGTTGTTCGGAATTAATGAATCCCATTCGGTAAGCTGCTTCTTCAATGGCGCCAATTTTTAATCCTTGGCGTTCTTCAATTACTTGAACAAATTGTCCGGCTTGCATCAAAGACTGAAACGTTCCTGTGTCTAGCCAAGCTGTACCGCGATCTAAAATACTTACTTTGAGTTTTCCTCTTTTTAAATATTCTTTGTTGATATCGGTAATTTCCAATTCACCTCGGTGACTGGGTTGAATATTAGCCGCTACTTCTACCACTGAATTATCGTAAAAATAAACTCCAGGAACAGCATAATTTGATTTTGGATGCGTTGGTTTCTCTTCTATCGACAACACATTACCGTTGGCATCAAAATCAACAACACCATAACGTTCTGGATCATGAACGTGATAAGCATATATAATCCCGCCATTAGGATTGTTGTTGGCTTGTAGCAATTCAGCCAAACCAGTTCCGTAGAAAATGTTATCTCCTAAAATCAGTGCCACTTTATCGCTTCCGATGAAATCTTTACCTATAATAAAGGCTTCTGCTAAACCATTTGGGTGTTCCTGAACTGCGTATTCAAATCGACAACCAAACTTTTTACCATCGCCTAAAAGTTGTTGAAAAAGAGGTAAATCGTGTGGCGTTGAAATAATCAGAATTTCGTTGATTCCCGCCCACATTAGTGTAGATAAGGGATAGTAAATCATCGGCTTGTCGTAAATAGGCATTAGTTGCTTACTTACTGCTAATGTTAATGGATGTAATCGGGTTCCAGAACCACCTGCTAAAATAATTCCTTTCATTTTAATTCTGGTTTATTGCTTTTTGTTTTTTGTAAAACACTATAATAGATCTAAAAAACAAATAAATAAATATGAATAAAAAGGGTAAAACTAGCTTCATTTTTCCGTTAATACTTTCAGTATTTTCAATATTCAGTGCGCTACTGTTGTCTTTAATAATTTTATCTAAGCTAACTAGACTAACTCGAAGGTCTCCTTGTTCTTGTACCATCTCATCTTTAGTTTTAATTACATCGTTAAGTTGTGTGTTTTCGTTGTAATAAACCAATTTGTCGTTTTTACCGCTATTGTTAACCGTATTTGAAAACTCATTTAAGACTGCGTCGATTTGAGAAATTATTGAGTCATTTGAAACCATTTTTTCTTTGATATTATTCATATACTCCTTCTGAAGTTTTCTGTAGAAATCTGTATCGTTCAAAAACTCTAGAATTGGTTTAACCGTAGAATCATCACTTGTTGATTCACTTGTTGTAAAAGAAACTTTATGATATACGTAGTTTTTACTCGTTGTGTTTTCCTCAAGTATCTTTTTTATGTCTCCATCCTCAGCCATCAATTTTAATAATTCAAAATTTTTGTCGCTGTTATTAACAAATCTATAGACATCTGTTACAGGATTGATTTCTATTCTTTTTAATGAGTTAGGGTTTTTTATACCTATTGACTTTAGAAAATTTTCATCTCTCTCTTTTACTTTTGATTTTAATAGTTGAACTTTTGAATATAAATAGTCCGTACTACCAAAATTAGGAGTTACAATAATTTCATGGTCGTAGGCTTTCTGAGTTTTATCCATATAAAAGCCTAAACCAACTCCTAGAACAAACAATATTCCTAAAAGAATACTATTTTTAATAACAAATCGAATTCCGCTGTATAAAAAGTACTTAAAAGAGGTTATTGTATTACCTATCGACCTCGATATTTGCGACAAGTCAATTTCTTGATTATCCGTGTTGTTTTGAGAATTTGTACTCATAAGAATAAACTATTTTACGTTAAAAATTTGTTCTAGTATTTTTATTGTGATTAAATACGTTGGTTTTACTCCGGTTGTTCCTAATCCGCCTGAAGCCAGAGTGCTTCCTGTTTCTAATGGATTATCTGAAGCATAATACGCGTACCTCACTTTTACTTCTGGATTAATGCTCTTTCTAATTCTCGAGGCTGATTGAATTGCTTTTTGGTAATACGCGCCTTCCATTTCTAATCCGATGGCTTCCCAAGTCGATTCGTGGAAAAACTTCAACAAATCCCTGTTTTGCAACGATGTTCCTAACACTGTAATCATTGGTCCGGCGTATACCGGAATGTCATTTCCTTCAAACATTTCGGCAGTCAACTCATTTTCAAATGGATAATTATCGGCCGTTCCTTCGTTGACGTGTGCATTTGGAATCATAATATCGCCTTTTCCTCCTTCTAGAATTCCGGCTTTACCCATAATCGAAACCGATTCTACATTGAGAAAATACTTGGTTTTTTCAAATTTGTACGGTTTTAACAACTCGTCAATGGTTTCAAAAGCTTGTTCTCCAAAAGCATAATCCATTACAATCAAAACAGGCGATTGCTTGCCTACTTTTGCTTTCGGAAATGCCGATTTTGCCCAATCAATTTTAGCAGTATCAAAAATCTGAACGTCGATATTGGTTCCCGATTGATCCGGTAACGAAATCATTCCGTGTTTCAAAGCAAATTCTTCTACTTTATCTCTAACATCATTCGCTCCTGATTTACTCAATTCTTCATAAATGTAAAAATCGGATTTATCTTTGAATTTCGTTTTTAAAACATGAGTAGCAAAAAGCGAGTTCATCACGCTGTGCATGTTCGCACTAATGATGTGAATGGGTCGCTGTAATAAATCGTTGTTTTTAAGAACTTCTTTGATGTTATTGGCCCAGATTTCTCCGTGAATGTGATGTCCTAATCGCTCGCGTAATATTGGACTAAACGTAATTGTACGCTTATTGTTGTCCATTACTTCTTCGATAGCGATTTTTCCCAACCAATAAACTACGTGTAAAAAACGATCGGGTTTTTCTGCGGTTCCGAATGAATCGTAAATGTCTAAAACCTCAACAAAAGTTCTTCCCAAAATATTGGCGGCGTGAGAAATGGCTTTTTCTTTTTCAACCTGAGATAATTTTTTCGGTTGAAGTGCAGCGATTTCTAATTTTTGCCAATCCCTGGATATCTTTCCTTCTTCATCAATCAAAACACGATCTTTAATTTTGTGCGATTCGATGAAAATAAAGGTGAGATGCGTTAAAATATCGTAAATATCTGAGCGTCCGCGGGTGATTTCCACATTCATTTGCTCGTCGTCTATGCGGTAGCAATTTCTTCTTCTTTTTGGTGGAACAATTGCTTTGAAGTGCGATTTTGAATAGCCTTCATCGGATGTAAGGTTGATGTAACGGCATTCTTCAATTCCGACCGGAAGTCGTTCAATCACATACAACAATCCGTTCAATTCTACTTTTTCTTCGGCGATGCTGCCGTAAATTTCTGGTCGAAGCTCTAATAATGCTTCTCTTAAAGTTTCTCCTGAAACACCCATCGGTTTGTAGAAACCTCTGTTAAATAAATGCCTCATGGTAATGTACAATCGTTCGATAGCTGCCGACGATTCTTGCGCTCTTGAGCGCGAAATGTTTTTAATTTCCTTCATTAAATTTTGTTTTCTAACCCGCAAAGATACTATTTTTCCGCTTTAGTTGGTCAGAGTGAGTTGTATTGATGGTTCGTAAATCTTTTTTTTGTACTCTGAGCTGGCATCCGAATTTATAATTTGTTTGTTCCATTTTCCGCCAGAAAAAGTGAATAATTGCTCTCTTTCAACATAATTATAAAGCATATAAGGATAATACGTTACTGAAATACTTGGTGAATTGGTGTTTTTATCAAATACCGTTTTTTCAAATCGATTGCTTTCAATTAGTAGTTTTTCAAAGCCAACAAAAATGCCGTTTTTAGGCATAGTCAAATTGTATTTGGTGACATCGATGGTATGAATTCGAGTGCCTTTTTTTATTTTAACAATCAAGTCTTTTGAGAGTAATTCTTTATCAGGAAAACCATCAGCATTCACCGAATAAAAGTGAATTTTTACTGTGGCTTCGTCAATTCGGCAATCGGTATAAACAGACACATTTTTGATGTATTTTGTTTTTTTATACGATGGATCATAAGGGAAAAACTTTGTGTCGATTTTGGGTCCATTATCAAACGCCTGACATACCGTATTTTCGGTTTTTCCTATCTGAATTTCTTTAGTTTGAATTCGATTCGAAATTAATACTTCCTCTAATTGATAATTGGTAGGTTGCAAGACAACTTCTTTGGCTTTAGAGGCCGAAATGGTTTTCTTTTCATAACCAATAGCAGAAAAAACCAAATTTTTACCTTTTTCTGAATCAGGAAAAACAAAAGTTCCATCTTCTTCCGAAGTGGTGGCGCGGTTTTCATTTTCTACCCAAATGTTCACAAACGGGATGGGTTGTTTGGTAAGACTGTCTTTTACAACACCTTTTATTTGGGCAAATGTTGAAATGGAAACTAGAAGTAAAAGAGTGGCAAGTACTTTCATTTTTGTATGTATACCTAACCGGTTTTAAAAACCTATTAGGAAAGTTGATCGGCAATTTTTCTATCGTTGGATAATCGTGGTAATTTGTTTTGTCCTCCTAATTTTCCTATTGATTTCATGTAATCTTGAAAACCATTTTTTCTGACTATAGTGATGACTAACGTTCGCAATACATTACCCACAATCAAATCATCGTAATACACGTTTTGTTGGCGCATGGCGTTGTCTATTTGTAAAGCAAACTCTTCCCTATTTTCGGGTTCGTTTTCAAATTCGATGAACCATTCGTGATAGGGTAAACCTTCGCTTGGCGTAATTTGTGGGGCAACCGTAAATTCATTGACGCGAACATTGGTGTTTTCCATCGCTTGTTGCAATGCAGTTTCAACTTCTTTCCCTATGACGTGCTCACCAAAAGCCGAAATGTAATGTTTGATTCTTCCTGAAACAATAACACGATATGGTTTTAAACAAGTAAACTGAATGGTATCACCAATATTGTATGCCCAAAGCCCAGCATTGGATGACAAAATCAACACATAATTCACGTTCATTTCGACTTCACCAATGGTATATCTTTTGGGATTTTCGGTGAAAAATTCGTCGGCTTTGACAAACTCATAAAAAATTCCGGAGTTCAGTAACAGCAGCATGCCTTTTTCTTTTTGAGAATCTTGGTACGCAAAAAACCCTTCTGATGCTGGGAAAAGTTCAATCGAATCGACTTTTCGTCCGATTAAATTTTCAAATTTGGCGCGGTACGGTTCGTAATTCACACCACCATAAATGAATAAATTGAAGTTTTTGAACAACTCTCCTACTGGCTTATTTGCTTTTTGCTGTAATTTTTCAAAATACATTTGCACCCAAGACGGAATTCCGGAAATGACCGACATGTTTTGGTTGTAGGTTTCTTCTACAATCGCATCCACTTTGGTTTCCCAATCTTCAATGCAATTGGTTTCCCAACTAGGCATGCGGTTTTTTTGCAAGTATTTCGGAACAAAATGCGCTACAATTCCAGACAGTCTTCCTAGTTTGATGCCGTTTTTTTCTTCCAAAATCGGACTTCCTTGTAGAAATATCATCTTTCCATCTACAAAATCGGCATTTCCTGTTTCGTGAATGTAACTCAAAATAGCATTGCGCGCTGCTTGTATGTGAAACGGCATCGATGCTGCGGTAAGCGGAATGTATTTGGCTCCTGAAGTCGTTCCCGATGTTTTTGCAAAATAGATGGGTTTTCCCTTCCAGAGAATATTTTCTTCGCCTTTCACTACTCGATCCACATACGGTTTGAGCTCTTCGTAATCACGAATGGGAACATTTTGAGCAAAATCGGAAAAGGATTTTATGGAATCAAAATTGTGGTCTTTTCCAAACTGCGTTTCTTTCGCTTGACGAATCAAATCGGCAAACACTTTTTGTTGCGTTTCGACTGGATGGGAACTCCACTGAAGCGTTTTTTTGTGAATTCGGGCAGCGAATAACTTGGCAGCAAACGATTTTATCGACATAGATTACGATTTTGGAAATTGTTTTTTTAGGGCTTTTTCAGTCAGGTAAAACATCCCAACAATATGAACAATCAATGCAGTAAAACCAATTACAACCTGTTGACTTTGACTTAAAGAAAATAACAAGCCTAAACCACTAACCGCTAAAAGAAAAACACTTCCTTGTATCATTTTGATGGCGGAGTATTTTTGCGCAAAATCCCATCTTTCTTGACTTTCCATTGAAGTGCTTGTTCGGTAACCGTATATGTAATTGATTTTTTTAGGCGGAAAAAAGTAAAAGATAATCCCTATAATTGAAAAGATAACCCCTAAAACTAAGGGCATTTCAATAACTGACAATTCAACATTGGAAGGCATATTATTTGTTTTTCTTAGTTTTTAATGCTTTTTCTTCCTCTTCTACTTTCTTGCGAATTTCAAGTTCTTCTTCGGATGGTTCTAAGGTTTTTGGGTCTACCTCAATCACTTCAGAAGCCATAATGGAATCTTTGTTGACTTTTTGGTATTCTAAATCTCCGTTCAAGACTTTGACCACCGATTGTAAATAGGCTTCGTTCTTTTTTAATGCTGTAGAAAGTGAGTCGGATTTTAGTGCTAATTCGGTGGCTTCTCTTCTCAATTTAGATGATGAATAACCCGGAATGTATTCTCGTAACGGTGTAAAAGCGATGATAAAAGTGGTCACCGTGATGATGATGATGGCGCCCAAAGTAGCCACAACAAATACATTCATCAAGGTCAGACGCAAAGAAAAAATTTCTTCAAACGAGTCTTCATTAAGCACCACCAAACGGTTTTTGGTGAACAGGTGTTTTTTTATTTTTTTCCGTTTATGACCCTTTTCTGCCATGATTCTGATTTATACCACAAATATACTAAAATAAGTAGTTTTGAAGCGGTGCTGCTGATTTTAACGAAGTTTAACTATAAATAGTTGACCAAAAATGAAATTGGTACTTATTTCTTTTTACCTTTGTCACTATTAATATTAATTCGCGTAAGCATAAAATTTATATATCATGGGAAGAATGGGTCCAACCGAATGGATAGTAATCTTGATCGTAGTTTTATTACTTTTTGGAGGTAAAAAAATTCCAGAATTAATGAAAGGACTTGGAGCTGGCGTTAAAGAATTCAAAGACGCCTCTAAAACCGAGAACCAAGCTAATTCTAAAAAAGAGGAAGAAACTAAATAGTTTTTTATTCAAAAAATAAATCGAATCCCAAACATCATTAACTGATGTTTGGGATTTCTTTTTTAAAAGAATATACTTTTTTGTAATAAAAAACGTTCAAGTGAGACTAATACCATTTTCCAATCCGTTCAATCTTTTTTTTAAAAATTTATGCCTAAAAGTACTTTTTCAATCTTTTTCTTTTTGTTTTTTTATTACGGCTTTTCTCAAGAAACAACTGTTTCTGGCACACTATCTGACGAAGATCAAAAACCCGTTCACAATGCAGTAGTAGCGCTATTAACCGTAAAAGACTCGATCTTATATAAATTTACTCGCTCAGATAAAGAAGGAAAATTTGAGTTTAAAAATGTAAAAAAAAGTAACCTTATTTTAATGACTTCTCATTATCAATATGCTGATTATGTTGACGATATAACTATTGAAGGCAACTCAAAAAGTCTAGGAACATTAAAATTAATAAGCAAAAGCAAACTTCTTAAAGAAGTTATAATAAAAACAGGTTCCATACGAATAAAAGGCGATACAACTAGTTATAGAGCTAGCG
Organism: Flavobacterium sp.; assembly: GCF_035299245.1. Taxonomy (GTDB): domain Bacteria; phylum Bacteroidota; class Bacteroidia; order Flavobacteriales; family Flavobacteriaceae; genus Flavobacterium. The sequence continues at coordinate 152,804 of NZ_DATGWY010000004.1, read as the reverse complement.
ATTTTAAAGTAGATGCGAATGCTAATGTGGAAGAGTTATTGAAAAAACTACCCGGAATTCAAGTTGATAAAAACGGCGAGATAAAAGCTATGGGTGAAACGGTTAAAAAGGTTTTAGTTGATGGTGAAGAGTTTTTTGGTGATGATCCGGGAATGGCTACTAAAAATCTTCGTGCCGATGCTGTAAAAGAAGTTCAGGTTTTTAATAAAAAAAGCGATCAAGCTGAATTTACAGGTATTGATGACGGAAATACAGAAAAAACGATAAATCTGAAGCTCAAAGAAGATAAAAAGAAAGGCTTTTTTGGTAAGATGGATGCCGCTAATGGACCTTCAACAGAACTTGATTCGAGATACAATACCAATTTAATGCTGAGTTCTTTTAAAGGAAAAAGGAAAATTTCGGGCTATTTACTCAACGGAAATACGGGTCAAGATGGATTGAATTGGGAAGATAGTGAACAATTTGGTGGTGGAAACGACAATTTCTCCATGAATATGGATGACGATGGAAATGTCAATTATGAATGGGTAGGCGGCGATAATGATGATGAACCTTATGTTGATACTCAAAATGGTTTTATAAAAAACACCAATTTAGGGCTACAATACACCAACAAGTGGAACGACAAACAAAGTTTAAATGTAAGTCCAAAATTTAACAATCAAATTTACACCAATACTAAAAGAAGAACCAATAAAACCCAGATTGGTGACAGTCAACTTAATCAAAATGAAAATAGTGTTAGTGATATAAAAAGGAATAATTTTAAATTAAATATTGTTGATGAAATAAAAATAGACAGCATGAATACGATAAAAATTGGCACAAAAACTAATTTTTATACTACTGATAGTGATGATTTTAGTGATGGAATTACTACCGATGAAAATGGTGTCTTAAAAAACAAAAGTCAAGTCAACAAAAATTCAAATTTTGATAAACAAGCCTTATCTGCGACTATTTTATTCAAACACAAGTTTAAAAAAATGCGACGTACTTTTTCTGCTAATTTATCTTGGAATAGGCTAAATAATGATTCCAATTCCATTTTAATTTCTAATAATGAAAGTTATACTGGTGGAAATTTATCGGATGTAATTAATATAAACCAAAATAAAATTGGCAAAAGAACTACGTATAACAACTCGCTAAATCTAACGTACACAGAACCATTAAGTAAAAAAATTGCGCTTCAAGTAGGCTATGAAATTAATTACAACATTGGTAAAAACAAATTGACAACCTTTGATTTTTCTAGCTTAAATAATCAATATGATATAATCGTAAGTGATTTATCCAACCAATTTAAACAAACGATTAGTGTTCATAAACCCAACTTGAAAATTAGTTACAACTCCAAAAAAATAAATTTTAGCTTTGGAAGTGGTTTGGGTATCACTACGTTTGATTTATTGGATCAATCGGCAAATAAACAGTATGATCGTAATTTTACCAATATTTTCCCATCGGCCAATTTCTCCTATAAATATAAAAGCAATTCTAGTTTATCAATTCGATATAATGGTTCTACAAGACAACCCACAATAGATCAATTGCAACCCTTAACAAACAATCAAGATTTTTTTAATCAAAGATTAGGTAATCCCGATTTAAAACAATCATTCAGCAACAATATTAGCTTTTCTCAAAACACTTACAATATGTTGACAGAAGTTTATTTTTATCAAAGCATTAATTTTAGAACTACTTCAAATTTAATCATATACAACAGAGATATCAACCTAGAAGACGCTAAAACAATATTAAAACCGATTAATACTAACGGAAATTTTTCCATTAATTTTTACAGTGGTTGTGGTTTTAAAATTAAAAAATTCGATTTAAACTTAAATATAAGTCCTAGCCTAAATTACAGTAAATTTCCGGTTAGTATAAACTCTAAGCTAGACTATTCTAAAAATTTAAACTCCGGTTTTTCAATTTATCTGTCAAAAGAAAAAGAAAAAAAATATTCCTTTTCCATCAATAATCAATTTTCATACACACGCAACAACACGACATTAAATAACGAAGTAAGATCTTTTAATACCAATAATTTAGGTTGTGATATCGGTGTCTTTTTTAGTAAAAACTGGAAAGTTTCTACCGATTACACTTTATTCACTCGTCAAAAAACAGATGATTTTCAAACTAATTTGACCAATCAATTGTGGAACGCCAGACTACAACGCGTTTTTAAAAACGATGAATTTACAGCGTACTTTTTAGTTCGTGATATTTTAAATCAAAATATTGGGATTGAACGTTTTAATAGTCAAAACACGATAGGTGAAGAACAAAACGATCGATTGAAAAGGTATTTTATGCTTGGTTTAACTTGGAATTTTAAAAATAAAAATGAAACAAAACCCTAATTTATGAAATGCTTATTATTAAAAATAGTGCCTCTTTTTTTTATATCGCTTGTGAATGCGCAACAATTTGTAGAAAAAGCAGTAATTGAATTTGAAGTCAACACCAATCTTAAAAAAAGAATGGGTAATGACAGTTGGGATGAAAAAATGAAAGAAAACATTTCCGATCTAAAAACATCGTACTATACCTATACTTTTTCAAACAATAAAAGCATCTATAAATTTGACCGATGGAGTGAAAAAACTAGAGTTCCAAAATACGAAAAAGACAGCGACGAAGAAAACATTTGGTACTTTGATTTTAATTCAAATGAAATGAGTATTCAAAAACAAATTGGAGGAACCAACTTTGTCATTTTAGATTCTATTCCTACCATTGAATGGAAAATTACCAACGAAAATCGTGAAATTGCCGGTTATAATTGCCGAAAAGCAGTAGGGAAAATATTTGACGATGTGTATGTTTTTGCTTTTTATACCGATGACATAATTATCTCTGGCGGTCCTTGTTCCATAAATGGTTTACCCGGAATGATTTTAGGTGTTACTATTCCAAGATTATATACTTCTTTTATAGCAACCAAAGTGAATTTGACGGTTGCAAATCCTAATGAAATAAAATCCATTTCTTCAAAAAAACCATTTAAATACAGCGAAATGAAAGCCTTTTTAATTGATAAATCAAACGATTGGTTCAGTTATGGAAACGATGAGGAAGAAAAGAAAAGGCAAAAAAATTTATTTTTATGGGAATCGCTTTTGTAGATACTTTCGGTTTTAAATTTTAATTAAAAAACCATCGTCAACTGAATGCGTTTGCGTTCTTCATCGACCTCAACGATTTTTACTTGAACGTGTTGGTGTAGTTTGACTACTTCATTTACATCGGAAACATAACCTTCTTTGAGTTGGGAAATGTGCACCAAACCACTTTCTTTGATTCCGATATCCACAAAACAACCAAAAGCGGTAATATTGTTGACAATTCCGGGTAGAATCATTCCGGTTCGAAGGTCTTTTATCGTTTTTACATTCGGATCAAATTCGAATACTTTGGCGGCTTTTCGAGGGTCGAGACCTGGTTTTTCTAATTCTTTTAAAATGTCTTTAACACTCAAAATTCCGATGGTTTCGTTGGTGTAGCTTTCGGGTTTAATTAGACTTATTTTTTCTTTATTGGCGATTAAATCATTGGTTTTTAAACCCAAATCTTTAGCCATTTTTTCGACTATCGGATAGGCTTCAGGATGCACGGCCGAGTTGTCCAACGGGTTTTTTCCTTCTTTAATTCGGATGAACGCTGCTGCTTGTTGATAGGCTTTATCGCCCAAACGAGGCACTTTTTTGAGTTGTTTTCGGTCGTCAAAAGGTCCGTTTTCACTTCGGAAAGCGACAATATTTTCGGCCATCTTCTCTCCTATTCCCGACACGTAACTGAGCAATGATTTACTCGCGGTGTTGATGTTGATGCCAACCGAATTCACACAACGCATTACCACCGTATCTAATTCTTCTTTGAGTTTGGTTTGATCAACGTCGTGTTGGTATTGCCCTACGCCTATCGATTTGGGATCGATTTTTACTAGTTCGGCCAACGGATCGGAAAGTCGGCGGCCAATCGAAACCGAACCACGAACGGTGACATCATAATTAGGAAATTCTTCTCTTGCAATTTTACTGGCTGAATATACTGATGCTCCAGCTTCTGAAACAACAAAAACTTGTACTGGCTTATCAAAAGCGATTTTTTTTATGAAAAATTCGGTTTCACGCGATGCGGTTCCATTACCGATAGAAATCGCTTCAATATTGTAGGCATTGACCATTGACTTGATCTTTTTCATCGCCATGGCGGTTTCGTTTTGTGGCTGATGCGGGTAAATGGTTTCATTGTACAGCAAATCGCCTTTTTCATCCAAACACACTATTTTGCAACCACTTCGATAACCAGGATCGATGGCTAAAATTCGTTTTTCTCCCAATGGCGGAGCGAGTAGCAACTGCGACAAATTGCCTGCAAAAACCTCAATCGCTTTGGTATCGGCTTTGGCTTTGGCTTCTTGCAAGGTCTCGTTGGAAATCGCCGGTTCGAGCAATCGTTTGTAACTGTCTTTGATGGCTAATTCTAAATGCGGTTTGGCTTCTGAGCGATTATTTTTGATTACGTTTTCTTCTATGTAATCAAGTGCTTCCTCGTTCTCAATTTCAACATTTAATTTGACAAAACCTTCGGCTTCGGCACGCAGCATGGCCAATAATCGGTGCGATGGCGCTTTGGAAATAGGTTCGGACCAATCAAAATACTGATTGAATTTTTGAGCCGCTTCGTCGTCTTTTTTGGTTTTAACGACTTTAGTGGTTACGACTGCTTTTCGTTGAAAAATACGGCGTAAATTTTTTCTGATGTAACTATTTTCATTGATCCATTCGGCTACAATGTCGCGCGCGCCTTGTAAAGCGTCGTCCTCATTGGTTACTTTATCATTCAAGTATTTGGAAGCGATGAACTCAATATCGTCGGCGTTTTGCGCCATTAAGATTTTGGCCAATGGTTCCAATCCGTTTTCGCGAGCGACATCGGCTTTAGTTTTTTTCTTCTTTTTATACGGTAAATACAAGTCTTCAATTTCTTGTAAATCGAAACTATCTTGGATTTTTTTGGCCAATTCGGGCGTTAATTGACCTTGTTCTTCAATCGATTTAATGATGCTTTCTTTTCGTTTTACAATTTCGTCGTATTGCTTCGAAAGTTTGGCAATTTGCTCGATGACAACCTCATCTAAATTTCCGGTTTGGTCTTTTCGGTAGCGGGAAATGAACGGAATGGTGCAATCTTCAGAAAGTAATTGTACTGTGGCTTCGATGTTTTTGGACGAAGTGTTGACTTGGGTTTGAATGAATTGAATATTTGTCATTGTAAAACTATAAACTGTCACTGAGAACTGTGACTATAATTAATCTTGAACGATAAAGTCTTTTGGATCTTGTTTTTTGAATTCGGGTTGAATATTAATGTGGTTGATGTGGAATTTTTCGAACAAAACCAGTTCCACTTGATGCAACAAATCATTGAACTCACTCATTTTGATGTCTTCTGAACAATCAAGATGCGCTTCGAGATGCAACTCTTCATCGTTCAAATGCCAAACGTGTATGTGGTGTAATTTGTTGACACCCGGAATTTTGTGTACTTCACGAACCATCTCTTTAATATCGATATGTTCAGGAGTGAATAACATTAACATTTTGGTCGATGTTTTGAGTAAATCAACACCCACTATAATTAAGTAAATTGCAATTAAAATGGTCATGACACTATCGACCCAAAACCAGCCGAAAAATTTCATTAGCAATCCACCAACCAAAACTGCAACCGACGCTAACATATCAGTAAGAAGATGTAAATAAGCCGATTTCATGTTGATGTTGTGCGCTGCGTCTTTCTTTAATAATAGTACTGAAAACCCGTTGACAGCAATTCCTAAAATAGCCAGCCAAATGACCAAATTCGATTCTATTGGTTTCGGATTGACAAAACGTTCAATAGCGCCATAAATCAATAATACCGCAACAATCACCAATGTCATTGCATTGATGAAAGCCGCTATTAATTCGGCTCTTTTATAACCAAAAGTATGGTCAATGGAAGCTTTTCGGCGGGAAAGTTTATGAGCGATTAAACTGAATCCAAGGGAAAGAACATCCGAAAAATTGTGCAATGCATCCGAAATTAAAGCCAAACTACCTGATACAATTCCGCCTACCACTTGTGCAATCGTAATGAGTAAATTGAGTAAAATGGAATAGACTAAATTTTGCCCTTTTACTTCATGTTTGTGGATGTGAACGTGACTCATTTTAATTAGGTGTTGCTGTAGAATAAATATGAAAACCAATCTCAAAATAGCCAAACCCTACAGGAATATTGAGCAACATTAGTGCTAATGTTTTCAAGATTTTATTTTTTAAAATACTTTTTTTGAAGAGTTCAATGGTCAATTCAATAAATAAAAATCCATTGATAATGAATGCCGCCATACAAAAAAACAAGGCAAAATAAATGATACTATTGTAGTGCGTAAAATAGTAAAACAACAAGATAAATGTTCCTGTTAAAAAACTAATAATAGCCGTTTTCTTTCCGTTGGAAATGGCTTTTTCAATAGTATGTAGTGAATCGTTATTCAAAATTTAGGAACAACTTATTTTATTGACTCTGTTCGCGTGTCTTCCACCTTCAAAATCGGTGGTTAAAAAAGTATCTACAATTTCTACGGCTTGCTGAATGGAAGTAAATCGAGCTGGAATACTCACCACATTGGCATCGTTATGCTGACGCGCTAAAGCCGATATTTCTTTGGTCCAACACAACGCTGCACGAATACCTTGGTGTTTATTGGCAGTCATCGCAATTCCATTGCCCGAACCACAAATGACAATTCCGAATTGCGCTTTTCCTGATTCGACATCAAGAGCAACTGGATGTCCAAAATCAGGATAATCAACACTGTCAAAAGAGTTGGTTCCGTGGTTGATGACTTCGTATCCTTTTGCTTCTAAATAATTGACTATCGCTTTTTTATAATCGGGTCCAGCGTGGTCGTTTCCAATGGAGATTTTCATAGTTGTAGTAGTTAGTTTATCTTTACAAAAGTAGAAATTAAAAAAGAGATTTACATTCAATTTTTAAATTTAAAACAGATGAAATTTACAGGATTTTTGAGTGTTTTTGACTCTAATTCGCTTTCGTGGGAAAAACACATTCCGATTCCCGATGCTATTTTTACAAAAATGTTAAAATTTGCACCGGACAAACGCGTGGTTTGTACTCTTAACAATTCACTTTCGTACCATTGTGCTATGATGCCAAAAGGAACGTTTCATTATATTTTGGTCAATAACGAAACGTGCAAAAAATTGAAACTACAAGTGAATGACAAAGTTGAAGTTGAAATTATTAAAGACGATTCTAAATACGGAATGAATATTTCGGAAGAGTTGGAAGAAGTACTTTTTTCCGATCCGGAAGGCAGTTTGCTTTTTCACCAATTAACTTTAGGCAAACAACGCAGTTTAATTCACATCATTAATAAAATTAAAAGTTCTCAAACAAAAATTGAAAAATCATTTGTGGTTTTAGAACATCTAAAAAGACAAAAAGGTGAATTGGATTTCAAGAAGTTAAACGAAGATTTCAAAGAATTCGCTCAAAAAAACTCTATTTAATTATTTTCATAAGTTATTGAAAATCATTGTCATTTATTCAATTCTATTGTTAAAATTTTACACTGTTAATTCTATTTTGCAATTCGTTGATATTCAGCTAACTTTAAATTAACATCAAATGTTGATAACTTCGGATAGAAAATTAGAAGTTTTTCTTGGTTGTATTTTGAAATTTTGTAATCAAAAACGGGAGCGAAAAAAACAAATTTAGTTTCCTCTTTTTTTGGAAAAGTTATCAATAGAAAAAATTAGGTTTTCAACAGAAATCAACAGCAAAAGTTATTTACAAAAAATGCTGCTTTTTAGTTGTGAACAACTGTTAACTATTTCTAAAAATAACTTCAAAATGAGCACTTTATTTTGGTATAACTCTGTTGATAAATTGGTATAAAAAAAGATAACTACAAAATCCAGTTTTTAAAATAAAAGTTATTGTAGCAATTAACACGCTATAATAACCATCATAAATTAAATTAAATTTTAAAATTGATTTTGTTGTTTTTAATAAATGTTGAAAACTATTTTTTATGTAATTTTACAATATGAATAAAGTACTTTTTGTATTATTTCTTCCTTTTTATTTTTTTGGTCAAACTCAAATAGGAAATACTATTTATGGAAGTGGTGCTGCATATAGTGCCGCAGGTAATTGTGTCTCATTATCTGATGATGGAACAATAGTTGCAATTGGAGAAAAAGGTTATTCAGCTCCATACAATATAGGATGTGTTCGAGTTTTTAGGAATGTGAATAATACATGGACCCATGTAGGAAGCACTATAGTAGGAAATGACCAATTTGATTATTTTGGAACTTGTGTTTCGTTATCTTCTAATGGGAATATTTTAGCAATTAGTGCTCCTCCATCTACTTACACAGAAATTGGATATGTAAAGATTTTTCAAAATGTAAATGATGTATGGACGCAAATAGGATCAACTATTTATGGAGAAGATGATGATACACGTTTTGGAAGTAGTTTAGATATTTCATCAGATGGAAGTATTATCGCAATAGGAAATAATTTTTATGATCAAACTAGCACTAATACAGGAAAAGTTAAAGTATTTCAAAATGTTAATGGAGTGTGGAATCAAATGGGAAATACTATTTATAGTAGTATTCAGAATACTTCCGCCTCCAGTCTTTCATTAGCTGCAAATGGTACTAAATTAGCTATTGGAGAATATGATTTTCTGTATTATTCTAATAAAAAAGTTCGATTGTTTGAAAATATTAATGGAAATTGGATTCAAATAGGTAATAATATTCCATTTGGTGGAGCAAGTGTTTCTTTATCTGAAGATGGAAATTTTCTTGCAATTGGTGATTATAATTATTCACAGGGTTTTGGAAAAGCTCGTGTTTATACTACTACTAATGGAATTTTTACTCAAGTAGGAACTGATTTTAATAGTGAACATGTATGGGATCAATTAGGTTGCAGTGTTAAATTATCTTATGAAGGAACTACTTTAGCAATAGGCTCTTCTTGGTTTGGACAAAACTCTTCAAGATATGGTAAGGTTAGTGTGTATAAAAACATTAATGAAAATTGGACATTAGAATCAAATATAATTGGCAGTAACTACGATAATCAATGTGGTGAGAGCGTTTCTTTATCATCTGATGGTAGTTTTTTAGCTACAGGATGTCCGGGTAGTCGTGGATTCTATAATCAACCAAGTTCAGGAGAAGTTAAAGTTTTTAATACCGTAATAAATTTAAATTTAGAAAGTTTTAAATTAGAACATTTTACTATTACTCCCATTCCAACTTCAGATCAAATAACAATCCATTTACAGGAGAATATTAAATTTAAAAAAGCTACTATTTACAATACTTTAGGACAAATAATAAAAATAGAAACTTCTAAAGTTATAGATGTAAGTGATTTATCTATAGGTACTTATTTTATAGAGGTCATAACAGATAAAGGAAAGGCAACTAAATCATTCATTAAAGAATAATCATACTATTTTTAAATTATTGTCTAAATGGTCTAAGATTTCTTTTACTTGATCTAGATCGTTCGGATGTACTTTCAACTGAATTCCACCGTAAGCAAAAGTAGCCAATGGATCAACCGAAATTAAATTCTCATTTTGAAATAAATACGGAATACCTTCATGATCTAAAATCGATTTTAGAACGGTAATTTCGTGAGCAAAATTGAAGGTTGCCACTGTGATGAATTCGGTCATTTTTAAAATTTTTATAAAAATACAAAAGTTATATTTAAGATAAATATCACCAGTAATCACTAATTACTACTCACTATTCACTAATTTTACACCAATTAGAAAAGAATTATGAGTAAGAAACCAAAAAAGTTCGGAAAAAAAGACAAGTCATTCTCCGAAAAAATTTTAAAAATACTATCCAAAGAAGCGAATAAACCGTTCAACTACAAGCAAATTTCAGCCAAGTTAGAACTCAATGATACCAAGAGCCGCAACGAAATAATTAAAGATTTAAAGATCCTTGCCGCTCAGAAGAAAATCATCGAAATCGAACCAGGAAAATATCTAGTAAAAGCAACAAGCCAAGAATATTACGAAGGAACGATCGATATGACGTCGCGTAAAACAGCCTATTTTGTTTGTGAAGATTTAGAACACGATGTGTTTATTCCGTTTACCAATTTGCATCACGCATTGGATAATGACAAAGTAAAAGTATACGTTTACAATCGAAGAACTTCGCGCAAACCCGAAGCCGAAGTCATCGAAATTTTAGAACGTGCTAAAACCGAATTCGTAGGTGTGATTGACATTCAAAAGAATTTCGGATTTGTAACTACGGCCAATGCCAAAATGTACACCGATATTTTCATCCCAAAAAATAAACTCAACGATGCAGAACACGGTGATGTTGTTTTAGTTACTTTGGAAGATTGGCCAGCCAAAGCAGATTCGCCATTCGGTTCGGTGACAAAAGTGCTCGGAAAACCAGGCGAACACAATACCGAAATTCACGCGATTTTAGCCGAATACGGTTTGCCGTACGATTTCCCGATTGAAGTGGATGCGTATGCTAATAAATTAGATACATCCATCACTCCAGAAGAAATTGCCAAACGTCGCGACATGCGTAAGGTGTTGACGTTCACCATCGATCCAAAAGATGCTAAAGATTTTGACGATGCGTTATCTTTTCAAGTGTTAGAAAATGGAAACTACGAAATTGGTGTTCACATTGCCGATGTTTCCCACTATTTACAAGAAGGAACGATTTTGGATGATGAAGCATATAATAGAGCAACTTCAGTATATTTAGTAGATAGAGTAGTGCCTATGTTGCCCGAAGTGTTGTCGAATTTTGCTTGTTCATTACGTCCACATGAAGAGAAATACACCTTTTCAGCTATTTTTCAACTGAATCCAAAAGCAGAAGTTGTCGATTCATGGTTTGGAAGAACGGTGATTTATTCCGATCAACGTTTTGCTTACGAAGAAGCACAGCAGATTATCGAGACAAAATCAGATATCATTCCAGCTGAAATTTCTCTTACTGGAAAAGAATACAAAGTCGATTCTAATATTGTTGAAGCGACTTTAAAATTGGACGAATTAGCCAAAATTCTTCGTAGAAAACGTATGAATGATGGTGCCATTTCGTTTGATAAAGTAGAAGTTAAATTCAATTTGAATGAAGATGCCGAACCGGTTGGTGTGTTCTTTAAAGTATCCAAAGATGCCAATCATTTGATTGAAGAATTCATGTTGTTGGCCAACAAAAAAGTGGCCGAATTCATAGGAAAACAGAAGAAAACCTTTGTTTATCGTATTCACGACGAACCGAATGAAGATAAGTTGATCAACCTTCAAACGGTGATTTCAAAATTTGGGTATTCCATCAATATGAAATCGAAACAAGATATTTCAAAATCGTTGAATAATTTATTGAACGAAGTGAACGGTCGAAAAGAGCAAAATTTAGTCGATACTCTTACCATTCGAAGCATGAGTAAAGCCAAATATTCGACTGAAAATATTGGTCACTACGGATTGGCTTTTGATTATTACAGTCATTTTACTTCTCCTATTCGACGTTATCCTGATGTGATGGCACACCGATTATTACAGTATTATTTGGATGGAGGAAAATCAGTTTCAGCCGAAATTTATGAAGAGAAATGCGAACACTCTAGTAATATGGAAGCATTGGCAGCTCAAGCCGAACGCGATTCAGTAAAATACATGCAAGTCAAATACATGCAAGACCATAAAGATCAGGAGTTTTTAGGTGTAATTTCAGGTGTAACCGAATGGGGAATTTACGTTGAAATCATCGAAAACAAATGTGAAGGAATGGTACGCATCCGAGAAATTAAAGACGATTACTACACATTTGATGAAAAACAATATGCGTTAGTAGGCGAAATTTCTAAAGATTTACTACAATTAGGCGACGAAGTTTACGTTAAAGTAAAGAACGCCGATTTAGTGAAAAAACAATTGGATTTTCACTTTATCCGAAGAAATGAATAAATTATGAAAAAGTTTAGTGTAGTTATATTAATATTTATCAGTCAATTAGCGCTTTCGCAACGAACTGAAGAAGTCGGAACTTTTTACAAAGTAACTTCTTTTGATCAGATTGATGTATTGTTAATTCCAGGAAGCGAAAATAAAGTAATTCTGAGTGGAGAAGGTGCAGAAGAAGTAGAATTAGTCAATAAAAATGGCGAGTTAAAAATCAGAATGCCATTGACAAAATTATTGAAAGGCGACAACGTTTCGGCTACTGTTTATTTCAAAAGATTAGAAGCAGTTGAAGCCAATGAAGGTTCAAGAATTGGTTGTGAATCGGTTTTTGAAACGACTAAATTTGATGTCATAGCTAAAGAAGGTTCCGAAATTGAAATTAATGTAGCAGTGACTTCCATTTCCATCCGAGCTGCGAATGGTTCTTCAGTTACTGTGAATGGAGAAGCTTCTAATCAGGAAATTATCCTCAATTCAGGCGCCATGTATTTTGGTAGTAAATTAAAAACCACAACCACTACAATCACAGTAAATGCAGGTGGCGATGCCGATGTTTTTGCCACTGATTTAGTGACAGCAAAAGTACGAGCAGGCGGTTTAATTACTGTTTTCGGAAAACCAAAACAAATCGATCAAAAGATCATTGCTGGCGGTAGAGTAGAAGAAGCAAAGTAGATTTATTTTCGATTTTGAATTTAAAATTCTAAATTGCCTTTTAATTCTGAAACCAATTTTATGATCAACGACATTCTATCTGCCATTCCGTGGGGAATTTTATTAGCCTTTACCATCGGTCCTGTTTTTTTTGTACTACTTGAAACCAGTATAACTAAAGGATTCCGTGCGGCTTTAATGTTTGATGCTGGAGTTGTTTTTGGGGATTTCGTTTTTATTTTAATTGCCTATTTCAGTACTAATCAAATTCTAGAACGATTAAAAGACGATCCCGGATTGTTCATTTTTGGAGGAGCGATTATGCTTACCTACGGAATCATGTCGTATGTAAAGGAAAAAAAGAATTTCAAACGGCAACAAGAAGAAGATGAGGAAGAAGATAATATTCAGAGAAACAATTATTTAGGTTTATTCTTTAAAGGATTTTTATTGAATTTCATCAACATCGGTGTTTTGGCTTTTTGGATGGGAATCATCATTGTTTTTGGTCCGAAATTGAACATGGAAACCAACCGAATTATTCTTTTTATTGCGTCCATTATTCTGACTTATTTTGCCGTTGATATCATTAAAATCATGGTAGCTAAACAGCTCAAAACTCGAATGACTCCGCACATTATCTACAAAATCAAAAGAGTCATCAGTATCATTTTAATGATTTTTGGTGCGTTTTTAATGGTGCAAGGTTTTTTCCCAAAAGAAAAAGAAATGATTCAAGAGAAGTTTGGAATTTCTGAACCATTGGAATATGAAAATACTAAGTAACCTACTTTTTTTATTGTTTTCAGTATTATATTATGGGCAGAATGATACCTCGGTTATAATTAAACATACTGAAAATGATTATGTTATTCCTAAGTCTGAAAAAATAGTTTACAGAGGATTACCTAATGAAGTTTTGATTGAAGTACCAAATTCAAAATCGTTTGATGTAGAAGGATTAGGAGTTTCAAAAAAAGAAAAAAACATATTTTTAATTAATCCATCTTTTGGCAAAGAAGTAATCATAACTATTTCGGGGATTTTAAAAAATGGAAAGAAATTTTCAAAAAAAATCAATTTTGAAATTAGAAATATTCAAAATATTCAAGCTAAAATTAATAATCTAGATAATGATGATCAATTTAGAGTAAAATTGCAAAGAAGAAATCTTCTAAACGCTATTATAAAATCATGTTTTACAGACAAAAATTTAGGAATTAAGAGCGAAATTAAAAGTTTTGAAATAAAAATTCCTAATTATAATTCTATACTTATTTATGGAAATAGAATTAAAGAAAGTGATTACAATAAATTTATAAATAGAGTAAAGATTGGTGATGAAATTGTCATTAGTAACATTAGATTTACTACTAACAGCAACGCAAACTTTTGCAAAATAAATCCAATAATCATCCAAATCTATTAATTTTTTAGATTCTTCTTTCGTCCGAATTACACGTAAAAAATCTTCTTTTTGAAAGGTTTCTTTTGGGAATCGCATAGTCCGGATTCAATAAACTTTAATTAATTTTTTCTAAAAATTAAACATAAAAAAAACCTCTCATTTCTGAGGTTTCTTTTTACCACAGCATCGTCCGGATTCAGTAATTTTAATTAATTTTTTCTAAAAATTTAGAATAAAAAAACCTCTCATTTCTGAGGTTTCTTTTTACTACAGCATCGTCCGGATTCAGTAATTTTAATTAATTTTTTCTAAAAATTTAGAATAAAAAAAGAGCTACATTTCTGTAACTCTTTAGAGGCATCGTCCGGATTCGAACCGGAGTAGACGGTTTTGCAGACCGGTGCCTAGCCGCTCGGCCACGACGCCAAGTATTTATTGGATTGCAAATATATAAAACAATTGATAATTACCAATTGTTAATTAATAATTTTAAATATTTGTACTTCGTACTTCTCACTTCTATTATCGTACTTAACTACGATATTCTTCCATTTCAATCGTAACTGCTTCAACATCACCACCAATAGGCGGATTTAATTTAGAAACAGCTAACAATATTCTAGAAACCTCTGGAATTTCTCTAAATATTCTGGTAATAATTCGATGGGCAACATGTTCTAGTAATTTCGAACGAATGTCCATTTCTTCTACCACAATTCGGTTCAACAACACATAATCAACCGTATCGTGCAACTCATCTGTGATGGCTGATTTTCGTAAATCCGTTTTCACTTCCAAATCGACACGGTAATCTGAACCTATTTTTCCTTCTTCTAATAAACATCCATGAAACGAAAACGTTCGGATGTTTTGTAATTTAATTGTTCCCATTTTTATGTTTATTGTTTATAGTTGGTAGTTTATGGTTAAACGAACTCAAAACCATAAACGATAAACTACAAACTTTTTATATCTTTGCTAAAATTACAAAAAATCTATGTCAACAGAAGAAAAGTCTCTGAATTTTATTGAGCAAATAATCGAAGAAGATTTAAAAAACGGATTAGCTAAAGATAAGCTTCGTTTTCGTTTTCCGCCTGAGCCTAACGGTTACTTACACGTGGGTCATGCTAGTGCTATTTGTTTAAATTTTGGATTGGGAATTGATTATCAAGCGCCAGTAAATTTGCGTTTTGATGATACGAATCCAGCCAAAGAGGAGCAGGAATATGTTGACGCGATTAAAAGAGATGTGGAATGGTTGGGATACAAATGGGCCAGCGAATGTTATGCTTCTGATTATTTTCAAGAGTTATACGATTGGGCTATTGAGTTCATCAAAAAAGGAAAAGCGTATGTGGATAGCCAATCTTCGGAAGAAATGGCCAAACAAAAAGGAACTCCAACGACTCCCGGAACCGATTCTCCGTACCGAAATCGCTCAGTAGAGGAAAATTTAGACTTGTTCGAACGCATGAAAAACGGCGAATTCGAAGAAGGAACTCATATTCTTCGTGCTAAAATCGATATGGCATCTAATAATATGTTGATGCGCGATCCGATCATGTACCGAATTCTAAAGAAACACCATCACAGAACTGGTGACAACTGGTGTATTTACCCAATGTACGATTGGGCTCACGGCGAAAGTGATTATTTAGAACAAATTTCACACTCGTTTTGTACACTCGAATTTTTACCGCACCGTGAATTGTACGATTGGTTTTTAGACCAAATTTATGATAGTAGTAAAGTACGCCCGAAACAACGCGAATTTGCTCGTAGAAACCTTTCGCATACTGTTGTTTCTAAACGAAAATTGTTGCAATTGGTTCAAGAAGGTCATGTTACGGCTTGGGACGATCCGAGAATGAGTACGATTTCTGGTATGCGTCGTCGTGGTTATACGCCAGCATCGATTCGGAATTTTGCTAAAACTATCGGAATTGCGAAACGAACCAACTTAATTGATGTTTCGTTGTTGGAGTTTTGTGTTCGCGAAGATTTAAACAAAACCGTTCCACGTGTGATGGCAGTTTTAAACCCTGTGAAGTTAGTAATTACGAATTATCCAGAGGGAAAAGTAGAAGAATTGGATGCCGAAAACAGTCCTGAAGATCCCAATCTAGGATTTAGAAAAGTACCTTTTTCACGCGAATTGTACATCGAAAGAGAAGATTTTCAAGAAGAAGCCAATAAGAAATTCTTCCGTTTGACACTCGGAACCGAAGTACGTTTGAAAAATGCGTACATCATCAAAGGAGAAAGTGTAGTGAAAGATGCTGATGGAAATATCACAGAAATTCACTGTACGTACGACGAAGATTCACGTAGCGGAAGTGGAACCGAAGCTTCACAACGCAAAGTAAAAGGAACGATTCATTGGGTTTCAATCAATCATGCCATTAAAGCTGAAGTTCGTGTGTATGATCGTTTATTTACACATGAAAATCCCGATGGCGATAAAGAAGTTGATTTTAAAGAATACATCAATCCGAATTCACTAGAAATAATTACAGGATATTTGGAACCAAGTTTAGCTTCGGCTAAAAACGGAGAACAATTTCAGTTTCAACGATTGGGATATTATTGTGTGGATAAAGATTCGACCAATGAAAAATTAGTCTTTAACAAAACCGTTGGCCTAAAAGATACTTGGGCGAAAGTGGAAAGTAAAGAATAGTTTCAAAAGCCGCGATTTTAATTTATATAAGTTAAAAAAGTTATTTTGCCACGAATGCACAAATTAGCAGAATTGTAATTTTAAAATTTGTTCATCTTAGATGAACATTCGAATTGAATCTAATTTTTGTAAAGTAAAATTCGATAATTCGTGGCCAAAAAATCTTTTTACATGATTATTTTTAAAATAGATTTTATATATCAAAGCCAGCAGAAATGTTGGCTTTTTCTATTATTGAAAGTTGTTATTGTTACTAATAAAAACATTGATGATTACTATCAAAAACGACTTTCATAAATTGATTTTAATTAGTTTTTTCATCCACAACAACACAGAATTCATTTTCATAAAAAAGTGTTTTTAAATCGATTCTAATGCGTTTTTACCATCAAAAGGAATAAAAAAAAGAGTTCACTTTCGCAAACTCTCTTTTTTCTATAAAAATGTATCAAATTAAGATGGATCAGTCGGCTCAACCGGATTAGATGTATCCGATGGATTAAAATCGGTTGAAGTTGGATTGTTTTTGTCTTTGTTTCGTTTTGGTTGGTTTTTCATCGTTTCACCAATTTGATTGCTTGCTGTGAAACTTGCCACCATATTGTTCAACATATCACTTCCGGCTTGTGGAGAATTCGGTAACAAGATTAAGTTCGAATTAGTATCTGCTCCAATCGCTTGTAATGTATCATAATGTTGGGTTACTACAATTAAGGCTGAAGCTTCCTGTGAATTAATTCCGACGTTGTTCAACACCTCAACACTTTCTACCAAACCACGCGCAATTTCTCTACGTTGATCGGCAATACCTTGACCTTGTAATTTTTTACTTTCGGCTTCGGCTTTAGCTTTGGCCACAATACGAATGCGTTGTGCTTCTGATTCAAATTCGGCTGCCGTTTTTTCTCTATCCGCAGCATTAATTCTATTCATTGCATTTTTTACTTGAATATCAGGATCGATATCAGTTACCAATGTATTGATGATGTCATAACCATAGGTTGTCATCGCTTCATTCAATTCGCGTTTCACCGCAATAGCAATATCATCTTTTCTAACAAAAACGTCATCCAAAATTAATTTCGGAACTTCGGCACGAACTACGTCAAAAACATAAGCGGTAATTTGATCATGAGGATATTCTAATTTATAGAACGCTTCGTATACTTTGTCTTGTATTACTTTAAACTGAACCGAAACTTTCATTTTGATGAAAACGTTGTCTTTCGTTTTAGTTTCTATCAATACATCCAATTGTTGAATTCTCAAATTAACGCGTCCAGCAATGCGATCGATAATCGGAATTTTGAGTTGTAAACCCGAGTTTCGAATACTTGTAAATTTCCCAAAACGCTCGATAACAACTGCTGTTTGTTGTTTTACAGTAAAAAAACTTGAAAGCAGAATAATCAGTCCAAAAAAAGCAATAACAATGAATGTAATTGTCATAATAAGTAATATTTAGTGGTTAATACAGTTATTATACGAGAATAATGTATGTTTGTTACAAATTTAAACCCTATTATGAAGAAACTTATTTTAGCATTTTCACTTGGATTATGCTCTGCATTAACTTTAGCTCAATACCAAAACAAAGACGGAAACCGAATCGGAATTACTGGTGGAATCTCGCAATCGAACTTGTTCAGCTCTAATTTTTCAGCGAAACCTGGAATTGGTTTTAATGGCGGATTGTCCGTTCGTGGAAACTATTACAACAATTGGAGTATGATTTACGGGATGCAGTTTTTTCAGAATACGTTTTCATTAGAAACTACAACTCCAACATTACAAAAAAAAGATACTGAATTCAATTTGGCCGGAGCACAAATCCGATTATTATTGAGTTATAATGTGGTAAAAAATCATGTTTCTTTTGATTTTGGACCCGTAATTCAAATCAACGACAAACTCAAAACCGATGATGGAGATGTAAACAACATCATTAATGGGACACTTTTAAAAGCAAGTCAATTACAAGATGTTGCTAAGGTAAACGGAAACGTATACGTTGGTTTTTCGGCTGGAACACGCCGATTTAGAGCTATTGTCAATTACCAGTATGGAGTGAACAATCTATTCAATAAACTCAATAGCGACGACGCTTTAATTTTGCTCAACGGAAACAATAAATTCAAAGGCAACATCGGAACGATCAGTGGTCAGTTGTTGTTTAACTTATAAAAGAAAAGTCCCGAATCATTCGGGACTTTTTATTTAAATTATAGACTAGCAATCGCTTTTTCCAATCGCTTAATCGTTTCGTCTTTTCCAAGAAGTTCTACAATATCAAACAAATGCGGACCTTTCAAAGCACCCACCAAACTCAAACGAAACGGTTGCATGATTTTTCCCATTCCAATTTCATTTTGAGTCATCCAATCTTTTACAATCGTTTCGATGTTTACCGAGGTAAAATCTTCAATAGGTTGTACAACATCAATCAATTGCTTAATTAAAACTGGAGTTTGTTCTTTCCAGTTTTTAGCTGCTTTTTCATCGTATGAAGTCGGAGCTTCAAAGAAATAATCCGACAATTCCCAAAATTCAGATACGAAATTCGCTCGTTCTTTTATCAACGAAACAACTTTTATCAATTTTGTCATTCCGAACGCAGTGAAGGAATCTCCAATCTTTTCCTCAACAATTGTTTTAAAACTTTCTGCCAAACTCTCATCATTTTGTTTTTGCAAATACTGATGGTTGAACCATTTATTTTTCTCTGGATCAAATTTAGCTCCAGCTTTGTGAACGCGATTCAAATCAAATTTTTCTACCAATTCTTCCAATGAAAATAATTCTTGATCGGTGCCATCGTTCCATCCTAATAAGGCCAAAAAGTTAATCACTGCTTCTGGGAAGAATCCTTTTTCTCTATAACCCGATGAAATGCCTTCTTCGCTTTTCCATTCCAACGGAAATACAGGGAAACCCATTTTATCTCCATCGCGTTTCGATAATTTTCCGTTACCAATCGGCTTTAAAATCAACGGCAAATGTGCAAATTCGGGCGCTTCCCAACCAAAAGCTTGGTACAACAAACAGTGCAATGGCATCGATGGCAACCATTCTTCACCCCGAATCACATGTGAGGTTTCCATCAAGTGATCGTCAACAATATTCGCCAAATGATACGTTGGCATTCCGTCACTTTTAAATAAGACTTTATCGTCCAATAAATTCGTTTCAAATTTTATATCTCCGCGAATAATATCATGCAATTGCAACGTTTCGTTTACAGGCGTTTTGAATCGGATGACAAAATCTTCTCCAGCGGCTAATCTTTTTTGAGTTTCATCAGCAGAAATTGCCAACGAAGTATCTAATTTTTCACGATTGCTCCAATTGTAAATGAATGTTTTTCCTTCAGACTCGTATTGTTTTCGCAACGAATCCAAAGCTTCAGCTGTGTCAAAAGCATAATACGCCCAACCCGAATGCACCAATTGATCAGCGTATTGTTTGTACAAATGTTTGCGTTCGCTTTGACGGTACGGACCAAATTTTTCATTCTTGTCAACCGTTTCACTCGGCGCAATTCCTAACCATTCCAAGGCTTCAAAAATGTATTCTTCTGCGCCAGGAACAAATCGATTTTGATCGGTATCTTCAATTCGCAAATAGAAAACACCGTTGTTTTTCTTGGCAAATAAATAATTAAACAAGGCAGTTCTTACGCCGCCAATATGTAATGGTCCAGTCGGACTTGGTGCAAAACGCACACGAACTTGTTTTGACATGGTTTTTAAATTTTTTACAAAGATAAGTAGAAGTTGGAAGCGGGAAGTTGGATGCAAGATTTTTTTTAATTTGAATCGAATAATGATAACAATCTGTGCAAATTTGTGAAATCTGTGTTTAATTCCTAATAGAATCAGTTTAAATCTGTGCAATCAGCGTTTAGAAAGATTTAACTTTTATCCTAAGTATAAATTTGTATTTTTATCGGTTATAAACATAGTATCAACAATTGTGGAAAATCAAAACGTAATTTATACCAAACTCGAGCAGTTTATTAAGAAGTTTTATACTAACGAATTGCTACGTGGAACCATTTTCTTCGTCGGATTGGGTTTGTTGTATTTTCTTTTCACACTTTTTGTTGAATACTTTCTCTGGTTGAAACCAACCGCGCGTACCGTTTTGTTTTGGTCGTTCATTGCTGTCGAACTTTTTCTATTGCTACGTTTTATTTTATTTCCGATGTTCAAGTTGTTCAAATTACAAAAAGGAATCAACTACGACGATGCATCCAAAATCATCGGAAATCATTTCAGTGAAGTAGGCGATAAGCTGACCAATTTTCTTCAGTTATCACAAGACAAAAATAAATCGGAGTTGCTTTTGGCTTCCATCGATCAAAAAGCCTCTACCTTACAACCGATTCCGTTTGGAAATGCGATCAACTTCGGAACCAATAAAAAGTACTTGCCATTAGCGATTATTCCGCTGTTGTTCTTTGCTTTCTTTTACCTTTCAGGAAATAGCAATATCATTTCGCAAAGTTTGAATCGTGTAGTGAATTATAAACAACAATTTCTTCCGCCAGCGCCATTCGAATTTCAAGTGTTGAATCAGAATTTGCAAACCGAACAAAACAAAGATTTCTTACTTCGTGTAAAAACCATTGGTAAAGTAGTTCCAGAAAATGCTATGATATACATTGGTGACGAAAGTTATTTTATGGAAAGTTCTAAGGCAGGCGAATTCGAATTTGTGATTCCGAAACCCAAAGAAAACATTAAGTTTCACTTGGAAGCGAATGAAGTTGCATCCAAAGAATACCAATTGGCTGTGGTTACCGTTCCATCCATTGCTAATTTCGAAATGGTGTTGAATTTCCCAGGTTACTTGAACAAGAAATCAGAGGTAATAAAAGGAACTGGAAACGCTGTAATTCCAGAAGGAACGAGAGTAACATGGAGAATGAATACTTTGGCAACTCAAAGCGTAAATTGGTTGGATGATAAAGCTTCTTTTCCCTTTTCCAAGCAAGATAACTTGTTTTTATTGTCGAAAAATATTGTTCAAAATACCGAATATCAGATTGTTACTTCCAATACTAAAGTAAAAAACTATGAAAAACTGAATTATCAGATTTCTGTGGTGAAAGATCAATATCCAACCATTGAAGTAAATAATGCACCTGATAGTTTAAAAGTGTCTAAAAACTATGTTCTCGGTCAAGTTTCAGACGATTATGGTTTGTCGAAGCTGCAAGTGGTTTTTTATCCTAAAGACAATCCTTCAAAAGCACGTCGTGGAACAATTGCAGTAAACAAAGACGTTTACGATCAATTTGTTTTTGCTTTTCCAAGTACTTTAACCATTGAAGAAGGCGTTAATTACGAATATTACTTTGAGATTTTTGATAACGATGCATTGCATAATTTCAAAAGTTCAAAATCGGCTGTTTTCTCTCACCGCGAATCGACAGAAACCGAAAAAGAAGACGAATTATTACAACAACAGAACGACAACATCAATTCGTTAGAAAAGTCGCTTAAAACGCAAGAAAAGCAACAAAGCGAAATGGATAAACTCCAAAAGATGGGCAAAGAAAAAGAGTCGTTGGAGTTTAAAGAACAGCAAAAAGTAAACGACTTCATTAACCGTCAGAAAAAGCAAGACGAAATGATGAAGGAATTTGCCGAGAAAATGAAAGACAATCTTGACAAAGTCAAAACCGACAAGAAAGATGAGATGAAAGAATTGCTCAAAGATCGTCTGGAAAAAGTGGATAAAGACTTTGAGAAGAATAAAAAATTGTTGGATGAATTGAAAGAATTGAACGATAAAATTCAGAAAGAAGAACTGTTTGAAAAAATGGAAAAATTCAAACAACAAAGTAAAAACCAAAGCAAAAGTTTAGAGCAATTAGTTGAGCTAACTAAGAAATATTACGTTGAGAAAAAAGCACAACAAATTGCCGATAAATTAGAGAAGTTAGCAGAGAAACAAGATAAGTTATCGGAAACAGATAAAGAGAATAATGCTGAAAAGCAAGAAGAAATCAATAAGGAGTTCGACAAAATTCAAGAAGAATTAAAAGAGCTTGATAAAGAAAATAACGAATTAAAAGCACCAGTCGATTTACCCGAAACCGAACCCAAAGAAAAAAGCATTGATGAAGATTTAAAAAACGCTTCTGATCAATTGCAAAAACAACAAAAAGACAAAGCTAAACCGAAGCAAAAAAGCGCATCCAAAAAGATGAAGCAAATGAGCCAGGATATGCAAGAAAGCATGCAACAAAGTGAGCAAGATCAATTGGAAGAAGATGTCGAAATGTTGCGTCAAATTTTAGACAATTTGTTAGCGTATTCGTTTTCGCAAGAAGACGTCATGAAACAGTTTAAAGGATTGAAAAGAGGTTCGCCAGCTTTCATTAAAAACTTAAAAAAGCAACAAGACTTAAAGCAACAGTTCAAACACGTTGATGATAGTTTGTTTGCGATGTCGTTGCGTAATCCAAAAATTGGTGAACAAGTAACCAAAGAAATAGGAGAAGTACAATACAACGTTGATAAAGCTTTAGAAACTTTAGCTGAAGCCAATGTTTCCAAAGGAACTTCACACCAACAATTTGCCACTTCTGCAGCCAATCGTTTGGCGGATATGTTGGCTGATGCATTAAATAACATGCAAATGTCGATGTCCATGTCGGGTCAAGGCGCAGGTAAACCTAAACCTGGACAAGGTTCCGGAATGCAATTACCCGACATCATCAAAAAGCAAGATGGTTTAGGCGAGAAGATGAAAAAAGGGATGAAACCTGGACAAAAACCAGGCGAACAACCAGGAGAAGGTAGCGAAGGAAGTCAAGGAGAAAAGGAAGGCGGAAAAGAAGGCGGTAAGCAAGGAAAAGACGGAAAAGAAGGCGACGGAAAAGAAGGCGGAAAAGGAAAAAATGGTAAAGGCGGAAACTCGGGTGGAAGCGGTCAAGGTGATAGTAAGAACAATGAAAACGGCGAAGACGGTGAAGGTGATGCTGAACAAATCATGCAAATTTATAAAGAACAGCAACAATTGCGTGAAGCATTAGAGAAAGAATTGAACAAGCAAGGTTTGGGCGGAAGCGGTCAAAATGCCTTGAATCAAATGAAGCAAATCGAAAAACAATTGCTCAACAAAGGGTTCAATAACGAAGTTTTGCAAAAGATGTTGAACCTAAAATATGAGTTATTGAAACTTGAAAAAGCAACGCAGCAACAAGGCGAAGAAAAGAAACGTCAATCCGAAACCAATAAGAAAGAATTTAATAATACAACCAATGCATTACCGCAACGTTTGCAAGATTATATCAATAGTGTTGAAATATTAAACAGACAAACCTTACCTTTGCGCGCTAATTTTAACCAAAAGGTTCAAGAATATTTTAAAACGAATGATAAGTTATAATTACGAAACAGAGTTCGAATTAAGCAATGAAGATGAGTTCTCCAAATGGGTTTCTGCTATAATTGAATCCGAAAACAAGAAGGAAGGCGAGATCAATTACATCTTTTGTGACGACGATTATTTGCTTGAAATCAACCAACAGTATTTGGATCACGACACTTTAACGGATATTATTTCTTTCGATTACTCTGTAGGAAACGAATTACACGGCGATATTTTTATTTCCATCGAAAGAGTGCGTGAAAATGCAGAAGAATTTAATGTTTCATTTGATGAAGAATTGAAAAGAGTGATGGCTCACGGTGTACTTCATTATTGTGGATACAAAGACAAAACGGAGTCTGATGAGCAATTAATGAGAAGTAAAGAAGACGAAAAAATCAAATTGTTTCACGTGGAACATTAAGATTTTTATGAGCGAATGGCTTGGGCTTTCTTGTAGTCGTAATTCCTGCTCTCGGCTTTATCTTTTTGCTGGGCAGTTCTAAGTAAATCAGATTATAATTCAGAATTAAGTTTCATTCGATTTCTTGAAGCAAAAAGGATATCGCCTCCATCAGGGCTAATTGATAAACGACAGTGAACAGAATAAAAGTTCCACGTGGAACATTATAATAAAATATGAAATTTAGAATCTAACAGTCTAACTTTCTAAAAATCTAAGAAGTCTAATATGTTTAATACATACGATGTAATTGTAGTAGGAGCAGGACACGCTGGTTGCGAAGCCGCAGCGGCAGCAGCCAACATGGGTTGCAGTACGTTGTTGGTAACAATGAGCTTGCAAAACATAGCGCAAATGTCGTGTAATCCTGCCATGGGCGGAATAGCCAAAGGACAAATTGTACGTGAGATTGATGCGTTGGGCGGTTACTCCGGAATCGTATCGGATAAAACCGCCATCCAATTTAAAATGCTCAACAAATCGAAAGGTCCAGCAATGTGGTCACCACGAGTGCAATCCGATCGAATGCGCTTTTCAGAAGAATGGCGTTTGATGTTGGAACGAACTCCAAATCTCGATTTCTATCAAGAAATGGTTAAGGGATTAATCATCAACAATGGTAAAATTGAAGGAATTAAAACGTCACTTGGAATTGAAATTAAAGCAAAATCAGTTGTTCTAACCAATGGAACTTTTCTAAACGGATTGATTCATATTGGTGACAAACAATTTGGTGGTGGAAGAGCAGGAGAAAGTGCGGCATACGGAATCACAGAAGACTTGGTCAATGTAGGTTTTGAATCGGGTAGAATGAAAACCGGAACGCCACCACGTGTGGATGGTCGTTCGCTCGATTATTCCAAAATGAGAGAAGAACCAGGTGATGCTGTTCCTGATAAGTTTTCGTATTCGGATGAAACGAAACCTCTAACTCATCAAAGGTTATGTCACATGACCTATACTTCCTTGGATGTTCATGATATTTTACGCGAAGGTTTTGATCGCTCGCCAATGTTCAATGGCCGAATTAAATCACTCGGACCACGTTATTGTCCATCGATAGAAGATAAAATCAATCGTTTTGCTGATAAAGAACGCCACCAATTGTTCATCGAACCCGAAGGTTGGGATACGGTAGAAGTATACGTAAACGGATTCTCAACATCACTTCCAGAAGACATTCAGTTCAAAGCATTGCGTTCAGTCGTTGGTTTCGAAAACGTGAAGTTCTTCCGCCCAGGATATGCCATAGAATATGATTATTTTCCGCCAACACAGTTAAAACATACCTTAGAAACGAAGCTAGTAGAAGGTTTGTATTTCGCAGGGCAAATTAACGGAACTACAGGTTACGAAGAAGCCGCTTCACAAGGTTTGATGGCCGGAATCAACGCAGCCTTAAAAGTAAAAGAACAACAACCTTTAATTCTTCGTAGAGACGAAGCGTACATTGGGGTTTTAATTGACGATTTGATCACAAAAGGAACAGAAGAACCCTACCGAATGTTTACTTCTCGCGCCGAATACAGAACGTTGTTACGTCAGGATAATGCCGATTATCGACTTACCCCAAAGTCATTCGAAATTGGTTTAGCATCCGAAAAACGCTTACGACGAATGGAAGAAAAATTCAGCCGTAGTGAAGCCATGGTCAATTTCTTTAAAGAAACGAGTTTGACTCCAGAAGAAGCCAATCCAGTTTTGTTAGAAAAAGAAAGTTCACCAATGTCGCAATCGGATAAAATGTTCAAAGTGTTTTCTCGTCCACAAATCGAATTGGAAGATATTGTTCGTTTTGAGAAAGTACAAGAGTACATCAAAGAGCATAATCTGGATAAAGAAGAAATTGAACAAGCCGAAATACAAGTAAAATATTCGGGTTATATCGAAAAAGAACGCAATAATGCCGAAAAGTTGATTCGATTAGAAGACATCAAAATTCCGGAGAATTTTGATTACAATAAAATCAAATCGATGTCGATAGAAGCTAAACAAAAATTAAGCAAAATCCGACCCGTAACTATTTCACAGGCATCACGCATTAGCGGAGTTTCTCCGAGTGATGTTTCAGTCTTATTGATTCACATGGGACGATAATTTGAAGTACAATATACAAAGTACGAAGTTCACTTCAACTATCGGATATCGTACTTCATTCTTCAAAATGTTTCACGTGAAACAAAATTCGTGAAGCCTTATTATTAAAGAGAAATTAATGGATATTTCAAAAACAAAACACTTTCTAAACGTAAAAGATCATTCGGTTTCACAAGAAACTTTCGAGTTACTTTACAATGAAGAATTGGACATGCTCATCACGCATCCACAACCGAGTTTAGAAAAATTACCAAGCTATTACGAAAGCGCCGATTACATTTCACATACCGACGGTAAGAAATCGCTATTCGAAAAAATGTACCAATTCGTAAAAGGAATTGCATTAAAGAATAAATTAAAACTCATCAATTCACTTTCCGAAAAAGGAACCATTATTGACATTGGAGCAGGAGTAGGTGATTTTTTACTTACAGCCAAAAATGATGGCTGGAGGATTGTCGGAATTGAACCCAGTGAAAAAGCAAAATCAATTGCGATTAATAAAGGAGTTTCATTTGTCAACGACATGTCAGAAATAGAAGATCATTCGTTAGACATTATTACCATGTGGCATGTGTTAGAACACGTTCCTAATTTAGAACATCAACTAGCCGAATTGAAACGAATGATTAAACCGAATGGAACCATCATCATCGCTGTACCAAATTTCAATTCTTTTGACGCCAATTATTACGGAAAATATTGGGCCGCCTTTGATGTTCCAATTCATCTTTGGCATTTTTCAAAAACCGCAATTCAAAAATTATTTGCTCAACACAATTTAGAATTGACCAAAGTAATTCCCATGAAATTTGATAGTTTTTATGTCAGTCTGCTTTCCGAAAAATACAAAACCGGAAAAATGAATTTCATCAACGCTTTTTTCATCGGATTAAAGTCCAATCGTTACGGAAGTAAGAATAATGAATATTCTTCTCACATTTACATCTTAAAAAACGCTAAAAACTAATATAAAACGCTGTTTTTAACTAAAAAGCTGAGCAACATAAAAGAAGTTGTCCTAAAAGTGAAAGTGTCTTAAAACGCATTATTTAAAGCCGATTTCAATAGTAAAAAATTATCGATGAAAAATAAACCATAAACAGAGTTTATTACATAAAATAATGCCAAGGTTTTGAACTTTTTCTGATTTAAGTTTAAAATTTTATACTTTTGGCGAATAGTAAAAATTAAAAGAAATACAATGAAAAAAATAATTGCAGTACTTGCACTTTCGGTTGCCTTTGTATCGTGTAACCAAAACAACACAGTTCCGGCCAAAGATTTTAAAACCGCTTACATCGATACTTCAAAATTGATGGAAGAAAGCACCGAAGCCAAAGACATCGAAGCAAAATACAAAGATAAAGCCGCTCAAATGGACGTAAAACTTCAAAGCGAAGCATCTCGTTTGAAAAGCGAACAAAGTAGTTTTCAAGCCAATATGCAAAAAAATGGAGAAGCTTGGGCCAAACAAAAATACATGGAATTGCAACAAAGAGAGCAACAATTACAATACGCTCAACAAGGAATGTTGCAACAATTGCAAGGTGAAAGCGGTAAAGAAATGGACAGTTTGGTGAAAAAATACAAACAAATCTTTAAAGAGTACGGAAAAGAAAAAGGCTACGATTACATTTACGGAACAGGCGATGCCGCAACCGTTTTATATGCAAAAGACAGCTACGACATAACTAAAGAGTTAATCAAGTTAGTAAATAGCAAATACGTTGACGAAAAAGACAAACCAGTTGCTAAAAAAGAAGAAGAAGAGAAAAAATAATTTAACTCTTTAAAATATAATAACGCCTTCAATTTCTGAAGGCGTTTTTTGTTGTGTATTGAGCCACAATGTTTTATTTTTGTTTTACTAAAATCAAAGCCATGGAATTTGTATCTGCCGAAGCAAAGTACGTTTTGCAATTCATCAACCAAACCAATCGTTCGGTATTCCTTACCGGAAAAGCGGGAACAGGTAAAACCACCATTCTCAAAGAAATCATCAAAACCACACACAAAAACACAGTGGTTGTAGCTCCAACTGGAATTGCGGCATTGAATGCTGGTGGAGTTACGATTCACTCAATGTTTCAATTGCCATTTGGCGGATTCATTCCCGATAATTCAGCGCCTCAATTTCTAGAAAACTCCAAATTTGAAAGTCGTTCAACGCTTCGCAGACATTTCAAAATGAGCAGTTTAAAGAAAACAGTCATTCGCAATATGGAATTACTCATCATCGATGAAGTGAGTATGTTGCGTTCGGATTTACTTGATGCAATGGATTTCATGATGCAATCTGTTCGAAAAAGAAACCGTCCGTTTGGAGGCGTTCAAGTGCTTTTTATTGGTGATTTATTGCAACTTCCGCCAGTAATTCGCGATGATGAATGGCGTACATTACGCAATTATTACCGCGGAAAATTCTTTTTCAATGCGCACGTTATCGAACAGAATCCGCCGTTGTACATCGAATTATCTAAGATTTTTAGACAAACTGACGACCAATTCATCTCCGTTCTCAACAGCTTGAGAAACAACCGAATGACTCAAAATGACGTTCAGATTTTAAACCAACACGTTCAACCCAACTTCGATCTAAAAGCCAACAAAGGTTATATTACTTTGACGACTCATAATGCAAAAGCCGATAGTATTAACGCGCAGTCGTTGAAAGATTTAGTTGGGAAAATGTATACTTACAAAGCCGATATTGTAGATGATTTTCCTGATAAAATTTATCCTTTAGAAGAAAAATTAGAATTAAAAATCGGTGCACAAATCATGTTCATCAAAAACGATGCATCGTTTGATAAAAAGTTCTTCAACGGAAAAATGGGTATCGTTGAATCGCTTTCTGAACAAGAAATCTGGATTCATTTCCCCGACGAAAAAAAGAGCATCGAAGTTGAAAAATACGAGTGGCAAAACATCCGATATACGGTAAACGAAAATACTAAAGAGATTGAGGAAGAAGTACTTGGAACTTTTACGCATTATCCTATTAAACTGGCTTGGGCGATTACCGTTCACAAAAGTCAAGGTCTAACGTTTGACAAAGCTGCACTCGATGTTTCACAGGTTTTTCTGCCAGGACAAGCCTATGTTGCCTTATCGCGTTTGCGTTCGTTGGAAGGTTTGGTGTTGCTTTCGCCTTTGCAAATGAACGGAATTTCCAACGACCAAGATGTGATGGAATACGCCACCAATAAAGCATCTGAAGATGTGCTTGAAAACACTTTGCAACAAGAAACACAACAGTACATTCACCACTATTTAGTAAATTGTTTTGATTGTAAAGATCTGGCCCAAGAATGGCGCAATCACTCTTTTAGTTACAGTGAAAAATCAGAAGCTTCGCAGAAATCAAAGCATTCAATTTGGGCAAAAAATCAGGCGGAAATCATCGACAATTTGGTTGAACCATCCCGAAAATTCATTCTTCAATTGAATAAATTATTTTCTTCAACTATTGATTTACAGTTTGTTAACGAACGAGTGCAAGCAGCGTACAATTACTTTTTTCCACCAATGAATCTGTTGTATCGCGATTTGATTTGGAAATTAGAAGAAGTCAAACGCATCAAAAATGTAAAAGAGTTTTACGAAGAATTAACGGACATAGAAGAACTTCAATTGAGGTCAATTTTGAATTTAATGAAGGCCAAATTATTGGTGGAAACTATAGTCAAAGGCGAAACGATTTCTAAAGAAAAACTGTCGTCGGATGATGTTCGTTGCTACCGAATTAAAACAGTAGATTCCATTAGAGCAGAATTCAAAAATGCCAATGTTCAATTGATAGAAGAACAAGGCGATATTGATCGTTATTCCAAAAAGAAAAAAACCAAAGAACCAAAGAAATCAACGGTTCAGGAAACCTATGAACTTTGGATTCAACGAAATACCATCAAAGAAATTGCAGCTATTCGAAAATTGACGCCACAAACCATCAGCGGTCACTTGGCGAAACTCATCGAAAGTCAGACAATTGCCTTAACAGATGTGCTTCCGGAAGACAAAATCAATGCGTTAGCCAATGCATTCAAAGGATTTAAAGGCGACGCTTTGGGCGAATTAAAAGAAAAATACGGCGACGAATTCACTTGGGATGAATTGAAAATGTACAAGGCGAGTTTGTAATCAAATTAAGTTCAAAATAGATTACTAAAAGTAGTAGTAAAAATGTTTTGCAACGACTCGAGCATAGCGAACAGAAGAAGTAATTCACAAATTAACATGAAGTTTTACTAAAAATTTGTTCATCTTTGATGAACATTCTAATAGAATCTAATCGGTTACATTTTAAAATTTGTGAATTCGTGGCTGAAACTTAAAAAAGAACAGGATAGTTAACTCAACAAAAAAACACCAAAAACAGCGGGAATAAAGTAAATCGCTATGTTTCGTGCGCCATCGTAATCTTTGATCAAACGCTGACCAAAAAGCATAAATAATAACGAAATACAAGAAAAAACGCAACCGTAAAAACCAAACATTCTTCCTCCGTTCAAGTACAATTCAAAGATTCCAACCAAACATAAAATTCCGGCAAAGACTTCAAAAGCCAGTAAAATTCCGGTAACTAATGGAACTACATTTTTAAGGAAAGTAGTGGCAAAAAGACCTTTGAGCCAAGTCATTGTACCATTCCAATTGAACATTTTTTCGAAAGACGACATCAAAAAAGTCAATGCCAAGAAAACTAAAACTAAGACTGCAGCAGTATCGTTCATGATTTTCTAACAAAGTTAAAGTAAAATAGTGTTGAAAGAGTAGAAATCGGGAATAGTTTAGTTTTTATGAATCAAACGCGTCAATTTAATCGATAAATCAGTCAGAATAATCTTGGCATTTCCGTTACGTTCAATATGATACGATGCATCAGAAAGCGAAGTAAATATCTCGTGTATGTTATTTCCAGTAACAAAAGGAGCAAATTTTTCTAAGGTAAAACCGTTGACTTTGGGTTCAAAATACACTAATTTTTCCGCTTGGTAGTTCAGCATCAAGGCTTGGCGGAACACATCAATGCAATAATTCAAAAACTTCTTTTGACTTTCGCGTCCAATGCTCGCAATGTTTTCACTCCAAGCGATTAAATCATTGATGGCAGCAGCATTTTTCTTAGCACTGTAAGCCGCACGAAGCCACGTTACAAACCATTCTTCAAATGGAAATTCTTCGCTATCACCATTTAAAATTTGCAATGCCTTATTGAAATTTCCCTGCGATTGATGTGCAATTTTCATGGCGCTATTTTCAGTAACTCCGTATTTTGTGATCAATTCACTCGAAATCACTTCTTCGGGTAATGCGTTAAAATGCAATACCTGACAACGCGATCGTATCGTTTGAATGATGTCTTCTTCGTTTTCAGAAATTAAGATGAAAACCGTTTTATCCGTTGGTTCTTCCAATAATTTCAATAATTTGTTAGAAGCCGAAATGTTCATTTTATCGGCCATCCAAATGATCATTACCTTGTAACCGCCTTCGAGTGATTTTAAGGATAACGACTTTACAATTTCATTGGCGTCTTCAACTCGAATTTCACCTTGTTTGTTTTTAACGCCCAAAAGCGTGTACCAATCAAACAAACTTCCGTAACTGTTTTCATTTAAAAAAGTCCTCCAATCCTGAATAAAATCGAGGCTTTTCGGTTTTGATTTGATGTCTTCCGTGGTTACTGTTGGATAGACAAAATGCAAATCAGGATGCGAAATCGAATTAAATTTTAAGTTGCACGCTTCGTTAGAACCGGTATTTTCATTTCCCGAATTTCCACAAATAATGTACTGAGCATAGGCAATTGCCATGGGTAAAGTTCCCGTTCCTTCAGGTCCAATAAACAATTGAGCATGTGGAATTCTTCCAATACTCGCACTTTTCATTAAGTGATTTTTGATGTAATCGTGACCTAAAATTTCTGAAAAAAGCATGAGCAAATATAGTACAAAAAAATCAAAAAATGCATTTTTTTAGCATAAAAACATAAAGAAAAAAACCTACAAAAAATATCATTTTTTACACTTAATCGATAAAAACACACACTTTAACGAATTTAATTCTAATTTCACCCTGTTTTTAAAAAAGTAATAATACCCTAATAAAGTTTTTTATGAAACACACCAAACAATTATTTGTTTCGGCTTTTGCCGTATTGTTTTCTTGTGTAATTGGTCATTCGCAGACTCCAGTTCCATTCAAAGTGCGCTACCACGCGTTTGTAAAAGGAGATATGGCAGTAATTGCCAACTCAATTGTAAACCGAACCGATTATAATAATCCAACTTCAGTTCCGTACCACAACCAATCCAATCATGCGCTTTTGAACGATCAATTTCAGATGGAATACATCGATGTTGATAACGATGGAGGTACTTTTTCATCAAGCTCAGCTTCGCTAGTGGTGAATAATCCAGAAAATAAAAAAATAATTTATGCTGCTTTATATTGGTCGGCTACCTACAAATACAACACCGGAATTCAGAAAAGTGAAGAGAAATTTGTAGCTGATGATAATAACAGAGAAAACATTGACGACATCAAAATTAAATTCCCAAATCAAGAAAAATACACCAAAATTAAAGGCGAAATTCTTTTTGATGGTTTAGGAAAAAAAGAATTTAAAGAATGTGCACCGTATGCTGTTTATGCCGATATAACCCAATACATCAATCAATTGGATAATCCTTTTGGTGAATATACGGTTGCCAATGTCAGAGCTACAGAAGGTAAAATTAGTGGTGGAGTTGCGGCAGGTTGGACGTTGTTTGTAGTGTACCGCGATGCATCAATGAAAGGAAAATACATTACCAGTTATGATGGTTTTTCAGGATTGAATGATGATTTTACTGAAGTACCATTTTCAGGATTTACCACTCTTCCACAAGGTGAAGTGAATGCCAAAATTGCACTTGCAGTTCTGGAAGGCGACAACAATTTGACTGGCGATCAATTCTTTTTTAAAGTAGGAGAAAACGACAGATTTTCTGTTTTGGAAACCGCTAATCGCAAAGCAAAAAACTTCTTAAACGGTTCGATTACAATCAACGACAGCCATTTTTTAGATCGAAAACCCGATGGTAAAAACACTTTAGGCTATGATACTTGCATGATGAACATTACAAATTTGAACAATTCTGTAATTGGAAATAATGTTAATAAAGCGACATTACGAATGAAATCTAGCGGCGATCGTTGTTATATGTTCTTCTCTGCTTTTGATATTGAAGTAACTGAAGATGAGGATTTTAAATCGATTGCAACTCCAGAAATTTATGTTTCCAACGAAACCGATTTATCCGAATTTGTAGCTGCGAAAAAAGAAGTTAAAACACAAGCTGAAAAGCCTATTGTAATACGAAAAAATTCTACAGAAATAAAATCGGCTTCCATCGATGGATTTTCATCAGGATATTATATTATTGCAAACGTTTTTGAAAACGATGCTAACTTGAAAAATTTTGTCTCCAGATTAAACTCCAAAGGTCTTACTGCAACCTCATTTTTGAATCCGAATAATCAAATTAATTATGTGTATTTAGCCAAAACCACCGACAAATCGATGGCGCTTGATTTATGCAATTCAAAACTGAACAACACCTACAAAGATCCCGTTTGGATATTGTCTGTAAACAATAAAGAAGACGCAATAATTACCAATTTAGACGAATAAAAACCCCCAATACTACCGAAAATGAAAAAGTTTAGCCCTAAAAACATTTGTTTTTCGATGATGGTTCTCGGAATTTCACTCGTGCATTCCCAAAATCCATTCAAACCTAGATTTCAAAAAGAACTCAACGGAGATGTTACGATTTTAGCCAACAACATTACTAACCGTGTTGATTACAGCAATTCATCCAACGTTCCGTATTACAATCATACTAGTTCCGCTTTATTGAATGATGATTTTACCATGGAATACATTGATATTGATGGGGATGAATCTACTTTTTCATCAAGTAGCGCCGAATTATTTCTCGATACCAATTCGCCCAAAAAAATAGTCTACGCCGGATTGTATTGGTCTGGAACCTACAAATACAACACCGGAGATCAACCCAAAGAAGACAAATTTGTAGCTATTGATGCCGGAAGAGCATCGGTTTCAACTGTGAAAATTAAATATCCCAATCAAGCACAATACAAAAGTGTAACAGGAACGGTCATTTTTGACGGATTGAACTCGGCCGAATACAAAGATTTTGCGCCTTATGTAGTGTATGCAGACATCACCGATGATGTGGTTGGAATGTCAAATCCTTCTGGAGTGTATACTTTGGCCGATATTAGAGCTACTCAAGGAATGTTAAGAGGTGGAATTGCTTCGGGTTGGCAAATTTTCATCGTGTATGAAGACAGTTCAAAACCCATGAAAAGCATCATTACCTATGACGGTTTTTCAGATGTTTCGAGTTCATCCGTAAGTTTGAATTTCAACGGATTCAAAACCGTAGCTCAAGGTCAAGTGAAAGTACAAATCGCCGCTGCAGCTTTAGATGGCGATTACAAAGTTCCGGGCGATAAAGTGTCCATCAAAACACCGAAAAGTAAAAACTTTATTCCAGTAACCAATAAATTAAGAAAACCAGATAATTTCTTTAATAGTTCAATCACTATCGAAAACAAACACCAAGTAAATCGCTATCCAGACAGTAAAAATACGTTGGGTTTTGACAGTTGTTTGACTACAGTAGCTAACGAAAACAATGCTGTTTTTGACAACAACAGTTCGGAAGCAACTTTAAAAATCGAATCGGATAGTGATAAATGCTTTTTGTTTTTTGCTTCTTTAATTGTTGATGAGTCGATTCCTACCGCTGAACCAATTGCACAAAAACCAGCCAGTATGACCAATAAAGAAATGTTGGAACGATACGACATCAAAAAAGTACAGCAAATGAAGGAGATTTACGCTGATTTATTCCAAACTACCTCAGCTAAAAACCTAACGAGTAAAGCACAAACTTTTTCAAATAAAAAAGGTGAAGTTAAAAAAGAATTAATTGAAGTTTTAACGCTTAATATTACAGGTCAAGAAAAAGGATTTTATGTGGTAACTAGTGCTTTTGTAGATCCGAGCAACGCAAAACCCTATTCGACTTTATTGACCTTAAAAGACGTAAAAAATCAAACGTTTGTAAATAAAATCAATAACTACACTTACGTATACTTAGAGCGATTTGACCAATTGGAAGATGCTATTAGTTTCTATGCATCGAAAGCCAACGGAATGTATTCTGAAAAATTATACATAGTCTCTGTAAATACCGTTATAACTGGTATAACCGATATGGATTAATAGTTTCAATGGGTTTAATTCCCATCAATGAGTTTTGTCATTTTAATTAAAAAAACAAAAGACTATCTTTGCAATCAACTAAATTAACTGATTCTAAAGATGAAAACTATTAACGATTTTAATTTTAAAGATAAAAAAGCTGTAATCCGTGTTGATTTTAATGTACCATTAGATGAGAATTTTAATGTTACGGATACCAACCGAATTGAAGCGGCAAAACCAACTATAGATAAGATTCTTGCTGATGGCGGAAGTGTGATTTTGATGTCGCACTTAGGAAGACCAAAAGGAAAACAAGATCAATATTCTCTTTCACACATCGTAAAAACAACTTCTGAAATTCTTGGAGTTCCAGTTCAATTTGCTTCCGATTGTAGAGGTGAAGTAGCCAAAAATGCAGCCGCCAATTTAAAATCGGGTGAAGTATTGCTTCTTGAAAATTTGCGTTTTTATGCCGAAGAAGAAGCAGGTGATGTTGAATTTTCTAAAGAATTAGCATCATTGGGCGATATTTATGTCAACGATGCTTTCGGAACCGCACACAGAGCACACGCTTCAACTACCATTATTGCTCAATTTTTCCCAGAAAAAAAATGTTTCGGTCTGTTATTAGCCAAAGAAATAGAAAGCTTGAACCGTGTTTTAAATAATTCGGTAAAACCCGTAACTGCTGTTCTTGGCGGTTCAAAAGTGTCTTCCAAAATTACCGTAATTGAAAATATTTTAGATAAAATTGACCACATGATAATTGGTGGTGGAATGACATTTACGTTCATAAAAGCGTTGGGAGGAAAAATTGGCGATTCGATTTGTGAAGACGACAAAATGGAATTGGCACTCGAAATTTTACATAAAGCCAAAGAAAAGAACGTTCACATTCATATACCAGTTGATGTTGTGGCGGCAAATTCATTTTCCAACGATGCCAAAACTCAAATTGTAGACGTTAGAGAAATTCCGGATGGTTGGCAAGGTTTGGATGCCGGACCAAAATCGTTGGAAAACTTCAAAGAGGTAATTATGAATTCGAAAACCATTTTATGGAACGGTCCATTGGGGGTTTTTGAAATGGAAAATTTTGCTCACGGAACCATAACTTTAGGAGAACAAATTGCCGAAGCAACCCGTAATGGCGCTTTTTCACTAGTTGGTGGAGGCGATTCAGTATCAGCTGTAAAACAGTTTGGCTTAGAAGAAAAAATGAGCTACGTTTCTACTGGTGGCGGTGCCATGTTGGAAATGTTAGAAGGAAGAATTTTACCGGGAATTGCAGCAATTATCGATTAAATGCAACTTTTAACAATATTTACACATTTTTTAGCGTTATAAGTTCTAATTTTGCAAAATCGCTTAAAATACTGAATAATAAATAATTGAGAAATCAATATGTCTATAAAAAATAAAGTAACCTACACTTTTTTACTTGTTTCATCCTTTTTTTACGCTCAGGAAGTAACCCCAATTGCGGATACGATTGTAAAAAAAGAAGTGAAAATTTCATTCCTCGATTCCATTAAAGCCACTTTCGTTCACGACGAAATGGCCACTTGTGTGGATAGTTTGTGGATGAAAGAACTGACTTCGCTTGATTTGTACGATAGCATGATCAGTGACATCTGTAAAATTGACACTGAAGAAACGGTTGATTATGAACTTCCTACTGAATTGCTGAAAGAGCGATTGAAGTTAATGGATGAAAAATCGCCGTTCAATATCGAATACAATGTTGGTCTTGAAAACGTCATCAAGTCATTTTTAAAGAACAGAAAAAAAGGATTTGAACGCTTAATGGGATTGTCGCAATTCTATTTTCCTGTTTTCGAAGAACACTTGGCTAAAAACAATATTCCATTAGAAATCAAATATTTAGCCATTGTAGAATCGGCATTGAACCCAAAAGCTGTATCTAGAGTAGGCGCAACAGGTTTGTGGCAATTCATGTACCATACCGGAAAACAATACGGTTTAAAAATTGACTCGTATGTGGATGAGCGTAGCGATCCTTTCAGAGCGAGTGAAGCGGCGTCGCAATACATGACCAATATGTACAAAATGTTTGGCGATTGGGATTTGGTATTGGCATCGTACAACTCAGGTCCAGGAAATGTAGCTAAAGCGATTCGTCGTTCGGGCGGAAAACAAAACTTCTGGAACATTAAAAAATTCTTACCCAAAGAAACGCAAGGATATCTTCCGGCTTTTT
Organism: Flavobacterium sp.; assembly: GCF_035299245.1. Classification (GTDB taxonomy): domain Bacteria; phylum Bacteroidota; class Bacteroidia; order Flavobacteriales; family Flavobacteriaceae; genus Flavobacterium. Next base: position 114,509 of record NZ_DATGWY010000004.1, on the reverse strand, counting down.
TAGCTACGATGTATATTTTTGAATACCACAAAGAACACGGAATTGTTCCTAACAAAGCCATAGCCAATCATTTTGCTACGGACACAATTGCCATTAAAAGACACATTACTTTCAAGCAAATTTCCGATTTGTTTAATATTTCAGAGGCAGAAATTAAGTTTTTCAATCCGTCGTACAAACGCGATGAAATTCCGTACATCACAGGATCAATTAATTTCTTGAAGTTACCAAAAGATAAAATAGCTGTTTTTGCTTCCAACGAAGACAAAGTGTACGCTTATGTTGATTATGTGGCAAGAAACCGTGAAAAACCAATGACCGAAGTTGCCTATTCTCGTCCAAAAGACACGATTAATGGCGATCTAGCATCGCGTGTTAAGTATCATAAAATACGTAGAGGCGAAAATCTAACGCTCATTTCTAGAAAATACAATGTAAGCGTTGATGATTTAAAAAAATGGAATGGTTTACGTAGCAATAGTGCGCCTTTGGGAAGAAACTTAAAGATTTATTCGTTTGAAAAAATCGAAACCAAAGAACCAAAAGAAGCAATTGTTTCTAATGAAGTTAAACCTAATGATTCTCTTGCAGTAGCCGAAGTAAAAACGTCGGAACCAAAAATAGAGAAAGCATTCAAAACTGAGAAAGTCGTTACTTACAAAGACGTTACCAAATACCACAAAGTGGTTAGTGGCGATAATTTAATTGCAATTGCTAACAAATACGATGTAACTGTTGCTGATATTAAAAAATGGAATGGCATCAGTGGAAATAACATTGCCAAAGGAAAAAGCCTAAAAATCATCAAAAATGAAAAGGTGATTTCTACCATCAAAAAAGAAGTGAAAACTCCGGTTGAAACCAAAGAATCGTATGCTTCAGTTGAACCAAAAGTTTCTAAAACAGAAACGCACAACAGCGAAAAAGGACAAGAAGTAGACACAAATGATAACTACTATGTTGTTGTTAAAGGAGATAACTTAAGCTCAATAGCAAGAAAACACGGCGTTACAGTTCAGCAATTGAGAGAATGGAATAACTTACCGGACAACAATGTTAAATTAGGTGCTCAAGTTCTTGTTGGCGACAAAAATTCAGTTGAAAACGCTGTTGCAGTTGAGACAAAAACGAAAGAATACACGGTTCAAAAAGGTGATAATTTAGGATTGATTGCTAAAAAGCACAATACAACAATTGAAAATTTGAGAGAATGGAATTCAATCGAAGGCAATAACATCAAACTAGGCGAAACGTTGATTGTTTCTAAAACGGATGTTGCAGTAACAGATAAAAATGCTAAAAACAAAAAAGACAATGCCATTGCCAAAAATGAAAACGAAAAAATGTATTATGTAAAAAGAGGTGACTCTTTATATAGTATTTCACAAAAATTTCCAGGTGTTACTATTGCTGACATCAAAAAATGGAACAATATACAAGACGAAAGTATTAAGCCAGGAATGAAATTAAAAATTGGTGGATAAATACAAAATCTTACGTAAATTTGGGTTTTATTTCAATATGAATAAAACCCTTTTTTTATTGTTTTTGGTTCCGTTTCTTTTTTCTTCGTGCATTGAGGAACGAAAAAACACGGCCTATGAAACCTTAGGCAAAATCAATTCGGTTTCGGTAATTATTGATGATCAATTGTGGAATGGAGAAGTAGGTGATTCACTGCGAAATAAATTTGCTGCGCCAGTAATTGGTTTGCAAGACGAAGAACCACTTTTTGTCTTGAATCAATATCCAGTAAAATTATTGGACGGATTTTTGACCAAAAGTCGCAACATCATTGTGGTAAAAAAAGACGTCAAAAACGATTTTAGCATTAAAGAAAACGAAACCTCAAATCCGCAGATTCTCATTCGGTTTTCGGGAAGAACTCTCAAAGATCTCATTGATTCTATTGAAGTAAAAGCGCCTCAAATCACTAAAATAATTCGCGATTCTGAAATTAGATCCATCCAAAGCCAGATTTATGTTGACAAATCAGAAACCAACGATATCAATAGGCAATTTGATGTTGATGTGAAGATTCCGGTCAAATTCAAAACCGTTTTAAAAAGGAAAAAGTTTTTGTGGATGAAGAAAGAAATCAACGGTGGAAACTTGAGCATCATTGCCTATCAATTGCCATTCAAACGATTAAAAGATACCACCAATATTATTAATTCGATAGTAAAAGTCAGAGATTCTATCGGCAATAAATACATTCACGGGAGTAAAAAAAGAACCCGAATGCTAACGGAAACCGACTTTACGCCTTACTTAGATAAAATTACCATTTCAGACCACATTGCTTACGAAACCAAAGGAACGTGGAATTTGAAAAATGCGTTCATGACCGGACCGTTTGTTAATTATGCAATTGTTGATGAAAAGAAAAAACGAATTTTGGTTTTAGAAGGATTCTGTTATGCGCCTTTTAAAGGGAAAAGCGATTTTATGTTGGAGTTGGAAGCCATTATTAAAACCATCAAATTATAATTATATGTCGTTAGTAAAATGGCAAATAAAGCGTTTTAACGAACTTTCTTTACTCGAGTTGTATTCTTTGTTGCAATTGCGAAGCGAAGTCTTTGTAGTGGAGCAAAATTGCGTTTATCAAGACATTGATGGTAAAGATGAGAAAGCAATTCATCTATTGGGTGAAATGGACGGCGAATTGGTAGCGTACGCTCGATTATTTAAACCCAACGATTATTTTGAACAAGCATCAATTGGAAGAGTGATTGTAAAACCAACACGACGCGAATTGAAAATCGGACACGAACTAATGTACCAAGCGGTAAATGCAGTAAAAACTCATTTTCACGAAACCAAAATTACCATTTCGGCACAATTGTATCTGAAGAAGTTTTATCAGACACACGGATTTGTTCAAACCAGCGAAATGTATTTGGAAGATGATATTCCACACATCGAAATGAAAAAAGATTAATCTTCAACAATTAAAATTTCAACTCTTTTATTGTCGTGTTCTTCACCGCCAGGAATGGGAAATTGTCTTCCGTAACCTTTGTGGGTCATTCGATTAGCGGCAATTCCTTTTTCGATAAAATAATCGTATATTTTTTGGGCTCGGGTTTCCGATAAATTATTCTTTCTACTGTTGCGATCGTACGCGTCTTTAAACGAATTGGAAATGCAACACACATGACCTTGAATTTCAATTTTTGTTGCAGGATGTGTTTTTAAATAAGTAATGATTTTTTCCAGCTCGGCTTCGGCTTCTTCGGGCGATTGAAAATAAGTAAGCGAACCCATAAAAATAAGATTGTTTACAATGATTCGATCACCCTTTTTAAGTTCGTCTGAAAAGGTCTTGTAATTAGTTTGGGTTGGTTTTTTCTGTGCAGAATCAACTTTAAACTCAACAATTTCTTTTGAAAAACGGATTTTTACAACACGATTATTTTTTCGAATTTCATCTGCATTTAGAGTGTTTTCAGGAAGAGAAATTTCGCCTTTTCCAATCGAATTTGATACTTCGAGATGAAGTTCATTTTGCAGAAAATTAGTTACTTCATAAGCTCTTTTTTGGGAAAGTATTTGATTGGATTCGTCCGAACCAATATCATCACAAAAACCTTCAACAGCTATAGTTATTTTCACTTCTTCTTCTGATGAAAATAAAGAAATTAGTGTTGCTTTTTGAGTTTCGTTGAGTAGAAAAGCATTGGAATCAAAATACACACTGTGTTCTTGTGCGCACAATGAAGTGGTCGCAAAACAACAAGCAATCAAAAAAGATATAACGAATCGCACTAAATTTTGGTGATTACTAATTCAACTCTACGGTCGTATTCTGGACCTTTATTAAGCGGAACAGTATTTCCGTAACCTTTGAAAGTCATTCGATTTTTAGCAATTTTTTTCAAAACCAAATACTTGTATACTGATTGTGCTCGGTTGGTAGACAACTGTCTTTTTTTGGTGTCTTTGTCAATGGCTTCTTTTTGATACGGTGGCGTACAACAGACATGGCCTTGTATTTCAAATTGGATGTTTTTGTAGCGGTGGAGTAAAAGCGCAATTTTGTCCAATTCATTTTTAGATTTGGTAGTCAATTTGCTGCTTCCTTTTTCAAAATGTATATTATCCAGATAAATGTGATCGCCTACAATATGGTTTTTTTGAATCATATTATAAAAACCAGGAATCTGAATTTTGGGCAATGGTTTTAAGTTCAGAACAACATCAACACGGCGATTTTTAGAACGTTTTTCGGGAAGATTTTCAACGATATCATCGTCAATTAAAATTCTACCTTTTCCTTCGATGGTTACGATAATTTTATTTTTTATTCCGTTTTCAACTAATTTATTTTGAATAGTGGTCGCTCTATTAGTCGATAGTTTAAAGTTGTACGCATCTTTTCCAACATCATCAGTATAACCAAAAATCTGAATGGATTCGATGCGCGTTGAATCGGCTTTTTTGATGAATTCAACTACATCACTGGCTTGCTTATCATCTAAAGAGAATTTATCAAAATCAAAATAAACACTTTGTACCATTTCCTCTTGAGAATAGAGCAAACTGACGATGAAAAACGGAATAATTCTAATAAATTTCCACATTATAGTTTGAGTATTTTATTGTATTCGGCAATGTTATTGAATAAAGTAATTGAACGTGAAATTTCAACATTGCTTTTGGTGTAATACTGATACAATCCTTCTTTATATTGGTATCTTTTAATCAATTCATCTTGAATCAATTTTGAAATTTCTTTTTTGTTTTTGTCTAAAAGTGATTCTTCACTTTTTTGCAAAGCCGAAAGCAATTGTTGGTATTCAACAGCAATCGTCTGATCGATATTTTCTTTTTTGGCTTTTTCCAAAGTATTTTTTAAGGCAATCTCGGTTTCAGTATCAAAACTGAATTTTTCTTTTTTCAAAAAGGCTTTAAAATCGGCATAATCGGCATCAGAAATAGTCGGAATCTTATCGCCTAAATTCGGGTTTTTATAATAGTAATACGTTGCATAATTGAAAATCCCATCGTTGCGAATTAAGGCCTCGCTAATCGGACTTAATTTGGTTTCTGCGATTTCAATGTCGGGTAAAATTCCACCACCATCATACACTGTTCTTCCTTTTTTGGTTTTGAACGCATTGGCTTTTGTAATGTCGGCTTTAATTGCTTTTCCATCGCTGTCTTTGTGTGCATAATCTAAGGCTTGAATGCATCGTCCAGAAGGAGTGTAATATCTTGAAATGGTCACTTTTACTTGAGTTCCATAGGTCATGTCAAACGGACGTTGTACTAATCCTTTTCCGAAACTTCTGCTTCCCAAAATAACAGCTCGATCCAAATCTTGTAATGCACCCGAAACAATTTCAGAAGCCGATGCACTTTTTCCATCCACAATAATAGCTAACGGAATTTCAGTATCAATTGGTTCGCGAGTAGTTTTATAAACGTTGTTGTGTTTTTCGTTTTTCGATTTGGTGGTTACAATCACTTCGCCTTTTGGAACAAACAAATTGCACACATTGATGGCTTCATTCAAAAGTCCGCCTGGATTACCTCTTAAATCCAAAATGATTTGAGTGGCGCCATCGGCTTTAAGTTTTTCTAATGCTTCTTTGGTTTCTTGAGTGGTTTTTTTGTTGAATTTTGATAAAACGATGTATCCTGTTTTTGCATCAATTTTAGCAAAAAATGGAACGGCCTTTACCTCAACCTCATCCAGTACCAATTGAGTGGTTAATGGTTTTCCTTGACGAAGGTATTTAATATCAACTTTGGTGTTTTTGGTTCCTTTGAGCAATTGTGACGCATCTTCTTTGTAATCGGATAAAAGCACATCTCCAATTTGAATGATTTCGTCACCGGCTTTCAAACCCGCTTTGTCAGCTGCAAATCCTTTGTAGGGTTCTTTGATGATGAGTTTGTCTTCTTTGCGCGTAATCATCGCACCAATTCCGGTGTATTCGCCTGTATTGTTGATTTTGAATTTTACAACATCTTGTTCGTTGAAATAATTGGTGTACGGATCCAAATCGGCCAGCATACTTTTGATTGCTTTATCCATCAACTCGGCTGGAGAAACTTGATCTACGTAATTCTGGTTTACGGTTTTGAAAGTAGTAGTAAAAATTTCAATTTGTTTGGCAACTTCAAAAAAGTCGTCTTTGAAACTCATTCCAACGAATAAAAATCCGCCAGCGACTACTGGAATTACATATCTTTTCTTAATTTGTGTCCACATTTTGATTGTTGCTTTTTTTCTTAAATCGTTTTCTAATAAAATAAATCAAGGCCACTAAAATAATAATAAAAGGCCAAACTTCGATTACCCAAAGGAAGAAAGTTGAAATTCCGTTGAATCCTGTTTTTAGTGCATTGACAAATTTTGTACCAAAAGAAACGCGCGCTCCAGCTTTACGTTCCATTGCTTTGTAAAATTCAATATTGATGGTACTCATCGACACTTTGTTTTGTATGTATTTTAAACGACCTTCTTTGGCTTCGATTTCTTCGCGAATGGTTGCCAATTCACGCTCAATCTCTAGCATTTCAGATACTTTATTAGCTTTATTAAGCAATTCTAAATACCGAGCTTCTAGTGCTTTTTTGGTTTTAATTCGCGACGCAACATCAATATATTCTTCAGTCACATCTTGAATGGATATGTTTTTTCTGTCAAAATAGTCAACTCCTTTTCCTAAATCGTTGATGAAATTGTCAAAATGTTCATTGGGAATTCTCAGTGTTAAGTACCTGTTGAAAGTATAATCGTCTTTATCTTCAGTGTCACTTTGAATAATGGCTTTGTATTTTTTTATCAATTGCTGAACCGCACCATACGTTTCCTCCATATCGGAAGTTTCAAAACGCAAATCGCCCGATTTGATGATTTTTTGCTCTAATTTCTCTGACGAAACCGGACTTGTTGGCGCATTTTCTTCAACTGCAACAGCCGTTGAATCTACTGTTGCCATGTCATATTTTACATCTCCTTCATAAGAAGCTTTTGCTGGAACGCTCACCATACTAACTTCCGATGCCACAGCCTCAGCCTCAGCTTCTTTACAACTACAAAAAAGAATTCCAATAGTTAGAAAAGGGAAAATAAACTTCATAATAAATTGATTTAGAATGTAAAAACGAAAAAAGACTTCGTATTATTATTGAACTCTTGTAAACTTTTTTGATCGAGACGAAAAAGTTTACAAGAGTTCACTCTATACCGTTTTATTTTCTGTTTCGATGAATTTTTTAAAAAGCAGAATGGTTTTTTCGTTGATTTCTTCTGAACTTAATCGGTCGCTGGTTTGATAAAAAAACATAGCGGCGTATTTTTTAGTGATGTTCTCCAATAAAAGATGTTTATTGTGACGATAGCATTCGCGAAGAACTCGCTTGTAGTAATTGCGATCAACGGCGTGTTTGAAGTGTTTTTTGGAAACTGAAACACCCATTTTCAGAGGAATTTCTTCTTCGTTTGTTACCTCAACATATACTAATCGCAATGGGTATTTTGCAACGGATTTTCCTTCGGTAAAAAGCGAATCGATGACTTTTCTGCTTTTTAGTTTTTCATTTTTTGAAAAGGAGAAATCCATTTTTGAATTTAGTTGTAGATGTTGTATACAAATTTTACTTCCGAGTAATTGATGTAAAACTGCATACGATTATTTTCTTTTTTGTGGGTAATGACGATGATATTGCATTTAGAACCATTGTTGTCCACACATTCAAAAGGAACTATTTTTTGGTCGTCGTTTTCTATTTTTTCGCCATAGGCTTTAATGGTAAAAACTTGAATATCGGGTGAATTAACAACAATTCTGTTTTTTTTGCCATCGATGGTGATGATCAAATCGGCATCCACAAATTCCGACCAATTGTTCCACTTACCTTTATCGTTTTTCTCGGTTACACTAACGCTGCTGGTTTTAAACGTGAGTGTTTGAGCTTGTGAACCCACGCTTAAAAAAGCGATAAGAAGGAAAAAATAGAATGACTTCATAATCAATTAGAGTTTTTATCGGTGTAAATCTACAAATTCTATTCCATAAAAAAAGACAATAAAAACGGAGTTAATTAAACACTTTATCAACAGAAGTTTTATATTCGCAAAAAAAATATTCTTAATCTTTTCGGCGTTTGTAAACACTGAATTAAATTGAAAAAAATGAAAAAATTGCTATTGCTGTTGTTGTTTAGTATTGCAATGACGGCTCAAAAAAAAGAAGCTGTTTACAAAAAATTAGCAGCCTTAACCTGTGAATGTGCCACCAATAAAGGTACAGAAAAACTAACCGAAACTGATTTGGGATTGTGTATTTTCGAATCGTTAGGGATGTTGGATGAAAAAGACCGAAAAGCAATTGGTTATAATCCGGATAAAAAATCTACTTCGTTAGAGCGTATTGCAGAAAATGTGGGTGTTGAAATGGCCTTGCTTTGTCCGAAGGTTTTTTCAAACATTTTAGATGAAGCAGCTGATGAATATGCTGCCGAAGATGAAGTAGTAGAAGTAATTGCATCTTCACACAAAGGAAGTTTTGAATCGATGACATCGGCCGAGTTTAATACAATTACAATAACCGACGAAAGCAATACAAAGAGAGAGTTTATCTGGCTTTTTTCGTTTGTAGGCGACACTTTGTTTATTAAAGACAAAATTGTAAAAGGCGACAAAATTGAGGTTTTTTATACCGAACAACAGTTCTTCGATCCGAAGACTAAAACCTACAAGATTTACAACGAAATCACCGAAGTGAAATTGTTATAGAAAAGAACGCCAAATGTAAGTTTGGCGTTTTTTATTAGTCTTTAAAGATTTTACCACAGATTAACAGATTTTGAATCATTTATTATCTGTGAATCTGTGGTGAATTATTACAGATTGGTTTGCAATCTAATGGAGCTTATTTTATTCTGTAGCATAGTGTTTAATCATCTCTATCTTGTGGTTTATTTATTCTTGATGAGTTTTTTAGCTATGGCGTTCAGTTGGTCACGGTTTTGTTCTACGAATGAAAGTCCGGCTTGAATGAGTTCGTAAATGTTGTCTTTGGAAGTGTCGTCCATATCGGGCGAAGCGTTTTTTAAAGATGGCATCAAACGATGATAATTCAGACGATTTCTTGGTCCGAGTGTTTCAAACATTTTCTTCAAATTGTAATCCACGGTTTCGGCATTGGAAGAAAGTAAAATATCGATCAATGGCGAAATCCACTTGATTCGTCCAGCGTTCACAAAATCTTTAAAATGATACGGTTTCAACACGGTTCCTGTTCCGACTGAAACCATAACCATGTCTTTAACCGAAGGATGATCAATTTTCTCTTCGTCGTTGAGCACTTTCGAAAAGGCAATTTTACGTGCTTCTGCATAGGCACACATCGCAGGATTATTGGCATATACTCCGCCATCAACCAAAGTAAATGCTTGACCGTAAAGCGATTTGATTCTCGCAGGTTCAAAATACGTTGGCGCTGCAGAAGTGGCTCGACAGACATCACGAACGTAAAAGTTTTCGAGTGAAGCATTGGCTTCGTGACTCGCAAACAGTTTGGCTCTTCGTTCGGAAATATCGTATGAAGTGATGAGGCATGGTTTTACAAAATCCTTTAATTGCAAATCGCCAAACACTTCGTGCAGTTGTTTTTCGAGGTTTTTTTGAGAAATTTTTTCATTGAACAACCCAAACGGATTGATGAGGTGTTCCCAAAACGAAACACTAAAAATATTTTCACCTTTTTTGGCGTAGAGGTCGAGTGCTTCTTGCACTGAAAACCTGGCACTTTTTGAGTTGTCAGGAAAAAGTAAAATTGCGGCCAATAATCCGCCAGTGCTACTGCCGGCGATAAGATCAAAATAGTCGCCAATTTTGGCGTTGGGATGATCGGTGCGCTGGAGTTGCTCTTCGATGTATTTGAGGATGACGCAAGTGATGATTCCGCGAATTCCACCGCCATCCAAACTGAGAATTCTAATTTTTTTAGTCATAGCATTAGTTTTTAGAGAATGACGTATCCGTTTTTGTCCCGTTGTAATTTGGATAATTTTTTCCATTCGTTGAACCCTCGTTTATCAAAGTGCGGTAGATCTTTAAACTTTTTCCAGTTTCCGCCCCAATCCCAACCGTATTGGGCGAAAATTTTCACACATTCGTACCAATCGGCGATTTGGTCGTTGTCCCAATCTTTTACGGTATCCCAAGAGGCGGTTTTTCCGTCGATGACTAGGCAAATATCGACGGCAAAACCGAAATTATGCACGGATTGTCCGCCTTTGGCATTGGTTACTTTTTTGCCCGGTTTCGTTCGTCCGATGGCATACAAATTGTCTTGCTCTTTGAAGGTTCGCAAGCCTTGAGTGATTCTGATTTTTGCTTTTCCGGTAAGTGCGAGATCACATTCGGCCACGATTTTGAGCATTTCGGCTCTCACGGCAGGATGCAGTTGTTGGATTCGATCTGAGGTAAATTTGTCCATGATTTAATTATTATAATGATGAATAAATATAAGAAAATAATCTTTTATTTTAAAACAAAACGAAGATTATTTTCTTTTTGTAAAATAAAAAAAACCATAACGTTTGTGTTATGGTTTTGTTTGGTGTGGATTGTAATTTGCGCATTAGGTTTTTAAAAGCAAAAAGTCAGTTCTTAACTAGAACTGACTTTTTTAATTGCCACGCGAAGGATTCGCGCGGTAGCGGTGCGAAAGGATTCGCGCGGTAGCGGTGAATAAAACAAACTACTTTAATTCTAAAGTATTAGGATTCCATTTTCTGTAAGAAAGAACATCTGTAAGTGCTCGAGTAGAATGCTCAATTCCTTCACTTTCAATAAATAAACTGGCATGAGGGATGCCTTGTTGATGAATCATTGGTAAAAATATTCCATGGAAATCACCTGTAATAAATACCTCAAAACCATTTTTAATTATTTTTGAACTATACCATTCCCATTCTTTTACATCTTGTAAGGTATCAATTATGTTGGGAATACTGGTAATTAAATCATCTTTATGAAAATCATCTTCTTTTAATTGGTTGGTAAACTCAACTAATGGTTTGGGTAATAATTTTTCCCAATTTTCATTTTCTGGGTCTAAATTTTTATTTTCTAAAAACGCAATAATTGTTTGCTTAAAGATATTGAGTTCTTGTTCTGGATTTGGTATATTCTTAATTCTTACAATGTCATAATTACCATTTGGTATTTCTCCATTGTTATTTTTCACTATTTTTTCTTTTTCTGTCATGATTATATTATTTTATTGTTACAATTTTTTTGTTAAATACTTTTTTGAAATCTTCTAATGATACACTATAAGACGATCCTTTATAAATTGGCAATGGACCCAGCTGCGCAAAGTCTCCTGACTTTGAGCTAAAATAAAAAAAATCCGCAAAGTCAGGAGACATTTGCGGAGCTTTTTGTAGCACTCTTTTCGGAGCCAGGGTTTTTATTTACTAACTTATTTCATCCTCCTCATCATAAGGTTTAAAAAACTCTTCTATATCAATAAAATTCATTGGACCAGTTCGAACATATAGATGTTTTAAAGTTTCTGCATCCGATAATACAGATAAACTACTACACATTACAGGTTCGAAAAAACTCGTAATAAAAACATCTTTATGATTACCATCTCTTAACAAAGCATCTTTTGATAAATGCGTCATTATACTTGTTATTTTATAATCAATGTTATCTAACATTAATTTAATTTTTTCCGTAAGATATTTCTCTTTTTCTTCTATTGTCATGTTATTATGGTTTAATGGTTATATTATTTATGTCTATTCCATTTTTAATACATCTATCTAGAACATCTTCTTTAAAATACGTTTTGCTAAATTCAATTTCTTGGTCAGTAAACCTGCCTTTCCCGTACTTTTGTATCCAATTGGCTTGTTCTTCTAATATTTTATCCAAAACATACTTTTCTTTAATGTAAGTGCTTATTAACTGGTCTCTAAAAGGAATTTGTGTTTGTTTGCCTACTTTTAATATTTGTCTTGCCTCTCCTCTAATATAATTAGCTTTTCCACGTCTTAAAAAATCTTCGAAGTGCATTGATTCATGAAACATTTCAAGTGCTGTAGCATCTTTTCTAATCCAAACAATTGGCGGTACTTCCCAAGGATCAAAACAAGCACCACATTTTTGCTCTTTAAAGTATTTCATCATTTTTTTGGATGATGTATAATATTTTACTTCACCACCTAATTCTCTAATTATTTTAATCCATTCATCTAGTTCTAATTTTGTTAATCTTATAGAATCTAGGTTTTTTGCAATATTATCAAAATTAGAAACTCTCCTCAATTCCTTAATAAAATCATCTACATCTTCAATGCCTTCTTTTTTAGCTGCTTCTCTTAAAACCCTTTCTTTAGCTAAAATCTTGGCAGCGCTTTTTTGAACTTTTGTATACAAAGCTATAGAAACTTCTCCTGAAAGTGCAAACATTTCAAAATAAAATAAATATTTTGATATTTCTCTTCCTAGTTCAGTGTCGGCTACTCCGGTTAGTTTTAATAAAATATTTACAGAGCCTGAAGAGATTTCGGCTACTCCAGCAACGCCTTTTACTGTTGTTACAACTTTTGTAAAGGTTCGGGTTTTTCCTGCTAAACGGTTTCCTGCTTGCAATACTTTATACAATCTTCCAAATTTAAGGATATTGCCTACACCCGAAATGGTTGTGAGTACATCAACAGCATATTCGCCAGCGGTTAACCAATTTTTCCAAAAAGCACTCTCACCATGTGCGTAAAGAACAAAAGCGGGTAATAACTGAATTTGCTCGCCTTCTTGTTCGTCATCTTTAATCAAAAATTTTGGATTATCTGCATTCAAAATCACTAAAGGCGAAAAAGGGTGGTAGTTATATTCTAATGTCTCTTGTATTTCATCATTTGTTGTATAATATCCATGTCTTGCATAATGTTTGGTTTCTTTAAACACTCCAGTTCCGACAGTGACTTTTACATCAATTGCTTTAGTCTTTTGATTCCATTCGATTGCTGCATTATCATGATGAAACCCTAACGTTTTATCAGATCTGTAATCTAACATAAGCGGGCTATTTTCTGTAATTAATTTATTTTTATCAGGGTCAATTTGAATGTAATCGGTTTTTTTCCAAATACTGTAAACTAAGTTTACAAAATGAGTGTTGTTTTCACCGTTAAGTCCATTGAAAAGGAGTTCTAAGTAGGTGATTTTATCATCTTTGATTTGAAGTAACCGATAAAGAAAAAGTTTTTCATTGGTTTCTTTCTTAGCAATTATGTCGAGTAGTTTTATAAAAAGGTTTTCTTCGGGCAAAGCGGAAGAGTTAACCAGATTGTCTCTGTCAACAATTTGTTCAAAAAGTCTCCATAAACACTCATTACTTATTGTAAAGGCTACATCATCCGTTAAGTAAAAAAGGGTTATCATGGCTTCTCTGAAATCACTAATTGAACCATTTAACATTTGACGTTCTAGAGGAAAGATTATTTCTTCCTTGAAACTGGTAATAAAATCAATTCGTCGTTGTTTATTATATGCATCAGAAAAGTCAAAGCTTTGTTGTGTAAAAATAGTCTCGTTTAAATAGGATAAAAAAGGTTCTTTACCCTTGAATTTGAGCTTGATAGCAATGTCTTCATCATTAATTTGATAAAACATTTTTTTACTACTACTGGTGTAATAATAATAAACATAATAGTTCTTTCGATCTGCTATAAAAATTGACGGAATGAGAAAAATAGTTCCCTTTTTTTTAACTTCAACCTCTACATTTTTTAATGAGGTATCTTTAAAAATTAGAAAAGACACTATTCTTTTTAGTAGAGTTAACACAGAATCAATAAACTTATAATATGAGCTTAATGGTTTTGAATACTGGTATTCATAAGTTGCTGTTTGTAGATTCATTTTTTCAGGATCAAAAAAGATGCTGTCATAGAATACAGCTGTATCTTTCAGGTTTTCATACGATAACACGACCTCTCTTTGTTCTTTGTCATAAAAATAATGGTACGTTGATTCATTAATTTCGATAGGTAAAAGTTGTGTTTCATCTTCAACGGGTTCACTTTTTTTTGTTTCAATGTTCAAGTAATTGTATCCATCTGCTGTAGGTGGCAATTTGATGTAAAAGACATTTTTATTGGAAAGCGGCAAAACATAAAAATGTGTGGCTTCATGTTGGTCTAAAATGTTAAAAATGCGTTCGTATAAGTTGAATTTTTCGAATTCAGTTCTTTCTACTGTTCGCTTTAAATTGCTATAAATGCCCTCAATATTAACTTTTGTTTGGTCTATTTCCTTATTTTTTTCTTTATCCTCGTCATACCTCCGATCGAGTCTTAAAAACTCGATTAATTCTTTTATTTTACTCATTGTTTTTTCTTTTTTAAAACCACAGCAAAGTCATTCTTTGCTGTGGTTGAGGTTAAACAAAAGCTTAGGTAAGCGGTTGAATGGTCAAGTTGATTTCTGCCGTTTGGTTGGCAGCCAATTCTACGGTTACTTCTTTGCTTCCTTCGGTTACTTCGTAATCGGTGGTTGGGAAATCGTTGTTGGCATCGAGTACCAATTTGTATTTTCCTACCGGAACACTGTTGAGTTCCCAATTTCCGTTGGCGTCGCAATAGGTAAGGTCGCGAAGAGTGTCGTCTAAATAATTCTTCACTACGATTTTGGCTTCTTTGTTTTCGTTGCCAAAAATTTTACCTACAACTCGTCCTAATTGACTGCTTCCCAATAGGTCATAACTAATTTCCAATCCTTCTGAAACCGGAACTTCTTCTGGGTTTTCAAACTCAGGCAATGCGTCTTCGTCAAAAGGCAAGGCTTTGGTTACTCTTAATCCGATGCTGTCGGCTTGTAAGATGGTCAAAGCTGTTGGTAGACGTGTTGCCCATGCTTTTCCTTCTTTTTTGCCTTTTGGCGATTGAAGTTCGTCTACAATAGACAAGAACAATTCATCGTCGATTACCGGAACTTCACCACCATTCCAGATTTCTCCTGTTTGCATGTAGAAACGAACAGCTTCTTCAAATCCAGGTCGAACCGTTACAATTACTCGTGCCATACCGGCTTGCATAAAGTTTCGGAACAACGGATCGTTGTTGTCGTATTGGTACAAATCTGCCCAATCTTTTCTGTCGCTCCAATAATAAGGATAGAAGTTGTACGACATGATTTCCCACTCAAACGCTTGTTCCATGAATTTGGCAAATGCAGCGTAGTCGTCTAATTCGGCAGAAACGTTTACTTCGTGATTACCAAAAGTTCGGATAACACCTTGATTTAATGCTTTAAACATACTTCTACCATAAGTTCGAGCCGCATTTGGATCTTGGTTGATCATATATGAAATACAGTTTTTACGTAAAACCGTATTTTCAATTTGACGGTAGAAACCCGGGTTTTCGCCTTTGATTTTCACTCCAAGAGCGTTTTCTTCGGCTAATTTTTGGTTGTATTCAACAAGAGCATCTTCGTAGGCATCAATGATGGCTTTGAATGTTTCTTGTTGCCATTTTTCTAAACCTGTCGGAGTTAATTCACATTTAACTTCTACTGTTCCACTTACCGCGTGATATCCTACTAATGAATAAGAAATAGGAATTTCACCTTCAAAAGCTGAAATTTCTTGATGGCCTGCCAATTCGTTCATTCTTTTCCCTCCGATCAGAAAATGCCAGCCTACAGCAGGTTCATCTGGCGCATAAATGAGACCGCTTGCAGTTACTGTTTTATAGAATTCAGGAATTTTCAAGTTGATGTCTCCTGCAATTACTTCTTCAAATTCACCTCCATTTGCTTCGTTACCTGAGCCTGAAAACGCTTTTCCAATATAAATTGTTTGTTGTGGTTTAGGATTCAATTCAATATTGAATACACTTCCCCAATATTTAGCAGTATTCTCATCTACAGACTTGTAGTCGGAAAGTTTTTTAGTGTTTTCTGGTAAAGTCCCAACAGGATCAACATGTTTTCTAGGATCAACGGGTTCAACCAATTGTTTTACCATTTGGTTTTCGGTCATACCAAGAATGTGTAATTTTGATGGCTGCGGAACCATGAATTCAAACATCAATCGTTTGCCGTAATTGAAGACTTGGTTTTTGAACACCTTGTCCACCCATCGGTAAACACCTACTACGTGTTTGTCGCCTTTGGTGTTGTCAAAACCGTGTTTGTTGTTTTCTTCAAACTCTTCGATGATTTTTTCGATACGCTCTTCTTTTACTTTAGAAACAATACGATCCATCGCTCTTTCGGTAATTTCTTTGGCTTGATTTACAGCATTCATTGAACTTTCTTCGCTGGATGAATGAGTGGCCATGTTAACATTTCCACCGATTGAATAAGTTCCTGCTCCTGGTTGACCTCCATTAAAGTTGGCATAAGTATTTGTAGCAAAATCATTAGCTTCTTGCAACACTTTTGCCACTTCACTTTGCATTTCAAAACGATCGGTGCTTGTAGTGTCGGTGAGTTTTTCTCTTTCATTTTCACTTGAAGTAGTGGTTGTGTTTTCGCTTCTGCGCAATCTTCGAGTGGCTTTTTCTTTGTATTCACGCGCCATAACGTTTTCGATGTGCGCTACATCGCCTTCCACATAACCTTGAGTGGTTTGCTCTACTTTTTTATAGTCGGCAATTCCAATTTGTTTGAAACCAAAGCCAGTTGGAATAAAGTTAGTTGTTGGAACACTACCGTTGTTGCTTCCAGAATTATCATCGTCTTGTTTTAACGTCAAGTCGCCATTGAAACAGCTTTTAAAGAAAGAAGCGGAAGGAGAATTAGGGACAGAGAATGTAGCTTCTGTTCCGTTGGTGAATTCGATTTTCCCTTCAATTGAAGTTGCAGTCAAACTGTCATCAAAGTCATAAATTGCTGATGTTTTAAGTAAAATTGACGTGCCAATTTCGGATGCCACAAACAAACCATTTGTTGCAGTTGAATTAACTCCCGCCATTTGATGGTAACTTTCGGACTCCTTAACTTCCCAAGTGCTGTCTGGCACTTCAATTTTAATATCAAACAATATAAGTCCTTCGGCATTTCTTGATGGGCAAAGCTGAAAACTGAATGGCAACGCCGTTGAGCTTGTGGTAACCGGAACGACAACTCCACCAACGCTTGCCACAACATTATTTTGTGAAGGTAAATTGTTTACTATGGTTTGATTGCTTTGTGAAATTCCTGAATCGATTATCGAGTAACTTTGAGCATAGGAATAGCCATCTCCGGATAAATCAGCAATTGATTCTGGGTCGGCTTTGCCATTTACTCCAGATGAAAATTCGATTTCCAATAACGTCAAAAGCGATTTAAATGATTCAGGAGTCAATTCACTCTCAAGAAAAGACAAATCCATTTCATTTCTAAACTGAAAAACAAAAGTTGGTAATTGAGGTTTTTCAACTTCTTCAGGTTGATTGCAAGGATGTTGTGAGTCGTAAGTTGAATTTGGGTCTTGTAATGCACACCAAGTTTCTTTAGCGGTTTTTACATCTTCGAAGTATTGATCGTTGATGGTTTTTATCGTTTCTTGATGACTTTGTGCTTGAATATCGAATGCTTCTTTGGCTTCTTTTTTGAATTTTTTTTCTGCTTTTTGAAGTTCTTTTTTCAACTTGCTTAGCTCTGAGATTCTGATTCGTTCTTCGTGGGTTTGTCTTAGTTTCATCATTTCAGCACTTGGGGCTGTTCGATATGTACTTGATGAAGCACCTGAGTCTTTAGGAGCTATTCGAGCAATTGAGCCGTTTGACGTGCCATCAGTTTCGACAAAAAGTTCCTTCGGAAGCACGACTTTGGCTAAAAGAATTTGTTTAGCAAGCTCTTCACTGTTTTGAATTTCAGTTTGATGAAGAAATACGTGATTTCCGATTAAAAGATGCATAATCGTTTCTTTCGCATAAAAATCTTTTTTGGTTATCACTTGATAAAATAAGTTGTCCCACAAAAGATTGAGCTGCGAAAGTGTGATTTTTTCACCCGCTAATGCATGAAGTTTTTGCAACAATTCATGGTAGGAAAAGTTGCGTTTGTTTTTTGCAACCCAAACACTAAAATCATAGATTTTTCGACTGAAATCTTTTAATTCAGTTTCTTTTTTGGGCACAAATGACAAAGTTGTTTCAGACATTGCCTCCCATTTGGTTTGGGTATTGGGTCTATTCAAGACAGCATCTTCAAAAGTTCTTACTTCAGTTGGAAGCAGCCTTGGATCCATAAAAACAAAGCGACTTTTTATACCTTCTTCATTAGATAACTCTGGTGCTCGCATCGTTACAAAACGAAAGAGCGTGTTTTTAATTTCTGTACTCATTTTTTCAATTTTTTATTATTAGATTTTTTTCTTGTAATTATCTTCTTAAAAACGAGTTTTGAACCACTAGTTTTCCGGACAACGGGGTTTAAAACTCCTCTTTCGAATTAATTATTATGCAAATATATAAGAAATAAATCTTACAAACAAATAAACACGAAGATTATTTTCTATTATTTTCTAATGCGCTGAGATTGTTTTCTTTGCCTTTGATTATCTTAATAGTATTTGTGAATCAGTGTTTTAACATACTGATTACGAGCAAGGTTTCAATTAATAAAGAGTGATTATTTTCTTCTTTTTATAATAAAATGATATAAAAATCTTATACAGTACTTGTTATTTAGATTTTTTTCCTATTTTTGTAAAAAATAATACCATGATTTCAGAACGAGTAGGTCAGTATATTGATAAGAAAGGCATCAGTTATTATGCCTTTGAAAACAGTTTAGGCGCTAGTAGAGGAAGTATTTCTAAAGCCGTTAAAGAAGGAAAGAGTATCGGGAGTAATGTTTTGGAGACCATTATGTCTATCTACACCGATATTAATCCGAATTGGCTATTGACTGGTCAAGGCGATATGTTTAAAAGCGATGAAGAATTTTTACTTAACAAAGAAGTAGCGGCTTTTAAACTCAAAACCGACAATTCTATAGAAAATCAGCAAATTCCGTTGTACGATATTGAAGCAGTTGCTGGTTTGGTTCCGTTGTTCAGTGGAAAAGGAAATCAAACGCCTTTGGATTATATTTCGATTCCGAGATTACCTAAATGTGACGGTGCTGTTTATGTAACGGGAGACAGTATGTATCCATTATTAAAAAGTGGCGACATTGTTCTTTACAAAGAAGTAACCGACATTCACAACGAAATCTTTTGGGGCGAAATGTACCTTTTGAGTTTGGACATGAGTGGAGAAGAATACATTACGGTAAAATACATTCAAAAATCGGATTACGAAGGTTGTGTACGTTTGGTAAGTCAGAATAAACACCATCAAGATAAGGATGTCGAATTCAATAAAATCAAAGCATTGGCTTTGGTAAAAGCCAGTGTTCGAATTAATGCAATGAATTAATTTATTCAATTCAATAATTCGTTGCCATTAATTGCGTTATCATTTCTATACTTTAGAAATTATGGCGCAATTTTTTTTGAAATGTATTCTAGTAACTACGTGTATTCTAAATTCATTTTCTGGTTTTTCTCAAAAAATAAAGGAAGGACAAGTAGCACCCACTTTTGTTGTCGTTGATTCCAAAGGTGATACCATTAACTTAGAAAAATATAAAGGCAAGAAGGTGTTTTTGGCTTTTTTTAGGTATGCGAGTTGTCCGGTTTGTAATTTCAGAATGAACGAAATCATCCAGAATCACGATTCAATAAAGGCGAAAGGATATGAATTTATTGCTGTTTTTGAGTCTAATAACCAAACATTGCAACAGTATTTAACCGAAACCCAAGTTCCTTTTCCTGTAGTGGGCGATCCTGATTTGGTTTTGTATAAAAAATACGGCGTTCAAAAGTCGTTTTGGCGTATGGTAGGTTCGATGTTCAATAAGAAAACCAGAAGCAATCTGAAAGAAGGCAAAGTTTTGGTAAAAGGCAAAAATCTGAAGAGAGACGGACAAATGAGCCGAATTCCAGCTGATTTTTTAATCGATGAAAACGGCATTGTTACTAAAGCCTATTACGGAACTACTATTGCAGATCATTTGCCGTTGGAGACAATTCTTGGTGAATGAATTACTTAATCTCGTACGAATTATTTTCGCTTTGCACATCCGCCATTCATCCGCTCAGATTTGCGGTAGTTCTTTTTTATTTTTCAAGCTACATTTACATTAAAGTAACAAATGCTAAAGAATTAATTTTTGATAATTTTTACTGTTTGGGTTTTGTCTCCTGAGTTAACTTTTACAAAATAGATACCCGCAGATAAATGTTCTAAATTCAACTGAATGCTTTTATTTTCAAAATGATATTCTTCTAACTTTTGACCAGTAATAGTAACTATTGAGACAGATTCAATTATACTTTCCGAATCAATATTTAATTGGTCTTGAATAGGATTTGGATATACTTTAGTAATAATAGATTCGTCAAATTCTTCATTGCTTAATGCTTCGAAAACTATCCTTGTCAAGACTAAATTTTCGCCATGGGTACCAACTAATAACAATTTATCATCATCAACATTAAATAATGACTTTAAAGTATGTGTATTAGTACCAAAATTAATATCAAAAACGCCATTTTCTCCAAAATTAGTATTTAAAAAACCATTTAATGTATAATCAGTTATTTTAAACATATGATTGTTATTTACAGTGCCAATAACATTAAAAAAACGGTTTTGAGAGACTTTAATTTTTCCAGCGTAGGGCACATTTAAAATGCCATTTGTGCCAAAATTTGCATCATGATTTAGAGTTTGATTGAATTTTACAATATACTTAGTTGAGATTGTGGAGCCTGTTGCATATATATTTGAAACATTGCTATCTGAATCTAGAAAACTATACAAGCCTTGGGTTTGAAAATTATGACTTTGCATATAATTCCCAGAATTATTATACAACAGGAACAACCCATAACCACTGGTTACACCTAAAAAAGTAAAGTTGTCATTTGATAGAACTTCATCATCATAAAGGTAGGTTGATAAAGGTGTTTGTATTTCCATAACACCGTTTTCGCCAAAAGGTGTAATAATTCCACCATCACTATTCATTTTTATAAGAACTGCTTTACTTTGAGTGCTTTCTCCTACAACAACACCATGGCATTGAATTTGTAAAAGCATATCATTATTTTGAAATTTATTAAATGAAAAAATATTTTCACCATACAAATATCGATAGAATGTTGGATTAGGGTTAACGTTAATCATAAGATAACCATTATCTCCAAAAGTGTTATCTATACTACCTAAATCATTTAACCTAATGATCATAGGTTCTCTAGAAAAAGTAGTATTTGGCGCATTTAAAAAAGTGCCAGCAACTAAAACCTTATCATTTATTAAATTTAAAACAGAAGGTATAAAATTAGTAAGAGGAGAAAAAGTTGTTTCTAAAATTCCATTTACTCCAAAAGCAGTATCCAAAGTACCTGTTGGAGTATATTTAATTAGTAAAGTTTTGACGGTATTGTTTTCGGTTATTTGGCCTAATACATAGATGTAGTTATTGGGCGCTATTTTCACATCTTTTAAAACAAATGTATTTCCTAAATTTAATTCTACTTTTCCTAAAGTTCCAAAATTAGTATCTAAAGCAACAGTTTGTGACAAAGAAAAATTAGAATGCAGAATGAAAATAATAATTAAAGTGTTTATGTAATTTGATAGTGTATTAATTCTCATAATAAAGGGAAAAAGTAGTTTGACAAAATCAATTATTTGAAAAATATAATTATCTTATAATCAAAGCAATAAAAATGCAATTTCTACAAATATAAAAAATTATTCGATTGAACCTCGCTTCTGCAATTCTAATGTATAATGGTCGAAATAAAGTATTTTAAAAACTCAAATTTCAGTTGGTACTAAAGTTGTTTTATAGATATTGAAAACCAAATGCCATTCTATTTATTAGAATTGATTGATAGCAGTTTACAATTTTTAACTAAATAATTAGTAGAATTATACCGTCTTAATCACACTATTTAATCTCATACGAATTATTTTCGCTTTTAACATCCGCCATTAAACCGCTCGGATCAATGGTGATTTTTTTGATGGTGGTTTTTGATTTTGGAATTTCAAAAAAGTAATTTGGATTACCCCAAGCCCAATCGCTTAAAATTGTTCTTTTTATAGAAGGTGTTGGATTTTTCTTCTCGTAATTCATCATTCGAAGCGGAATGTAGAAACTTTCTTTGCTTCCATCGGTATATTCAACTAAAATATCAATTGGCATTGGCATTCGACCAATTCGCTCCAAAGAAATTCCAGTTCTCGGAACATCATCAGTAGCGCTTTCAACGTTTTTAATCGCATAATCGATGGTGTTGGTAGTTTGGGTCCAATCTACCAAATACCAATCTAAAAGCGCGCCCGAAACACGTTCTGCGGTTCGTTTAATATCGTTGGGAGTGGGATGTTTGAATTTAAAATCGCTGTAAAAACGTTTGATGGTTTTTAGTAGATTGTCTCTTCCAATGAGGTATTCCAATTGCGTTAAAAACAATTCTCCTTTGATATAGGATGCAGTACTGTACAGTTTGTTGCGGTCAAAACGATCAGCGTGAGTAGTAAGCGGCTGTTCATCGCCCGAAGTAGCCATGTTGACATACGCTTTGTACGATGCAATCATTGGGTTTGGACCTTTTTTGTCCGACAGTTCATACAAAGCCGTATCTTCTATAAATGTAGTAAATCCTTCGTCCATCCAACCGTGTTTGCTTTCGTTGCTGGCCAAAATGTGCTGAAACCACGAATGTCCCATTTCGTGAGCAATAACACCAACCAAACCATCGAAACTTCCTTCACCCAAAATCAGTGTACACATAGCGTATTCCATTCCGCCATCACCACCTTGAATTACCGAATATTGTTCATAAGGATATTTCCCCACAAACGAGTTGTAAAACTGCATCAGTTCGACCGTTTTTTGTTGAGCTTTTTTCCAGTTTTCTTTAATTTCTGCTTTGTTTTTATATAAAAAATGCAGTTTGGCTCCGTTAGGAACTTGAGCAATATCATGAATGTAGTCTTTATCGGCAGCCCAAGTAAAATCGTGTACCATTGGCGCTTTGAAATGCCAAGTTAAAGTTTTTTGCTTGCGAGGAATTTTCACTTTTACACCTTCGTCTTGGTAGTTGTAGCCAATTTCATTTCCGTTTTGCAAATAGCCAGTTCCGCCCAAAACATATTCTTTATCAATAGTGATTTTTACGTCAAAATTGCCCCAAACTCCGTGAAATTCTCTCGAAATATAAGCGTCTGCATGCCAGCCTTCAAAATCAAATTCGGCCATTTTTGGATACCACTGACTCATCGAAAGCGCAATGCCTTCTTTGTTATTTCTTCCCGAACGGCGAATTTGAACCGGAACTTGACCTTGAAAATCAAGTGTGAAAGTGGTTGATTTTCCGGGTAAAATAGGCTGAGCCAACGAAACTTCCAAGATGGTTTCTATTTCTCTAGCAATGGCCGAAACGCCGTCTTGTTTGAAATTGGAAACATGTAAAAAACCTATTTCGTCGGGGTTTAAATTGGCGATTCTACTTTGTTTTTTTTCGTCGCTCTCTTTCAATTTGGTAAACATGCGTCCATCAGGATCTTTGATGGATTGCAAACGCATGTCCATTTCGCTTCCGGGTTGGAAAGCATTATTGAACAAATGATAGTACACTTTGTACAACGTATCATTCGAATTGTTGGTGTACACTAACTCTTGTTTCCCAGTATATTGATAGGTTTTCACATCCATAAAAACCTCCATTTTATAATCAACATGTTGTTGCCAATAGGTTGAATTTTGTGCCATCACTGGGATGCAAACCAAAAGTGAAAAGTAGAAAAGCGATTTTTTCATGATAGTAAATTAAATAAAAAAAGGACCATTAAGTCCTTCTTTTAAACGGATTATTTTTTACTTTTTGAGAGTTTTTCAGCCATAATCAAGGCGTTGTAAGCATTGACAATTTTACCTGAAACACAAGTTTCTGAGAACGGCATTTTGGTTTTTTCTTCGCCAACAATCACTTCATAAGGAATAGCCGTTCCCGAATCCATAATGATGTGTTTTACTTCTGAAGCGGTTAAGTTGGGATAGTACGAACGAATCAAAGCGGCAACACCAGCTACGTTTGGACTCGCCATAGACGTACCTTGCTCCATTTTGTATTTATTGTTGGGAACAGTAGCATATATTTGCATTCCAGGCGCAAAAACATCTACATTAACTTTTCCGAAGTTTGAAAAAGGAGCAACTAACTTGACACCACATTGGTTGTTTAAAGCTCCAATTGTTAGAACATTGTCTGATATTTCAGTGATTTTGTCTTTAGAATCATTCGGAAAATTAGGAGCAATGTCGATGTTTTTACCATCATTTCCAGCGGCATGAACAAACAAAACGTCTTTGCTTGCAGCGTATTTGATAGCATCAAAAACCCATTCTTTATTTGGCGAATAATCTTTTCCAAAACTACCGTTGATGACTTTGGCGCCATTATCAACCGCATAGCGAATGGCCAATGCAATGTCTTTATCGTATTCATCACCGTTTGGAACTGCGCGAATGGCCATGATTTCAACATTGTTTGCCACAACTCCATCGCCGCCTTTTTTGTTTCCTCTGTTTTGCGCAATAATACCCGAAACGTGAGTTCCGTGCTCGCCTTTTAGAAAATCAGGACCTTTTACATTTCCGTTTCCGTATTTTTTGTCGTTGATGTCGTTCGGATTATCACCAACCGCAGCTCTACCATCAAAATTCACATTTAAATTGTAATTCAATTGATCGTAAATGTAATTGATGTAACTATTAATTTCTTCTTGAAAGTTTTCGCCAGCTTGAGTTGCAATCTGAGTCATGATGGCTTTACTTTGTGATAATTCGGTATCAGTTGTAGTGATACTTTTGATGTCAGCCAAAGTATATTTTTCTTTTTTCAGATAGGTGCGAACGTTTTTCTCAGCTTTAGCAATCATGTCAACCTGTGGTTTTTGTTGATTCATTTGCGCTAAATTTTCTTCCAATTCCGCTTTAGCTGCAGCATAATCAGGAGAATTTACATCGCCTTTTTTAACAATACGAGTCAACTCTAAGTTTTCATTTTCGGCATCACCAAGGAAATTCCATCCGTGAATATCATCCACATAACCGTTGTTATCATCGTCTTTTTTGTTGCCAGCAATTTCTTTTTTGTTGGTCCAGATTTTACCTTTTAAATCTTCGTGATCAATGTCAATTCCAGAATCAATAACACCAACAATTATTTTAGTTCCTTTTTTTCCTTTTAAAAATTCGGCATACGCTTTGTCAACACTCATTCCAGGAATGGTATCTTTAACGATATCTAAATGACTCCATCGGTTCAAGTCTTCTTCCTTGATAGGAGTGGTTTTTAAAAGAGTTTGGTCAATGTTTACAGGGTTTGTGCTTACAATTGGAGCTATTTTTGGGCTACAACTTAGGGTTAATGCCGCAACAATTGAAGTCACTAAAAAAGGTTTTACTAGTCTCATTTTCATTTTAATTAAGTCCCCAAAAATAGTAAGTTTAACCGATTTTTATAGTTGGAATTAACTTTATTTTATCATTTGAATTATCCTGCTCTTCGTTTCTCATCTTCAACACCAGTGTTTCTTTGGCGCGCTCTTGCTACAGTGTTTTTACCAAAACGATACGTATACGACAAACTCGCAACTCTTGAGTCCCAAGTTCTATCGGTAAAGAAATCTTGATTTTGATAATCAACAACCACTGCAATGTGATTGGTTTGAAACAAATCGGTTATTGAAAATTTGAACGTAGAATTTTTGTCTTTGGATGTTTTTTGAACTCCTGTAGTAATTTGAGCCAAATCTTTGATGTAGAATAATCCCCAAACCATTTTGCTTTGATAGTATCCGTTCAATTCGGCGGTCCAACCGTTTCCTAAAGCAAAACTATTGCTCAGATTTACATCCCAAGAGGTGAAATCTTGTTCTAAATTTCCGCCTTGCAACGGACTCGAATATTGGTTCAAGTAAACAGAACCTGAAAGAGTAGAGATGAGTATTTTTTTATAATTAAACGGAACATAAATTCCCAGATTGTATTGCTCAAAATCTTGAATATTGGCTGGAATTTGATACGATATACGGGTAACATCGTCTTGAACAAAAATGTCGGTTATGCTTTCTTTGCTTTTTGAATAACTTAATGTTGTAACGTATTTTCCTTTGAATGTGTGATTGAGTTCTAACAAATGAGTGATTACCGAATTTAAAGTAGGATCGCCAACCACATAAGTATACGAATCGACAAAAACCTTAAACGGATTCAATTGACGGTAGGTTGGGCGATCAATTCGTTTGGCATAAGAAAGGCTGAGTGAATTGGTTTCAGAAAATTTTCGATTGACAACCACATTCGGAAAAAGATTGACATAATTTCGAGAGAACGATTCGTTTGTTGCTAATTGCTCACCTTTGGTATCAGTGTGTTCCATTCTCAAGCCGCATTGTAAATCCCATTTGGTAAATTCTTTCGAAAAACTAGTATACAAGGCGTTGATGTTTTCTTCGTAAATAAAATGATTGGAACGCTCAGGATCCAATTGATTTTGACCATTAATAACATCAAAAAAAGCCACTTCATTATCGGAAGTTACCCAACTACTTTTGGCTCCCATTTCCATCTTGGTTTTTTCTGAAAAAGAATGAAAGTAATCGGCTTTTATCGATTTTACGTTGATTGTTCCCGTTTGATCAGTAGCCAATTTATTAGCCGAAATTAGCGAACCATCTGGGTTTGAATTGGTGTTTTCAATGTCTTGTATGGATGTTGCATCAAATGAACCCATATCAAAATCGGCGGTTAGTTCTTTTCTGGAATTGAAAGTGTGTTTGAAATTCAAATTAGCAAATCCGTTGAACCTATTTTCGTCTAAAAGGATTGAAGTTTGGGTGGTGTAATCTAAAAATCCGTTTGGATTTGTAATGGTAGCGTTGGTGTTTCCGTTGCGTGATTGGTCGTTCCAATTGCCATTAAAAAGTACGCCAATTACTGTTTTATCCGATGAAAAAAAATCGATACCCAATCTCGAATTATGACTCGAAATGAAATGCTTGGTATATGATATTTGTTCGAAAGTCGAATTCAAATCACCATTGGGCTCAAAAAATTTCCGGTTGATGAAAAAATTAGTGAAATTTTTGGGTTGTGAATACGAATGACTTCCAAAGAAGTTCCATTTTTTGACTCTGTAGTTGAGGTTGGTGCTTGCAGAAGGTTTTGGGTAGATTCCTTGGCCATAAGTTAGTGTAAGCGAACCATTGAAACCTTGTCGTTGGTCTTTTTTGAATTTTATGTTTATGATTCCCGCATTTCCTGCAGCGTCATAGCGAGCCGAAGGATTAGTTATGATTTCGATAGTTTGAATGCTGGAGGCAGGAATACCTTTTAAAAAGGTAATCAATTCGGTTCCTGAAAGCGGAGAAGGTTTACCATCAATCATCACAATCACACCCGATTTTCCTTTTAAGTTAATCGAAGTTTCTTGGTTTACCATAACTCCCGGAGCGCGTTCGAGTACTTCCAAAACGGTATTTCCAGCTGATAAAGTACTGTTTTCAACATTGACCACTAATTTGTCTAATTTTCGTTCCACAAAGGGTTTGGGTGCGTTTGTAACTTTTACTTCTTGTAAAGTAGTAGAAGTTGAGGTCAGTGTTATTTCTTTGAGAGCGACCGTTTGATTTTCGGGTGAAATAGTAAAATTACCACTTGAATAAGCATCAAAAGACGCATGTGAAATGGTGATAAAATAACTTCCTTCTTTTAAATTTTCAAACTCAAATTGACCTTCTTCTGAAGTTAAATTTGCTTTTACAAATACCGAATCTGCTGCACGATGAAGCATTAAATTGGCAGATGAAACAGGTTTTTTATTGGCATCCACAACGGTTCCTTTTACACTTCCATCGGTTTGTGAAAAGCACCAAGAGACATGTAAAAAGGCTATAAGAAATAAGATTGATGATTTCATTCGGTTTGATTTTAAATTAATTTTTATCGGCAGTTTCCCACTTACCATCGCCTTTGCTCACTTTGATTGATTTTATTTGGTTCGTCGCGTCTCGTTCAAATAGTAAAATGGCGTTGGGAACAATTTCCAACGTGAATTCGTCTTTGTTTTTTTGGATCATTTTTAAAACCGCACCATTTGGTCTTTGGATGTAAAGAAAGTCACCCACAACCGTCAGCGTTCGGTCTCCATATTTCCCCGTATACTCTAGTAATTGCTCGTTTTTTTTCGGCTCAATTCCTTTTGTAAACTGAATTCGTTTGTTTTTGGTATCAATAGCAATTGAAAACTTCTGTAGTACTTTAGAACCGATGATGGCATTTTCATTCAGCGAAGGATACGTGATTGTTGGTTCGATAAAAATCAATTGACCAATGGCAATTTCTTCTTTTATTTTGACCTCATTAATGTCGATGGTATTGCTGATGGTTCTTCCTTTTCCGATGAGTTTGGGTGTAGTCAAGAAAGTAAGTTTTTCGGCAATTTCAGTAGGAATTTTAAATTCTCCCGACATACTTCGACTATCAATTACTGCATTTAAGCTGAACGAACCTACTGTTAATTTTATCTGAGGAACACCACCGCCAACTTCTTCATAATCAAAGATATATTCGTGATTAGCATTAGGCAAGTCTTCGCTTTCAACTGAAAATTGAAGTTTCGGGTAATCAATTACTATCTTGTGTTTGGTAAAAAGACCAATGCCAATGATTCCTTTCACATTTTCCATTCCGGAGACATTTTTTCGTGCATTGGTTCGAAGAACAGCCGTACAATTGCTTCTCAAATAATCTCCAATTTCTATGTTATTAATGTTGGCCGTGTTTAACGTAATTTCATTCACGCCCGAACCATCACCAACAGTAGTTTGACCCGAGACAACAATGTTTAATTCTTTTGCCAATTCGGCATCCAGTTCTAATTCGGCACCAAATCCTGTATCAAAACCAAAAAGATACGGACCTTTCCCATTGATCATCACTTCTACATAAGGCAAGCCATTTATCAGTTGAATTGCAGTTGGTTTTGATGTAGCTGTGGTCGCCAAAACCAAATTCTGATGCAAAAGAAGGACAAGCCCTATGATAAAGCATTTTTTAAAAACGACTCTCATGGCACACAAAATTGTATCAATTAAAATTGGATTTATCTATCCTTTTAAGGTTTTATTCTTCGATTTTTTCTTTGATTTTTTCGACATTTTTTTAGCCAGTTCCATCGCTTTGTAACCATTGACAATCTTACCTGATTTGGATAATGAGTTGAAAGGTCTTTTGTCGTTTTTGTTTCCGCCAACCACTACATCTTCACTGATTGTGGTTCCCGATTCCATTAGGATTCCTTTGACTTGTTGTGCTGTCAAATTGGGATAGTACGACCGAATCATTGCCGCAACTCCGGCTACATTGGGTGAAGCCATCGAAGTTCCTTGTAAATATTGGTATTCATTGTTGGGTGTTGTAGCGTAAATTTTTACACCAGGTGCGTATACATCAACATTGTTTTTTCCGTAGTTGGAAAAATTGGCAACCAATTTAGTTCCGTTTTCAAAATTTAATGCCCCAACTGTGATTACGTTATTGGCAAATTCGGTTACCTTATCATCCGAATCGTTAGGGAAATTGGGTTCAACATCAATGTCTTTAGAGTCGTTTCCGGCGGCGTGAACAATCAGTACGTCTTTGCTCTCGGCATATTTAATGGCATCATAAACCCATTGTTTATTGGGCGAATAATTTTTTCCAAAACTAGCATTGATGACTTTGGCTCCGTTATCAACGGCATAACGAATGGCGAGTGCAATGTCTTTGTCGTACTCATCGCCATTAGGAACCGCGCGCACCGACATGATTTCTACATTGTCATAAACACCATCGCCACCTACATTATTACCTCTGACTTGAGCAATGATTCCGGCCACATGCGTTCCGTGTAAGGCTTCTTTTTTGTCCGGTCCATAAACAATGTTGTTTCCGTAATTAGTGTCGTTAATGTCATTTGGGTTGTCGCCAACTACTTCGCGACCGTTGAATTGAGTGTTTAAATTATAATTCAGTTGGTCGTAAACATTGTCTTTAAATTTGGCAATGTTATTCAATAATGTTTTTCCTGCCACTCCAATTTTTTCTAAAGCGGCTTTACTTTTTACCACTTCTTCATCCGTTGAGGTAACGTTCTTTACATCTTCGATAGTAAAATCTTCTTTTTGGAGAAAATCACCCATCACTTTATTGGCCTTATAAATGGCATCAATCTGATTTTTGTTGTCGAGTAATTTTTGATATTTTTTATCGTATTCGGCTTTTGCCAATAAGTATTCAGGCGAACCATCATCGCCTTTTTTTACAATTCGGGTCATTTCTAAGGTTTCGTTGTTGCTGTTTCCGAGGAAATTCCATCCGTGAACATCATCAACATAACCGTTTTTATCGTCGTCAATTCCGTTGTCTGGGATTTCCTTGGTGTTGGTCCATATTTTCGACTTTAAATCGTCGTGATCGATGTCAACACCCGAATCAACAACACCCACAATTATTTTCTTTCCTTTTTTGCCTTTGATTAACTCTGAATAAATTCGGTCGATACTCATTCCTGGAATAGAGTCTTTTTCTAAATCAAGATGACTCCAACGTTTCAATTCATTTTCGGTTAAGGCCGATTTTTTGTACGAATCACCATTTGGTCCTTGAGCCATAATCGTCAAGGAAAAACAACTGATGAGAAGGGTTTGGAAAACTAATTTCATATCATAATAAGTTTAAAAATTAATAACAGTTTTTATGTTGAAAGCGATTTACCCATTGGATGAATTCGCTCTTTGTTTTAAATCATCGGCGCCGCCAGTTCTTCTGCGAGCTTGATTGTTTGACGTTCCAAAATTGTAAGTGTAGGATAAAATGGCAACTCGCGTATCTCTTGACACTTTAAATCCTTCTTTGTAATTAGTAAACTCAGTGTCGGCAGTGGTTCTGTTGGTGTAAAAAACATCGTTTACTACCAATTTCAATGAACTATTGTTTTTGAATTTCTTTTGAAAACCAACATTGATGAACCAAATCGGATTCACATCCATAAATGCATAAATTTCACGAGCTCGATAATTGGCAGTCAATTCAGATGTAAAACTTTTAGTGATTTTGAAATTGTTTACAGAGTTCATATTGTAGTTGAAATTTCCCTGATTTTTGATAGTTGTATTGGCGATGGTTCCAGAGTACGCGCCGTAGTAACAATTGATGCTGTTGGTTGAACTCCACCATTGGGTAAACTCCAAAGGCATTACTACAAACAATCCGTAGAGGTCAAAAGTGTCTAAATTTTTATTGGTTTGAATGGTAACTTGTGCATCAGTATCTGAAGGAGCAATCACTTCTGCGATGTTGTTATTGGTTCTTGAAAAGTTCAATGTGGTGTAAATCTTCTGGTTTAAAACATGAGTAATTTCAAGTGAATGCGTGGTTTCTGGGTTCAAAAACGGATTTCCTTCTTTGTAGGTAGTAGGATCCAAATAAAACTTAAACGGATTCAATTGATCGTAACTCGGGCGGGCAATTCTTCGACTGTAATTGAATTCTAAACTGTTTTTATCGTTCAAATTATAACTCACAAAAAGACTTGGAAACAATTGGGTGTAACTGTTTTTGAACGAAGTATTATCGACTAATTGTTCACCTGTTATATTGGTATTTTCAATGCGTAAACCCAGTTGTGCGCTCCATTTCCCGAATGTTTTAGACGAATTGACATACAACGCATTAATGTTTTCTTTGTAAATAAAATGATTGCTTTTGGTTGGGTCAAACACATCAATTCCCGAACTTCTATCAAAAAATGCCAAGTTATTGTCGGCTTTTACATAACTGGTTTTGTAGCCCGACTCGAGTTTCAATTTGTTTTTGAAAGTGGTTACAAAATCGCTTTTGAGAGAAAAAATATCCAAATCTCCTTTGACATCTCCGTAAAGCAGGTAAGGATTTTGAAATTCGTTATTGTTCAAATCCAAATAACGAGTGGTAAAATTTTGTTTAGTGATGTTTCCGTAGTTAGCGTAGTCAAAATCAGTCACTATTTCGGTTCCCAAAGTATCCAAAACGACTTTGTGATTCAAATTCACCGAATGGTTTTGCCAATGATCTTTTGAGCGATTACTGGTTCTGAATCGAGACGAAAGCACATTATTTTCATCGTAAACATCGGTTGCATTTTCACCGTTTGGATTGAAACGATTGCTGACTTTGTTTACCGAAATTCCGAAGGTATGTTTATCATTGGCAAAATAATCCATTCCGATTCTTCCGATGTGGTTTCTGAAATCCATTTTTAAGAAATTATCCTGATCATAAGCGCCAATGAAATTGTTGTTTTCGTAGAATTGCCGAACCAAGAGAAGCTTATTGAATCCTTCGCGGTACGCAAAACTATAATTTCCAAAAAGAGCTACTTTTTTATTGCGGTGATTCAATGTCAAACCGTTATTCGATTTCGGATACACACCTTGTCCGTAGGCAACCGAAACACTTCCGTTGGTTCCTTTGCGTTTGTCTTTCTTCATTTTGATGTTGATGATGGCGGTTCCGCTGGCATCGTATTTTGAAGAAGGATTGGTAATGAATTCAATTTTTTCGACTGCATTTGATGGAATTCCTCGCAAATAATTCCCCAAATTGGTTCCGGTCATTGGCGTTAATTTTCCGTCAATTTGAACGAGAACGTTATTTTTCCCACGTAGACTAATGTTGTCGTTGTCATCGATATTTACGCTTGGCGCTTTTTCCAATACTTCAAAAGCGGATGAACCTGCCGAACCAATGTTGCTGTCCAAATTAAGGATCATTTTGCCTTCAGAACGCTCTATAAAAGATTTTTTTCGTTCCACAACCACTTCTTGTAATTGTTGTGATTGTGTTTTTACGGTAAGCGTTCCTAAATTGGTTTCCGATTGAAGAGTAATTGAAGTCACAGTTACTATTTCGTCTTTCCAATTGGTTTTTACAATGTAATTTCCTTTTGGAACACCAGTAAAAACAAATTCGCCGTTTTCGTTAGTGAGTTCGGTTTTGATAAGAATGGTGGTTTCATTTTGGTACAGAAATACCTCGCTGAAAGTAATTTTGTCGTTATTTTCTGAAATTAATTTTCCGCTAAAAGTAACTTTATCAGAAGAATTCTGACCGAATGATTGGGTCTGACATGCGGTAACCAAAAGTAAGGTTAACCAAAGAATTAAACGTGTCATGTAATGATGATTTTAGTGGCTCACCCAGTTTTTGGGTTCGCATTGATTGATGATTGATTGTGCTATTATTTACAATTTTTACTGATTTTTTTTAACGTTTCACTCATGATTTGAATGTCGTTTTCGCTAATTCCTTCCAAAGCTTTTTTCCGATTTTGAAGAACAACTGCATACGTATCGGCTAAAATAGAATCGCCTTTTGAAGTCACGCTGAGGTTGAATTTTCTTCGATCGTTTGGATTGATTTCGCGTTCAACGTATTCTGATTGTACTAATAAATCGAGAATTCTAGTGATGGACGCGCTGTCTTTAAAGACTTTTTCTGCTAATTCTGCTTGAGTAAAATCAGGATTTTCCTTTAAGCTTTTTAACACCAACCATTGATCGATGGTGATTTTTAATCCGTTGGCTTTGATTTGCTTCTGCGCATACATTCGGTAGGTTTTAATGGCCTGTTCGATTTGATAAAAAATAACGTTCTTTAATTGCTCCATTCGAATAAATTTTAAACAAAACTAAAAATGATTTATCAATTGTTGATATATCAATTAAAAGTTTAACAAGAATTTAGAATTTGAGTAAAACATAAAAGCACTCAACTCTAATGAATTAAGTGCTTTTGTTGGTGTTATTCGAATTTTTTTAAAAAAGGTCTTCGCATTTAAAAACGTCTTTCAAACGCACCCCTTTTTCGGTGTTTTCAACTGTAATTATTTGATTGTGAGCGTCGTGCTCTAACATTAAGTAATAATTATTGTCAGCAGCCGCAGTCATGAATTTGGTTTTTTCACCCAAAGTCAATAATGGTCGTGTATCGTAACCCATTACATACGGAATCGGAATATGACCAGCAGTTGCCAGTAAATCACCACAAAAAACGATGGTTTTGTCTTGGTATTGAATGTGTGGTAGCATTTGTTTTTCGGTATGACCATCGGCATAGAAAATTCCGAAACCTAATTCGGTAGAAAAACCAAAATCACTGTCAGGTCTTTGAATAAAATGAAGTTGTCCGCTTTCTTGCATCGGAATGAGATTCTCGTGCAAAAACGACGCTTTTTCTCTCGCATTAGGCTTAGTTGCCCATTCCCAATGGTTTTCATTCGTCCAAAACTTGGCATTTTTGAAAGCGACTTCATAACCCGTTTTGTCAGCATTCCAATTGACACTTCCACCACAATGATCAAAATGCAAATGCGTCATGAAAACATCGGTCACATCATCGCGATGAAATCCATATTTTGCCAATGATTTATCCAATGAATGATCGCCCCAAAGCGAATAATAACTGAAAAATTTCTCCGATTGTTTGTTGCCCATTCCAGTATCAATCAATGTTAATCGATTGCCATCTTCAATCAAAAGGCAACGCGCAGCAATATCAATAAGATTATTTTCATCGGCAGGATTGGTGCGGTTCCAAATGGTTTTCGGCACCACGCCAAACATTGCGCCGCCATCGAGTTTAAAATTTCCGGCTTCTATAGGGTAGAGTTTCATGGTATCTTTTTTACAAATATAATTATTGTTCAATTAGTAATTAAAAAAGTATTTCTACTTTTATGGAAATGTAGGTTTACTTTTTTCAGAGTAAGACACTAATAAGTTAAATCATAGCTCAAAATGAAAAAACTTTGGATTCTTATTTTAATGCTACCCATAGCTTTTTATGGTCAAAACACCTCGAGTCAACAGTTGCAAAAAAAGGCAGATTCACTTTCTAAAATTCGAAAATTTGACGAATCATTTCTTATTTGGGAACAATTACAAAAGAATAAAAACGATAAAAATTTTTCGCTTTACTCGGCCAATTATTTGTATACCAAGGCTATGGATGAGGTCGAAAAAGGCAATTACAATCAAGCAATAGTTTATTTTAAAAAAGCCCTCCCATTTCATTCAAAAATACAACCAACGTCCCAAAACAAAAAGTTAATCAGCGATACATATTTGGAATTGTCGTATTGTTTGGATGATTGGGATGAAGTACTAAAGTATTTGAACATTTGTTATAGTTATACTTTAAAAAATCTTCCCAAAGATGCCAATGTGTATCGTTCTCTTGTTGATATTGGAGATGTACAACGACGTACAAGAAATTATGAGCAGTCAATTGTTTCTTTGGAAAAAGCCTTAAAACTAATTTACAAATTGGCTCCCAAAGACTATGAAGAACTGGGCTATGTTCACAATCTTTTGGCTATTTCGTATTCCGATTTACACTTTCACAATCAATCGTTACATCACTACACTAAAAGTTTAGAACTTCATATTCAATCCAATCGATTGGATAAAGCCTACGTTGTCAATTCGGCGAATAATACCATTTGGGAAAATTTGAATTATGGAGATGAAGCTAAAGCCAGAGAATTGGTGGCTTTCTTAAACAAAAACTTCTACAAATGGTACCGTCAAAAAGAGTTTGCTACAACCGATGTCGGAACGCTAAAAAACTGGAATTTGCATTTTAAATCGCTGCTGTATTTATCCAATCTAAGGATGAATGTTTTAGACAAAAAAGAGTCCATTGCAAAAAAATACCTTGATTCGATTGTTTTGGTGTTTGATAATTATTCAGAGGATAGAAAAAAGAAAGATAACACGATGTTGCTCAGTCGGTATGCCTATGAAAATGTATTTTTGTTCAAACCTATTGATGATGTTCCAAACAGTAAAAACCATATTGAATTCAACCTAAAAACGCTTCAAATAGCACGCAAAAGTGAATCCAAACACGACGAATTAGTGGCGTGCTTGAAACTAGCTAATGCCTATACTCGATACAAAAAGTACACAGAAGCACTAAATGTAATTGAAGAATCGAAAAAAATAAAGGAACCTTTTTTTAATGCCTCGCGGTTTACCATCGAAGTATTGGAAGCCACCTTACGGTATAATTTAAATCAAAATAATGAGTCGAAGTTGGTCTTTTTGAAGTCGTACCAAAAGTTATTGGCAAAACAAAGAACACTCAAGAATTTAAAGAGTTTACACTATTCCGATTTCAAAAAGTTCAACAGCGATGTTTTTATTAGAAATGTTCTGAATACGGCCAACATTTACTTCAAGAGTTATCAAAAAAGTAAAAGTAAAGACGATTTAGTCACAGCCAATAATTTGTATTTTATTGTTTCGGATATGTTCAGCGAATTTTATCAAAAAGGGAAATACAATTATCGGTTGAACGAGTTCAATAAAGAAATTGCATCTGGACTGTTGCAAACACAATTGCTCATTAATCCTAACGATACCAAAAAAATCAAAGCCATTTTAAATCGGATTGAAAACAATTCATCACAGCACTTATGGAATATTTTTGAATCCAAAAACAGCCAAAATCTGAAAGTTCCTGCTTCATTAATTCAAGAATACAATCAATTGGTTTTTGAAAAAAATGCTTTGATGCATTCAGGTGAAATAAAAAAAATGTCTGCAATTGATCAAAAAAAAGTAATACAAA
Organism: Flavobacterium sp.; assembly: GCF_035299245.1. Classification (GTDB taxonomy): domain Bacteria; phylum Bacteroidota; class Bacteroidia; order Flavobacteriales; family Flavobacteriaceae; genus Flavobacterium. The sequence goes on along the minus strand of NZ_DATGWY010000004.1, from coordinate 77,743 downwards.
TTGAACAGAAAATCCAGCAAACAACTGCAGCTATTAACAAGTTTGATGCGGCTTATCAAACATTCAAATCCAATAGTTTTGATGTAGAGAAAGTACAAAATAAGCTGAAAAAGAATCAAACTATGGTGAAATACGTAGTCACTGATCTGAATGTTTATGCATTTGTTTTGAATCAAGATGACATTCAACTTCGTTATTTGTGCCCAACAAAAACAGCCAGAACGTTGACCCAAAATCATCTTAAAAACATTCGTTTGATTGACCAAAACTATGTTCAAAGCGCTACTAAATTACACGAAACTCTTCTTCAGCCCATTCTGGAAAAACACCCAACAACCTCTTTAATTGTTATTCCGGAAGATTTTTTAAATTACATTTCTTTTGAAAGTTTACAGAATAAAAAAGGACAATGGTTGATCAAAAACTATTTAGTGAGTTATGCTTATTCGATGAAACTTTGGGATATTTTACAAGAGAAAAGAATTTCAACATCATCCAATCAATTTGTATCATTTGCTCCTAATTATGATAAAATACCTTCAGCTCAACAAAATAGAGGTTTGCGAAGAGGAAATTTGTTCGACTTAAAAGAAGCAAAAAATGAAGCGAAGGTTATTAGCAATTTATTTAAGGGTCAGCTTTTTTTGAACGAGCAAGCCACCAAATCTAATTTTTTACAATCCACTACCTCATACAATTTTCATCATTTAGCAATGCATTCTTTAATGGAAGACAACTACAACGAGTCGTCTTTAGTTTTCACTAACAATCAAAAAGTATATTTTAATGAATTATATCAATTGAATTTTCCTTCTAAAATGGTGGTTTTGAGTGCTTGTAATACCGGAGTTGGCGAGCACGAAAACGGCGAAGGTATAATGAGTTTATCACGCGCATTAACCTATGCAGGAGTAAAATCGTCGGTGTACAGTTTGTGGCAAGTTCCCGATAAAGAAACCTCAGAAATCATGATTGCGTTTTACGAAAATCTAAAAGACGGTCAGTCGAAAGACGAAGCACTAGCCAATGCCAAACGCACCTTTCTTGAAAAAAACCCGATGAAAAATCATCCGTTTTATTGGGCCGGATTTGTAGTGAATGGCGATGTGCGACCTATCGATGAAGGCATTTCCATTTTTGTATACCTTGGAATTGCTCTTTTAATTGGCAGTGCAGTTTTTCTACTCAGAAAAAAACTATTTTAATTCTTTCAGTAATTTTTGAGCTTGTTCTTGCTGCGGATTTTGGTTTTCAGACAGCGATTGAAGTAATTCCGTCGCTTTTTCTTTTTCTCCTGCTTTCAAATACGACAAGGCTTTGTACCATTTAAAGTAAGGCGTGAATCCGTTGTTTTTATTAAGGTCAAATTGATCCATCAAGGTGATGGCTTCTTGAGGTTTGTTCAATTCAATTAATGATAAACTACTGTAAAAAAGCGCGTAATCGTCTTTGTCAGTAGCATACAATTGAGAGAATAATTCATAGGCTTTTTGGTAATTTCCGCTGTCGTATTCGTAGAAAGCTTGCGATTTGAGATCGGTTTTATTTTCTCCTCTTACGGTCGGCGCTACCACATTCGGATACGATTGATAGTACTCATCGTACAATTCAGTAGTGTCGGGTGACTGATTCATAAACCAATAACCTGCGACCAAAACAACCGCAATGGAAGCGGCAACCGACCATTTTAAAATCCAATTTTTTGTTGATTTTGGAGATTCGAACGACTGTAACTTCTGCTTCAATTCGGCTCTTTCATTCAACGTAATGGCTTGTTTTACATTTTTTTGAAAGGCAAATTCTTCGGCAAAAGAAGCATCAGTATCCAAATAATTTTGAAGGATTTTATGTTCTTCTTCCGAAAGTTGATTTTCGAAGTAGCGTTCTACTAATTGCTCTTTGTCCATGTTCATTTTATTTGCTGAGTTCTTTCAGTTGTTTCAAGCATCTTGACTTCTGACTTTTAAGAACATCTTTGTTGGTATACCCCAAAAGGGTTTGTATTTCGTCTAATTTTTTCTCTTCATAATAAAAAAGTTGAAGCACTTTTCTACATTGTTCTCCTAATTTTTTGAATCCGTTTTGCAGTAATTGGACTTGTAAGTTGGTTTCTTCTTCGCTGTAATCATCATATACCATTTCCACTTTTTCAAAATCATCCATCGCAATGGTTTTGCCTTCTTTCTTTAGTTTTTGAAAAATCATAAACTTTCCAATTCCAAATAAGTAAGTAGTAACACTGCTTTTTAAATCGTCGATTTTACCCTTTTTCGCATTTTCAATCAAGGCAATTATGGCATCCTGATAAACATCGATGAGGTCGTCATGGCTCAAATTATAGCGTTTGGCAAAAAGAATGAAACCGTTTTTATTGTCATTGTATACTGAACGGATGGTTTTCTCATCGTTTTTTTTCAATAAATCGATTACAACGCTGGATTCATTCATTAGTAGTTTTTTTTTATGGAAGTAAACAAATCTAAATAAAAAAAAATTACAGCACAATGTTTACTTTTTGAATGGGTGTTCACTAACGAGAAATTAAAACACCTTAACACATGAAAAAAATAGTAATTCTAATCGGATTGATAGTTGTTAATTTATCCGTAAACGCGCAAGAAACGGTTGGCGGTAGAGTAGTGAAAAAAGCCAAAGACAAAACCTACCAAAAAGGAGAAGACAACGGCGACGAAGTGGTTGATAAAACCCTCAACAAAGTAGAAGAAGGTATCAAAGGAATTTTCAAAAAGAAGGACAAGAAGAAAAAAGACGCTGACGAGCAAACCGAAGAAACCACCACTGCTACTTCTGAAAACGAAAATAAACAAACCACTTCAACCAAAAAGCCCGTAAAATCGAATTCAAAATTTGATTTTGTACCCGGAGAGAAAGAGTTGTATTTTGACAATTTCGAACGATTGAATACGGGTGATTTTCCAGCCGAATTCAACACCAATGCCAGCGGTGAAATTGTAAACATTGACGATAAAGATGGGAAATGGTTGAACATGACCAAAAACGGAGCTTTTATTCCCGATAACATAAAAAAATTGCCCGAAAATTTTACCATTGAATTCGAAGTCGGCATCAACACTGATCCCACTAATAATTATCCGGGTTTTGGATTGAATTTTTCAACTTCCAACGACAATTTATTCTTAGAACGATTTTTTGGTTCAGGAACATCAATTGTCTATTTACATCCTGGTGCCGAACAATTGAATGTGCAAGTCATTCCTTCCAATGGAACCGAAATCAATAATGAAATTCCGATGCCTCAATGGAACGCAAAGAATAACAACTTTGTAAAAGTATCGGTTTGGAGACAAAAAGCAAGACTTCGTGTCTATGTCAATGAAGACAAACTTCTTGATATGCCACGTTTTTTCACCGAATCGAAAAACTATGATTTTGCCTTTTTCAGAAGCTTTTTTGAAGAATGTGAAGTGTATTTGACCAACATTCGCTATGCTGTGGCCGGAGCCGATACTCGAAATAAATTAATTACCGAAGGCCGATTTGTAACCAACGGAATTTTATTCGACGTAAACAGCGATAAAATCAAACCCGAAAGCGCAACTGTACTCAATGAAATGGCTACTGTTTTGAAAGAAAATCCAACGGTTAAAGTCAAAATAATTGGTCATACCGACAGTGATGGTGATACTTCAGCGAATCTATCACTTTCACAAAAAAGAGCATTAGCAGTCAAAAACAGTTTAGCAACCAATTACGGAATCGACCCGAATCGCTTTCAAACCGACGGAAAGGGCGAAAGTGAACCATTAAACGGAAATAAAACGGCTGTTGAAAAAGCACAAAATCGTCGTGTTGAATTTGTAAAACTATAAATGAACCCATGAAAACAATTCTAACCGCAGTACTGAGTCTTTTCTTTCTTGCTTTTACCTGCGAAGGCGATAAAAAAGAAAACAATTCCACTATGGAAGACGAACTCAACCAAGTAATAAACGATAAAGTGATTTTGGCCGACGATTTTAAAGGCAAATTAGATGAATTGCTCACGCTCGAATTAGCCGCAGAAACAAGCGGATATCCGGCCGCAGAAGCCAAAAAAAGTCCCGATACTGAAATCGAAAAAAAGTACAATAAAATTTCAATTTCGTATTCGTGGGAAAAATCAAATCGCATGCAAACTGTTGAGGTCATGGGCAGAAAAATTGAAGCGCCAAGACCCGATAAAGTGGAACTGAGTTGGGTAAAAAACACCACTTTGGAAGCGTTCAAAAAAGAAAATCACAACCCAACCGAAGCCGAAATCAAACAAGCCGATGAAGCTATTGCTAAAAAAATGAACGAGTTAAATTCGGATGGAAAAGCCACCAAGCAACAAACCGACGGCGCGAGTTCAATAGCCAAAAACGCCATGAAAAATTTTAGTGTAGAAGAGGTGAAAGGCGTGGGTGATTACGCTGTATTTACCAATACAAAATTTGCAGGCGTGCCCATGCGCGAATTAAGAGTGTTGTACAAAGGTTTGTCGTTTCAACTCACCGTTGACTTATCCGATGATGCTTCGGTAAACGATGCCAAAGCCATCGCTTTAGCCCAAAAAATTATTAATCAAAAATTACAATAACCATGAAAAAAATTCAATTCTCCTTTTTAGTAGTTCTGTTAACCATTGCAAACACTTTTGCACAAGCGTTGCCCGAAACCGTTAAATACGACTTCAAATTCGATTGGTTGGCCGCGCATACCATCAATCAAAATATAAATGTTGGAACCGAAAGTGTCCACGGAATTGGCTATTGCCGTTTGTTTGTAAAAAATAAAATCACAGGCAATGAAGATCAAATTCAACCCACCGGATTTAAGTATATTGGTGACTATGGTCGCGTTTTTGAAGTACCCAGAAATGGCGGGATGAAAGTGAGTAATGGCAATATCAAATCGCTGATGAATACTAAAGTTCGCTTCCAATTTGAACCCGCCAAATACGGCTATAAAACCATGAAAGAACTCGAAGACAATGCGTATTTTAAGATTGTTTACGAACTCAAAGTCTACAAACCTGTAAACGATGAAATAGTTGGAAAACTAGAAACGATTGTGTTTTTGAAAGACGCAAACATGCCCGCAATAACATTAGAGCAAGCAAAAAGAACAACCAATATTCCAACTCGCGTAGGTTACATGCGTTTCAACAAAGCCAAATACAATCTCGGAATTGTATATAGCATCACACCATTACATTAAAATTAGATGAAAAAGATATTTTTTACATTACTACTTCTATGTGGTTTTCTGGGTCAGGCGCAAATTGTTTTTAAAAATCGTGACCCAAAAGGGAGTTTGCCAAAATTCATCATTAAAAATGGCGAAACTGAAATTTATAATAAGCTTGGAGGCAAAGAAAATCTGATTCAAGCTTTCAAACAAGTACCCCAAATTTACGATAATTTAGACGGTAGATCACGAGCCAGAATGACAGTTTCGATTACTGATAATGTGGCCAGACGAACTTTTGTTGTGACCTATACCTTGTACAGACAAACACAGAAATACGCGGCTGGAATCGAATACACCATCGATTTTCACGACAAACGACCCAATAAAGTTTTTAACGAATATTTTGATTCCATTTAATACCAAAAAATAAATCTCATTCACATGAAAAATACCATCACAGTGTTACTTTTTACAGTAGCTAGTTTTTTTTCGCATGCGCAACTTGTGCAAGGCGAAGTAAAAATAAACGAACAATCCAAAGCAGAAATCACACTAAAATCGAATAAAATAGTAAATCTGTACGCTGATTTTAGAGATAAAAAACACCAGATCCATTTTGTTTTTACGGGTATTGATATTCCGCAAAATTCCGATAAACAAGAAGTCGTTCAGTTTGTCTTTAACACTACGGTCAAAAAAGACGGAAAAGTATTGGGAAGCCTTAAAAGAAGTCCGATTCCGTTTTTTCCTGGCGATATGTTTATGCCAGTAGAAACCTTCGATTTCATTTCGATTTTATCCAATATCCAAACCAATTCCAACGAAACGATTTCTGAAATTCCGAAAGGCAATTATGAAGTCATTTTAGAAGCAAAACCACTCGGAGTAAAAGGCGAAATCCAATCGGCACGCCTATTTATCAAAATGTAACCCATGAAAAACCTGTTTTTTCTTGCTTCGTTTTTGATGTTTGTTTCCTGTAAAAAAGAAGAAATTCTGTTGACTGAAAACCTTCCGATTGAGACAAAGTCGAAAGAAACCATCAAAGAACAAAACGATACCCTAGCGTATTTTGATCAAGCGTTGACGTATCGCTTTGAAATTAATGGAATAACCGAAGAACTTTGGTTTTACGTCAATGAACAAACCCAACAAGTGTTGTACGTTCCGAACGATGATATGATTCAGGCCGTAATTTCTTATCCTGACGGGAAATACGTGATTTTTGCTACGGATGAACACGGTCAAAAAGTTCGATTGGAACAGCAAATTAATGCAGTCGTTTCTTCGGAAATAGAAGATAAACTCTTAGCGCCATTGGAAGAAAAAATAATCATTTCACAAAAAAACGTCCAACAAAAAGATCTTATTTGCAGTGGATACATCTTGAAATACCTGAAAATGGAAGGCAGTGAAATTCTTTTTGCAACGACTCAAATTCCAATCAATAGCTTTCAAGTGTATGGATTTTCAAGGTTGGATGGCGATGGCCGAATTCCGATCAATTTGGATTTCATCAACGTATTTCAAAAAAAGCAATTGATTACACACATTGACCGAGAAGATTTCCAATTGCAATTGCTCAATTACGGACCCAACACCTACGAGTTTCACCTCAAATCTTATTTAAAATCATGATAAAAAAAATACTTTTGCTCAGTTTTTTTGGTCTTTCGACCTTGAGTTTGGCACAACAAAAACCCAAAAGCAAAACCAATGTTCCCATCATCAAAGACAAGCCCAAAACGAATGTGCCAGTTTTAGAAGACAAACCAAAAGCCAACGTACCCATTTTAACTGATGCGGATGACTTATTAGATGTAAAAAGCAACGAACCCGATCCAAACGATTTATTGGATGTTACGGTTTCGATTCCGAAGCCCAAAACACCCAATGCAGGTCAATTGGTGTATAACGAAATCGGTTTGAACGGAAGTTTTTCATTCAATAAAAAAATCGGTTTTTCCGTTCATTCCTCCGAAGGCGAATTGGTTTCCTATTTCTACCTCAATACCAAAAACGGGTATGCTATGCTCGATTGGAAAGGCATCAAAGAGCTGTTACGCGAAAATCCAGAAGGCGAAATGACGCAGATTAAAACAGCCAATAACGATTTTTACCAGTACATCAAAAGTTCGGAAGGCAATTTTTCTATGAAAATGGGTAGCGGTCAATCGATGGTGGTACACGACATCCAAACCGGAATGTTAAGCCAGCAGTTTTTCAAAACCTTTAAAAAGACGGGAAATAAAGTAGGGAAAGTCGGCGGCAACAAATACCCAAGAGTGGAATATTCGGGAACGTACGAAGGGCAAAAAATGTCCATTTGGTTGTCCAATCCGCAAGAAGTTTTGATTGATACCCAATTCACCTACAGTATTTCGGGCTATTGGGGTTTGGGATTCATCGCCAGTCCGACTGGAAAAACGTATATGATTACTGGAGTTGTGGGTGATGGCGTTTCGATTTTTATGAACTACATTGAGAATGCTAGTGTGAGTTTTTCGGGTAAAGGCTATAAGCCGATGGGCGAAATGATGGGTCATGCAATGGCGCAAAACAGTGCCGAAATGAATGCTTCCTTGGAACAAATGTACGCTGAAGCCAATGCAGAGAAAGATCCGAAACTAAAAAAACTGAAATTACAACAAATCAAGCAGGCTGAGCAATTGATGCAAAACACAAAGTCGAGTGCAACTACCTTTTCACAAACAAGTGATATGCAAGACGCGCCTTTTGTAAAAAACGCCAATAGTGAAGACGCAATGGGTAATTATTACAACATCTTGTTAACCAATTTGGATCAATCGATTCGAGAACACGAACTCGGACTAAAAGAAGCTCAAAAAAATAACGACGCCAAAGCCATCAATAGTTATGCGTGTCTTATCTCGTGCACTACCACAGAGCGAATTCGGTTTGAAAAAGTAAAAACAGAGCATGTTCGAATTTTGAAACAATACAAAAATAATGAAGAGCTGCTCGATGAAAAAATCAATCAATTGCTACAAAATCAAGGGCAATTGCAACCGTGTAATTGTCAGTAATAGTTAGGTTAATTGGAAAACCGTTCATTTTTTTGAGCGGTTTTTTGTTTCAGATGTTTACTTTTTTCATGAAGCAACACTAAGTAGAAACGTAAAATACTACTAACATGAAAAAAATTACATTCATCATCCTATTTATTGCCTTACAAAGTTATGCTCAAGTTGAGGTTGTTTCCAATTTTAGTTGGGGAAATAAAACAAAAGTCAGCAACAAAATTATTTTTACACACAGCACACCAGAATTTGGTGCCGAATTATGGGTTTCTGATGGTACATCAGCAGGAACTATGATTTTAAAAGACATGAATATCGGCGCCTCAAGCAGTTCGCCTAATTTTCTAACATTGATAGATGATGTAGTTTATTTTCAAGCCAATACTAATCAAATATGGAGAACTGATGGTACTGCTGTAGGAACGTATGCTATTGTTAGTAATAATCAAGTTACAAACCCCAAAAATTTTACCAAAGCGGGACAATTTATTTTCTTTTCTGAAGGTTCAGCAGGAAGCAGTTGCTGTCATTCTCTTTGGAAAACACTGACAACACCCAATAGTGAGTCAATGGTAACACCAACAACTACTTTTGTAGACGTTGATGGAATCGCTACCTTAGATGATGATGAAGTTATTTTTAATGCTAAAACAAGTTCTGGATGGGGAATTTGGCGTTCGAATGGTGTGGTGAACGAATTGATAAAAGACATTAATTCGGGGACAAATTCTTTAGATATTCCACAAATGCGACTTCCAAAAAATATTGAAGGCACGATTTATTTTAATGGTTTTTCAGCCGATTTTGGAGGAGAACTTTGGACAAGTGACGGAACCTTCCCAGAGACAAAAATGATAAGGGATATTTATACATTAAATGATAATCCTTTCTCAAATTTAAGCAGTTCATCACCTACAAAATTCACCAAAGTAGGAACGGATGTTTATTTTTCTGCGCGAGACATTAATTATGGATACGAAGTTTGGAAGACCAACGGATCGGCTTCTGGAACCATGATGGTAAAAGATATTAATGTTGGAAACAATGCTAATTTTGGTCCGGATAGTTTCACCAACGTGGATTCACTTTTATATTTTACGCAAGGACTTAGTGAAAATCCGGGAACTACTCAAATATGGAAAACCAACGGCACTGAAGAGGGCACAACAGCAGTAACAACAATACCTGGTAGTTATTTAAATTCCATTGAATTGTTCTATTACAACGGAATAATTTATTTCAGTTTATTCAATCCCACCACAGGTTCTGAATTATGGAAAGTGGATACTGCTTCTGACACTGTTTCATTACTTGCAGACATTGCATCTGGAACATTGAGTTCTGAACCCACTGGTTTTTTCGAATACAATGGATTCATTTATTTTACTGCAACCTCAGATGGAACCTTCGGTGGCATCAAAACCTATCGAATAGCCGAACAATCACTTTCAAACCAAGCCATTCAAAAAAACAAAGTGACCATTTTCCCAAATCCTACAAAAGATGTTATTACAATTGAATTGGACAACGAATCCGATTTCACTCTTGAAATGTACAATCTAATCGGTGAGAAAGTAGCGCATTTCCTCAATCAAAAAACCATCGATGTTTCGCACTTGACAGCAGGAATTTATATGTTGAAAGTTAAAGATCATGAATCGAATAGTGTACAGAATTTTAAGTTGATTAAAAAGTAATGCGATTCAGTTATAGTCATCCAAAAATAGTAAAACCCAACACCACAATGAAACGATTTTTAATTCTTTTGATACTGAGTCAGGTTTCGTTTTCACAAGTCGGAATCAACACCAGTACTCCAAATGCTTTGTTCGAAATTAAAACGGCTAATGAAGCCAATCCAACAGCTACAGACGGAATTTTAGTACCGAAAATAGATACTTTTCCATCAACAAATCCAACTTCAGCTCAGCAAGGAATGTTGGTATATTTAAAAAATACGATTGGCACCAATTTACCCGGATTTTACTATTGGGATGAGGCAACAACCTCGTGGAAATCAGTTACGACAAAACCCGACGTCGATTTTTTAACCGTTGGCACGAATCAAACACCCATGAATACGACCGATAACAAATATACTTTTGGTAATAACGGAATTGGTATAGATACACCACTTTTTCCACTTCATGTGCGAGGCAGAGCGGCATTGGGACAAAATTTTGACACCAAAGGTCAACTTACTTTTTTCCCGGGTAATGGTGGCGCATGGTTTCATTTGGAAAACAAAAATAGCGGTAAATTCGGACTCTCACATGGACCGACACCTGGCGCATTTGATTTGATAACCTGGGATATTTCAGGAAATACTGGAATTGCCACACCTAATCCAACCAATACGCTACACGTTGTAGGTTCGGTTCGTTTTGAGAATGGAACTCAAGACAACGGACGTGTTTTAACCTCAGACGCAAATGGTGTCGCAACTTGGCAAAGCCCAAACCTTTCAGGAGCTTGGCTTACAACTGGAAATGTTGTAAATGAAACATTAGATTTTATTGGTTCCACAAACGATGCGGATCTAATTTTTAAACGAAACAACATTTTTGCTGGAACAATAACAGAAGCTTTACTTCAAAATACTTCTTTTGGACTCGGAAGCAATCGATTGGGTTCAGCCAACACCGCTTTTGGATTTAATACTTTAAATGTAAATAATGGAAATAACAATACAGCTTTAGGTTCTTCGGCTTTGCGAAATAACTCCAATGGCGGGCAAAATACCGGTATAGGTTTTGGTTCTCTTCTATCAAATACTACGGGAAACAACAATACTAGTTTAGGGTCGTCGTTAAACTTAAATACCCAAGGAAGTCAAAACATAGCAATCGGTAATTTTAGTTTAGAACAGAATACCTTTCAAAGTAATAATGCTGCACTAGGATATTGTGCCCTAAGATTTTTAACTTCGGGTGAGCAAAATACGGTAGTAGGAAATTTTGCAGGTCAAAATTTACTTTCAGGCAGTCAAAATGTTTACTTGGGCTATGCTAGTGGACGATCGAGTGCTGGAACAGGAAATGTTTTAATAGGCAATCAATCGGGTGAAAATCTGGCTGCATCCAATCGACTTTTTATTGAAAACACTAATTCTAATTTGCCGTTGATTTATGGCGAATTTGATAATGATGTAGTAAAAGTGAATGGTGAGTTTCGCATCAATAAAGTCTCCACTTCCAACAATGAAGCTGTCATCAAAAACGATAACCGATACATCCATCAAACGGATAATAACCTATTTTTTGGCGTTGGCGGTAATGAATTTTTAATGGCTTCACGCGAAAACATCAATGAAACAGGCGGAATTAGAGGTGATGGAGATAATATAGCGATTTGGGCTCCAGCCGATTTTGGACGTTTAGTGCGGTTTTTGGATGAAGATTTTTGGTCCGACAACAACGGAAACCCTTATGATAATGGAGCAGAACGCGCTTATATTGATCAAAACGGGCAGTATTTTCAAGTTTCAGACAGGAATAAAAAAGAGAACATTGCGCCTCTTTCCAATGCTTTACAAACCATTAAGCAAATTTCAGGGTATTCGTATGATTTTGTAATTAATGAAGAAGAACGACTCAAAAACGAAAAGCCCAAAAAAGCAATAGGTGTTTTGGCGCAAGAACTCCTTGAAGTAGTTCCAGAAGCAGTGGAGGTTAATGATTCGTCGGAATTATTTGTCAACTATTCGGCGCTTATACCATTATTAATTGAGGCTAACAAAGAACAACAGAACATAATTGAACAGTTATTGACACGAGTACAACTATTGGAAAACAAAGAAAAATAATTCAATAAATTAGTAGTTTTTTTCTTGAAATCCTCATTTGAATTTTTGATTTGAGGGTTTTTTCTTGAAATCAATTTTTTCTATCCTAACATTAGTTATAAAAATGTTACGATTTGTGGAAAAAATGGATAATTGTAGTAACTTTGCCGTTAATTTAGACAAAATCAAAATAAGCTATGATCAAAGTTTCTGATACAGCAAGCAAAAAAATCATCGAAATGATGAACGACGATGGTTTTGATGCCAACCAACATTACGTTCGCGTTGGCGTAAAAAGCGGTGGTTGCTCGGGTTTGTCGTATGAATTGAAATTCGACAAAGAACTCGGAGAAAACGACAAGGTTTTTGAAGATAATAACGTGAAAATTGCCGTAGAAAAAAAATCATTCCTTTATTTGGCTGGAACCATTCTAGAATTTTCTGGTGGTTTGAACGGAAAAGGATTTGTTTTTAATAATCCGAATGCAAGTAGAACTTGCGGATGTGGTGAATCATTCTCACTATAGTAGTAGCGGTTTAAAATATAACCCTCGAAGGGTTTTGAACCCTTCGAGGGTTAAAAAAAAGTAACATGAGCAAGTACACAGAAGAAGACTTAAAAGTCGAACTCGAAAATAAAGAATACGAATACGGTTTTTATACCGATTTGGATTCGGAAACTTTTCCAATCGGACTTAATGAAGACATCGTTCGCGCTATTTCTAAAAAGAAAGACGAGCCCGAATGGATGACTCAATGGCGTTTGGAAGCGTTTCGCGCTTGGACTGAAATGATTGAACCTGAATGGGCCAACGTACACTACGAAAAACCCGATTTTCAAGCTATTTCGTATTATTCGGCACCCAAAAAAGCCGATCCGAATAAAACATTAGACGATGTTGATCCGGAATTATTAGCGATGTACAAAAAGCTGGGAATTTCAGTTGATGAACAAAAAATGATGAACAACGTGGCCATGGATATTGTGGTCGATTCGGTTTCGGTTGCTACTACGTTCAAAAAAACATTATCCGAAAAAGGAATTATTTTTTGTCCAATTTCTGAAGCGATAAAAGAACATCCTGAATTGGTTCAGAAATACCTCGGAACCGTTGTGCCACAAAGAGACAATTTTTATGCTGCTCTCAACTCGGCCGTTTTCTCTGATGGAAGTTTTTGTTACATTCCAAAAGGCGTAAAATGCCCGATGGAATTATCAACTTATTTCCGTATTAATCAAGCAGGAACAGGACAATTTGAGCGCACACTTTTAATTGCCGATGAAGGCAGTTATGTGTCGTATCTAGAAGGTTGTACAGCGCCAAGTCGCGATGAAAATCAATTGCACGCCGCTGTGGTTGAATTGATTGCTCTAGACGATGCTGAAATCAAATATTCAACCGTACAAAACTGGTATCCAGGCAATAAAGAAGGAAAAGGTGGAGTCTATAATTTTGTGACCAAAAGAGGTTTGTGCGAGAAAAACGCTAAAATTTCGTGGACACAAGTAGAAACAGGTTCAGCGGTGACTTGGAAATATCCTTCTTGTGTGTTGAAAGGTGACAACTCGGTGGGTGAATTTTATTCGATTGCAGTGACCAATAATTTCCAACAAGCCGATACGGGAACCAAAATGATTCATTTAGGTAAAAACACCAAATCGACTATTATTTCTAAAGGTATTTCAGCAGGAAAATCACAAAACAGCTACCGCGGTTTGGTTCGAATTAGCGCCAACGCCGAAAATGCTCGTAACTTCTCACAATGCGACAGTTTGTTGATGGGAAATAATTGCGGAGCTCATACGTTTCCATACATCGAAAGTAAAAATTCGTCTGCTAAAATCGAACATGAAGCAACCACTTCAAAAATCGGAGAAGACCAAGTGTTTTATTGTAACCAACGCGGAATCCCAACAGAAAAAGCCATTGCATTAATTGTGAATGGTTTTAGTAAAGACGTATTGAATAAATTACCGATGGAATTTGCTGTTGAAGCTCAAAAATTACTTGAGATTTCACTCGAAGGTTCGGTGGGTTAAAATTATAAATCATGCAATTATCTAAAGGCCAAAAGACTCTTATCGGAATTTTACATTTCTTACCCATTTTAGGGTTCATTTCCTACTTCGTTTTCTTTTTTGTGTTCATCATTGGAAATATTGAGAGCATAGAAAATAATGGAAACAATCCGCCAAATCCAGCGCAATTTATAAGTGGTTTTATTGGAGCATTTTTAATCATAATTGTTTCAATACTCGTTGCCATTGGAGTAAAAATTTTCGACATCATCCATTTAGTAAAATCAAACAAGAACGATACAAATAACAAAATTTTAATGTGGGTATTGCTTTTTGTTTTTACAGGTATAGTATCCGAAATAGTTTACTTCTTTTTAGAAATCGTTCCAGAGAAGAAGAACAAAATAACAGAAGAACAATCACAGAATTTTCAATAAAAAACAGACAATGTTAAGTATAAAAAATCTACACGCTTCAGTTGAAGATAAAGAAATATTGAAAGGAATTAACCTCGAAATTAAAGCAGGTGAAGTACACGCGATTATGGGACCAAATGGAGCTGGAAAATCAACTCTTTCGTCGATTATTGCGGGTAATGAAAATTACGAAGTTACCGAAGGCGAAATCCTTTTGGAAGGCGAAGATATTTCAGAATTGGCACCAGAAGAGCGCGCTCACAAAGGTGTTTTCTTGTCGTTTCAATATCCAGTTGAAATTCCGGGTGTTTCAGTGACCAATTTCATGAAAACCGCCATTAACGAAAGCCGTAAAGCCAACGGGAAAGAGGAAATGCCAGCCAACGAAATGTTGAAATTAATTCGTGAAAAATCAGAATTACTAGAAATCGATCGTAAGTTTTTGTCACGCTCATTAAACGAAGGTTTTTCGGGCGGTGAAAAGAAACGTAACGAAATCTTTCAAATGGCGATGTTGGAACCAAAAATCGCGATTTTGGACGAAACCGATTCGGGCTTGGACATCGATGCATTGCGAATCGTGGCTAATGGTGTGAATAAGTTGAAAAACGAAAACAACGCCGTATTAGTGATTACACACTATCAACGTTTGTTGGATTACATTATTCCCGATTTCGTACACGTTTTAATGGACGGAAAAATCGTAAAATCAGGCGGAAAAGAATTGGCTTACGAGTTGGAAGAAAAAGGATACGATTGGATTAAAAGTGAGTTGGTCTAACTGTTTGTAGTTTATTGTTTATTGTTCTCGCAACCATAAACTAAAAACCATAAACCATAAACACAAAAAATGGATTTAAAAGAAAAATTAGTATCGTCGTTCATGGCTTTTGAAGAACAAATTGATGTTCATTCTCAGCTTCATGATGTGCGTACTTCGGCGATAAAAAACTTTGAAAATAAAGGTTTCCCAACCAAAAAGGAGGAAGCTTGGAAATACACTTCGTTGAATTCGGTTTTGAAAAATAATTTCACCGTTTTCCCAAAACACGAAAATGCTATTGAATTTGCTGAGGTAAAGAAGTATTTTTTACACGAAATTGATACGTACAAAGTCATTTTCATCGACGGAAAATACAGCTCATTTCTTTCGGCTACTACGCACGAAGGTTTGGACGTTTGCTTGATGTCATCGGCATTGAATAAACCCAAATACAAAATGGTAATCGACGAATATTTCAACCAAATTGCTAGCAAAGACGAGAGTTTGACTACGTTGAATACCGCTTTCGCGAATGAAGGAGCGTACATCAACATTCCGAAAAGTAAAGTGGTTGAAAAACCCATTGAAATCATCTATTTCTCGACAGGAAAAGAAGATGCGTTGATGGTACAACCACGTAATTTGGTAATTGTTGGCGAAAATGCTCACGTACAAATCATCGAACGCCATCAAAGTCTGAATGAAAACCCAGTGTTGACCAATTCTGTGACTGAAATTTTTGCTCAAAAACGTGCGATAGTCGATTACTACAAAATCCAAAACGATTTGCAATCGGCCAATTTGATTGACAATACGTACATTTCTCAAAAACAGGAAAGTAGAGTATCAGTTCATACTTTTTCTTTCGGAGGAAACATTACCCGAAACAATCTGAATTTCTATCATTTTGGCGAACGAATTGACTCAACATTAAAAGGAATTACTATTATTGGCGATAAGCAACACGTTGATCATTACACCTTGGTTAACCACGCAACACCCAACTGCGAAAGTCATCAGAACTACAAAACCATTTTGGCTGATAGTTCGACTGGTGTTTTCAACGGGAAAATTTTCGTAGAAAAAGAAGCTCAGAAAACCGACGCGTTCCAACAAAACAACAATATTTTATTAGGTGATAAAGCGACCATCAACGCCAAACCACAATTGGAAATTTTTGCTGATGATGTGAAATGTTCACACGGTTGCACGATTGGACAATTGGACGAAAGCGCGATGTTTTACATGCAACAACGCGGAATCCCGAAAAAAGAAGCCAAAGCTTTATTGATGTATGCATTCTCTAACGAAGTCATCGAGAGCATCAAAATACCTGAACTAAAACAACGCATCACCAAAATCATTGCTACCAAATTGGGCGTGAATTTGGGGTTTGATTTGTAGTTGTTACGAGAATCGAAGTAATCACAATAAATTAACCGCAAGGTTCGCTATGATTTACGCAAAGAGCGCAAGGTTTTTTACTTTTGCGCTCTTTGCGATTTTTACTTTGTGCTCTTTGCGGTTAGACAAGAAACAACGCCACTCAACAACCCATTAAAATCAAATTCAGGATCTTCTTTTAAACCCATTCGAACAATCACTAAATCGTGACTTGGGAAAATCGCCACCATTTGACCTTGGTAACCACTGGCATAATACATGTCTTTTGGAGCATTGGGGAATTTTCCGCCAGCATTGAGCCAGAATTGTGCGCCGTATTGCCCGTTGGAAGTGTTGGTTGGAGTTGATACGTATTTCGACCAACTTTCGTCAAAAATTTGCTCGCCGTTCCAATTGCCTTTGTGCAAATAGAGTAAGCCAAATTTAGCCCAATCGCGTGTTGTTGCCCAACCGTAAGACGAACCTACAAAATTCCCTTTCATATCCACTTCCACCAAAGCCGAATGCATTCCGATTTTATCAAACAAACTACTGTACCAAAAGTCTAAGTATTCTTGATGCGTTTTGAATTGTTTTCTCAAAATGCCACTCAACAAATTGGTCGTTCCCGATGAGTAATTCCAAGTGCTATTGGGTTTTCCAACCAACGGTTTGTCAATCTGTGGAGTCGTCATGTCTTCAGCAATGAAAAGCATTTTAGTCACATCCGAAATTTTGCTGTAATCTTCTTCCCATTCTAAACCTGAGTTCATGTGGAGCAAATCGTTGAGGGTGATTTTTGATCGTTCATCGTTTTTCCACTCAGCAATTGGCGCAGGTTTCATAATGTCGATTTTGCCTTGTTTTTGCAGAATTCCAAAGAAAGTTCCCGTTAAGCTTTTGGTCATTGACCAACCTAAAATTCGAGAGTTTTTGTCAAAACCATCGGCGTATTTTTCAGCGATGATTTTGTCTTTGTAAATAACGATTACCGAACGTGTTCGCTTGTCTTTTTTACCTTTTGCATCAAAAGCATTTTCAACAACTGAATTTAATTTTTTGTAATCAACATTCGAAAAAACGGAATCAGTTGGCTCGTTATTCCCGTAAGGAAAAGGCAAGTTGTTTTTGAGTTGTGTTCGTTTCGGAACCAAATAAGGCTTTGTTACATCAAAATCATCGTTGATTAAAGTCGCACCCAAACCTTCTCTGTAAATGGCTTTGCGCTCTTTCAATCCGTATACGGTTGCCGTTGCAAATTGGCCTTTATCATCAATTACATTAGTCGCCCAATCTACTTTGTCAATGTCGTTATCACCTTGTTGAATGGTTTCCAAACTTCGGTTATCCAAAAAATGTCCTGAAGCCACACTTTTAGAGGAAAAGCCCGAAATCAAATCGAGTTGCGGGTAAATAGCAATTCGCAAATAAATAACCACTATTAAAAGTAGTAAAGCGAAAATTTTGAGGAATTTTTTCATAGGAATAAATTTTATGCAAAATACAAAATAATAAACACACATTGCACAGATTTACACAAACTAAAGTCAAATACATCTGTGATAGTTTGTGGAATCTGTGTTAAAGTTACGTCTAAATTATTAACATCTGTTTGGTAAAAATCAGTTTCAATTTTACTACTTTTGTATTTAGAAAAATTCTAAATAATACAATGTTAGATTTACAAAAAATACGCGCCGATTTCCCGATTCTTTCGCAAAAAGTCAACGGAAAACCTTTGGTTTATTTTGATAACGGAGCGACTTCTCAAACACCTCAAGTGGTTATTGATGCTATTGTGGATTACTATTCACGGTACAACGCCAACATTCACCGTGGTGTTCATACACTCAGTCAAATGGCAACCGATGCTTATGAACAAGCACGCACCAAAATTCAGCATCACTTTAACGCCAAACATAATTACGAAATCATCTTTACTTCAGGCACAACCGAAAGTATTAATTTGGTAGCTAATGGTTTTGCTTCCTTATTACAAAAAGGCGATGAGGTAATTGTTTCGGCACTAGAGCATCACAGCAATATTGTTCCGTGGCAAATGTTGTGCGAACATACTGGAGCGATTCTCAAAGTCATTCCGATGAATTATGATGGCGAATTACTTATGGAGGAATACGAAAAATTACTTTCGGATAAGACTAAAATCGTTTTTTGCAACCACATTTCCAATGCATTGGGAACGATCAATCCGATTGAATTCATCATCGAAAAAGCACATCAAGTAGGCGCTGCTGTTTTGATTGATGGTGCTCAGGCTTGTCCGCACTTAAAACCCGATGTTCAGGCATTGAATGTTGATTTTTATGTGACTTCGGCTCATAAAATGTGTGGTCCAACTGGAGTGGGAATGTTGTACGGAAAAGAAGAATGGTTACGTAAATTACCACCGTACAAAGGCGGAGGCGAAATGATTGCAACGGTTACTTTTGAAAAAACTACCTATGCCGATTTACCTCATAAATTTGAAGCAGGAACACCTAATATTTGTGGCGGAATTGCCTTTGGAACGGCCGTTGACTACATGAACGAAGTGGGTTTTGATAACATAGCTCAACAAGAACGAGAATTGTTAGAATACGGAACGCAAAAATTGCTCGAAATAGAAGGTGTTGAAATTTACGGAACAAAAGATTTGAATCAGAAAGCTTCTGTGATTTCGTTCAACATCAACGGAATTCATCCTTACGACATTGGCACGATTATCGATAAATTAGGTATAGCAGTACGAACCGGACATCATTGTGCCCAACCGATCATGGATTTTTATAAAATTCCAGGAACCATAAGAGCCAGTTTTGCTTTTTACAATACTAAAGAGGAAATTGATATCTTTGTGGAAGCAGTCAAAAAGGCAAAAACAATGTTGTCTTAAAAAACATAAAAATGAAAACACTTATAGTAGTAGTATTAACTATTTTCTTAGGAAAAGGTTGTTCGCAGGAAACCAAAAATGATATGGCAAATACCACAATCGAATATACGGCGAATACCCGAGGATTTTACAAAAAAATCACGATTCAAAATAAAGAAGTTTTTGTTTCTACCGATCGAAATTCAACTGAAAAAGGAACACCTTCAGCCATTTCTGATGCCGATTGGAAAGAGTTGGTAACCTATTTTGAAACGGTTGAATTAGACAGTTTGGCAACGTATAAAGATCCAACTCAAAAACGATTTTATGATGGTGCAGCAATGGCCGATGTGAAAGTAAAACACCAAGATAAAGAATACCAAACGGTAACTTTTGACCACGGATTTCCACCAGCAGAAATTGAAAAATTAGTAAATAAAATTACCAGTTTGAGCAAAGATGAGTAGTAGGACTATAAAAGAAATACAAGACGAAATAGTAGACGAGTTTTCGATGTTTGATGATTGGATGCAACGCTACGAATACATCATCGATTTGGGCAAAGGATTACCTTTAATAGACGAGCAGTACAAAACGGAAGACAACATCATCAAAGGATGCCAATCGAAAGTTTGGGTTCACGCTGAGCAAGAAAACGATAAAATAGTATTCACTGCCGATAGCGATGCCATTTTGACCAAAGGAATCATCGCCATTTTGATTAGAGCATTTTCCAATCAAAAAGCAGCGGATATTTTAGATGCTAATACTGATTTTATAGATGAAATTGGATTAAAAGAACACCTTTCACCAACCCGCGCCAATGGTTTGGTATCGATGATCAAACAAATAAAAATGTACGCTTTGGCGTTTAGTAATAAGAATTAAGAACTTAGTGCCTTTGTGGCAAAAAAATTAATAATTAAAATAATGAGATTGCTTCGTGCCTCGCAATGAATTATGGAAGAATTTAAAGACGATATCAACTTAGGAGAAAACGTAGTAAAAGTGCTTAAAGGCATTTACGATCCTGAAATTCCGGTAGACATCTACGAATTGGGATTGATTTACGACGTGATGATTAACGAAGCCAACGAAGTAAAAGTGCTGATGACCTTAACATCACCCAATTGCCCAGTGGCTGAGACTTTACCGCGTGAAGTAGAAGAAAAAATCACCAAAATAGACACCGTAAAATCGTGCGAAGTGGAAATCACTTTTGATCCGCCATGGAGCAAAGATTTAATGAGTGAAGAAGCCAAATTAGAATTAGGAATGCTATAAAGGTTTATGGTTTGTAGTTTATCGTTTTTCGTTCTAAAACCATAAACTACAAACTTAAAGACCATAAACTTTATCATGGACGAAATCATCAACAGAGTAGCCAATTCAACCCTCGAAGTGTTCGACTTGGAAGACTATTATCCTAACGGAATTCGAACTCAAATCGATATTTCGCAATGGCTTTTTGAGGGTTTTTTACTGAAAGAAAAAGACTTTCGCGAAGCACTGAAAAATCACGATTGGGCTCAATACCAAAATCATTTTGTTGCCGTTCACTGTTCTACAGATGCTATTATTCCTGCTTGGGCAAGTATTTTAGTAACCACCCACGTTGCTCCGTTTGCACAAAAAGTGATTTTGGGAACAGTTTCCGATCTAGAATCCGCTTTGTATCAAGAAATTCTATTAAAACTAGACTATTCTACCTATCACGATAAGCCTGTAATCATCAAAGGTTGCTCTAAAAAACCAGTTCCTGAAAGCGCTTACGTTTTGGCAGCACAATACCTTCAACCGCAAGCCAAAAGTATTATGTATGGCGAAGCATGCTCAGCCGTGCCATTATTCAAAAAATCAAAGTAGTATAAATTCTACATTTTCAGCGGTTTACATTTGTTTTAAAATTTGTTAAAATCAGAGGTATTTTTACCTTTGCGCCCGGGAATTTAAAAACTAAAACAATGAAAAATGTATTATTAGCAACGGTACTATTGTTTTCAATAGGAAATACAATTGCACAAACCAACGAAAAAGAAGCACTTAAAAAAACTGCAGAAGCGGCTGGGAAAGCAATAGACACCACCAAATTAGGTTGGAAACGCGGCGGAAACTTCACCTTTCTTTTCAATCAATCAGCCTTCAACAACGAATGGCTTGCGGGCGGGACTTCTAATATTGCAGGAAACATCGGAATCAACTACGATTACAATTATTCGTCAAAACGATCGGTTTGGGACAATAAATTAATCGTTGCTTACGGTTTGACAAAACTAAAAGATCAAGACATCACCAAGTCGGATGACCGAATCGAATTCACCTCTTTGTACGGTCAAAAAGCAGGAGAAAGCAATTGGTATTACTCGGGATTTTTGAACTTTAAAACGCAAATGGATTCTGGTTTTGATGCTGCGACAGGTGCTAAAATTTCCCACTTCTTTTCGCCTGCTTATTTGCAAGTTGGTCCAGGTATGTTGTGGAAAAAAAGCGATAATCTAAAAGTAAATATTGCGCCTGCAACCTCACGTTTAATTATTGTTCACGGCGAATTTACTGAAGGGTTACCAGAAGGAGTAACGTATTTTGGGGTGAAAGGAAATGAAACCACACGTTTCGAATTTGGAGCTGCAGTAAATGCGTATTACAAACTGACGTTAATGGAAAATGTAACCATGGAAAACATCCTGAATTTGTACTCCAATTATTTGGATAAATCGCAAAATATCGACATCGATTATCAGATGAATTTGGTAATGAAAATCAACAAATACATGTCGGCCAACGTAGCACTACAAACCATTTACGATGAAAATGCCATTTCAAAAGTACAAGTAAGAGAGGTATTCGGATTGGGTGTGAATTTCGGATTATAAAATCGTTTAAAACGCTATAAAACCTTCCAATTTTTGGGAGGTTTTTTTGGGGCGAATGACCGCGCTTTTCATTACAAGTCCTCACAAAAAAGAGGTGTTTCTAAGTCGTAAAAACAGCTTCTTTCAGTCGCTTTTTTACGCCAAGAAACACACTCTTTTTTTGTTCCGGGCTTTTCATTGCAATCGCTATCGCAAACCGCGTTAGTCCAGAACAATATCTTTAAAATCAGGATATAAAAACTTGTTATAAGGAAAACGAGTTACGTGAATTTCACGTACTTTTTCATACACTACTTCTCTAAACGTCTCAAAGTTTTCCTTGTTGATCGCCGAAATGAATAGCGCATTGTCTTTACCCATTTTTGACATCCACGTTTGCTTCCATTCTTCCAAAGTATAGTGTTTGGTCGTTTTTTCAGTCATTAAATCGTCTTCATCAATCGTCAAATGTTGGTAAGCATCAATTTTGTTGAATACCATTATCGTTGGCTTATTATTACTTTTAATGTCCAACAAAATCTGATTCACCGATTCAATATGATCTTCAAAGTCGGGATGCGAAATGTCAACAACATGAAGTAGTAAATCGGCTTCGCGAACTTCATCCAAAGTGCTTTTAAACGACTCTACCAATTGCGTAGGAAGTTTTCTTATAAAACCAACCGTATCCGAAAGTAAAAAGGGCAAATTCCCAATAACTACTTTTCGAACTGTTGTATCTAAAGTAGCAAAAAGCTTATTTTCTACAAAAACTTCACTTTTGCTAATTACATTCATTAAAGTTGATTTTCCAACGTTGGTATAACCCACCAACGCCACACGTACCATAGCACCGCGATTACTTCGCTGAACCGACATTTGTTTATCAATGGTTTTGATTTTGTCTTTTAACAACGCAATTCGATCGCGTACAATACGACGGTCGGTTTCAATTTCTGTTTCACCTGGACCACGCAAACCAATTCCTCCTTTTTGACGTTCAAGGTGCGTCCACATTCCCGATAATCGTGGTAATAAATACTGGCATTGAGCCAATTCTACCTGAGTTCTTGCGTACGATGTTTCCGCTCTTTGAGCAAAAATATCCAAGATAAGGTTGGTTCGATCGAGAACTTTACAATCCAACAATTTTGAAATATTTTTCTGCTGAGATGGTGATAGTTCATCATCAAATATAACAGTAGTAATGTCATTTTCCTTTACATACATGTGAATCTCATCCATTTTTCCTGTGCCGAGAAAGGTTTTAGGATTTGGGCGATCCATTTTTTGCCAGAAGCGTTTTATAACTTCACCACCAGCAGTAAAAGTCAAAAACTCCAATTCATCTAAATATTCTTTTAACTTTTCTTCGGCTTGACTCTGAGTTACTACTCCTACAAGGACAGTTTTCTCGAAATTTTTCTTTTCTTTTTCTAACATACACTAAATTATGGAACAAAAATAGTGATTCTCAACGATTAAATTTGTATTTCGTCGATAAAATCTAACTGATTAACAGAAAGTAGGGTTAAAGCCGACATTTTTAATACATATTTCGCAAAATTTTTTAAATTTGGGAGTTAATAAATCAAACTACTAATCAATAAACTTAAAAAAATTAAAATGAGGAAAATTACATTGTTACTTTTTGCCTTTCTTTCTTCTTTTTTGGGCTATTCTCAATTAGCTCTTGAAGGATTTGAAGGTGCTACTTTTCCACCAACAAACTGGGCTACTTTTGACACTGGTGTTGGAGGAACTGTTGACTGGTCAACTAACGTAAATTCATACCAAGGAGCTTTGGCTGCTTACATGAATAGACAAAATATTGGAGCCGGAGTAACTACAGAAGAGCATTTAGCTACACCTTCTGTTTTTGTTCAACCCAATTCAGAAATTCGCTTTTTTTCTAGAACTTTTACGGCGGGTAATGCAGGAACTCTTTACCAAGTAAAAATTAAACCAGTTACTGCAGGTGCTCAAAATGATCCAAATGGTTATATTTTACTTCAAGAATACAACGAAGATCAGTTGTCTGCAGTTTTTAACGTGTATGAAGAGAAGGTAATAAATGTGCCAGTTGCTTATGAAGGGTTGAACGTGTACATTGCTTTTGTAATGAAAAACACTCAAACAGGTACGGGTTTAAACGGAGATAGATGGCTTTTGGATAATGTTCAAATGAACGAAAAATGTTTAGATCCAACAGCTTTAGCTTCTGCTCCTTTGTCAACTTCTGCAACCTTATCATGGTCAGGAACAGGAACAACTTTTGAAATTGAACATCTTTTAGCTACAGCAACTCCTACAGGTGTTGCTACAGGAACATCTTCATCAAATAATTTTAATCAAACAGGATTATCACCAAACACAAATTATTGTTTTTATGTAAGAGCAATTTGTTCGGCATCTTCAAGTGCTTGGGCAGGTCCATTTTGTTATACAACTTCTACTTTGCCTCCAGTTTGTGGTGGTAACTTTGTTGATCCAGGAGGACCAACAGGTAATTACGCAAATAACTTAAATGTAACTACTACAATTTGTCCTGATAATTCAACAGATTTAGTTACAGTTACTTTTACTTCATTTGCAACAGAAGCATGTTGTGATGATTTAACAGTTTACGCAGGAACAGGAACGGGCGGTCCAGTTTTAGGAACATTTGCAGGAAATGCAATTCCACCAGAAGTTACCTCTGCAGCTCCAGGACAATGTTTAACTTTTGTGTTCACATCTGACGGAAGTGTTACTGCTGCTGGTTGGATTGCCAATGTAACTTGTGCACCAGCGCCAACTTGTCCTAAACCAACCGCATTAGTAACTTCAGCGGTTACTTCTACCAATGCTACTTTAGCTTTCACCAATAATAGTTCAGCGACAACTTTTCACGTTTTAGCTCTACCATGTGGTTCGCCAGCGCCAGATGCTTCAACTACAGGATGGGTTTCAACTACAAATAATCCATATACTTTTACCTCTTTAAATCCTGACACTTGTTATACATTATATGTTAGAGCAGCATGTTCGGATACAGATATCAGTTTATGGTCTGTAGGTGTTAACATCACAACACAACCAACACCACCAGCATGTGGAGGAACTTTTACAGATCCAGGAGGAGCCAATGGTAACTACGCTAATGGTGCAAATGTTACAACTACTATTTGTCCTACAGGGACTGATTTAGTTACTGTTTCTTTCACGGCATTCCAATTAGAAAATAACTTTGACTTCTTAAGAGTGTATGACGGTCCAGATGCTTCATTCCCACAAATCGGAAACTTTACTGGAAATGCTATTCCTAATGATATTACATCATCAGCACCAGGAGGATGTTTGACTTTTGTGTTTACATCTGATGGGAGTGTTACTGGTACAGGTTGGATTGCTAATGTTATTTGTGGTCCAGCGCCGACATGTCCAAGACCAACAGCTTTAGTAACATCTACAGTTACTTCAACTAATGCTACTTTAGGATGGACAAATAACAGTACTGCAACCACTTTTAATGTTTTAGCATTACCATGTGGTTCACCAGCGCCAGATGCGACAACGCCAGGATGGATTGCTACTACCAATAATCCTTATACATTTACAAATCTAACCGCAGATACATGTTATACATTATATGTTAGAGCGGTTTGTTCTGATACTGACTCAAGTTTATGGTCTGCTGGAGCAAACATTACAACTCAGCCAACGCCGCCAGCATGTGGAGGTATTTTTACAGATCCAGCGGGTGCCAATGCCAATTATGCTAATGGTACAGATTATACAGTTACAATTTGTCCAACAGGACCTAACGATTTAGTTACTGTTACTTTTACACAATTTGATACCGAAACCAACTGGGATGGATTATATGTTTTTGATGGGAACTCAATTGCCGCGCCACAAATTGCTAGTGCGAACGGTGCTGGATTTGTTCCAGGAGGTGTTCCAGGTTCTTTTTGGGGAACTGAAATACCAGGTCCATTTGTTTCATCAATCCCTGGTCCAAATGGATGTTTAACATTTAGATTTAGAAGTGACGGTTCAGTAAATAGACCAGGTTGGGTTGCCAATGTGACTTGTTCACCAGCACCAACGTGTCCAAAACCAGTTCAATTAACCGCTACAAGTGTAACAACTTCTTCTGCATTATTAGGATGGACAGAAGTAGGTTCAGCAACTGCATGGGAAATAATTGTAGTACCTTTTGGTTCAGCACCTCCAACTGCGGGTACTCCAGGTATACCAACTACAGCTAATCCTTATTTAGTGACAGGTCTTACTCCTGGGACAGCTTATACATTCTATGTAAGAGGTATTTGTGCTGCTAATGATATTAGTGAGTGGTCTTCACCATTTACATTTGGGTCATTGCCGCTTAACGATGATTGTGCTGGAGCAACTCCTGCAATTGTAAATCAGAATTTAAATTGTGTGCAAACTACTCCAGGAACTTTGATTGGAGCAACTGGTTCATTACCTCCGACAACGTGTCCAGGAGCAGCTAATGATGATGTTTGGTTCAGTTTTACTGCAACTTCTGTAACTCACATTATCTCTTTTAATAACTTAGTACCTGCAAATACAGATTTAGAGTATGCAATATTCACTGGAACTGACTGTGGAACTTTAACAGAAGTTGGATGTAATACTGCGGCTAACTTGATTCCAGGAAATGTTTATTACGTAAGAGTGTATTCAAATTCAACGTTACCACAGTTTGCTAACTTTAATCTTTGTATTGGAACTCTACCTTGTACTGAAGCACCAGCTTTCTGTACTGGACAAACAGTAACGTATCAAAATTCAACAAACATTCCAAGTTTAGGTCAGATAGGATGTTTATTTACATCACCAAACCCAGCTTTCTTCTTTTTACAAGTAAACCAGGCTGGACCATTGAGTTATTTGATTTCTCAAGTGGATAATAATGGAACTCCTAGAGACGTTGATTACGTAGCTTGGGGACCATTTACAGATTTATCTACTGCTTGTTCAGGAGTACCTGCTAATCCTTTACCAGGGATTTTACCAGCATTAACTCCAGCTCAAGGTTGTGGACCTACGTTACATGCATGTAGTTATTCTGCAGCGCCAACTGAAATTATGTGTATACCAAACGCTCAATTGTGTGAAGTATATGTAGTAATGATTACTAATTTCTCCAACCAACCAGGATTTGTAACATTTACTCAAACCAATACTGGCGGAGGAACAACAGAGTGTTTCCCAATTAATACTTTCAATTATCCATTAACAAGTTACTGCCAAGACGGAACTGATCCAACACCTGTTTTAGCTCCTGGAGCTTCTGCGGGTACTTATACAGCAACACCTTCTGGATTATCTATTGATAGCGTTACAGGTACAATTGATTTATCAGCAAGTGCACCTGGAACTTACATCGTTACTAGTACCACTCAAACAAGTACAGGAGGAGTTTGTACCAACATTCCTTCGATTGTGACTACTAGAACGGTTATTATCACTGCTCCTGCAAATGCTACTATTGCATACCCAGCAACTACTTATTGTAATAATACTAATACTCCTATTGATGTTACAGTAACAGGAACATCAGGAGGAACTTATTCTTCTACACCAAGTGGATTATTTATAAGTCCAATAAATGGATCAATTATCCCTGGAATTAGTGCTGCAGGTATTTACACAGTAACCTACACAGTGCCAGCTATTGGCGGTTGTCCTGCATTTAGTACAACTACTCAAGTTGAAATTTTACAGAGACCAACAGTTGATTTCCAACCTAACATAACGGTTTGTAATAATTACACTTTACCTGTATTAACTGTAGGGAACTATTTCACTGAAACAGGTGGAACAGGAACTCAATTAAATGCTGGTGATGTATTAACAACTTCGCAAACAATTTATGTTTTTGCAAATAATGGAATTTGTACTGATGAGAGAATGTTCACAGTAACAATTGAACCAACACCTCAAGTAGAGGTTTTACCAAACATTTCACAATGTTCTAATTATATATTACCAACACTAACAGTTGGAAATTACTTTACAGGATCGGGCGGAACAGGAACTCAATTGAATGCTGGAGATGCTATTTCATCATCACAAACTATCTATATTTATGCACAAGGAACAAATCCAGCTTGTTTTACTGAATCAAGTTTCACAGTTTCTTTAGGAACATTAGAAGTCACTCCGCCGCCTACAGCCGCCTATTGTGATAGCTATACTTTACCATCACTTTCAATAGGAAATTATTTTACTGGAGCAGGTGGTTCAGGAACTCAATTGAATGCAGGAGATTCGATTACTTCTACTCAATTAATATATGTCTATGCAGTGGATGGAAACTGTACTGATGAAGATAGTTTCACAGTTACAATTAACACAACTCCACAAGCCGATACGTTAGCAAATGTATCACAGTGTGGTAATTATATCTTGCCAGCTTTAACAACTGGTAATTACTTTACTGGTCCTGGTGGAACAGGAACACAACTAAATTCTGGTGACTCAATTTCTTCAACACAAACAATTTATGTTTATGCTCAATCAGCTACTACACCAAATTGTTTTACTGAAACTAGTTTCGAAGTTACCATCGGAAGTTTAGTGGTTACAGCTCCAACAAGTGGTTCTTATTGTGGAAGCTATACTTTACCAACACTTGCTCTAGGAAATTATTTTACAGGAACAGGTGGAACAGGGACACAATTGAATGCAGGAGATTTAATAACTTCTACTCAGTTGATTTATGTATATGCTGTTGATGGAGTTTGTACAGATGAAGATTCATTCACAGTAACTATTAATTCAGTTGTTGCAGATAATCCAAATGATGTATTTGCTTGTGATAGCTATACTTTACCTGCATTATCAAGCGGAAATGAATATTATACTGGACCAAATGGAACAGGAACATTGTTACCAGCAGGAACTGTAATTACAAGTACACAAACAATTTATGTGTTTGCTCAATCTGGAACTGTTCCAAATTGTACTGCTGAAAACGACTTTGTGGTTACAATTTATAATACTCCAGTGCCTGATGCTCCAACTGATGTTGTGGCATGTAATAGTTATACTTTACCAACATTGACAGTAGGTAATTACTATACACAATCAGGTGGATTAGGAACTCAATTGGCAGCAGGAACAGTAATTACTAGTTCGCAAACAGTTTATGTTTATGCTCAAAGTGGCTCGAGTCCAAATTGTATGGCAGAAAATAGCTTTACAATTACAATTAATTCAATAACAGCTCAAACACTATCAAATGTTACTAGTTGTGATAGTTATACTTTACCAAGTTTAAATGCTAATAATAGTTATTTCACAGGTTCAGGTGGAACAGGAACCCTACTAGCAGCTGGTTCGACTATAACAACATCACAAACTATTTACATTTATGCACAAACAGGTACAACGCCTAACTGTACTGACGAAAGTTCTTTCACAGTGACTATAGTTCCGCGACCAGTAGTTGTACCAATCAGTTCAGTTACAGCTTGTGATAGTTATACTTTACCGGCATTATCAGTTGGTAACTATTTTACACAACCTAATGGAGGCGGCACACAGTTGGCTGTAGGTTCGACAGTAACTTCTAGTCAAACAATTTATGTCTATGCACAAAGTACTTTAACAGGATGTGACGCTCAGACTAGTTTTGAAGTTACAATTTCTGAAAGTCCAGTGTTTACATTAGATGGCGATTGTATTGGTCCAGTGTTTACTTTATTTGTTGCTACAGGAACTATTCCAGCTAATGCTGAATATCAATGGTTCAATGGCTCAACTCCTCTAGGAAGTGATGCAACTCAAGTAATTTCAAGTTCAGGCTCTTATTCTTGTGTGATATCTGTTCCAAATCCAAGCGGAGCATGTTCAACAGAGTCTTTCTATCAAGCCGTTGATGTATTGTGTATAATTCCTAAAGGAATTTCACCAAACGGTGATGGAGATAATGATACTTTCAATTTAACAGGATTTAACGTAACTCAATTGAATATCTACAACCGTTATGGTACTATTGTATACTCTAAAGGCAATTACGTTAATGAATGGGATGGAAAATCAGATAATGGTAACGAGCTACCAGATGGAACTTATTATTACGTAATTGAAAGAAGTAATGGTGAGGCTAAATCGGGTTGGGTATACATCAATAGAAACGCTAACTAATCAAATACAATCTAACAATGATAAATTACAAAAAAATGAAAAAATTATATTTCTTAACCATGTTTGCATTAGCTTTCATTGATGTAAGCGCTCAGCAAGATCCGCATTATACTCAGTATATGTATAATTTAAGTGTAATAAATCCAGCCTATGCAGGGTCTAAAGAGAATCTTTCAGGAGGTTTACTTTACAGAAAGCAATGGGTTGAGATTGAAGATGCTCCTTCAACGGGAACTTTCTTTGCTCATAGCCCAGTTGGTAAAAACGTAGGTTTAGGTTTATCTGCAATTAATGATCAAATCGGACCTGTTGAAGAAACCAATATTTATGGAGATTTCTCTTATACATTAAACATGGGTGGAGAACATAGATTGGCCTTGGGTCTTAAAGCAGGTGCTACTTTCCACAAAGTAGGATTGTTAGATGAGGTATTTAATAATGTTCCAGATGCAGGAGATGATGCTTTTGCTTCCAATACGAATAATACTTTTATGAATTTAGGTACGGGAGTTTTTTATTACACAAATAAATACTACGTTTCGTTTTCGGTACCCAATATGTTAAAATCAACTCACCTTGATTTCAACGGAAGAAAGTTTGGTACCGAAACCCTGCACTATTTCTTAACAGGAGGTTATGTTTTTGACATTAACAACAATGTAAAATTCAAACCTTTTGCAATGGTTAAATCTGCATTTAATGCTCCAACATCTTTTGATGTTTCAACTAACTTTTTGTTTTATCAAAAATTTGAAATCGGAGCGACCTATAGATTTGAAGATTCATTTGGAGCTATGGTTAATTACGCGATCACACCTAATTTAAGATTAGGCTATGCATACGACCATATTGTGTCTGATTTAAATGTTGTAACACCAGCTTCTCACGAGTTTATGTTGTTATTTGATTTAAATTTCCCGAAAAAAGTATCACAATCTCCAAGATATTTCTAACATAAAAAGACAGTAAAAAATGAAAAATCTATATATAGCATTAAGTTTTGGTTTGATAAGCACTAGTCTTATCGCTCAAAATAAAGACACTAAAACAGCAGATAAATTATACAGCCGATACGAGTACGTTGATGCTGCAAAAGAGTATCAAAAATTAGTTGACAATGGTAAAGGAGACAGTTATGTTTACAAACAATTAGCTGACACTTATTACAACATGTTCAATACTACTGAAGCGGCAACTTGGTACGCCAAGGCAACCGAGACTAATCAGGATGCAGAAACGTATTTTAGATATGCTCAAATGTTGAAAGCAAATGGGAAGTACGAAGAAGCCAACAAGCAAATGAGTAAATTTGCAGCTTTAGCTCCAAATGATTTACGTGCAAAAGCATTTAAAGAAAATCCAAATTATGTTCCAAAATTAGTTAGTAAAGAATCTGGTTATACTGCAAAATCTCTTGAAGTAAGTAGTGATAAATCTGATTTCGGTGCGGTGATGTATAATAACGATTTGTACTTCACAACGGCAAGAAATACTGCTAGAAAAAATTACGGTTGGAATGAAGAACCGTTCTTAGATGTTTACAAATCAACCTTGGGTGATGGTGGTAATTTCTCTGAAGCAACTCCAATAACCGAATTGAATTCTCAATACCATGATGGTCCAGTAACTATTACAAGCGATGGAAATACTATGTATTTTTCTAGTGATAGTTTTAGAGAAAATCTTTTCGAAAAAGATAAAGCAAACAAATTGAAGTTGGGTAAAAATAATTTATACACAGCGACTAAATCAGGAGAAACTTGGGGCAACATCAAACCATTACCCTTCAACAGCAAAGAGTATTCTTTAAGTAATCCAAGCATTAGCAGAGATGGTAAAACACTTTACTTTTCTTCAAATATGCCAGGAAGTTTAGGTGGTGTTGATATTTGGAAGGTAGCCGTTAATGGTGACGGAAGTTATGGAACACCAGAAAATCTAGGTTCAAAAGTAAATACAGAAGGCAATGAAAGCTTCCCTTTTATTGCTGATGACAACAAAACTCTTTACTTTGCTTCTGCAGGAAGACAAGGATTGGGAGGTTTAGATGTTTATAAAGTAGATTTATCAAGTGGTTCTGAAGCATCTAATATGGGCAAACCAATTAACAGCGAAAAAGACGATTTCGGATTTACTTTTAATAAAGAGAAAAACAGAGGATTCTTCTCAAGTAACCGTAACGGAAACGACGATATCTTTGGTGCTACTCCAATCTGTGCAGTAGATGTATTGACAATCGTTACCAATGCGAAAACAGGTGCTGTTTTAGCAGATGCTAAAGTTTCTATCTTAGACAGTAAAAAGAATGTAATTTCAACTGAAACTTCTAATTCTAAAGGTGAAGTAAGTTTTAAAGTTGAATGTGATAAAGACTATACTATCCAAGCTTCAAAAGATGGTTTTGAAGGGAATTCATTCCCTGTTGGTAAATCTAAAGGACCAGAAGCTAAGATTGACGCTAAATTACAACCAATTGATGTTATTGTTACACCAACAGAAATCATCTTAAACCCAATTTATTTTGAATACGACAAAAGCAACATCACTCAAGAAGGTGCTTTCGAATTGGATAAGTTAGTTCAAGTAATGAAAAACAACAATGAGATGGTTATTTTCGCTAAATCACATACAGATAGCAGAGGAAGCGATTCATACAACTTAAGTCTTTCCGATAGAAGAGCTAAATCAACAGTTCAGTATATTATTTCTAAAGGCATAGATGCTTCTAGAATTACTGGAAAAGGATTTGGTGAGTCTGAGTTGAAAGTTCCATGTACAGAATGTACCGAAGAACAACACGCTCAAAACAGACGTTCAGAGTTCATGATCGTTAAGAAATAAAAGATCATAAATTATTAATTTAAAAAACCATCCTGATTTGTTTCGGGATGGTTTTTTCTTTACCAAAATTTGTTCAATAGTGAATAGAAATTACTTAATTCTTTGATTCAAATTTTGTCTTAATTAGTAATGAATATTAATTAAGAGGTTTATTGAGTAATTTATCAATTGAATTTTTGAGTGTTCTACAGTTGAATGTTTTTTAATATTTTAGGATTGCATTCGATGCCGTACCAACAAATGTATTTGCCCTTTTTTTGGATTTGCATTCTATGTGCATTTTAATCAGTTCGTATATGGTTAAATACAATACATTCGTTTTTTCTTCTCAAGGAATATTAACGCTACATAATCACATAATAAAATGATAGTTGACCGCTCTGATAAGTTACAGTAATTTTTATCTAACATTTGAGTTGTAGGTTTCTGAATTAAAAGTTTCATTGCGTTTATCCAAACAATCTTCAATGGTATATTTCACAAGACTATTTCTTTGTGTTCATATAGGAATTTAAAAGTTTAACCAATTCTTGAATGAGATTTAATCTTTCATCTCTTTTTGATGCTAAAATACCATTCAAAGTTACCTCGATTAGAAAAGTTTAATGCTTACTCGGTTGACCATCTCAATTCAGTTTTTGTAACTTTCAAAATAGATTTTACTCCTAAATTTATATCTGTTAGACGTATTTAGTAAGATAATCAAGATGAATTTTACAATTTAAATCAATAAAAAAAGCCCGACGTACAATCGGGCTTTTTAAAGGAATTATTTTTTGTTATTGTACTTTCACATTATCAACGCGCCATTGAGCCGCAGCAGACGATGTAGAAGTGTATTTGAAGGCAATACGAACATTACTGTTGCCAACGTATGAGTTTAAATTTATATTTCCTGAATTGGTCCAAACAAAACCAGAAGCAGAGGGTACCGTTGCTGTTAACTGAGTCCATGTTGCAGTTGATGGCGCACCACTACCCGAATAGTTAGTAGAAACAAAAACTTGAATTGCATTTCCAGAGAAGTTTTTAGCCGATTGGAATGTCAATATAGCTGATGGAGCACTGCTCAAATCAATAGCTGGAGAAATCAACCAATCTTCATTAACAACTGCACCTCCAGAGAAACCATTCATATCAGCACATTGTCCTGGATTACCATTAGACGAGTTTAACGTCCAAACTTGAGCTCCAGTTACACTAGCTTTCACCCAGTTTGGAAAGTTAGTTGTAAATGTTTCTTCAAAAAGAGGTAAAACTCTTGGGTTGGTTAACTGAATATCATTCAAAGTACGAACCATAAACTGGTAATCACTACCAAATTTGGTCAAAACACCTCTTACTTTACCGTTATCAGCATCCACTACATTACCAGCAAAAGTTGCAAATGAGCTAACTCTTACAATCATAGTGTTACCAGAAGCATCTGTAATCAAGTGATTAGTAGCTCCGCCCAAATCGTTAAGAGTTGGATCATAGTAGGTTTTACCTATAGAAGCATCTGTAAACTGAACATTACTAAATTCAATTAGCTTATTCAAGTTAGCATCGTTTTTGGCTTGAGCTATTGTAAAATTGTTTACCAAAGTTTGCTCAGCTACATTACTACATCCACGAGTAACAATATTTTCGTATTCTACACCCGAAATTCTACCTACTTCATCATCCGAAGTAATATCAGTTCCGTTATTGTATAGAGAACCGATTTCTTTCGATTTTGTATCGGCATTAATTTGATAATGTCTTCCTTTTAATTTGATGAACACTTTTCTTCCTGGTTCAAATTTAGTGTACAAATTATAAGCATCAATTGGCACACTGAAACCTTGAGTTCCGTCAACTGAAACCATAGAAACTGATTTAAAAAAGTTTCCACCTTCATCACTTGAAGTAACATATGCTTCAATGATATCATTGTCATAAGCTGTACCAAATTGTTGCAATGTATTGGTAGTCAAGGCCAAAATTTCTTGAGTGGTTTTGGTCGGCGTCAAATCATTACATTCACCGCTTAAATCGGGAGTTGTATAGTAATCACTATTCGAGCAACTGAATAATGTCGCCGCAACTAATGATGTTAAAACTATCTTTATATTTTTCATAACTGTATTTTTTATTTAGAATAAACTTTTATATCGTCAACTTGGAACAATCCATCTAGAGTAGTACCGTTTCCAGTAACTTTAAAAGCAATATTTACGTCTCCAGTATAAGAGGATAAATCAATTTCACCCGAAGGGATGTATATGTATCCATTGGTCGTGTCGTCTGCAACAACAGCATCTAAAGGCGTCCAAGTAGCAGCTAAAACATTGGTTCCATCAAAATTAGTTGAAATAAAAACTTCTAATTTGTTGGCTGGATTGTCTACGAAATTCGAAGCCGATTGAAAAGTCAATACTTCGTTCACAGTACTATCCAAATTGAATTTCGGAGTAATTGCCCAACCAATATTGGAAGCTTCTCCACTACCAAAAGGACTGAACTGAATGTAACCACTGTTGTTAAAGTCTCTCTCGATCCATTTTTTAGTTCCTGTTTCGGCAAAGTTAACCCAGCCAGGAAAGTCAAAATTAGCATTGTAATCAATATCAGCTTCTGGGAAACTTTCACCAAAAACTTGAGGTTTGTAAGGAGCGATTTCGAAATCCTCTTCGTCTGAACAGCTTGTAAAAACACTTACAATAAGTGCCAACAAGAATGATGATTTTAATATATTTTTCATATTCAATTTTTTTTAGAAATTAACGTAAAGATTTACAAAATAAGTTCTACCATAACCATAGAAGTACTTAGACCCAAAAGAAGGCGTTCCGTAAGCATTATCCGCTTGATATTCTGGGAAGTTTGCTTTTCTTGATTGCTCAAATCCTCCTGTTTTGTAGGTAGTATCTAACACATTATTAATCGAAGCAAAAAATCCGAAAGTAGTATTTTTAATTTTCCATGATTTTCCTCCAGTTACATTCAATAACGTATAAGGATCAAATTTTTCTTGTCTCAAAATATTTCTAACCACATCTGGAGTTGCACCAGCATAACCGATTCCGTCTGATTCAACCACAAAGTTAGAAGTTCTTAAGATATTAGAAACATCTAAATACGAATCAGCTAAATAGTTTACGTTGGCTCCTATCCACCAAAAATGTGGATCTCTGTATTCTACACCAAATGAATACGCTTGTTGCGGCATTCCAGGTAAACGATAGTCTTTCATGTAAGCCGGACCAAAATCAGTCAACGGATTAGTATTGGTTGGAGAAGCTTGAGCGTCGTCATTCAATTTTACATTCGGATTGTTGTCGTATGTATATTGACCGTATGAAGCGGCTCCAATCAACTTAATTGTTGAAGTAATTTGGTATTCAACCCCTAATTCACCACCAATTTGTTTTTTGTCCATTCCAGTTACAATTTCACTGATGAATGAATCTTCATTACCATCACCTACAGCATCTTCGTCAAATAAACCTTCACCATAGAAGAACGACAACTCAGTTGCATTTTGAATTTTCGACATAAAACCAGTCAAACGCAATTTTAATTTAGGCATTCTGATAATGTACGAAGCGTCCATACTTGAAATTCTTTCACTGTCAATATCTGGTGTGATATTGTTGTTTAAACGTGCATTTGAGAACACATTTCTCATTCCAGGCGCTTTTGATAAATAAGCTGCGTTGAAATCCAATAAATGTTGTCCTGTAATTTTGTAAGTCAAACCTCCTTTAAAACCAAAATTTTCAAAAGTAACTTTTGCCCCTTTTCCAAAAGAATTGTTAGCATAAATTCCATTTCTGTACAATCCTTCTCTTTGGTATTCACTTCTAGAAAAAGTTTGAGCTAAATAGAAATCGGTCTTTTTGTATCTGAATTTGAATTGAGTGAATGCATCAATTACATTGGCCATCAAATTATAGTTGTAACCGTATTCGTCACCTTCAACAATTTGACGGTTTGGATTGTTCAAGTCTGATTGTGAAGCATCACCTGTATAGAAGATGTCAATATCTGAAAAATAAGCTCCACCTAGTAAATCCAACATCTTTTGATAGTTGTGCGATTTTAATTTTTTGAAACTTGCTCCAGCATTCAACGAAATATTATCAGCTAAACTTGAGAATAAAACTGAATTGGCGCTGAATTGTTTATCGTCATTACGGTCTTCGTACAAAGCGTAAACACTTCTTCCTGGCATTGAACTGTTTTGATTGGCCAAATACATTGCGGTCCAATCGATTTGACTGTTGTTTAAGAAATAAGTTCGTGCAGCATCAGCCGATGGATTGGTAACCACACCATTAATATCGGTTACGTAGTTATCAGGAAAATTCAAATAATAACTTGGTAAATTTCTGTAATAAGTAGGATCAGGATTATTACCTAATTGGAAATCCAAACGAGAATTGCCTACATATCCTACTTGATACGCTACGTTAGTATTCAATCTTGTTTTGTCGCTAATTTTCCAATAATGACTCAACATATTGATTGGCTCTTCGATGTCTTTATCTCTTGAGTTTCTTTTTCTTCCGTCTTGCCAACCCCAATACGAGTTGTATTCAATTCCCATTAAATCATTTACTTCTTTAGTATTTGGAGAACTTTTTCCACGACTGTTTTGTGCAAAAATAGAAGTGAAATTCAACGAATGTTTGTCGTTGATTTTTTTCTCAACCGAAACAAATAACGAGTTAGCATCGTAATCAGTTCCTTCAAAATAACCTTCTTCCGCCCATCTGCGAGATGCAGAAACGACAAACGCCCAACCATTAGTGTTCATTCCAGAAACGTGAGTTCCCATTACACGACCCGTATAGTTGGTGTTGGTTCCTGAGAACGAAATTCTCGATCCTTTTCTGTAAATAGAAGCTCTTGTATTGATTTCTTGAGTTCCTAAAATTCCACCAAAAGTATAATCCGATGGAGCTGAACCCATTGTAAATTCTTGATTTCTAGTAGCATCGTTCAATCCACCCCAGTTGCTCCATTGTGGACGACCGTCGTAAATCTTATTCATCACGATACCATTAATCATGGTAGTTCCGTATTCATTATCTAAACCACGAATTCTGAATCGGGCTTGACCCCAATTAAAAGCCGCAGCTTGTTGATAATTGTCACGAGTAGCTTGCAATAATCCTGAAGTGTTTTCAGAACCACTGTTATCATCACCCAAATCATTATCGGTTAAGGTAACTAAACTTAATTGTTGTTCGTCGGTTATGTCTTCTTCCATAACAATTACGCCCAAATCTAAAATTTTTCCAGTTTCAACGTCTACGTTTACCAATTGGTCTTTGTAGCCTTGAATTTTAAAAAGTAATAACTGGCTTCCAGCAGGAACATTTGTAAATGTAAATTTTCCTTCAGCGTTGGTTAATTCTGTTAAATCAATGTTTTGAAAGGTTGCAATTACACTTTGTAATGGTTTTTGTGTTTTCGAATCCAACACCTGACCAGAAACTCCCGTTCCTGACTGGGCATACGTAAACGAAACACTCATTACTAATAAAATACTTAGAATAAGTCTTTTCATAAAATAAAATAAAATTAAACTTTTTGTTTTTAAGAAATCAATTTCTTAACGGTGCAAATGTACATATTTTAATAATATTAATTACTTTTGGTGCGAAGTTTGTAGTAAACTTCAAGATAATATAATATTCTAATTACATGCGGATTAACAAATTAACACTAGTAGTAATTGCATTATTCTCAATTACATCAGCAATTGCTCAGAAAAAATATCAAATTCACACTGTTGCTTTTTACAATTTCGAAAATTTATTCGACACCATAAACGGACCCAATAATGACGAAGAGTGGATACCAAAAGGTACTCAAAACTGGACAGGCAAAAAGTACAAGAAAAAATTAGACAACTTATCCAAAGTGCTTTCCGAAATCGGAACTGGAGACAAACAAACCAATTCGCCAACTTTAATTGGTGGTTGTGAAATCGAAAATAGAGCTGTTTTAGAAGATTTAGTAAAACAACCACGATTAATCAATAAAGGATACGGAATCATTCATTTTGATTCACCCGATAAAAGAGGAATTGACGTTGCTTTGCTCTATCAAAAAAAACATTTTGTACCTACAAGTTATGTCAACATTCCATTGATGATTTACAGAAGCCAAGAAGGTAAATCGGATAAAAAAGACAAAGAAGAAGTAACAGATGATGTTACTGCTACAGCCTCTTCTGATGATCGAGTATATACTAGAGATCAATTGTTAGTAACCGGATTTTTAGACGGCGAAGAGATCAACATCATCGTAAATCACTGGCCATCGCGTTCGGGTGGAGAGAAAAAAAGTAGTCCGTTTCGTGAAGCAGCTGGTGCATTGAACCGCAAAATAATGGATTCATTATTCAAAATTAACCCTAATGCTAAAATCATTACAATGGGCGATTTGAACGATGGTTCGTACAACAAAAGCGTAAAAGTAGAAATTGGCGCCAAACGCAAAAAAGAGGAAGTGCAACCCGGTGGAATTTTCAATCCGTTTGAACAAATGGCAAAAGACGGTCAAGGAACATTAGCCTACCGCGATGCTTGGGATATTTTTGATCAAATTATGGTTTCAGAACCACTTATTCGTGATGATTTCTCATCGTTCCGCTATTGGAAAGCCGGAATTTTCAACAAAGCCTATCTCATCCAAACCACAGGTCAATACAAAGGATATCCGCTTCGAAACTCACTTTCCGAACCCGGATTCAGCGACCACTTTCCCGTTTACATTTACCTCCTAAAAGAAGTCAAATAATAATTTAAGTCTCAATGAAAATTGGGACTTTTTTATTTTTAACTTTACACTAAAATAACCATTATGTCCATTCCAAAACCATTCAACCTCAATCAGTGGATTCAAGACAACCAACACTTGCTCAAACCACCAGTAGCCAACAAAAATTTGTATGTTGATTCAGGCGATTACATCGTGATGATTGTGGCCGGACCCAATGCACGCAAAGATTATCATTATAACGAAACGGAAGAATTGTTTTACCAACTTCAAGGCGAAATCACTGTTTATATTCAAGAAAACGGCAAAAAGAAAGCCATGAAACTCTCCGAAGGCGACATGTTTCTTCTTCCCGCCAAAACTCCGCATTCGCCCAACCGCACCGAAGGTTCCATCGGTTTGGTTATCGAACGCAAACGCGCTGGAAAAGGTTTTACCGATGGCTTGCTTTGGTTTTGCGATAAGTGCAACTACAAACTGCACGAAGCGTATTTCGAATTGCACGACATCGAAAAAGACTTTCTCCCGCATTTCAACGAATTCTACAACTCAGAAGAGAAGCGCACTTGTGAAAACTGCGGAACAGTAATGGAAACCAATCCGAAATTTGTGACAAAAAACAGAAGCTAATCCTGCTGTACATTACAAGTCCTCACTCAAAAAAAGGCAGTCTAATGCTTTAAAAATAGCTTCCTTTGGTCGCTTTTTTTAAGCAAGTACTGCTCCTTTTTTGAGCTACGGGCTTTCCATTCCCATCAGGGCTAGTCAGGAAACTTTCGTACAATAGAAAAGTATTTTAATTCATGAAAATTCTTGAATTCGTGTAAAATCCCTTATTTTTGTGCCACAAATTGACAAATTCAAAAAAATAAACATACAATGGCAACAATTGCTCAACAATTCGGCATGACCGAAGCTCTAGAAATCCTTGGTGTAAAAGCCATCAACGAAGGAACTTCTACAGGAAATAACCACTTTTCCAACGGCGACATCATCGAAAGTTACTCACCCGTAGACGGTCAACTCATCGGAAAAGTAAAAACTACTACCGCTGATGATTATGAAAAAGTAATGCAAACGGCAGCTGAAGCGTTCAAAACGTTCCGTTTGATGCCAGCGCCAAAACGCGGTGAAATTGTTCGCCAATTCGGAGAAAAACTAAGAAAATACAAAGAACCTCTTGGAAAACTAGTTTCGTATGAAATGGGGAAATCACTTCAAGAAGGTTACGGTGAAGTTCAAGAAATGATTGATATTTGCGATTTTGCAGTGGGTCTTTCGCGTCAATTGCACGGTTTAACCATGCATTCGGAACGTCCGGGTCACAGAATGTACGAACAATACCATCCGCTTGGAATTGTCGGAATCATTTCGGCGTTCAATTTCCCAGTAGCCGTTTGGTCTTGGAATACGGCTTTAGCTTGGATTTGCGGCGACGTTTGTGTATGGAAACCGTCTGAAAAAACGCCTTTATGTGGTATCGCATGCCAAAACATCATCGCTGAGGTATTGAAAGAAAACAACCTTCCTGAAGGAATTTCGTGTCTAATAAACGGCGACTATAAAGTAGGTGAAATGATGACACATGATAAAAGAGTTCCATTAGTTTCAGCAACAGGTTCTACTCGTATGGGTAAAATTGTAGCTCAAGCTTGTGCGGCTCGTTTAGGAAATTCATTATTAGAACTAGGCGGAAACAACGCCATTATCGTAACTCCCGATGCCGATATCAAAATGACGGTAATCGGAGCTGTTTTTGGAGCCGTTGGAACTGCAGGACAACGCTGTACTTCAACACGCCGCTTAATCATTCACGAAAGTATTTACGATAAAGTAAAAGATGCTTTGGTTAGTGCTTACGGTCAGTTGCGTATCGGAAACCCGTTGGATCAAAACAACCACGTTGGACCACTTATCGATACTCACGCAGTAGAATTGTACAACAAAGCATTAGAAAAAGTAGTAGCTGAAGGAGGAAACATCATCGTTCAAGGTGGCGTGCTTTCTGGTGAAGGTTATGAAAGTGGTTGCTATGTAAAACCAGCGATTGCCGAGGCCAACAACTCATTCGAAATTGTACAACACGAAACTTTTGCGCCTGTTTTGTATTTATTAAAATATTCAGGAGATGTTCACAATGCCATCGAAATCCAAAATGGTGTTGCCCAAGGTTTATCTTCAGCCATAATGACCAACAACCTTCGTGAAGCCGAAGCCTTTTTATCAGTTGCAGGTTCTGATTGCGGAATTGCTAATGTGAACATCGGTACCTCCGGAGCCGAAATTGGTGGTGCTTTTGGCGGTGAAAAAGAAACCGGCGGCGGACGCGAATCAGGTTCTGATGCATGGAAAGTATACATGAGAAGACAAACTAACACCATCAACTACACAACTAGTTTGCCATTGGCACAAGGAATTAAATTTGATTTGTAATCTTTTAAAATATAGTATTTTGAAAAAGCGTTCGCCGAGGTGAGCGCTTTTTTATTTTAATTCTAAATTAGAGGTAAAATTTTGAAACGAAATAAAAACAATTATTTTTGTGCCCGAATAAAAAAACAGAAAACAATGCATTTTATTAAATCGACATACACGACGCTTAGCGAAGGAAATGATTTTCCATCGTCTGTACTGGGTTTACTATTATGTGATTAGAGTGATAAAACTAAGAATCAATAAATACGCAAACCCGAAATTAAATCTTCGGGTTTTTTTATGCTTATGATGCAACGAGAAAAAAATAATAGTTCAAGAATCTTAATTGGATTCTACACCAAAATAATTTCAGAAAAGGAAATACCACTATAGTATAGTTTGGTAAACACATTAATATGTGCCCGATTCTGGATTCTCAGAGTCGGGCATTTTAATTTAAAAACAACAACAAAATGACTTAAAAAAGGAATTTCAAAAATTAAC
Source organism: Flavobacterium sp. (assembly GCF_035299245.1). GTDB lineage: Bacteria > Bacteroidota > Bacteroidia > Flavobacteriales > Flavobacteriaceae > Flavobacterium. Next base: position 34,737 of record NZ_DATGWY010000004.1, on the reverse strand, counting down.
AGTAATGGAAACAAATACAATAACATTGACAAACAAAGCAGTCAAAGCAAACACCACGGCTTTTCAGCAAATGGTGGAACATTTGTATGCCGAAAAAAGAGTGTCTGTAGGTAATCAAGGCACATTGAGATCGGTAATTGCAACTTGTTTTGCTTCGATGAGTCAAGTGCAAAATTCTTGGAAGAGAGACACTTTTAGAGATTTGTTATTGCATTTAGAAGCTCAGAATTGTTATGCCTTATTGAGAAACGAATTGTATATAAATGCAGTGGCAAATATGGCTTCATTTGGTAATAAAATGGTCAGAGAGATCAATTCTTGGGAGAATAATTCTTTAGTAACCGAGACTCAAATGAGTTCTTTAATCAAATACTGTTTTGCAACTTATGAAGTTCCCGAGTTTATGGAAAGCGTTTTTTATGGTCAAAACAAAATACAAATGTTGTGGTATGTGCAAATGGGTAGAGGTGATAGTGTGTTGAGATTGAGCAGTTTTCCAATACAATTGACGAAGAAAATGGCACACGAATTTAAAAAAGCACCAGCCAATTACAGCGTTGAACAAGCCATAAGATTTGCACAAGCAAAAGGTTTTGGTGCTTCTGAAATCATGTCAGAGACTTTGGCTTGGAGTGTGTTGTCTGAGGGTTTTGAGCACGAAGAGTTTTGGCAAAAAGTAGTTGCTTTTTTTGCCAAGTACAATGAGTTGCCTTTTGCAAAAGTTCAAGAAGTATTGTTTTATATAAAAGAGCAATTTGCTTTGAATAAAAACTTTACTATGAAAGGTAGAACTTGGGAAGCTTTGGTTAGAAATTCTGACGAATGGCATTTGGAATACTATAAAAGAATGAATGCCTTGAATAGGGCTCAGTGGTCAACTAGTCAAATAAGAGGTTTTGAAAAAAACACTTTTGAGTTGAACCAAAACAATTTCTACTACATTGTAGAATTGGTAAATTCAGAAGAATTGTACGATGAAGGTTATCAGATGAGTCACTGTGTTGCCGAATATGAATATGATTGTATACAAGGTAAGACGGCTATATTTTCTTTGAGAAAAAAGCAACAAGAAACAGATTCTGAGTATACAACCTTAGCCACAATTGAAGTAGACATAGAAGCTAAAGCTGTGGTTCAAGCTAAGGCAATGTACAATGAATGGATTTCCAAAGTAGCTTATGAGATGATTGTTGAATGGGCTGAAAAAGAAAGCTTGGAGTTGGATTTTGAATACTTTGATGAAGAGTTACAAGGTGATCAGTTCCAACAACCTGTTGAAGACCAAGTGTTTTTTGAAAATCAATTTAGAGTTCCTCAATACAATTACAATGAGGAATACGATAGAAGATTTCAAAGAGAAAGCCAATCAGATGTAGATTTGAAATGGATATTCTATTTGATATTTTTATTGGTTAAAGCCTGTGCAATATTGGGTTGAAAAAAAAGAGCTGTCAATTTTGACAGCTCTTTTGTTATAGGGTTGAGTTTAACTATTTTGTTTTCTTAACGTATTGAGTCAAAATGTAAATACTCTGATTTTCTACTCTACCTTCAATAAGATTAGCATCGTCCCAAACTAATTTGATGTTGTGTACAGCAGCGCCTCGTTTTGCAGTAAACGTTGCGCCTTTTACGTCCAAATCTTTGATTAAAACTACTGAATCACCATCCAAAAGAACATTGCCATTCGAATCTTTGTGCACAATTTTTCCTTCATCATCATCGGCTTCACCAGTAGCTTTTGCCCATTCTAAAGCATCTTTATCAAGATACATCATTTCCAGCATATCCATGTTTTTCAAGCGAGCATGCATTCTCCACGATACAATTTGAACAGGAAGATTCTCATTCCACATACTATCGCTTAAACCACGCCAGTCGTTAGGATTGGTTGTTTCTGGGTTTTCAATTTGGTCTCTTAAATTCTTGGTAATTAAAATGCAATTCTCTGGTGTAGGATCGGTTTTAGGAGCTACTAAATAGACTACTAAATTTTCATCACTTCCGCTAATTTCACAAACAGATCCGCTGCGGTCTTTTAATCGTTTTTCCGTTACAACACTCATTACATTGCGGAATTATAAATTAAAAGAAGCACCAATATTCAAGACAAACTGGTTGTTATAGTACTCAAATCCGTTCACATCCGAATCGTATTTTGCCAATGGAACTCCGCCTTCAGCATACAAACCAAATCCGCTAGTAAAGAAATAACGGAACCCCAGGTGAGCCCCAAAATTGCGTGTTCCTAGATTCAAACCAGGATAAATATCCATCGCTTCGTCTAATTTAAAAACATTCCCTAAGTTGGCATTAAAACGAACTTTTACATCCGCTCTGTCTTCAAATTTTGGTTTAACATCTAAAATTCGATCAGCTGATAATAAATAAGTCGCTACAAATCCGTACGACATGTTTTCGCCAATTCCAAAATCAGAAGAAACTGTAATTCCAGTTCCGCCATCTTGAACGTTCAATCCAACTTGTCCTTTAATATCTCCTTTTCCTTTATAAGCTTGAGCATTTGCCAAACTTACGACTACCAAAAATAATAGGGTTGCTATTTTTCTCATTGTTATTGTATTAAATTTTTTGCAAATGTAATAAAACCATTATTAATTTCTCCCTTTCTCTGTTGGATACAAATGCGGTAAGGGTTCGCTTTGCCAAAATTGCTTAGTCTCAACATCTAAAATAGTTAGAGGGCCAGAAAATGCGGCACCAGTATCGACATTCCAAACACAAGCTTTTTGAATTGGAATAACTTCGCCAATTCGGGTCACGGGTGTATGTCCGATGTATATTTCAGAGTATAATTTTAATCGTCTGGGATAGAAGAAACCATCTGAGTCTAAGTTTTCATTCAAAGCCAAAGCAGTTTCCCATAGCGTTCGGTCCCAATAAAAAAGTTTCGGAAAATATTCGTATTTCACACCATTCATATTGGTAAATCCAGCATGAACAAATAGTCTGTTTTGGTCGTCTAAATAATAATTCTGGAGCGATTTTAAAAAGGCGATGTGTGTTTTCTTTTTTGATTCGGAAACACTAGAATACGCATCAACTGTTGCCTTACCTCCATGTTTAAACCACATTGGCTCGTCAATTTCTTTGGTGTTTCCTTCTAACCAATCCAACAAAAGTTCATCGTGATTGCCTCTAATAAAGATGCAGTTTTGCTTTTGATCCAAATCCATTAAAAAATCGATGACTTGAGGCGACTGACTCCATCCGTCAACATAGTCTCCCAAGAAAATTAATCTATCGTCTTTAGATACATCAGCGCGTTCGATAATTTGATGCAAGGCACGTAAACCGCCGTGAATGTCGCCTATTACAAGAGTTCTACCCATCTTTTGTTTATTATTCTAAATGTAAAGCTAAACAAATTTTAACATTTTTTACACTTTTTGCGTAACACCAAGGTTTCGAGCATTGATAATTTTACATCGTATTAATACAAGTACAAGGAATTCCTAAAAAAATTAACAAAAAAATCATCACATTTTTAAAATGTGGCTGAAAAAACAACCATTGTCTTATTTTAATACTAAATTATCATGAAAAAATTAATCCTATTATCAGTTTCACTAGTATTGTTAATCACTTTAAACTCTTGTACAGCAGATGAGTTACCTACAAAGCCAGAACCACAAACCGAAATAAATCAAGAGGGAGAAATCATTCCGCCTATTGTAATCAAACCCTAATAAGGAAAAGCAACACTCATAAAGAAAAAACGAATGTAGCGACAAAAATTTAAACTATTTGTTTTTTGTTGCTACATTTTTTAATTTGTTAACTTTGTCGATAAACCGAGTATCTATTGAAAAAAATTGCTGTTTTACTAATTTCCAATCTACTATTTACAAGTTGTAATTATAAAGATAATAGTGTGTCTAGTGAGGATGCAATTTCCGCTATTCAAGAAAAAGAGCAACCCAACATTGATGAAATAAATGAAGCGCTAAATAAGCGAGTTTATGACACAACCATGAGGGATTATTTCTCAACAATAGCCGACAAAAATGCTTACTCAAACAAGTTTTATAAAATATCTAAAATCATCTACAATCAGTCAAAGAAAATCAATGATACTATCGGAATGATTAAAGGCAAAACCAATTGCGGATTATATCATTTGTATAACTTTTCAAACGACAGTTCATTTTATTACTTTATCCAAGCTGAAAAATTGACGCTCAAAACCAAAGGAAACCCAATGTTAGGTTTAATCCTGCAATCAAAAGCCGATTTACTCTGGAACCACAAAGATTATTCTTTGTCTGAAGCAACTGCAACAAGAGCGTTAAAAATTGCAAAAAAAACCAACGATGCAAAATTAATCTACAGTTGCTACATTACTCTTGCCAATTCACTTTCTGGGATGAATAAAAATGAAACTGCCTTAAACTATTATAACAAGGCACTGCTGGAAGTAGAAAATTTAAAAAACATCCCGCAATTTTCAGTATTAAAGACACAAACACATAATTATATAGCTCTCATTTATCAGAAACAAAATCAGCATCAAAAAGCACTGGATTATCTCAACCAAAGTATTCAATTGGATCAATTGAAAAAAGACGATATTAATATGTACTTGTACGTTATCAATACGATAGCATATTCAAAGTTCAAATTAAAAGACCCATTTTCATTGCCTTCATTGAAAGAAACACATAGAATTGCTGACAGCATTAGTAATTTTCCGCTAAAAATTACATCTAAAATAAACCTTGCAGAGTACTACATATCGGTAAAAGATACCCAAAAATCAGTATCTTATTTGACTGAAGCTCAAAAAATGGCTCATGAAAATAAAATTTTTGAAGATGAGTTGAAAGCGTTGAATTTATTATCCCAAATTGACACAGAAAATCAAGCGAAATACCACAAAAGAATCATCAAAATAGCTGATAGTTTGAATGCTATTGAAAGAGCAACCCGTGACAAATTTGCCAGAATAGAATTCGAAACCGACGAAATTACCAAGCAAAAAGAAATTGTAGAAGAAGAGAAAAATAATCTATTCACTCGACTAATTTTAATTTCAGGTTTTGGACTATTGTCCATAATGCTTATTGTTTTATGGTATAAAAATCAATCTCAAAAAGCAAAAACAAAACAACTGTTATTGGAGCAAGAACATCAAAAAGACAAAGAAGAAATTTATCAATTGATGTTAGCGCAGCAACAAAAAATTGAAGAAGGGAAGCAAATTGAAAAGAGAAGAATTTCTCAAGAATTGCACGACGGTGTGATGGGAAAATTATCGAGTATTCGAATGAACCTCTATGTGCTAAATAAAAAAACAGACCCAGAAACCATTGCTCAATGTTTGATATACATCAAAGAAATTCAGAACATTGAAAAGGAAATACGCACCATTTCTCATGAACTAAATTCGAATCTTTTTTCGGATAATGTTAATTTTGTGTCGATTGTAGAAAATCTTTTTACGGCCATTAAAAATCATTCGGACATTAATTTTCATCTTAAAGTAGATGAACAAATTGATTGGGAAACGGTCAACAACAGTATTAAAATCAATATTTACCGCATTATTCAAGAAGCATTACAAAACATAGACAAATACGCTAATGCTCAGAATGTTTTTATTAAGATGGTTAAAACAGAAGGAAACATATCAATAGAGATCAATGATGATGGTGTGGGATTCGATTTGAACGATAAAAAAACGGGTATAGGTCTTAGTAATATGCGTGCCAGAATGGAGGAAATTAAAGGCAAATTTAGTATCGAATCAAAGCCGCATAACGGGACAAAAATAAATTTGATAATTCCAAATTAATTGTTTACTTTTCACAAGAAAGTAAAAACTACTATATGCCATTTAAAATATTGATGGTTGATGACCATAAAACAATGCTAATTGGATATAAGTCAATACTTGAGTTCAATGATAAGAACTTAGAATTGGATGTAACTTTTAGCCATGATTGCGAAGACGCATACACTATTATTACTTCTTCAGACGCTTCGTCATATGATTTGGTTTTTTTAGACCGAAGTTTACCACCTTATCTCGATAAGAAAATAAAATCAGGTGAGGATTTGGCCGTTTTAGTTCGAAAGCAATTACCCGACGCCAAAATAATAATGCTTACTTCTCATGCAGAAGCATTTGTTATTTATGATATAGTTCATAAAATCAGACCCAACGGACTATTGATTAAAAGCGATTTTGATGGTGATGAATTGTTAATTGCATTCAACAAGATTTTAAACGACGAAACGTATTTTAGTGAAACAGTAACTGCAGCTTTAAAAGAGCAAATCATAAGCAGAGGTTATTTGGACACAATTGATCGTCAAATAATCACCTTATTATCTAAAGGGTTGCGAAATAAAACAATTGCTTCTGAACTCGGATTATCCGACAGTGCAGTCGAAAAACGCAAAGTTAAAATCAAAGATTACTTAAACATCTACAAAGGAAACGATGAAGATATTATCACCGAATGTCGGAGACTAGGCTTCATCTAAAAAATCTTTAACTTACAATTTTAACGATTAGTACGGATTTTCCGTACTTTTTAATTTTTAAAGCGTACTACTTTTCGAGTTTCAAATTAGTATAAAATAATTTGGATGTGATAATAAACTAATAATTTAAATCAAGTAGTATGAAAAAACTAGTATTTGGCTTAATAGCCACGGTAATCGTATCGTTTTCGGTTAATGCTCAACAATCAAAAGTAAGCAGCGAAATTGGGAAAACACATTTAACACCAAAAGCAGTTGGATCGTATTCTGCGTCTACCAACGGATGTTCGGGTTGGAGTTTTTGTCTCAACACTCCATGGGAGAATAGTTCTTTAACAGGAACTACTTTTCAAACGCTCAATGCAGACAACACGATGACGTTTAAAATTCCAATTGCCTCAATGAATCCAGATAATGTAAAGTTTTATCTGGGGAAAACCACTTTTGAGTTAAAAAATAGTTCCCTTATGCAAGTGGGTGAATATAAATTATTCGGATTAAAACCCAGTGCCACTTATTTACCTGGAGTTTATCCTTTAGTGAATGATGGAACGTACATTATATTTACGGTTAAATTTCAACAATAATAAGAAACTCCCGATTCATTCGGGAGTTTTTATTTAAACCCAAGAGGATACAGTAACAGTAAACACTTGAGTAATTGCTCAAGTGTTTTTTTTTGCATTCTTGCAACTCAAAAAGCCTTTAACATTTAGTACGGATTTTCCGTAACCACACCTTTTTTAATGGTACTACTTTTACAATATCAAATTACTGCAGAATGATTTGAAATTAAAAAAGTAACAAATTAAGTATTAAAAATTTAAATTAAGTATTATGAAAAAATTAGTATTCGGCTTAATCGCTACAGTTATGTTATCAGTTTCTGTTAACGCACAAACAAAAAGTTCAACAAATGCAGTTGGTAAACCAAAGCCAACTCCTAAAGTTGTAGGTTGGTTTTCAGCAGGCACATTCGGATGTTGGGGATGGGATTTTTGTGATGGTGGAGCACCATGGGAAAGTGTTTCTCAAGTAGGATCAACAGAGCAAACTTTAAATGCAAACAAAACAATGACATTTAAAATTCCAATTTCATCTATGAATGCTGAAAATGTTAAATTTTATTCAGATAAAAACACTTTCGAATTAAAAAACAATAGTCCGTTACAAGTAGGTGAGTACAAATTGTTCGGATTACCTCCAGGAACTGCTTATTTGGCTGGTGTTTACCCGTTAGTAAATGATGGGAAAAGCATTACTTTTACAGTTAGTTTTAAATAATAAAAAAATCGCCCTCTTCAATAGTTGAGGGCGGTTTTTTATAAACCAATTTTACATGAGAATACGTAGTAAACATTTACTTTTTATAGTTGTAATTTTCTTTTTGTTAGCCTTTTTTTATAAATGGAAACAAAAAGAATTTTTAGGTTTGACAGAACCTCAAATAGAAACGAGACAAACTATAATGAGTTATGCAAAAGAAAACGGAATTTTAGGCGAAATTTTAATTGCAAAAGATAGTGTATCATATCCGGAGATTAAGAAATATTTTGACTATGGTTATTTATATGTATTGGATCAAAATTTTAATTTAATCGACTGTAACATAGAATCATACGGAGGAAGATGTTTCCAAGATATTCAATCGGATATTTGTAACGGAGTAAAAATACAGCCAAGGAAATTTAGCAACAAGATTAACGGTAAAATGATAATGGAAAAGTTGTTGGAAAATTCAGTTTGTATAACCAGAGATAATCCACTTGAATTTCAACAATACGAAAGAATTTACTTGTATACTTGGGTTAAATATTCCAAGTCATGCGTTAATGAGTCTTCTATTAAGTTCATAAAGTGTATTAAAGAAGCATCAGAAAAAAAATCATTACTTCTCACAATAAATTCGGATAGTGTAAGGTAAGAACTACCCAATGGTTTTTTTCTCAAAAAAAGTTTGTCGCATTCTTTCCTATGTATACAAAAAGTTCCTTTTTCTTCAATAAAAGACAGTCAACTTCTGAAAACCTTTTAACGTTTGGTATGGATTTTCCGTAACTGCACCTTTTTTCACGATACTACTTTTACGACATCAAATTACTGCAGAATGATTTGAAATTAAAAAGTAACAAATTAATTATTTAAAAAGTTAAATTAAGTATTATGAAAAAATTAGTATTCGGCTTAATCGCCACGGTTGTATTTGGATTTGTTGGAAATGCACAGGACAAAAACTTCAGTAACTTCTTTTCTAGCAAGGAGTTCAATCAACTTGCAGCAAAATATTCATTTAAATCTTCTGATGTCGACACCAAAAATTATGGATCAATAGAGCATAATTCCAAGCTTTATAAAGTTTACAGAGTTGCTGTATCTGTGAGTGGAAGTAAAAATTTCATTACTTTCTTTACAGACGACAATGGTGAAAATTACGGATTGACTTATGAAAAAATCGATTTAAGCAAAGGGATTTCATCACATCTTGATGAATATGGTAATTTATATGCTACATTTGCTGTTATTAAATCAGAGTCATCTTACGTTTTTACAATAAAAGACGTCTATACTCCTTCTACATCGGGAAATACCGTTAATAGAAAATCAGGTTGTATCGAAAAAACATACAGAACCTTGAAAAATGCCTGTCAGGCTGATGATTTTTGCGATATGATGTGTGACCTTAATCCTTCGTGCCTTCCGATGTTAGCTGCTTGGGCCGCTACTTATTGTTTAACACATTAATTTTTATTTATTATGATAATCTTTTTGATCCTTTTTTCTTTACTATATTTAGCCTTGGCAGTGATTACAATAATTGATGTTTATTCAAACAAAAAACCATTTTATTGGTATATCTTCATACTATTTTTCCCTTTTTTGGGAAGTATGTGCTATTTTTATCTGGAAAAGAAGAAAAGACATCATTAAAAATTATTTTTTAAAACATTATAAAAACGACAGCCTCAAAGCTGTCGTTTTTTGCTTAGAACTTATACATCGAAAAACTGAGCTAATCTTTAACGTTTAGTACGGATTTTCCGTAACTGCACCTTTTTTCACGATACTACTTTTACCATATCAAATTACTGCAGAATGATTTGAAATTAAAAAGTAACAAATTAATTATTAAAAAATTTAAATTAAGTATTATGAAAAAATTAGTATTCGGCTTAATCGCCATGTTTTTATTTACAAGCCTAAGTTTTGGACAAACCTTCGAACAATCTGTCGCAATTAAACTTGGATCGAGAATTACAACAAAAGAAGGAGGAACTTCTAAAAGTGCCAGAAGCATAACATTATCCAACTTTAACGAGAGCTATAAGCTTTTATCTGTTTATGTGCTTAATGGAGTAGATTTTACAGATGATGGTAAATATAATGATTTAAGAGCTGGTGATGGAATTTATACATCAGTCCAACTTTTACCTAACCCAAGAGGGACTTCATCTGTTGGTAGTTATCTTATTAGTGATGATTTTAAATATATGGAAAATTTAATTTCTTCAACATCAAAAATTAAAATTGGATGTAAAATTAGACATGTAAGAAGTGGATTCTCAATATTGGGAACAAATTGCGCAACTAATTGCTGCGGATGTACTGAATTTTACGATTGCGAAATTTCTATTGAAATTGAGTGGTAATAAACAAAAACAAAGTTTCGCAGAGTTAATTAACTTTGCGAAACTTTATATTTAAAAAGACATGAAAAATTCATTTATTACAAAAAGTTTAAAATTAATATTCATTTTTCTTGTAATAATAGTTAGCACAAGAGAAATTTTGCCATTAATTTTTCAAAAAAATTATAATGAATTTAAGTTTCTATATCAATTAATAGTGAAAGTACTATTGATTTTTTCAACTATTTATTTTATAAAAAAAGAATCTTTTTTTAATTTAAAATATGTTTTTAAAAATAATATTTTAAGTTTTTTGCTGTGTTCTCTCTTTTTGTATTTTTCAATAAAAAACACCCTCTCAAGTATAAAGGAGTTAAATCTCGAAATTTCCAATTTCAAACATTTTACATACTTATTTCAATGTCTAAGCACAGGTTTTTTTGAAGAATGTTTTTTTAGAATTCTTATTTTCGGATATGTATGTATGATATTTAAAGAAAAGCAAACACAGAATTACTATCAACAAGTAATACTAACATCAGCTTTATTTTCAATAGTTCATTTGACAAATATTTTTAATAAAGAAGTTGACCCTTATAGTGTTTTAAACCAAATGATTTTTGCTTTTATATTTGGAGTTCTCCTACAAAGTATATTCTACAGGATAAACAATATTGTCCTAAATTCTGTTATACATGGATTAATCAATTACAACGGAATGGTAAAGAGTAAGTTGTTCAACATAGTTGATACGAGCAGTAATACTAGTGTTCTTGATGATTTTATACAATCATTATTGACAGCAATTATTTTAGGTATATTAATAGTTGCGCCAATTACTTATTTTGCTTTGAAGAACAAAAAGAATAATCTAATAATTGAAGATGTAAATGTAAACAATAGTTGAAGCTTGTTGCTTCTCACTAATTTCGATCATGTTAAAAAATTATCAAAAGATAATGTTATTCAAAATAATTATTCAAAAATTAATTGTACTCTTATTTTTTATTCCAATAACTTCTTTTTGCCAGTCAAAAGTCGTTACCGGAATCGTAAAAGACATCATCACATCACAACCCGTTGAAGGAGTTTCCATTGGTATTCAAAACACCAACGGCGGAACCATTTCCAACGAAGAAGGTAAATTTAGAATTACACTGAATCAAAAAAATAGTGTGCTCAATTTTAGCCATTTGAATTTTAATAAGTATTCCTATTCTGTTCAAACGACAGATGATAACCTTGAAATTCTCCTCGAACCAAAAGCATACACACTTCAAGAGGTTGTCATTAGAAAGCAACCGATTAATGAAACTGTGATGGAAGCGCTTAAGAACTCTAAAAAGCAGCTTGAAAAATCGGTATTATTAAGCACTTATTATCGTGAGTTTGTTCAGGTGAATGGTGTTTATACTAATTTTTCTGATGGTTTGTTAGATTATAATATCAAGCGAAAAAGCGGTGCTTCAGACTTGTATGTCAATCAGAGTAGAGCTTATGAGTTGAAGGATTCTGCTACCGTTGAACGAAAAAAAATGACAGAATCCATCTATTTTTATGATGTAAGAGATGCTATTTCGGATGCGTATAATTTGAAAAAATTAAAATTCATATTAGAAAGTAAAAACTACGAATATGAAATAGAAACCAAAGTCGATGCTCAAGGAAATTCAATTGAATTGGTAACCATTATCCCTAAAAAAGAAGTGGAACTGGGTTTGTATTACGGAACAGTAGTCTACGATGTAAAAACTAAATTAATTTTAGAAATTGACTTAAAAAAGTCACCCGATCATAAACAACATATTCCTGAAGTAAATGCTGTTTTTTTCAGATTTAAAGTCAATGAAGAATCGAGAAAAGCCAGTTTTAAAATCGATGGAGACAATTATATTTTGGTTTACAATCAGAATAAAATAAACATTTACATCAAAATGAAAGATCGATTTGATGATACTTTTGAGTTTTTAAGTGATTTAATTACAACCGATTACAAAGAAGGTGAATTTGATTTTGACCGAAGTAAAAGACATAAAGAGCGCAGTTTGTTTTCGTCTGGGAATAATTTTACAGAAGAATATTGGAAAACCAAAAACATCATACTTCTTAGTGATGAAGAAGAAAAAATTATAAAGTCATTAGATTAGATTTATTTTTCACCTTTACGACCCAAAACGCTCTCAACGACAAACTTACTACTTGTCGTTTTTTTTATTCCTAAAAATTAGATTTTAACTTTTTTTACGGATTTTCCGTAATTCTAAAAGACACCTTAAAAGTAATTTTACAGTGTCAAATCATTACTAACTAAAGATTAAAGAAATGAAAATTATAATAATAATTGCCACCTCACTGATTTTATATTGTTCTTCAGCTATTGGCCAAACAAAACCAACTGGTATTGATATTAGAGGTAGAGACTGCAATGGTGGTTCGGGGATATGTTCAACAGGTATAACAGGTGCTAAAATGTCTAGTATGAAAATTTTTAATATCACAAAACTCACCTCAAAATCGATGGTAATCGAAATCGAAGTTTCCAAATTAACTACTCAAGAACAAAAGTCGTTTTTTGGTAAAGAATACGCTATGATTGCATCAAGTGAAGAACTGTTTTTTATCCAGGAACAAGATTTCATATTTGATATCAATACATTACTTTATTTAGAGCTCGATCCTGCTTATCGTTTGTTAAAAAGAGGAACCTATCCTATTGAGATTGTAAATGATACAGTTTTGGTGGCGGTAACTCTTTCAGCTTACTAAAGCCATTCTTCATAATAAAAAATAAAAAAATTAATCATGAAAAAGCTTAAATACATATCGGTTTTATTGCTCCTTTTTGCAAAGGCTAATGCTTTTTCTGAAATTGAAGAGAAAGATCCTAACAAAATTGTTGATGAACTTGTGGTTGAAATCAATTCCATTTACCATCGATTCGAACTCTTGGTCGATATTAAACAAGAAGAATTGGAACGCGTGGATAAAGCATTATCCATTGCTTACAGTCCGGAACAAAAAATCAATTTACTTGTTGAAAAAGATCAGATTAAATCGGAAATAAAACAATTAATGGCAGAAACCACTGGAGAAATTTCGAAAATTCGATACCTAAAAGGACTGCAAATCATCAAAATTTTATACGAAAAAGTATTAAGTTTAGATCATCATTTTGCCTCAGTTAGAACTCTAAGTGAAATCAATAAAATTTCCAATCCCAATCAATATCCCGAATACGAAAAATTAAAAGAGATTGTTTCGGCCAAAAAAGATAAAAGAACAGGATTGGATTTAACTTCAATTTTGGGAACAAACACAGTAGTTTCTCTAGTGCAGACCTTTACCAATATGATGGGTTCGTCACTGACTAAGGAAGAAAAAGAAAAAGAATTAGCCAACGTCGAATGTATTTTGGATTTTACTTTACGAATGCAAAACGACTTAAATACTATTTATTTTGAAACCGCTTTTTTACAAACAAGTAATGATAAGGTGAAAGAAGAAATAGAACTTCTATTTAAAGATTACACCAAGCCAATTGGTTATATAGCATCATTAGAAAGTTGTAGAAAAAGCGACGATTGGGAAACGGTAAATCAAAAAATGGAAGAATACCTTACCAAAATGAAAGCGGCAACAGGAACTGCTCAGTATAAAATGCAGGTAAATTTAGAATTCCCAATTGATCGATTGCTTCAGTTCATTTCCCAGTATAATAATTTTATTGATCAAGGCGGCAAATTCTATGAAAAATTCAAAATCATACTCAATAGTTATGAAAATGAAAAACAGTGTGAAACCAAATTGCCTTTAGAATATAAAAAACTAAAAACCGACATTGATGTCGCAATTGACAAGTTCAATGTAGCTTACAAACCTGTCGAAATCAACGGCACCAAAATGAAAGAAATATTGTATGGATTAAATGAGTTTGATTAAGCCATTTTATCCCAAAGTAGTTATTAAGTCACAAAAAAATGGGTTAATTTTTTTAAACGGCAGCCGTAAAAAGCTGTCGTTTTTTTTAGTTGTTTCAATACAAACACAGTTTTAACTGTAGTATTTTTGTAAAAACTATTACTTTTGGCTGACTCAAATCCTAATTCCATGAAAAAACTCATTGCTTTTTGTTTCTTACTGTTAACCACAATTTCATTTGGTCAATCCAAAACCATTTCGGGAGTAATCAAAGACAAAGAAACTCAATTACCTGTTGAAAGTGTAACTGTAAGCGTTGAAAATTCAAATATCGGAACCATATCCAACGAAGAAGGAAAATTCAGAATCACTATTCCCAATTCCAACTCTAGAGTTTTTTTAACGCATATTTTTTATAATCCAGTAGTGGTAAATCCAACCAATGACAATCAGGAAATAGAATTGTTTCTTGAAGCCCAAACCTACGAATTACAAGATGTTATTGTCAACAAAGTTCCTGCAAAAACAATGTTGTTGGATGCCGTTAAAATGTCAAAATCAAAACTGCAAAAATCACTGTTACTCAACACGTATTACCGCGAATTCATCAGCGTAGACAATAAGTTTACAACATTTTCGGATGGTTTGGTTGATTATTATGTGAAACGAAAAAGCGGCGCTTCCGATCTTCAAGTAAAACAAAGTCGTGTGTTTGATTTGAAAGATGAAAATGCTTCCGAAAGACAAAAAGCAATACTATCAGTAAACTTGAATGACATTCAAGATGCTATTGAACACGGCTACAATTTTAAAGGATTAAACAGCATTTTGAAAAGCGAAAATTACGACTTCAGTTCCGAAACCAAAAAATTATCCGATGGCAAAATCATAGACATTGTGACTATCGAACCCAAACAAGGAATCGAAGAAGAAATGATTTTTCAAGGTACAGTAACCTTTGATTCCAAAACAAAGCTGATTTTAGATGTCGATTTGGAGTTTTCGCCCGAACACAAAAAATACAATCAAGTACACAGCATTCTCATTGCTAAATTTAAAATCAATGATTATGTGCGTAAATCAACCTACAAGGTAGACGGCGACAAGTACGTACTAGTTTATTATCAATCAAAAGCCGATGTATACCTAAAATTTGGCAATAAAATTAATAATTCCTTCCAAAGTACTTGCGATTTAACAACACTCAATTACAAGGAAGGCGAGTTCAAAATTGAAAAAGACAAAAAATACAAGTCGAGAAGTTTATTCGAAAACGGAAACAAATACACCGAAGAATTCTGGAAAAAATACGATGGTATTTTACTTAGTGAAAAAGAAGAACGATTGTTGAAAACCTTGCAACAATAAGGTTATTCGTGTTTTCCGTACTTGATCTTTCGCAACACACGCATTACTTCTTTAAAGTTGATGTACACTTCTTGGTTTTTAAACTGTTTCAGCAATAATTTAGTTTCAATTAATTTTTGCTTGGCATCTTCAAATCCGTTGAGGTAACAAATCATTAGCGTAGATGGCAAATTAAGCAAGTCTTTTTCTTCTCGCTCGTTCAGTTCCAATCCTTTCTGTAATTTGGATACTAACGATAAATTCGAATTGTAAATGTGAAACATCATTTTCCGATTGTACTGCGGCGGTTCAAACAACATCTCGGTTTCAATTTTGTAATAACCATTGTCAAAAAAAGACAATTTTTGTTGCTCTAACGGATAATAACTCGTTTTGTCGTTCAAGCCCAACGGAACGTATTCAGTAATGGTAAAAGTGTTTTCATCGTAGGTAATCGTCACATCGTCCTGAGCCGAATAAAATAACTTTACTTGCTCATTCACCAACTCAATATCAACACGCGATAGAAAGGTTTTGTCGCGTATTTTTTTCGGAATTCCAGCCCAACAAATCACAAACAATTCCTTAAAAACATGGTATTCTGATGTCATTCCTTTGTGTCGGTGGTTCATAAAATCAATTACACTGTCCAACGTATGTGCGATGCTGTTTCGCGAATTGTTTTCAATACTAATGACCGTTTCAATATTTTGTTTGGAATACGGAATTTTGTCTTCTGTCGGAATTGAATTACTACCGCGACGCACAAAAGTAGTGTTGATCGGAATAGTGTGAATTCCCTTTTTGAAATACGAGGTTTTTGATTTGGGCTTTATCGTTACTAAACCTACTACTTTATCTTTAGGTAAATTGGGAAACGGAACATTTTCATATTGAATTTTCGGTGGATTTTCCAAAAAAGCATTCACCAAATTCTGAATTCGACTGTCGTCAAAAAAATCATCGCCTGTAATTTCATTATCCTGATCTTCCACACCAACAACAATGTACGAATTGTTAGAAGGATTCGAATTGGACAACGCGCAAATGTGTTTCAAAAATTTGGCTTTTCCTTCTTTTGTATGCAAATTCAACTGCCGCTTCTTGTCATAAAAACTGCTCTCATCGTTGTGAGCCAGTAAGTTTTTGATAAGAAGACGTTTGTTAATCATTTTTTAGTGATGAGTGAAAAGTAAAAAGTGATTAGCAGAGTACATTTACTAATCACTTTTCACTATTTACTAAATTTAAGGTACTTCATTCCCCATACTTTCTGTCCAAATAGCAAACCAATCCTGTTGATCCATTTCCAATTCAACGGCTTTCATCAACGACTGAATTCGAGCGATGTTTACCGTTCCCGCAACCGGAATTACATTGGAAGGATGTTTTAAAATCCACGTCAACAAAATCGTATCCGAACCCACTCCGTATTTCTTTACTAATGCAACCAATAATTTTTTCAATCGACGCGTTTGCTCATTGTCTTCTCTAAAAACCGTTCCCAAAGGATTCCAACTCATCGGTCGGATGTCGTGCGCTTGCATATAATCCAAACTTCCATCCAACATCGGTTCGTGTTGTGTTGCCGAAAACTGAATTTGGTTGTAACTTACATCTGTTTTTTGTGCAATCAATTCGGTTTGAGAATTGGTGAAATTCGATAGTCCAAAATCGATTATTTTACGCTCCGATTTCAGTTTTAAAACGGCTTCGGCAATTTCATCGGCTTGCATCAACGGACTTGGGCGGTGCAATAGCAATACATCCAAGTAATCCGTTTGTAAGTTTTTCAACGAATTCTCTACCGATTCAATGATGTATTTTTTTGAATAATCATAGTGTTTGACCTTATTTTCTCTGCCATGAGTGAGTTGAATTCCGCACTTAGAAATCAATTGTAATTTATCTCTCGATATTTTACTTTCAATAAAGGCTTTACCAAATTGTGCTTCGGTAGTATAACCGCCATAGATATCGGCGTGATCAAAAGTGGTAATTTTATTTTCGATACAAATGTTCATCAAATGTACCATTTCGGATGTGGTGAGTTTTTTGTCCCAATCTCCCCAATTCATTGTGCCCGCAATTACAGGCGAAAGTGTTGTTTTTCTCATGTTTCTATTAAAAAGTCTAAAATTACTAAAACAAAATCATAAATCATCCTTAAAAACCGTAATCGAATCTAAGTTTTAACGCATTATTAACATTCCTTTCCTAATAAAATTTTCACTTTTGAAATGTTAAAATTCGAACCCTCATTTATACTGATAAAATAGATTTTATGGAAGAAAATGGTACTGCTTTAGACATTAGAGCAATCAATGAAAAAATAGAGAGAGAAAGTGCTTTTATCGACTTACTCACGATGGAAATGAACAAGGTAATCGTAGGTCAGAAACACATGGTAGAACGCTTGTTGATTGGACTATTAGGACAAGGTCATATTCTTCTGGAAGGTGTTCCAGGTTTGGCAAAAACCTTAGCGATTAACACTCTATCACAAGCGGTTCAAGGAAGTTTCAGCCGTATTCAGTTTACACCCGATTTGTTGCCAGCCGACGTAGTAGGAACGATGATTTACAACATCAAAGCCAACGAGTTTTCCATCAAAAAAGGACCAATTTTTGCTAATTTTATCCTTGCGGATGAGATTAACCGTGCTCCAGCAAAAGTACAATCTGCTTTGCTCGAAGCGATGCAGGAAAAACAAGTAACCATTGGCGATACTACCTTTAAACTCGAAAAACCATTTTTAGTTCTCGCTACGCAAAACCCAATCGAACAAGAAGGAACGTATCCGTTGCCTGAAGCACAAGTCGATCGTTTCATGCTTAAAACCGTCATCGATTATCCTAAAATGGACGAAGAGCGTTTGGTAATCCGCCAAAATTTAAAAGGTGCCAATGAAAAAGTAAACGCAGTGGTTTCGGTTGAACAAATTTTGCGCGCTCAAGAAGCCGTTCGCGAAGTGTACATGGACGAAAAAATCGAGAAATACATCTTAGACATCATTTTCGCTACCCGTAACCCTGAAAAATACAAATTAGAAAGTCTAAAACCACTTATCAGTTTCGGTGCATCACCGCGTGGAAGTATCAACTTGGCTATTGCTGCCAAATGTTACGCGTTCATCAAACGCCGCGGTTATGTAATTCCAGAAGACGTTCGTGCCGTTGTTCACGATGTATTGCGTCACCGTATCGGAGTTACCTACGAAGCCGAAGCCGAAAACACTACTTCGGTTGACATCATCAACAAAATCGTAAACGAAATAGAAGTTCCTTAATTAGCTTCTTGCTGTCAGTTGTCAGTAATCAGCTAAATACTGATGGCTAACGGATGAAAGCTAATAGCTAAAAGCTAAAAAAATGGAAACCAAAGACTTACTCAAAAAAGTTCGTAAAATAGAAATAAAAACTCGAAGATTGAGCGATCACATCTTCTCGGGTGAATACCACACGTCGTTCAAAGGACGTGGTATGACGTTTTCTGAAGTGCGACAATACCAATTTGGCGACGATGTTCGTGCCATCGATTGGAATGTAACTGCGCGCTACAACGAACCCTATGTAAAAGTCTTCGAAGAAGAACGAGAACTCACCATGATGCTAATGGTAGATGTTTCGGGTTCGGAAAGTTTCGGAACCAAAAATCAATTGAAAAGCGAAATTGTAACCGAAATTGCTGCCACCATGGCGTTTTCGGCGACACAAAATAATGACAAAATCGGATTGATATTGTTTTCAGATGATATCGAATTGTACATTCCACCCAAAAAAGGGAAATCGCACGTACTGAGAATCATCCGTGAGTTAATTGAATTTCAACCCAAAAGCAGAAAAACTGATTTGTCGCAAGCTTTGAAATTTCTATCAGCAACACAAAAAAAGAAAGCGATTGTGTTTGTGATTTCTGATTTTATGGTGGAGGATGATTACGAGAAAACATTAAAAATTGCTGGAAAAAAACACGATATAACCGGAGTGAGAGTGTACGACATTCGAGAAGAAAAAATGCCCAACATCGGAATTGTAGAAATGGAAGATGCCGAATCGGGCGAATTAATGACAGTCGATACATCGTCCAAAACCATCCGAATGAACTACGAGAAAAATTATCAAAACAAAGTAAGTTATTTCAAAGATATTTTTTCAAAATGTGGTTCCGGAACCGTAAATACTCGTGTTGACGAAAGTTATGTTACTAAATTATTAGGTTATTTTAAAGCCCGTTGATTGTAACCCTTCAAGGGTTCAAAACCCTTGAAGGGTTGAAACTAAAAAATGAAAATTAAACTTTACATACTATTACTTTTTACAACCTCACTTTTTGCACAAAAAGTCACTACTTCTATTGATTCTACTCAGAAGAAAATCGGAGCTGAATTCAAATTGACACTTAAAACAGAAGTCGACCAATCAGCAAAAGTTGTTTTCCCAAACCCACAATACATTGGCAATTTAGAAGTTATACAATCTTACAAAATTGATACAGTAAAAAAAGGTAGTCGCCAAGAATTAATCAAAAAATACGGCTTGACTCAATTCGACTCCGGAAAATACTTTATCTCGCGTTTGCCCATTATGATCAATGGAAAACCCGTTTTTTCAGACAGTTTGAACGTTGAGGTGAAAGATGTTGTAGTGGATACTTTGAAACAAAAAATGTACGACATCAAAGACATCGCTCCCGAAAAAGCACAGAGCAATTGGTGGATGTATGTTGTAGGTTTGTTGCTCTTGGGATTGTTTGTTTTCGGATTGTACCGTTTCCTCATAAATCGCCCTAAAAAAGAAAAGAAAGTAGTGGTTGAGTACAAAACACCCATCGAAAAAGCTACTTCGTTATTGCAACAATTAGAGCAAAAAGAATTGTGGCAAAAGGGTGAAGTCAAATCGTATTATTCCGAATTGACCGATATTGCTCGTAATTATATTGAAGAGGAAATTCACATCCCAGCCATGGAAAGCACCACTTCAGAGCTTATCGAAGCTTTGAAAAGAGCAGCCAAACAAAAGAAATTGAAATTGTCAAACGAAACAGTTGTCAACCTCGAAAAAGTACTAAAACAAGCCGATTTAGTAAAATTTGCCAAATCAAAGCCACTTGATTTTGAAATTGAAGAAGACAAAAAACGCATCGCTAATTCAATCATTACCATTCATAAATCGATTCCAGTTGTGGTTGAAAAAACCAATGAGCTCGAACTTTGGAATGAACAACAAAAAGAAAAAGCACGTTTGGAACAGTTGCGCAAACAAAAAACCAAAAAAATCGCCTTAATCACTGCATCAATAGTAGGTTTGATTGTTTTTGTTTTCGGATTTTTGGTGATTACCAAAGGATTTGAATGGACAAAAGATAGAATTTTAGGCAATGAAACCCGCGAATTAGCTGAAGGTGAATGGATTTTAAGCGAATACGGAAATCCAGGAATTAAACTCGAAACTCCTCAGGTTTTGCAACGTTTGGACATCAAAAAATCACGTCTTTTCAAGGAAATGCAACAATTCAGCTACGGAAAATTAAACGACGATTTTTACATTGGATTGGGAACATTCAAATTCAAATCAACTACCGAAATCGATTTGGACAAAGCCGTTGACGAAGCGATTACACAATTAGAAAAAGAAGGCGCATCGACCATTTTTGTCAAATCGGAAGATTACGATACACAAAACGGAGTTACAGGTAAAAAAGCGTACGGAACTCTAACTGTAAAAGAAGATGGTGATTCTAAGAAAATGTATTACGAAATATTGTTTTTTAAGCAAAATGAAGGCTTGCAAAAGGTCATGATTGCATTCAAAGACGGCGATAAATACGGAAAAGAAATGATCGAACGCATTTTCAATTCGGTCGAACTCAAAACAACACAATAATGAAAGACATCACTTTTTTAAATCCGGAGTTTTTCTTTCTGTTTCTGTTGTTGCCGTTGCTCATCGGTTGGCAGTATTGGAAACGAAAACAACAGTATGCTACATTAAAAATAAGTTCGGTCAAAGGTTTTAAAGGTGCTAATTCACTCATAGCCAAACTCAAACCGTATTTGTTTGTATTGAGATTGATCACCTTAAGTTCGTTGATAATTGCGCTAGCTCGACCACGCACAGTTGATATTAGCAATGAAACTAAATCAACTAAAGGAATTGATATCGTAATGTCTATTGATGTTTCAAGCAGTATGTTGGCCAAAGATTTACAACCGAATCGATTAGAAGCACTCAAAAAAGTAGCCAAGTCTTTTGTTGAAAATCGCCCAAATGACCGAATTGGAATCGTGGTTTATGCTGCCGAAGCTTACACTAAAACTCCAGTTACTAGTGATAAAGCCATTGTTTTAGATGCGATAGAAAGCATCAAATACGATAACGTCATCAATGATGGAACTGGAATCGGAATGGGGTTGACAACCGCAGTAAATCGATTGAAAGAAAGTAAAGCCAAAAGCAAAGTAATCTTGCTTTTAACAGATGGTGTAAATAATTCCGGATTTATCGAACCCGAAACGGCTTCTGAAATTGCAAGAGAATACGGAATAAAAGTCTACACAATTGCACTCGGAACCAATGGTAAAGCGCTGTTTCCGTACGCAATTTCACCTGCTGGAGAAATGTTATTCCGAATGATGCCTGTTGAAATAGATGAAAAATTACTGAAAACCATTGCAAAAAATACAGGAGGAAAGTATTTTCGTGCCACAAATAATGATAAATTAAAATCAATTTACGAATCCATTGATAAATTGGAAAAATCGGAAATCAAAGAGTTAAAGTTCTATGATTACGACGAAAAATACCGTCCATTTGTATGGATAGCCGGAATTTTATTGCTGTTGGAAATTGTATTGCGGAAAACCATTTTTAGAAGTTTTATATAGCCATGTTTGAATTAGAAGAAAAAGGATATTTCTATTTGTTACTCATCATCCCAATACTGTTGGGATTGTTTGGCTATGTTCAAATCTGGAAAAAGAAAAAACAAGCAGAATTTGGCGATTTAGAATTGATCAAAAAATTAAGCCCAGAAAAATCCGTTTTCAAACCGATTTTAAAATTTGGAGTGCTTTTGTTGGCCATTTTCTTTATTATTTTAGGATTGGTTAACCCAAAAATCGGCACCAAAGTTGAAAAAGTAAAACGTGAAGGAATTGAAATCGTTTTTGCCGTAGACGTTTCCAAAAGTATGTTGGCTGAAGATGTAACTCCGAATCGATTGGAAAAAAGCAAGCAATTAGTATCGCAAATCATCAACAAATTAGCCAGCGATCGCATCGGAATTATTGCGTATTCAGGAAGTGCATTCCCAGTTTTACCGATTACAACCGATTACAGTGTGGCAAAAATGTTCTTGCAAAGCATGAATACAACCACAATTTCATCTCAAGGAACATCCATTGATCAAGCCATTGATCTTTCTACACAATATTTTAATGCGAAAGATAAAACCCGAAAATTATTAGTGATTATTTCAGATGGCGAAGATCATTCCAACGAAGCTACTGATGCAGCTGAAGACGCTAAAGAGTTAGGAATTAAAATCATCACAATTGGAGTTGGAACTGAAAATGGAGGAAAAATTCCGATCAAAATCAACGGAATTGTTGAAGAATATCAAAAAGACAAAGACGGAGAAATTGTTATTACCAAACGAAATCCAGAAGTACTAACTGCAATTGCAAAAGCGACAAATGGTAACTACATCGACGGGAACAATACTAAAAATGTGGTTGATTTTATCACCGAACGATTAAAAAATATTGAAAAAACCGAATTTGAAGGCATGCAAATGGCGAACTTCCAGTCGCAATTCCAATGGTTTTTGGGAATTGGATTTTTCTTGTTATTATTGGATGTTTTCTTGTTGGAGCGAAAAACAGCTTGGGTGAAAAAAATGGACTTATTTAACGAAAAGGAATAATGAAAAAGGCACTTTTATACGGTTTTCTGATGCTTTCTTTTTTGGTAAATGCCCAAAAAAAGGAGAAAGATGATAATTTGCCTAAAGGGAACGAAGCTTTTGCTGAAAAAAAATTCAATGAAGCCGAAGCCAATTATCGTGTTTCGGAAGCCAAATTTGATAAAAAAGCAAAATCATCCTATAATTTAGGAAATGCTATTTATAAACAAAAGCAAGCTGCTGAAGCCAAATACCATTATGCTAAAGCTGTATCAAAAGCAAAAACACGTCCCGAACGTCATCAGGCTTATCATAATTTGGGAAATTGCCTGATGTTGGAAAAAGACTACCAAGGTGCAGTTGAAGCCTATAAAAATGCATTGCGCAACAATCCAAACGATGAAAAAACACGTTATAACTATGCTTTGGCAAAGAAAATGCTAAAGGACAATCCGCCAAAAGACAAAGGCGATAAAAACAAAGACAAAGAAGACAAGAAGAAAAATCAGGATAAAGACCAAAACAAAGACAAAGATAAAGACAAAGAAAAACAAGATCCGAAAAAAGGTGATGGGAAACAGGAAAACAAACCAAACGAAACACCTCAAAAACAACCCACGGGAATCAACAAACAAACCTTAGAAAGTATGTTGGATGCCGTGAATAATGAAGAGAAAAAAGTTCAAGATAAAGTCAATTTACAAAAGGTAAAAGGCAAACCAAAACCAACCGAAAAAGATTGGTAATTGAATAAGAAAATGAAAAGAATACTGATTTTTATAGTATTGATGTGTAACTCTCTGTTAGCTCAAGTTCAATTTGAAGCTAAGTTGAGCAAATCATCATTGGGAATCAATGAGCGTTTGCGCGTTGATTTTACTATGAATATTGATGGGGATAATTTTACTCCGCCTAATTTTGAACTATCGGGTTTCCGAATTGTCGGTGGTCCTAGCCAAATGGTAAGTCAATCGTGGGTAAACGGAAGAGGAACCTTCAATAAATCCTATTCCTATGTGTTGATGCCTTTGAAAAAAGGAAATTTGGTACTCAAACAAGCAACTATTGAATACAACGGACAAATCTATAAAACAGCTCCAGTCAAGGTAAATGTGGGTGAAGCTGTCGACGAACAATACGATCCGTACAGCAATCCAAGACGACAAAATCAACGAGCGGTTACTGCTGTAGGAAAAGAAGGCGTTCATTTGGTAGCCGAAATTTCCAACCCTAATCCGTACCTAAATGAGCCCATTACGATTCAATACAAAATTTACGTCAACTCTCGTACTTCTGTTGCAGGTTGGAGAGAATCGGCCAAACCCAAGTACGAGAATTTCTGGAGCCAATCCGAAAGTATTGACGCAGACGATTTAAAAGTCATCAACACAACATTTAAAGGCGAAAGTTACCGTATGGCGGTGTTGAGAAGAACCGTTTTATATCCGCAAAAAGCAGGAAATTTAGTCATCGAACCACTTACTTTAGATGTTGAGGTTGAAGTTCCAACAGGAAGAGTCGATTTGTTTGGTGAAGCCGAAAAAGTAATTCAAAACAAACGCGTTTCTGCTGGTAGCAAAGTCATCAATGTCAAAGCACTTCCAGAAGCGGGAAAACCAGCCGATTTTACTGGAGCAGTTGGGAAATTTGAATTGATTGTTCTGCCATCAGCAACTACTTCTCAAAACGGAGAATCAATCGATTTGGTGGTGAGCGTTTCAGGTAAAGGAAACCTAAAATTATTCGATTTACCCAAACCCGAAACTCCGCCAGCTTTAGAATTGTACGAACCCGAACATGTCGAAAATGTTACGACGACTATTGCCGGTATGACAGGAAGTATTTCCGATAAATACACCGTAGTACCACAATCCAAAGGAAATTACAGCATCAAACCGATTCGGTTTAGTTACTTCGATTTGGAGTCAAAAAGCTATAAAACGTTGTCTTCTCAGAACATTGAAATCAAAGTGTTGAATGATCCAAGCGCAACAATAGCCAGTAAAAATTCTTCTAAAGCATCCGGAAAACAAGCAGTAGAAGTGTCAAAATCGTTTGCTTATATTAAACAGAAAACGAATTTAAAACCAGTTGAATCTGACGGATTTTTAGGCTCAGGATTATTCTATAGCTTGTTGTTTTTACCGTTGATAGCAATTCCGCTATTAGTTTTTGTCAGAAAAAGAAAAGAAGCTCAAGAAGCTGATGTTGCTGGAAATAAACTCAAAAGAACGAGTGCTTTGGCTAAGAAATATTTATCCGAAGCCAAATTGCATCTCAACAACAAAGAACAGTTTTACATTGCACTCGAAAAAGCGATGCACAATTTCTTAAAAGCCAAATTAAACATCGAAACTTCTGAAATGAGTAAGGAACGAATCACCGAAATTTTGCTTTCACGAAAAGCCAATTCTGAAACCGTTTCTCAGTTTATAGTGTTGACCGAAAATTGTGAATTTGCCCGATACGCACCATCAACCAGCGATACGATTCAAAACGATTACGATCAAGCAGTGAATATTATTTCGGATTTAGAGAAACAAATTTCTTAACCACAAAGAGCACAAAGAAGGCGCTAAGCACACTATTTTTATGATTAATGAAGAAGAAATATCAAAAATCGTTTTTGAAAGTGCCTTAAAAGTTCATAAAACTCTTGGGCCAGGTTTATTGGAAAGCGCTTATGAAGAATGTCTGTTTTATGAACTAAAGAAAACAAACTTAAAAGTTGAAAAGCAAAAACCACTTCCCTTGATATATGAAGAGGTAAAATTAGACATAGGGTACAGAATAGATATTATTGTTGAGGATAAATTCATAATTGAAGTAAAATCGGTGGAGATTTTAAATGATGTACATCTAGCTCAGCTACTTACTTATTTGAGGTTAACAGAATGTAAACTTGGATTATTGATAAATTTTAATGTTAAACTTTTAAAAAACGGAGTTCGAAGAGTGATAAATGGTTCTTTGTGAGCCTTGTGCATTCTTAGAGTTCTTTGTGGTTAAAAACATGAAGAAGATTTTATATTTACTAATTCTAACAACTCAAGTTTCATTTGCTCAAAAAGCATTCGAACAAGGCAATCAATTCTACCAAAAAGAAAAATACCAAGAAGCCATTAAAAGCTACGAAAGTGTTTTGGCTTCAGGTAAACAATCGGCAGAAGTGTATTTCAACCTTGGAAACAGCTATTATAAATTACACAAAGTAGCGCCAGCCATTTACAATTTCGAGAAAGCACTTCAACTCAATCCTAGCGATGCAGACATACAAACCAATTTGGATTTTGCACGAAAAATGGCCATCGATGACATCAAAGAAGTACCCAAAGTAGGTTTTAATAAATTACTTCAAGACCTCACTTCTAGTTATCACTTTGATACTTGGGCGTGGATTGCGGTTATTTTGTCTTTTATCTTTTTAGGATCTTTTGCAGGATATTATTATTCGCCAACGGCATTCAAAAAACGCATTTATTTCACTGCAATGTTTTTGGTTTTACTCGGAATTATAACCAGTATTTCTTCTGGAATGTACGAGAAGAATCGTCTTTCAAGCGAAAAACCAGCTATTATTTTTGCCGAAAAAGTAGAGGTAAAAAGCGAACCCAAACCCAACAGTCCAAATTCATTTATTTTGCACGAAGGAACCAAAGTTAACATCCTAGAAAGCATCGCCAACTGGAAAAAAATTCAACTCGCCGATGAAACTACGGGTTGGATTGAGAGTGAAAGTTTGAAGGAGTTGAATTAGATTTCAGATTTCAGAAATAAAATAAAGTTACTAAAAACTCTTCGCCTTTGTGTCTTTGAGAGAGAAATTAGTTTTCAGAAAATACAAAGTGTAGAAAAATCAGCAACAATCCATCACATCTGTTTCCTCCGCGTTCCAAAAAAACATGAGCAAAGCGAATGATTATTTCGACTTGTTGTCCTCTTCATCAACACTACTCTTCAAATCGCTAAACCATTCTGTCAGAACGGGCAACAACACTTCAGAAGTCTTCAAAATGGGAGTGTAAAATAGTGATTTTTCTTGAGTTTCCTTACTGATTAAGGCATTGTCAACATTTACTTTTTGAAACAAACTCAGCACAATTCCCAACAACAAAACCGTTTTTAAAACCGCAAAAACAGCGCCGCCCAATTTGTTCAACCAACCCAAAAATACCCAACTTGCAATTTTGGAAAAGACTTTGGCCAACGAATGAATAGCAATCACAACGGCAATTAAAGTAATCACAAAAGCAGCAACTTTAGCTGTTTTACTATCGCCAATGAATCCGCCGACGATGTATGAAAATTTTACCGCAATATAAATCCCAATAAAAAAAGAAACCAACGAAGCAATCTCAACAAAAAGTCCGTTTCTAATTCCTCTGAAAGCCGCAAAACCTAAAATAACCGCAAAAACAATGTCGATGAAATCCATAAAGTGAGAATAAAGTTCAAAGATAACAGAAAAGAATATAGAATAGAGAACAAAGATAAAAGACAGTAAATGTGGTATATTTGCAAATCCATCTAGATAAAGTATGAAAGAGTCTATGCTCTTTTTTCTTTGCTCTATTTTCTAAAAAAGAAACAATGTCACGAGATATACAACTCAAAAACCGCTGGGATAAAGTAGTCGAAATCCTTTCCAATCAATTTGCCGATGGAGAGCAACTCGATTTAGACGCCATCATTTACTTAATCGGTGTACAAGAACTCGGAAAGTTCAAACGCGTTTTTTCCAAAGACGAAAAAGTCAACCTTATGCACATCGCAATTTGCCGTTTACTCGAACCGTATGGCTATTACGAATTTGATTATTTCGACAAAGAAGGTTGGCCACATTACAAAGTCAAAGAAGAATTACCGCCATTAAAAGCCGGCGAACAAACCATTTTAATGAAAGACGCCATCGTCAATTATTTCGTTGAGAAAGAAGTTATTGATTAAGTGAATAGTAATTAGTAAATAGTGATTAGCCTTTTAATAATGTTGTACTAATCACTATTTACTTTTCACTAATCACTAAAAATCACTAAATTTGCACCTTTACTAAAAGACCATGATAGACAAGATTAAAGAACACATCGAAGAAGCTAAAGCATTCAACACCAAAAACAAAGAAGCTTTAGAGCAATTTCGTATCAAATATTTAGGAAGTAAAGGCTTGTTGAAAGAATTGTTCACCGAGTTCAAAAACATACCCAACGAACAGAAAAAAGATTTCGGACAAGTAATCAATACGCTCAAAGCCGTTGCCGAAGAAAAAGTAAAAGCCATTCAAGACGAACTCGAAAGCAAAGAGCAAGTTTCGAGCATTTATGGCGATTTGTCGCGTCCAGGTGAACCTTTGGAAATCGGTTCGCGTCACCCAATTTCATTAGTAAAAAACCAAATCATCGATATTTTCTCAACCATCGGATTCAATGTTTCTGAAGGTCCAGAAATTGAAGACGATTGGCACAATTTTACCGCATTGAACTTGCCCGAATACCATCCGGCGCGCGACATGCAAGACACGTTTTTCATCCAAACCAATCCCGATATTTTGTTGCGTACTCACACGTCTTCCGTACAAGTACGCTATATGGAAAACAACAAACCGCCTATTCGAACCATTTCACCCGGAAGAGTATTCCGTAACGAAGCGGTTTCGTCGCGATCGCACTGTATTTTCCACCAAGTAGAAGGGTTGTACATTGACAAAGAAGTTTCGTTTGCGGATTTACAACAAACACTGTTGTATTTCACCAAAGAAATGTTCGGAAAGTCAAAAATCCGTTTGAGACCAAGTTATTTCCCGTTTACTGAACCAAGTGCAGAGGTGGATATTTATTGGGGTTTAAAAACCGAAACCGATTACCGCATCACTAAAGGTACGGGTTGGTTGGAAATTATGGGTTGCGGAATGGTAGATCCTAACGTACTTAAAAATTGTGGCATCAACCCCGATGAATACACTGGTTTTGCTTTCGGAATGGGAATCGAACGCATCGCAATGTTGTTGTACCAAATTGGCGACATCCGTATGTTCTACGAAAACGACGTTCGCTTTTTAGAGCAATTCAAATCAAGTATATAAGTATCCTAACAGGTTTCCATATCCTAACAGGTTTCCATATCCTAACAGGTTTCTAAAACCTGTTAGGTATAAAAGAAAAAAAGAAGTTTTTTTTAAATTTGAAGCACCAATTCATCGTTTTATCAACGTCTTGTCCCGCTTTCCGTTGCAATCTTTTTTGTTTTGTGCTTCGACAAGCTCAGCATGACAAAACAAAGAAGGATTTCCACTTCAATCGGGGCTAGAATAGTAACCTAACGTTCCAAATTCAACATTCGTTAATCAACATTCCAAATTCAACTTTTGGGTTTCGAATTACGAACAACGAACTTGGAATAACGAATTTTGAAGTAACAAAAGCATGAAAAAAGACATCACCATCCCAAAAGTAGAAAACGTTTTCCTCGCCGCCGTTCAAGAATGGAGCGACGACTTCATGGAAAAAGTATGGTACATCTATTTAGTCAACGATTCCGACTTCGATTTAGACAGTGTAATGGTCGTTTCCAAAGCCTTTGGAACCATTGATGGTGAGATGAAAAAAACCTCACTGTTGCGTCACGCATTTGTAAAAATTCCTTCAGTTTCGGTAGTAAAAGTCGAAATGGTCGAGAAAAGCGTCTTGGCTTTGAATAACGAATTCATGGTGACGTACTTCATCGGGAATACACTGTACGACAAAAAATTCACGTTCCGTAAAAACACCATCAACGAACGCGCCACCGAAGAAGTGCCGATTTTGTTTGTTAATGGGGTGATTGTTCGTTAACAACCCTCGAAGGGTTCTAAACCCTTCGAGGGTTTATCGTTACGATTTGTTTTTTTGCATTTGTTTCCAATTGAAATAGCCCAACCCAAAAATTCCCACGGCTATATAAATAACTGCTCTTAGGTAAAAATTATACGAAGTAATTTGTTCCATAAAAGGCTTTTCTTGGAGTTCAAATAAGGTCATAAAAACCACCATAAAAAGTCCCCAAATTCCACCCATTTTGATTTGGTATTTCCAACGTTCGCTCATAATGCGCTATTTTTTGTTTTTAAATTCTGCCTTCTGCTTCGTAATTTTTCTCGCAAAAGCGCAAAGGCGCAAAGTTTTTATAAAATAATAGTAGATATACTTTACTTATTAATCCTGCCTTCTGCGTTCTGCCTTCTCAAATCTAATCCAACTTCTCAGTCAATTTTTTAAACACCGCTTTTGCTTCTTTCCCTTCGTACAAAATCTCGTATACTGCGTCAATAATAGGCGTTTTGGCTTTGTATTCTTGATTGAGTTTGTAAGCACTTTTTACGGCATAATAACCTTCGGCCACCATACTCATTTCCATCATGGCACTTTTTACGGTGTAGCCTTTTCCAATCATGTTTCCAAACATCCTGTTGCGCGAAAAAACCGAGTAACCCGTCACTAATAAATCGCCCAAATAAGCCGAATTGTTGATGTTCCGCTTCATTCGGTGTACTTTTTTGATGAATTTTTTCATCTCGCGAATGGCATTACTCATGATCACCGATTGGAAGTTGTCGCCGTAACCCAAACCGTGCGCAATACCGGCTGCAATGGCATAAATATTTTTTAACATCGCCGCATATTCGGTTCCGATGATGTCGTCGGAGATTTTGGTTTTAATGTAATTTCCAGCCAACACTTTGGCTACCACACGTGCTTTTTTCGAATCACCACAGGCAATCGTTAAATACGAAAGACGTTCCAACGCTACTTCTTCGGCGTGACACGGACCGGTGATTACGCCTATGTTTTCAAAAGGAATATCGTATTTTTTGTTGAAATGTTCGCCCACAATCAAAAAGGTTTCGGGAACGATTCCTTTGATGGCAGAGAAAATCACTTTGTCTTGCAAACTCACAGTCAGTTTTTCCAATTCAGCACTTAAAAACGCCGACGGAATCGCAAAAATGATGTAATCAGCATAAGCAACGGCTTCATTGATATCAGAAGTCAAGCGCAGTTTTTTGGTATCAAATTCAACCGAACTCAAGTAATTTGGGTTGTGTTTTTGCGAATGAATATGATCGATGGCCGATTGGTTGCGCATGTACCACGCAATTTCGTTTAGGTTTACGCAAAGCATTTTGGCAATTGCTGTTGCCCAACTTCCACCACCGATTACGGCAAACTTTGGAATTTCAGTCATTAGTGTAGGGTTTGAAAAATCAAAAATACTCAATTTTAATCGGATTGGCAAACCGAAGCACTTTGCCCTAGCCCAGATAGAAGCGAAAATAGTGTGAAGGAAAAACCTATTTTTTGTTGTGCTAAAAAAGCGACCTAAGAAGCTCTTTTTAGCGCTTACAAAAAAAGGGTTTTGCAAACAATTTTGAAGCAAATAGCTGGAACTGCTAAAAAAAATTAACTTAAAATTATGAAAGTCAATATACTATATAAAAAATAGTGACGTTATTGAATTGAGTTAGTACATTAATAAATAAAAGTTTAGTTAAATTTTTGTTTCGGGTTGAAAAAAGGCGTTCAGGAAGAAATTCTTGAACGCCTTTTGACTTTTGCGTACATTTGAAAAAAACTTCTGAAATGGTGCAGAGAAAAATGAGCTTGAACAATCCATTAGCATTCTTATTGTTGTTGAGTGTTTTTCACACGTATGCTCAATTACCCGAAATTAGCTATACGACGCCCAATCAATATTATATTGGGCAAACCATCACTCCGTTACAGCCCGAAAATTCAGGTGGAACTGTCACCAATGATGTTGTAGTTTCTACTTTTGCTGGTTCAGGAGCACAAGGATTTGTTAACGGAAATGGCGCAGCGGCCAATTTTCGGTTTCCGACGTATGTAGCTTTGGATGGTTTTGGAAATGTACTTGTAGTGGATCGAAGTAATCATGTGATTCGGAAAATAGATTCCAATGCTGATGTAACTACTTTTGCCGGAACGGGTGCCATTGGGATGGAAAATGGTAATGTGGCTACGGCGACTTTTAGGTTTCCAGATGCGGCGGTAACCGATTCAGACGGGAATATTTTTATTACGGATCAAAGCAATCATAGTATTCGTAAAATCACACCTGAAGGAATTGTTTCTACGTTTGCCGGAACGGGAAGCATTGGTTCAAATGATGGCGATGGAGCAACGGCGACTTTTTATTATCCAGCTGGAATTGCAGTTGATAATGATAATAATTTATACATTGCCGATTTTGGAAACCACAAAGTGCGCAAAATTACGCCCGATGGAATAGTCTCAACTTTAGCTGGAACTGGAGTTGCAGGTGCGCAAGAAGGTTCGGCTTTGTCTGCTACTTTTAACGGTTTGACTGGTGTTGCGATGGATAGTCAGAACAATCTTTTTGTGGCGGATTATTACAATAATAAAATCAGAAAAATAGATGCTTTAGGCAATGTAACCACTTTTGCCGGAACAGGTGTTCCAGGTTCGAATGATGGCGCATCAACGGAAGCCACTTTTAATTATCCTGCGTCAATCAGTATTGACAGCCACGATAATTTGTTTCTGACGGATGAAAACAACAATAAAATTCGAAAAATTACTTCAGATGGAACTACGACAACGTATGCCGGAAGTGGAACAGTGGGCTCGGATGAAGGTTTGGCGTTAACGGCTTCGTTCAATCATCCAACCGGATTGGTAGTTGATGGAACGGTGGTGTATGTTTCGGATTATCAGAATCATAAAATCCGCAGAATTGATCGTTATGGTTATACTATTTCACCTGATTTGCCCAATGGTTTAGTATTGAATGAAGCAACCGGAATCATTTCGGGAACGCCAACGACTAGTTTACCATCAACCGATTTTGTGGTTACGGCTACCAATAGTTTTGGTTCGGATTCGTTTGTGATTACAATAGCAGTTGATACTTTGGGCGAAGATGAATTTACTTCAAATACGATTTCAATTGCTCCCAATCCAGCACACGATAGAATTACTATAAACGCAAACCAATCCATTACTTCTGTCAGTATATTCAACACTTTAGGACAGAGAATAATGGATTGGCAAGAAGTTTCAAGTTCAACTATTGATGTTGCTGAATTACCAAGTGGCGTTTATTTTGTAACGATTCGCCTAGAAGATTCGGAACAACGAGTGACTCTTGTAAAAAATTAGTAACTCATTTCTACGATTTCGCGGACTTTCTCGAGCGTTACATTTTGTTTTTCGCCCAAGGCTTTCCAACCGCGTTCATCAAAACGATTCACGATAAAATTGGCCGTATCTTGGTAATTTTCGGTGTTTTCAGACAGTTTGGTTTTCATTCCCATGGTATGGAAGAATTCCACTGTTTTTTCAATGGCTTGGTTGGCTTTTTCATCGATGGAATTTCCGGTTACATTCCACACACGCTCGCCGTATTGTGCTAATTTTTCTTTTTTAGTTTCGAATAAGGCGCGGTACAAATTCGGACCAATAATCGCCAATGTTCGCGCGTGATCAATTTCGTACAAAGCCGTTAATTCGTGACCAATCATGTGGGTTGCCCAATCAGAAGGAACGCCTTTTTGAATCAAGCCGTTCAATGCCATCGTAGCACACCACATAAAGTTGGATGCCAATTTATAATCAGTTGGATTTTGAGACACAGCTGGACCAATTTCAATCAGTGTTTGTAGAATGCTTTCGGCAAAACGATCTTGCAACAAGGCGTCGTGAGGATACGTTAAATACTGTTCCATCACGTGTGTAAACGCATCGACTATACCATTTTGAATTTGACGTTGCGGTAACGAAGCAATCACCGTTGGATCACAAATGGAAAACTTCGGAAATAATGCACTTCCGCCTAAAACTAGTTTTTCTTGAGTCGCTTCAATGGTAACTACTGCGCCCGAGTTCATTTCGCTTCCGGTTGCTGGTAATGTAAGAACGGTTCCAAACGGAATGACTTTAGACAAATCGGTAAAAAGTACACGGTTTTTCAGGATTTCAATCGGGTTTCCGTCGTAGTGTACTGCGCCAGAAATGAATTTTACACCGTCAATAACGCTTCCGCCGCCAACGGCTAATATGAAAGTCAGATTTTGTTCGCGAATGATTTCAACCGCTTTCATCAAGGTTTCAAAACGTGGATTGGGTTCGATACCACCAAATTCGACAATTTCAAAACCAGCCAAAGCCGATTTTACTTGGTCGTACACACCGTTTTTAAAAATGCTTCCGCCACCATACGCTAGTAAAATTTTAGCGCCTTGCGGAATAAGAGTGGCTAATTTTTCGGTTTGACCTTTCCCGAAAATATAGTTGGTTGGATTGTAGAGTTCGAAGTTGTTCATGATTTATGTTGTAAGTTGTAAGTTGTAAGTTGTAAGTTGTAAGTTGTAAGTTGTAAGTTGTAAGTTGTAAGTTGTAAGTTGTAAGTTGTAAGTTGT
>NZ_DATGWY010000003.1:0-53482 GCF_035299245.1 Flavobacterium sp. | reverse complement strand
CATTATCCATTATCCATTATCCATTATCCATTATCCATTATCCATTATCCATTATCCATTATCCATTATCCATTATCCATTATCCATTGGATTTCATCCATAACTTCCAAAATAATCCTACATCCTTCTTTTATTTCTTGTTCAGAAATTGTTAATGGTGGAGTTATTCGGATGGCTTTTCCTTCAAATAATAACCAAAACAATATCAATCCTTTGTCTTGACAACGCAAAATGACCTGATTTGTTATTTCTTCATCCGAAGTCATGGCCGCCAACATTAATCCTTTTCCTCTAACTTCTTGTATCAAAGGATGTACCAAAAGTGATCGGAAGAGTTTTTCTTTTTCCAAAGACTGATTAGCGTAGTCTTTTTCGAGTACTTCTTGCAAAGTGGCCAAACAAGCTGCCGCTATGACAGGATGTCCGCCAAAAGTAGTTATGTGTCCAAGT
The DNA here is from genome assembly GCF_035299245.1 of Flavobacterium sp. Lineage (GTDB taxonomy): Bacteria > Bacteroidota > Bacteroidia > Flavobacteriales > Flavobacteriaceae > Flavobacterium. The sequence continues at coordinate 53,032 of NZ_DATGWY010000003.1, read as the reverse complement.
TTCGGATCGTGACTCAATAAATCCATGTGCTTTTCATTGGCAATGAATCCACCAACAGGCATTCCGCCTGCCATTCCTTTTCCTATTATCACGACATCAGGAACTACATTGTAATTTTCAAAACCGAACAATTTTCCAGTTCTACCAAAACCAGGTTGAATTTCATCTACTATCATCAAAGCGCCTACTTCTTCACAGCGTTTTTTAACTTTGGCTAAGAAATCATTTTGAGGCTGAATGAATCCCGCGCCACCTTGAATACTTTCTAAAATAATTCCGGCTGTTTTGGTAGTGATTTTTTCCAAATCAGCTTCATTGTTGAAAGTGATGAAATCGACATCGGGAATCAACGGGCGAAAAACTTGCTTGCGTTCTTCAAAACCCATCACACTCATCGAACCCATAGTATTTCCGTGATAGGCGTTATGGCAGGAAATAAGCTGACTTCTACCGGTCACTCTGCGAACCAATTTTAATGCGCCTTCGCAAGCTTCGGTTCCCGAATTGACTAAATAGACTTTATTCAATTGTGGAGGTAAATGTTCAACCAATAATTTGCAATACTGAACGGCTGGACTTTGAGAATATTCGCCGTACACCATTACATGTGAATATTTATCCAATTGGTCTTTTATCGCTTGATTGACTCTTGGGTGTTGATGACCTAATGAACAAGCCGAAACACCCGCAACAAAATCAAGGTATCTTTTGTTATTTGTATCGTAAATGTAAGAACCAATAGCGTGAGAAACTTCCATTCCTAATGGGTAAGGCGAAGTTTGAGCTTGGTATTTTAAAAAATCGTTATTCATTTTTTTAACCGCACGAATTAATCTTTTTACTGAATTTTCTTGGCTGGCGGATTTTTCTTATCGTAATCTAAAGTTTCTTTTCGTACTTCCATTGGAGCATCGGGTAACGCATCTTCTGCCGCTTTTTCCTTCTGTGCTTCATAGTCGTAAGCGTTTTCTTCGGGAGGAAAAATATCTTCTTTCGTTCGTATTCGTTCGTCGCCACGCCAATTGAATCCGCGGAGTTTCCTCGCGTTTTCGGGCAACTCTTTTTCAGGGTAAATATCACCATCTACATCTTTAAAAAAGGTTATAGTGTTGATTTTTGACTCTTCAAATTGGATGTTGATTTTACTACTCACATTTTTATTAATTCCGATGAGTTCGTTTTTGTCGTCACGCATGTAATACACCACTTCGGTATTTTTAATCACGTCAACTTCACTCAGTTTGTTATCTACAAATTTGCCGTACAAATTCTGACCTTTCACTTGATTGTAACCCGTTCCAATAGTGTCTTTAGAAGCAATAAACGCATTTTCTAACACCTTGAGCGAATCCAATTTTTCGGTTTCGTTGTTGCCAATAAGATGCATCAAATCGCCTGTTAATTGGTTTTCGTAATTCCACAAAATTGGTCTGCCAATGAGTTGTGTTAAGGCTTTTTTCTGACTTGAATGCAGCGAATCGCATTTACCGCTCATGTCAGTTTTAAAAAAGCGAACGTTGTTGTACCCGCGAACTACTCGTTCATTTGGTTTTCCGGTAACCACTAAGCGTTTGGCGTGAACAAACATCGAATCCTTTTCAATCAAATAACGAACAGAAGCTCTTTTGGTAATGTAAAGCGAATCTTTATTTCTGTAAACTTCGCCATAATGACCTTTGATGATGGCTTTGTTGATGGAATCGGTAATTTTTACATTGCGTGTTGCTGAAGCAAATTCCTTGTTTCGATCATAATACAAACTATCACCTTTGATGAGTCGATCGTTGTATTTAATGTAGGAGTTCTTTACAAAATGTGCCTTATTGGTTTTAGTGTTGTAAAATCCTTTTTCGGTGTAAATGTAATTTTCTTTACTCGTAATTGTCGATGGTCCGTAAAGATAGGAATGTCCAGAGTTGGTGTAATAATCCAAATGGTTGGACTTGATGACGTACTTCGGATTGGTTATGGTCACAGCCGATAAAAACTGGTATTTCTTTTGGGCAACAAAGTATTTTCCAGTATTACTTGTTAATGTATTTTCATTGCTAACTATAGTTCCTGGCGTGTCGTAATAAGCTACTTGACTATTTCTGTCGAAGTTGATTTTGTCTGTTACCAATGACATTTCTGGGGAACGTAACGAAACATTTCCAGTAGTGTAGGCCTGACGTAAATTGCCATTATACTCTGCATAATCACCGTGTAAATATAAAGTATCGCCTTGCACAATATTAACGTTTCCAAATGCTTTGAGGTAATTCTCTTTCATGTAATAATAAGCTTTATTACAACTTAGAATGGCTCCATCGTGATTGGCTCTAACGTTTCCAGTGAGTATCATTGCGTCGGGAAACTCAAATTGATTAATGTCTTGGAAATCGGCATTTTCAATCACAATTGGTGTACCTTTTTGTTCTTGAGCAGTAGCCAGAAAAGGAAGTGCGAAAAGTATAAAATAAAATAGCTTTTTCAATGAGTTGAATTTTGAGCAAATTTAAGTAAATTCTATAAAGAGCGGTTTGTATTAAGAAATATTTATCAAGAGTATAGAAAATTGATGATAGAAAATAGATGGGTATAGTTGAACTTCTGTTCCTTTTTTTATATTTGTTGACCGATGTAAAATTTCATGTCATGAGAAAGTTATTGTTATTAGTGTTGATTTTGGGAGCGATGAGTTCGCCTGCTCAGAATAAGAAGAAAAAAAGTTCAAAATCGAATAAAAAAGTTACTGTAGTGGAGAAGAAAAAAGTAGTGTATCAGGTTTTTACAAGACTATTTGGAAATACAAATACAACCAATAAACCGTGGGGAACGATTGAAGAAAATGGAGTAGGGAAGTTCAATGATTTTACGGATAAAGCCTTACAAGAAATAAAAAAATTAGGTGTCACTCACATTTGGTATACTGGTGTTCCGCATCATGCTTTGGTTCGCGATTACACAAACATCGGAATTTCCAATGACGATCCAGAAGTAGTAAAAGGCCGCGCAGGTTCGCCTTATGCTGTAAAAGATTATTATAATGTAAATCCGGATTTAGCTGTGAATCCAGCAAATCGCTTGCAAGAATTTGAAGAGTTGATTTCACGAACGCACAAAAACGGATTGCAGTTACTGATTGACATTGTTCCGAATCACATTGCACGTAAATACGAAGGAAAAAATAACCCGAAAGGTGTTCGCGATTTTGGAGCTGATGATAATACAAATGTCGAATACGACCGAAATAATAACTTCTATTACATTCCGGGACAAGCTTTTCAAGTGCCAACTTCCGACACATACAAACCATTGAACGGTGAATCCAATCCGTTAATTGACGGAAAATTTTCTGAAAATCCTGCAAAATGGACCGGAAATGGTTCGCGTTTGGCCAAACCCGATATTAATGATTGGTACGAAACGGTAAAAGTGAATTATGGTGTTCGCCCTGATGGAACTAAGGATTTTCCTGAATTACCCCAAGGTTTTGACAAAAAATCATACGAAGAGCATTATGAATTTTGGAAAGGAAAAGACGTTCCGAATTCGTGGAAAAAGTTCAAAGACATCGCGTTGTATTGGATTGAAAAAGGAGTTGATGGTTTCAGATATGATATGGCCGAAATGGTTCCGTATGAATTTTGGAGTTACATGAACTCGGCGATTAAGATGAAAAATCCGTATGCGTTTTTGTTGGCAGAAGTTTACAATCCGAACGAATACCGCAATTACATTCATTTAGGAAAAATGGATTATTTGTATGATAAAGTGGAAACCTACGATTATTTAAAGGATGTGGTGCGCGGACATAAAAATCCGGATGGTTTATCGGACATCAATAATCGTTTGAAAGACATTGAACGTCATATGTTGCACTTTTTGGACAATCACGATGAACAACGTTTGGCAAGTCCAGAGTTTGCTGGAAGTGGAGCCAGAGGAAAATCGCTGATGGTAGTTTCGGCTACGATGAGTACGTCGCCAACGATGATTTATTTTGGACAAGAAGTGGGTGAAGCTGGAAATGAAAATGGCGGATTTGGAACGCGTTCTCGAACATCTATTTTTGATTATGTGGGAGTTCCAAGTCACCAACGTTGGATGAATCGAAAACAGTTTGATGGCGGGCAATTGACGCAAAAAGAAAAAGATTTACGTGATTTTTACCAACGATTGTTGAATTTTACGATTAACAGTGATGCTTTGATGGGCGAATTTCAGGAAATACAAACCGTAAACCGTAATGAAACCGACACTTACGGACAAAATGTGTATTCGTATGTGCGTTGGTCGAAGAATGAAAAATTGATAATTGTAGCTAATTTATCACCAACTGATGAAAGTGCTTTCCGTTTGAAAGTGCCAGCCGATGTGATTTCGAAATGGGATTTAGCGAATGGAACTTATACCTTAATAGATCAATTGTATGGTTACGAAAGTTCAATGACTGTTGCTGATGGAGTAGGAAGCATCAAAATGAATGTTGGTGCGAGTGAGAGTTTTATTTTTAGTGTGAAATAGTATATCTAAATTCAATAAAAAACCCTTTCAAAACGAAAGGGTTTTTTATTTGTAATTATCTCATAATCGTTTGTTTTCTGTCGGGTCCAACTGAAACAATTTTGATTGGAACTTCCACTTCTTTTTCGATGAATTCGATGTAGTCTTTGAGTTCTTTAGGTAAACTGTCGTAGGTAGTTAAACCAGTTAAATCGGCTTTCCAACCTTTGTATTCAGTGTAAATTGGCGTTACGTTTTCTTCTTCGATATTGTAAGGTAAATGCTGAATGATTTCACCTTTATAATTGTATGCAGTACATACTTTTAAAGTTTCAAAACCCGAAAGTACGTCACCTTTCATCATCATTAGTTGCGTGACACCATTCACTTGAATTGCATATTTTAAAGCTACTAAATCCAGCCAACCACAACGGCGTTTTCTTCCGGTAACCGAACCAAATTCGTTACCTACTTTGGCCATAACATCGCCAGCTTCGCCAAAATCTTCGGTTGGAAATGGTCCTGAACCTACGCGAGTTGTGTACGCTTTGAAAATTCCGAATACTTCTTTGATTTTGTTAGGAGCAATTCCCAAGCCAGTACACGCTCCGGCTGCTGTTGTATTGGATGAAGTTACAAAAGGATACGTTCCGAAATCAACATCGAGTAACGAGCCTTGCGCGCCTTCGCATAAAATCGATTTTCCTGCTTTTTGAGCTTGCGCTAAATATTCTTCGCTGTCAATGAAAGTTAGTTTTTTCAAATCTTCGATGGCTTCAAAGAATTCGGCTTCCATTTCGGCCAAATTGTATTGAATATTCACGTCATAGAATTTGATCATCGCTTCGTGTTTGTCGGCAAGTGAACGGTAACGCTCTTTGAAATCTTCTAGTTCAATATCGCCTACGCGGATTCCGTTACGACCCGTTTTGTCCATATACGTTGGTCCGATTCCTTTTAAAGTCGAGCCTATTTTGGCTTTCCCTTTAGAAGCTTCAGAAGCTGCGTCGAGTAAACGATGTGTAGGTAAAATTAAATGTGCTTTGCGCGAAATGATTAATTTGGATTTAATGTCGAGGTTGAATTTGGCCAATCCGTCAATTTCGCTTTTGAAAACTACTGGATCAATTACGACTCCGTTTCCTATGATGTTGATGTTGTTGTCGTGGAAAATTCCAGATGGAATCGTACGAAGAACGTGTTTGATTCCGTCGAACTCCAAAGTATGTCCAGCGTTTGGTCCGCCTTGAAAACGAGCAATAATATCGTATTTGGAAGTAAGAACGTCGACGATTTTTCCTTTTCCTTCATCGCCCCATTGTAATCCTAGTAGTAAATCTACGGTCATTTTAATTGATAATTGATAATTGATAATTAACAATGAAAAAATCTTTGTAAAGCATCAATTGAGTTGTGTTTATATTTTAATTTAATTCTAATTATTCTGCCGCGTTAGGGATTGCTTCGCCAGTTCGCTTCGCTCGTGTGAGGCAAGCACCGTGTGCAGCCGAAAGCCCGGGCCGAAGGCAACGCCCCAATCAATTTAGTCATTATCAATTGATTTTTTGTTGGCATAGAAATACAACGAATGATTGTGAATTTCGATACCAAAAATTTCTTCTATTGTTTTTTTGATGGTTTGAATGCGTGGATCACAAAACTCAATTACTTCTCCGGAGTCGGTCATGATGATGTGATCGTGTTGTTTATCAAAATAGGATTTTTCGTAATGCGCCTGATTTTGTCCGAATTGATGCTTACGAACCAAACCACAATCCAATAATAATTCGATGGTGTTGTACAAAGTGGCACGCGAAACACGGTAATTTTTGTTCTTCATTTTAAGATACAAATTCTCGATGTCAAAATGCTCTTCGCTGTTGTAAATTTCCTGAAGAATAGCGTAGCGTTCGGGCGTTTTGCGATGTCCTTTGTTTTCAAGATAAGCGGTAAAAACGTTTTTTACAGTTTCTTGATTTTTAGCGTTATCGGTAGCAATTAGTGTCATATTCTGCAAAGATAAATTTTAGTTGAGAAGTATGAAAATTTTACAGGTTTAAATTATAAACTTGTTGTTAATAAGAAGCAATTGACGATTGACAATTGATAATGGATAATTGACAAAGAAAGCTAGTTTTTGTAAACACGCGTTATTTTATCAACTCCATCAATTTTCTTGATGTTTTCAATCAGTTTTTTTAAGATGTTATTGTTTTGAACGACAACCGTTACTTGACCTTTGAAAATTCCGGCTTCACCACTCAACGAAATGCTCTGAATGTTCACGTGCATTTGATTCGAAATTACTTTGGTCAATTCGTTGGTTAAACCCAAAGTGTCCATTCCGGTAATGTTGAGAATGGCTTTGAATTCTTGTTGTGTCGAATCGATCCACTTCGCTGGCATGATGCGGTATGCGTAATTCGATTGCATACTGATGGCGTTGGGACAATCGCGTTTGTGAACTTTTATTCCTTCATTGATGGTCACAAAACCAAATACTTCGTCGCCTGGAATTGGGTTGCAACACGACGAAAGTTTGTAATCCAAACGATCTTGTTCTTTACCAAAAACCAATAGATTATAGTTACTGCTTAATTCTTGTTTGTGAATGTCATCTGGGTTTGCTGTTGGCGAACGTTTGATTTTATTTTTAAAGAAATTAATCAGTGTATTGCTTTTTTGAGCAGCAAAATCTTTCAGCTGTTGGTTTTCGATAGAGCCAATTCCGACACGGTAAAACAAATCCAAACTGGTTTTGAGTTTGAAGAAATTCACCAATTCATTCACCACACCTTCGTTCAACGTGATTTTTAAATGTTTGAGTTTTCGAGTCAGCAATTCTTTGCCTTCTTCGGCTATTTTCTTGGTATTTTCGTTGAGAACATTACGGATTTTATTTTTCGCTCTCGATGTAGTTACATAATCAAACCAATTGATGGTTGGCTTTTGATTGGGCGATGTAATGACTTCAATTTGATCACCACTTTTGAGTTCGTAATTCAGAGGAACTAACTTTCCGTTGACTCTAGTTCCGCGCGTTTTTACTCCGATTTCTGAGTGAATGCTGAACGCAAAATCAAGTGAAGTGGCGCCTTTGGGTAGCGATTTGATTTCTCCTTTGGGCGTGAACACGAAGATTTCTTTGGCGTAGAGATTCATTTTAAAATCTTCCACAAAATCAACTGCATTGGTTTCAGAGTTTTCCAAAGCTTCTTTGAGTAAGTTCAACCACACATCCAAACCGCTTTCTTCAGTTGCACCTTGTTTGTATTTGTAATGTGCTGCATATCCTTTTTCGGCAATTTCATCCATACGTTCGCTACGAACCTGAATTTCTACCCAACGACCTTTTGGTCCCATGACGGTAATGTGTAAGGCTTCGTAACCGGTTGATTTAGGCGACGAAATCCAATCGCGCAAACGACTCGGGCTCGGGCGATAATGATCCGTTACAATCGAATAAATTTTCCAAGCCACAAACTTTTCATCGTGTAGATTGGATTTGTAAATGATTCGTAAGGCAAATTTGTCGAACACTTCGTCGAAAGTGACATTTTGAGCTGCCATTTTTCTGCGAATCGAATACACTGATTTGGGTCGGCCTTTGATGATGTAATCCACACCTTCTTCGTCGAGTGATTTTTTTAGTACATCGGAAACCAATTTGATATAGGCATCTTGTTCTTCTTTGGTCTCTTTTATTTTACTGATGATGTCGTTGTAAACTTCGGGTTCGGTGTATTTTAATCCTAAATCTTCAAGTTTGGTTTTGATGTTGTACAATCCCAATCGATGGGCCAGTGGAGCATAGATGTACAACGTTTCGGATGCAATTTTTACTTGTTTGTAATCGGGCATTGAATCCATGGTTTGCATGTTGTGCAAACGGTCGGCAATTTTAATGAGAATTACCCGAACATCATCGTTTAAGGTCAAAAGCATTTTTCTGAAATTTTCCGCTTGCATGGAAATATTCATGTCTTTTTTAACCTGAGCGATTTTGGTTAATCCTTCAACTAAATGGGCTATTTTTGGGTTGAATTGTTTTTCTAAATCTTCAACAGTTATCGGAGTGTCTTCCACTACATCGTGAAGTAAGGCTGCAGCAATTCCGGTGGCACCCAAACCGATTTCTGAAGCCACAATTTTGGCTACACCGATTGGATGGAAAATATAGGCTTCACCCGATTTTCTTCGTTGGTCTTTGTGAGCGTCAACAGCTACATCAAAAGCTTTCCGAATTAATTTCTTATCTTCGGGTGTAAGTGTCTGATAACTAATTCGGAGTAACTCTTTGTATTCTCTAGCTAATGCTTTTTTTTCTTCTTCTAAATCAATCTCTGTCATGTGATGTTCTTCAATACTCTAAAATTAGAAATAATTATTCAATTTCCAATAGAAACGTTGAAGAAATTCTAAATGAAAAAAAACAAATTTTAAATAAGCTTCAAATTCAAAATTATGAATTCAAAAAAAGTAGGTTGTGTCTTTTAGACTCTGCTTTTTTGAGCTGCTTTTTTAAAGTTTAAGTCGTGAAAATCGTAGCTAAAATCGGTGAGCGGAGAAATGGCTTTCATAGTAAAACCGGAAGCTTTTCCTTTAGCATCAATTTTAAAGAAAATATGTGCATCGGCGTGGAAACTTCGGATGTCCCATTTGACAACAAAATTTTCACCTTTATACAGAAAAATTTCGCCTTTAAGGCGTGGAGAACGCTTAGAGGCAAAATACAACTTGCCATTCTTTTCAGTAATGAAAACTTCCCCAAACCAATTATCGGTATAAGTTCCGATGTATTTTTTTAGATTAACCTTTGTAGTAGTGTTTTTGACTGTTTCCCAAACTTCTTCGGTAATTTTATCGGCTTCGTCTTCTTTTCCTTGTCGGTCTTTACTTAAGTATTGTAAATGGTCAAAATAAGGTAATCCCAAATAACTGTCTTTTATAGTATTTGAAATGGCAGTAAACGCAGCACCTGATTGTTGGTTGGTTAATACAATTATTCCCAATTGAATTTCTGGAAACATTATGGTTTGAGTTACAATTCCGTCCAAACCTCCAGTATGTGAAACCTGTAAAAACCCGTTTATGTCGGTAAGTTGCCAACCTAGACCATAACTTCTAAAATTGGTTTTATAAGGATATGGATTGCGTTCGGGTAAAATAGTTTGCGACGTCCACATTTCTTTGTGTTGTTTTTCGCTAAAAATTTGCTGACCGTATTCATTTTTACCTTGGTTCATTTGCGTAATCAACCATTTACTCAAGTCGTTTGTGCTGGAATACAATCCGGCTGCTGCATCAAAAATAGAGTTTTTGTAGCGTGGAATTACTTCTAATTTGCCATCGGTTGGAACGTGAGGAACAATAGTGTTGGTTGTGTCTTTCAAACGCGACCAAGATGCGGCGCTATTGTTCATTCCGATGGGTTTCATAATGCGTTCTTCTACAAAATCGCACCATGATTTGCCTGATACCTTTTCTACTACTTCGCCCGCAATCACATACAATAAATTATCGTAATCGTATTTGGTTCTAAAGGGCGAAACAGGTTTTAAATATTGAATGTTTTTTACAATATCATCGGGAGTAAAATTATGTCCGTCAGGCCAAATCATTAAGTCACCAGCGCCCAAACCAAGTCCGCTTTTGTGTGTCAGTAAATCGCGAATGGTAAATTCATCGGTAACGTACTTATTGTACATTTTAAATTGAGGCAAGTGTTTTTTTACTTTGTCGTCCCAATTGATTTTTCCTTCATCCACTAAAATAGCTAAGGCAGTAGCTGTGAATGCTTTGCTGTTAGAAGCAATTCCAAATAATGTGTTTCCGTCTACTTTTTGTTTGGTATTGATATTGGTAACTCCGTAACCCTTTGAGATGACTATTTTTCCATCTTTTATGATGGCTACTGCAATTCCAGGTACATTAAAAGTGGCTTGAGTTTTTTCAACTAATTGATCCAGTTGAGATTCAGTAATTTGAGAAAAAGAAAGTGAAGAACAAATCAGGCAAGTAATACAAAAAAAATAATGTCTCATTATGATTAAATTAGGTTGAAATTTTAAATCCTCTTTGTCTCTTTGCTTCGAATAATAAAATCGCTGAAGCTACTGAAACATTCATAGAATCGATTTCACCTTGCATTGGTATGATGATGTTTTGGATAGCATTTGTGCGCCAAGCTTCTGACAAACCTGTTGCTTCTGTGCCTACAACTAATGCAGTTGGAGTAGTATAGTCTTGTTGATGATAGAACTGGGAATTCTGTAACGTTGCACCAAAGATAGTAATATTTTTCTGATTCAAAAATTTAATTACCTCTTCTGAAGAACCTGTTGCGATTTGATTGGTAAACAAACAACCAACGCTGGATCGAACAATATTAGGATTGTATAAATCGGTTTTTGGATTAGCTATAATAACAGCATCTACTTTGGCTGCATCACAAGTGCGCAACATGGCTCCAATATTTCCAGGTTTTTCGATGGCTTCCATAACTAAAATTAATGGATTTTCAGGAAGATGTAAATCGGATAATTGTAACGATTTAGTTTTAGCTACAGCGAGTATTCCTTCTGTTGTATCGCGATAGGCTAGTTTTTGATAGACTTCTTTGGAGATTTCTATTATATTGTAGGAGTGTAAGATTGTAAGATTGTAAGATTTATCTATTAATTCAGGACAAATCAAAACAGTTTCCAGTTCGTATTTTCCTTTCAGAGCCAATTCAATTTCGCGCATTCCTTCAATTAAAAACGTTCCCGATTGTTTTCGGGCTTTGGCTTTTTCCTGAAGTAAAACCAACGATTTGATGAACGGATTTTGTGAGGAAGTGATTTGTTTATTCATTTTTCGATCAATAGAAATAAAAGTCAAAAATACCTAAATAAATATAAAGCCTACAAATTCTGTAGGCTTTATTTATTGATATTAAGTAATAGGTTTTGGTATTACGGCTCCTGATTTTCATTATTTTGTTCTTCGGCAATATCTTCTTTTGGTCTAGAAACTTCTTGATCTTTTTTATTGAAGATGAACTTTTTAACTGCTGCAAAAGCAGCTATAAGTCCGAAGAAAATTATTTTTCCAAACTTAGCAATAATAGCAAAGAATCCCACTTTTGCGAGCACTTTTCCTGCTACCAAACCACCAATAGTCCATGCTGCAACAGTATCTGTTGACGAGTCAAAGTCGATGTATTTATCTCCTTCTTTGAATTGAATGCTGTTGATGATACCCGGAATGCTTGATTTTACATCTTTTATTTCTGACATATTGGCTACAGCAGAAACATTGTACATTCCTCTTCTTCCTAAAACCCTTAAATCGTAATTTAAAGTATTGCCTACCGAACTGCCAAATTTTATTTCTTTTGCCCAATGAAGTACTTTGAGTTTATCATCGTAAAAAGGCTTAGACGCCCAACCAATAAGCTCTGCGGTATCATAACCCATTTTTTTTCTTTCCTCATTTGAAACTTTTGTGTCTTCTTTCATTTGCTCCAACAACTCGTCATAATCAATGTCGTTTGCATCATCATCTTTAACGTATCCATCTGCTTGATAGCTTATGACAAATAACCAACTGTTGGCATATGTTACGCCAATGTTTTCAGGTACCAAAGAACCCAACACAGTTGTATCCTCGGGATTTCCCCACAAATCATGTAAAACGTATTGAGTTTGCTTACCGTCAAGAAATTTGAATCCCTTTGGTACTGACAAAGTTCCGTTGCCTTCTGTCAATTCAATAGTGCCTGTTTGGTATTTTAACGACTGTTCTATTTTTTGATAATAGACTTCCAAAGTGTCCTCTTGAGCATTTACAACTAAATAGCTAGTAATGATCAAAAATAAGCTGAGTAATTTTTTTTTCATTTTCTTTGTTTTTGGTTATAGTATTCCGCGCGCTTTTATTTCTAAATATTTATTAATGGTGTCCAACGTCAAACTTTCAGGTTGTGTTAAAACCGAATGGATTCCGTATTTTTTGAGTTCGTTGACGATGAGTTTTTTCTCGAAAATGAATTTTTCAGCGATTACTTTATCATAAATTTCTTGAACATTTTCTGCTTTTTTCTCGGTAATGTGATTGAGTTCTGTGTTTTGGAAAAAGACCACAACGAGTAAATGGTTTTTTGCAATACCTTTCAAATAAGGTAATTGGCGGTACAATCCATCTAAAGTTTCGAAATTAGTATATAGAACAATTAAACTTCGTTGGTTGATATTTTTCTTTACGTCGGCATACAAACGAGAATAATCACTTTCAAAAAAATCAGTTTTGACATTGTATAAGCTTTCCAGAATTTTTTGCATTTGCGACGTTCGTTTCTCAGCCACCACGCGATTGTCTATTTTTTTCGAAAACGAAAACATTCCAGCTTTGTCGTGTTTTTTTAGAATTACATTCGATAGTACCAAAGTTGCGTTGATGGCATAATCGAGCAAACTCAATCCATTAAAAGGCATTTTCATGGTTCGTCCTTTGTCGATTACCATGTATACATGTTGCGATTTTTCGTCTTGAAACTGATTCACCATTAAGGCATTTTTCTTTGCTGTAGCTTTCCAGTTCAAGGTTCTGATATCGTCGCCTTGTATGTATTCTTTTATTTGTTCAAATTCCATTGTGTGTCCTATACGCCGTATTTTTTTGAGTCCGTATTGACGTAAATTATTCGAAAAAGCAATTAAATCATATTTACGTAATTGAATGTACGACGGATACGTTGGAACCTTATTATCCTTATCAAATGTGAATCGTTTTGAAATTAATCGAAGCGGAGAACTGACATAAATGTTGAGGTTTCCAAAATGGTATTCGCCCCGTTCGGTTGGTCGTAAATAGTATTGAAAATCATCAGATGAATTGTTCTTTATTGTGCGTTTGATTTCAAAATCTCTCACTTGAAATTGATACGGAATTTCATCAATTACTTTGGCAAAAATGGTAAAATAATAATGATTTCGTATGGATACTGCGATCGCATTTTCATCTCCATTGGATAATTTTTCAGGAGTAATTCGTTGACCTTCGATTTCTTTTTTTGAATTGAAAAGAAGTAAAACATCCATTGCAAAGAAACCAAACAAAACCAATAATAAATACTTAGTTGCATTAAAGATAAAAGGAAAAAAGAAAGCACAGCAAAACATCACTACAATACCACCTAGTAAGTAGAAAAATAAATTGTTGATGTAAAGTTGCTTAAAAAGTTTCATGTTGATTTACCGCGGAATTTCGATGTTTTCTATGATTTGTTTAATAATTTCAACGCTCGATAAACCTTCCATTTCTCGTTCAGGAGTAACAATCACTCTGTGTTGTAACACTGGGATTGATGCGTCTTTGATGTCTTCTGGAGTCACAAAATCACGTCCTCGAATTGCCGCAAAACCTTTAGCAGCATTTAAAATTGCAATCGATGCTCTTGGCGATGCTCCCAAATATAGAAAAGCATTTTCTCGCGTATTTACCACCAGTTTGGCGATGTATTCTAATAGATTGGGTTCAACAATAATTTGTTTTACCAAGTCTTGATATTGCTTAATTTCGTCACCAGAAAGTATCGATTGAATATGGTCTAATTTTCCGTGATTTTGTAACGAATGTTCCCTTTGAATAATATTGATTTCTTCTTCCAAAATAGGATAATCAACGTTAATTTTAAACAAGAAACGATCCAATTGAGCTTCGGGTAAACGATACGTTCCTTCTTGTTCAATTGGGTTTTGAGTTGCCAATACAATAAATGGTTTATCCAAAACATAAGTGGTTCCGTCAATGGTAATTTGGCGTTCTTCCATTACTTCAAACAAAGCAGCTTGTGTTTTGGCTGGAGCTCGATTGATTTCGTCGATTAAAACTAAATTGGAAAAAACAGGACCTTTTTTGAATTCAAATTCAGATTTCTTGAGGTCGAAAACCGAAGTTCCTAAAATATCCGAAGGCATCAAATCGGGCGTGAATTGAATTCGACTGAAATCAACAGAAATTGTTTTAGCCAAAATTTTAGCTGTAATGGTTTTAGCAACTCCAGGAACACCTTCAATTAAAATATGACCGTTGGATAGAATAGCAACCAACAATTGATCAATCATTTTGTGTTGACCTACAATTACGGTTTCAATTTCTTTTTTGATTTTTTCAACACCATTCAAGAGTGGCGCTAAATCCAAACGAGATTTAAAATTTATACCTGAATTTTCAGGAAGAGATGGTTCAAAATTAGTTTCGTTATTTTCCATGATATGTACTTTTCTTTTTAATTTAAAATCTTTTCAATAGCATTATTTAATTCAATCAAATCGTCTTCGATACTTTGATTATAGGTTGATCTTTGGTAATTAATTAATCGTACTACATTATTAATATCGTCGATATTTTTACCCGACTTTAGGTGGAATTTCTTAATAAAATTTTCATCTAAAATGCTAGTTTCAATTAAATAATCATGCCTTATTTTTTCTAAAAAATAAATAATTTTTTTATCAATTATGTTTTGATGATTGCCTTCTTGATAGTATAAGTTTCCGATCGTTTTAGCAAAATCAACAGTAGTATTTTGCAAAGGTTGAATAATTGGAACCACTCTTTGTTTGCGTTTGGCGTTGAAAATCATAAAAATCGCCAATCCAAATAACAGTAAAAACCATGAATATTTTAATGCGGGCTGACTCACCCAATAGTGTATTGGCGAACCCGCTTCTAATTTGCCTTTTTGTCCTTTTAATAACCAAATTACATTTCCTTTTGGAATGTAGGAAATGATTTTCTCAGTATAATGGCGTTGATTGTTTTTCAGTAAATTATAGTTTGTAAATACTACAGGTTGTGTGTGTAAATAAAAATAACCGGTTTTATAGGCTATTTTTATAAAGTTTACTTTTTCTTTTTTATTTGAATTTTGATGACCTAATAACGTAGTGTTTAGTGTATCAATTTTACTAAAATAACCGGCACTAACACCACGGTCAAAAGTGTATTTTGCACTACCTAAATTGGGATTAGCTAGTGAAAAAGCCATTTGGTTTTGGGAAGGATAATCAACTTCAATAGTGAATTTTAAGGTGTCGTGTAGTATTTTGGGAAAGCTTTTAGCGCTGATGAAAATCGAATTTCCGTGTTGTGCATAATACAATAGTTCTTGTGCTGATTCTTCGTCAATAGTACAGTATTCTGATAGGTATAAAACTGTTCCTTTGGTTTTGTATGAATTCACTAAGGTATCGTAATCAAAATCGTTTACCAAATATTCGTAGGCTGTTACTGTTGTTTTTTTGAGTTCGTTTTTCTTCAGAATTTTAGAATATTCTTTCTCAAAAACATACAACCCAAAAGGAGATTTTTGATTCACATCATAATTAGGCGACCAATCAATAGGCTTTTGTTTTGTAGCATCAATGTAAAGAATCAACACCAAAAGCATCACTAATAAACCAATGTATATTTTAATTTTAGTATTCATTGTTACAGTGATTGTAGTGTTTTTTCCATTGTATGTTTTGCACTTTCAAAAGAGGCTTGGTCCATTTCAAATTCTCCATACCAAATGTAATTGTACAAATAAGAGATGTACGAAAAATCAGTTTTTAGCGTATTGGATTTGATTTCGTATAAATAATCAGAATTGGTTTTTTCAGGATTCCAATCGATGATGCCTTTTTCGGCCATTTGTTTCAAAATCCACAGATAATAATAGCGAATGGCTAATCGGTTATCACCCGATTTTAAAGTGTTTTTAATTAATTCATCAAAATCGACGTCTTTCAAATTACGTTCAATATCGTCGTAATTGATGATTCTTTTTGATGATGATTTGGCAAAAATCCACTGTCCTTCTTTGTTGACCATTGATTTTACAATGTAATAAATAACCAATGCGACTACTATAATGGCTATTGCATAGAAAATCCAAACGACGATAATACCAGCAACTGGTCCAGTCACACCAAATGATTTTCGAATCAAATTCCGTAGCCATTCTTTAAAATGATCCCAAGCGCTTTTTTCAGGAATTTTTTCTACGTAGTTGAAATCTTCCGACGAATAATCTTCTTTGATGCTATTTTCAAAATGAGTTGGAGTGATTTTTTGTGAGTCAATTAATAAATCCTTTTCAGTAAAATGCTGAGGTTTCTTTTGTTCTGTAGCCAAAGAATCTATTGCTTTACAATGGAAGCTAAAAAAGAAGAGTAGTAAAAGAAATAGCTTATTCACGTGATTACTAGTGCTTATAAAGGATTACAAAGTGGGTTGGTTTTTATTCTGCTTCCGATGTACTAAAAAAGGATATACTAAATAGTAGAATGAAATTAACGATAAAGTTGATAGTATTATTGAGATTCCTAACCATTTTGGCATTTCAAGTGCATAACGAGTGACAAATCCTTCTAGAAAACCAGCGGCAATGGTAAAAGGTAATGTGCTTAAAAATATTTTGAAGCTATTTTTAAACCCAATTTTCAGCGAATTGATGCGAGAAAATGTTCTCGGAAAAAGAATAGAAGCACCTAATATTAGTCCGCAACCAGCTTCAATTATCATGGCGAAAATTTCCATCGAGCCGTGAATCCATATTCCTCTGACACTTTCCCAAAAAACATTTTGTTCATAGAAAAAATATTGAAAACTGCCCAACATGATGCAATTGTAAAACAAATAGAAGAAAGTGCCAAAACCCAAAAAAATGCCATAAATGTAACTTTTTACACCTACTTCGATGTTATGTAAAGTAATTCCGATAAAGCTTTGAAGACTTCCACTTGATTTATAAATCGCAACTGGATTACCGTCTTTTATGTTTTCTAGAGTTTCATTTACATAACCGTCACCCAAAATAGAACGAACAAATTGAGAGTCGTATTTAGCCGAAACGACACCAATAGTTAAAAAACAAAAAAACAGCAAAAAGGCATACAAAACGTATCTTCTGTATTGATAAACAATTAAAGGAACTTCGGTGATAAAAAAAGCTAAAAATCGATTTTTTTCTACTCTTTTGGTTTTGTAAATTTTTTGATACAATTGAGAAGCTAAATAATTTAAGTAGGTAACTATCTTACTTTTAGGGTAATAAGTTTGTGCATACGATAAATCATTGATCAAATGAACATACAAACTAGCCATTTCATCAGGATTTTTTTTAGATTTACCAAAAATTGCTTGCTCAAAATCAAGCCATTTTTCTTTATTTTGTTTTATAAAAGCAACTTCTCTCATTGAACGCTAAAATATAAAAATATGTCTGAATTAACCATAAATACCACTCAAAATGTAAATATTAATTTTGAGGCAGCAACAGTTGGTGAGCGAGTATTGGCTTACTTAGTTGATTTTTTGGTTAAAGCATCTTATGTTTTTCTGTTGTTTTTGATTTTTATCATAGTATTAAATCTAGGTTCGTTTTTTAATTCAATTGATTTTTGGACAGGCATGGCGATTTACTCAGTTTTGTCGCTACCCATTGTTTTTTATTCTCTTTTGTTTGAAAGTTTAATGGAAGGACAAACGATTGGAAAGCGTGTAATGAAGATAAAAGTGGTTAAAATTGATGGTTATCAGGCTTCGTTTGGTGATTACCTTATTCGATGGGTTGTTCGTATTGTTGATATTGGTATTACAAGCGGAATAATCGGATTAATTGCAATGATTGTCAACGACAAAACACAGCGTTTAGGTGATGTTGCTGCTGGTACTGCTGTTATCACTCTCAAGAACAAAGTCACCATCAACAGTTCGATTTTAGAAGATATTGGTGAAATGTATGTTCCAACTTATCCGTTGGTAATTAAATTAACCGATAACGATGTTCGAATTATAAAAGAAACATTACACACCGCGCTTTCTAGAAATGATTTGGACGTAATTGTTAAGTTGAAAGAAAAAATTGAATCAGTAACCGGAATAAAAAATCAATCAGGAAAGAGCGAAGATTTTATCAGAAT
The DNA here is from genome assembly GCF_035299245.1 of Flavobacterium sp. GTDB lineage: Bacteria > Bacteroidota > Bacteroidia > Flavobacteriales > Flavobacteriaceae > Flavobacterium. The sequence goes on along the minus strand of NZ_DATGWY010000003.1, from coordinate 34,589 downwards.
AGTGATTAAAGATTATAATTACTATACTCAGAATATGTAGTTTTTTAGACTTATTATTTTGTAAAATAAAGATAACCTTGTAAAGGCTCAGGATAATTTTCGTCGTTGAGGTACAAAATATAGTAAAATGTGCTCTTTGGCGAACTTGCATCATTCAACAAAATCCCTTTAGTAGCAAATCCATCCCAGTCGGGCGAATTGTTGTCTCCTGTCCAAACTAATTTTCCCCAACGATTAAAAATCAGTAATTCGAAATTCAGAAAAACATTGCGTAATCCTTCAATAAAAAAAGTCTCGTTGTATCCGTCGTTATTAGCGGAAACGTAATTGTAAACTATTGGTGGGCAATTTTCAGTAGTCAATAGAAATGAAGTGGTAGTAAAACAATTTTCATTTTCAATACGCACAAAAATCTCTTTCGGAGTAGTTTCGGCAACAAATGATGAAATGTTTACAATCTCGTTGGTTTCGTTTTGCGCATCTTCAAACGTAGTGAAAAAAGAAGCATTGTCGTCTGGATTTGTTTTTACATCGTTCTCATAATTTGAAAAATCAAATGTTCCCTGAGTATAGCCTTCGTTACACACCAATAGATTTTCAAGCGGATTGAATTGGGGTAATTCGTAATAATCCAAAAAGAACGAAGTTACACTTTTGCAAAAGCCATTATCAATCCGTATAAAAATTTCTTTTGGAGTTGTAGCAGGAATGTAAGCAGTAGTATTTGTTATCGGATTGTTATTGTTTGCTGCATCTTGAGCTGTTTCATGAAAAGTTACTGCATCAGTTGAATTTACATTTGCCAAATCGGCATAACTGGAAAAATCAAAAGATGAATTCGCATCTACTCGGCACGTAAATAAATCGTCCAACTCATTGAAATCAGGAAATAAAATCAAATTAATATCAAACGAAGTAATGCTGAAGCAATTCTCATTGTCAATTCGGATGAAAATAGTTGTTGTGTTCGCGTTAACAATAAAATTACTCGGATTCAAAATCGGATTTATATTGTCAAATGCGTCATTATAACTGTTGAAGAATTGTACTGTATCGGTTGGATTTACCAATACACTTGTAGCGTAATTCGAGAAATCAAAAGGCACATTTCCAATCACATTAACACATTCAAATAAGTCTTGCAATGGATTGAATAAAGGCGAAACCCAAAGCGAAATCAATTCAGAATCACTGTTGTTATTTTCATTGGTTTCTAACACTATTCCGGTTCCATTTCCGGTATCATCGACCACAAATTGTAAGGTAAAATTATTGGGAACTGAACTCGGAATTGTTAACGAAATCTGACCACTCTCAGAACCACCAATGGCAATTGGAGCTAATGTTTCAGTATATTGAATAAAAGTTCCATTGGCATAAATAGCTATCGGAACGCCACCCGGCAACACATCAGTAGAATTTACATTATAAACGGTATAATCAACAACAATGTTTCTCGAATTGCATTCTTGTTCTACTTCATCAATGGTTATTGTTGCATCAGGTAATTGACTGTTGAGTTTGGTGACTACGCAATTCATTAACACCACATCTTGCCCAGACGTCATTTCAATCAAAGCAGTTGTACTTCCTACAGTAATGTTATTCTGTATGTTGTATACATCCAAATCCATATTAAATAGATTGTTGGCATTTGTGAAACTATTGGTTCCGTTAAAGGCATTATTGGCAGGATTTAATGGCGGATTGCTTAATGTAATTCCGTTTAATCGTAGCGTTTCATTAACAGCCAAAATACCGTCGCCTTCCCAAGCAATAAAACCAATTTCGGCTCCAGCTGTATTAATGACATTTAAGCTTGTCAATGTTATGGATAATGTATTGGGAATACTTTGTAAACCATCGTAAATGTTAATTTGATTCAACGGCAAGGTCAAATCTTCGTAGATGACTACCAACGACCAACCTGCAAAATTGGTTCTGTTGTTGCAATAGCCCGGAATCGAATTCAAGGTTTGTGAAATGTCCAATTCCGATAAGGTATACGTGCCATTTCCTGTTGTAGAAACCAGATTAGTGACATTGGCAAAAGCACTAAAATAATTCAATCCAGAAGTTACACTAACGTTGGTAAATGTTCGTTCTGCGGTAATTGAAGTTCCATTTAACTTCACATCAAAATCGCCTAATCCCGAACCTGCCCAATAGAGGTAAACACCGCTAATTGTTTGTCCTGCACTCAAGTTTAAATTCGCAGATGACGAAGTCAATAGTAAATCACTGCAACCCGCCGTAATATTGTTTTCACCTAAGTTCATAGTGTTACCAACAAAAACAAAATCGTATTTCCCATTAAACTGACTGTACAATGAAACATTTTGCCCATAAACAGAGCAAAATCCGAAGATGACTATACTAAAAAGGAAAATACGGAGTTTTATTTTCACAGCAAATGGTTGATAATAAGTCTAAAAATACAAAATTATTTTTGATGAGCAATTTTTTTCTATCTAATGATTAGGTTAAAATAATTATGTAATTTTCCGAAGTTAAAACGCGATGGTGAAACAGTATCAGATTAGACTTTATCAAAATGAAGATTTTGCGCTTTGGAATGACTTTATTTCGAAGGCAAAAAACGCAACTTTTTTGTTTCAACGTAATTTTATGGAATACCACAAAAATCGTTTTGACGACTATTCGTTGCTGGTTTTTAATGATAAAAAAGTCGTTGCGGTTTTACCCGCTAATAGAGTAGGAGATACGGTGTATTCGCATCAAGGATTGAGCTATGGTGCATTGGTAATTAACGAAGATGTTAGAATAAAAGAATACATTACTATTTTTAAGGAGTTGATGATTTTTTTAAAAGAAAATAATGTTCAGACTTTCGAACTTAAACTTTTGCCTAAATTGTACAATACCACAATTGCCGACGAGATTGATTATCTGTCTTTTTTGATGCAAGCCAATTGTTTTAGAACCGATGTTTATTTGGCAATTGATAGGAATCAAGAGTATCATCCCAATAGAAATAGAAAAAGGGCATTGAAAATTGCCAGCGAATTGAATATTGAAATCAAACAAGATCAAAATTACGAAGGCTTTTGGAGTGAAATCTTATCGCCTAATTTGAAAGAACGATTTCAAGTCGCACCTGTGCATACATTGGATGAAATAAAAAAATTAGCTGATTTTTTCCCCAATGAAATTCAACTTTTTAATGCCTATCAAGAGGGCAATATAAAAGCGGGAGTTGTTATGTTTCTAACCGATACTGTCGCTCATTTTCAATACAGCTCGGGAGGAAATGATAGAGACGAAACAGCTGCTTTGGATGTTTTGTTTGATTTTATTATTCAGAAGTTTTCAGATAAACGCTACGTTAGTTTCGGAAGTTCATCTGAAAATAACGGCTTGCAATTGAATGAAGGTTTGGCGTATTGGAAGGAAAGTTTTGGTGCAAAGACTTCGGTTCAAAGTTTTCTTCGATTTACAACCTCCAATTACACTAAATTAGAATCGATTTGATTATGGTAAAGTTTCTCGATTTACAAAAGATAAACGCTCAATATCAACAACAATTTCAAGACAAATTGAAATTGGTCTTAGATAAAGGTTGGTTTATTTTGGGAGATGAAGTCAAAAGTTTTGAAACCAACTTTGCAAACTACACCAAAAGTAAGTATTGTATCGGAGTTGGAAATGGTTTGGATGCTTTGGTTTTAATTTTTAAAGCATATATTCAATTAGGAAAACTGCAAAAAGGCGATGAAATTATTGTTCCTGCAAATACCTATATTGCTTCAATTTTAGCCATTTTACAAACCGATTTGGTTCCGGTTTTGGTTGAACCCGATGAGCAAACCTACAACATCAATCCAAAATTAATCGAAGAAAAAATAACGTCAAAAACGAAAGGAATTTTAGTAGTTCATTTGTACGGTCAATTGGCTGATATGGACGCACTAATGGAAATCAGTTCTAAACATAATTTACTCCTAGTGGAAGATGCAGCTCAAGCTCACGGACTAGAATTTAAAGGAAATAACACTCGAGCTTTTAGCTTTTATCCCGGTAAAAATTTAGGCGCTTTGGGCGATGGTGGTGCTATTACAACTAACGACGACAATTTGGCAAAATTACTTTTTTCATTACGCAATTACGGTTCTGAGAAAAAATACCATAACGATTATATAGGTTATAATTCGCGTTTAGATGAATTACAAGCTGCTTTTTTAAACGTAAAATTGCCTCATCTTGATTCAGAAAACAACATAAGAAAAAAGATAGCAACTCAGTATTTGACCAAGATAAAAAACGATAAAATTGTATTGCCTTATTGGGATTTCTCCTCGAATCACGTGTTTCATTTGTTTGTCATTCGAACTAAAAACAGGAATGAGTTACACGATTATCTGCTGAAAAACAACATTGAAACATTAATTCATTATCCAATTGCTCCACACAAACAAAAGGCATTGGAAAATTGGAATTCATTATCTTTTCCAATCACAGAAATGATTCACGATGAGGTATTGAGTTTGCCAATGAGTCAAGTAATGACCAATGATGAGGTACATTTTGTAATTGATACAATAAACCAATGGATATAGTAGTGAAATCGTTCAATCGACCTTATTATTTGGATAGATGTTTGTATTCCATTTATAAGCAGGTTGCTGATTTTAATGGAAAAATCATCATTTTAGATGATGGAACTCCACAGAGCTATTTGGATAAAATCACCCAAAAATATCCGGATGTTATTGTAAAAAAATCACCTTTTTACAATGAAAAAGTGGCCAGTATTGATCAAGGAATTCAACCTAAAGAATATGTTGTTCCAATTGATTTGTGGGCAAATGTTGTCAATGAAGTTTCCGATTATTTTTTGCTCATCGAAGACGACACTTGGTTTGTTGATACGGTCGAATTGGAAAAAATTAGAAATGAAATGATCCAAAACCAAACGGTTATTACTAAACTTTACTGGTTGGGAAATGATAAATTAAAGCAAAATAAAGAGGTTAAAAAAACGGCGCATTTAGAACTATTAACTCCCAACTTATTTACAGAAAACCCTACACTGTATAATTTTATCTTCAGGAAAGATTATTTAAAATGGCACAGAAGAATCTTAGCCAAATTGAGAATCTATACTTTTGAGCGACACATGGCGTATTACACAATTTACGCTGTTGCTGGCACGGTTTTACGCAAAGATTATTACGCACAATTGTGGAATAATCATTCCAATAAAGTTCAGGAAACACTCCAAATACTTAATGCTCTTAAGTTTTATAAACAAAATAAAGGCAAAATAACGTTTGCTAGTTCTACAAAAGAACTACTCAGAACAGGATTTCAGTCGGCTGCAACCAATCAGCACAAAGAGCATTATGAAGGTAAAATTGATATGTTTCAATTTAATAAAGTTATAAATGATGCATGGCTGAATAATCAATTAGACGTTTATCGTGATTTACCATTGGATATATCAGCGAATGAGATCGCCAAAATTTTAGATGAAAACTCAGAGATTGATTCTAATCAATGGGTTTCTTGGGTAACAAGTTTTAAAAATCAATACACATCCATAGGTTGCATAATCGATTAATTATGGAAGATAATTCTAAAGATATAAGTTCACATCAATCGATACTAAAAGCGACTGGAGTTTTTGGCTTTTTGCAGGTTTTGAAACTAATTATTAGTGTCATTACTTCGAAGTTTGTTGCTGTTTTTCTTGGTCCGTTTGGGATTGGATTGGTTGCGCTTTTAACCAATGCAGCTTCGTTAATATCTTCCATCACTAGTTTTGAATTTCTTAAAGTTGGTACCAGAGAAATTGCATTACATTCTGCTGGTGAACATTCATACGAGCTTTCAAAATCAATAAAAAACTTGCAGAGAATTGCCCTTTTTGTTGGAGTGTTTGGAGCTATAGTTTCTGTAATATTCAGTGAAACTTTAAGTAACTTTATTTTTGGAAATTCCAGTAAAAAACAATGGTTCTATGTTTTAGGATTTTACTTTATAATGACAGGTTTTTCAAATGCTAGAATGGCCATACTGCAAGGTGTTAATCAAATCAAAACATTGGCTTGGTGCAACATAATTATCGCTTTTTTCTCCGCAATAGGGTCAATACTAATTTATTATTATCTTAAAATTGATGGTATAATTTGGGTGGTTCTTTACACGAGTGCAGTTACTTTTTTAGTCACTATTTATTTTACCAAACAGTATACTTTTCAATTTGACTTTGCTAATGCAAATGAGTTCATCAAACAATCGAGTCCAATGATGAAATTGGGTTTTGTATTGTCTGTAAATTTAATTTTAGGACAAGTTTGTTTTTTTATCATCAGATTGTTTTTAAATGAAGGTGGTTCCACTTCGAGTGTTTTGGGTTTTTATCAGGTTAATACCATTATCATTGTAAACTACTTGGGGTTGATTTTTAATGCTATGTCGTATGATTTTTATCCTAAATTAACAGCGATAAATTCAGATACAAAAAAAGTAAATGAGTTGGTAAACAGTCAGATTGAAATTGCCATTTTGTTGGTCACTCCTGCCATTATTTTTCTGTTTATTTTCGGACCTTTTTTAATCCAAATCCTATTTACTAAGGAGTTTTTGGCAGCATTTTCGATATTAAAATTAGCCTTGATTTCGGTTGTTTTAAAATCAATATTAATGCCTTTGGCTTATCTCATTTTGGCTAAAGGTGATCGATGGCAATATTTTAAACAAGAACTTTTAGCAGATGTTTTAAACGTTACTTTGACACTATTTTTATACCAACGTTTAGGTCTCGAAGGCATCGGATTAGCCTATATAATCAATTACATAATTTATGGTATTTACGTTTATTATGTAGTGAAAAATAAATACGACTTTACTTTTTATAAAGAATGCAAAAAACTGATTGTAGTGAGTGTTTTATTGAGCATTTTCTCGGTTTTTATCGTTTTGTTCACTGATGGCGTTTGGAACTACCTAATGCTTTCAGTATTGGTGTTGCTCTCGATTACGTTTTCCTATACCGAACTCAACAAAAGGGTTTCTGTAAGTAATTATATCAAATCAAAACTTAGTAGATTTACGAAATAGGATTCCAGGTGTCACAGTACATTTTTGCAGTTTTTATATAATGATGTTCTCTTTCAATAAAAGCTCTAGCTCGTAATCCAATAGCCATTATTCTCTCGGGTTGCTCAATCAAACTTGACAGCTCGTTAACAATTGAATCAACATCGGGCAAAGCATTAATTGCGACTTCATTTTCCTGTAAACCATAGTGGTCAAGAAACTCCCTTTCAGCGCCTGTAAAAACGACTTTTCCTCTTGACATCGCTTCCAAAGCATTATAACCTTGGTCAAAAGAATACACTTGATCCAACACTATATGTGCTCTTGAATAATGACGTAAATAGTCGCTGTACGGAATACTTCGAGTGACGATAATTTCAACTTTATCAGGATAAAGTGCTTGGATTTTTTCTAGGGCTTTTTCAAAATAATGAACCCCTTTTTTATACGAATTTCCATTGTTGATGCCTAAGAAGATGATGATTTTGTCTTCAATTTTTTGTTCTTCGAAAGCAATGGTGTCAGTGTTAATCGGATTCGGAATCAAACCTAAATACTTTGGGTTTTCCTTCAACGGAGTCACATAATCCAAATCGCTTGCAATCACACCTTGTATGTTTTTATACAAATAATCGTGTACTTTTTTATGTGCTTTGGTTACAAAATCAAACATCGAATGGTATTGAATTTTGGCTTCAGGAATGCCTTCAAAATACGGATCCATAATTGAATACCGCAACTTTTTATCGAGCATGTACTTCATTATAACATAATCCACACCACAACATAATAGAAAGGTTTTTTTATTCTGATGAAGTAGTTTTTTGAGTAAATACAATTCAAACGAAGGCAAGGTTTGAATCGGCGCTTCATTAATCAATTGTACAACATCAAAATCTTTTAGTTCTTTCAATTTGAAATAAAACCGAATGCCAAATTCCAATTGAGCCAAATCAAACTTAAACATTCGATACCAAATTTGTCGTGGAATATTGCCTAATTTTGATTTGAAGAATTTTGCCTTGTAGCTAATGTCAGCAGGATAATCTTTAAAACCATCGCCATTGTTTACCAAAACCACTTCGTGTCCTAATTGAACCAATCCTTCTTTGAGCGAATTGTGTAATCGGCTAAACTCACCTACAAGTAATATGCGCATTTAAAAGTTTTATTTACATTTGCTAAAATACAAAAAATTGAATCAAAATCAGGCGCGCTACAAAATCTGCTTAATTACCGTTACACTTTCTGATGGTGGCGCCGAACGTTCTGCAGCCACTTTGTCTCACTTTTTTGGACATCACAATTGCGAAGTTCATAACGTAGTTTTTGCAGGTGAAATTGTCTACGATTATTCGGGTGAATTGCTGCATTTGGGTAAATTAAAAGATAAAAACAACAGTCTTTTCACTAGATATCAACGTTTTAAAACACTTAAATCGTATCTGAAAAAACATCAGTTTGATTACATTATTGATTTTAGAGTTAAACGTTTTTACCTACAAGAATTCATACTTAATAATTGGATTTACGGTTCTTTTATTCAAACCATTCACAGTAGAAAATTGGATTCGTACCTTCCTAAAAATAAACTTCTAGCTCAATTATTATATCGAAATTGCGATAAAATGATTGTGGTTTCTAAAAGTATTGAAGCTGAAATTCAACGCAACTATTCGTTTAAAAACACCCTTCAAATCTACAATCCAATTGATGTTGCTCAGGTAAATGTTTTGGCTGAAGAAAAAGAAGCCATTGATTTTAATTACATCCTCGCCGCAGGAAGTATGCACAAAAACGTCAAGCAATTCGATCATTTGATTGAATCTTATTCAAACTCAATTTTGCCCAACAACAACATCAAATTGATTATTTTAGGCGATGGTAAAATGAAAGAAAGTTGGATGCAATTGTCCAAAGATTTAAATCAAGAACATAATGTGCAATTTTTAGGCTCGGTTTCCAATCCGTTTCCATACTATAAAAAGGCATTGTTTACTGTTTTAACTAGTAAATACGAAGGAATGCCAATGGTTTTACTTGAATCATTGTCGTGCGGCACTCCAGTTGTAGCTTACGATTGCGATTCGGGTCCGAGTGAAATCATTATTGACAAACACAACGGACTTCTCATTGACAATCAAAATAAAAAAGCCATGACTCAAGGCTTGAATGCCATGATTGAAAATAAAGATTTATATTTACAATGTAAAAGTAATGCTCAAAGCAGTATTGCTTCATTTGACGTTGAAACCATAGGAAATCAGTGGTTGCAACTTTTAAAAAAATAAAAGATGAACATCAAATTAATAGAAATTCCGAAAATAGCCAATGTAAAAGGCAGTATTGGTGTAGTTGAAAACGATACGATTCCTTTTGATATTAAAAGAGTATACTATTTGTATGATATTCCTAGTACAGCAAAACGTGGTGGTCATGCACACAAAAAGTTGCAACAAGTTTTGATTGCACTTTCGGGTAGTTTTGATGTTGTATTGAAGGACGGAAAAACGAAGGAAGTCGTAACACTAAAAACTCCTGATAAAGGATTGCTCATCAACTCCAATATTTGGCGAGAAATTGAAAATTTTTCCTCTGGCGCTGTGTGTTTGGTTTTGGCTTCTGAAGCCTATGATGAAGACGATTACATTCGCAGTTACAAAGCCTATTTGAATTACCTTACTTCGAATAAGTAGAAATCTTTATTCCGTATTTAATCAAAACCGATTTTATTGTATCAACCAAAAGCAAGAGTGATTGTGGGCATTTCAACAACAATTTTTGCTTCCAATTCAAATTTTTAACATCAATTGATTGTACAATTTTCTTCCAATCCGAAGTATCACCATCTTTTTTCAATTTTTTGGCTAAAACGTATCTGAAGAAATCCAAATGTTTTTTTAAATCGGGGTTGTCTTTTGCCCAATCTTCATAAATATCATAATTAGGAATTTTCTTGTGCAAAATCGAATTGCGTGTAATTTGATGTTGTACTTCCATCAAATAGCTCATCTGAACCGTATTACTGTAGGCTAATTTAAAATGATAATTGGCGCGAATATTAAAATCAATGTCGTTTGAAAATTTGATTTCCGGATTGTAATTACCCACTTTTTCATACACTTCTTTATGAAAACAAACACTTCCGTGATTGTAAATTCCTTGTCGAACATTGATTTTAAAAAAGTTGATATAACCCGTAAAACCAGTTGCTAATGTACTGGATCCATTGTGTGGTTGATAGGTTTTGGATTTGTATACTTCTTCGTAATTAGTGCCAAAAATTCGGGCTTCAGGATAGTTGATGATTAATTGATGGATGGTTTCCAAAAAAGTAGGTTTCCACACATCATCGCCATCCAAGAAAGTAATATAATTAGTAGTTGCATGTGCTATTCCGGTATTGCGCGCTACTGAAAGTCCGCCGTTTTTTTCATGCTGAATTAACCTCACTTTTTCCGACAGAAACGTAGTCACTTTTTCAACGCTTTTATCCGTAGAACAATCGTTGATAATCAAAATTTCGTAGTCCGTAAACGTTTGGTTGAGAATGCTTTTAATCGCACTTTCAATGTAGTTTTCTTTGTTGTAAAGCGGAATAATTACGGAGAAAAAGGCCATATTTTGATTATTCATTAATTATAAAATCAAACAACGGTTTCCAGCCTACAAAATCGGGTTGTTTAGAATTGTTTGGTTGGGAATACAGTAGTTTTCCTTGTGCAAATAACTGAATTTTTTGGGCTAAATCGTTGGGATCATTCAAATCAATAAAACACACTTTGTCATAATGGCCAACCGTTTCGTGAGCATACGGTAAATCCGATACAAAAATAGGTTTGTTGTATTCCTTGGTTTCAGTCAAAGGCAAGCCCCAAGTTTCTAATTTGGAAGGAAATACCAAAGCATCCATTTCGTTATAATAACCCGAAACGGTTGCTCTGTCTAAAGCACCAATAAATTGAAATTGAGGATGTTTTTGGTATTTAGAAACTATTTTTTTTGCGTATGAATTTTCATTTCCAGAAATGGTTATGTAAAGCTTGATTTTTTCTCTAATATCAGTTGGTAAAAGTAAAATAGCCTCACACAGGTATTCCATATTTTTAAACATTCGTGGAAAACTCGGGTAGAAGAGGTTGATTTTTTCTTGATTCAAAGTCACAGTTGAACGTTCTACAATTACCTGAGTTTCAGGATGCATTACTTTGATGTTCGAAATGCGGTACCAATTCTCAAACTGATTTTTAATCCATTGTTGTTGTACAAAAACTGCTGTATTCGACTGAATATTAAAGCGATAAGCATATTTGTAAAACCATGCAAAAAAACAAATCCTAAATCCGTACAACCAATCGTGAAGCGTAGGTTTATAAAAAGGCGAAGGATTATGACAATACACAAATCTCTTTTTGGAAACTACATAAGGTGATAAGTCCTGAATGGAAAACCAAAAGTCGGCATCTAATTCTTGAGATAGTTTTTTGAAGTAAAAGTATTCATAATACATCCGGTTGAACCAACTCTTTTTTGATTTTGGAAATTCGATGTATTCAATATTTGGGATGGAAAAAAGCGATTTTGAATGTACTAACGCTATAATTCGGATGTCTTTGTCTTTAGAATAGTCTACCAATTCAGTCAAACAATCCGTCATGATAGAAAGTATTCCACTGTTGGTTACGTTGATTCCCGAAATAACAATAGTAGTTTTTTTCAAAAAGGCTTGGGTTGAATTAGTAAACAAAAGTAACAAATAACGTAACTAAAAACGCAACATGCCGTATTTTAGTATGCAATAGATGGCATGAATTCCGTCTTTCCAATTGATTTTTTTGCCTTCTTCGTACGTTCTACCGTAATATGAAATGCCAACTTCATAGATTCTGATTTTTTTTATTCGAGCCATTTTTGCAGTAACTTCTGGTTCAAAACCGAACCGATTTTCTTTTAATTTAATCGATTGAAGTAGTCGAGTGTTGAACAATTTGTAACAGGTTTCCATGTCGGTTAAGTTCAGATTGGTAAACATATTCGACATAAAAGTCAAAAACCGATTGCCTATGGTATGCCAAAAAAACAAAACCCGATGCGCATTTCCACCCATAAATCTTGAACCGTACACCACATCGGCAAAACCATCTAAAACGGGTTGAAGTAAAATGGAATATTCTTCTGGATTGTATTCTAAATCAGCATCTTGTATGATGGTAAATTCGCCAGTCGCTTTTGTAATTCCGGTGTGCAAAGCGGCGCCTTTTCCTTTGTTTTTAGTGTGAGTAAAAAGTTGAATGTTACTTTCTTTGTTTTGTGAAATGTAATTTTCGATTTTCAATTTTGTATCATCAGTCGAGCAATCATCAACTATGATAATTTCTTTGTTGATGTTTTGAGGTAATTGGACATTTTTTATTTTATCCAAAATTAGATGAACGGTTGAACTTTCATTGTATACCGGAATGATAATTGATAATTGCTTCATTTTTTTGGATTGAAAACACAAAACTAAGGTTCTAATTTGAAAAGACAATAATTTATCTACTTTTGTTAAAATGAAATATGTGAAATTGTTGATTGATAGGTATAAGTTCGAATTCGGGATTGTCTCGATGGGATTGATATGGATTGGATTGTTGGATTTTCTATTGCAATTGAGCTTCCAAACACGAATAAGTCCCGACTCAGAAACGTATTATAATTCGGCTTTTGAATTGTATTTTAACAATCAAGTACATCCATTACGTCCCATAGGATTGGCATTAATTCAGGGTTTTCCTTTTCTTTTTGGTTGTGGTAAAAATGAATTATTCATAATTAATATTTTTATAAATCTTTTTTTTTGGATAGCAACATCGGTCTTCATTTTTAAAATACTAAATGTTTATTTAAATAAAAAAAAAGCATTTTTAATCTCATCAATGAATTTGGTTCTTATCGGAAGTGCTATTTGTGTTTTTGACTTACTTGCCGAAAATATTTATATTTTTTTTATTGTGTTGGCTATTTTTTTTCTGCAAAAGCATTACACAACATACCAATTTAAGTATTTAGCATTCTGTCTTTCTATACTAGTTTTTTCGATGCTAATTAAACCAGGCTCAAAATTATTAGCACTTTGTTTTGTGATTTTTTACTTCCGCCAATTGATAAGAAATTACAAACAAAAATCAATGTCTTTTTTCTATGCGAGCTGGATGTTAGTAATGTTTCAATGTTATTCTGTTAAACAGCACTATGGGGATTTCACTATCAGTTATATTGATTCAATTACGTATTATAATTACTTAGGAAGTAAAGCATCTTGTTTGAAAGAAGGTAAAGAGCTAGATCAATCTCAAAATCCCCGTGGAGAATACTTTTTCTCATTAAAATATGATGAAATGGGCAAAGTTGCATTCAATGATGTATTGAATCAAATAGAAAACAATACATTCAATTTGGTTTATGCTTATATGTCAGATGTATATGATAATTCTACTGCTGGAAATACTGCTTTGTATTATTCAGTTAATTTAAAAAGCAATAGTTATTTCGAAAGTTTTAAAGCATTCTTTTTTAAAGTTTCTAAATGGCAAAATAGGATAATTACTTTTATCGGTTTTTTTCTTGCGGTTTTTTTAATTTACAAGTTTTTTAGAAGTGATAAAGTAATTGTTGCGTGTAGTTTTTTTGTGTTGTATACAATTTTTCTTTCAGGAATATCATGCTCTCAAGGCGACCGCTTTCATTTTGTGTTTTATCCTTTTGTGTTGATTTTAGTTGGGAAATTGATTTCGGTACTTACACCGTCTTCTGAACCACTTCAAAAATAGAACCGTCTTCGCATTTTAAAGTTTTTGAAGGGAATTTCATCAACAAAGCATAATCGTGAGTAGCCATAATGATGGTTTTACCGTTGGCATTGATTTTTCGCAATACGTCCAATACTTCTACACTGGTTTGTGGATCCAAGTTTCCAGTTGGTTCATCGGCTAAAATAAATTCAGGATCGTTTAATAATGCACGTGCAATAGCAACACGTTGTTGTTCTCCACCCGAAAGTTGGTGCGGCATTTTGTTGGCAAATCCTTTCATTCCAACCTTATCCAACACTTCGTCAATTTTGTTCTGCATTTCGGTGGCATCGGTCCAGCCGGTTGCTTTTAAAACGAACAACATGTTGGCAGAAACCGTTCTATCAGGTAATAATTGAAAATCCTGAAAAACAATACCAATTTTTCGTCGTAAATACGGAATGTCTTTTTCTTTCAAATGCACCAAATCGTATTCTACAATGTGTCCTTCGCCTGTTGTTAGAGGTAAATCAGCGTAAAGCGTTTTGATGAAACTACTTTTTCCAGTTCCAGTTTTACCAATAATGTAGATGAATTCGCCGTGTTTGACTTCTAAATTAATATTCGATAAAATGACTTTATTCGATTGATAAATACTAACGTTTTTCAGAGATAAAACTGATTCAGACATAATTGGATGGGTTTAGTGGGTAAAAGTACTAAGTTAACGTAGCTTTTCAAAATAAATTTTAGATTTATTGAAGGTTGTTTGCTCGCGTTAAACATTTGTGAAATTGTTAAGAAAAATGTTTATAATAAATACCAATTGCGGTGCGTTATTAGGTGTAGGCTAACCTATTTTTGATATTCATTAAATCCATTACAATGCGAAAACTCCTTATCTTATTTTTTCTATTATTTTTAGCTGAAAACAATTCGGTTCAAGCCCAACAATCGGCTGTAAATACGCATTCGTTATCCGAGTACGATAAAGCGATTTCACTCTACAACGACAAGCAGTTTTTGGCCGCTCAGATTTTGTTCGAAAAAGTAAAACAACGCGCCACGAGCCAAGAAGTGTTGTCGGATTGTTCGTTTTACATTGCCAATTGTGCCATTCGCCTTGAGCAATCCAATGCCGATCAATTGATGGAAGACTTCGTGACCGAATATCCAACCAGTACTAAACAAAACCAAGCGTATATTGGTGTCGCCCATTTTTATTTTGAAGAAGGACGCTATCCTCAAGCTTTGGAATATTTTGATAAAGTAGACGAAAGCGCGTTGACCTACGATGAATTAGAAAAATACAATTTCCAAAAAGGCTATTCGTATTTCAATGCAGGGAAAAAGAAGGAGGCAACAACTTACTTTAATAAAGTAGCCAATTCCAAAGAATACGGTTCGCAAGCCAAATATTATTTGGGTTTTATGTCGTATGAAAATGACGATTACAAAGAAGCAACCAAATATTTCGACCAAGTTTCAGGTGAAGAAAAGTACAAGGAAAAACTGTCGTATTTTCAGGCGGATATGAATTTTAAATTAGGAAATTTCCAAAAAGCTATTGATTTAGGTGTTGCTGCCATGCCAAAATCGACTGCTGCTGAAAAATCAGAGTTGAATAAAATTATTGGAGAAAGTTATTTTAATCTTAAACAGTACGATAAAGCTTTACCTTATCTTAAAGAATACAAAGGCAAAAAAGGAAAGTGGAACAACACCGATTTTTATCAATTGGGTTATACGTACTACAAACAAAATGATTTTGAAAACGCCATTTCACAGTTCAATAAAATCATCGATGGAAATGATTTTGTAGCACAAAATGCTTACTATCATTTGGGTGAAAGTTATCTGAAAACGGATAAAAAACAACAGGCCTTGAATGCGTTCAAAAGTGCTTCTGAAATGGAATTCGATACCAAAATCCAAGAAGATGCCAATCTGAATTACGCCAAATTGAGTTATGAATTAGGAAATTCGTACCAAAGTGTACCTGACGTACTTTCAGCGTTTTTAGCCAAATACCCAACTTCACCCAACAAAGAAGAAATTGAAGGTTTGTTAATCAACTCGTACATTACCTCTAAAAATTACAAACAAGCGTTGGCTTTGTTGGAGAAAAATAAGAGTCCACAATACAAAGCAGCTTATCAAAAAGTGACTTTTTACAGAGGATTAGAATTGCACACCGACGGCGATTACCAAGAAGCATTGAAAATGTTTAAAAAATCGTTAGCCGAGCAAAAAGATCCAAAATTTACGGCTCGTGCCATGTTTTGGAAAGGTGAAACCGAATACGTTTTGGACAGTTTCAATGAAGCATTATTGAGTTTCAAACAGTTTGAAGGTTACGCTGAGGCGAAAAACACACCCGAATTCAAAAACATCAATTACAACATTGCTTATGCGTATTTCAAACAAAAAGAATACGATCAGGCAGGAAATTATTTTCAGAGTTTTGTTGATGGAACTAAAGACGATAAAATTCGATTGAACGATGCGTACTTGCGTTTGGGCGATAGCCGATTTGTAACTTCCAAATACTGGCCAGCAATGGATGCGTATAATAAAGCCATCGAATTAAAAAGTGTTGATGCTGATTACGCTGCGTTTCAAAAAGCCATAAGTTATGGTTTTGTTCAGAAAAACGATAAGAAAATAGAGGATTTCAATAAGTTTCTTCAAAACTTCAAAACATCGCAGTACCGTGATGATGCGTTGTTCGAATTAGGAAATACGTATGTAACCGAAAATAAAACCGATTTGGCTTTGTCTACTTACGATCAACTGCTAAGAGAATTTGGTTCGGGTTCGTATGCATCGAAAGCGATTTTACGTCAAGGTTTGGTGTATTATAATGGGAACAAAGATGATGCAGCCATTACTAAATTCAAAAAAGTAGCTGCTGATTTTCCAAAATCACCCGAAGCACTAGAAGCAGTTGCCACCGCACGTTTGATTTATATGGATAATGGCAAAGTAGATGAATACGCTGCTTGGGTTCGAACACTTGATTTTGTTGAGGTTTCTGACGCCGAATTGGATAACGATACCTACGAAGCAGCCGAAAAACAATATTTGCAAAACAATGTGAAACAAGCGATTTCGTCATTAAGCGGTTATGTTTCAAAATTTCCAAACGGAATTCATGCTTTGAAAGCGAATTTCTATTTAGGACAATTGTATTTCGCTGACAATTTAGCGGCAACGGCAGTTCCAAATTATGAATATGTGGTTTCTAAACCGCGTAATGAATTTACCGAGCAGTCATTGGCCCGTTTGTGTGAAATTCATCTGAAAAAAGACGATTTTACAAAAGCAATTCCAGTTTTAAAACGTTTGGAAACCGAAGCCGATTTCCCGCAAAACATCACTTTCGCGCAAGCCAATTTGATGCGTGCATATTACGAACAAAAAGATTATGCTAATGCGGTTGTTTATGCAGATAAAGTACTGGCCAATCCGAAAACAGACAACAAAGTTAAAAGTGATGCGCAAATCATCGTAGCACGTTCGGCCATAAAAGTAAATGACGAAGCTAAGGCGCGAACTGCTTATGCCAATTTATTGAAAATTGCTAAAGGAGAATTGGCTGCTGAAGCATTGTATTACGATGCTTACTTTAAAAATAAAGACGGTAAATACGAAGACTCTAACAAAACCGTTCAGAAGCTTTCTAAAGATTATTCGGGATACAAATATTTTGGAGCTAAAGGTTTAGTAATAATGGCGAAAAACTTCTACGGATTGAAAGACAGTTTCAATGCTACCTACATTTTGGATAGTGTAATTGAAAATTTCAAAGAATTTCCTGATGTTGTTCAAGAAGCACAAACCGAATTGGATGTAATCAAAACTGAAGAAGCCAAAACCAATTCATCCATCACTAAATAATCCAAATCATCAATCTCTTTTCAGAAATACATACTATGAAAGTAACAAAATATATAGTCGCCAGTTTTTTAGTGTTCAGCTTACAATTGAGTTTTGGACAAAAGAAAGACGAGAACATCGGAAGTGAAGTGGTAAATGTGGTAAAACCCTACACACCAACTATTTCTGATGCGTTTAAAGTGAAAGAAACACCCTCGTTTGAAGACGAAGAAACCAACAAAAAAGAAGAAATTAAGTACAATATTTTTTCATTTCCCGTGGCTTCAACCTTTACACCATCTAAAGGAAAAGCAGCTGGAGTTGATAAATCAGCCAAAGAGAAATTATTCAGTAATTATTTAACCTTGGCAGCTGGAAATTATGGTAATATCAATGCCGAATTATTCGTAACTCAAACATTAGAAAATAACGATTACGTAGGAGCGATGTTACGTCACAGTTCGTCTCAAGGCGGAATTGAAGAAGTGGTTTTAGACGATAAATTTTATGATACGGCTTTGGATTTTACCTACGGAAGCAAAAACCGCGATTTGTCGTGGAATGCCGATTTAGGCTACCAAAATCAAGTCTACAATTGGTACGGTGTCAACCCGATTTTTCAAACGTCGTTGCCGCAACCGTTTTATGATGAATTTATTGAAGCTATAGATGAAAAACAAACCTATCATACCATTAATGTTGGTGGTAGATTGAGTTTAAAAGAAAGTATTTTCAAAGAAGGAGAAGTAAAATTTACTCGTTTTTGGGATGCTTTTTCATCAAGTGAAAATCGGTTTTATGCCAAGCCAAGTCTAGAGTTTGAAGTAATGGATGAAAAAATCAAAGCCAATTTCATTTTTGACTACATCAACGGAAGTTTTGATAAAAGTTATGAAGGTGGCGAAGCGTTTAAATACGGAAATACAAATGTTGGTTTTCATCCTAGTTTCCAAATCAACAGAGATGATGTTTCAATTAATTTAGGCGCCGCATTTTTCTACAGTGTGGCAACAGAAGGTAGCGATAATAAATTCTTCATCTATCCGCAAATTAATGCTTCGTACAAAGTCGTGGGCGATTTGATGATTGCCTATGCTGGAGCAGAAGGAACACTGAAGCAGAATTCCTATCGTGATTTTGTGCAACAAAATTTCTTCGTTTCTCCTACTTTGGCGATTGGTCCAACCGACCAGAAATACGATATTTATGTTGGTTTGAGAGGAAAATTAGCCAATACAATTGGATACAACATTCGCGGTTCGTTGATGAACGAAGATTATAAAGCGATGTTCAGAAGTAATTTGTACGATTCGTATAACACCAACAAAGAAGGTTATACACACGCTAATTCATTTGATGTAGTGTATGATAATGTGAAAACAGTTAGTTTTTATGGTGAATTAAAAGCCGATTTCAGTAAAAATGTATCGTTCGGAATCAACGGAACATTCAGTACTTATACGACTGATGTTGAAGAAGAATCGTGGAATTTACCTGGCTTGCAGTTGGCTGCCAATTTAGATTTTAACATTACAGAAAAATGGTACGCAGGAACCAAAGTGTTTTTTGTTGGTGAGCGAAAAGACTTGACATTTGTACCAACAGCTTTAGCTATTTTTCCACCGCAATACGCTCCAGAAACCATTACTTTAGATAGTTATTTCGACTTAAATGCACATCTTGGTTACAAACACAATGAGCGCATGACATTTTTCTTAAAAGGAAACAACTTGGCTGGACAAGACTATCAAAAATGGGTAAATTATCCTGTACAAGGTATTCAGGTGTTGTTGGGTGCGAATTATAAATTTGATTTCTAGAATTTTTAACCGCAAAGACACAAAGAACTCGCTAAGCACGCAAAGATTTATTTTATAACTTTGCGTGCTTTTGCGTAAAACATTGCGAACCTTGCGGTTAAATTTATTATAATGAGCTTAAAAAACAAAATCCTCCAACACCACCAACAACTTCTTCAAGATAAAATTGATGTGTTTCGCGATATGATTTCGGGTTTGACAGATGATGCTCAAAACGATGCCAAAGGTTCGGCTGGCGATAAACACGAAACCGCTTTATCCATGATGCATTTGGAGCAAGAAAAACTCAATCACAAGCTTAAAGAAATTCTGCAACAAAAAGCCATTTTAGACAAAATTGATCCCAATGCTATTCACCAAAAAATAGCTTTAGGAAGTGTAGTTCAAACCAATGGAATGTTACTTTTTATAAGTGCTGCTTTACCCAAAATTACCATCAAGAATCAAACCATAATAGCCGTTTCTCCACAATCACCATTGGGAAGCAAATTGATGGGAAAAGAAATTGGTTTTGAGTTTGAAATTGGGTCAACTAAGTACATTGTCGAAAGCATCTCTTAAAATTTATTCCCTACTTATTTATAATTTTTAACTGTGGTGTTGAAATTCTACTGTTTCTCTTTATAAAAATCATTTTATTTATGTTTTTAGTTTTAAATTGTAACTAATAATCGATTTTTGGTTTTAATTGATGAATCAATACTCCAATTTTGCTTCATCAAATAAATAATTAAAGAATACGATTATGTGCGGAATATTAGCCATTATAGGAAAAGGTAAAGACGAGCAATTAGTAAAACAACTTTCAAAAAGAATGTCACATCGCGGACCAGACGAAAGCGATATACACATAACCGAAAACGGTCACATTTTAAGTCATGAGCGTTTGTCCATCATCGATTTACATTCGGGTAGACAACCTATTCAAGGATGTTCAACCGCATGGATGGTTCACAATGGAGAAATCTACAACCACCAAGAATTGAGAGATACAATATTAAAAGATCATACATTCCGCTCAAAATCAGATTCAGAAGTAATTGTTCATTTGTATGAAAAATACGGATACGATTTTGTTCATTTATTAGACGGAGATTTTGCTTTTGTAGTAATTGATGGTGATGATTACATTGCTGGTCGTGATCCACTTGGAGTAAAACCATTGTATTATGGTATGGATGAACGAGGCAGAATGTACTTTGCTTCCGAAATGAAACCTATTGCCGATCAATGCAAAACATTTTCTACTTTTCCTCCGGGTCATTATTATACTCCAGAAACTGGATTCGTAAAATACTATAAACCAGAATACGAAGATTACACTAAAGCTACGGCCGAATTGGATTTAGAAGCCATCAGAGAATCATTGACCGAAGCTACTCGTAAACGTTTAATGAGCGATGTGCCAATTGGAGTTTTACTTTCTGGCGGATTGGATTCGTCGTTGACTTCTTCAATCGCTGCTCGTTTATTGAAAGAAAAAGGAAAAGAATTGCATTCCTTCTCAATTGGTTTGGATGCTGATGCACCTGATGCCAAAGCCGCACGAAAAGTAGCTGAGTTTTTAGGGACAAAGCACCATGAAATTCATTTTACCATCGAGCAAGGAATTGAAATTTTAGATAAATTAATTTGGCATTTGGAAACCTATGATGTGACTTCGGTTAGAGCGAGTACTCCTATGTATTTCTTATCAAAAGCAATTACTGATTTAGGTATCAAAGTAGTGTTGTCGGGTGAAGGTGCAGATGAGGTATTTGGAGGTTATTTGTATTTTAGAAACGCTCCAACAACCGAAGATTTTACCAAAGAAACCATCGAAAGAGTTCAGAAACTATTTACGGCCGATTTGTTACGTGCTGACAAATCAACTATGGCGCACGGATTGGAAGCTCGTGTTCCATTCTTGGATAAGGCGTTTTTGGATGTTGCCATGAAAATTAAAGGCGAAGAAAAACAACCTAAAACATATGATGGAGTTGAAAAATACATTCTACGAAAAGCCTTTGATACTCCAGATCAACCGTATTTGCCGCAAGAAGTTTTGTGGCGACAAAAAGAACAATTTTCAGATGGAGTTGGATACAGTTGGATTGACACACTAATCGAATTTTGTGCATCTCAAGTAACTGATGAACAAATGGAAAAAGCGGCTGAATTGTATCCTTACAACACGCCAGCAACCAAAGAAGCCTATTATTACAGAACAATATTCCATAAGTATTATCCACAAGTAAGCGCAGCTCAAACCGTACGAAAATGGATTCCGAAATGGCAAGAAAATCAAGACCCAAGTGGAAGAGCAAACGCGGCCCACGTAAAAGCCGATACCGAAATTGCAAAATCTACGGTCACAGTATAATCGAAAGATTATTTATTGAAGTTTAGTTTGTTTGTTAGAAACACTCATCGCCCGATGAGTGTTTTTTTATTTAAAAATAGAAGCCCTAAATGATGTAATTTGTTAGCGAATTTCAATCATGAAAACGATCAATTGTGGGCTGTTTTAAATTGACTTTCCGATTTAGGTTAAAAAAACCTCATTTTTAAGTCTTTATTTTAAAAATAAAACGCTAAATAATTATTAAACACAAATGTTAATAACTTGCGTTATAAAATGCTTAAAATCGCTTTAAAATCACCTCTGAATTTATATATTTGCGTGTTAGTCAAAATTCATACTTACGATACAATTTAATATGAGCGAAGAAAATAAAAAAAATAGCTATTCAGCCGACAGTATTCAGGCGTTAGAAGGAATGGAGCACGTAAGAATGCGTCCTTCCATGTACATTGGAGATACGGGCGTTAGAGGTTTGCACCATTTAGTTTATGAAGTAGTAGATAACTCAATTGATGAGGCGTTAGCAGGTCACTGTGATACAATCAGCGTATTTATTAATGAGGATAATTCAGTAACAGTTGAAGATAACGGTCGTGGTATTCCAGTCGACATGCACAAAAAGGAAGGTGTTTCTGCTCTTGAAGTAGTTATGACCAAAATTGGTGCGGGTGGAAAATTCGACAAAGATTCATATAAAGTATCAGGTGGACTTCACGGTGTTGGGGTTTCCTGTGTGAATGCACTTTCCGATCATTTGAAAGCTACTGTTTTTAGAGACGGAAAAATTTACGAACAAGAGTACGAACGCGGTAAAGCAATGTACCCTGTGAAGCAAGTAGGAGAAACTACCAAAAGAGGAACTACAGTAACTTTTCAGCCTGACAAATCAATATTTACTCAAACCATTGAATATTCTTATGACACCTTGGCTGCTCGTATGCGTGAGTTGTCGTTTTTGAATAAAGGAATTACTATTACGCTTACAGACAAAAGAGAAACCAATGACAAAGGCGAATTTGTAGGCGAAGTTTTTCATTCACAAGAAGGGTTGAAAGAGTTCGTTAAATTCTTAGACGGAAATCGTGTGCCAATTATCGGTCACGTAATCTCAATGGAAAATGACAAAGGAGAAGTTCCTGTTGAAGTAGCTTTGATTTATAACGAAAGTTATTCTGAGAATATCTTCTCTTATGTAAATAACATCAATACCCACGAAGGAGGAACGCATTTGCAAGGTTTCCGTATGGGATTGACTCGTACTTTAAAGAAATACGCCGATGCATCGGGGTTGTTAGAAAAATTAAAATTTGAAATTTCAGGTGATGACTTTCGTGAAGGATTAACGGCTATTATTTCGGTAAAAGTTCAGGAACCACAGTTTGAAGGTCAAACGAAAACCAAATTAGGAAATAGAGAAGTAGTTTCTCCGGTTTCGCAAGCCGTAGCCGAGATGTTGGAAAACTACTTGGAAGAAAATCCAAACGACGCAAAAATTATTGTTCAAAAAGTAATTTTGGCTGCTCAAGCACGTCATGCCGCTAAGAAAGCTCGTGAAATGGTACAACGCAAAACCGTTTTAGGTGGTGGAGGTTTACCAGGAAAATTATCCGATTGTTCGGAACAAGATCCGGCAAAATGCGAAGTGTATTTGGTTGAGGGTGATTCGGCGGGTGGAACTGCTAAACAAGGACGTGATAGAAACTTTCAAGCGATTTTGCCTTTGAGAGGTAAGATTTTGAATGTTGAAAAAGCAATGCACCACAAGGTGTTTGAAAACGAAGAAATCCGAAATATTTTTACAGCTTTGGGTGTAACTATTGGAACTGAAGAAGATTCCAAAGCCTTGAACTTAGAAAAATTACGTTACCACAAAGTAATTATCATGTGTGATGCCGATGTCGATGGTAGTCACATTGCTACTTTGATTCTGACGTTTTTCTTTAGATTTATGCGTGAATTGATCGAAGGAGGACACGTTTACATCGCTGCGCCACCTTTGTATTTAGTAAAAAAAGGAAACAAAAAAGAATACGCTTGGAACGACGACCAACGTGATTTGGCTAATGAGCGAATGGGAGGAAGTGCAGCTATTCAACGTTATAAAGGTTTGGGAGAGATGAATGCGGAGCAACTGTGGGAAACTACCATGGATCCGAATTTCAGAACGTTGCGTCAAGTAACCATCGATAGTTTAACAGAAGCAGATCGTATTTTCTCAATGTTGATGGGTGATGAGGTTCCACCTCGTAGAGAGTTTATCGAGAAAAATGCAGTGTATGCTAACATCGATGCGTAATTAGAATTGCAAAAGCCCTAGCCCCGATTGAAGAGGATTCCGATTTGTCGGAAGGAACGGAAAGCGGGATTAGCTTTAAATAAAAATAAAAACATTAACAACTAGAAAAAATGAAAGTTACAGTAGTAGGAGCAGGAAACGTGGGTGCCACTTGTGCTGACGCGATTGCTTACAGAAGAATTGCGAGTGAAATTGTATTATTAGACATCAGAGAAGGTTTTGCTGAAGGAAAAGCGTTAGATATTACGCAAACACAAACTACTTTAGGATTCAATACTAAAGTAAGTGGAAGTACTAATGACTATTCTAAGACAGCAGGAAGTGATGTAGTAGTAATTACATCAGGAATTCCAAGAAAGCCAGGAATGACTCGTGAAGAGTTAATCGGAATCAATGCTGGAATCGTAAAAACAGTGGCTGAAAGTTTATTACAACATTCTCCTAATGCGATTGTAGTTGTGGTTTCCAACCCGATGGATACTATGACCTACTTAACTTTGAAAGCTACTGGTTTACCAAAAAACAGAATCATTGGAATGGGCGGAACGTTAGACAGCTCTCGTTTCAAAACCTATTTATCATTAGCCTTAGACAAACCAGCCAATGATATTTCTGGAATGGTAATTGGTGGTCACGGTGATACGACTATGATTCCTTTAACTCGTTTGGCATCGTACAATGGTGTTCCGGTTTCTCAATTTTTATCAGAAGAAGAATTAGCAAAAGTAGCTGCCGATACTATGGTAGGTGGAGCCACTTTAACTGCTTTATTAGGAACTTCAGCTTGGTACGCGCCAGGTGCATCAGTTGCTTATTTAGTAGATGCTATTTTGAATGACCAAAAGAAAATGATTCCATGTTCAGTGTATCTTGAAGGTGAATACGGACAAAGCGATATTTGTATAGGTGTTCCATGTATTATTGGTAAAAACGGAGTTGAAAAAATAGTTGATATCAATTTAAATGAAACCGAAAAAGCCTTGTTTGCAAAAAGTGCTGATGCAGTACGTGCAATGAACGGCGATTTGAAATCGGTTTTGTAATTTTAAAATAATAACAAACAAAAAAGACTGCAATTTTTTGCAGTCTTTTTTTTGAGATTAATAGCTAAATAATTTGTTAATCTAAGGCAGAATCATATATTTGCACGTTTCAAAAAAAGTGAAATAGCGTTGATTGTTCGGTTGTTGCTGAATATCAATAATTTATCACCTTTTTTTAACAATCAACCTAACAAAAATTAATTAATTTTTAGTAATAATGCAGAATAAAGGACTTATTAAATTTTTCGCAATTTTATTTGCACTGGTAAGTATTTACCAACTTATTTTCACTTTTGTTGCAACTGGCGTACAAAGCGATGCTAAAGCTTTTGCAAAAGGAGATCAAAAGAAAGAAGTACAGTATTTAAACGACCAAAAAAACAAAAAAGTATACAGCTTTTTGGGTCTTATAGACTATACTTACGAAGATGTTAGTGGAAAACAAATCAAAAAAGGTCTTGACTTAGAAGGTGGTATCAACGTTACCCTTCAAATTTCTGTTAGAGATGTATTGGTTGATTTGTCAAACCAATCTAAAAATCCTGTTTTCAATAAAGCCTTGGATGATGCCAAGAAAAATCAATTAGGTAATCAATCGTATTTGGATGCCTTCTTCGATGCTTTTGAGGCTGCTTCAAATGGTTCTACAAAATTAGCTTCACCTGATATTTTTGCCAATAGAAATCTTGCTGATGAAATCAATTTCAATATGACTGATGACCAAGTTAAAAAGGTAATCAGAAGAAAAGTTGACGAATCAGTTGAAAGTGCTTTCGGAGTATTAAGAACACGTATCGATAAATTTGGTGTAACTCAGCCTAATATTGCTAAGTTAGGTCAAACAGGAAGAATTCTTATCGAATTACCGGGAGCAAAAGACGAAGACAGAATTAAAAAATTAGTTTCTGGAAAAGCGGAATTAGAATTCTGGGAAACTTATAAAATTGAAGATTTAGGTCAGTTTTTAATGGCTGCAAATGAAGCTTTAAAAGCAACTGAAAAATCAGCGGTTACTACAAAAGAAGTTAAAACTACTGCTGAAGATTCTCTTTCTAAATTATTAGCTGACGATAAAAAAGACGCAAAAGAACCTAAAAAAGGAGACAATCCTTTATTCGAAAAATTTGTTTCTCAAGGTGGTGGTCCAATTTTAGGAGTTGTTGCTGCTAAAGATAAAGATGCTGTTGATGCTTATTTGAAAAGAGCTGATATCGTTTCGTTACTTCCAGCTGATAAAAAATACGCTAAATTCGTTTGGGGTAAACCTGTAAAAGTTACTGATGAGAAAACTAAATTGGTTACTGAAACTTTCGAATTGTATGCATTAAAAGGAAATAGAGACGATAAAGCACCTTTAAGTGGTGGTGTTATTGTTGATGCGCGTGACTCGTTCGATCAAATGGGTAAGCCTTCTGTTTCAATGCAGATGAATGGTCAAGGTGCTAAAGTTTGGGAAGAATTAACAGGAAAAGCATATTCTGATAAAGGATATATTGCTATTGCATTGGATGATGTAGTGTATTCTGCACCAGGTGTATCAAGCGGTCCTATTGCTGGAGGAAGATCTGAAATTTCTGGAAACTTTGTGGTTGAAGAAACTAAAGATTTAGCCAACGTATTGAGAGCAGGTAAATTACCAGCTTCTGCCGAAATCATTCAATCAGAAGTAGTTGGGCCATCTTTAGGGCAAGCTGCTATTGACGCAGGTATGACTTCTTCTATTGTTGGTTTCTTATTAGTGTGTTTGTGGATGGTGTTTTACTATGGTAGAGCAGGTTGGTATGCTAATGTAGCTTTATTATTGAACTTATTGTTCTTGTTTGGAGTTATGGCAAGTTTCGGATTTGTACTAACATTGCCAGGTATTGCGGGTATCGTTTTAACTTTAGGTACTGCGGTAGATGCGAACATTATTATATATGAAAGGGCGAAAGAAGAACTCCGTGAAGGTAAAACCCTTGCTGAAGCTGTTAAATCAGCATACGGTTGGAAAGGAGCAATGCGTTCAATTATTGATGCCAACGTAACTCACGTTTTAACTGGAGCAATTTTATTCATTTTTGGAACTGGACCAATTCAAGGTTTCGCATTGACATTGTTAATCGGTATTTTTACTTCGTTGTTTACATCCATCTTTATTGCTAGAATCTTTATCGATTTAGATATTCAACACAATAGATCTCTTGCATTCTGCGCTCCATGGTCGAAAAATTGGTTCACTAACTTCCATATGGATGTTATCGGAATGAAAAAATGGACGTACATTATTTCTAGTACAGTTATCATCGTAAGTTTTGTTTCTTTCTTTGTGAATGGTTTAGATGAAGGTGTTGATTTTGTTGGAGGAAGAACCTATCAAATTAAATTTGAGAAACCGGTTGAATCAACAACGGTTGCTGACGAACTTTCAGTAGCATTCGGAACACCAGTTGAAGCTAAAGTTTTCGGTAGTGATGATCAGTTAAAAATCACAACCAAATACAGAATCAAAGACGAAGGAACTGAAGTGGATACCGAAGTGAATAAAAAGTTATTCGACGGATTGAAAAAGTACTTCCCAAATATGACCTACGAGCAATTCATCAATGCTAGTGATGGAAAAACTATGGGAGTTTTACAAGCCTCTAAAGTAGGTGCGGCAATTTCGGCTGATATCAAAACCAATTCGTTTTGGGCCGTACTTGGAGCAATGTTAGTGGTTGGTTTGTATCTTGTGATTTCATTCCGTAAATGGCAATTCTCATTAGGTGCAATTGCAGCTGTTGTACACGACGTAATTTTTGTTTTAGGTGTGTATTCACTTTGCTACAAATTCATGCCTTTCCACATGGAAATGGATCAACACTTTATAGCTGCGATTTTAACAGTTATTGGTTATTCTATGAACGATACCGTAATTGTATTTGATAGAATTAGAGAATTCCTTGCTGGAAACAGAAAAGGTAGCTTTAAAGAAATTGTAAATGCATCAATTAATACGACATTATCAAGAACCTTGAATACTTCATTAACAATGATCATGGTATTATTAATCATGTTTATTTTCGGTGGTGAATCCATTAGAGGATTTATCTTTGCCATGTTAGTGGGAATCATTGTTGGAACTTATTCCTCGTTATTCATTGCAACTCCAGTTTTAGTGGATACAATGAAACAAAAAGATATTAATGAAATAGAGAAACGTCATGCTGCTGCAAATGCAGTTAAAGAATAAACTAGTAAGACAGTAAATAAGTTCTTATACTATTTACATACAATGAGCTCGATATTTATCGAGCTCATTTTTTTTAATAAATAAAGACTACTTAAATGTAACAAAATGCTGTTACAGTTTACTTATCAGGACGTTTCTATTTTTTTGCGCATCATGGATAAAAAAGTTTTTTTGAAAATAAGCTATTATTTTGTGCTTGCAATTCTCCTCTATAGTCTGAGTATTCAGTTGTGGGATTATTTTCATGAAGGTGTTCCAAGTCACCACTTTTTAGCCAACAAAAATCTTCCAAAAGTATCCAATTGGTGGGGAATAATTTCACTTCCTTTAGCAGTTGCTTTCTTGTTGTATCGAATTCAATTAAGAGAGTTTGCCCATTCGAATAGTATTGAAAAGAATAAAATTAAACGTTTGATTCTCCATTTCGGATTGGCTTTCCTGTATGCTATGATTATAGCGGTCTCTTTTTCAACCGATAATTCGCCTATCTCTAGCTTTTTTTTCTTCGGAATTTTTGCATTTGCATTGTTCTTTCCGCTCTATAAATCCGAATTTTGTTTAGGCTTTATATTGGGATTGAGTTACACCTTTGGCGGTGTTTTACCACTAGTTATTTGTCTTTTTTTAGCAATAATTTGCTTTGTCTTACTAACTGTTTCACGATTGGTTTGGGTTAAACTTGTGAAACGATGAAAAATTGAATCTAACCAATGTTTCAAAAAAAAAGCATCGAAATAACTTCGATGCTTTTTGCTTTGGTAAGTTCAATTTTTAAAATAATTTATTCGGATTATCATCATTTTTATAAATGTCATCGGGTAGCGGTTTTTGAGCTAGGAAGATGAACACAATTCCAACTACAATAAACGGAATACTCAACCATTGTCCAGTTGAAAATAAACCCAATGATTCTTCGATTCCACCCTGACTTTCTTTTACTTTTTCTACAAAGAAACGCACCGTCCATAATAAAACTAAAAAGAATCCAAAAAGCAAACCGTGTTTTTCTTTATAATCTGTTTTTACATACAAGAAAACCAAAATCAAAAACACAAAAATATAGAAAAAAGCCTCATACAATTGAGCAGGATGTTTTAATGGAACTTGCGCCAGAATATTAGCAAAATTTGGGTCGGTGGCGATGGCGTGATACGCTTCGTCTGCATTTCCTAATTTAGTAAGATTTATAGCGTCTTCTGCCGAAAATTGATCCCGTAAAAATCGAACTCCGAATTGCGATGTGGTTTCTTTTCCAATAATTTCCGAGTTAAAAAAATTCCCAATTCGTACAAAGACTGCTCCGCATGAAACCGGAATCACAACACGATCTAAAACCCACAACAATGGACGTTTTATTATTTTAGTACTGTAGAAATACATCGTTATGATAATGGCAATTGCTGCGCCATGACTCGCTAAGCCCGCAAATCCAGTAAATTGAAATTCAGGTTGGAATTTAAAAGGCAATAGAATTTCTGCAGGATGATTTCTGAAATATTCCCAATCATAAAAAAATACATGGCCTAATCGAGCGCCAATTAGTGTTGCAATGACGGTCCAAATAAAAAGTGTGTCTAATTTTTCAATCGATTCTTTTTCTTTTTCGAATATTTTCTTCATGATGTACCATCCTAAACCAAAGGCTATGACAAACATCAAACTGTAAAAACGAATGGTAATTGGGCCAAGATGAATACCTTCTGAAGGATTCCAAATCATAAGATAAGTGATTAAGTTATTTTCCAAAAATAGTAAAAAAGGATTAGACTTTCCTTAATTATTTGTTAGAGTATTTTTTTTCTGGGACAGGATCGTAACCCGATTTGCCCCAAGGATGACAACTTAAAATACGTTTGATGCCTAGGTAATTTCCTCGGAAAAATCCATGCACCTTTAAAGCTTCAAAATAATAACTGGAGCAAGTAGGCTCAAATCGACACGTGTGTGGTGTAAACGGAGATATACAAATCTGATAAAATCGGATGAAAAACAGTATCGGTGTATTTAGTATTTTTTTTAATAAAGCAATCATAATTACAACTCGTTTCTAGTCATTAGAATGTAAAGGTTGTTCCGTCTTTTCCGTCTTTCAACTGAATTCCAAGTGCCAACAACTGATCTCTAATTTGATCTGATAAAGCAAAGTTTTTGTTTGCTCTGGCTTCATTTCTCATGGTAATTAAAAGTTGAACAGTGCCTTCTAATTTTTCAGTAGTATTACTGGTTTCATTTTCATTCTTGATACCTAAAACATCAAAAATAAAAGTATGTAAAGTGGCTGTTAATAGCTCCAAATCTTCTTTAGTAATTGATTCTTTACCATCATTAATCAAATTAATGTACTTGATGCCTTCAAACAATTGAGCAATTAAAATCGGTGTGTTAAAATCATCGTTCATCGCGTCATAGCAACTCTGTTTCCAGGCTTCAACATCAATAGTAGAAGTATCTTTAGTTGTTAAACTAGCAGCTAATTTGATTCCTTCCATCAATCGAACAAAACCTTTTTCGCTGGCAATCATGGCATCATTAGAAATGTCCAAAACACTGCGGTAATGCGCTTGCAAAAAGCAAAAACGAACAATACTCGGGTGAAAAGCTTTTTCAAAGAAATCATTATCACCATTGATTAATTCCATCGGTAAAATGTAATTTCCTGTCGATTTACTCATTCGCAATCCATTCATGGTAAGCATATTGGCATGCATCCAATATTTTACCGGAGAAACGCCATTGTGTGCTTTTCCTTGAGCAATCTCACATTCGTGATGTGGAAATTTCAAATCCATTCCGCCACCATGTATATCAAAAGTTTCTCCTAAATATTTGGTGCTCATGGCAGTACATTCCAAATGCCAACCCGGAAAACCTTCACCCCAAGGCGAATTCCAACGCATAATATGGGCAGGAGAAGCGCTTTTCCATAAGGCAAAATCTTGCGGATTCTTCTTCTCATTCTGACCGTCCAAATCGCGCGTATTAGTCAATAATTCTTCAATATTTCGGTTGTTCAATTCACCATAATTCAACCCACGTTTGTTGTATTCCAATACATCAAAATAAACCGAGCCTTGGCTTTCGTATGCAAATCCTGCGTCAATCAATTTCTGTGTCAATTCAATTTGCTCCAAAATGTGTCCAGTTGCTGTTGGTTCGATATTCGGAGGAAGAAAATTAAATAAATCCAATACTTTGTGAAAGTAAACTGTATATTTCTGAACCACTTCCATTGGCTCTAATTTCTCCAAACGCGATTGCTTTACAAAACGATCGTTGTCCACATTTCCGTCGTCGGTCAAATGCCCAGCGTCGGTGATGTTGCGAACGTATCTAATGTTGTAACCCAAATGCAAAAAATACCTGTAAATCACATCAAATGACATAAAAGTCCGCACATTGCCCAAGTGAACGTTGCTGTAAACGGTTGGTCCACAAACATACATTCCAATGGCTCCTTCATGAATCGGTTCAAAAGTCTCTTTTTCTCCCGAAAGAGAATTGTAAATTTTCAAAGTGTAATTAGTATACAGTTGCATTTTATGTTTTTTTTGAAGCTATTTCCTGCTATCCATTTCAACTCCTCGTTACATTGGCTGCTTTTGTAAGCGTTTGAAAAGCTTCCTTTGGTCGCTTTACAAACACAACAAAATCAAGCCAATTTCACTGCGGGGTTTTCATTGCTATCTGGGCTAGTTCGTTGAGTGGTAGTATTAAAATTTAGTGTCCAATTGGATGTAATCCAAAAATTCACGTTTTACTTTTTCGTCTTTAAATTTACCTCCAAATTCAGAAGTAACCGTGCTGCTTTCAATGTCTCTTATTCCTCTCGAATTCACACACAAATGTTTGGCATCGATAATGCAGGCAACATCTTCTGTTTTCAGAACGTTTTGCAATTCTTTTACAATCTGCATGGTCAATCGTTCTTGTACTTGAGGTCTCTTGGCAAAATAATCTACTATTCGATTCATTTTTGAGAGTCCAACAACAGTTCCATTCGAGATGTAAGCCACGTGCGCTCTCCCAACTATCGGTAATAAATGATGTTCGCAAGTAGAGTAAAGCGTAATGTTTTTTTCTACCAACATTTCTCCGTACTTGTAATTGTTTTCAAAAGTAGAAGAACTCGGTTTTTTATTAGGGTTCAGTCCGCCAAAAATTTCTTTCACAAACATTTTGGCTACTCTGTTGGGAGTTCCCTTTAGACTATCATCTGTTAAATCGATGCCTAATGTGTGTAAAATATTCTCTACATCTTTTTTTATAAGTTCAATTTTTTTTTCGTCAGAAAGATCAAACGCATCCGATCGCAACGGATTATTAACATTTGTAAAGATGTGGTTGTGACCGATTTCGTCGTTAAACTCTTCGTTATTTGTCATTATAAACAGATTATTTTAAGAGCAGCAAAGATAATATTATTATTTTTATGAATTTGAAACTAAAAAAAATAAAATTTAAGACAATTTAATATTAAAAATATGTAAATTTCGCTCCTCAAAATAAATAAATTTAGGGAGATTTGACTTTCGGTTGTCTTATACTTAACATAGGTTACAACTACTTGTTTTAATCATTTTCAGCCTTTTTGCTGTTGAAATATAATTACATTACCTCTTATGAAAAAGAACTACTTTATCAAGTTTGTATTATTTTTAAATTTACTTTTTTCTTCTTTTATTGGTTATTCTCAGAGTGCTGTTTGTAATGGTGCTGAACCAGTTTGTGGAGGTGGTGGGTTTTCATACACCAACTCAACAGGTCAAGCCAGTATAGGTAGCCCAGATTGTTTGGGTTCTGCTCCAAACCCAGCTTGGTTTTACTTTCAAGTGTCACAATCAGGTCCAATTAACATTATGTTAAACCAAGGGAATAACGCTCCCAATTACAACAACCAAGACGTTGACTTTATCTGTTGGGGACCATTTACTTCCACAAATGCTACTGTCAACTGTAACAATTTATATGATTTTCCTGATGGTAATACTTCCATACCAGATAACGTAGTTGCTTGTAGCTATTCAGCTGCTGCAGTTGAAAATTTTTCAATTCCTAATGCTTTAGCTGGCCA
This sequence comes from Flavobacterium sp., assembly GCF_035299245.1. Classification (GTDB taxonomy): domain Bacteria; phylum Bacteroidota; class Bacteroidia; order Flavobacteriales; family Flavobacteriaceae; genus Flavobacterium. The sequence goes on along the minus strand of NZ_DATGWY010000003.1, from coordinate 1,087 downwards.
AGTATATGTTTTATTAATCACCAACTTTTCCAATCAACCAGGTCAAATTGAGTTTACCCAAACCAATATAAATAATGCCAATGCTGGATTAACTGACTGTGAATTACTTTTAACTTTAGGACCAAACATTACTATTTGTCAAGGTCAACAGGCAATTTTAACTACTTTGGTTAATGGTGCTAGTGATGCCAATGCATATGCAGGAGCAACTTTTACATGGACATCTACTGCTCCAGGATTTGTTCCTCCAACTACAAATACGGGTATAATAACAGTAACAGAGGCAGGAACTTATACTGTAACCGTTACTAAGCCAGGATTTCCTGCAAATACTTCTACCAGTGTTGTAGTATCGTATCCAACTCCACCGCCTTTTGCAGCACCCAATAATATTCAACAATGTAGTAATCAGCCCAATTTTAACTTAACTCCGAATCTTGCAGCTATTTTTAATGGAACTGGTTTAAACCCTGCTGATTTTGCGATTACTTTTCATACTAGTTTAACAGATGCTGAAGGCCTAAGTAACCCTATTGGAAACCCAACGAATTATCCTATAAGTGGTAGCTCTCAAACCATATACATGGGTATTGAAGATAACTCAGCAAATGGAGGAGCATGTATTTATACAGCTTCGTTTACTATCGAAGTAGTAATGTGTCAATTAGACCCAGGTACGCCTCCAAATTTAATATTGTGTGATGATGTTTCAAACGATGGTTTTGCTACTTTTGATTTGACTCCTCAAACATTACCTGCTTTGAACGGGGCAAATCCTTCTCTATATACAATTTCTTACCACATAAGTCAAGCCGATGCAGACAGTGGAGCTAACCCTATTTCGCCAATTAATAGTTATACGAATACCTCAAATCCACAAACGATTTATGTACGAATGGAAGAGAATGCCAATCCTCTTACTTACGGTACAGATTCTTTCCAACTCATAGTCAATCAGTATCCAATTGCAGGTTTAGACGGAGCGATAACTGTTTGTGAAACGAGTACCACTGCGATAGATCTATTCAGTTTAATAACAGGAGAGCAGTCGGGCGGAGTTTGGACACAGAATTCTGGTTCAGGAGGA
>NZ_DATGWY010000002.1:0-207658 GCF_035299245.1 Flavobacterium sp. | reverse complement strand
GCCTATTGCTGGGCTTGCGCTTGCTATTTTCGTCTTCGTGGAAAATAATCTGGTGGAAACAATTTTATCGTTCAAAGAAAATCCGTAGTTTTGTTTTGGTTCGTGCTTGCAGCAGCAACAGAGCAAAAGCCGCCGAACGTTAGCGATAATTGTAAAATTCCGATGAAATACACATTCACAATTATAATTCTATTTTTCTTTTTTCAGAAAACATATTGTCAAAATAATGATCATAATTCTAATTTAAAAATTGAAGATTTAACTAAATTAGAAGGTCTTGAATATGTTGGACAAATCACTTTTTATCTAGACAAAATAGAAAATATTGTTGTAGCAGTTCAAAACGGAAAAATAAAATGGAACGTTGACTTGGCTAAATTGTGTGGCAAAAAAAAGAGAAATAAAATTTATGGAATAGGATTTTTTGGCAAGGAGAAAAAACTTAGCGTTTACTATCGTAAAAACAAAGTTTGTGAAATTGACATTGAAACTGGAGAAGCATCTTGTAGAAAAGAAAAACCACCTTTAATTATTTGAAATTTTAATTAACAACTATCGCTAACAGCGGTTTACACCAATTGCTGGGCTTGCGCTTGCATTTTTTGCTTCGGTGGACATTTGGCTTGTTTTCACTAATTTAGTTCGAAAGAAATTCTGTATATTTGTTTGGTCAGTGTCTGCAGCAGCAACTGGTGTAAGCCGCGACACGTTATAAGCAAGCCTTGAAAAATTCGTAAAAAAGAGAACCAATGAAAAAACTTACCTACACAGTTATCTCTGTTTTTTTATGTGCAATTATTCAAAGTTGCAAAAATGATAGACCAGAAGAATTTATATATTTAAATGAGGTTAAAATTGACTCTGTACATTTTGCTGTATCAATTTATTCAAAAATCAAATCTGATAGTACTATTCTTTACTGTGACACATTACTGGGAAAAATACAAAGCGGTGAAAAATTTGAAACGGAATGGTATGATGATTCTGTAAAATGTTTAGTGCCAAAATATATACCAGAAAAAACATTTCAAACGAACACGAACTTAAAAGTAATCTTAAAACATAAATAGGCCAGCTTATAACAACCGTTTTGCGCTATTGCTGGGCTTGCGCTTGCTATTTTCGTCTTCGTGGAAAATATGCTGGTTGCTACAACTCTAACTTTCAAAGAAATTTTGTAGGTTTGTTTTGGCCAGTTTTTGCAGCAGCAACAGACGCAAAGCGGCAAACGTTAGCAGAAATTTTATTTAGACAAAAAACATGAAAAACAAATATTTCTTTTTTTACCTAATTCTTTTTATTTCTTTAAGCTCAAACTCTCAAGAAATTAAATTTAAAGATTTAAATCTTAAAAAAGCTTTAATAGAAAAGGGTTATGATTTTAACAAAAATAAAGAAATTGAAATAAGTGAAATTGATACAGTCACTAAACTTAAAATAGCAAAAAGTAATATCAATAAACTTGACGACTTAATCTACTTTAAAAAATTAAAAGTACTTAATGCTATGGCCAATAATATTACGAACTTAGATGTTTTTTATAATAATTCCGTTATTGAAGAATTATATGTTGGTGAAAATAAATTTGGAAAAAAATTGGTTTTGAAAAACTTGACAAATTTGAAAGGTCTTTATGCTTTTCGAAATGGAATTCAGATTATTGAACTAAAAAACACAGATAATATTGAACAACTTTATTTACAAGGAAATTTATTTGAAAATCTTGGGTTTACTAAACTTACAAAACTGAGAACACTACAACTTAGTGGAAATGTAAATTTAAAAACTTTAGATATATCAAAAAATACTGAGTTAAAACAACTTTATCTAACTGACACACAAATTAAAAAACTTGATATTTCAAACAATAGCATCTTAAAAACTTTTTATGTTGAAGAAAATGTCGAATTAATTAAAAGTAATTCTCAAGATAATTTAAAAGCTATGCCGATTATACGTTCTTCAAATTAAAAACTTCTGCTAACAATGGTTTGCACCAATTGCTGGGCTTGCGCTTGCTATTTTCGTCTTCGTGGAAAATAATCTGGTTGCTACAACTTTATCTTTCTTAGAAATTTTGTAGATTTGTTTTGGTCAGTGATTGCAGCAGCAACTGGTGCAAGCCACATACGTTATATGCAATTATGAAACGACGCTTCTATATTCTTACAACACTACTTTTATTTTTGTCATGTACAGATAAAAATAAGAGTTTGACTACACTAGAAATAAAATCAGATACTGCTAAATCACATCAAAAGAAAGAAAAAGTAAATCCTGTGATTGATACCATTATGAATGAAGGCAGTGTTATCATTTATGGAGATACAACTATTCAGAAAGATAAAATTAGAGATGTTCTTATAAAATTTGAACCTTATATAACTTTTAATGATTTTAAAGTCAACATGGAAAGTGTTAAAGCTAAACTTGACTTAAATTCTCACGAATTAGGAAAGCAATACAGAACTGCAATTAGAGAAAGTTATGATGATTCTGATAATCTTTTTGCAGGACATTACACTTTTGCTACTTGGGGTTGTGGAGTTCCATGTCAAATAAATGTATTAATTGACAGAAGAACTGGGAAAATTTATGATGCTCCAAATTCATCCGTTGGAGCAGAATTTAAAAAAGACAGTAGAATGTTAATTATTAATCCACCAGAAGAAAAGAATTATTTTTATAATAATTGCTCATACTGCAAACCAGAAATATATATTTTGAATGAAGCAACGAAAAAGTTTGAAAAGAAAGAGCCTTACAAAAAATAACTGCATATAACACATGTTTGCCACTATTGCTGGGCTTGCGCTTGCTATTTAGTCTTCGTGGAAAATAATCTGGTGACTTCTACTCTATCTTTCTAAGAAATTTCGTAGGTTTGTTTTGGTTCGTTCTCGCAGCAGCAACAGACGCAAAGCCGCAAACGTTAGTGGCAAGCTTAAATAAACGTAATAAAAGAATACGATAAACAAATAATGGAACAGAGTGAAACATTATTTAAACATTTTGAAAAGTACATCAAACTAAATGATGAACTTAAAATTGCTTTAATTGACAAAGTTCGTTTTGTTACTTTTAAGAAAGGTGAAATGGTTCACAATGCAAATAATGTATGCACAAAATCCTATTTCATTCAAAAAGGCTTGTTCCGCACCTATTTCATAAAAGATGGAAAAGAAATTAGTGAATATTTTCCAGCAGAAGGAGAATGGAGTAATTCTCCTAGAAGCTTTAGAACAAGAACAATCGATATCTATTATATTGACGCCATAGAAGACACTGACGCACTATGCTTAGAGGTAAATGATTTAATGTATTTGTTTGAAAACTTCCCAGAGATGGAACGGTATGCGAGATTATCAATGGGAACGGTATTTGGTCACTTTTTGGAAAGAATCACCTCGATGCGATTTACAACTGCGAAAGAAAAATACAACCATTTTATCAAAACTTACCACGATATTCATCATAGAATTCCGCTCGGAATGGTAGCTTCATATTTGGGAATTACCCAAGAAACTTTGAGCAGAATTAGAGCCGAAAAATGATTTTTTGATATAGATCAAAAGTTATTGAATGTATTTAATTCAATTTTGTGAGAAATTAAAAAATTAAAATATGAACACTTCAAAATTAGTAATGGTATTGCTTTTTATTAGTAGCACCATTTTTAGTTACTCACAACAAACTATTACCGCAAAAAATGTCGAAGCAATCTTATATCTCGGAAAAGGTAAAAAACAACCTCTAATTGTTGGACTTGGTGGTTCTGAAGGCGGAAATGCTTGGACAGGTGATTATTGGAAAAAAACAAGAGAAGAATTTATTGAAAAAGGGTATGCCTTTTTAGCAATTGGTTATTTTGGTTGCAAAAATACTCCAGCTATTTTAGATAAAATTGCAATTGAAGACATTCATAATGCGATACTTGAAGCTACAAAAAATAAAAAAATCAATAAAAAGAAAATTGCGATTATTGGTGGTTCTAGAGGTGGTGATTTAGCACTTTTAACAGCAAGTTATTACAAAGATATAAAATGTGTAATAGCTTTAGTTTCAAGCCATGCAGTATTTCCCGGACATACACAAGAATTTAATTCTTCTTGCTGGACATTTGAAGGTACAGAATTACCTTTTATTCCAGTAAATGAAGAAGCCGTTCCATTTTTAATGAAAGGTGATTTACGTGGGACTTTTGAAGCAATGTTAAAAGACAAAATCGCCGAAGAAAAGTCAGTGATAAAAGTAGAAAACATTAAAGCTTCTATTTTATTACTTTCAGCAACTAAAGACGAAGTTTGTCCATCAACACCAATGGCAGAAAAAATGATTTCTAGATTAAAAACATTCAATTTTAAATATCAATACGATCATATTCCTATTGATGGAAGCCATACTGAACCTCTAAAACGTTTTGATTTGGTATTTGACTTTTTGAACAAAAATTTTAAATAAAAAGCCAGCCACTAACACATGTTTGCCGCTATTGCTGGGCTTGCGCTTGCTATTTAGTCTTCGTGGAAAATAATCTGGTGGGTACAATTCTATCTTTCTAGGAAATGTTGTAGTTTTGTTTTGGTTCGTGCTTGCAGCAGCAACAGACGGCAAGCATGGGAACGTTGGCAGTAATGCTGTCGCAGACTCAAGAATCTAACAGCCTAATATGAATATATGAAAACACTAAGTTTTAAGAAAATTGTTTTTTTCATTACTCTAATTTCAATCAATATTTATGCTCAAAGTCCTGAAACTAGTAAAATAAAAACGAAAATTCTTCAACAATTAAAATTTTCAAGAAACGATATTAAAGATAATCTATATGTCGAAAAAGTACTTTCAAACAACAACAAGCTTTCAGTTGTAGTTGTCCCAAAAATATCAAGAAAAGAAGTTGATGAATTTAGTAATGAAATTCTATCTGAAATGGATGCGTACATACTATTAGTTGAAAATTCGAATGGAAACATAATAAGTACTTTTTACGAATCAAATGCATGGGTTTCTGACGCAATTTCTATTTCGTCAATTGAAATAAATACTGAACTATACAGTTTGAATTCAAATGTAAATGCTTTTGGAATTCAAGTAAACTATGAAGGAAGCAGTAGAGCAAATCCCTATGATAAAAGTGATTTATCTCTATTTGTAAAAGACGGTGATAATTTAAAAAGGGTTTTAAATAGTTTTTCAATTAAAGAATATAAAGGTGAATGGGATACAAATTGTGAAGGACAATTTGAGTATGTTGAATCTGTGATTACAATAGACGAAAAAATGACCCATAATTTTTCCAATCTTATAGTTAAGCAAACATTTTCTAAATTTAGGAATGAATTGATAAAAGATGATTGCATAGAAAAAATAACAAAAGAAAAAACAAAGACAAAAAAGTTAAAATATAATGGAATGGAATATAAATAGCACTACTGCCAACAACCGTTTTGCGCTATTGCTGGGCTTGCGCTTGCTATTTTGTCTTCGTGGAAAGTAATCTGGTTGCTACAACTCTATCTTTCTAGGAAATTTTGTAGATTTGTTTGGTCAGTGTTCGCAGCACAACAGACGCAATGCGGCCGAACGTTAGCGAAAATTTTAAAACACAATCAATGTCAATTGGTATAGATAATTTTAGAGATGAGTATCTTAATAATGATAAAACATTAAAAGAAGAATACATACTTTTATATAGTTCTTCTCCTGCTTTTCCCGCAATTCCTCATAATATAACTCTATTAATATACAATGATCTATCATTTGAGATTAAATTGGTTTGGTATAAATTTCCATTTGAAGGAAGAATATATTCAATTTACAAAAGCAATTTCATTCCTGAAAATGTGATTGAAACCTTAAACGAATTGAATAAAATAGAGCATCTTAAATTACAAGAGCTTTACTCAACATACACTGGGAAATATGTTCCAGATGACTCTTCTCATGATTCCTATTATTTTAATCATCGTGGCGAAACTTTTTCTGTAAATATGAGTTCATATCTTAAGGGTGAAAGTTTGTTTGTAAGTGATCATGAAAAAATCGTCCTGAAATTTTATAAACAATTAAAGAATTGGAAAGAACATCTCTACGAGAAAATTACGAATATCCATGAATAAAAACTTTCGCTAACAGCGGTTTAAACCAATTGCTGGGCTTGCGCTTGCTATTTTTGTCTTCGTGGAAAATAATCTGGTGACTACTACTATATCTTTCTAGGAAAATCCGTAGTTTTGTTTTGGTCAGTGTTCGCAGCAGCAACTGGTGTAAGCCGCGACACGTTAGTAGCTATTTTTTGAATAAACTGCATCAAACAAATATAATTTACAAAAGAATGTTAGGAATCTGGAAAGGCTTTTATAAATATGATAACGATAAAATTCAAAAAATAATTGGTTATGATAAAACCGAGTTTGAAATTGTGATTGACAAATTTGACGGAAAAAATTTCAGCGGAGAAGTCAACGACGATCAAAATTCTGGTGGAATGAAAGAAACTGGTCAAATTTTTGGCAGAATTGAAAATGGCAAAATTTATTTTGAAAAGTTAATGCCTAAAGATTGCCAAATAAGTGAAAATGGAGATCGAAAATACTCCGAGAGAAATCATCCTAAAATTTATTATTCCGGAAGGCTCTCTAATGAAAAAAATAAGTTTGAAGGAAATTGGAAATTTAAGAGAAAGATTGGACTTTTATTTTTTGTAATTCCAATAATATATAGTCCTGGAAATGGAACTTGGGAAATGGAACATAAAGAAAACAGCTACTAACAATGATTTACACCAATTGCTGGGCTTGCGCTTGCTATTTTCGTCTTCGTTGAAAATAATCTGGTAACTACTACTCTATCTTTCTAGGAAATTTTGTAGGTTTGTTTAGTCAGTGTTCGCAGCAGCAACAGACGCAAAGCGGCATTACGTTATACGATATACTAAAAAAAATGGAGGTACAGATAAAAATACCATTATTTAATCCTATTCACGCTCATGACGATATTTTAACTCACGTTGATGAATGTAATTTAGAATTACTTGAATTAAATGAAAAACTTGAATTTTCAATAGAATATGTTGGAATATTGACACCGAAAATTTTTTTTGAAGATTCAAAATCGCCTAATAAACTAGTTAGTAAAAATTTATTATTCTCGGTTGGATTCGATGATGCGTCGATTTCTTTTGATGAAAATTTGAAAGTGAATGATAATGACCAAAAATTGATAATTGAATCTATTATTTCGGACGATTTTCGTTTAAAAGTATATTATTTTCTTATATTAACTCAAATAGCAAAACCCGGAACAATTAAATCAAGAGAAGGAACAGTCATTTGTAACAATCGTTTACAACATTATTTCCCTGCACTTGTTAGCATCCAGCAAGAAAGCTATGAAGAAATATATAATATAAAATGGCCGAAATTAAAAACATTAAAATTCATTGAAGTTTGGGAATGGTTTAATAGGCATCAACTATCCTTTGAAAGACACAGTAATTTAAAAATTGAACGAGCACTTAATGCATATACATATTTATTCAGAGACAATATTGGAGACATTGTCTTTGACTTACTTTGGTCATTAGTTGGTATTGAGGTTATCTATTGTTCAAGTAAAGAAGGGATTGCTCAGCAAATTTTCGAAAAAACACAAGTTGTGCTTGGACCATTAGTAGATTTCAAACAGCGTTTAAAGGATATGTATAATTTAAGATCTAGATTATTACATGGTGATTTGGATATTCCGCCTAACCACTATCCTTATGATGATGATCATGAAATAAAATATCAACAAGAGTTGTTTAATTCAGTTGCTCTTTCAACAGCAGTTTTAACTGCAACATTTCAAGAAATGGTTATTGCCGATAAGGTTGAACTGAAATTCAAATACGAATTACAATAAGTACACGGTATAACCCAAGTTTTGCGCTATTGCTGGGCTTGCGCTTGCTATTTTGTTCTTCGTGGAAAATATAATGGTTACTTCTACTCTATCTTTCTTAGAAATTTTGTAGTTTTGTTTTAGTCAGTCACTGCAGTAGTAACTGGTGCAAGATGCATACGTTGGCAACAATAATATTTTGGTAGTTCTAAGAAAAAAAGTATCTTTGATAATATCAAATGATACTATCAATGAAGCCACCATATGACATTACGCCAAAGATTTTAAAACTAATAACTTCAATTTCAGAGAAGTTAGGTGAAATAAATGCAACTTATCTTAGTAAACAATCTCCACAACTTCGCAAACAAAATAGAATCAAAACAATTCATTCTTCGTTACAAATAGAAGGAAATACTCTAACCGAAGAACAAATTACTGCTTTGATTGAAAATAAAAGAATAATTGGTCCTGAGAAAGATGTCATGGAAGTTTTAAATGCAATAAAACTCTACGACAACCTTGAAAAATATAAATTCTATTCTGATAAAAGTTTTTTGAAAGCTCATAAAGAATTAATGAACGGATTAATTCAAAGCCACGGAAAGTATAGAAATAAAGGTGTTGGAATTGTAAAAGGAAATATAGTTGAACATGTCGCGCCTCATGCGGAAAATGTTCCTTTTCTCATGAAAGATCTTTTTGAATATTTAAAAGATTCCGAAGAATTAACACTTATTAAAAGTTGTGTGTTTCATTACGAAATGGAATTTATTCATCCTTTTATTGATGGAAATGGCAGAATGGGACGATTATGGCAAACGCTAATTTTAATGTCAGAATATACAGTTTTTGAGTTTCTTCCTTTTGAAACTTTAATTAGTCAAACTCAAAACGAATATTATAATTCTCTTGCTATGTGCGACAAACTCGGAAATTCAACCATTTTTATTGAATACATGCTCGGAGTAATTGACAAATCATTGAGTAGTTTACTTGATTATAACAATCGAATATTCAAAGATGTAGATAGGCTAGAATATTTCATAAAACTCGGAGCAAAAGAATTTACTCGAAAAGATTATATGAATACTTTCAAAGATTTATCTTCTGCAACTGCAAGTCGGGATTTAAAAAAAGGCCTTGAACTAAAGCTATTTGAAAGTGTTGGACTACTTAATAAAACAAAATATATCGTAAAATAATTACTGTTGCCAACAGCGGTTTACACCAATTGCGGACTTGCGCTTGTCTTTTTTGCTTCGGTGAACATTCGGCTTGTTTTCACTAATTCAGTTCGAAAGAAATTCTGTATATTTGTTTAGTCAGTGACTGAAGCAGCAACTGATATAAGCCGCGACAGGTTAACAATAATTTTAAATGAGTAAAAAAGTCAAAATAATTTTAGCAATAACAACAACACTCGTAATTGTCATTCTATTTTTACTAAACTCAGAAAATGAAAATATTGACTTTGTTAAGAAAGAAAATAAAAAACAAGAAGATCTCTTTCTCAAAGGAGAAAATCTCTTCAGAAAAAATGAATGTAACGCATGCCATTATATAGGAATGAATTTGGTTTCAACTGCACCTGCACTTGGTGGCATTACTAAAAGAAGAAAAAAAGATTGGCTCTATAGATATACTAAAATGTCATTAGAAATGCATGAAGAAGGTGATAGCATAGCTGCTGAGATTAGAAAAAAAGGTTGGGGAGCAATGCCATCATACCCAAAATTAACAAATGAACAATTAGATGCTATATATTTCTTTGTTGAAAAGCGATATGAAATGACACTAAAAGGTATTCCAGTAAAAAGATAAAAACTACTTTAAATTGCGATTTTGCGCTATTGCTGGGCTTGGGCTTATCATTTTTGCTTCGGTGGACATTTGGCCTGTTTTCAATAATTCAGTTCGAAAGAAATTCTGTATATTTGTTTGGCCAGTGACTGCAGCAGCAACTGGTGCAAGCTGTATACGTTAGCGGTCAGTTTTTGGCCTCAAATTTCAGAGACGAATGATAAAAATCAAACAAAAAATATTTTTAACGATAATATCCATGATGATTTGTTCGCTGGAAATGTTATTACTTATAAAAGTATTTCCTCAGACAGGTTTAAGTAGAATTTTATATATTCCTTTTTGGATTATTATTTATTTTTTAGTCTCAATTTGGCTGACTAAAAAAAGTACAACTTTAAATAAAATAGTCGTAAGAATGATATTAGTTCACATAATATTATTTCATATCATGCTTTGGAGTTGGCCTCAATCAGCAGCAATAAAGAAAAACCTAATAACAGAACTTTATGAAAAAATATTATAAATAAACCGAACCGCTAACCACCGTTTTGCGCTATTGCTGGGCTTGGGCTTACCTATTTTACTTCGGTGGGCAATTGGCTTATTTTCACTAATTGAGTTCGTTAGAAATTCTGTATATTTGTTTGGTCAGTGTTCACAGCAACAACAGATGCAAAGCGGCATTACGTTAGCAACCATTTATTCACAAACACTTAATAAGGAAAATGTTTGAATTTAGAGCAAAAATTGAAATAATAGGAATTAACCCTTTTGTTTTTGTTCCTAATGAAATACTGAAAAATATCCTTTCTCAAGCTGGTAAAGAAAAAGGAAACATCCCAATTAAAGGAACAATAAATGATAAAGTTTATAAGCAAACATTAGTCAAGTATAGTGGAGAATGGAGACTTTATATTAATACAAGCATGTTGAAAAACTCACCTAAACGTATTGGTGAAATAATTGAAATTACAATAAACTTTGATCCTGAGAAAAGAGAAATTGAACCACCAAAAAAATTTATAATAGCTTTAAATCAAAATTTAGAAGCTAAAAATGTATTTGATAATTTGTCTGCTTCAATGAAACTTGAAATTGTAAGATATTTATCTAGACTAAAAACAGAAGAAGCATTAGAGAAAAATATTAAAAAGTCAATTCAATTCTTATTAGGAAAAGAAAAATTTATTGGTCGAAATAAACCCAACTGAAATTAATTTTAAAACGTTTGCTAACAGCGGTTTACACCAATTGCTGGGCTTGGGCTTACCATTTTTACTTCGGTGGACATTTGGCTTGTTTTCACTATTTTACTTCGAAAGAAATTCTGTATATTTGTTTGGTTCGCGATTGCAGCAGTAACAGACGCAAAGCACAGGAACGTTAGCCATCAGCTTAAAAAAGTGGAAAAAATTGAAATCACTTTCCTTGTAACAATTTCTCGTTCTATTCGTCAATACAATCAATCAATCAATCAATCAATCAATCAATCAACATTATGAATCAATCAATCAAAAAAACCTTGGATTTTCCTATTACAAAAATAATTTTGGGAATAACCGTTTGCTTTTCTCTTTTTGTAGTAATGCAAAATTTTGTATCTAAACCAATATTTTATAGTATAATCAAAGACAAAAACACTGCAGACTCTCTAATCCATCTAGTTTCTTTTTTTGTTTTACTTTCAAGCTACTATATTTTATTTCGTTGGTATGAGAAACGAGAAATTAAAGAACTTTCAATAAAACACTTACCTAAAGAAATGTTTGGTGGATTTGCAATTGGATTTTCCGCAATTTCGTTATCTATTTTTATATTATATCTATTGGGATATTATCATATTATTAACATACTTACAGAAGATTATTCCCTTGAATTATTCATGACGCTTGTTGTTGCAGCTCTAATTGAAGATCTTTTTACTAGAGGTTTAGTATTGCGCGAATTAGAAAACTGGTTAGGAACTAACATTGCAATTCTAATAATAATGGTAATTGAGACTTATCATATTTTTAATCCAAACACAACTTTGTTTAGCTTTTTTGTATCACTGTGTTGGGGATTTACAATGTCAATGCTTTTTGTATATACTAAAAGAGTTTGGTTGCCTTTTTTCTTTCATTTAGGTTGGAATTTTGCCCAACCTTTTTATGGTTCAAACCTTACAGGATTAGATGATATGGGCAAAATTATTCATTCTAAATTTGAAGGGCCAGTTTTGTTTACAGGTGGAGGAATTGGAATTGAAGATTCTATTATAACTGTATTTATTTTGTTTTCAATAGGTGTTTTTTTATATCATCGTTCTAATAAAGAAGGCAAAATAATAAAGAGAAAGACTTTAAAAGAAAAGTCGAATCGCTAACAGCGGTTTACACCAATTGCTGGGCTTGGGCTTACCTTTTTTGGCTTGGTGGACATTTGGCTTGTTTTCACTAATTTAGTTCGAAAGAAATTCTCTACATTTGCTTGGTCAGTGTTCGGAGCAGCAACAGAAGGCAAGCAAAGGTATGTTGGCAAATATTATAAAAAATCACACAATAAATCATGTTTTCATTTTTTAAGAAAAATAAAGTAACGATAAATTCGATTTCATTTCCAAACTTTGATTGGGATAAAATTGAAAATACTGAAGCGGAGAAGAAATGGATAAATCCAGAACAAAGTACTTTACTTAGCTTGAGTTTTTTTAATATTAAGCCCAACCTACCAACTGTGAAAAACTTGGAATTCCTTAAGTCATTCTTTAGAGAGTCCATTTCTGCTGTTAATGGTGGATTAGTAAATGTTGAAATAATAAACTTAAATACTATTCCAACTGTTAAAACAATTTTCAAAGTACCTCAAGAAGAAACAGGAATGATTTATCTTGGATCCTTGATAATTCCTTTTGAAGACTACAGTTTTGTTATTAAAATTCAATCTAATGAAGTTGGAACAACAGGATTGAGAGACACTGTGGTATTAAATGAACTTTTAGAAAAAGAAGAAATAACGTTTGGAGAAGAAGGAATTGAAAATTGGTTTTCTGATCCTTACGATGTTAACTTTAAAAAGGGAACTCTTATGAACAAATCAGATGATGAAAAATATGACAATGAATTCATTAATCATCCTTTAACTATCGTACGCTCATTGCTTAATAAAATTATACAAGAAACTACTTTTAATCCTGAAATTGAAAGTATTGCTCGATTTGATAAATAACATTTGCTGACCCAAGTTTTGCTCTATTACTTACTGGGCTTGCGCTTGCTATTTTGTTTCTGAAGACATTTGGCTTGTTTTCACAAATTCAGTTCAAAAGAAATTCTATAAATTTATTTGGTCAGCCAGTATGCATGGGAACGTTAGCAACCATTATAAATAACATCTAAAACTAACATTGTGGACAATAAAGGTAAGATTGATAATGCCAAAAAAACACTTTTAGGTGTATCTATAGGGGACGCATTTGGTGATAGTTTCTTCGGTGAAACTGATGAAATATTACAAAAAATAGCTTCACGAGAAATTCCTGAAACTAAATGGGAGTTTACAGACGACACTATTATGTCAATTGCTATTTTTGAAGAGTTGGAAGAAAGCGGTGAAATTAACCAAGACAATTTAATTAAAAGATTTTACACTAATCATGATTTAGATGCTAATCGAGGATATGGTGCAACTTTAAGAAGACTTTTAAGAGAAATAAAAGAAGGACAAAATTGGAAAGACGTTTCGAAAAGTATTTTTGATGGACAAGGTTCGATGGGAAATGGAGCTGCAATGAGAGCTTGTCCGATAGGTGCTTATTACTTTGAAAATATCCAAAAAGTAAAAGAATTTGCCACTAAATCGGCAGAAGTAACACATTCAAACATTGAAGCTATAACTGGTGCACTAGCCATTTCAATAGGAACAGCACTTACAACAAAAATGAAATCTGAAAATCAGTTATTATCACCAATTGAATTTATTGATAAAATTTTAGAAGAACTCCCCGACAGCGACACAAAATCAAAGATTTCAAAATCTAAAAGCATTCCATACAACTATCAAATTGAAACAGTAAAAAGTATTTTAGGTAATGGGACAAACATGACAGCCCAAGATACAGTGCCTTTTGCAGTTTGGTGTACTGCTTATAATTTAGAAAACTTTGAAGAAGCACTTTGGAAAGCAGTTTCGATATTAGGTGATAGAGATACTATTTGTGCTATGGTCGGAGGAATGACAATCATGTCGACAAAAACCGAAAACATACCCAAAAAATGGATTACAAAAGTTGAAAAATTTGAAACGAGTATATTCAGAACACAGAAATAAAGGCTCCCAACAAAAGTTTGCAAAATTGCTGGGCTTGCGCTTGCTATTTTGTTCTTACTGGAAAATAACCTGTTAACTTCTACTCTATCTTTCTAAAAAAATTGTAGGTTTGTTTTGGTCTGTGATTGCAGCAGCAACTGTTGTAAGCCGCAACACTTTATACGACATTTATGAATAAAATGACCTTAAAAATTCTGCTTATCATTTTTTATTGTGCAAATTGCTTTGCGCAAAACTCTATTCTCATGGCTTCAAATGATAAGATGTACAATGAAATAATGAATTATAGACCAAAAGGAATTTCTGACTCACTAAATGTTAAAAACGAATTTTTAAAATCTAATCTTATTTCATTAGCTGGTATAAGAACTTGTTATCAATATAAAGATATTTTAAAATTAGAAGAATCTGATATTAATATTTTAGAACAACAAATTGATCAATTTGCACTTGCATTTTATTTGGAAAACAAACCTATTCTGATAAAACTCGTTGGAGGCGTAGATGGATGTCCAGACCAAATGACTTACGAAGAAAAATTAGATGAGAATGATATTACTTTCATAAATTTTTGTCTTTCATGCACAGAGAAAAGTACAGAAATAAAAAAATTTATTTCAATTTTCAATAAACGCACTAGAGCGTTAATAACAAAAAGATAAAACGTTGAATAACAAATTTTTGTCACTATTGCTGGGCTTGCGCTTGCTCTTTAGTCTTAGCAAAAAATAATCTGGTGGCTACAATTCTGTCTTTCAAAGAAATTTTGTAGGTTTGTTTAGTCAGTGTTTGCAGTAGCGACTGGTGCAAGACGAGACAGTTTAGCTGTAATTTTAAATCAGCCTTAAATTAAATTCGAACATGATAAAACAAACTCTCTTTCTACTCACTTTTTTCATTTCCTTTCAAGTAAACTCACAGTATCGTGAAGATTCAATAAAACTGAAAGATGGTTTCCTTCACTTCTATACGAAAGGTGAAGGTCGACCAGTAGTGTTATTACAAGGTGGACCAGGATTTTCTAGCTATTACATGAGAAGTATTGCAGATTCATTGAGTGGTTATAAATGCATACTTATTGACTACGAAGGAACTGGTAAATCACAATATCGTACTCCAGACAAGACGTGGGTTAGCCCTGAAAAAGTAATTGCAGATATTGAATTAGTTAGAAAGAAACTGAATATTGAGATTTGGGATATAATTGGTCATAGTTATGGAACTCACTTTGGTCTGTACTATGCCATAAATTATCCTCAACGAGTTGACAAAATTATTTTAGTATCAAGTATTGGTACTAATAATCTCTTTCAACGATACGCTAATGATAACGCAATGGTGAGACTAACTCCAGAAGATATCACTCAATTAAATACAATCGACTCGGACAGTTCTTTAAACTCTGTTGAAAAAGAATTTAAATTAGAGAGCATTTTACTTAAATCCTATTTCTTCGACAAGAAAAAAATTGAACCCTTTCTAAACTCAGTTCCCTTAACTGAAAAACAAACCTATTTCAACAACAACTTTTTTAACGCCTATTTCGACAACCCTAACTTCTGGAAATGGGATATCTCTGAGAAAGCATATCAATTAATGAAACCAATAAGAATTATCCAAGGTAGACAAGATTTTTTAACTGATGGTAATCAAGAGCTAATGAATCTGAGATTAAAAGATTCGAAAATTTATTTCATTGAAAGAAGTGGGCATTTTCCATGGATCGAAAAACCTTCTGATTTTTTTGCGCTATTAAGAAAGGAATTGGTCGAATAAAAACTACCGCTAAGAGCAGCTAACTCCAATTACTGGACTTGCGATTACCATTTTTGTTTCGTCGGAAATTGGGCTTGCTTTCAATAATTTGCTTCAAAAGAAATTCTGTATTTTTGTTTGGTCAGTGTTCGCTGCCGCAGAGTAAAAGCTGTGCTAAGTTCTACAACATATATGATAAGCTTTATAAATAGTATGACATGAATAATGAAATCTTCAAAATGGAATTCATAACAATTGGACAAGAAGTGAATCTTGATAAACAAATGATTTATAAAAAATCAAAACGAGAAAAAGGCACATTAAATAGAGCAGAATACGAGCAGAAAAATGTAATTTGGAATTTACGAAAATATGATGGTAAAATAGAATATGATGGAATAGAATATAAGTATCAATCTTCTTCAATGGAATTAAACAAACAATTAACTAGTACCCGAATTGTTGAGGAACTAAATCTGAAAAATTTATTTGACTTTGAATACTTACCTGAAGAAAATGACTTTCTTGTATTAAAAAGTGAATATAAATATAAACAAAACAAAACCAGAAGTAGACCATTCATAAATTATTATATTTCATTTATTTTCAAAGATGGAAAGTGGAATATAAACAATGGATATGATCATATTTTTAACAAATATATTGACTTCAAGTATGGAATAATTAAATATGTTTCCTAACTAGTGAAAGCCACTATACGTTATAGCAACCTTAAAAAAATCGTTAATGAAGAAATATATCTTATTGATTTTATTTAACTTAAATACTTTTTTTTCGATTTCGCAAACAAATAATGATATTTATGTTGATGGATTATTGATTGATCCAAATATTAAAATAGAGGCAGAAAAACACTTTAGTGATTACAAAAATTATTCTCAACTTGCTAACATAATTCAAATCTATGATAATTCATTTTTAGGAGAATTTTACGAAAATGATACTTTAAGTTTTAGCAATAGTGATAGTAGCAAAAAAATAATTTTCAAAGCGTTCTATTTTTGGAAAGATAATGTGTTAGGAATTAACGGAGCATTTGGGTTATTTGGAGGTACTGGATTTTACATTAAAATTTCAAACAACAAAGCTACTCTTTATCATATGCTTAGCTCTGATGATTTTCCAACCTATGCATACAATGAAAAAGATCAACTAATCGACAGACTTGAAGTTGCTTGTAGTGATACTAAAATTGTTTTGTCTGAAATTCCAAATAAAGAAAACAAACAATTAATATACGGATATGTTGAATTTAAAAGCGATAGTTATTATTCGGCTGATGGAGCAAACTTTGATGGTGAAAATCCGCCAAAAATAAAATTAAGAAATAATATGAGAATATATTTTAAATGTGGATTCATAGAACTGTAAAGAAAGGCAACCTATAACCACCGTATGCACTATTGCTAGGCTTAGGATTACTGTTTTCTTCTACCTGGAAAATATGCTGGTTACTTCTACTCTATCTTTCAAAGAAAATTTGTAGGTTTGTTTGGTTAGTGATTACAATAGCCGCAAAGCAAGGGAAAGTTATTCAACAGCTTAAAAATTCGAATTAATGACAACTTTAGAAATTCAAACAAATAAAATTAGAATTCTTTCTCTCGCATTTTTATTTGTTCTTAGTATTTGTGCTGGTGTCGCTCTTTCTTACTATCTGTATCTTGATGGTCAATTTTCATTAAAACTTGTTGGTGTATTAATTTTTGCTATTCCAATAATGTTGTTTATTCTGTGGTTTAGTGGTAAAAAAATAATTGATAAAAAACCCGGACTTGTATTAGATAGTAGAGGAATCATAGACAATGTTAGTTTATCTGAAATCGGAATTATTTCGTGGAGTAACATCACTAAAGTTTCGATTATCAAACATAATTATTCTCAATTTCTACTTATTTATTTAAAAAATAACGATAGCATAATGAGTAGATTGAGTGGCTTTAAAAAAAGAATTGCAAAAAATAACATTGAGAAGTTTGGAACTCCATTTATAATAAATATCAGTAATTTAAAAATTGATAATCTTGAATTGCTGAAAATCATTCAAAATAAAATACAAACCAATTAGATTACCGAATTCGTAATCAGTAATTTACACCTGTCTACATGCTTAAGCTTACCTTTTTTGCTTCGGTTGACATTTGGCTCATTTAATAATTTAGGTCGAGAGAAATTCTGTATATTTGTTTGGTCAGTGTCTGTAGCAGCAACTAGTATAAGCCTAGAAACGTTGTCAAAAATGCTAGCAAAAATCTTAAAATAGACAAAATCAATATGAATGATAACTTCAAATACATCGCTAAACTAGTAGGTAAATCGGCATTTAGTTTTATAAAAATTAATATTATTGGACAAATATTCGTTGCTTTATTATCTGTTATTTCAATACTAATTATAGTAAACCAATCTTTTGGAAGTGGTCATGGCGGAGGTCCTGCTCATGCAAACGGAATTGCTATACTTCTTTTTCTATTCTCATTGAGACCTGTAGGCTTTAGTTTAGTGGTGATATTTGCTATTGCTAGTCCTTTTTTATTATTCTCTCTTGGCAATAAATACATTGTTTCAAAAACAATTAATAAACTCATATCTGACAAGGGAGAAAATATATTATTCCCAATAATTGATAAAGTTCTGAACAAAATTAAGTCTAAACAACCTGAATTGTTCCAAAAAGGAGCAGACAAAATGAAGTTAAAATTAAGACTCATTCAGGAAATTAAAGATTCTAATGACAATAAATGGTTAAAAAAAATAATTCTTTATGCATTTAAAAAAATTGATTTAAATGAAGTAGATTTTAAAGATGAAAATTTGAGCTTCTCAGAAATTATCAAAAATAAAATTATTGATAGTTTAAAAAATGTTTCAAAACCAAACAGAAACTTTTTCTGGATCATAATTGGCATACAAGTAGCTATTTTAATGCTAATAATTTTCAGAATTATATAACCTTTTTTAAAGTAAAGTACTTCTGCCAACTTTTTCTTTCATAGAAAATTTGTAGGTTTGGTCAGTGCTTGCAACTGCAATTGGTGTAAGCCGTAAAACATAAGTTATATTATACCCATGGGCGTGTATCGTTCTAAAATAGGTTGACTAAAAATTAACATAATTTTTGGGAATTACGTCTTATCTTTGACAAATGAATAAACAGTTACACATATTAATAATAATTCTAACTCTTGGTTTCCTTATGTTGCCAATTTCGGGTTATGGGTGTGAATCTGAAACTAACAAATCGTGTTGCAAAAAACAAAAAACAGAAAAAGCTGAAAAGAAATACTGTTGTAACAAACATTCTGAAGGCAAAGACAATAGCTGTGAAGGAAAATGTGGGCACTCAAACTGCACATCTTCCGCATCAGTAAACTTTAGTATAATTTCATCCTATGAAATTAATCTCAAAAATAACACTTATGATTTTTGGGAAGAGAAATCAAAATTTTATCATTTAAAAACCTCTTTGTCCTCAGGTTTTTATTCTATTTGGCTTACTCCTAAAATAGGATAAACGTTTTTAACAGCCATAAGTGTGCCTTTGCGGAAGCACATACTTTAACTTTCAAAAATTATTTATTTACAAAAATTAAAATTTTATTATAATGAAATCAATATCAAAAATATTGGTAGCAATAACATTATTGTTATCATTTACAGGATGCGAAGCACAAATTAGTAATGCTAAAACCGAAACAGTTAAAATTTATGGAAACTGCGGAATGTGTGAAAAAACAATTGAAAAAGCAGGAAATCAAAAAAAAATAGCCACAGTAGATTGGGACAAAGATACCAAAATGGCAACAATAACATACGATGCGAAGCAAACTACCAAAGATGCCATTTTAAAACGCATTGCATTGAGTGGTTACGACAGCGATACGTTTCTTGCTCCAGATGACACCTATTCAAAACTACCAAATTGTTGTCAATACGATAGAGAAGCAAAAGTTGCTGTAAAAATAGAATCTAAAAAAGAGGTTGTAACAGAGGAACATACCAACTACACTAATCCTACACAACCAATAACTGAAACCAAACAAACCAATCAATTAAAAGTAGTCTTTGATAGTTATTTTGAAGTAAAAGATGCGTTAGTAAAAACCGACGGAAAGACTGCATCGGCAAAAGCAAAAGAATTGACATCTGTAATTAATGCAATCAAAATGGGTGATTTAACTACCGACGAACACAATGTTTGGATGAAAGTGTTAAAAGAAATCAATGCCGATGTTCAACAGATTACAGACACAAAAGACACCAAAAAGCAACGGGAGTATTTCATTCGACTTTCAAAAAACATGTATGCATTGATTAAAGTTTCAAAACAAGAAACTCCTGTTTATTATCAACATTGTCCAATGGCGAATGATGGAAAAGGTGCCAATTGGTTGAGCAAAGAAAATGTAATCAAAAATCCTTACTATGGTTCTATGATGTTAAATTGCGGAAACACTGTTGAAACAATAAAATAATCGACAATGATGCTTTACATCAAAAATATGGTCTGTAGCCGTTGCAAAATGGTCGTGAAGTCTGAGTTTGAAAAACTTGGACTTCACACTATTTCTGTTGAATTGGGTGAGATAGAATTGGAAAGCGAGATTTCAGATGAACAGCGAAAAGAATTGCTTCAACGTTTACATCTGCTAGGATTTGATCTTATCGATGATAAAAAAAGTAAAACAATTGAGAAAATTAAAAACATAATCATCGATTTGGTTCATCAAAAAAACAATGACCTGAAAGAAAATCTGTCTGAGTATTTATCAAAAAACTTGCATCAGGATTATAATTCATTGAGTAATCTTTTTTCTGAAGTGGAAGGAACTACCATTGAGAAATATTTTATCAATCTAAAAATTGAAAAGGTAAAAGAATTGATAATTTATAACGAAATGTCGCTAACAGAGATTGCTTACTCTTTAAACTACAGCACTGTAGCCCATTTAAGTAAGCAATTTAAGAAAGTAACCGGATTTACGCCAACCTATTTCAAACAACTGAAAATTAAAAAACGAAAACAAATTGAAAATTTGTAAATCTGACAAATCATTCTCAAAATTGTACAACAAAGAAAAAGCATAACTTCTGAAATTTGTATCATAATAACTTTAAAAAATTAAAACAATGATACACCAATATCAAGTTACAGGAATGACATGCAGCAGTTGCGAGGCAAAAGTAAAATCGGCATTATTAACAGTGGAAAATGTTACTAAAGTTGAAGTTTCCAAAGAAGATAATTCAGCAACAATCACAATGGACAAACACATTGCTTTATCCGATTTCCAAAAAGCATTAGACAGCAAATACCAAATTTCAGCCCTCAACCACAATGAAATTAAGGAACAAGCAAAATCTTGGTTTGAAACCTACAAACCTATACTATTAATATTTTTATATATTAGTATGATTACAGTGCTTATTCAGCTTAAAAATGAAGAGTTTAATAGTATGGAATGGATGCGGCATTTTATGGCTGGATTCTTTTTAGTATTCTCATTTTTCAAATTCCTAAATTTAAAAGGTTTTGCTGAAAGTTACGTAATGTACGATGTTCTAGCTAAAAAAATCCCACTTTGGGCCTATGTGTATGCCTTTGTAGAATTGGGCTTAGGAATTGCCAACTTAATCGATTTTAATCCGATAATAACCCATTCAGCCACATTAGTTGTAATGCTGATAAGCATCATTGGTGTACTACAATCGGTATTGAATAAAAAGAAAATACAATGTGCCTGCCTCGGTGCGGTTTTCAATTTACCAATGAGCACAGTCACTATCATCGAAGATGGTTTAATGATAATTATGAGCGGAATAATGCTCCTAACACTAATTTAAAAATGAATACTACTAAATACCAAATTCACATCACTTTAACCCTATTGCTACTTTTTGCAATACCGTCTGTAGTTGCTCAAAAAGTAGTTCGATACGATTTATACTTTCGCGATACCATTGTTATTTTTGGTGACAAACCCAAACGCGCGATTGCTGTAAACGGTCAAATCCCAATGCCAACACTAACATTTACAGAAGGTGACATCGCCGAAATCTATGTGCATAACGAGTTGAAAGAAGAAACATCACTGCATTGGCACGGTCTATTTTTACCCAATAAAGAGGATGGTGTTCCCAATTTAACCCAAATGCCCATTAAACCCAATACCACTCATAAATACACTTTCCCCATCATACAAAATGGAACGCATTGGTACCATAGTCATTCGGGACTACAAGAGCAAATCGGAATATACGGAAGTTTTGTAATGCTTAAAAAGCCAAACGACCCAACGTTCAGAAAAGGAATCGACGATTTACCAAGCATTCCAATTGTTTTAAGTGAATGGACCGATACCAAACCCGAAAATGTACATCGAATGTTGCACAATGCAACCGATTGGTTTGCCATCCAAAAAGGATCCACACAAAGTTATTCTGAAGCAATCCAACAAGGTCACTTCAAAACCAAAATAACCAACGAATGGAAGCGAATGAACGCAATGGACGTTAGCGATGTATATTACAATGCATTTCTAATCAATGGAAAAAATGAAAGTCAATTATCGCAATTCAAAGGTGGTGATAAAGTCCGATTACGGGTTTCAAACGGCGGAGCTTCAACTTATTTTTGGCTGAATTATGCAGGCGGAAAAATAACGGTTGTTGCCAACGATGGAAATGATGTAGAACCTGTTGAAGTCGACAGGTTAATCATTGCCGTTTCAGAAACCTACGATATAATTGTTACACTACCTGCAGATAAAACCGCTTACGAATTATTGGTTACCTCCGAAGACCGAACAAAATCGGCTTCTTTGTATTTAGGTGACGGCATCAAACAACTAACTTCCACTCTACCAAAATTAAAGTATTTTGAGGGTATGAAAATGATGAACGACATGATGAAGATGAACGGCGATTTAGACGATATGGGAATGAATATGTCTTACAATCAAATGGATATGAACGTAGTAATGTATCCCGAAATTACAGGCGATTCAAAACCTAGTAGAAAAAAAATGGAGCATCGAAAAGCAACTGAAGACGATTATAATAGTAACAAACTTTCGGATATTGTAACCCTAAATTATGCGATGTTAAAATCACCTACCAAAACTAAACTTCCTGATAATGCTCCTATAAAAGAATTAAAATTTGAACTTACTGGAAACATGAATCGCTACGTTTGGAGTTTAGACAACAAAGTAGTTTCAGAAACCGATAAAATTCTCATCAAAAAAGGCGAAAATGTTCGCATCACAATATACAACGGTTCCATGATGCGGCATCCAATGCACTTGCACGGTCACGATTTTCGTATTATAAACGGACAAGGTGACTATGCTCCACTCAAAAACATCATCGACATAATGCCCATGGAAACCGATGTATTAGAATTCAATGCCAACGTTGAAGGTGATTGGTTTTTTCACTGTCATATTTTATACCACATGATGAGCGGAATGGGCAGAATATTTACCTATGAAAATCAAGAACCCAATCCACTAATTTCTGATCCAAAACGTGCACAACGTAAACTTTTTGCAGACGATCGAGGATTTCATTTTATGGCAGAAAACGATTTTGCAACTAATGGAAACGATGGAGAAGCAATGTATCAAAACACTCGTTGGAGTATTGGCACAGAATGGCGTTTAGGTTACAATGACCATCACGGCTATGAAACCGAAACTCATATTGGACGCTATATTGGTAAAATGCAATGGTTCATGCCATTCATAGGTTTTGATTGGAGGTACCGAGAAATGGAAGAAGGGGAAACCGATAAAAACCTATTTGGTCAAGAAAGTAACAAAGATGTTCGCTCCTTATTCAGTGCGGGGCTCAATTACACATTACCAATGCTCGTGTTGTTTCAAGCAGAAGTTTTTAGTGATGGTAATTTCAGATTGCAATTGGAACGCAAAGACATTCCAGTTTCCAAGCGCTTACGAATGAGTTTAATGTGGAACACCGACAAAGAATACATGGCAGGTTTACGGTATATTGTTAAAAGAAATTTAGGAATTACGACACATTACGACAGTGATATGGGAATTGGTTTTGGAGCAAGCTTAAATTACTGAGACAAATAAATGGGCATCATAGAATAGATGTTTGCCACTATTTTAGGGCTTGCGCTTGCTATTTTGTTCTTCGTGGAAAATAATCAGATGGCTACAATTCTATCTTTCAAAGAAAATTTGTAGGTTTGGTCAGTGCTTGCAACTGCAATTGGTGTAGGCCGCGACACGTTAGCTATTACGTTAAACTCCCCATAAAATATGAAAAAACTAATTATTATTCTATTCACTCACTTATTAATTACATCTTGCGCAACGTCGCCTTCAACTATAATTCCTCAATCATTTACTACAAATTCAAATAGTGGAATGTTAGTTGGTACAATAGCAATAGAAAATAAAAAACCAATATTCAATCAGTATTTTTTTCATTATTTGGGAGAAGGCGACAAGAGTATTTCCACTAACCGGATGATAACAATAAGGCCAGAACAAATGACTTCTATGAAGTTTAAACCAGACTTTTTTGACGAGAACAAAGCGGTATATTATTTCTCAATTACTGAAGTTCAGGGCAAATATAAATTTACTACACTTAGACTACATGAAAACGGTGGATATGTACAATCGCAAGGAGAAATCCCAATGAATATAACATTTCATATTGAAAAAGGTAAAGTAAAATATCTTGGCGAAATTTATTTCAACTACACTAACAATGCAGTACGACTTTTTAACAAAAAGGAAAGAGATATTCCTAAATTCAAAGAAAAATTTCCAAATCTAGTTATTGAATAATAACATCTCTTCTTTTTTTAAGAACCAATTTCAAGTTTATATCCTTTGCCACGAACAACAACAATATTTATATTCGGATCAAATTCGAGTTTTTTTCTAAGCTTTGATATGAACATATCCAAACTCCTTCCCACTATTACGCCTTCATCTTCCCATATCTCTTTTTGAATACGGCTTCTCTCTATAATCTGATTGGGATATAATGCAAAAATGAGTAACAAGCGAGTTTCTGTTCCGGTTAGTTCAATTGTCTCACCATTAACAATAAGTTTTTTGTTATTCGAATCAAACATCGCCGATCCTAAAGTAAGTGTATCGGTATGCTGACTGTTCGGTACTGCTTTTTTCAATTTAAAAGATCTAAAAAAAATAAAACCGACAAAGCCCAATAAAGTTAGGCTGCCCAAAAGATATCCATTCTTAACTATACTAAAACTTGTTGGTTTGAATTTAATAGAAATCATATAACATGCCTTAGGCTGTTTTCTTCCATTACACGTTACAATATTATCTTTTTTATTTTCGGATAGAGCATATCCATAGGCTATACTTGAATCATCACAGTTAAGAACATTAACAACATAACTACTCGCAAACGGAACTTTATCCAGTAAACGATGAGTAATATTCATCAAACTATCCGGTTTAAAAGTAAACTCATTCTCAAAACGGATCAGATATTCATTAGTTGCAATTTTTTTCACAGGAAGCACTCTTGATGTACTATCACCCGATTGTAAAAGTAGTTCATGTCCAATTTTACGGAGTAAAACTTCTCTTCTGTCATAATCAAAGTCGCCACTATCTTCACTACTGAAAGCAGCGCAGATCATACAAATAAAAGAGCCAAATAGTAATCCGAACAGGTATTTGCGTTTTCCCGAAAAGAAATTTCTGCTATTGAACATAGTTTCAATTTTATATTTACAAAGTTTACATTTTTATTTACAATTTTAAACGCACTAGTCGAAAAATAGTAAAGTATTTTTGCTGTATAAACTTTACAATTAGACAAAACTAAGTTATTAATTAAATCTAAAAAAGTATGAAAAAAATCATTTATGTGCTAATCTCATCGGTGGTTGTGGTAAGCGGACTGGTATTTGCAAATCATCAAATTAAAAATGAAACTCCCAAAAGTTCAATACCAAAGCATCACACAACAGCAGAAAGTAAAGCTGCATTGAAAAAATGGGAGGCTTCTCCTGACGGTATAAAATACAAAGAATGGAAGAATTCTCCCGAAGGCAAAAAGGTGCAAGCCAGTCATGATAAAATAAGGAGATCCATAAATACTTTTGCCAATATGGAGGCGGTGGTAACTTCGGTTACTTTTCAGCGTGAAAACGCAAAATCATCTGGACCAAAATGGCTTATAGTCAAAATTAATGACGAAAAATACATGATGCAATTTGCTCCTAAAGATTTTGAGAAGTTAAAAAATCTGAAAGTTAACGACAAAATAATTGTAAGAAGCCGCAGTGCAGGTCATTCACCTAATCATCCCTATTTGATTTTATCAGGTGACTACATTGAACAAAATAATAAAGCACTTTTTAAACGTGACTTAAGCAAAAACAATCGTTGCTAAGTTTTTGAGAAAAGTTGAACTTATTTAAAAAACCATTGCTAGCATACATTACGCTGTTCCTCGGTGTTATGTATGCTATTGTTTTATCAAAAAAATCCAATGACTGTAATTCTATTATTCAAAAGAAATTCTATAAGGTTTATTTGATTGTCTTATCATTAATAAAAACCGGAAAGCACATAAACGATAAAAACAACTTAATCAGCACTTTACAAAGACCTACTTTCAATTAAAATCCCTTACAATCAAAAAAACTTTAAAAAAATTTGCGCAACCAAATAATTGCATATATATTTGCAACCAATCAGTTTCATTTATTTTTAATCAAATGCGTAGAGATATTTTTCAAGCAATTGCTGACCCAACAAGACGATCCATTATCGCTTTAATTGCATTACAAGCAATGACTCCTAACTCCATTGCCGATAACTTCAACACAACCCGGCAAGCAGTTTCTAAACACTTACGAATACTGTCAGAATGTGAATTAGTAAAGCAAGAACAAAGAGGAAGAGAAATCTACTACTCTTTGGAAATAGAAAAGATGAAAGAAATTGACCTATGGTTGGAACAGTACCGAAAAATTTGGGAAAACCGGTTCAATCAATTGGACAACGTATTATCAACACTCAAAAAAAAATAACATGAACAACTTATTATTTGAATTTAAGGTTGACAAATCAACCAAAACTGTAGTTGTAGAAAGAGAATTTGATGCAGAACTTTCACAAGTTTGGGATGCATTTACAAAACAAGAAATTCTAGATCAATGGTGGGCACCAAAACCTTTCGAATCAAAAACAAAAGTAATGGAATTCAAGGTTGGCGGACGTAGATTTTATGCAATGGTTAGTCCTGAAGGACATGAAATGTGGCAAGTTCAACAGTATACATCCATCACTCCAAAAACTAATTTTAAGTTTTTAAGTGTATTTGCTGATAAAGATGAAAACATACATCTACCTGGTTCAAATTGGGATTTGAATTTTAATGAAGAAAATAATATTACGAAAGTTAGTATTTCTATTTACAATGAATCTCTAGAAAGAATGGAAAAAATGATCGAAATGGGCTTCAAAGAAGGCTTTACTATGACATTAAATGAATTAGGAAATTTATTACCAACTTTAAAAAAATAGCACAATGGAAACGTATAAACTTAAATTTTTAGCAGTACTACTTATAACTACTTTAATGGGTTGTGGAAATTCTCAGCAGAATTCCGACAAAAACAGTAAAATGGGTGCAGCTTCCGATTCAACTTCAACAGAAGCATCAGGTTCTATTAAGCAAAAAATAACGCCTTGCCTTTGGGTTGATAAAGATGCAAAAGCAGTCGCAAATTATTACCTTTCTATTTTTAAAGATGGCAAACTAAAAGAATACCACAAGTATAAAAATCCACCTCAAGAAAAAGGACAAGAAGGTCAAGACAGCTTTGAAACTGCGGTAATGGAAATTGGAGATATCGAATTTAGCATTTTAGCAGCTGGTCCGTACTTCAAGTTTAATGAATCGGTTTCATTTGTTATTAATTGTAAAGACCAAGCAGAAGTAGATTACTATTGGGATGCCTTGACTGCAAATGGCGGAGAAGAAGGTTCTTGTGGATGGTGCAAAGACAAATACGGTTTATCATGGCAAGTGGTTCCTGTTGAATATTTTGACCTAATTAACAGTGATGATCCTAAAGTCAGAGAAAAGGCAATGAAAAATACATTTACACAGAAAAAAATACTACTTTCAGAACTCAAATAAACTAAATAATAGTGGTCTAAAAGTACGAATCAAAATTGAGATACAATTAAAAATTTAGAATTGCCCATTATACTTTTTACACGCAATTACTGGCTTAGCAATTGCGTTTTGCATTTTTAAGAATAGTAGATTTATTTCCTACAATTGAGTTCGAAAGAATTTCAGTACATTTGTTTCGGTCAATGCCAGTAACTGCCACTGACATGAATAAGCCGATTTTGGCATTACTAATTGAAATCATGTGAGTATGGAGACAAAATTTAATATAGCGGTCTTAATTGATGGCGACAATGCACAACCAAAACTTTTACAAGCAATAATTGAAGAAGTTTCAAAGTATGGGAAAGCCACTATTAGAAGAATTTACGGTGATTGGACCACTGTACAAATGAACGGCTGGAAAGAAATAATCAATCAATATTCTTTTAATCCGATTCAAAAATTCTCCTACACAACCGGGAAAAACTCAACTGATAGTTCCTTAATTATCGATGCAATGGACATATTACACGAGAAAAATGTACATGGTTTTTGCATAGTATCAAGCGATAGCGATTACACTGGTTTAGCCAAAAGAATTAGAGAACAAGGTGTTTTTGTAATGGGGATTGGAAGAAAATCAACTCCAATTGCGTTCATCCAATCGTGTGAAATTTTTACTTTTTGTGAGAATATTTCGCCCGAAGTTTCTTCAAATGAGGAACAGAAAAAAGTAATTCCTAAACCGAAAGCCAAAGCAAAAAAACAAGTTGAAGTAAAAAAAGAAATAGAGATTGAGAAACCGATTGAACCGGAAAAAGTAGTAGAAAAAGACGAAATTGATACCACAGTAATTGATAAAGCTTTTGACATTTCAGTGGGTGAAGAAGAAGAAGTTCATATTGCGCAAATAGGCTTAAACTTGCGAAAACTTGATCCTAGTTTTGATTCAAGAGCGTTTGGTTATAAGAATCTTACGCGTCTTTTTGAAAATTTACCCAATTACATTGTGATTAGAAATGATGTGAATGGTTTAAATCATCCGATCGTAAAAAGAAAGTAACTTTTTGCTGAACTAGTCATCGAAAACATTCTGTTGGACAGCATATAGCAACAAAGACTGTTTTATTTTTTCTATTAAAGTCATCTTCACATTCCACAACATTCAAATAAATAAAATACTTTTTTTAACTTCGCTTTGAAATAAGTGTGAAAAATTATTGCTACACTTGTAATTCAAGTCTAACAAATATAATGATGAAAAAAATCGATACTAAAAGTGAGGTAATCATAAACAATCTGTACAATTCTGAAGATGTTTTAAGTCGTAATAATCTCAAAGATTTTATGTTCGATGCACCAATTCCGTCAGAAGAATTGTTCAACAATATCGGTTTATTCATCGATAGAAGAACACTCTCTCGCTTTTTATTCATCAACGAAATCTATCAGAAAATAGTTCCGATTCACGGAAGCATATTCGAATTTGGAGTGCGCTACGGACAAAATATATCATTATTTACAAGTTACAGAGGCATCTACGAACCCTTCAATCACAATCGTAAAATAGTTGGATTTGATACTTGGGAAGGTTTCCCTGATGTTGACCAAAACA
Source organism: Flavobacterium sp. (assembly GCF_035299245.1). GTDB lineage: Bacteria > Bacteroidota > Bacteroidia > Flavobacteriales > Flavobacteriaceae > Flavobacterium. The sequence goes on along the minus strand of NZ_DATGWY010000002.1, from coordinate 178,116 downwards.
GCGACACTGCCAATTGGAAAGAAGGCGATTTTGGAGTTCCAGAAAATTACGAATTATTTCTAGAAAAAGTAATCTCCGTTCACGAAGAAATGGCGCCCATTCCGAATGTAAAAAAACACGAATTCGTCAAAGGTGATGCGATTTCAACAATTGATCACTATTTAAAAAATCATTCTGAAACCATAATCGCTCTCGCCTATTTTGATTTTGACATTTATAAACCAACCAAAGAATGTTTAGAAAAAATAATTCCCTATTTGTCCAAAGGATCCGTTATCGCATTTGACGAGATTAACGTTGCCGAATTTCCTGGAGAAACACAAGCATTTAGAGAAGTTTTAGGCACTAACAATTTCACCATTCACCATTCGCCCTACAGAGCAAATGCGGGTTACATCATTTTTTAATTTGACTCTAATCTTTAAACTGTTCTAATTATAAGTTTCCTTCATTCCATCGATGAAAAAAAGAACCATAATCAACTCAAAAATCTGTTTCTTTATATCATTAATCGTAATAATAGTAACTGTTTTAAGTGTTTGGTTTTACGGCATCGGGAAACATCGTACCGTAATTGAAAATTCGTTCTTCTCTACTTCCATCCTATCCATTTCATTTTTTCTGTTCCTATCGATTGGCTTGTATAACGGAGTCAAATTGAAAGATAATCTGGGGAAAATAACTGACACTATTAATTTTGAAAAATTAAATTTTTTAAAAAATTTCACTCCAAGTGAACCTTTTGATTTAGATGAAATTGAAGGTGTACTCTTTAGTATTGTCTTATGGTTATTGGCTTCTATTTTTTTCGGGTACATCCTTTTTGTTTTTAGTGCTGTAATTTGGGTTACTATACTCACTTTTGGCGCAATGTTGTACTGGGTTTTCTACCGAGCATTGCGATTGGTTTTTAAAAATGCAGCCGAATGTAATGGCAATCTAATGAAAAGTGTAATGTATGGTTTGGGATATACATTGGTGTATAATTTTTGGATTTATTTGGTAATTGCCGCAGTCAGTTAGTACATTTTACTTTCTCAAATTCCATTATTTTAATCATAAATAAAACCTATTAATCTAAACGCAACTTGAATTTTAAAAAAAAACATAGCTTAATAAATTTTAATTAAAAAATAATATATTTTTATTGTTTATCAATAAATTTTTATTATTTTTGCTCCATCATTTTTAATTAAACGAATAATTATGGAAATCAAAATCACAAGTAAAACAATGCTGAAAGTATTAGAAATTCTTTCGTGGATCATTTTTGTTGGTTTGTGTATAGAAGCGGGCGGAATTATTTTCAATGCTTTCTATACCTTAGCAATTAATCCGGGTGGCGCCAAAAATTATTGGATGGGAGCTGATTTATCAAGTCTGTATCAATTTGACCCTGTATTCTTCTTTGTTGAAATCTTTTTTATGAGTATGGCGGCAGTGACAAAAGCACTACTCTTCTATCTGATTGTGAAATTGCTCCACGAAAATAGATTAAGTTTGTCTCATCCTTTTAATAATTATGTGAAGCGTTTCATACAAAACATGTCGTATTTATCACTGGGAATCGGTTTGTTCTCTCACTTTGGTGGCAACTATGCCGAATGGTTCACAAAACAAGGAGTTATTATGCCTTCTATTGATTCATTAAAATTAGGCGGCGCCGACGTTTGGATTTTTATGGGAGTTACGCTTTTGGTGATTGCACAAATTTTTAAAAGAGGAATCGAAATTCAATCGGAAAACGAACTAACAATATAAGCTATGCCAATAATTGTAAACTTAGATGTTATGATGGCCCGAAGAAAGATGTCGCTCAACGAACTTTCTGAAAAGGTAGATTTAACCTTATCGAACTTATCCATTTTAAAAACCGGCAAGGCCAAAGCAATTCGTTTCAGTACACTTGAAGCCATTTGCAAAGCCTTAGAGTGTCAACCAGCTGATATTTTAGAATACCAAGAATAATTGACTACCAAAATAATTTAAAACTGTTGCACTGTAATTTAATTCATTGGCAACAGTTTTTTTATTGTAAAATACTATATTTGTTTATACCGAATATTATCCTTCAAAATCATTCTAAAATGAAGTACTTACTTTTATTTTCAGTCTTAATTTCATTGGCTTCAAAAGCGCAAAATGTTTTAGTTTTTGACAAGAAAAATGTTCAATGCGAAGACAAATGGATTGCTTTTCCTATGGCAAAAGACAGTACGTATACTTATGGTTTCATCTACATTGATTCAAAAGCTGGATTGACATTCAATTATGAAGGAAAATTTAAAATCAATGGTGTAGGTCAGTTCATTAAGAAAGGTAATGAAAGTGAATCATCTTCTATAAAAGTTCGATTAGAACCCGACAAAGTGTTATTGGCTGAAATTCCGGATTCAAAATTTACCGAACTTAAAGTCGAAGCAAAACCAAAATGGTTAGAAGAGTATAAAAAAGATGAAAATTCTATTGAACGACTTTACAAATGGGGTTATATGTACAACGGCTGGAGCGAGTGCAAAATAGCCTTAACATTTTTAGAAAAAGCCGAAAAAATAGATCCCAATTATGAAGGATTACAAACCGAACTTGCCTATTCGTACAACGCTTTAGAAGAATACCAAAAAGCCGAAACTGCCTTGTTAAAAACACTAGCTAAAAGTCCGAGTGATTGTTATGCTCTAAAAGAATTAGCCTACGCATACAGATACATGAAAGTTTTAGACAAATCGGAAGAAGTGTACAATCGAATGATTTCGGCGTGCAACACTAAATTTTACATTCAAGAAACAGCTTATAACATTGCTTATTATTACTACCAAATAAAAGACAAAAAGAACTTTAAAAAATGGAACAAAGAAGTTAGAAAATGGTCGAGTGAAAATAAATTCACTGTAAGTTTAGATCAAATGGAAAAAGAGTTATAGAACAAAAATTATAGTAACTATTCAATTAAATAAATCTTTACTTTTAAATGTTACACATCAAAAAAACATTTTCAAATAGTTATTTCGATCTAATTTTAATAATGATAACATCGTACTTTACGATCATCAGTATTCAAAAATTGGCTATGGAATTTGATTTATTTAGTTCATATTTAATGAGAATCTCAAATACTTTACTTTCTATTTTAGCTTTGACTTCACTCCTTTTTTCAAAATTAAATGGAGAACGATTCGTTCGTTTTTTTATCATCGGAGTTTTAATTTTTCCCATGTTGCTACTCGTAAATCAATACTGTATCGACTTATTAATTTATGGTATCAATCGCACAAATCTATTGCAAAATACCGTACTGAACCTTTTCGGAATAGTTGGAGTTGTTCTTTATTTAGCTTCCTATAGATTTTCTAAACAAACAAAAGTTGAGCGTCAAAAAGACATCGGACTATTGATTTTAGGAATTGGTTTTTTTATTACTGTACGGACAATTATTATTGCAATTGAATCCAATTTTGTTCCTGATATGAATAAAATGTCACTTGTTGAAAGTGGCATCAAAATTAGCATAATCCTTATACTTTTCTTATTAGGTTACAAAATGAGTACAGGAAAAATAAAATTTAATAAAGGAATACTATTCACCGCTTTAATTTTGTTTATCAATCAAATAGTTTAGCATGAAAACATTATTTCCTTATTATATTATAATTTTAGTATTATTTATTTGCTGAAAAAAAACAATGAAAAACAAGGTTTGTCACCTAATGATACGCTCCAGAAAAGTTCAATAGCCAATTCTGAAAACGAAAAATCGAATGCAAACCCATACGATTGGCAAGAAGGATTTCAAAAATGACTAAAAACTCTATAAGTTGCAATTCAGAGCTTGTCACAAGAATCAATCAATTGGCACTCGATTGTTTTCCAAAATAACAAATTGATAATTATAGTTATTATTATTATTTTTTTGAATTCCTTACAAATTAGTACAATAAGGCAAGCGTACAAGTTACAAAACGTTACATAATCCTACAAAAAAATTATGAACTATAAAAACACACTAAATTCGGAAGGCTTTACTATAATTGAATCTATATACACAAATTCAGAAATTGATGCCCTTCTTTTAATTATCGAAAAAGCAATTGAAAATAAAAGCCAGAATAAAACTTTTAGGCAATCCGATGATCTATTTGCTATTCGGCAATTTCTCCACGAAATTCCAGAAGCATTGGATTACATTTTCAATAAAAAGCTCTCAACACTAATCAAAACAACCTTTAGTGATGATTATTTCATTTCTAAATCCATTTATTTTGATAAACCAGAAAAATCCAATTGGTTTGTTTCTTATCATCAAGATTTAACAATTTCTGTTAACAAAAAAGTTGAACTTGAAAACTTTAAGAATTGGACTCTCAAACAAAATCAATATTCGGTACAACCACCTGAATCCATTTTGAAAGATAATTTTACTATTCGCATCCATCTTGACACTACAACAAAAGACAATGGTGCACTGAAAGTAATTACTAAATCGCATCAAAAGGGAATTATTCGAACTGAAGATTTCAACTTTGAAAATGAGGATGAAACCCTATGTGAAGTAAAAAAAGGTGGGATAATGTTGATGAAACCATTGCTGTTCCATGCTTCAAACAAAACTACCAACAATAATCGCAGAAGAGTGATTCACATTGAATTTAGCAAACAAAAGCTACCCAGTGATTTAAAATGGAATGAAATAATAAACTTAAAATTAGCTTAAAAGTAAGTTTTTTCCTAAGTAAAAACACCTATAAAAATAGTTTATTATTAAATTTTTGTTATATTTGTGGTGTAATGTTATTTGCCATTCAGAATTAAGAAACAAGCATTAATGACTTGTAGACCTTTAAACTACTATAAAAATTAAAATCTTTTTTAAATTTTTAAATGACAACTAACCCATGAGTACACTTAAAATTTATCCTGGAGAAGAATTCAGAGAGATCGAACTGGAAGACAAATTAATATTTCGCTATGCTGTCTCTAATAGAGGTCGACTCATCAGTTTCAGTGATGAAATTAAAAATGGAAGGCTATTAAACGGAAGCAAATCGGATGGATATAAAATGTTCCGCTACCGTATCAGAAGAGATGGAAAAGTAATTAACAAGCATTTCTTTGTTTGCAAATTAGTTGCACAACATTTCGTTCCAAAATTCTCGGAAGATCAAACCTATGTACTTCATTTAGACCGTGTAAGAGATAACGATGATTATAGAAATCTAAGATGGGCAACACGTGAAGAGATGATTGAACACAGTCGTAAAAGTCCGTTTGTGATTCAAGCCAAAAAAAATCTTTTAGAACACAACATCAAATCCGACGGTAAAAAACTTACCGTTACCAAAGTCATCCTCATCAAAAAATTACTGGCAAAACCTGATAGAAAAACGCGTTTAAAAATGATTGCAAAACAGTTTGGTGTAAGCGAAATGCAAATCAGACGTATTAAAAGTGGCGAAAATTGGGGACACATTAAAATTTAAACTCATTTTCATTTGAGTACTAAAGATAATTTTTCAACAAATTCAGACTTGTACAAGCAATTCCGACCCAATTATCCTGTCGCTTTGTTTGAATTTATTGAAAGTAAATTAACTTCTACGGATTGTGCATGGGATTGCGGAACAGGAAATGGTCAAATAGCCCAACATCTGCAATCCATCTTCACAACCATTCATGCCACCGACATCAGTCAAAAGCAAATTGACTGTGCCGAAATTTCTGATAACATTGAATACTCTGTTCAGCCTGCAGAAAAAACAAATTTTACTCCTTCTCTATTCGATTTAATAATTGTCGGACAAGCCATTCATTGGTTTGATTTTAATGCTTTTTATGCAGAAGTAAATCGGACTGCTAAAAATAATGCTTTGCTGGTGGTAACGGGTTACGGAAAACTTCAAATAAACAACAAGATTGATGCTGTAATTGATTATTTATATACTGAAATCTTAGGGAAATACTGGGATAAAGAGCGGAAATACATAGATGAAAATTATACTACTATTCCGTTTCCATTTGCAGAAATAGACTGTCCAAAATTTGAAAACACTTATCAATGGACATTCGAACACTTAATGGGTTATTTGAACACTTGGTCGGCAGTAAAACATTATATTCAACAAAACCAATCCAATCCAATCGATTTAGTTTACAATCAATTGCGCTCATCTTGGGAAAAAGAGGAAATAAAAACAGTTCATTTTCCTTTATTGCTTCGAATGGGACGCATTTCAAAATAATTAGCTAACTTTATACAATAAAATTATTTGAACATGAAAAAGTTACTCATTATTGCATTTTGTATTCTGACATTAAGTAGCTGCAAAAAGAAAGAAGTTTTAGTTGATCCTCAAAAGATGGAAACTACTCAATCTCTTCTTCCAATAGGTTGTTATGTTTTTAACGATTCTAAAAATGTCATCTCGTTTGAAATTACAGATAATAAGGACGAAATAAAGGGAATTTTAGCCTACAGTTTAGCTGAAAAAGACCGAAATTCTGGCAGTTTTGTAGGTCAATTAAACAATAAAACTCTAATTGGAACCTACACTTTTCAATCGGAAGGAACCGAAAGCACCCGACAAGTAGCTTTCAAAATTAACGGAAACCAACTGTTAGAAGGTTATGGTGAAATGAGTGCTGACGGAACTACTTTTAAAGATACCAATGCCTTGACATTTCCAAATGAGATGCCATTGACTAAAACGCCTTGCAGTCAATAATACAGCTTTTTGATCTGTATGATAATTATCATTTCAAATTCATTTTACCTGATATAGATTTGTACCTTCAAAAGGTATGAGTATGTCAATTTCATTAATTCAAAAATACAATGTTCCAGGTCCGCGATACACCAGTTATCCGACTGTTCCGTATTGGGAAGAGAACGATTTCACGTTAGAAAAGTGGAAAAAAGATAGTATCAAATCGTTTCTAGAAAGCAATACATCGGAAGGAATCAGTTTGTACATTCATTTGCCTTTTTGCGAAAGTATGTGTACCTTTTGTGGTTGCAACAAACGAATTACAAAACGACACGATATTGAAAATCCGTACATTGAAGCCGTTTTGAAAGAATGGAATTTGTACTGTGATTTACTTCCCGAACAACCCAACATCAAAGAGATTCATTTGGGTGGAGGAACACCTACTTTTTTCTCACCCGAAAATTTAGAGCGTTTAATAAATGGTTTATTCGAAAGAGCCCAAAAAGCACCAAATCACGAATTCAGTTTTGAAGGCCATCCTAATAACACAACTCGAACTCATCTTCAAAAACTCTACGATTTAGGATTCAGAAGAGTGAGTTTTGGTGTACAAGATTATTCGCCCAAAGTACAAGAAGCGATTCATCGAAACCAACCGTTCCACAATGTGGCAAAAGTGACTTTTTGGGCACGCGAGATTGGTTATACTTCTATCAGTCACGATTTGATTTATGGATTGCCTTTTCAGACTTTAGACGATGTTTTGGATACCATTGACAAAACCAATTCACTCCAACCCGATCGCTTGGCATTTTACAGTTACGCTCACGTTCCGTGGATTAAAGGCAACGGGCAGCGTGGTTTCAATGATGAAGATTTACCCAAAGACGATGAAAAAAGAAGATTGTACGAAGAAGGTAAAAAACGATTAGCAACCAATCAGTACCACGAAATTGGAATGGATCATTTTGCGTTGGAAAACGACAGTATGTTTCAATCGTTTAATCAAGGAAAATTACACCGCAATTTTATGGGTTACACCTCATCAAAAACTCAATTGATGATTGGTTTGGGAGTTTCATCAATAAGCGACAGTTGGTACAGTTTTGCTCAAAATGTAAAAACGATTGAAGAATATTATCAGAAATTAGAAGCCAACGAATTGCCTGTTTTTAGAGGACATATGCTCACCATCGAAGATTTAATAATTCGCAAACACATACTGAATTTGATGTGTCAGTTTCAGACCACTTGGAGCGATTCTAAGACTACATTTGCCGAATTACCAAAAGTACTGCAACAATTAAAAGAGATGGAAAACGATGGCTTGGTTGAGATTACATCGAATTCGGTAACCGTTACCGAAAAAGGCAAACCTTTTGTGCGGAATATTTGTATGGCTTTTGATTTACGTCTCAAACGAAAAGCGCCTCATACCGAATTGTTTTCGATGACGATATAATAGACATCAAAATGCACTTTGTATCCCATTGAGAAATAACCGTTTGTAATTCGTAACATATTTGACAATTTAGTGACATATATAGAAATAATTGTTTCTATGTTCAACCGAATTTCAGACGAAAACTTCAGAAGAATACAGTTGCCTAAACAAAGTAGTTTAGTCAATTACTCGCGTTTTAAAGAGCTAGAGACGGATGTGTTATTCAGAAGTTTTAGTATCAAATACGTCATTGAAGGTTGTGAAAAATACCGAATCTATGGCAATCAGTTTAAAGTACAAACGGGCGAATATCTTTTGGCAAATAATTTTTCTGGTGGTCATTTGATCATTGACAATCCAACAATGGTAGAAGGAATGTGCATTGACATTGCTCCATCTATTCTAACCGAAGTAGTAAGCGGCATAAAAAAACCTGATTTAACCGAATTCAATCCCGATTTGGAGCGCTACTTCACAACCAACTATTTTCCTGAAAACAAATACAATGCAAAACAAAATGCATTGGGAAAAAGACTAGAGCAAATCAGCCAAGAATTAGCGTTGAACACTGAACATCAGTTTGAATTTAGCAATGAGTTTTTTTATGATTTAGCCGAAAAATTAGTCATTGACCAATACTCCAACATCAAAGACCTTAACGCTATTCCTTCGGTTAAATTGGCAACTAAAAAAGACCTTTTCAGAAAAATAGCACTCGGGAAAAATTTCATTGACAGCCATTTCAGTCAAATTAAAAATATCGAAGAAGTGGCATTAGAATGCTCGATGTCTGAATATCATTTTTTTAGATTGTTTCGTCATGTGTATCAAATAAGTCCGTATCAATACATTCTAAAAAAGAAACTTGAATTGGCGTATCACTTACTCAAAGATAAAACACTAAACATTTCAGAAGTCGCCTTTTTAACCGGATTTAATGATTTGCCTACCTTTAGCAAAAGCTTCAAAAAGCATTTTGGTTTAACTCCTTCTATTATTCAGAATAAATCCATTTTATAATTAGCAGAAATTGACAATCCTATCTCAAAATTGGCTCTTATTTTTGAGACAAAATAGTATTTATGAAATATTTTTTTCTGTTAATCACAGTAGTAGTTGGGTTTCAATCATTCAGTCAAAACATCAAACGAAAAGGCAGTTTGGGAGTTGCCTATTATCAAAAAACACCTGATTCATTAATTGATAAACTTCAATACGAAAAAGGAGCAGTTGTACAATTTGCCGTTCCTAACACCACGGCTGCGAGTATTGGTATAAAAAAGGACGATATTATCGTAAAAATCAATTCCACCTCTATTGAGACTCCAACACAAATTGTAAGTGAAGCCCGAAAATTCCGTTCTGGTGATCCAGTTGAAATAACCGTAATTCGAAATAAAGAAATTCAAACCCTCAAAGGAATAGTCATTGAACGACCCAAAGAAACCAGTGAAATCGCCGATGTAGTCTACGGTGAATTTGCATACAAGAATGGCTATGTTCGCACTATTTACAAATCATTAAAAGGGAAAAAACCAATTGGAACCATCTACTTTTTACAAGGATTACCTTGTTATTCAATGGATAATTTTCAGGCTTTAGATAAAACCAAACAAGCCATTGACGCCATGGTCGAAAGAGGTTTTGCTGTATATCGAATGGAAAAAGGTGACATGGGAGATAATCTAAACACGCCACCTTGTGAACCAATGGGCTTTACAGAAGAATTGGCCATGTACGATGCAGGATACAAAAATTTGTTGTTATTAAAAGAAGTTGATGCTAGCGCTATTTTTCTTTTCGGACATTCGATGGGTGGAATCACAGCACCATTATTGGCTGAAAAATACCAACCCAAAGGTGTTGTAGTGTATGGCACAGGATTCAAACCATGGCAAGAATATCTTTTTGATGCTTTTCTCATTCAATCGCAGTATTACGGCGAAGATTTAGGAAAATTACGTATGGCTTTGGAAAAATACAAACCCTATATTTACGACTATTTTTATCACAACAAAAGCATTGAAGAAATCGCCAAAGATCCAATGGGTTTGATGGCGCTTCAACAAGTTCTGAGCTACAATCCTGAAACGGGTTTGGTTGCTTCTGGAAGAAGTCCGTTGACTTTTAAAGAACTCAACCAACAACCTTTGGCAAAAGCATGGGGCAATTACGAAAATGATGTTTTGGCAATTTATGGTGAATGTGATATTGCGGCCAACAACGAGAAAGATCATGTAGCGTTGATTGATTACGTCAATAAAAAGAATCCCGGAAATGGAACTTTTTGGTTAGCTCCCAAAACCACTCACACGTTTGAAGAAATTGGTACAATGGAAGAATTCATCAAATGGCAATCCAACCCGCAGGCTTTTCAGCAATATGCTGCCTCAAAATTTAATCCAAAAGTATTTGATTATACGTGTGATTGGATGAAAACTGTTGCGGCCAAACCCAATAAAAACAGAGTGAAACCACTTTTTACCGACGTTAGCGAACGATTACCCGATATTGGGAGTCATGGAGCAAGTATGGATGTAAAAGCCACTGATATCAATGGTGATGGCCATTTGGATGTAATCTTGGCTAATGAATTTCAACCTAACACCATTCTCATTAACGATGGCAAGGGTAATTTCATCAACGAATCTGAAAAAAGATTGCCACAAGTAGTACATGATAGTGAAGATATTGCTACAGCTGATTTTAATGGAGATGGTTTAGTAGACTTAGTATTTTGCAGTGAAGACGATAAAGTACACGAATATTACCTCAACCAAGGACAAGGTATATTCAAAGAAGCTGCTTTTAAACTTCCAAATTCGGAGGCCAATGCGGTGATTGCAGCCGACTTCAACAACGACAAAAAAATGGATTTGCTTTTGGGAAATAGTGGTCAAAGTTTGATTTTAATTAACCAAGGAAATGGCGATTTTAAAGAAGAACCCAATCGATTACCAATCATCAAAAAAGTGACTCAAGATGTTGCCTTGATTGATATGGATAAAGATGGCGATATGGATTTATTTTTAGCCAATGAAGATGGGAATTTACTCTACAAAAACAATGGAAAAGGATATTTTACCGATTGCACTACAACTCACCTACCTCAACAAAATGATGATTTAGAGACACGAAAAATAGCACTAAGCGATGTAGACCGTGATGGCGATATGGATGTGTTTTTGGCTAATGTCAATTTCTTAGGAACTAAAAATCCGCAAAACAGACTGTACATCAATAATGGAAAAGGGAAATTTACTGACGAAACCAGTCAACGTTTGCCTAAAGATGAAGACCATACTATTGATGCCATTTTTGAAGATGTGAATAATGATAAAATTCCTGATTTGATTTTAGGAAATGTATTTGGAGGTCCGATTAAGGCTTATACTAACAACGGAAAAGGAGTGTTTTCAGATGCTACCGAAACTATCTTTGGAAAAAATATCATCGATGCATTAGGTGTAATCGCAGCCGATTTTGATGGAGATGGAATAAAAGAAATATATTTTTGTGACCGAAATAATCCTATAATTAACAACAAAGACGTACTACTTCATCAATCAAAAAAAATTGCTGTGAAGAGATAGATTAAGTTTGATTTGATGAAAAAAAAGCACCTGCTTGATTTCAGGTGCTTTTTGTTTAAAAAATAACTAAATTATCTACTCAAATACGTATAGATCTCGTCTTTAAGATGTAATAATTGTGATTTCAATTCGTGTGCATATTCGTCAATTACTACTTCTTCATCAGTATTGATTCGGTGAATTCGATGTTCCAACTCATGGTAATCGTCAAATAATTTTCTAAAATGGTGATCATCAACTTTGAGTTGGTGTATTTTTTCCTGGTATTCAGGAAACTCGTGTAATAAATCGTGTCTTTCCATGACTTTTAGTTTTTTGGTTATTAATTGTGGCAATTAGCATTGGCTTGAACAAATAAATCCATTGTACTAGGGGAAATATAATCGATATTTAAACCTAATCCTCTAAGGATGAATAACGTTCCGATGAGTATGGTTACCAATGGAATCGCCTTTTGAATTTTATTTCTGAAAGGTTGTGTTATAAAATTAGTGGCATAAACGACAGCACTCATAAGTGGAATGGTTCCTAGACCGTACAAAAGCATATAGGATACACTTAACAAGGTGTTTTGCATAGCAATAGCTCCGAATAAAGCGGCGTAGACCATTCCGCAAGGCAATAAACCATTCAAAAACCCGATGGTGAATAACGCATCTGGACTTTTGCGTTTGAACTGTTCGCCTAATTTACTTTTAATGCTTGAGATGAGTTTGTAAATTGGTTTTGAGAAATTATATTGGGCAAAAACCCGATCAGGCACAAGTGCTATAACAATCATCAAAACACCAACCACAACAGACAATCGTTGTTGAAAACCTGCAATAAACAAACCTCTTCCGAGTAGTCCAAAAATAAATCCCAACATACCATAAGCGGTAATTCTGCCCAATTGGTACGTTAGGATTTGAAGCGCTTTTTTCGTTGGATTTTTATGGTCTACAGGTAACATCATCGCAATTGGTCCGCACATACCAATGCAATGTAAGCTACTAATCAATCCAAAAAATAACGCAGTAAATAACATTATGAGAGTGTTACAAAATGAATTTCTCCTTACTTAAATAATCAACACCATTATAACTCCAATCTAAAGCAATGTCCCAACGACCGCCAACCAAGTTGTTTTTAGGTATGAGCAAACGAGGACCAGAAAGTGAAACCTGAGTTTCAAAATCTAGTTTTTTGTTGGACGGTCGATATAAGGACACTTTGCCTGTAACTTTAGTATAATCGATATCTTCTGGGAACTGAACTACTATTCCTTCTTTCTCAACAGTAAATTGTACTGCAGTAGTCAAATCATGAGCATTTTGCTCTTTCTCCATTTCCTTTTCAAATCCTTGCTCCTTTTGATAGTATTTTTCAACTACTAATTCGTTGTCGTATTTACTGTTGGATTGCACTTTAAAAACAAAGAACAATATGAAACTCATAAATAATCCAAATGCAATTACAATTCCGGTTCCCCAATTTATTTTCATGATTTCTATTTTTTTAGTCGAAACTTCTTGGTCCAATAAAATTAGTAGACGTTGTTTCAATTACTTTATTTCCGTTGTAAACGGCCATTTCTAATTCGGTTTTATCACCTGTCAAATAAGCTTGATCAATTTCGATGAATAATGTCCCTTTTGCTAAACCTTGTTTTGGAACTTTAATTTTGGCATTTCCAACCAACTTCACTTCACCTTTTGGAGTGATTAATTTGAAGGTAACATCCTCAAAAGGAGCTTCTGTTTTATTGACAATTTTGTATGTATAAATATTACTTATCTTGTCTCCTTTGTGCTGGAACAATTGTCCTGGTAAATGCAATACAGTCGCTTCAACATCATTTCGCAAGAACAACATTCCAATGAACACACCCGTTAAAATGGCCAAAACAGCAATATACCCTTTCATACGAGTGGTCAATTTGAACTTCTCTTTTTTAACGATTTCATCTTCGCTGGCGTAACGAATTAATCCTTTTGGCAGTCCAACTTTATCCATGATGGAATCGCATTCATCAATACAAGCTGTACAGTTGATGCATTCTAATTGCGTTCCGTTTCGGATGTCAATTCCGGTTGGACAAACGTGAACGCATACTTTACAATCAATACAGTCACCTTTTCCTAAAGCTGCTCTATCTTCATTCTTATTGAATTTAGCTCTTCCTGTTGTACCTTCACCACGAACGTGATCGTAAGCAACGTTAATGGTTTTATTATCCAACAACACACCTTGCATCCTTCCGTACGGACAAGCTATTATACATACTTGCTCTCTGAACCATGCATAGATAAAATAAAATACTGCTGTAAAAATCAATAAGGCAATGAGCGTGCTGGCATTTTTAGTTGGTCCTTCTTGAATGAATTTAATCAACTCATCACTGCTGATCAAATACGCCAGAAACACATTGGCAATGATGAACGAAATGAGAAAGAAGATGATGAACTTGACTGCTTTCTTTCTGATTTTTTCGGCATCCCAATCTTGTTTAGCTAAACGCATTTGAGCAGCTCTGTCGCCTTCAATCCAAAATTCAATTCTACGGAAAACCATTTCCATGAAAATGGTTTGTGGACAAAACCAACCGCAAAATATTCTACCGAAAGCAACAGTAAAAAGCGCCAATCCGACCACACCAATAATCATCGAAATTACAAATAAGTGAAAATCCTGTGGCCAAAAAGGGAAACTGAAAATATTGAATTTTCGTTCCAATACATTAAACATCAAGAACTGGTTGCCATTAATTTTTAAAAATGGTGCACCCAATAAGAAAATCAACAAAAAATAACTGAGTAGTTTTCTTCTATCATACAATTTTCCTGAAGGTATTTTTGGAAAAATCCACGCTCTCTTACCTTTGCTATCAATAGTTGCAATGGTATCCCTAAAACTATCATCTTGAATTTTTGACATGGCATTTGAAATGAATCACGCGAATTGTAGCAACCCGCGTGATATTTATTTAAAGTTATTTTGCTACTACTTTTGTACTGTCAGTAGCAGTTGCTTTGGCATCAACAGGTGCAGCGGCACCTTCTTCTACCCATAATTTTGCTTCGGGTTCTACTGGTTTGGCACCAGCTGGTTTTGAACCTTGTAAAGAAAGAACGTAACTGGCCACTTTTTGAATATCAGAAGGTTTGATGTTTGATTTCCAAGGCACCATACCTTTTCCTTCGCGTCCACCTTCAGAAATGGTTTTGAAAACATTTTTGATTCCGCCACCATTAATCCAGTATTCATCAGTTAAGTTGGGTCCGATTTGTCCACCACCATCAGCTTTGTGACAAGCTACACAGGCATTAGTGAAAATTTCTTTTCCTTTTGCTAAGCTTTCAGCATCGGTTAATAAAGTTACTTTATCCACATTCATTTCATCAGGAGCATCCGATTTGTTTTTCTCGATTTCAATTTTAGCTGTTTCCACCTCAGCAAGATATTCTTGTGCTTGGTTATAGTCACCAAACATGTGAAAACGCAATAAATAAATCACACCAAAAATGATTGTCGCATAGAACAAGTTGACCCACCATGGTGGTAACACGTTGTCTAACTCTTTAATTCCGTCGTAATCATGATCTAACATTACATCTGCTTCTTGTTCCACTTCTTTAGAACGAGTAAGCTTTTTCATCAAGTTTTTCATGAAAGGACTTTCAGAAAAAGAAACCGATTGGGCGTCAGCTAATTTTTGTTTTTGTTCGTCAGTCAACATGTGATACGTCACTTTGTCAACAGCGCTTGTTACGATTTCGATGGCAACCAATAAGAAAAGGAACACACCCAAAAAGAGCATAACCATTGGATACTTAATAAAAGCAGGACGATCGCCAGAATCAATAAAATACTCCAATGCTGCAAACACCATTGCAAATATCACTGGAACTCTAACGTATGATGGAAATAATTTTTTCATTATATATCTTTTATAATTTTTAATTAGTCTTTAAAAGGTAATTCACTAAGCTCTTTGATTGTTTCTTTTTTGTAGGTCATTGCCCAGATAAAAAAAGCAACAAACACAGTAAAGAAAATGGTCAGCGAAATAATCGGATAGATTGAAACACCATCAATCGTTTCCATATTATGTTTTATGAACTTTAACATGGCTCTTATTTTTTATCTTTAACTTTAATATCAGTACCTAAACGTTGTAGATAAGCGATAAGTGCTACGATTTCTCTGTCTTTCATAGGAACAAATTGTTCGCCTTTAGCAGCCGCTTTTTTCTTACTGTCTTCATATGACTTAACAAAATCAGGATCGTTATACAAGTTTTTCTCTATAGCTTCTGCTTGAGTTGCAATACTTGTTTTGGCATTAGCAATGTCTTCTTTAGTATAAGGAACACCTAAAGTTACCATAGCTTCCATTTTTTTCTCGGTCATTGAATAATCCATCGGACTGTTGTCAAACAACCATTTATAACCTGGCATGATAGAACCGGGAGAAGTACTTTGTGGATTCCACATGTGGTTGAAATGCCAGTTATCGTTGTATTTTCCACCTTCACGATGTAAATCTGGACCAGTACGTTTTGAACCCCACAAGAATGGATGTTGGTACACGTATTCACCTGCTTTCGAATATTCTCCATAACGTTCCACTTCTGAACGGAAAGGACGAATCATTTGAGAGTGACAACCTACACAACCTTCACGGATGTATAAATCTCTACCTTCTAATTCTAACGGAGTATAAGGTTTAACGGCTGCGATTGTAGGTATGTTTGATTTTACCATAATAGTTGGTACAATTTGGATAAGACCACCAATTAAGATTGCAACAGTAGTTAATAACGTAAATTGAACTGGTCTTCTTTCCAACCAAGAGTGCCATTTTTCACCTTTAAGTCGTGCTGATCCAATGGCTGCTAAAGCTGGAGCTTCGGCTAATTCATCTTCTACTTTTGCACCTGAAGTTACCGTTTTAGCAATGTTGTATACCAATACAATTACACCTGTAAAGTAAAGAGTTCCACCGATAGCACGCATCCAATACATTGGGATAAGCTGTGTCACCGTTTCTAAGAAGTTACCGTATACTAACGTTCCTTCTGGAGTAAATTGTTTCCACATAGAAGCTTGAGTAAATCCTGCAACATACATTGGAAGCGCATATAAAATAATACCTAAAGTTCCGATCCAGAAGTGGAAATTGGCTAATTTTTCAGAGTACAATTTGGTTTTAGTCATGCGTGGAATCAACCAATAAATCATACCAAATGATAAGAATCCATTCCAAGCCAGAGCACCAACATGAACGTGAGCAATAATCCAGTCGGTAAAGTGCGCAATCGCATTTACATTTTTCAAAGAAAGCATCGGACCTTCAAATGTGGCCATACCGTAACCTGTAATCGCTACAACATAGAATTTCAATACCGCATCGGTACGTACTTTATCCCAAACACCACGAAGAGTTAATAAACCATTAATCATACCACCCCAAGATGGAGCAATCAACATTACTGAGAAAACAACACCTAGATTTTGTGCCCAGTCTGGAAGAGCAGAATACAATAAATGGTGAGGTCCAGCCCAGATGTAAATGAAAATTAACGACCAGAAGTGGATGATAGAAAGTCGATACGAATACACCGGACGATTAGCTGCTTTTGGAACAAAGTAGTACATCATCCCTAAGAATGGAGTAGTTAGGAAGAATGCAACCGCATTGTGTCCGTACCACCATTGCACTAAAGCATCTTGTACACCTGCGTAAACTGAATAGGATTTTAATCCGGAAACAGGTAATTCTAAACTGTTAAAAATATGAAGTACAGCAACGGTTACAAACGTAGCAATGTAGAACCAAATGGCTACATAAATATGACGTTCTCTTCTTTTGATAATGGTTCCAATCATGTTGATACCAAAAACTACCCAAATTAATGCAATGGCAATATCAATTGGCCATTCTAATTCGGCGTATTCTTTAGAAGTAGAGAAACCTAAAGGTAAAGTCACTGCTGCGGCTACAATGATCAATTGCCAACCCCAAAAATGCAGATTACTTAAAAAGTCGCTCAACATTCTTGTTTTTAGCAAGCGTTGCATAGAGTAATAAACTCCAGCAAACATAGCATTACCCACAAAGGCAAAAATAACGGCATTGGTGTGTAATGGTCTTAATCGTCCAAAACTTAAAAATGAAACTCCATCGGTAAGATTAGGAAAGAGGAATAAAATAGCCAGAATCAACCCG
Source organism: Flavobacterium sp. (assembly GCF_035299245.1). Taxonomy (GTDB): domain Bacteria; phylum Bacteroidota; class Bacteroidia; order Flavobacteriales; family Flavobacteriaceae; genus Flavobacterium. The sequence continues at coordinate 160,165 of NZ_DATGWY010000002.1, read as the reverse complement.
ACTAGCATTCCCACTACTCCAAAAAGGATACTCGCGTAGAGGAATTTCTTTACAATTTTGTTGTCGTAATAAAATTGTTGCATTTCCATAATTATAATTGTTTTTCTTCGGTTATATTAATTTGATTTTTGTTTGTTTCTTTGAGAAGTTCATCGTCAAATAACATTCTGACTGACGGCGTATAGTCATCATCGTACTGACCTGATCGGACGGCACGAATAAAAGCATACAAAAACGCTATGGCTACGACTATACTAATTGAGATTAATAAATAAATGACACTCATACCTTACTAATTGTGTTAACAAAATTACTTTTACCTAGTTTCTTAAAATATGACATTTGTCATACTCTTAAATTTGTCTTAAATTTTTATTTACTTCGAGCGAAATAATTACTCATAATGGTCACAAAACTGACTATGGTTACTGTACTCAAAGGCATTATTATTGCGGCTACTAAAGGCGATAAATTGCCTGTAACAGCGTAACTTAATCCGACTACATTGTACAATAATGACAAGCCAAAACTCATGTAAATGGTTTTCATTGCGTTTTTAGAATACTTCATAAAAAAGGCAATCTTATCGAATTGGGTTGCATCCAAAATTCCGTCGCAAGCAGGAGAAAATACGTTTACATTTTCGGAGATGGAAATTCCGACATTGCTTTGAGCCAAAGCGCCGGCATCGTTCAAACCATCGCCCACCATCATTACATTTCTTCCTTGCTTTTGAAGGTTTCCGATGAATTCTAATTTTTGTTCTGGTTTTTGATTGAATACCAAAGTAGCTGTAGTTGGTAGCATTTTTTCAAGGATTTTTCGCTCACCATCATTATCACCCGACAATACCACTATGCTGTATTTTTTGGCTAACTGCTCAAACAATTGCTCCAAACCATTTCGGTATTGATTATTGAATACATAACTTCCTTTGTATGCTCCATTAATTTCAACATGCACTTTGGTTTTCTTATGCGTGTTTTCGCTCATGTGTTGCAAAAACTGAGACGATCCTAATTTTATTGAATTTCCATCCAAAGTGGCAAAAACTCCTTTTCCGATGATTTCTTCAAAACTCGTAATTTCGATTCGGTCGGAATTCGGAATGAACTCATACAATCGTCTGCTTAATGGGTGATTCGAACCGCGTAAAGTGTTTTTTAGTAATTTTAATTCGGCATCATTTAAAGGAGTTCCTTCATAAGTAATGGATGTCTTTTTGTTAGTTGTAATCGTTCCTGTTTTATCAAAAACAATCGTGTCTACTTTGGCCAATTGCTCAATTACTAAAGCATTCTTTAAATAGAATTTTCGGTTACCTAAAATACGCAACACATTACCTAATGTAAAGGGTGCGGTCAATGCCAATGCACACGGACAAGCCACAATCAAAATTGCTGTAAACACATTGAATGCAGTGGCTGTGTCGAAAAACATCCAATAAATAAAGGAAACTACCGCCAATCCTAGTAAAGCAGGCGTAAAATAGCGGCTGATTGTATCCGTAATCGTTTTGTGTTTTTGTTCGACTCTTTTTTGAAAGACATCATTACTCCACAATTGCGTGAGGTAACTTTGTGACACTGAAAACAGCACTTCCATTTCAATGACTTTGCCCATTTGTTTTCCGCCAGCAAAAATTTTATCACCCGATTTTTTTTCAATCGCAACCGCTTCACCTGTCACAAAACTGTAATCTATCGATGCTTTTTCGGAGATTAAAATTCCGTCAACCGGAATCAATTCTTGGTTTCGAATGAGCAATCGATCGCCTTTTTCAATATCATAGACTTGAATGGCTTCTTCACTTCCATCAGGTAAAACTTTTGTAATAGCAATAGGAAAATACGATTTGTAATCGCGTTCAAACGATAAGAAGTCGTAGGTTTTGATTTGAAACAATTTCCCCAATAACATAAAGAAAATTAATCCACACATACTATCAAAAAAACCTTGTCCGTAGTCAAAAACAATATCAACCGTGCTCCGAACGAACATAACTACAATTCCCAATGCAATTGGAATATCAATATTGAGCAGACCCGATTTGATGCTTTTCCACGCCGACACATAATAACCCGAAGCCGAGTAAATGAAGGAAGGAAGTGATAATGCAAATATCAACCAACGGAAAAATCCGCGGTACTGATTGATCCAAAATTCTTCTACTTCAAAGTATTCGGGAAACGAAAGCAGCATTATGTTTCCGAAGCAAAAAAACGCCACACCAATTTTATATATTAAGGAGCGATCGACTTTCTTTTTCCCTTCGTCAAAATTCTCCAAACTGATGTACGGTTCGTAACCAATCGAACTGAGTAATTCAACTATCTTTTTAAGCGTTGTTTTTTCGGGATTGTAAGTAATTCGAACTTTCTTTTCGGGAAAATTCACCTGTGAAGTACTTATGCCTTCTTGAAGTTTCTGTAGATTCTCCAAAATCCAAATGCACGAACTACAGTGTATGTGAGGAATGTACAGTGAAACAATATTCGTTGTATCCTCTTGGAATTCGAGAAGTTTAGCAACAATTTCGTCATTGTCTAAAAAATCATATTTACCTTTAATATCCAGTGGAGTTGCGCCAGGTGACGCTTGAAAATCATAATAGCAAGTCAAATCATTCTGACTGAAAATTTCGTAGACGGTTTTACAACCGGTACAACAAAAACTTTTTTCATCAAATAGAACTTCGTCTTTTTTTACAATTTCATTACCACAATGGAAACATTTTTCTGTGTCCATAATTTGCTCATTTTACCTGCAACAAAGGTTAGACAATGGTTAAAATTAAAATATGATATTTGTCATGGTTTTAATATCTTTGTAGAACTTAAACTAAAACCAAGTTATGAGTAAGTGTGAACAGTGCATTGTGAGACAGTTTAGCTCTTTAAAAGCGTTATCTAAGGATGAATTAATGCGTATGGCAGAATGTAAAACGTCGTACACAATTAAAAAAGGCGAGCCTATTTTTGAAGAAGGTGAAGTAACCAATGGTATTTACTGTGTCAAAGACGGTGTTTGCAAAATGACTAAGTTAAGTGCCAACGGTAAAGACCAAATTGTAAAATTGGTGAAATCGGGCGAACTATTAGGTCAGCGTTCGATGATCAGTGACGAACCTGCTAATTTAAGTGCCGTGGCATTAGAAGACATGGAAGTGTGTTTTATTCCGAAGAGTGAAGTCATGGCCTTTTTTACCCAGAACAATCAGTTTTCGATGAACGTGATGAAAACCATTTGCGGTGATTTGAAAGAAGCCGATGATCATATGGTTTCGATGGCACAAAAAAGTGTGAAAGAACGTTTGGCCGAAACCTTACTCTATTTAGAAGAAACCTTCGGAAAAAGTGCTGATGGATCATTACACATCCAATTATCACGTGAAGAGTTAGCTGGAATGATTGGTACAGCTACCGAAAGTTGCATTCGTTTACTATCCGAATTCAACAAAAGCGGTTATGTAGATTTAACTGGAAAAAAAATTACCATTTTAGATCGCAACAAATTGAAACGTTTGGCGGATTAATCCCATCAAAATAATACTACAATTTAAACTGCTTTTCGTAAGCAGTTTTTTTTTATTTTTATTGAAAATGAAACATTAAGAATTTCAGCCTATGAATGCAGGAAAGAAATACACCTTATCAGAGTTTATTTATTGGACTCGAAGACACATTTATAAACTACTGATTTTATCTACAATTCCGACTATTTTGTATTTTTTTGGATGGAAATTTCTTTCCATTACTTGGGTTCCAGTAGCCATGTTAGGTACAGCTGTGGCGTTCATTGTCGGATTTAAAAACAACGCCAGCTATGGTCGTTTGTGGGAAGCGCGACAAATTTATGGTGCCATCATCAATGATAGCCGAAGTTTTGGCGTGAAGGTTCGCGATTTTTTAGGCGGAAAAACAGATTCCGATGTTACAGCCATTTTCTACCGTCATTTTGCATGGTTAACTGCCTTACGCTATCAATTAAGAGAATCGCGGGTTTGGGAAAATATGGATCAAAAGAACAATATTGAATATTTGAACAGCTATTTTTCCATCCCCGAAAGGGAAACACCACTCGAAGAGGAACTGAAAAAATACCTTTCTGAAACGGAACACTCCTATTTACTGAGTAAAAAAAACAGAGCTACTCAGGCGTTGGCTTTGCAGTCTGAAATGATCAATAGTTTACATAAAAAAGGGAAACTATCCGATTTTCAGCAGATGCAATTACAAACGAATTTGTCGCTTTTTTACGAACACCAAGGAAAAGCCGAACGCATTAAAAATTTCCCTTATCCTAGAAATTTTTCTTCCATAACCACCATTTTACTTTACGCTTTTGTGATTTTGGTTCCGTATGGATTACTCAAAGAATTTGATGGAATGGGAAAAGGAACTTTTTTGGAAGGTTGTACCATTTGGTTGAACATTCCGTTTGCCACTATGCTGACTTGGGTTTTTGTGTCGTTGGATTTGGTAGGTGAAAGTTCGGTGAATCCGTTTGAAGGCAATGCTAATGACGTTCCGATTACGCAAATCAGTCGCACGATTGAAATCGACCTGCGAGATATGTTGGACGAAACCGATTTGCCTAAGCCAATAACACCAACTAATAATATAGTAATGTAATTCTAATTGATATGGACATAGAAAAAGTATTCAAAAACAACGAAAAATGGATTGCTCAGAAGCTTTCTGTTGACTCAAATTATTTCGAAAATTTATCCAAAGGTCAAAGTCCGGATATTCTATACATCGGTTGTTCTGACAGTAGAGTTACTGCCGAAGATTTGATGGGTGTTGAACCCGGCGAAGTATTCGTTCACCGCAACATCGCCAATATGGTAATCAGTATCGATTTGAATGTAATGTCGGTGTTGAACTACGCCGTTCGTCATTTGAAAGTCAATCACGTAGTGGTTTGTGGCCATTACTTTTGTGGTGGTGTAAAAGCGGCGATGGTGGCACAAGATATGGGAATTTTGAACCCGTGGTTGCGTAATATTCGCGATGTATATCGTTTACACAAAGAAGAATTGAACTCGATTACAGACGAAAATCAACGGTACAATCGTTTGGTAGAGTTGAATGTTCAAGAACAATGCGTCAATTTGATTAAAACAGCGGCAATTCAAGAAGCGTACAAAGAAAGAGGTTTACAAGTACATGGTTGGGTTTTTGATATTCATTCGGGCAAACTCATCGACTTAAAAATTGATTTTCCAAAAGTGTTGAAAGACATTATGGAGATTTATGATTTGGGACAGTAAAATCAACTCTCTTGGAATGATTTCATTTAAAACGGTACAAAAGTTGGCACTTTCTTTTCCTGAAACTACGGAAGAACCTCATTTTGAAAAGACCTCATTTCGGGTAAAAAAGAAAATTTTTGCGACTTATGACGAAAAAAACGAAAGAGTATGCATCAAACTTTCTGCGATTGATCAAAATGTATTTTTCTATTGACGGAAAGAGTATTTATCCGTTAAATAATAAATGGGGAAAACAAGGTTGGACATTAATTGAATTGAAACTCGTAAATCCTGATTTGTTGATGGATGCCATTACATCAGCCTATTGCGAAGTGGCACCAAAAAAACTTGCTGAACAAATTCGAAATAGTAATTCTTAATTTCCAAAAGAATACTCTCTTTCGACTAAAGCAATTCGAACGGTGTAATTTTCGTACCACTTACTTCGGCCTTTGAGTTGAGCGTCTAAATGATCTAAATTGTTTTTCCAGTTTTTAATGGATTCCAAATCGCGCCAATACGAAACAGTGATTCCGACTTCATTTCGCGCCGATTCTACTCCGAGAAATCCTTCTTGTTGTTGGGCTAATTCGACCATTTGAGTTGCCATTTCGGCGTAACCTTCATCGACTGAAGTTCGAGTTGAAGTAAAAATAACAGCGTAGTAAGGTGGTTGCATAATTATTTTAAAAATTAAAAACAATTTTAGTGTGAGATAAAACATTAAGTGTTTACAATCAATCACAACTTCTTCGCTTCTTCCCAAATTTTAATAACTGAAAATCAAAGATTTTCTGATTACTGTTTATTTGGGAAGCCGCTTCGCTTCTTCCCAAATTTTAATAACTGAAAATCAAAGATTTTCTGATTACTGTTTATTTGGGAAGCCTCTTCGCTTCTTCCCAAAAAACATCCATCTCTGCTAAAGTCATATCGGCTAGAGGTTTTCCGAGTGAGCTTGCTTTACTTTCTAAATATTGAAAACGTTTGATGAATTTTTTGTTGGTGCGTTCTAAAGCATCTTCGGGATTGACTTTCAAAAACCGAGCGTAATTGATCATTGAAAATAGCACATCGCCAAACTCTGCTTCTATTTTGTCTTGATTTCCTGCATTGACTTCGGTTTGGAGTTCGTTCAATTCTTCCTGAACTTTGTCCCAAACCTGATGTGGTTCTTCCCAATCAAATCCGACTCCTTTTACTTTATCTTGAATGCGACTTGCTTTAACTAATGCTGGCAATCCTTTAGGAACCCCTTCTAAAACCGATTTTTTACCTTCTTTTAATTTGAGTTTTTCCCAGTTTTGTTTTACTTCTTCTTCATCAGCCACGACCACATCTCCATAAATATGCGGATGACGATGAATGAGTTTATCACAAATTTCGTTGGCCACATCGGCCATATCGAAATCGTTGGTTTCACTTCCTATTTTGGCATAAAAAACAATGTGCAAGAGTAAATCGCCTAACTCTTTTTTGATTTCTTGTAAATCGTTATTCAGAATGGCATCACCCAGTTCGTAGGTTTCTTCAATGGTTAAATGACGTAAACTTTCGAGTGTTTGCTTTTTGTCCCACGGACATTGAGCACGCAAATCGTCCATAATATCCAATAAGCGATTGAAAGCATTGAGTTGGTCTTGGCGGGAATTCATCTTTTTGAGTTGCTGAGTTACTGAGAATCTGAGTTGCTGAGTATTTTTTCTTTCAGAGCAGCGGACTTTCTTCTCACTCGTAAAAATAAAAAATCCTGTCACTACAATGCAGTAACAGGATGTATAGTTATGAAAAAGAAATTAACTATTTTTTAGTTTTTGGAGTCTTTTCCTTTGTATCTTTTTTGGTTTCTTTTTTAGCCTCTTTTTTTACTTCTTCCACTACTTCTTCTTTAATAGCTTCAGCATTGGCTACTTTTGGTTCTTCTTTTGAAACTAAACCTTTGGCTTGCAAAATATTATACCAATTGATAACTTTTTTAATATCAGAAGGATATACTCTATCTTCATCATAATCAGGAACAATTCCGGCAAAATAAGTAATTAAAGCGGCATTGTCTTCTTTGTGAGAAATCGCCGGACCTTCATTTTCTTTTACAGCAATCGCACGCATGATTTCGGCTAATGGCTTTTCTTCGCTGTGAGTGTACATTGAAATTTCAGACAATAAACTCACGTTACTTCTCATTCCAACAGTAATCTTTTTTCCATCTAATAACGACTCGGCCACAAAACCCGAACGCGTTTGTAATTTCAATTCGTATAATCCTGGTTTCCCAGAAATGGCTAATATTTTTTCTACATTCATTTCTAAAAATTGTTTTTAAGCGGTGGCAAATATATAGATTTTAAATTCCAAAAAGCAAATAACAAATTCCAAATAAATCTTCCGAAGAACTTTCTTACTCTTCACTATTTACTTTTCACTAATCACTATTTTTTCAAATTAGCTAACTTCATTCGGTAATCAGGACGAAATTTGCCTTCCATAATATTTTGAAGTTTCTTTTTGATCAATGTTTTTTTCAAAAGAGCAATTTTGTCGGTAAACAAAATACCTTCAATATGATCGTATTCATGTTGAATTACGCGAGCAATCAAACCATTGTAAGTAGCTGTTTTTTTGTTGAAATTCTCGTCGTAGTATTCAATCGTAATTTGCTCGTGACGGTATACATCTTCTCGAACTTCTGGAATACTCAAACAACCTTCGTTGAAAGCCCATTCTTCACCTTCTTCTTTCAGCATTTTAGCGTTGATGAATACTTCCTTAAAGTTTTTCAATTGCTCGGCTTCTGCTGGCGTTAAGTCTTCACTATCACTTAACGGTTCGGTATCGAGAATAAACAAACGAATCGGTAAACCAATTTGCGGAGCTGCCAATCCCAAACCATAAGCGTTATACATCGTATCGTACATATTTGCGATCAATTCCTTTAAATTAGGATATTCTGGCGTAATATCTTCGGCCACTTTTCGTAAAACGGCTTCTCCGTAACCGTAAATAGGTAGTATCATTTTTGTGAAATTCTGTAATTATTGGGCAAAAGTAATCAAAAAAAGAAATAGTTGTAAGTTTGATGAATGTTGTTTAGATAAAATTAACGCGTTGCTTGCGCATTCAGACGTAAGATTTTTTGAACATTAGTTCTAACTTCTTTACATAAATCAGCATTTGTATTGAGCGATTGCCCATACGACGGAATCATTTCTTTGAGTTTGTCTTGCCAATTGGCTTCTTTCATATCGTTACCAAAACAACTATTTATTACTTCTAACATTATAGAAACTGCTGTTGATGCTCCCGGCGATGCTCCTAATAAACACGCTAAACTTCCGTCTTCAGAGTGAATAATTTCAGTTCCAAATTCCAAAATTCCGCCTTCTTTTTCATCTTTCTTAATCACTTGTACGCGTTGTCCCGCTTCTAATAAAATCCAATCTTCCGATTTTGCTCCTGGGAAATATTCTTTCAACGCTTCAATGCGTTTCTCTTGAGATTGCATGACTTGTTCGATAAGATATTTTGTAAGTGGAATGTTGTTCCAACCTGCATACAGCATCGGTTTTATATTGTCAAATTCGATTGATTTTATCAAGTCCAAATACGAACCATTTTTTAAAAATTTGGTCGAAAAACCAGCAAATGGTCCGAATAATAATTCTTTTTTACCATTGATAATGCGTGTATCCAAATGCGGAACCGACATGGGTGGCGAACCTACGCTCGCTTTCCCATATACTTTCGCTTGATGCTGATTAATAATAGCTTCATTGGTACATTTCAGCCATTGTCCGCTAACTGGAAACCCGCCAAAACCATCGCCTTCTTTGATGTCGGCTTTATCCAACAATAATAACGAAGCTCCGCCAGCGCCAATAAAAACAAATTTTGCTCTCGTTTTTACCTTTTCATCGGTAATTTTATTATTGATTTTCAAACGCCAAACTCCGTCCTCTTTTTGTTTTAATTTTTGAACTTCGTGATTGTAAAAAACAGCAACTCCTTCTTGTTTAACAAGATAGTCAAGTAAACTTTTGGTCAATGCGCCAAAATTGACGTCGGTTCCATCTTCCATAAAAGTAGCGGCAACTTGATCTCCACTCCTATTTTGCATCACTAATGGCATCCACGATTGCAATTGTTCTTTATTTGTGGAAAATTGCATTTCAGAAAATAACGAATGTTGTTGTAATGCTTCAAATCGCTTTTTTAAAAAAGTTACATTTTCTTCCCCAAAAACAACACTCAAATGCGGAATGCGATGAATGAATGTTTCTGGATTCGGGAGTTTTTCATTGGCCACCAAATAACTCCAAAATTGTCGCGTTACTTCATAACTTTCGGCAATTTTAATGGCTTTTTTGGTATCGATAGTTCCGTCTGAATTTTGAGGAGTATAATTGAGTTCACAATAAGCAGAGTGACCTGTTCCAGCGTTATTCCACGCATCTGAACTTTCTTGTGCGGGTTGATCCAATCGTTCGTATAATTCAATTTTTAGCTTCGGATTGAGTTCTTTCAATAATACACCCAACGTTGCACTCATGATTCCGGCGCCAATTAAAATGACGTCTGGATGTTGCTTTGAATCTTCCATTTTAAAACATTTTTCGGCTTAAATAATCTTGTAACATAATGGTGGCCGCAATTTCATCAATCAATGCTTTATTTTGACGTTGTTTCTTTTTCAATCCGCTATCAATCATGGTTTGAAATGCCATTTTGGAAGTAAATCGCTCGTCGGCGCGTTCCACTTTCATATCGGGAAATTCTTGTTGGAACTTGGTCACAAACTTCTCAATTATTTCGGCACTTTCAGAAGGTTGTCCGTTCATTTGTTTCGGCTCACCTATAAGTACTTTAGCTACGTTTTCTTTTGAAAAATAGTCGTTCAAAAAAGCAATTGCAGTTTCAGAAGGAATCGTTGTCAAACCCGAAGCAATAATTTGCAATTCATCGGTGACCGCAATTCCGGTGCGCTTTATTCCGTAATCGATAGCTAAAATTCGTGCCATACTTTCTTTTTTACAAAGGTAGAGAATTAATCAAATGTGAGTTGCTGAAATTCATCTAAAATAAAGAATAAAATTTTAGTCAAAAGTCATTCTCCATCGGGAATTTTTAAATAAATTAGCGACTTTAATTTTATATCAAATCCAAATGAAAAATACTGCTTTATCGCACATTCATGAAAGTTTAGGAGCAAAAATGGTTCCATTTGCTGGTTACAATATGCCAGTTCAATACGAAGGAGTAAATGCCGAACACGAAACCGTTAGAAATGGCGTGGGTGTTTTCGATGTTTCACACATGGGAGAGTTTTTGTTAACGGGTGAAAATGCATTGGCTTTAATCCAAAAAGTAACTTCTAATGATGCTTCGGTTTTAGAAATCGGAAAAGCGCAATATTCGTGTTTACCTAATAATGAAGGCGGAATTGTAGATGATTTAATTGTGTATCGTGTAAAAGAAGAGCAGTATTTATTAGTTGTAAATGCTTCTAATATTGATAAAGATTGGGATTGGATCTCGTCGCACAATGATTTGGGAGTTGAAATGAAAAATCTTTCTGATGATTATTCGTTGTTGGCCATTCAAGGTCCAAAAGCGGTTGAAGCGATGCAATCATTAACTTCAATTGACTTATCTGCTATCAAGTATTACCATTTTGAAGTAGCCGATTTTGCTGGAATTAAACATGTAATTATATCTGCAACTGGTTACACTGGTTCGGGTGGATTTGAGATTTACTGTAAAAATAGCGAAGTTGAACAAGTGTGGAATAAAGTTTTTGAAGCCGGTGCTGCATTCGGAATCAAACCTATTGGCTTGGCTGCGCGCGATACGTTGCGTTTGGAAATGGGTTTTTGTTTGTACGGAAACGACATTAACGATACTACTTCGCCATTAGAAGCCGGTTTGGGTTGGATTACTAAATTCACCAAAGATTTTGTCAATTCAGAAAACTTGAAAAAACAAAAAGAAGCTGGAGTTACCAAAAAATTAGTTGGTTTTGAGCTGACAGAAAGAGGAATTCCGCGTCATGATTACGAAATTGTCGATGCTGATGGAAATAACATCGGAATTGTAACTTCGGGAACTATGGCACCTTCTTTGGGTAAAGGAATTGGAATGGGTTATGTAAAAACCGAATTTGCAGCAGTTGATTCTGAAATTTACATTCAAATCAGAAATAATAAAGTTGCCGCTAAAGTGGTTAAAATGCCATTTTATAAAAAATAATTTGTGAGATTATATTTGTATCTTCTGTTGTTCGTTTCAAGTATTGCTTTTTCTCAAAGTGATTCGAATCCGTGTGAAACGTTGGGACGAATAGAAAAATTAATTAAATACCAACATTACAAAAGCAAACCGATTGATGATAGTTTGTCGGCGTATGTACATCGTGTTTTTCTATTAAAATTAGACGAAGATTCGCGTTTGTTTATTCAACCCGAAATTGATCAACTGAGCAAACACAAGTTCAAGATTGATGATTATTTGAATGAAAAAAACTGTGCTTTTCTTGATGAATATTATGCCTCCTATACTAACGCCGTCAATCGTTATGAAAAAATAATTGATGGAATAATAAGTTCGCCTTTTGCCTACAAGCGAAACGACACCATTCAGTTTTCGAAAGAGAATTTTCCGTATCCAAAAGACGAAGCCGAACAGAACAAAATCTTTCAAAAAAGCATTCTATTTCATGTTTTAAAGGACATTTCTGAAATCAGTAAAAACAGAGACTCTTTAATTCAGAATTTTGATAAGATTGCTCCGATTTCGAAAGACAAAGTTTTAGAATCCTACAAATGTAAAACCGAATCGTATCGATTGTCTAAAGCCGAATTTTACTCGGTTTTTTATAATGTTTTTTGCCGCTATTTTGATCCACACACCATGTATTTGTCGCAAAGTGATCGCTACTCCTTTTTGTCGGGTGTGAGTTCAAGTAACTTAACATTCGGATTTTATGTATCCTTAAATGAAAGTAATGAAATAGTAATTGAAGACATTATTCCGGGTAGTTCGGCTTATTCTACTCAAAAAATAAGTTCAGGCGATGTAATAACCAAAATTGCTTCCGACAATACCGAATATCGAGTGGCCTGTTCTTCTTTGAAAAAAATTGAAGAAATTTTTACTTCCGATAAATTTAAAAAAGCCGATTTCACCGTTCGAAAGAAAACAGGTGAAATTGTCACAGTAAAGTTGGTCAAAAAAGTAATGAAAGATTACCAAAATAATGTGTACAGCTATGTTTTACAAAAAGACAGCCTCAAAATTGGTTACATCAAAATTCCGAGTTTTTATTCGACTTTTGAAGACGGAACTACCAATGTAAGTGACGATGTGGTAAAAGAATTGTACAAACTAAAAGAAGACAAAATTGAAGGCTTGATTTTAGATTTGGAAGACAATGGTGGTGGTTCAATGGACGAAGCGGTTCGCATGACCGGAATGTTTATTGATATTGGTCCGATTGCTTTATTACACAATAGTTTTGGCAAAAAAGAAGTTGTAAAAGATTACAATCGTGGTACTGTTTATTCTGGTCCAATTGTAGTGTTAATCAACGGAAATTCGGCTTCGGCTAGTGAATTTTTTACGAATGCGATTCAGGATTACAATCGCGGAATCGTAATCGGAAATCAATCGCATGGAAAAGCATCAATGCAACGTATTTTTCCACTCACCGAGGGCAAAGAACCTACAGAATTTATAAAAATTACCATTGAAAAATTTTACAGAATAACAGGTCAAAGTAATCAAACTATCGGAATTACACCCAATGTAGAAATTCCGACACTTTTTAACGAGCAGATGCCACGAGAAAAAGACAATTTGACTGCATTACCCAATGAAGTTATCGAATCAAAAGTAAAATATCAAGTAGAGAGTAATCAAAATGCAATGGCCATCGAGAAAAGCATCAACCGATTAAAAGATAATCCATCCGTAAAAGCCATCAGCGATTTGAATACAAAAATTAATACTTTATTCAACAACGACTTAACTCCAATTTTACTTCAATTCAAAAACGTATTTGAAGAAGTGAATAAAGTGAATCAACTTTGGAAAGAAATAACTGATTTTAGTAAAAAAGAATATCCAATTCATGTGGTAAATAGCACAATGAATGAAGAATACCAACAGTTTGATGAGTATTTAAAAAGCAGTAACATCGAAAAAATAAAAGCAATTAAGCAAAACATTCATATTGTAGAAGCCTTAAATATTATTCACGATTTAAAAGATAAACCATGAAAAAATGTATTCTCCTATTTTTGATGGCAACACTAAATTTGGTTGCGCAAGATTTTAAAACTCCTGTTGATTATTTAAGTTATTTAGGTAAAGAACAACAAGCCATCGCACGAAGCACCTGGAAGTATACTTCGGCTGTTGCTCACTCAACCAGTGCACGCCGAATAGAAGCAACTCGAAAGCAATTAGTTAAAAGCATTCAAGTAGCCAGCAAAAAAATTGAAGCCTTGAAAAACGGCTACAAAGGCGATGTTGAATTCAGAGACAAAGTATTAAATTACCTGTATTTTGCCGAAAAAAACATCAACGAAGAATACAGTAAAATCATCGACATGCAAGAAGTAGCTCAACAATCGTATGATTTCATGGAAGCGTACATCATGACTCGTGATTTGGTGAATAAAAAGTTGGATGATGAGATGGAAAAAGTAAAATTAGCCCAAAGTGAATTTGCTCAGAAATACAACATTACGCTTACAGATGAAGAATCTGAATTGGGGAAAAAAATCAAAATTTCTAATGAAGTTTTTGATTATCACTCTGTTTTGTACTTGATTTTCTTTAAAGTGAATATTACCGATTTTAATTTATCCAAAGCTATTGAAAGTAAAGACTTAGTAGCTATTGAACAAAATGCTTCTTCACTTGGTAAATATGCCGATGAAGGTTTAGAGAAAATCAAAACGCTCTCAAAGTACAAAAACGATGCTTCTTTACTTGATGAAACGAAAAAAACATTGTTGTATTACAAAAATGTGGCCGAAGAGTACACTCCAAAAGTAGTAGCCTATTTGATGTTTTATGATAAATTCGAAAATGCTAAGAAAACATTAGAAGCCAAATCAGAGAATGACAGAACCAAAGAAGAAGTGGATAATTACAATTCTATGGTGAAACAAGTTAACAAAGAAATTGCCAATTACAACAAATTATCCAGTTCGAATTTTCAAGATAGAACCAATACTATTAACGCTTGGAATGGTGCTGCAGACGACTTTATTGCGCGACATGTACCACAAGATTAAAAAGGTTTTGGAAAACATCATAATAGTTTTACTTTTGCAAAAAAATAATCGAATACCTACACGAAATGGGAAGAGCATTTGAATTTAGAAAAGCACGAAAAATGAAACGTTGGTCAGCAATGGCGAAAACGTTTACTCGTATTGGAAAAGACATTGTAATGGCCGTTAAAGAAGGCGGACCAAACGCAGAGACAAATTCGCGTTTAAGAGCTGTTATACAAAATGCCAAGGCAGCAAACATGCCAAAAGATAACGTTGAACGCGCAATTAAAAAAGCATCGGATAAAGATACAGCCAACTTCAAAGAAGTTCTATTCGAAGGATATGCTCCACACGGAATTGCTATTTTAATTGAAACCGCGACAGATAATAACAACCGTACAGTTGCCAACATCAGAAGTTATTTCAATAAATGCAACGGAACAATGGGTACACAAGGCTCTGTTGAATTTATGTTTGATCATACTTGTAATTTCAGAATTCCAGCCGAAGGCCAAGACGTAGAAGAACTAGAATTAGAAATGATTGATTTTGGTGTGGAAGAAATTTTTGCCGATGACGACGGAATCATCATGTATGCTCCATTTGAAAGTTTTGGAGCCATTCAAAAAGAATTGGAAAACAGAGGTTTAGAAATCTTATCTTCGGGTTTTGAACGCATTCCTCAAATTACCAAAGAATTGACTCCAGAACAAGTGGCCGACGTAGAAAAATTACTTGAAAAAATTGAAGAAGATGACGACGTGATGAACGTGTATCATACCATGCAGGAATAGATTGTTAGACTGCTTAGAATGCTAGATTGTAAGACAGTAAGATTGTAAGAGATTTTAGATTTTAGATAGATATAAATCCGTTTTGTGAAAACAGAACGGATTTTTTATTTCACTATCAATCAGCACATTGAATTGATAGCTAAAATATTTTTAATAAAATCTGTAACTTTCTATTTTGCCCGTCGTATAATTACTGTTATCAACAAACAAGTACACAAAAAATGACACAGAGGTGTTAACCAACTTCCCGTAATTCATCTAATACTACTTTCTTGAATTTACTAACGGAAAAAAGAAATCTTCTTTTTCTGCGGACTTGTATTGTTTCAATTTTAATTTATTAACAGTTTAATTTCATTTACAATGACAACAATTTCTACTCTAATGTGGATAATACCTTTAGCGCTGTGTATTATCCTTTACAAATTTGTATTGCGCGTTTTCTTCGGTATGGTAATCGTTCCCGAAGATAAAATTGGATTAGTCACCAAAAAATTCGTTTTGTTTGGAGCAGACAAATCTTTACCTGATGGGCGAATTATAGCCACTAAAGGTGAATCAGGTTTTCAAGCTCAAACCTTGGCTCCAGGATTGTATTGGACCAAATGGATTTGGCAGTATTCGGTTGAAATGACTCCGTTTACCATCATACCCGAAGGAAAAATCGGATTGGTGTTGAGCAAAGACGGACAAGAAATTCCGACTGGACGTATTTTGGCCCGAAAAGTTGAATCCGACAATTATCAAAATGCCATTGATTTTTTAAATAATGGTGGACAAAAAGGAAGACAAACGGCGTTCATCACCAGTGGATCGTACCGTATTAATACATTCTTATTTGAAATTGTGATTGTAGACCAAGTAAAAATCTATGAAAACATGGTCGGAATTGTTACCGCTTTGGATGGTGAACCGATTCCACAAGGTCAAATTGCAGGTAAATTCATTGATGGTCATAATAACTTTCAAGATTTTGATACCTTTTTAACTAATGGTGGTAATCGCGGATTACAACCACAGGTAATTTTAGCAGGCTCGTATTACATCAATCCATGGGCAATTCAATTGGAGCAAAACCCAATGACAGAAGTTCCCATCGGACATGTTGGAGTCGTTATTTCATACATTGGTGAAGATGGACAAGACGTTACTGGTGAAACCTTCAAACACGGAAATATCGTTTCAAAAGGACAACGCGGTGTTTGGATGGAACCGTTTGGACCGGGGAAATATGCTTTGAACAAGTATTCCACTAAACTGGAGTTGGTTCCAACAACTAACTTAGTATTAAATTGGGCTAATGCGAGAAGCGAATCACATAATTTGGATAAAAACCTTTCCACGATCACCGTTCGTTCTAAAGATGGTTTCCCTTTTAATTTGGATGTTTCTCAAATTATACACGTTCCAGCCAACGAAGCACCTAAAGTTATTGCGCGTTTTGGAAGTATGAACAACTTAGTTTCTCAAGTGTTAGAACCAACCATTGGAAACTATTTTAGAAACTCGGCTCAAGATAGTGATGTGATATCGTTCTTAAGTACCCGTAAAGAGCGTCAGGAATCTGCCAAAAATCACATTAAAACAGTTTTAGATGAATACAATGTGAACGCCGTTGATACTTTAATTGGTGATATTACACCACCCGAATCGTTAATGAAAACGTTAACTGATAGAAAAATTGCTGAAGAAGAGCAAAAAACCTATCAAACGCAAAAAATGGCGCAAGAACAACGTCAAGGTGTAGAAAAAGAGACTGCTATTGCCGATATGCAAAAAGAGATAGTGAAAGCTTCACAAAGTGTTGAAATTGCGCAACGTACAGCCGACGCTACAGTTAAAAAAGCAGAAGGTGATGCTACCAGTTTGAAATTGAATGTGAATGCGGAAGCTGAAGCAACCAAAATGCGTGCACAAGCAGAAGCAGAAGCTACCAAAGCAAGAGCTGGAGCACAAGCTGAAGCAACACGTTTAAATGCCAGCGCAGAAGCAGAAAAGATATCTAAAACAGGTTTAGCGGAAGCAGAGAAAATCATGGCCATTGGTAAATCGACCGCTGAAGCGTATGAATTGCAAGTTTCGGCTATGGGTGGAGACAACTTCACCAAGTATAAAATTACCGAAGAAATTGGTAAAGGAAATATTAAAGTGATTCCAGATGTATTAATTACCGGAACCAATGGTTCTGAGGGCGGAATCAGTGGTTTGTTGGGAATGAAATTGATGGAAATGATAAATACCAAAAATGAAACTACTGAACCAAACAAAGAATAAATTCAGTTGATTACAAAGAAAAACTCCGAGCAATCACTCGGAGTTTTTTATATCTATAATCGTAAAGTCTTACAATCTTACAATCCTAAAATCTTATTTAATAAATTCAATCTTCTGTGCTTCTTCAGCATTTACGCTATCAAAGAAACCTTGTTCATTCATCCAATCATCACTGAATACTTTGCTCATGTAACGCGAACCGTGATCTGGGAAAATAGCGACAACATTACTGTTAGCATCAAATTCACCTTCTTCAGAAAATTGTTTTATGGCTTGCATTACCGCTCCAGAAGTATATCCTACAAACAAGCCTTCCTTTTTGGCGATTTCTCTTGTTGTGTGAGCACTTTCTTCATCGGTTACTTTGATGAACTTATCGATAATGTCAAAATCAGTCGCAGTCGGAATCAAATTTTTTCCTAAACCTTCTATACGATAAGGGTAAATTTCTTCAGCATCAAATTCTTTGGTTTCGTGGTATTTCTTCAATACTGAACCAAAAGCATCTACGCCTAAAATTTTAATATTTGGATTTTGTTCTTTTAAGAATTTTGCTGTTCCCGAAATAGTTCCTCCGGTTCCGCTACACGCCACTAAGTGAGTAATTTTACCTTGAGTTTGTTCCCAAATTTCTGGACCAGTTGTTTTGTAGTGGGCATCAATATTCAATTCGTTGAAATACTGATTGATGTATACTGAACCTTTAGTTTCTTCGTGTAAGCGTTTGGCTACATTGTAATAAGAACGTTCGTCGTCTGCTGAAACGTGAGCTGGGCAAACATAAACTTTAGCACCCATACTTCTCAACATATCTATTTTATCTTTAGAAGATTTTGAACTAACTGCTAAGATACAGTTATATCCTTTAATGATACTGACCATGGCTAAACTGAAACCAGTATTACCTGAAGTAGTTTCGATTATGGTGTCACCTGGAGTTAAAATTCCTTTCTTTTCGGCTTCTTCAATGATGTAAAGAGCAATTCTGTCCTTGGTTGAATGGCCAGGATTAAAAGCTTCTACTTTAGCATAAAAATTTCCTTCTAATCCGTCTGTTATTGCATTAAGCTTAATAAGTGGTGTGTTTCCTATTAATTCTAACACATTATTAAAGGCTTTTATTTCTTCTTTCATAAAAAAAATATTAGTCAAGGTAAATATAAAAAATGCTACCTCAAAACCTTGCAAATTTAATAAAAATTTTTAAACTATTTTCGTATTCCAACTAAATCTAACAAAAAAGTGAATTCTTTAGCCAATTCCTTCAGAGCTTCAAATCTTCCCGAAGCTCCGCCGTGTCCCGTATCCATATTGGTATCCAGAAAAAGCTGATTATTATTGGTTTTCATTTCACGCAATTTGGCAACCCATTTAGCTGGTTCCCAATACTGTACTTGCGAATCGTGCAAACCAGTTGAAACATATAAGTTAGGATACTCTTGTGCTTTTACATTATCATAAGGTGAATACGACAACATATAATCGTAGTATTTTTTATCATTAGGATTTCCCCATTCATCGTATTCTCCTGTTGTAAGTGGAATTGTATCATCTAACATTGTAGTTACCACGTCGACAAATGGTACTTGAGCAATCACGCCTTTGTACAATTGCGGAGCCATATTGATTACTGCACCCATCAACAATCCGCCGGCCGAACCGCCTTCTGCAAATAAATAATCGTTTGAAGTATACTTCTCAGCAATTAGAAATTCAGAACAGTCAATAAAATCAGTGAATGTGTTTTTCTTTTTTAATAATTTTCCGTCTTCGTACCATTGTCTGCCTAGATCTTCTCCTCCGCGAATGTGTGCGATGCCAAAAATAAAGCCTCGATCCAACAAACTCAATCGAGTAGAACTAAAACCTGGATCCATTGAATAACCATACGAACCATATGAATTTAATAAGAACGGATTTTTACCGTCTTTTTTGATTCCTTTTCGATACACTATCGAAATAGGAACTTTTGTACCGTCTTTGGCTGTAGCCCAAATGCGTTTTTCCTCGTAATTATTTTTATCAAATTTTCCGCCTAAAACCGCTTGCTCTTTCAAAACCGTTTTAGTTTTAGTACGCATATTAAAATCGATTACCGATGCTGGTGTTGCCATTGATTGGTAGCCGTAACGTAAAATTTCAGTATCAAAGTCGATGTTGGTTGTTGTATAGCAAGTATACGTTTCGATTTCAAAAGGCAAATAATACTCCTCGCCTTTCCACGGCATGATTCTGATTTTATTCAAGCCATTAGAACGTTCTGAAACCACCAAATAATCTTTAAAAACGTCGATATCTTCTAATAAAACATCGTCCCTGTGCGGAATCAAATCAACCCAATTCTCCTTTGATGTTTTGTTTTCTGGAGTTTTCATCAATTTGAAATTAGTCGCCTTGTCTTTATTGGTTACGATGTAAAAATTATCTTCATAATGCGAAATAGAGTACTCTAATCCTCGAGTTCTTTTTTGAAAAACAGTAAATTTTTCATCGGGAGTTGACGCCAATAACAATTGATATTCAGATGTCAAGGTACTGCTCGAACCAATTACTAAGTATTTCTTAGATTTTGATTTGTAAATGTAGGTGTTGAACGTCTCATCTTTTTCGTGATACACCAACTCGTCGTTACTGATGTCAGAACCCAATTTATGCTTGTAAATTTTATCCGAACGCAAGGTCACACTATCTTTTCGAGTATAAAAAACAGTTCTGTTATCATTTGCCCAGGTTGCACCACCAGTGGTGTTTTCAATTTTAGTAGACAGAATTTCTCCTGTTTCCAAATTTTTAAATTGAAGTGTATATTGTCGTCTTGATACCAAATCGACTCCAAATGCAACCCATTTATTGTCTTCACTCACACTCAATCCAGCTAACTGAAAATACGAATGTCCTTTTGCCATTTCGTTGCAATCAAACATAATTTCTTCTTTGGCTTCTAACGAACCTTTTTTACGCGAATAAATGGGATAATCTTTGCCTGTTTCATAACGAGTAATGTAGTAATATCCATTATATAAATAAGGCACCGACTCATCATCTTCTTTGATTCTCGACTTCATTTCTTCAAATAACTGATCTTGAAATTCTTTGGTATGAGCCGTAGCTTTCTGATAGTATTCGTTTTCTTGATTCAAATAATCAATCACTTCGGGATTTTCTCGCTCGTTCAACCAATAGTAATTATCCGTTCTGATATTTCCGTGTTTTTCAATAGTATGTGGCTTTTTTTTTGCTACAGGAGGAAGTAAAGTTGCTTGCATCTTGGGTTTACTGTTTTGTGAAATTCCGGCTGCAAAAATAAGGCAGGAACTCATTAAAATAAGAGATTTCATAACAAATTTTTATTTTTTATACGCAATATAGTACTTTTGCAAAGTAACACTATTAAAACTATCTTAAAATGTTTGGAGACCTAATGGGAATGATGGGTAAACTTAAAGAAACCCAACAAAAAATAGAAGAAACTAAAAAACGTTTGGACACCGTTTTGGTAGATGAGCAAAGTTCGGATGGACTATTAAAAGTGACTTTAACTGCCAATAGAAAAATAAAGTCAATTGACATCGATGAAAGCCTTTTAGAAGACAAAGAACAACTCGAAGATTACTTAATTCTTGTTCTCAACAAAGCCATCGAAAAAGCGACCAACGTTAACGAAGCCGAACTCGGAGCTGTTGCTAAAGATGGAATGCCTAATATTCCTGGGATGGATATGTTTAAGTAAATTGAAAGAAATTTAAACTTCAATATTCGTTAATCGTTGTTCAATATTCATCATTTTTGAACTCTGAATATTCAACTTGGAATTTTGATTTTTGAAGTTTTTATAAAAGTCATTTTTCTTAAAACTTCACCAACGCTTCCTTCACATAATCATGCATTACTTCTTTGTAATCCAAATGCGTGACAATGCGCAATTTGCCTTGTCCCATCGAACTGATGTGAATGCCTTTTTGCTTTAATTTTTCAATAGTAGCTTTCTCGTCCAAATGCGGTTTTAAATTGAAAATCAAAATATTAGTTTCTACGGGTTCTACTTTTTCAATCCACGGTAATTGTTGTAAAATAGCGCCTAATTCTTTTGCTCGACGATGATCTTCAGCCAAACGACTGATGTTGTTTTTTAAAGCAAAAATTCCGGCTGCCGCCAAATATCCTGACTGACGCATATTACCACCAAATATTTTACGAATGCGAATGGCTCGTTTGATCGTTTCTGAATCACCCACCAAAACCGAACCAATCGGTGCACCTAATCCTTTTGAAAAACAAACGGATATAGTATCAAACAACTCGCCGTATTGTTTTGGATGTTCTCTTTTAGCTACTAAAGCATTCCACAAACGCGCTCCATCCAAGTGGTATTTTAAGTTGTTTTCTATACAAACTTGCTTTATTTTCTTTAATTCTTCCATGTCATAACATGCGCCACCACCTTTGTTGGTTGTGTTTTCAACTGAAACTAGTTTCGACAATGGTGCATGATAAAACTCGGGGTCATTGATTCCTGCTCTCACCTGCTCTGCCGTAATCATTCCGCGGATTCCATCCAGTAAATTAAAATTCACACCACTATTGGCTGATGCTCCGCCCGCTTCATACAAATGAATGTGCGACCATTTATCGCAAATAATTTGATCGCCCGGATTCGTATGCAACTTAATCGCCGTTTGATTGGTCATCGTTCCCGTTGGAAAAAACAACGCTGCTTCCTTTCCGAATAAATCGGCTACAATGGCTTCAAATTCGTTTACTGTTGGGTCTTGCTTGAACACGTCGTCGCCTACTTTGGCATTGAACATGTACTGCAACATATCGTGTGAGGGTTTGGTAACCGTATCGCTGATTAAATTTATTTCCATATAATGAATAGATGTTCTATTTTTGCGGTAAAGCCTAGCCCCGATAGAGCCGATATCCTTTTTATTGCTTTAAAGAAAAGCCCTCAGACAAGCACAGGGTGACCAGCAATAAAAAGATAAAGGCGAAAGCGGGATCAGCTTCAAATAAAAACACAAAACTACATTAATTTATGACAAATACCGAACAAATTAAAGGTATAGTAGAACGTCTTGGTGCGTTGAGGAGGTATCTTTGACATTGATGCCAAACTTATTGAAATAGCCAACGAGGAAGAAAAGACGTTTGCGCCCGACTTCTGGAACAAAGCCAAAGAGGCCGAAATCATTGTACGTAATCTTCGCTCAAAGAAAAAATGGGTAGAAGATTTTGAAAAAGCCAACTCATTAACTGAAGAACTTCAAATTACGTACGAATTCTTCCGCGAAGGCGATGCCACCGAAGAAGAACTCGATCATCAGTACGATTTAGCCAACGAACACATTGAAAATATGGAGTTCCGCAACATGCTATCGGATGAAGGTGATAATTTGAGTGCCGTATTGCAAATTACGGCTGGAGCTGGTGGAACCGAAAGTTGCGATTGGGCTTCGATGCTGATGCGAATGTATTTGATGTGGGCCGAACGACAAGGCTACAAAATTAAGGAATTGAACTTTCAAGAAGGCGATGTGGCTGGAATCAAAACGGTAACATTGGAAATTGAAGGAGATTTTGCCTTTGGTTATTTAAAAGGAGAAAACGGAGTGCATCGATTGGTGCGTATTTCCCCTTTTGACAGTAATGCCAAACGCCATACTTCATTTGCGTCAGTTTATGTTTATCCTTTGGTGGATGACACCATTGAAATCGAAATCAATCCAGCCGATATCGAAATTACCACTGCTCGTTCGAGTGGCGCTGGTGGACAAAACGTAAATAAAGTAGAAACTAAAGTACAATTGGTACACAAACCTACAGGAATCCAAATTCAGTGTTCGGAAACGCGTTCGCAACACGACAACCGCCAACGTGCGATGCAAATGTTGAAATCGCAGTTGTACGAAATCGAGTTGAAAAAGCAACAAGAACAACGCAACGACATCGAAGCGGGAAAAATGAAAATTGAATGGGGTTCGCAAATCCGAAATTACGTTATGCAACCGTATAAATTAGTCAAAGACGTTCGCACAGGCAAAGAAACCAGCGATGTGGATGGTGTTATGAACGGTGAAATCGATGGGTTTTTGAAAGCGTATTTGATGATGATGGGACAGAAGGAGGAAAATTAATTGACAATTGATAATTGACAATTGATAATTAAATCCTATATTTGCAACGAGGATTCCGAAAGGAAGTTACACCTCACCACAATAGTCGATCGCTCCAGGTCGACTTTTGTATTTTATAGAATGGATGAAAATGGTAAAGAAGAAAGTAATATTTTTAGTATTCTTTCAGCGAAGCGATCTTTCAGCGAAGCGGTCTTTCCTCTAAAGGACTTGCTTTAAAAATTCCAACATCGCTGTCCACGAGCGTTTAGCTGCTTTTTCGTTGTACGCTGCGCCTTTACTATTGTCATTTCCTGCTCCAACTTCGGTAAAAGCATGAACTGCATTGGCATAATAAATCATTTCCCAATCAGCTTTAGCAGTGCGCATTTCATTTTGAAAAGCTTCAACTTCAGCTTTTGGTACGTACGGATCATCTGCACCGTGCAATACCAAAACTCTAGGATTTATAGTTTCCACTTTGCGCGTTTCATCTTTTCCTAAACCACCGTGAAACGAAACAATTCCTTTTACTTTCATGTTGGTTCGCGCCGCTTCTACAGCTCCAGTTCCACCGAAACAATACCCAATCACTACAATTTTATCAGGATTAGCTCCTTTTTTCACCAATTCATCCAAGGCCAATTGAATGCGACGATGGTAATCGGCAATGTTTTTTTTATAAAATCCGGCTTGTTTTCCGGCTTCTTGATAATTAGTTGGTTTATTTCCTACACCGTAAATATCGGCTACAAAAGTGATGTAACCCAAATCGGATAATTGAGTGGCGCTGTCTTTGGCATGATCGTCAATTCCCATCCATGCGGGAAGGATCAAAATTCCAGGTTTGTCTTGTAAGGATGTTTTAGGAACAGCTGCCAATCCGCTTAATTTCTGATCGCCATCATTGTAGTTCACTTCAATAAATTGCGCCATAGAAATAATTGGTAAAAGAATAATTGCCAATACGTATAATTTAGTCTTCATCTTTTTTTATTGTAAATGTATCAATTTCTTTGAAAAACATTTGTTAAGTTGGTATTAAAAAAGCGTCTCTTTTGGAAACGCTTTGAATGATTGGGTCGAGATGAAATTAGATTCCGATTTCAACTTGGAAACGAACGTACCAATTATTTTTACTTGTTCCGTTGTAAAAATCCAATGTATCGTAATTGATTTCGCCTTGCAATTTAAAAGTATGTTCCCAGATGTATTTAGTCACACCAAAGCTGTATTGTTTTGTGTTTGGAGCTTTGCTTTCGATATCATTACCTACTTTTTGAATCGAATAACGACCGATAATTTCGTAGTTTTTCTTGGTATTATAACTCAACTGATAATCAAATCCGTTGCCCACAAAAGCATAATTGGATTCAGTTACATCATCAGGATTGAACGTAACTGCATTTTCATTGGTTGTTCTCGACATATAACTCGCCATCGCTGCCCAGCCGTTGTACTTGAACATTCCATCTAATAAAACCGACTTCATCGTGCGTGTTTCAAACAAATCATTCCCCAACTGACCTTGTGTTCTTCGTGCGTGATTGTTTTGTTGAAAAGCTCCAGACAACATCAATTTTGGTTTTTTTTCGCGAATTACATCACCTTCAAAGTACGTTCCGTCTTTAGCAAAAGCGCCAAAAGGAAGCAATTCAACTTTACCTGTAACAGCAACACCATTATCAGCTTTTCCTGTAACATTCCTGCCTTCACCTGTTGAAAATGCCGCTTTTAAATTGTAGGAGAATTTATCTTTAAATTCATTCATATTGTGAATTTGGAAACCAAAATCCCTGTCAATAGTGAATCTAGCATTATTGATTGTTCTATCGGTCAATTGCAAACCTCCAGACGAATTCACGCGTTGGCGATTTCCTGGTAATTTAGTTTGCCCGAAACTGATGTTCCAATGTTTATTAGGACGGTAAAAAACCACTGCATCTCTAATGATGTTGATGTTTTCACCTTCACGAATCTCGCCAACATCGCCGGGCGCAAACGATAATTGAATCGCGTACAAGAACTTAGGATTTCCCACATATCCATCCAGACGCAAACGCAAACGACGAATTTGTCCATCATAAGCACCGCTTTCACCATCATTTTCCAAATAAGTAACGCGATTTTGCATGCGAAAACGAATGTTCATCTGGAACAAACTATCTGGTGAAGTCATTCCGATTCCTTTTCCAAAACTATAATAAGGTAAAGTCGATAATTTAATATCATTATCGTGTTTGGTTTGCTCGATAGTAACCTGCGCTTGGCTTGAAAAAGCAAGTGATAGAAATACTAATAAGGTTATTTTTTTCATTGTTGTGTTGTTTGTAAAGTTTAGTTATGGCTTGTGTTTTTAAAAGGTTTATAAATAATTAAGTTACGATTACGGATTAATTATTTTTCATTAAATCAATAACAATTACTTAACATTTTCAAAAAAGGTTTAAAAAAAACTGCCTACAAGAGACAGTTTTTTTATGAGATAATTATTTTATATGAATAACTTCAAGAAATAATATACTAAAGCAGCTAATACCGCAGAAACGGGAATGGTCAAAATCCACGCCCATAATAGTTTTACAGTTACACCCCAACGTACCGCAGAAACTCTTTTGGTTACTCCTACTCCAATGATTGAACCAGTAATAGTATGTGTAGTTGAAACTGGAATTTTAAAATGCTCTGTTGTAAACAAAGTCAAAGCACCAGCCGATTCGGCAACCACACCTTCAAAAGCAGTTACTTTAGTGATTTTAGAACCCATTGTTTTTACAATTTTCCATCCGCCACTTAACGTTCCCAATGCGATTACAGTATAACAAGTAAGTGGAATCCAACCTGGCATATTTGATTTAATTCCTTTGTCTTCGTCTGGTAAAACCACATTCAAATCCAACCATCCATCCGACATATTCATATTTGGATTCATTCTGATGTAAACTGCTACTGCAGCAGCAATGATACCCATCACTTTTTGAGAGTCGTTTCCACCGTGACCTAAACTGAAAGCAGCCGATGATAATAACTGCATTTTCTTTAATACTCTTTCAGCTTTTGCTGTTGAAAAACTGCTAAACACCAAGTTGAAGATTGCTAAACTGTAAAAAATGACTGCTACTAAGAACCATTTGATGTTGTGCGGTTCGGTAATTACACTCCAAAAATGATTGTCAAATCGTGGTTTTTTGATGTCTTCGTAAGGCAATAAAACGGTTGACAAAAACCAAGCTACTAAAAGCATTAATACAACCGTCAATATTTTTGGCCATTTTTCTTTCTTAGAAGAATACATTAACCAAAGCGAAATGAAATACGAAATAATCATTCCCAATAACGGCGCAAAAACAATAAATAAAATCACAATAAAAACACCCGATGGTAATAATTCACCTTCTTTGGCTGCTTTTAACCAGTTGACAATTTTAAATCCGGCGTGCTCTGGGTCAGTTACACCATAAAAACCGTGAGCAATGGCTGCTCCTGCAAATCCACCAATTAAAGTATGCGATGATGAAGATGGAATTCCTTTCCACCACGTGAATAAATTCCACACTATCGCAGCGACAACACCCGCTAAAATAACAACTAAGTCGATACTACTCGTATGAGCAGTTTTAGCTACTGTATCTGCAACTCCAAATCCGAATACCCAATACGCTAGGAAATTAAATAATGCTGCCCATAAAACGGCCTGAAATGGCGTTAATACTTTAGTGGCTACAATTGTTGCAATCGAATTGGCTGCATCGTGAAACCCGTTGATATAATCAAATATCAGGGCAAGAACGATAATTACTATTAGTAAAGTAAAATCCATAAAAGTTGTTTTTTAGTGAGAACTATTATGAATGTTTAACTGAAATTTGCTCCATTACGTTAGCAACACTCTTACATTTATCAGAAGCTGATTCTAAAGCAGAAAGCACTTCTTTATATTTAATAATGTTTTTAGCATCATTTTCATTTTCGAAAATATCAGCCACAGCTTTATCAAAAACCGAATCCGCTTTACTTTCTAACTTATTGATTTTCTTACAAGTATCCTTAATTGCTTTGTGATTGTTCATGTCTTTCAATTCTTTGATCCCAACACCTATCAATTGACATGCTTCTAAGTTGATTTCGGTTAATTTACGAATTGATTTCGTTATTTTTTCCACTTGATACAAACGCATTTTGCTTGCTGCACCGTGCATGAAATCGGCCACATTATCAATTGCTTTGATTAATGAGTGAATGTCTTCTCTGTCAAATGGAGTGATGAAATTTCTACTTAATTCTAAGTGAGTTTTGTGAGTGATTTCTTCGATAGTAGCTTCTAATTCTTCTATCTTTTTGAAATAATCTTCACGCTCAGTTTTCGGAGCATTTACTGCTTCGTGTAGCGTTTCAGCTAGTGAAATCAAATTGGTTGATGCTTGTTCAAATAAAGGAAAGAATTTTTTATCTTTCGGAACCAAAAACTGGAAAATACTGTTTAATGACATCTTTTTTTCTGTTTAATTTGGCGCAAAGGTATTTACCCAATGTTAAGAAAACATTAACTAAATAATATTATGAGGTTATTAATTTTTACAATTTCGTAATATTAAATTGCACTCTTTTTAAATGAAATCGTTTTCGTACATTAGCCACACTAAAAAAAGCATCATTTTATGGACATCAACTTCAATAAAAACGAAGACCACAACAAACTTTTATTATCCGATTTGAAACAACGTTTTGCCAAAGTACGACTTGGCGGCGGAGAAAAACGCATCGAAAAATTACACGCCGAGGGTAAAATGACGGCTCGCGAACGTATTGATTATCTGTTGGATGCCAAAGCGAATAGTATTGAAATTGGAGCTTTTGCTGGAGAAGGTATGTATACCGAACACGGCGGTTGCCCATCAGGTGGAGTTGTCGTAAAAATGGGTTACATCAAAGGCAAACAATGCATTGTAGTAGCCAATGATGCTACCGTAAAAGCCGGAGCTTGGTTTCCAATTACTGGAAAAAAGAACCTACGTGCTCAGGAAATCGCAATGGAAAACCGTTTACCAATTATATATTTAGTGGATTCAGCAGGAGTGTATTTACCGATGCAAGATGAAATTTTTCCAGATAAAGAACACTTCGGACGTATTTTTAGAAACAACGCCATCATGAGCAGTATGGGAATTACTCAAATTGCTGCTGTTATGGGAAGTTGTGTCGCTGGTGGAGCGTATTTACCTATCATGAGTGATGAAGCCATGATTGTTGATAAAACCGGTAGTATTTTCTTAGCAGGAAGTTACTTGGTAAAAGCGGCTATTGGCGAAAATATAGATAATGAAACTTTAGGTGGAGCGACTACTCACTGCGAAATTTCGGGTGTGACCGATTATAAAGCCAAAGACGATAAAGACGCACTCGATCGAATCAAAAGCATCGTCGGAAAAATTGGCGATTACGAAAAAGCAGGTTTCAATCGTGAAAAACCGCAAAAGCCAGCGTTAAAAGAAGACGATATTTTCGGAATTCTACCGAAATCACGCTCCGAACAATACGATATGATGGAAATCATCAAACGTTTGGTTGACAATTCTGAAATGGATATGTACAAGGAAGGTTACGGTCAATCCATCATCACGTGTTATGCACGAATTGACGGTTGGGCAGTCGGAATTGTGGCCAATCAACGCACCGTTTCCAAAACCAAAAAAGGCGAAATTCAGTTTGGTGGCGTGATTTACTCCGATTCGGCTGATAAAGCCACTCGATTCATCGCCAATTGCAACCAAAAGAAAATTCCATTGGTATTTTTACAAGACGTAACCGGATTCATGGTCGGAAGTAAATCAGAACACGGCGGAATCATCAAAGACGGAGCCAAAATGGTGAATGCGGTTTCCAACTCGGTAGTACCGAAATTCACTATCGTAATTGGGAATTCCTATGGCGCAGGAAATTATGCCATGTGCGGAAAAGCCTACGACCCACGATTAATTGCAGCTTGGCCAAGTGCTGAATTAGCAGTTATGGGCGGAACTCAAGCAGCAAAAGTGTTGGCACAAATTGAAGCATCTTCGTTAAAAGCCAAAGGCGAAACCGTGGACGAAAAAGTAGAACAAGAGTTATTTGATAAAATCAAAGCGCGCTATGATGCACAAGTTTCGCCGTACTACGCAGCTTCGCGATTATGGACCGATGCCATCATTGATCCGTTAGAAACCCGAACTTGGATTTCAATGGGAATTGAAGCCGCTAACCATGCGCCAATAGAAAAAAAGTTTAATCTGGGTGTGATTCAGGTATAAGTTTTTATAAACACGAATTTCACGAATTAACTCAAATTAAATTGTTTTTAATTCGTGAAATATGTGTAAATCTTCAATATGCATAAAAATCTCTTCCATAATTTTAAAACTAATGTTTCATCCATTCCGCTCCCGGAAAAATTCACCTTTCCGTTTTTTTACGAACCACACGAACTTAGTAAAATAGCGGCAAATGAACTTCAAAATTACCTTCAAAACCAAACCGATTGGAAGCATAATTTTGGCTTAGATAATGCACAAGACGGATTGGTAATTGGAAAAATGTTTGGTGTTTTAGTTGTTCAAAATCAGGAAAATGAATTGGGTTATTTAGCTGCATTCTCAGGAAAATTGGCCGAAACTAATCACCTTCCCTATTTTGTACCCACCGTTTTTGATATGTTAGAGG
This sequence comes from Flavobacterium sp., assembly GCF_035299245.1. Lineage (GTDB taxonomy): Bacteria > Bacteroidota > Bacteroidia > Flavobacteriales > Flavobacteriaceae > Flavobacterium. Next base: position 129,750 of record NZ_DATGWY010000002.1, on the reverse strand, counting down.
AAGAAGGATTTTTTAAAAAAGAAGAACAAATTCTCAATAAATACAATAAAGAAATTGACCAATTAATCCACTCTGAAGCCTATTTAAACGCAACAAATCACCTAATTGAAGTACAAAACCAAGCAGATACTGAAATAAATGCCCATAAAGAACAAATTAAGTTAGGAAAGGCATATCGAGCCAAAAGACGTGAAGTTTGCTCTATTGAAGAATTAAAACTCTTCGAACAAATGAGTCAGGCTGAAAGTATTTTGCTAAAGAAATTGAAACAACATTGGCACAACGAAATTGTTAATGCTAAAAAAGACGTCGACTTTTATCATCACAAAATTAATGCTTTAAAAGAAACACGCCGTGTTCGATCATCCGAATTGCAAAAACAGTTGTTTGAAAATTATTCGTTTCTAAATCAATATGGAAAACTGAAGAGTTTGGAGAAAATTTTCAAAGGAAATCCGCCTGCTGGTGCCGGAGAATGTGCGGCTCCAAAACTATTGCATTATGCTTTTCAACACCAATTGAAACCCATTGCAATGGTCGAATTTTGGTGGGGACAATCGCCTAAATCGGAAGTACGCAAACACCAGCAATTTTATCCTGCGTGCACGGGCAAATGCGAACCCATACTAAACCATATGTTGGAAGGAATAGAGCTAGAAGACAATCCGTTTATCGTCAATCCAGCAGAAGGAAAAGAATTGGACATCGTTTTTGAAGATGATTATTTAGTAGTTATCGATAAACCTTCTGAATTTTTATCGGTTCCTGGAAAGCAGATTACCGATTCGGTTTACACCCGTATGAAAGAAAAGTATCCAGAAGCAACGGGTCCATTAGTAGTGCATCGGTTGGATATGTCTACATCGGGTTTGTTACTGATTGCAAAATCGGGTGAAATCTATAAAAAACTACAATCGCAATTCATCAAACGACAAATCAAAAAACGATACGTCGCTCTACTGGATGGTGTTTTAATCGGAAAAGAAGGCGTTATCGATTTACCATTACGAGTAGATTTGGACAATCGACCGAATCAAATCGTTTGTTATAAATACGGAAAAAAAGCCGAAACACATTGGGAAGTAATTCAACAAAAAGGCACTAAAACTTTGGTTTACTTTTATCCAATAACGGGACGAACCCATCAACTCCGTGTTCATGCGGCTCACATTCTTGGTTTGGATGCACCAATTGTGGGTGACGATTTATACGGAAAAAAAGGGAAACGCCTGCATTTACACGCCGAAAGCATTACCTTTCAACACCCCATTTCAAAAGAGATGATGACCATTTCAAAAGAAGCTGAGTTTACTATCTAATTTTTTTATTATTTTTTATACCGATTGGTATTTTTTTTATTATTTTTGTTTTAATGAAAACAAAGTCCGAACAAACCACCGAATACATTATTCAAACCGTTGCTCCTATTTTTAATAAAAAAGGATACGATTCGACGAGTCTATCTGACATTGTTGCATTAACTGGATTGACCAAAGGTGCTGTTTACGGCAATTTCGAATCAAAAGAAGATTTGGCTGTACAAGTGTTTTTATACAATGTCAAACGGATAAAAACCTCTTTATCGGACTATTTATCTTCAGCAAAAAATCCGACTGAGCAGTTGCATTTACTCATCAAATACTACAGAGAATACTACAATAACATGTTTGATTTTGGCGGTTGTCCTATTTTAAACGTAACGGTTGATGCCAAAAATGTTAATCCCGTTCTGTACGAATTAGGATGTGTTGAAGCTAAGAAAATGGAATACAAATTGGCTATTATAATTCAAAACGGAATGAGTAATGGCGAATTTAAATTGGATATCAACCACGAAATTATTGCAAAAAACATGTATTCGATGATTGAAGGATGTGTTTTTACAGCATTTACTCATCAAGACGAAACCTATATTTCCAATATGATGGATCTTTTAGAGGAATACATCCAAAATAAAATATTAGTTTAATTTTTTTTTAACCAAAATTATACCGATTGGTATATTTTTAAAACCAATGAACAATGAAACAACTATTAGAAACCAAAACCAAAGTACGATTTCAAGATTGTGATCCTTTTAATCACTTGAACAATGCAAAATACCTCGACTATTTTATGAATGCTCGTGAAGACCAATTGTTGGAGTATTATTCAATTGACATCTTCAAAATGGCTAAAACAGAACTGAAAAGTTGGGTAGTAACATCCAATCAAATTGCTTATTTGAAACCCGCTTTCACCATGGAAGAAATTGTAATCGAATCACAATTAATTCATTACACTGACAAAAGTTTAAAAGTTGAAATGCGAATGTACAACGAAACGAAAACCGAACTCAAATCACTCTATTGGGTGAATTTTGTACATTTTGATTTGAAAACACAACGACCTACCGTTCACTCAGAAGAATTAATGCAGCTTTTTGAAACGGTCATTACTAATGTGAAAACTCACAATTTTGATGAACGGATGATTTCAATACGATAAGACATTAACATTATATTTAGTTCAAAGAAGATTATTTTTTTTTACTTTTGATTTCAATCGTCTCAAAAATGAAAAAAATAGTTTTCTTTCTCCTAGTATCATCCCTCAGTTTTGCACAAAATTTCACACGAAAAGACTCACTTCATGGCGGTTTACGATTGGAACGTACGTGTTTTGATGTACTTCGCTATGATCTGAACATCACTATAAATCCAGATGAAAAATCGATTGTAGGTTACAATGAAATTACTTTTAAAATAGTAAATTCAACTAAAAGAATTCAAATTGATTTGTTTGATAACATGCAGATTGACAGCATTATTCACAATTCAAAAAAAGTAGCCTACCAACGTGAATTCAATGCTGTTTTTCTTCAATTTGAATCAGAATTGAATCAAAACAGTACTGAAAAAATCCGTTTTTATTATTCGGGAAAACCTAAAATTGCTAAAAGAGCACCTTGGGACGGCGGATTTGTGTTTAAAAAAGACCGTCAAGGAAAACCATTCATCGGAGTTGCTGTTCAAGGAACCGGAGCCAGTTTATGGTATCCTGTAAAAGACACTCAAACCGATGAACCTGACGATGGCGCAACCATCAAAGTAGCGGTTCCTAATGGTTTAATGAATGTTTCCAACGGACGTTTGACCGGTTCTGAAGATTTGAAAAATGGCTATACACGTTGGGATTGGGAAGTAAAAAATCCGATTAATACTTATAATATCACGGTAAATATTGCGGATTACGTTCACTTCCATGACAATTACAAAGGATTGGATTTGGATTATTATGTGCTACGAGAAAACGGCGACATTGCACAAAAGCATTTTGAAGAAGTAAAACCCATGATGGATTGCTTTCAGAGCAAATTTGGCGCGTATCCATTTATGGAAGACGGTTATAAACTGGTAGAAACTTCTTATTTGGGAATGGAACATCAGAGTGCTGTTGCTTACGGAAATAAATTCCAACAAGGTTATTTGGGCAATGATTTATCTGGTACAGGAATTGGATTGTTATTTGACTACATTACCATTCACGAAAGTGGACACGAATGGTTTGGTAACAGCATCACATCGACAGATATTGCCGATATGTGGATTCACGAAGGATTTACTCAATACACCGAAATTGTTTTTGTAGAATGTCAATTTGGCTATGAAAAGGCCATGAAATATGCCAATGGATTGCGCAATAATGTACAAAATGACCGGCCAATTATTGGTCAATGTTGCGTGAATAATGAAGGAAGTGGCGATATGTATCCAAAAGGTGCGCTACTTTTAAATACGCTTCGACATGTGATAAATGATGATGAAAAATGGTGGAAAATGATATTAAAATACGCCGAAACGTACCGTCATAAAATCATCGATACACCCACAGTAATTGCCTTTTTTAATGCTGAAAGCGGAATGAACCTCACTTCAATTTTCGATCAGTATTTAAAACAGACAACTATTCCTACATTAGAAATAAAAAGGAAAAAAAATCATTTGCAATTTAAATGGATTGCTGAACCCGGATTTTCAATGCCCGTTCATTTGATGATTGATGGTGAAAAAGTACGAATTGAGCCCACAACTAGCTGGAAAAAATCTTCTTTTAAAGTAGCTAAAAAAGCTACAATTGTCGTTCAAACACAGGAATTCTTTGTTAATGTGAATGATTCTGGTCAATAAAAATTCATTCTAAAAAAACATCTATCTAACTAATAATTAGTAAATTAGCATTAACTAAAAACTAATTATTATGGATACAACTGTTAAAGGTAGAAACAAATGGGCCAACGCTCATACAAATTATTGGTTGGATGCATTGCGAATTGCATTAGGAGTTTTTTTTATTTACAAAGGTGCTTCATTCATCACTAATACGGGTGAGTTTGACGGAATTGTGGCATCTACAGATTATTTTAACGGCGGAATGATTTCCTTTCATTACATCGCAGCAGCGCACATCATGGGTGGAATTATGATCATCTTCGGATTAATAACCCGTTGGGCGATAATTGCACAATTACCTATCTTGATTGGAGCTGTACTGGTGAATTTCATTGGTGAAATGAATGCAAACAATTTAATCTTAGCAACTCTAACATTAGCTGTAAGTCTGTTTTTTCTGTTTTATGGCAGCGGAAAACATTCAGCCGATTATTTCTTCAAAATGAACAAATAATTAGCGAAGCGTTTCTTTACGCAACACTTTACCATTTTCGGTTTCTTTAAACTTGGAAATGAACACAATTTCTTTGGGTTTTTCGTATTTATCCAAACCATCAAAAACGTTGTTATCAATCGTAAACTGATCACCTTCGACTACTAAAATCACTTTTTCGCCCAGTTCTTTATCGGCTTTGCCAGCAATAAAAAATCGGGGTTCGATCTTTCCTGAGAGCTTTTCTTCAATACTTTCGGGTATGAATTTGATTCCGCCTGTATTGATTACATTATCAATTCTTCCTAAAAACACAAACTGATTTTCGTTGACCAATTCTACTAAATCATTGGTTAAAATTACATCATCGGAAATACTTGGTGCGTGAATTACTAAGCAATTTCTATCGTCATACGAAATCGTCACTTTTGGTAAAACCGTAAATGCCTTTTCCCCTATTTTTCGAGCTGCAATGTGGGTAATTGTTTCGGTCATACCATAAGTTTCATAGACTAATGTTGGTAATTTTGAAAGCGAAGTTTCAAGAGTTTTTTCCATTTTTGCTCCACCAACAATGAGTTTTTTTACTCTTTTGAGTTGTTTGATTGAATGTTTGGCTTGCAGCGGAACCATTGCAACAAAGTCGTAACTTTCGGTATCGGTTTCGTCCAATGGATGTGAACTTGGAGCCACAAAATCGACATCCAATCCTAAAATCATCGCTCGTATCAACATCATTTTTCCAGCAATGTATTTTACGGGTAAGCAATGAAGTGCTTTATTTCCGGGATGAAGATCAAAAAAATCGCCAGTTGCAATTGCCGAATTCACCATGGCTTGTTTATCAATTTGTATTGTTTTAGCATCACCTGTTGTACCCGAAGTTTTCACTTCTAAATAGGATTTACTATCAAACCAATCCAAAATAAAATCACCAACAGGTTTTTCAAAATCGTCTCCTTCTTTGATAAAACTGTAGGCTACACGGCACAAATCTTCTCTATTCAAATGAAATCCGTTCAGTTTGAACTGATTGTGTACGTTTTCATAGGTAGGTGTAAAATCAATCATTATTCGTACATTTTATAATTAGTTGCTGTTTCAGGTTCGGTAACTTTTCCAGTTAGTTTATCTTTCCAATCATGCCATTTGTATCTTTTGGCAAAAATGAACAAAATAATGGGATACATAATGGCCATCGAAAGTATCATTTCGATTAATGCATTCGATGGATTGGTTTCACTAGTATATTTGAAAACAGCATCGGTTTGCAAAGCCGAAAAATCGGATGTTATCAACAATGCAGCCATCAAATTATTTCCTAAATGAAATCCTAAAGCCAATTCCATTCCTTCGTCCATCAAAGTCATCACGCCCAGTAAAAATCCTGTCCCAATGTAAAAAACCATGACTCCATAACCCATTTCTGCAACTTCAGGATTCGCACTGTGCATAATTCCGAAAACTACCGATGTTATGATTAATGGTGTCCAACGATTGCGAGCCATTATTCCGATTTGCTGCATTAAGTAACCTCTGAATAAATATTCTTCTAAACCAATTTGAAAAGGAAATAACAACAAACTGATGATTAGTAAAACGGTAAATTTAACTGGATTGAAATTCCACTGAATCATCGAGTTGTCATAATAATAGGATATCCCGAATGTTAATAGTGTAATAAAAACAATTAAACCAAGTGAAAATCCGAATCGCTTAAAATCAAAACTCTTTCGGCTTGTACTCAAAGACAAAATACTTCTCTCATGAATAAAACGTACCAACAAAAAAAGTAATCCTAACAAAAACACAAACGGAATCAAATTGACGGTTAATGAGAGCCATTTGGGTAAAGTTCTCATTAATTCGTAGGTTTTCTCAATTTCCTCATCAGAAATAAGAAGATAACCGATGAAATTAACTATGAAGATTCCTGTTGAAACCAAAGTAGTTACAATTACTCTCCACAAATCATTTTTCCCTTTATAGGCTTGCTCAATAAACATTTTTGTTGGTTTAGAATTACTTGCCTAATTTAGCTTTTTTATTTCAGTAATTCATTACATCTTACAAAAAAATTATGATTACCATTTACCATAATCCGCGCTGTGGAAAGTCGAGAGATTGTTTAGCATTCATCCAAAATTCAAATCTTGAATATGAAGTTATTAAGTATTTGGAAACTCCATTTACAAAAGACGAATTAACAAAAGTTATCGGTAAATTAAAAATCAAGCCGATAGAATTGGTTCGTACTAAAGAACCCGTTTGGATTGAAAAATACAAAAGCAAAAGCCTATCAAATGCTGAAATTATTCAAGCCATGATTAATCATCCTATTTTGATTGAAAGACCAATAGCAGTAAAAGGAAATAAGGCAATAATTGCTCGCCCACTAGAAAAAATCAAAGAAATTCTCTAATTGTGTTTTATTTAACAAAGCATTGGGAATTGTACGTATAATGAAGATTTAAATTTGCATTTTAATTGATGTATCATTAAATTTTCGCAAATGAAGTATTTCTATCTGTTTTCATTATCCTTTCTTACTCTATTTTCAACAACCCTTTTCGCTCAAAAACCCGAAGGAAAACCTGAAGCAAAAAAATTAATCGTTACTGGAAAAGTGATTGAAAAAACTACAAGTCAACCTTTGGAATACGCAACAATTACTTTGTTCAATACCAAAGCAAACAAAATTACTAGTGGTGGTATTACCGATGCTAATGGTGAATTTAAAGTAGAAGCAAATCCGGGAACTTACGACATAAAAATTGAGTTCATCTCGTTTAAAATAGTAGAGTTGAAAGCAAAAACAATTGCCGACAACACCAATTTGGGTGTGATTTCTTTAGAAGATAATTCACAACAATTGAACGAAGTTGTGGTTCGTAACGAAAAAACTACAGTAGAAATCAAACTCGACAAAAAAGTATACAATGTAGGTAAAGATTTGATGGTAAAAGGCGGAACAGTGAGTGATGTTTTGGATAACATTCCGTCTGTAGCAGTTGATGTGGAAGGAAATGTAAGCTTGCGCGGAAATGAAAATGTACGTGTGTTAATCGATGGAAAACCATCCAATGCGATTAGTATTGCTGATGCTTTGAAATTAATTCCAGCCGATGCTATTGATAAAGTTGAAGTGATTACCAACCCATCGGCACGTTACGACGCTGAAGGTGGCGGTGGATTGTTAAACATTATTCTTAAAAAAGGAAGAACCAGTGGTTTGAACGGTACCTTTTTATTGACAACAGGTTATCCTGACAACCACGGAGTAAATGCAACTATAAACTATAAAGGAGACGATTTTAATTTTTTCACTACTCAAGGTTACAATTACAGAAGCAATCCAGGAAATTCGTATGTGGAAACCGATTATTTATCTGGAAATGCATCTTCTCCAGCTTCAATCATAGAAAATCGAGATAACGATCGTTTGAATAAAGCCTACAACGGAAGCTATGGTTTGGATTGGAATTTGGATAAAAGCCTCAATTGGACCAATGTTGTCAATTACAGAAAATCCTCTGGAGACAATCAAGACAATGTGGTTTTTGATAATTTTTATACCAATTCGGCCTTAAATAATACAAGAACCCGAACTAGTTTTGAAGGAAGTGAGAGTGAAAACATCGAATTCAACTCAACTTTAGCAAAAAAATTCAAAAAAGACGGTCATAAATTGAATCTTGATTTTCAAGTTTCGTCGAATCAAGATTTGAACATTGCCGACATTTACGACAGCACTTACGGAAACGACAAAACCAATAATGATCAGAGTCAAAGCAGACGTTTAGTGCAGTTGGATTATGTTTTACCTGTTGGGAAAGACAGTCAGTTTGAAGCCGGTTACCGCGGTGATTTTACCAATCAAAATACCAATGTTGTAGTTTTTGAAGATGGTGCTTTAAATGATAATTTTACCAATCAATTAGAATACAAAGAAAAAGTAAATGCTTTGTACACGCAATACGGATTCAAAGTAAAGAAATTCTCGTTCCTTTTTGGAGCGCGTTGGGAAGACTCCAACATCGATGTCAATCAAATCAAAACAAGAGATTTCAACAATAAAAAATACGACAACTTCTTTCCAAGTGCTTTTGTGACCTACGAAATTAAAGAGAAAACAAACGTTTCTTTTAGTTATTCGAAACGCATCAACAGACCAAGAGGAAGACAGTTGAATCCGTTCAGCAACTATTCGAGTAACATTAATATTTTTCAAGGAAATCCCGATTTAAATCCGGCGCTTACCGATGCTTTTGATATCGGATTTTTAAAATCATGGGAAAAAATAACTTTGAGTACTTCAGCTTATTTCAATCACACCGAAGATGTTTTTCAATTTGTTCGAAGAGAATCAGGTGCATTTGTAAACGGAATTCCGGTAATTTTAAGTTCGCCAATTAACCTTTCAACAGAAGACCGTGCTGGATTTGAGTTCACTTTAAATTATACACCATACAAATGGTGGAGATTGAACAGTAACTTTAATTTTTATAGCGTAGTTAATAAAGGAAATTACACTTATGTGAATTTTAATAATGAAGAAGTAACTCAGAATTTTGATAATAAAGCAACTACTTGGACTACTCGATTGACATCCAAAATTACTTTGCCAGGCAAGATCGATTGGCAAACCAATATGAATTACGATGGTGATCAGAAAATGGCACAAGGAAAGCGAATTGGCGTCTTTGCCATGAACTTGGCTTTCAGTAAAGACATTTTAAAAGATAAAGGAACGCTCGCCTTCAACGTAAGTGATGTGTTCAATTCACGTAAAAGAATCATGGAAACTTTAATTCCGGGTTCCATCAGTTCGTATGCCGAAATGCAATGGAGAGAGCGTCAATTTACGTTGTCATTCACCTACCGTTTCAACAAACCTAAAAACGAAAGAGAGAAACCAAAACGTCCAATGCAAGACAATGATGGCGGTGGCGGTGATTTCTAAGAAATAATTCCAATAGCCTAAAAAATCCTTGTTCATTATTTGTTGAACAAGGATTTTTTATTAGTTGTACAGTGATGGAGTAACTAATGACATAATAATCCACAAAAAAAAGTTCCACTCAATAGGTGGAACTTTTTTTATATCAGTACAAACTAAAAATTAAGCTTGTTCAGCGGCTTTTTTAGCTTTTCTTTCTTGTAGTAATTCTTTTGATGCACCAAAAATCCAATACGGAATTAAGTGAATTAAAAAAATCATCAACCAAAATCCCATTGTTAAAATAGTCATGAAAGCTAAAAAACCTAAATATTGTTGGAAAGTATGCATGTCTTTTGAGATATTTTATTATTTCTTGTCAAAGGTAAAAGATAAATTTATTGTAAACAAAAAAACTTAAATAAATATTAACCACTTTATAAACATTAATACCATTTTCGCTTTTTAAAGTAGATGATCATACCCACCAACAATAAAAACATAAAGCCTAGAATGATGAAATAACCGTATTTCCAGTGCAATTCGGGCATATTATCAAAGTTCATTCCGTACACACCAACGATAAACGTCAGTGGCATAAAAAACACCGAAACTACTGTAAGCGTTTTCATAACTTCATTCATTTTGTGACTTTGAGTTGAAAAATAAAAGCTCGAAGCACTATCCAAAGTAGTCATATCGTAGTCAATTTGCTCCAAAAGCTCCAAGCACTTTTGGTGTAAGCGATCGAAAAAACTGTAATTCTCATGTTCTATTGTATTGAAAACATTGTCTTCTTTCATTGTTTTTATCGAATACAATGAATCGCGTAACGGAATAATTGAACGTTTTAAAAAGTTGAAGTTATCACGATGCTTTTCAATTTCTTCTAACACAATTGGTTTTGCATTCGTTTTGGATAAATTAATCAACTCTTCTACTTTATCCTCTTCATTTTCAATAGTGATATAAAAATTTTCCATCACCGCATCCAACAAAAGATACAACAAATAATCGGCTTTTTTCTCACGAACTATTCCAGAGTGCGTACGAATTCGCTCTCTGATGTGCGTAAAAAAGTCACTTCTTTTTTCCTGAAAGGAAGTGAGTATTCCATTTTTTAATAAGAAACTAATTTGTTCGGCATTGATTACATCCGAATTTTCAATTGGTAATAACGATTTGATACTGAAAAATAAAACATCATGATATTCATCCAACTTTGTTCGCTTGATGGTATTGAGAATGTCGCCCAACATAAAATGATCTACATTCAAAAACTGACCCACCGATTTTATGCGTTCAATATCGTTCAAACCATGAATATTCAACCAGTTGACCTTGTTTAAATCGACAAATTTCTCCAGTTGATTTACACTACATTCTTGATATTCAACAAGTTCATTAGATGTATAGACGAACAACTGCATTTCCGTTTTAACGTCTTTATGACTTCCTGTATATTCTAAAATTGAAGGCTGAACTTTCTTTCCTTTTTTATATCTAATCTTTCGCACGGATTCAAATTTTTTCTAAAATTACTAATATTTCTTTTTTTCAAAGTATTTTTACCAAAAACTATTACATGATTACATTAATTCTCAATATCAAAGAACTTTTACAAGTAAGAGAAACATCTATTGCTAAGGTTTCAGGAAAAGAAATGGCAATTTTACCATCGATTAAAAATGCTTTTTTGTTGATTGAAAATGATGTAATTGCCGATTTTGGTTCGATGGAAAACTGTCCGAAAATCAACGCTGATCTAACCGTCGATGCAACTGGAAAAATTGTACTTCCAACCTGGTGCGACAGCCATACTCATATTGTATATGCTGGAAACAGAGAACAAGAATTTGTAGACCGAATTAACGGAATGACGTACGAAGAAATTGCGAATCGCGGTGGCGGAATTTTAAACTCGGCCAAAAAACTCAACGAAACATCCGAAGAAGATCTTTACAATCAATCGAAAAAGCGTTTGGAAGAAGTCATGCAACTCGGAACCGGAGCAGTCGAAATCAAATCGGGTTATGGTTTGACCGTGGAAGGCGAATTGAAAATGCTGCGCGTCATCAAAAAATTGAACGATAATTATCCCATAAAAATCAAAGCTACGTTTCTTGGAGCTCATGCTTTTCCTATTGAATATAAGGAAAATCACTCAGGCTATATTGATTTAATTATCAATGAAATGTTACCCAAAATTGCAGCTGAAAACTTAGCCGAATACATTGATGCTTTTTGTGAAACGGGTTATTTTTCGGTGGAAGAAACCCAGCGCATCATGGAAGCGGGAAAAGCACACGGATTGATACCGAAAATTCATGTGAATCAGTTCAATGCTATTGGCGGAATTGCAGCTTGTGTTCAACACAACGCCTTGTCAGTAGATCATTTGGAAGTTGTTACCGAAGACGACATCGAAGCGCTTAAAAACTCTGAAACTATGCCTGTGGCTTTGCCGAGTTGTTCGTATTTTTTGAGCATTCCGTACACTCCGGCGCGCCAATTGATGAATGCTGGATTACCTTTAGCTTTGGCAACCGATTTCAATCCAGGTTCTACTCCATCCGGAAACATGAATTTTGTGGTAGCAACGGCTTGCATCAAAATGAAAATGACTCCCGAAGAAGCCATCAACGCCGCCACCATCAACGGTGCATATGCTATGGGAATTTCAGAAACACATGGAAGTATTACCAAAGGTAAAAAAGCAAATGTGATAATCACTAAAGAAGTCAATTCGTACTATGAATTACTGTACGCTTTTGGAAGTAATTTGATTGATTCGGTGCTGATTGAAGGTAATATTGTTTAAAACATAAAAATTTAGCTTTTTGTTTTTAAATCATTAAGAAATTAAGAAAATTAAGGACTGACTTAATGAAACTTAACTCCTTAATGTTTAAGATTTTAAACTATTTCAACGTAATACTCGAATTTCCCACCAATTTTGATTGATCAAAAATGTTAATGAAATACGTGCCTTTTTCAAAATCAGTATCAAAAAAATCTTGAGTTACGGTAGCCGTTCCATCCGACACATCAACCGTTTTAGAAAAACTATAGGTTAACGATTTATCACCAAAAAACTCTGTTATTTTTCTTCCCATAACATTGTTTTTGCTATTGATGACTTGTATGTAGTACGTTTTACTGTCTTGATTAGTACCTGAAGAACCATTCACAGAAAACGAAACACGCAACATTTTTGCTTTGCTAGCCGAAACCGTTTCCTCTTGTTTTCCTGAACTTTTGGTGATGTAAGCTAATGCTTTTAAATTCGACACTCTGAATTCCTCAACCTTAACTTCCTCCACTTTAGGTTGCGCTTTGGGTTGCACCACAACTGGAGTTTCATTTACCACATTCGTTGGAGAAGCATCTGTAGTTTTAGAAGTTTCTTTTTTTACAGTGTTACTTACTTTAGAATTAGCAATTGTAGATGTTTCTTTTTTTGAAAATGCATTCGTCGATTTAACTGAAATATTATCGGGTAATTTGGTCGATTTGACTTTAGCTACAGCATTGGTTTTACCCGATTTCAAAGCTACAATTTCATTCACCAACACTCGCATTTTTGATTCTAATTGCTGGTATTGTGTTTTGTATTTAATGAGTGCATTGGCGTCACTTTTGGTTTTTTCCAGTTCATACATCAACGACTCGACTTTCTTTTTTTCTTCTTTTAATTCTTGGAATGAAGTAGTTTTTTCAGCAATTTTCGAATCGTACATGCTTTTCAACTCTTCAATTTCCTTCATGACTTCATCATTAGTAGAAACTGAATTAACTGGTTGTTTACTCGAATTAAAATCGCCCACAATATAACCAATCGCTCCAGCCAAAGCCAGAACTAAAACCCCAATAATGAATAGTAAATAAGAAGTGCGTTTTTTATCGTCCATTTTCAAGTAGCATTTCAACAAAAATACTAAATAGAAAAACTGCAAAATAGACAGTTAGCATAAGTTATAAACAAAAAAAGGTGAAAAAATACATTTTTCAAAATATACTACGTAAAGTAATTAAATAGTATTGACACCCAAAAAAATTACCACTGATTCACAGATTTTCTTAACTTTTAATCTGTGAATCAGTGGTAGAAAAACTTACACTAAAATTCTTCTATTTCAAGGTAAAACTCGACTTAGAAACCAATTCGCCTTTGTCAAAAATATTCACAAAGTACGTTCCTTTTTCGAAGTTAGAACCTTTTAAATTCTCAGTAACTTTAACCGTTTTGTTTTCGTATTGAACTGTAGTTAAGAAACTATACGTTAATGATTTATCACCAAAAGAAGTAGTCACTTTGTCTCCTAATACATTGTTCTTACTGTCGATAACCTGAACGTAATAAGTTTTGTCACCCGATTTAGCAATGTTATTTTCAGCGATAGTAAAACTTACTTTTAATAAATCAGCGCGACTTGCTTTGTCCGTTTCAATTTCTTTACCTGAGCTTTTTTGTTTGTAAGCAGCCGTTTGCAAGTTCAACACCGATAATTTAGAACCTTTTTCAACCGTTTTACTCAACTCTTCATTCTGACCAACCAACACTTTATTGTAGTTTTTAGACTCTTCTAAAACCACTTTTGTGCTGTCTAAATCGGTTGTCAACTCTTGATTTTGAGCTTTCAAAACCTCAACTTCTTGCATCAACGATTTATTTTTTGTCTCAAGATTGTTATACATTTGTCGGTATTTTGACAATGAATTAACATCATTTTTGGTACGTTTCACTTCTTCCATCAATTGAACTACCTTTTCTCTTTCGGCAATCAATTCATCCGACATTGAAGTGTTTTCGGCCAAAGCAGTATCATAACTGTTTTTCAACTCTTCTAAATCCTTCAAAATGTTTTCTTTTTCTGTGGAAACATTTTTTACATCCGCTTCTAGTTTATTGGTTTCATTCGAAAGTTTGAAATTGTAATACAAACTTCCTAATAAAGCTAATATTAAAACTAAAATTGCCGCCTTTAATCCGTTGTTACTTTTTTGATTTTCCATGTATTATTAATTTTACACAAAATTACTATTAATATTTAAAAGTCTATAACGCATTTTTGTATAATTATATTATTTTTGGTGAAAGATTTTTTTATGGAAAAGTTGATTCGGTTCACAACTTCAGATTTATCAAAGATAACCAACTTCCGAAGTGGTGAAGTAAAATTCGGCGAGCAAATGGTTACCATTCCAAAAGACGCAGACATTGTTACTTTTCTAAAAAACTCCGAACCACAATTTGTCCTTTTTGGAATACCAGAAGACATTGGTGTACGCGCTAATTTTGGTCGCCCTGGAGCCGATTCGGCTTGGGAAAGTGCCATCAAAAGCATCGCCAACATTCAACACAATCGCTTCTGTAAAGGCTATGACTTGCTTATTTTAGGGCAATTAGACGTTTCAGATGAAATGCACGAAATTCAACAACTGGATTTCCACAATACCATCGATCGAAAAAAAATGAGTGAATTGGTGGTTCAAATCGATAAAGAAGTGGCGCATATTATTACCACAATAGTAAAAGCAGGAAAAATTCCGATTGTAATTGGCGGCGGACACAACAATGCTTACGGTAACATCAAAGGAACTGCTTTGGCTAAAGGAAAACCGATCAACGCAATTAATTTTGACGCGCATTCTGATTTCAGAATTTTAGAAGGTCGTCACAGTGGCAACGGATTTTCCTACGCTTACGAAGAAGGTTTTCTTAAAAACTACTTCATCTTCGGTTTACACGAAAGCTATACTTCCAAAAGTGTACTAAAAAAACTGCGCGATATCGAAAACCGCGTGCAATACAACACCTACGACCAAATCAACATTCGCCAAGAAAAAAACTTTCAAAACGAAATGAGTTTGGCACACAATTTCATCAACGATACGCATTACGGCGTCGAAATTGATTTGGATTCGATTCCGAATATTCCGAGTAGTGCCATGACCTTGAGCGGATTTTCAGTAGAAGAATTGCGTCGTTTCATTTACTTCTTTGGCAAACATCCTCACGCGGCTTATTTGCACATTTGCGAAGGCGCGCCGAGTTTAGGCAACGAAAAAAACAATCATTTAGTGGGTAAATTAATTGGCTATTTAATCACCGATTTTATGAAAGCCAAACGCGATAGTGTGTAGTTTTTGAAGCGAAAGGCTTGGGCATTCTTGTAATCCATTTTCCTGCTTTCCGTCTCCGCCTAGGCGGATTCCTCCAATCAGGGCTAGATGATAATCGTCTTTTGTCAATGCAAAATTCCTAAGAAAATTTAGTAAAAAAACCTCGTAAAAACCCATTAATTAAATAAAGTCTATCTTTGCACTCACTTGAAACAGTTCAAGCAGCAGTACATTTATGACATTCAACGATTTAAACTTATTACGAAACATACAAACCGCATTGACTGAAGAAGGCTACGAAACGCCTACACCTATTCAGCAACAAGCCATTCCGATTATTTTAGAAGGAACCGATTTAGTAGGTTGCGCACAAACCGGAACCGGAAAAACAGCCGCTTTTGCCATTCCAATCATCAATACATTGCACCGAATGGTCGGTTCAACCAACAAACGAAAAGTAATTCGAACACTAGTAGTCACGCCTACTCGCGAACTCGCCATCCAAATTGACGAAAGTTTCAATACGTATGGAAAATACACCAACATACGCTCGATGGTAATTTTTGGTGGTGTGAGTCAAGTGCCACAAGTTGATCAACTCAAAAAAGGAATTGACATCTTAATTGCCACTCCAGGCCGACTTTTAGATTTGCACAAACAAGGATTTATCGACTTGGATCATTTGCACTTTTTGGTGTTAGACGAAGCCGATCAAATGCTCGATATGGGTTTCATCAACGACGTAAAAAAGATTGTAAAATTGACGCCAAATAATCGTCAAACACTTTTGTTTTCGGCTACTATGCCAATGGCAATTCGCGAATTAGCAGATACATTTTTAACTACTCCAAAATACGTTTCGGTTACACCCGTTTCTTCCACAGCAGAAACCGTGAATCAAAAAGTCTATTTTGTTGGTAAAGAAGACAAGCGAAGTTTATTGTACCACATCATTCGCAATGATAAAATTAATAATGTTTTGGTGTTTACCCGAACTAAACACGGTGCCGATAATGTGGTAAAAGCCCTGAAGAAAAATGGAGTAACAGCTGAAGCCATTCATGGTGATAAGTCGCAAAACGCACGCCAACGTGTATTAGAAGCCTTTAAAAACAAAGAGATTTCAGTTTTGGTCGCTACCGATATTGCGGCACGTGGAATTGATATTGAAAGTTTGCCTTTTGTAATCAATTTTGATATACCTAATATTTCTGAAACGTACGTTCACCGAATTGGTCGTACAGGAAGAGCTGGAAATTCTGGTTTAGCGATTTCATTTTGCGGAAAAGACGAATTAACGTACTGGAAAGACATCGAAAAATTAATCCGAATAAAAGTAAAAGTAGTCGAAGATCATCCGTATCCTTTTAAAGATGTGGAGCCAAATCCGGAGGCAAAACCCGACTTAAGAAATAAAAAGAAACCCAATACAAATTCAGGGAATTCGAGAAAATCGGATGCTTCTAAAAAGAATAAAAAACGCTGGTATTAACTGGCGTTTTTTTTTGCTTACTATAACACAAATTATTGCAAACTAATTATAAAATTTTGCCGCTGATTCACAGATTTCAAACAAATTAAATCTGTGACTCGAGACCAAAGGTCGAACAGACAAAGTAATCTGTGGCGTTTTCATAAACACAAACCTGTCTGCCGACAGGCAGGTTTCACAAATTACCACAAATTGATTCGTTTAATTTTGCCGCTGATTCACAGATTTGTAATTAATAAAATCTGTGATTCGAGACCAAAGGTCGAACAGAATAGGTAATCTGTGACATTTTTATAAACACAAATTTCACAAATTACAACAAATTGATTCTTTTAATTTTACCGCAAATGCAAAGACTTTAAATAAATTAAATCTGTGCATCTGTGGCATCTTATTAACTTGTTTTTGGTTCTGAATTTGTATTTTGAATGCTGTTGTTGATGATCATGATTAACCTCGAAGAATCAAATGGTTTGATGATGACATCGTTCATTCCGCACGAAAGTGCTTGTTCGGAGATTTCTTGTTTATCAAATGCAGTTAACGCCACAATCGGAATGGTATAGCCTTTTTTACGAATGAGTTTGGTGGTTTCAAATCCGTTGATAACTGGCATGTTGATGTCCATTAAAATCAGATCGTATTTTTCAGTTTCGAGCAAGTCGATAGCAGTGTAGCCATCATCGACTACTTTACAAACAAAGTTGTTGTTTTGCAGGATTTTTCGAGTGACAACCTGATTGATTTTATTGTCTTCGACCACCAAAATTTTGTACAAATGATGGGTAGACAAATCAACTTCAATATTGTTGATGATTTCGTTTCGTTTGCTTTCATCGACAATAAATCCAATGGTAAATGAAAAGGTAGTTCCTTTTCCGAGTTCGCTTTCTAATGTAATTGTACTATCAAAAACCTCAACTAATTTCTTAACTATAGACAATCCCAAACCTGTGCCTTGATAATCACCTTCTTTCCGTTCGATTTGAACAAATTTATCAAAAATCTTTTCTTGATCTTCTTTGGCAATTCCGACACCATTATCTTTTATTTTAAAATTAATGAAGTGTTTATTGCCTTCTATTCGTTCCTGGTTGACAATGACTTTTATTTCTCCATCTTTAGTAAATTTCAAGGCATTGCTCAATAAATTCAAAACTACTTGCGATAATCGAAGTTTATCTCCAATCAAATATTCTGGAATATCCGTATCAATTTCTGTGGTGATT
The DNA here is from genome assembly GCF_035299245.1 of Flavobacterium sp. Classification (GTDB taxonomy): domain Bacteria; phylum Bacteroidota; class Bacteroidia; order Flavobacteriales; family Flavobacteriaceae; genus Flavobacterium. The sequence goes on along the minus strand of NZ_DATGWY010000002.1, from coordinate 111,320 downwards.
TTATTATTGTTTTTGATGGCGATGAATTCTAATGAATCAGCAATAGTGTTGATTTCGTCGCAAACATTAAAAATCATGTTTTCAAGATTCACACGATTTTCTTCAATTTTATTGATTTGAAGCAAATCGTTTACCAAAGAAAGTAAGTAACGAGCTGAAAATTTGAGTGAATTGAGGTGCGGACTTTTCTCTAACTCTTTGTGTTCATCGACTATGATATTGGTGATTCCAACTACTCCATACAATGGTGTTCGAAGTTCGTGGCTAATAGTAGAAACGAATTGCGATTTCAATTGAGAAGCTTCTTCGGCTTTTTCTTTAGCTACTTTAAGATCTTCATTGGCTTTGAGTAATTTACCATTGAGTTTTCGAATCAGCTTGTAGTTTTTATAGTAATTATAGGTTAGAAGTCCGAGTGTCAACAAAATAATCAAAAACAAACCTACAATCACTTTTGATTTGCGTAGATTTTTATACTGTATGTCTTTCTCTTCTTCAATTTGACTGATCTTGCGTTCGTATTCACTAAATTCAATTGAACTACCTGAAAGTTTTGCTTTTTTTACACGGTCATCGTTGTAGATTTTTTCTACTAATTTATCATGTAAATCGAGGTAATACAACGCTTTTTCGTAGTCTTTTTTCTTCTTGTAAAAGTTAGAAAAATCCTTATACACATCACTTACATACGATTCGTATAAGTTGTCTTTGTTGATGGTTCCGAATTGTATTGCTCTTTTATAATAGTATTCGGCTTTTTCATCTTGATTCAAATGACTGTAATACGAACCGTACAATGTAGATTGTGTAATTTTGGCTTCGACTAAATCACTTTTGTTGATGAACTTTTCGGGAGTTTTGAGATAGACTAACCCTCTTTCAAAATCATTTTCAGCAAAATAAGCGCCACAAATATTGAGGTTAGTGTAGGTGATTTCAATCGAATCATTGATTTTCTTTGCCGCTTTTAAAGCTTCTTTGTAGTAAGGAATGCTCTTTTTTAAATTATTTTCTCGGTACGAATAAACGCTTCCTAAGTTATTATTTACCCAACATTTCAAACTGTCATTTGATGTAGCATTGGCATATTCAAGCGCTTTTTCATAGTATTCTATACTTTTCTTAACATCATAGAACTCTTCAAAATTCAATGCTATCAAGTTGTAGGCTTTGGCTTTCAAGACATCATCTTTTAACAAATAGGCATTGTCCAAAGCTTTTTTAGAAAGATTGAGTGATTTATCAATTTCTAAATTGACAAAAGCATTTCCTGCATCTCTCAACAAAACATCTACTTGCTTTTTTGTTGGCGTAGTTTCTTGCGAAAAAGCTACACTGCTAAAAAAAGCAAATAGAAGTAAAATTGAATGATGAATTCTTCTCAAACTAATCGTTTTAATGAGGTTTTTAATGAATTAAAACTGATGTTAGTCGCGAATTAATTTTTTGTATTTGATTCGAGTCGGATTCACATCCCCCAAACGTTTTTTCTTATTCTCTTCGTAATCAGAGAAACCACCTTCAAAGAAGTACACTTGTGAGTCGCCTTCAAATGCTAAGATATGTGTACAAATACGATCTAAAAACCATCTATCGTGGGAAATTACTACCGCACAACCTGCAAAATTTTCCAAACCTTCTTCCAAAGCACGTAGCGTGTTTACATCCAAATCATTGGTTGGCTCATCCAGTAACAGTACGTTTCCTTCTTCTTTTAAGGTCATTGCAAGGTGCAATCTATTTCGCTCACCACCCGAAAGAGTAGCTACTTTTTTGTTTTGGTCACTTCCTCCGAAATTGAAACGAGACAAATACGCTCTTGAGTTAACTTGTCGTCCGCCCATCATGATTAATTCCTGACCGTCGCAGAAGTTTTCCCATATCGATTTATTCGGATCGATGTTGGAATGCGATTGGTCAACGTAAGCGATTTTCACGGTTTCTCCAATAGTGAATTCACCGCTATCAGGTTGCTGTTCTTTCATAATCATTCTGAAAATAGTCGATTTACCAGCTCCATTCGGACCAATAACTCCAACAATTCCTGCTTGAGGCAAGGTGAAATTCAAATCATCGTATAATAATTTATCTCCAAATGCTTTCGCTACATGTTTAGCTTCGATTACGTTAGTTCCCAAACGCGGTCCATTTGGAATGTAGATTTCCAATTTTTCGTCGAGTTCTTTTTGGTCTTCATTCAACAGTTTATCGTAGTTCTGAAGACGTGCTTTTTGTTTAGTTTGTCTTCCTTTGGCACCTTGACGCACCCAATCCAACTCACGTTCTAAGGTTTTTCTGCGTTTGGAAGCCACTTTTTCTTCTTGCTCCATGCGTTTTGATTTTTGGTCTAACCAAGACGAATAGTTTCCTTTCCACGGAATACCTTCTCCTCTATCCAATTCCAAAATCCAACCTGCCACATTATCTAAGAAATAACGGTCGTGCGTTACAGCAATTACAGTTCCAGAGTATTGCGCTAAATGTTGTTCCAACCAAAGAACTGATTCAGCATCCAAGTGGTTGGTAGGCTCATCCAATAATAATACATCAGGTTGTTGCAAAAGCAAACGACACAGTGCTACACGGCGTTTTTCACCACCTGAAAGCACATTAATTGGCATATCGCCTTCTGGAGTTCGTAAAGCATCCATGGCAATTTCCAATTTGGTATCCAATTCCCATGCATTAGAAGCATCAATTTTGTCTTGAAGTTCTGCCTGACGATCCATTAGTTTTTGCATCTTATCGGCATCTTCATACACTTCTGGCAAACCAAACATATCGTTGATTTTGTTGAACTCGTCTAAAATAGCAACCGTTTCAGCTACACCTTCACGAACCACTTCAATTACGGTTTTGGTCTCGTCCAATTGTGGTTCTTGCTCCAAATAACCCACCGTATATCCGGGTTGGAAAACGACATCACCTTGGTAATTTTTTTCTACACCAGCTATAATTTTCAATAAGGTTGATTTACCCGAACCATTCAAACCGAGAATCCCGATTTTAGCTCCGTAAAAGAAACTTAAATAAATGTTTTTTAATACTTGTTTATCACTTCCTTGATACGATTTGCTCAATCGTTGCATTGAGAAAATCACTTTTTTATCGTCTGACATTTTAAATTATTTTGAATTATAAATTTTGAATTAATTAGTGAACCAGCTTTTAATCATTTCTTTTTCAGATTGTTTTGCATTTTTATGGCTGAATTCATTGGTTTTTGGATTGTAAACATAATCATTTGCCCATTCTTTATGATGTTGAGCGAGACTTTTTACACTATCACAAACGTATTTTATTTCATCGGATGTTGTGGTTGGATGAATCGACATTCGAATCCATCCCGGTTTTTTGATCAAATCACCTGACGTTATCTGACATACTAAATCGTGCGAAGTTTCTTGATCAACGTGAAGTAAAAAGTGTCCGTAAGTTCCAGCACAACTACAACCACCACGCGTTTGGATTCCGAATTTATCATTTAAAATTTTCACGCCTAAATTATAGTGCATGTCATCAATGTAAAACGAAATCACTCCCAATCTATTTTGGTGTTGACCTGCTAAAATCGTGATATTTTCAACCGTTCCCAATTGATCAAAAACGTAATCCACAATTTCGTGTTCCCGTTCTAGAATATTTTTCACGCCCATTTGCTCTTTCAACTGAATGGCCAAAGCAGTTTTGATTACTTGGAGAAAACCTGGAGTTCCACCGTCTTCTCTATCTTCGATATTGTCAATGTATTTGTGTTCACCCCAAGGATTCGTCCAACTCACGGTTCCGCCACCCGGACAATCAGGTACATTATTTTTATATAGATTTTTATTGAAAACCAATACACCCGAAGTTCCTGGTCCGCCCAAAAACTTATGAGGTGAAAAGAAAATGGCATCCAAATAACGTTCATTATCGGGATGCATATCGATTTCTACATACGGTCCGGAACACGCAAAATCGACAAAACACACACCGTTATTTTCGTGCATCATTTTGGCTACTTCGTGGTACGGTGTTTGGATTCCGGTTACGTTAGAACACGAAGTGATAGAGGCAATTTTAAAACTTCGATCTTTGTATTTATCCAATATTTTTTTGAATTCTTCTAAACAAAATAGTCCTTCTTCATCACAAGGAATCACCTCAACATCGGCAATGGTTTCCAGCCATGAAGTTTGATTGGAATGGTGTTCCATATGGGAAATGAGAACTATTGGCTTTAATTCTTTGGGAAGATCGACGTATTCTTTGATATTTTCTGGGATTTTCAATCCTAAAATGCGTTGGAATTTATTCACCACGCCTGTCATTCCTGTCCCAGTATTGATTAAAACATCATTATCGTTTGCATTGACGTGTTTTTTAATGATGTGTTTGGCTTCGTGGTATGCCATAGTCATTGCCGTCCCCGAAACCGTAGTTTCTGTATGCGTGTTGGCCACAAAAGGTCCAAATTGGTTCATTAATTTTTCTTCTATCGGTCGGTATAATCGCCCGCTGGCGGTCCAATCGGTATAAATGATTTTTTGAGAACCATAAGGCGACTCAAATTCTTGATCAATACCGATGATATTTTTTCGGAATTGCTGAAAATACTGTTCCAATTGAGTGGTAACTTCGGTTGAAATCATAATTGAAAAATTTGTGCTCAAAGATACATTTTTTTAATTATTTCGTAATTTCAATTGCATAAGAGTTGCTATTTATTTAGTAACTTTGAAAAAAACAACAAATCCCCATGAATTTCAACATTCAAAACCGATTTACCAACGAACTTCCAGCTGATCCTGAAGAGCAAAATTTTATACGCCAAGTGGAACAATCGTGTTTTAGTTATGTGAATCCCGTTATTCCCAAAAACCCTAAATTGATTCATGTTTCAGATGAAGTGGCGCAACTTGTTGGCATCAACAAAGAAATAACGTTATCAAATGATTTCTTAGAGGTTTTCTCAGGAAAAAAAATTCAGCCACAAACTAAGCCATTTGCTATGAATTACGCAGGCCACCAATTTGGAAATTGGGCTGGACAATTAGGCGATGGAAGAGCAATAAATTTATTCGAAATTGATCATAACAATCAGCATTTTACACTGCAATTAAAAGGCGCCGGGAAAACACCCTATTCACGTCGCGGTGATGGTTTGGCGGTTTTACGTTCGTCTATAAGAGAACATCTATGTAGTGAAGCCATGCATCATTTAGGCGTTCCAACTTCGCGTTCATTATCATTGATTTTAACTGGAAATGAAGTACTGAGAGATATGCTCTACGACGGAAATGCTGAATACGAAAAAGGCGCAATTGTATGCCGTGTGGCGCCAACTTTCATTCGATTTGGAAGCTTCGAACTTTTTGCCGCACGAAGAGATACTGAAAATTTGAAATTGCTGGCCGATTTTACCATCCAATATTATTTTCCTGAAATTAATGAGTTTGGCAAAGAAAAATACCTTTCTTTTTTTAAATCGGTTGCCCAAAAAACACGCCAATTAATGATTCATTGGCAACGTGTGGGTTTTGTACACGGAGTGATGAATACCGATAATATGTCGATTCACGGAATCACCATTGATTACGGACCGTACGGTTGGTTGGAAGATTACAATTTGAATTGGACACCCAATACAACCGACAATGAAAACAAACGTTATGCCTATGGCAATCAACCTGATGTAGCATTGTGGAATTTGTACCAATTAGCCAATGCTTTGTATCCGTTGATTGAAGAAACCAAAGATTTAGAAGCCATTTTGAATGATTTTGGCAAAAAATACGAAGACGATTATTTGAATATGATGCGCAGTAAACTAGGTTTGATGAATTCACTCAAAGAAGACACCAAACTCATCGCTGATTTGGAAAAAACACTTCAATTATCGGAGACAGACATGACACTATTTTACAGAGAATTAGGTCGGATTAAAAAAGAGTTCACCTCAGGTTGTGCAATCTCAACTGTTACAAATGCATTCTACAAACCCGAAGAAATCAAGAAAAAAGTAATTCTGAATGAATGGGAAAAATGGTTCATCAAGTACATTGATCGTTTGAAAAAAGAAACCATTTCTGATGAGGAGCGAAAATTAGCCATGAACAAAGTCAATCCGAAATACATTTTGCGAAATTACATGGCACAATTAGCTATTGATGCGGCGAATAATGATGATTATTCTATTGTTGACGAATTGTATCGATTACTCAAAAAACCGTACGATGAACAACCCGAAATGGAAAAATGGTTTGCCAAAAGACCCGATTGGGCACGAGTAAAAGTAGGTTGTTCGATGCTTTCGTGCAGTTCGTAATTACCGTACTTTGAACTTTTCTCTGTACTCCAAAGGTTTCATTCCGACTACTTTCTGAAATACTTTTCGAAATGATTTTGGATCGGTATAACCCGATTTATCTATAATTTCTGAAACTGTTAACTGAGTTTGTTCCAAATATTTTTTAGAGGATTCGATTCGGATGTTTTGCAAGTATTCGATGGGCGGAATTCCAGTAGCCAATTTAAATCGACGTACAATATTTCTCCGACTGGATGGAATTTCATTCAATACATCGTCTAATTTTTCTATTTGATGGAATTGTTTTTCAATCTTTTCTTGAACCATTGAAACCAACTCGTCATTGTGCGTGTAATTAGGACGAAAAGTTCCAAAATAACTTTGCTGATAACGATCCATATCAATGGCAAATAATTTGGCAACTTGCACAGCAATTTCCCTTCCGCAATACTTCTGAACCAGGAGAATAATCAAATGAAAAAGCGACGTTGAACCGCCACTTGTGTACGTTCTCTCATCGGCAGTTACGGTTTCATTTGATTTCAATTTTACTTCTGGAAAAAGCCGTTCGAAAGCACTACACGCATCGATGTGAGTAGTAGCAAACTTTCCGTTCAATAATCCGCTGGCTCCAAATAGAAAAGCACCTGAACAAAAGCTTGCAATTTCTGAGCCTTTTTGATACTGTTGGTGTAGCCACGGAATATAAGCCGTATTTTTCTCAATAGTTTCTTTCATATTATCCGTTGTAAAAGCCGGAATCAGAATCATATCAATCGAATCTTTCATTTCTGAAGTGGATTGAATCTGATAATTGTGGAAATTGGCCTCACCATTTTCTAATTGATTGGGTAATTGCAATAAACGAATCAAAAACGGAGTTGGTTTTCCACTTTCAACAACCAATTTATTGGCTGTCTCCAGGACTTCCAGCAACGCTGCAACGCTCAGAAGTTTATAATCGTGTGGCAAAATGAGTCCGATGTGCTTCATAACATAACTTTTTTCAAAAATAATACTTTTGTCTTAAATGACCCTAAATTTTACTTTTCAATAACTTTTACCCTTTTATTCTGTACTATTTTTGTGATACATAAAGAAGGATTACTATCATCATACAATTAATTCAAGTAAAATAAACCTCTAATAGTAAACTAAAAAAATGGTTGAAGTTTTTAAAACTAATGTTCAAAATCATTCTGATGCTGAACGATTAGTAGCTGAATTATCCAAGAAAAATAGTATTTTAAAAATCAATTTCGATTTGAATGATTGTGATAATGTTTTAAGAATCGAAGCAAAAAAAATCAATCCATTGGAAATTATTGAATTGATGAATTCGAAAGGTTTTCAATGCGAAGTAATTTTGTAAACTATGAATACAAGTATCAAAACAATAGACGAATACATTGCCACTCAGCCCAAAGAAGTAGCTTTGATTTTAGAACAAGTTCGAAAAACCATTCGCAATGTCATTCCGGAAGCAGAAGAAACCATTGGATACGGAATTCCGACGTTCAAATACTACGGAAATTTGGTGCATTTTGCGGGTTATAAAAATCACATTGGTTTTTATCCTGGAGCTGCTGGAATTGAAGCATTTGCAGATGAAATCAAACAATACAACACATCCAAAGGTACGATCCAGTTTTTGTTAAAAGAGCCAATTCCTTATGACTTAATAGCAAAAATTACTACTTTTCGAGTGCAACAAAACCTAGAAAAAAAGAAAAAGAAATGATAACAGTACAAACTACAGTACATGCTTCTTTAGAAAAAGCATGGGAATTTTGGACACAACCCGAACATGTAAAGCAATGGAATAATGCGTCTGACGATTGGCATTGTCCAAAAGCAACTAACGACTTAAGAGTAGGCGGAAAATTCAATTATACTATGGCTTCCAAAGACGGAACTATGAGTTTTGATTTTGAAGGTGAATACTCAAAAGTGGAAGCATTTTCATTAATTGAATACCATATTATTGATGGACGAAAAGTGGTTATTCAATTTGAAAAAACAGAAAACGGAGTTCAAATTACAGAGTCATTTGATCCTGAAAATGTACATTCTGAAGAGCTACAACGAGATGGTTGGCAAGCGATTTTAGACAACTTTAAAAAACACTGCGAAAGTAATTAAATTATGGCTACAAAACAAGTATGGCTGAATCTTCCGGTGAAGAACGCCTTAAAATCAAAAGAGTTTTTTACGCATTTAGGATTCACTTTTTTAGAAGAACGAACTACAGAACATTCGGCGTGTATGCTATTGGGATCAACCAATTTTGTAGTCATGCTTTTTGCAGAAGAGCTATTTAAAAATTTTATACAACACGAAATTACCGACACTAGCAAATCATCTGAAGTATTGATTTCTGTGGATGCTGAAAGTCGAGAAGAAGTTGACGAATTAGCCCGAAAAGCCAAAGAAGCGGGCGGATTTGTATTTGGTGAACCAGGCGAAAACCAAGGCTGGATGTACGGTTGCGGATTTTGCGATTTGGATGGTCATCGTTGGAATGTACTGTACATGGATTTTTCTAAAATGCCTAAATAAATCATTCACTTGACATCTATGTTTATGTCAACTCAACTGGTAGCTAATTATAAAAACTATGCAAGAAACTGAAAAACACAACGAACGAATAGCCAAAATGACCTTTTCATCTGTGTATCCGCATTACATTACAAAGGTTCAGAGCAAAGGAAGAACAATTGATGAATTACATCAAGTAATTGAATGGCTCACCGGATTTGATGCTAAAAAATTACAAGAACTCATCAATGAGAAAGTCACTTTTGAAACGTTCTTCGAACGAGCAACATTACATCCTAATGCCCAACTCATCACAGGAGTAATTTGCGGTTATAGAATAGAAGAAATCGAAAATCCGCTGACAAAAAAAGTACGATATTTAGACAAACTCATAGACGAATTAGCCAAAGGAAAACAAATGGAAAAAATTTTACGACAATAATACATCCCATTATTAATCACTAAACGAATAGTAATCAGTTTAGTCATAAACATCATCAAATTATGAAAAGACTCGAATTTAAGATAGAAATTAACGCTTCCAAAGAGAAAATTTGGAACGCACTTTGGGAAGATGCATCCTACCGCGATTGGGTTTCCGTTTTTTGCGAAGGAACGTACGTAAAAACCAATTGGAATGAAGGCGATAGTGTTCATTTTTTAACTCCCGACGGAAAAGGAATGAACAGCATCATCGAAAAAAAAGTAGAACATCAATACATCGCCTTCAAACACATCAGCGAGTTGGAAAATTTTGAACCTCAACCTATTGATGAAGCTACTTCAGAGTGGACTGGAGCAATGGAAATTTATGAATTAATTCCAAACACATCTTCTGTAACCTTGAAAGTGTTGATGGATACCTCAGAAAAGTACATCGAGTATTTTGAAACCACTTTCCCGAAAGCATTAGAACGTGTAAAAGAATTATCAGAAAACAATTAAACAATCAATAAATCAATAAACAATGGCAACAGTAAACCCTTATTTAATTTTTAACGGAAATTGCGAAGAAGCATTTCTGTTTTATCAATCCGTTTTTGGTGGCGAAATTCCTTATATGGGAAGATTTAGTGAAATGCCACCTTCTGACGATGAAAATTGTCCACCTCCACCAGCAGAAGAAGCCAACCGAATCATGCACGTTTGTTTACCCATAGGCAAAGAAACAACTTTGATGGGAAGCGACAGTACAAGTCAGAGTGGCGATGTAATTGTTGGAACTAATATTTCGGTTTCTATCAATACCGAGAGTCGAGAAGAAGCTGACCGTTTGTTCAACGGACTTTCAGCTGGCGCAAATGTATTCATGCCAATGACGAACACTTTTTGGGGTGCTTATTTCGGAATGTTTACGGATAAATTCGGCATCAATTGGATGGTGAATTTTGACGAAATGCCAAAATAACACCTTTTTGCCACAGATTCACGGATTTTCAAAGCTTACCCTTTTAATCTGTGAATCTGTGGTAAATTATTGTCTTTTATTTTTTACATCTTCTAAAATCCATTCTAATTCAGGATCTTTATTAGCGATTTTATCTTCTATAGTCGGAATGATTTCTTTATCAGGAAAAATTCCTCTTCCATCCAAATCGGTTTGATTGATGGTTTTGATGTTCATTAATCCCAATCGTAAGGGAATTTTTGAATTGGGCAGTTGTACCACTGGCATTATTCCTGCAACGGTTCCGTTGAAAGCGCCGCCGGTTTCTTCTCCCACAAAAGTTATGTTGGGATTCGATTTTAATGAAGAAGCAACAATACAAGCAGCTGAAAAACTTCCACCGTTAATCAACACGTATACTTTTCCTGAAAAATAATTGGGACTGTTTTTTTGCGGACGCGAACCTACTAATTTGTAATAATACTTTCCGTCATCTTTTTTGGTGGTTCTGAAGTAGGAAAATCCCATATAAAAGGGATAAGCGGCCGCTAAAAATGGATAGGCTAATTTTGGTGCCGAACGAAATGCACCCCATTTCCACATACTGGTTTTCGAAGTTACTTCAGCAGGTTGCAATATTGTGTATTCTTTGTCGGTAAGGTACGAATACAAATCAACCGCATCCGAAACTCTTCCGCCAGGGTTATCGCGTAAATCAATCACTAACGTTTTGATGTTCATCTTTTTAATCGAATCAAAAAACTCATCGTACACTCTGTAATACCTACCTTGAGAGAAGTTTTTAATTTTTAAAATCGCCACTGAACTGTCCGTTGGAACTACTTTCAAACTTTTGACGTATTCTTTACTGGTAGCATCAAAACCATAAATTCGTTTGAGTTTTTTCTCTTTTTTGAGTTTGGCTTTATCAACTGGAGTTTTAGCCACAATTTTGACCGAATCTTTTACCACAGGAGTCGTTTTGACAACAGGCTTATTTCGAGAAACAACTTTAGTAAACAACGAATCTTTTTTCTTGAAAACATACGTCAAACTATCATTAATTCCGATTTCATTGGTCATAAAAAGAGAAAAACGTTTTCCAAATGATTTGCGAATGAATGTGGTATTAAAACCATCCGAAGTAAACGATTTTCTGTATTTAGAAAAAAGATCTTGAGGTGTTCTTTCGTTTACTGAAACGACTTCCGTTCCTTCATCAATTTTATTTTTCTTGGATTTACTTTTAACGACATACAACTTCTCTGCTTTCCATTCAAAAACAAACTGCGATAATGGTCCGTCACCACTCTTTTTCAAACGTTTGGCTTCTTTTTTAGAAACCCTTTTTGAAACGGGCGACATGCTCATGTGACCTTGACGCACTGAAGCAATCACCGGACTAATAACAAAATAAAATTCCTTACTCGTCATGGGTTTTGACACCACTTTTCGGATGCTGTCAAACTTATAATTGAGTTGCTCTTTGGAAATATAACCGTACAAATTAGGATAATAACGTTCTAATTTTCTTTGGGTATAATCGATGTCTTTTTGCAGTTGCTCTGCAGGAATGGGTTGTTCTAGTTTTTGGTTGAATTGCTCGACTGAAGTACAGTTGGTCAATACAATTGAAATCAAAACCAAAAACCCAATGGTGCTTTTGTGCATATAAACTTTATTTTTATTAAAATAGCATCGTGGTTTACAAAACTATCGATTTTGCTCGTAAGATAAAATTTTAATTGTGGATTGTTTTTAGGAAGAAAAAATGTTGATTAACCAAAGTTTTAATCTTCTGGTATGCATTCGTTTCTGACCTCAATAGTGTATTTTTCAAGAACTCTTTTCATCTCCAGCCAATTGCGATCTCTTAAAGTACCAGCTGAGAATAGTTTATTTCTGAAATCTTTGGTAATGATTCTTAGCGAATTAGGTTGATTATTTTGAGCTTCAAAAACTATTTCTTTGATGTCGGTCAATTTAAAAATCTTATTTTGCCACAGAAAATTATGATTTTTCACGATGAAAAAGTTTTTTGAGCAACTGAAATAATTCATTTGATGGGAAAAAAAAATAAACCAAAATACAGCCATAATCACTAAAAAAATGAACCCTTTAGTTTCGGGAAATCTATTTTTAGTTAGTAGCATTAAAGTAAAAAAGACTATAAAACCCCACAGTGCTATACCTCTAAATGAAGTAAACTGATTGCCCTTAAAAACGTCAAACTGCTCAAATTTAGTGTCGTTTATAGATACTTTAGTTGCATTTAATGATTGCACATCTTTTTTGTCAATAATGACATTTTGAATGAATGATTTGATTTCCCAAGAATTGGAATACACATCATCAAAAATTACCTTTGAGGTTCCATCATGGAATTCAATTTCAAAGCCTTCCATAGGAAAAGAGCCGATAAAAGAAAAATTCCATTTTCCAGTCAATTCAATTTTTTTTACGTCCGACCAAGAGAACGTTTGCTTACCAATAGTAATCGTTTGTTTATCTAATTCAAGTAGTGGTGCATTTTTGTAATACTTGTATACGGTATAAAAAGCAAGAACATAGACACATAAACTAGCTAAAGGCAAAAAATAGGATTTTGTTTCTAATGCTCCACTATTCAGTTCTTTCTTGAAAATAAACAACATAGCAGTGGCCAATAAAATAAAAAATACAAAACCAAGTACAGTAGTAAGGTAAAATTTAAACGGATGTCTTTTCGATATGATTTTTTTCATGAATGATTACTTGGCTGTGAAGTTTAGAAACACAAAACTAAAGGTTTTATTTTGTTGTTGAAATTTTAATTCTTTTGACAATTTAGAAGCTAAGTCACGGATTGCAAATCCGCGACATCGGTTTAGAAATGCTGAAGCAACGATGATTAAGGCTAACCTAGTGTATAAATTCTGCGTAATGAAATATCTTTTTAAACAATAAACCTGACCGATTCGACAACCAGTCAGGTTTAATTTTTCATCAAAAACTGTGCAATTAAATTCCAGCTACGGCTTTTATTTCATCTATAATTCGCAGAGCCAACGCATCAGCTTCCGCTTGTGTTGGTGCTTCGGTATAAATTCTGATAATCGGTTCGGTATTCGATTTTCGTAAATGAACCCATTCCGTTGGAAAATCAATTTTCACACCATCAATGGTCGAAATGTTTTCGCTTTTATATTTTTCGGTCATCGCTTCCAAAATCGCATCCACGTCAATTTGAGGTGTCAATTCGATTTTATTTTTACTCATATAATACTGTGGATAACTGGCTCGTAATTCGGCCACAGTCATGTCTAAACTTGCCAAATGGGTTAAAAACAAAGCAACTCCAACCAAACTGTCTCTTCCGTAATGCAATTCTGGGTAAATGATTCCGCCGTTTCCTTCACCTCCAATAATCGCATTCGTTGCTTTCATCAATTCAACGACATTCACTTCGCCCACAGCGCTGGCTTGATAACTTCCGTTGTGTTTGTTGGTAATGTCTCTCAAAGCACGAGACGACGACATATTTGAAACGGTGTTTCCGTGAGTTTTACTCAACACATAATCGGCTACTGCTACCAAAGTATATTCTTCGCCAAACATTTCACCGTCATTCGAAATGAACGCCAAACGATCTACATCAGGATCAACTACAATTCCGAAATCGGCTTTTTCTTCCACAACCAACTTACAAATATCACCCAAATGTTCTTTTAAAGGCTCAGGATTGTGCGGAAAATGACCGTTCGGTTCGCAGTACAATTTGACTACTTCTACGCCCATTTGTTCGAGTAAATTCGGGATTACAATTCCACCCGTCGAATTCACTCCATCCACAACCACTTTGAATTTTCTTTTGGCCACAGCTTCAGCATCTACCAAAGGTAATTCCAATACTTCATCAATGTGAATGTCCATGTATGAATCGTTAATCGTAATTTCTCCCAACGAATCCACATCCACAAAATCAAAAGCTTCGGCTTCGGCAATTTCTAAAATTTTAGCACCATCGGCACCGCTTAAAAATTCGCCTTTTTCATTCAACAATTTCAATGCATTCCACTGTTTCGGATTGTGAGAAGCCGTCAAAATGATTCCACCATCGGCTTTTTCCAAAGGAACTGCGACTTCTACAGTTGGTGTAGTCGATAAGCCTAAATCAATGACATCAATGCCCAATCCGACTAAAGTATTGACCACCAAATTGTGAATCATTGGTCCCGAGATACGAGCATCACGACCGATTACTACTTTTAGTTTATCTTTTGAAATATTATTTTTAAGAAAAGTTCCATACGCCGATGCAAATTTTACAGCATCAACTGGAGTAAGGTTATCGCCAACTTTTCCACCGATAGTTCCGCGAATTCCTGAAATTGATTTTATTAAAGTCATTGTTTTTCTTTTTGTTTCTGATGACAAATATATTAAGATGTGTCTCGCAAAGTCGCAAAGTCGCAAAGTTTTTTTTAAAAATTTATTTTCTACATTTTTGTTAAAGTTTACTATATTTACGATTAATTGTCTCTGTGCCTTTGTGCCTTTGCGAGAAACAAAAAATGAATTTCCTTGCCCACATCTATCTTTCTGGCGACAACGATTTACTTAAAATCGGGAATTTCATGGCGGATAGTATTCGCGGTCATCATTATTTGGATTATCCCGAAGAAATCAAAAAAGGTATTTTACTCCATCGATACATTGACACATTTACCGATGCGCATCCGATTTACCGCAAAAGCAAACACCGGTTGCACGAAAAATACGGCCATTATTCGGGTGTGATTATGGACATAGTGTACGATCATTTTTTGGCCAAAAACTGGAGTCAGTATTCGAATGAAAAATTGGAAGATTATTCCGAATCGTTCTACAATTTACTCAAAGAAAATTATGATGTCCTCACTGAAAAAATCAAAGGAATGATGCCGTACATGATTGCCCGAAATTGGCTAGTAAGTTACGCTTCAATTGCGGGTTTAGAAATGATTTTATTTCAGATGGATCATCGAACCAAAAATCGTGTAAATATGCACGAAGCTATCGTAGAAATTCAACAATTTTATACTGAATTTGAAGAAGAATTTACGTTGTTTTTTGACGAATTACAACAGCATTGCATCGAAAAATTAAAAGAATTATGAAGCGAATAATTTACTTTTTATTAATTCTCACTTCATTATTTTCATTCAGTCAAAAACCAAATGGACTGATTACTTCTAATGCCATGGTAGTTTCGGCTCGAGAAGAAGCTTCACAAATTGGAATTGATATTTTACAAAAAGGTGGAAATGCATTTGATGCTATGGCGGCAACCGAATTGGCTTTGGCTGTTTGTTATCCGTATGCGGGAAATATTTCGGGTGGCGGATTTATGGTATACCGCTTGAACAATGGCGAAATTGGCGCATTGGATTACCGTGAAAAAGCACCTTTAAAAGCTTCAAAAGACATGTATTTGGATGAAAATGGCACTGTGATAACTAACTTAAGTGTCAACGGAGCTTTGTCAGTAGGAGTTCCCGGAACCATTGCAGGAATTTTTGCCGCTCATGAAAAGTTTGGAAAACTTCCAATGTCTGAAATTTTCAAACCAGTAATTGCCTTGGCAAGAAAAGGAGTTGTGGTAACCGAAAAGCAATTAAAACAAATTAACGTTAATCAGCAGGATATCATCAATAGTAGTGGAAACCAAACCTTATATGCTCAAAAGTATAAAGTGGGCGACACTATAAAATACACCGCTCTTGCCGAGACATTGACGAAAATAATGAATAATGGTAAAGATGAGTTTTACAAAGGAGAAACGGCTCAGAAAATAGTTGCTTTTTTACAACAAAAAGGCGGAATCATTTCAATGGACGATTTGGCGCTGTACGAAGCAAAATGGCGCACTCCGATTACTTTCGAGTATAAAGATTTGAAAATCATTTCAATGTCGCCTCCATCTAGCGGTGGAATCACATTGGCACAAATTATGACAATGATTGCTCCTTACAATGTATCCAAATACAAACACAATTCAGAAAAATACATTCAACTTTTGGTAGAAGCCGAACGACGAGCTTATGCCGATAGAAATTATTTTTTAGGCGACCCAGATTTTGTTACTATTCCAACATCTAAATTGTTGGATAAATATTATTTAAATCAAAGAATGGCTTCATTCACGTGGAAAAAAGCAACAAAATCAACCGATGTAAGTCACGGTGAAATTTCCGTTTCCGAAAGCGATGAAACTACACACTATTCTATTGTAGATGCTGATGGAAATGCAGTTTCGGTAACGACAACTTTAAATGGAGCTTACGGTTCTAAATTATATTCTGATGAATTGGGATTCTTTTTCAACAACCAAATGGATGATTTCAGTGCTAAACCAGGCGTTCCCAACAGTTACGGATTAGTCGGTGCCGAAGCCAATAGTATCGCTCCACAAAAACGCATGCTGAGTTCGATGACGCCAACCATTGTTGAAAAAGAGGGCAAATTATTTATGGTTTTGGGAACTCCTGGCGGTTCACGCATCATCACCTCAGTTTTGCAAACCATTTTGAATGTATACGAATTTGATATGGGAATGCAAGAAGCGGTAAATTCGGCTCGTTTTCATCATCAATGGTTACCTGATGAAATTCTGTTTGAACCGGATCAATTTGAATCGACAACATTGAAAAAACTACTATCAAAAGGCTATAACATCAACCAACAAACTGCCAATATTACCGGAAAAGTAGATGCCATTTTAGTGTTGCCAAACGGAACATTGGAAGGTGGTGCTGATTATCGTGGTGATGATAAAGCAATTGGATATTAATTTACACTTATGAATTTTATTAGTGACTTAGAAACCGAACTACGCCAAAATGCCAATCGTGAAGAAGCCATTTCGATGGAAAATTACATGAAGAATAATTTTGCTTTTCTCGGAATCAAAACTGATGAACGAAGATCTATTTTTAAAAGTAAATATGACCAACATAAAGACGAAATCAAATCCAATTTTAGAACAATTTCTTGGGAATTATTCACCAAAAAAGAACGCGAATTTCATCAATGTGGCATCGATTTGATTATCAAAGAAATCAAGAAAAAATATGTTGTTAACGACATTCAACTCATCGAAAAAATGTTGATTACCCATTCATGGTGGGATTCGGTTGATACTTTAGCAAAATATGCATTAGGGCATTATCTGTTGCAATTTCCCGAAAAGAAATTGGAAGTCATTGAATCCTTTTCCAATTCGGAGAACATGTGGTTGAACCGAAGCGCGATTATTTTTCAATTGGATTACAAGACCAATACCGACTTTGATTTACTCAAATCCGAGTGCGAAAAACACAAACATTCGAACGAATTTTTCATTCAAAAAGCAATTGGTTGGGCATTGCGCGATTACAGTCGGTTCAATCCAAGTGGAGTCACAGAATACGTTAATTCTACTAATTTAAAACCGTTAAGTCAACGAGAAGCATTGCGGAATATTAAATAAAATTTAATTTATCAACCACGAATTCACGAATGTTTTTGCCAGTAATTGATTCGATTTTATTCGAATTTTCATCGGAGATGAAGAAATTTTGAAGACTCAGAAAATTATAATCCGTGAATCAGTGGCAAAAACGATCTTGAATCAAAGCTAAAAAATCACTGCATTTCTCCTAAATAAGTACTCTGGACTAATTTAGTGGAAGTTCCGAATTGCTTATTTTCATCAAAGAAATATACTGTTTGATTGACTTTTATTTTGGAAATTACACCCGATTTGGTTCGAGTGACAGTATACGAAGTAGCCCAACTGTTTTCGGTAACTGAACTGTAATTGGTTTCCTCCGAAATTGTAAACAAAATAGGCTCAGAAATAAGTAATTTTTGAAGGAATTGTTGTAGCGGAATCAATTCACGTGATTCGGAAGTAAAATCAATCACTTTAGTATTGGTGTTTTTGTACAATTGCTGAATGGTTGCAATAACTTCTTTCTTTAAATCATCGCCCACAGTAGCATCCGTAAGCAATTGAAAATAGCCAAATAAATCCTCTACTTTGGATTTTGAATTGTTTTGATAGGCATTCAACACTCTGAAATTCATCTTTTTATCCAAAGTAATTTTCTTCGAAGATGTCGCAATTGCTTTCTCTTCATGAGGTGCAGATTGACTCCAACTCGAAAGTCCAATGAGCGAAAAAAACACTATGAATACTAACTGTTTCATTTTATTCTTGTTTGATGCGAATGAATTGAATTTTATTCGAAGCATCGTTTTTAATTTCTACAATTTTCATCTTTTTGAGTGATTCAGAAGGCACAATCAACTTCTGTGAAAATTCATTTTTATTAAAGAATTCGGCACCCAAATCGTCTTTCAACATCACAATTACTTCCAAATTATCCGATAAAATCTGGTTCAACTGTTCTTTACGTGTTTGCCAGTTTTTAATGTCCGAAACCATAAACGCTTTGAGCATCATCGCATAATCATCGGGTTTTAAGTCGATTCTTTGTACTGGATTGGCAACAGGAACTTTTGGATCTATCGTGATGGTTTTAGGCTCATAAAACGGACTCTGAATGACCAATTTCGTTTTTGTATAAGACGAATTTATTACTTCTACTTTTCCTTGATTTACTTTTAATTCGGTTTTCGTCGAATCGTTTACCTGATACACTTTTACTTCCTCACTGTTGACATTTTCATTAGTGAATTCATTTTGCAATTCGATGGTTTGTGCTTCTGGTTTTGCATTCTTATTATAGATTATAAAACCTGTAATTCCAATTGCTACAATTAATCCTATCAGTAGAATTCCTTTTTTAGATTTTTTAGTTTCAGACGATGGTTGTGATTCAACAACGATTGTTTTATCCTCAAAAGTAAACTCATCCCAACCCGAATATCCTACAAACTCCGACAAAATATTGAGCATGTCTTTGCGTGGAATTTTACTATTGTTCTCCGGTTTTAAATGCGTGTAAATCCATTTTTCACTAATGGTTTGCTTGCATTGAACTTCGATTAAACCAATTAAATTCTGAATGTCTTGTGAGCTGAAAGTTTTCCAATTTCCTTGAAAAAAAGGATACTGCTCTTGGTATTTCAAAAGCACTTTTTCTTTTAATCGCTGAAAATAATCCAGTTCGGTCATGGTTTAATTCGATTCAAAAATACAACTAAGGCGTTCTTTTTCTGCTGAAAACCTACTGTAAAAGTGCTGTAAATGTAGTAAAAAAGTTTACAGCAAGTTGAAAGTGGTTTTGCTAAACCAACTTTTGAATGTGTGAGTACTATTGCATCATTAATCTTTAAAAATTTTATCATGAAAACAAATTTTATCGCAACCATCGCACTAACAATTGCATTCTTTAATGCAACAAACGCTCAAGTTTATGGAAATGCCAACTATGCAGAAGAAAAAGGAAACGCCAATTACGGAAACGGAAATTATCAGGTCAATCGAGTAAACACCATTCAAACGACTTCGAGTAGTCAAGACGAAATGGTGTTGGTCATCAAAGGAATTTACAACGAACGCGCCACGTCACAAATTGCTACTTTTAGTATTTTACAATTGGGAAAAACAGCCGAAGAAGCTACAAGTTTAATGGACGAACGCGTAAATAATGTGATGAAAGAATTGAGTGCTTTTAACAAAGAGATTGAAGTAGCTACTGATATGATTTCGTTTGTTCCAACCTATGATTATGCTGTAGAAAAAAAGATTTTCAACCCGAAAACGTACAACGAAAAACCATCGGGATTCGAATTGAAAAAGAACATCATTATTAAGTTTAGAGTCAATAACGACTTTGACAAAATAGTAGCCATTTGCGGTAAAAACGAGATTTATGATTTGGCCAAAGTAGATTATGTTACCACCAATTTTGATATGGTGCGACTACAAATGCAAAAGAAAGCCTTGGAGCAATTCAAAGACATGATGAACAATTATTCACTCATTATGAATACCGATTTGAACAAAAAAGAAAAGATTTTACAAGAAGGTTTTAATGTTACGTATCCAATGGAAAGCTACAGAAGTTACCAAGCGTATTCTCAAGCCAACGCCAATTTTGACCCAAAAAGCGAAGTGAATACGATTAAGAAAAACACCACTGAATATTACAATGCCGCATTGGTAAAAGACCATAATTTTGTTTTCAATGCTGATATCACTGAACCAACGATTCAGGCGTTTTATGAAATCACCATTCGAATCAAATTGAAAGAAGATCAGTTGCCCAAAAACACCATTATCAGAAACAATCGTTATTATATTATTACGGCTACAGGCGATATAAAATTATTGAATCTATAAAATTGTACCATGAAAAATATACTATTCGTTTTAGTAATTCTATTTTATAATTCAATCTCAGCGCAACATTGCCCTTATGATGGATCATCAATAATTGTTTTAAAAGTGCATGCACCCGACAATTCAAATACAATTCCAAATTTAAAGGTGACTCTAGTTAAAAAGAAGCAAGATAAAATTGTAAAAAGTCGTGTTTATATTCTAACCCAAAAGAATAAATTTCCTTTTCTATCAGATGAATACAGCATTATTGTTGGCCACAATTTTGATACAGAAAATTGGTACTTAAAAATCGAAAGTGTCTGCGAATATGGGGATAATAATTATGCAACCTTGGAAACAACAGAAATTAAAATTACCGAGAATGATAAATACAATCTATGCGGTAACTTTGACTCTTACGAATACCATACTCGATTTGGAGAAAGAGTCTACAAACCAATAGAAGTGGTATTTAGGAAAGGAAATTGTGACAATTAAATACTATAGAATGAATAAATCCAATGAAAATATACTTCATTGGATTTATTTGTAAATTTATAAAACACTACTTTTGTAATTCACATCAAATCAAAAATGCCAAACCGAGTTACAACCAAGATTTTATTGTTTTTTAGAAAGATGATGCGCCGATTAGAATCGTTGTTCTTCTTGGCCAAAATAGTACTATCCGAACGCAATTTTATTTATTTATCGAGTGTTGCGGTTGCCATTTCGTGTGCGTTTGCGGTGATTATACTGAAAAGTTTTGCGCACAACGTGTTCATTTTTGCCAATTATGCCAATCAATACCTTAAATTACCCTACGCGAATAGTATTTTCCCAATCATCGGAATTCTACTCACCGTTTTTGTTATTCGGAAATTTCTGGATGGTTCAATCGAAAAAGGAAGTTCTAGAATATTATTCGCGGTTGCCAAAAAAGGCGGAATTCTACCCAAAAAACAAATGTACGCTCAGATTATTACGAGTTCATTGACCGTAGGTTTGGGTGGTTCGGCTGGATTGGAAAGTCCGATTACTATTACTGGAGCAGCGTTTGGTTCCAACTTTGCACAAAAATACAAACTCTCACAAAAAGACCGCATTTTATTGCTTTCGTGTGGCGTTGCAGCTGGAATTGGTGCAGCGTTCAATGCTCCCATTGCGGGTGTTTTGTTTGCCATTGAAGTGGTTTTGACTGACATCACCATTTCAGCTTTTATTCCGATAATCATTGCAGCAGCAACGGGTGCTTTGGTTTCTAAAATCGTTTTGACTCAAGCTATTTTATTGAGCTTTGAGCAAGAACAAAATTTTGATTTTCACAATACACCGTATTACATTTTACTCGGAATTTTAGCCGGATTTGTCTCTGTGTTACACGCGCGAAATTTTAGAAAAGTCGAGCATTATTTCAGCCGATTTAAAACCAACGGTTACCGAAAAGCACTGTACGGAGCCGGAATTTTAGCAGTTTTAATCTTCTTCTTTCCTACTCTATTTGGCGAAGGTTATGAAAGCATCAAAACGCTCTCCACCAAACATCCTGAGATTTTATTGGATAACACTTTATTGGAAAGCCACAAAAGCAACGAATGGTTGTTGCTTATTTTCATCGGAATGACAACTTTGTTAAAATCATTTGCCACCGGATTAACACTGGGTTCGGGTGGAAATGGAGGAAATTTTGCACCATCACTTTTTGTAGGATCATATCTGGGATTTATTGTTTCGAAATTCATGCATTTGACTGGAATCAATTCGAATTTGCCGATAACTAATTTTACGATTGTGGGAATGGCAGGAATTTTGAGCGGATTGTTCCATGCGCCGTTAACTGCTATTTTCCTTATCGGAGAAATAACGGGAGGTTACGATTTAATGGTTCCACTGATGATTGTTTCTTCAATCAGTTATGCGGTTTCCCGACAGTTTGAAAAACATTCAATGGACGTAAAAGCATTAGCAGATAAAGGCGAAGTTTTTACGAGTGACAAAGACAAAAACATATTACAAAGCATCGATTTTCTGAAATTAGTACGAACTGATGTTCATTCTATTTCGTTAGATAAATCGTTAGAAAATGTGGTCGAACATTTATCGAATTCCAAACAAAATTTGATTCCGGTTCTGGATGAAAAACAAAAACTAATTGGAGTGGTTGATTTTGAAGAAATTCGCTCTTTCGTTTTTAATCCGTATCGTATAAAATTTACCACTGTCGAAGAAGTACTTTCACAACCTAAAGAAATCTTGAATCACGACGATGGTATGGAAACCATTATGGACAAATTTGAATCGTCAGAAGAGACACTTCTACCCGTAATAAAATCAGGTAAATTTTACGGTTTGCTTTCAAAAGTAGATGTGCTAGAAGCCTATAGAGATAAGTTGAAGGAAATGATTATTGAATAAAACCTATTTTTTCAACCCTTCAAGGGTTTAAAACCCTAGAAGGGTTAATTATAAACTACTTCGTTTTCTCACCCACAAAATAATCATTTGTGCTTTTAAACAACACATTGAATGTGGTCAAACTTCCGTAACATCTGGTGATGTATTGTTGTAATTCCACTTTTTCAGAATTATCTAAATTACTTGAATTTATTTTTTGTTCCATTACACGAAGTCGGTCTCTAACCATAATTATTTTATTGAAAAAAGTATCAATAGGAACTTCTTTATTTTGAGTGGCAGTTCCTGGTTCCATTACCAATTTTCCACCTTTCCATTTATCTGCAATCGGAACAATTTGTGACACGTCCGACCATTTTTGCAATAGGTTTTTCAAAGTGCGCTCTACTTCATAAAAACTCACTGTATCTACCTCATCTTCAACCGCTTCAATTACTTCAAAAGTAGCGTCAACATCGATAGTTTCTAATCCACTTTCAATAAAAGTTACCCAATAATGCTTTGATGTTACGTTGGTAACTACTCCTAATCCGTGTTCCGGATGCTTAATACGTGAGCCAATGCCTAAAATATTCATGTGTTATTTCAATTTTAATTTTTTCAAATATAGAAATCTTTAACAAAAAACTTCACGCTAGTCTGCATAAAATTTAAGTCTAAAATTGTACTTTTGCGATTCCGACTTTTCGGATGTAAAATTGTTATGCAACACTCAGAAGAAACACTTGAAGTTATTGGCGCTCGCGTTCATAATTTAAAAAATATTGACGTCTCGATTCCGAGGGAAAAACTGGTCGTAATCACCGGTCTCTCGGGTTCAGGAAAATCGTCTTTGGCTTTCGATACTATTTATGCTGAAGGTCAACGTCGTTATATTGAAACCTTTTCAGCTTACGCGCGACAATTCCTTGGCGGATTGGAACGCCCGGATGTGGATAAAATTGATGGACTTTCGCCTGTAATTGCCATCGAGCAAAAAACTACGAGTAAATCGCCACGTTCCACTGTAGGAACCATCACTGAAATTTACGATTTCTTGCGTTTGCTATTTGCTCGTGCTGCCGATGCTTACAGTTATAACACAGGCGAAAAAATGGTTTCCTATTCGGATGAACAAATCAAGGAATTAATCATCAATAATTTTACTGGAAAAAGAGTGAATATTCTCGCTCCTGTAATTCGCGCTCGTAAAGGTCATTACGCCGAATTGTTCCAACAAATTGCCAAACAAGGCTTTGTAAAAGTGAGAGTGAATGGTGAAATTCAAGACATTGTAGTCGGAATGAAACTCGATCGGTATAAAACTCACGATATCGAAATTGTGATTGATCGCATGCAAATTGAACAAAATGAAGATACGGATAAACGCTTAGCCGAAAGCATCAAAACTGCTATGCATCACGGTGATGATATCATGATGGTGATTGAACACGACAGCAAAGAAGTTCGTTTTTTCAGTCGAACGTTGATGTGTCCAACAACGGGAATTTCGTATCAAAATCCGGAACCGAATTTATTTTCGTTCAACTCACCCAAAGGTGCGTGCGAACATTGTAATGGTTTAGGAACGGTCAATCAAATCAATGAAAAGAAAATCATTCCGAATCCGAAATTATCAATAAAAGCAGGTGGATTGGCTCCGTTGGGCGAATTCAAAAGTTCGTGGATGTTCAAACAACTCGAAATTATTGGTGAGAAATTCGGATTTACATTATCCGACGCTATTGAAACGATTCCAGCCGAAGCCATGGAAATGATTTTGAACGGTGGAAACGAGAAATTTTCCGTTACATCAAAAGCGGCTGGCGTTACCAAAGAATATAAAATTGATTTTGAAGGCATTTCGCATTTCATCAAAAACCAGCACGACGAAAGTGGTTCGTCTACCATCAAACGTTGGGCGAAAGAATTCATGGACGAAATTGAATGTCCGGATTGCCATGGTTCGCGTTTGAAAAAAGAATCGTTGTACTTTAAAATTTTAGATAAAAATATAGCCGATTTATCCCAAATGGATGTTTCGGAATTGACGATTTGGTTCAACGAATTAGAAAGTCAACTGACTGATAAACAAAAAGCCATTGCCTCAGAAGTTTTGAAGGAAATCAGAGCGCGCTTGCAGTTTTTAATGGACGTTGGATTGAATTATTTGGCGTTGAGCAGAAGCTCCAAATCGCTTTCGGGTGGTGAAGCCCAACGCATTCGTTTGGCTACGCAAATTGGTTCGCAATTAGTGGGTGTTTTGTATATTTTGGACGAACCAAGTATTGGTTTGCATCAGCGTGACAACGAACGATTGATCAATTCTCTTGAAAATTTACGTGATATTGGAAATTCCGTTTTGGTGGTAGAACACGACAAAGACATGATTGAACGTGCGGATTGGGTCATTGATATTGGTCCGAAAGCCGGACGTTTTGGCGGAAAAATCATCAGTGAAGGAACACCGAAACAATTATTAGCCGAACATACGTTAACCGCTCAGTACATCAACGGAGAAAAGAAAATTGAAGTTCCGAAAACACGTCGTAAAGGCAACGGAAAAACCTTGAAATTGATTGGTGCAACGGGAAATAATTTAAAAAATGTTTCGGTAGAATTTCCATTAGGAAAACTGATTTGCGTAACCGGAGTTTCAGGCAGCGGAAAATCGACGTTGATTAATGAAACGCTCTACCCTATTTTGAACGAGCATTTTTTCAATGCGGTCAAAAAACCACAACCGTTCAAAAAAATTGAAGGTTTGGAACACATTGATAAGGTAATCGACATTGATCAAAGTCCGATTGGTCGTACACCACGAAGTAATCCGGCGACATATACGGATGTTTTTAGTGAAATTAGAACACTATTTACTCAAACACCCGAAGCGATGATTCGCGGTTACAAAGCCGGACGATTTAGTTTTAATGTGGCTGGTGGACGATGCGAAACCTGTGAAGGTTCTGGAGTAAGAACGATTGAAATGAGTTTTTTACCTGATGTGTATGTGGAATGTGAAACCTGTCAAGGGAAACGTTTTAACCGAGAAACTTTGGAAATTCGTTTCAAAGGAAAATCCATTTCGGATGTACTGAACATGACGGTAGATGAAGCCGTAGATTTCTTTGAAAACATTCCGAAGATTTACCGAAAAGTCAAAACCATACAAGACGTTGGTTTGGGTTATATTACACTCGGTCAACAAAGCACGACACTTTCGGGCGGTGAAGCACAGCGCATTAAGTTGGCAACCGAATTGTCTAAAAAAGATACGGGAAACACGTTTTACATCATGGACGAACCTACAACTGGTTTGCATTTTGAAGACATTAGAGTGTTGATGGACGTGATTCATAAATTGGTTGACAAAGGCAATACGATTGTAATTATTGAACACAATATGGACGTAATCAAATTGGCCGACTACATTATTGACGTTGGAATGGAAGGTGGAAAAGGCGGAGGAGAAATTTTGTGCACTGGAACGCCTGAAGAAATTATTAAAAATAAGAAGAGTTATACAGCGCAGTTTTTGAGGAAAGAACTTTGAATGTGAGACTGTAAGACTGTAAGATTGTAAGACTGTATGACTGTAAGATTTTAAGACTGTAAGACTTTGAAACTTTGCAACTTTGCAACTTTAAGATAGTAATCAAGAACTATAAATTATATTATATGAAAAAAATATTTTTAATTTCCTTTTTTCTAATCCACTTTTGTAGTTGGTCGCAAGAAAAAACTACTGAACAAGTAGTTCAAGAACAACTGGAAGCCTACAACAGTCGGGATATTGAAGCTTTTTTAAGTTTTTATTCGGAGGATGTGAAGATGTATACTTTTCCGAATAAATTGGAATCAGAAGGAAAGGCAGCGATGCGAGAAAGTTATGCCTCTTTCTTTAAGAATGCAAAAGTGTTGAACTGCACGATTAAAAACCGAATTGTACGTAAAAATATAGTTATTGATGATGAATGGGTCAAATACAATGACACTGAATTCAGTTCGATAGCGATTTACGAAGTCGAAAACAACAAAATAGTTAAAGTTACTTTTATCAATTAAACCTCGTTTTTGAAAAAAGAGTTACTTTAGCACGCTTTTTCTAGCCCAGATAGGAATGGAAAGCTTTATGAAAATGAAAGCTCATTTTTTTTGCTGGAAAAAAGCGACCAACGGAAGCTATTTTTATAGCTTAAAAAAATAGATTGAATTGAATAAACTTGGAATGAATAGCTGGATTAGCTACTAAAAAAAACGATTATGGCATTTGAACAGTACGAAAACGAAGACGAAAAAATACACGACCGATTAAAGCAAAAAACGTGGAATGAAATCCGCTCTAACGACTCATGGGCGATTTTTAAAATCATGTCGGAGTTTGTGAATGGGTACGAAAGTATGGCGCGAATTGGACCTTGTGTATCGATTTTTGGATCGGCACGAACCAAGCCCGATGATAAATATTACTTATTGGCAGAAAGTATTGCTTACAAAATCAGTAAAGCAGGTTATGGTGTGATTACGGGCGGTGGACCCGGAATTATGGAAGCCGGAAATAAAGGCGCGCATCGCGGTGAAGGAACATCGGTAGGTTTGAACATCGAATTGCCTTTTGAGCAGCATTTTAATCCGTATATTGATAAAGATAAAAACTTGAATTTCGACTACTTTTTTGTTCGAAAAGTAATGTTTGTAAAGTATTCACAAGGTTTTGTGGTCATGCCCGGCGGATTTGGAACTTTAGACGAATTGTTTGAAGCAATTACGTTGATACAGACGAAAAAGATTGGGAAATTCCCGATTATTTTGGTCGGAACCGAATACTGGACTGGTTTGCTCGATTGGATTAAAAATGTAATGATTGACAAGCAGAAAAACGCTAGCCCGGAAGATTTGAACCTAATCAAAATTGTAGATACTGAAGACGAAGTGGTTGAAGCATTGGATAATTTCTACAAGAAATACAATTTGAGTCCGAACTTTTAAGTTATGCAGTTAGCTTTTAGCGGTTAGCTTTTAGCAATTATGTTAAAATTTACCAATTGCTAAAAGCTGACAGCTGATAGCTGATAGCTAATTAACGTATAAGATGTTTTTCAATTCGTTTCATTTCGCAATTTTTCTCCCCATAGTTTTTGCGTTGTATTGGTTTGTGTTGAACAAGTCGAAAACAACTCAAAACGCATTGCTGATTGTTGCGAGTTACTATTTTTATTCGTGTTGGGATTGGCGGTTTTTGTTTTTATTGGTATTCTCAACCCTTTTAGACTATTTTTCTGCGATTCAAATTGAAAAAAGTCAAGATTCACACCAACGAAAAATGTGGCTTTGGCTTTGTATTTCAATTAACTTAGGATTTCTAGGCGTTTTTAAATACTACAACTTTTTTGCGAGTTCGTTTGCCGATTTAGCACGATCATTTGGCTTTGAAGCAACTCCGATTTTACTCAAATTAATACTTCCTGTTGGGATATCGTTTTATACGTTTCACGGTTTGTCGTACATCATTGATATTTACTACAAACGCATTCAATCGGAACGAAATTTTGTTGATTATTCGCTGTTTGTGAGTTATTTTCCACTTTTAGTGGCCGGACCAATAGAGCGCGCCACTCATCTATTGCCGCAACTGAAAATCAAACGCGATTTCAATTTTGAAAAAGCAAAAGAAGGCATTTATCAAATCATTTGGGGATTGGTGAAAAAAGTGGTGATTGCCGATTCGTGTGCAGTCTATGCCAATGCTATTTTTGATAATTACGAATCTATGAATTCGTTATCGTTGATATTAGGTGCAATTTATTTTGCCTTTCAGATTTACGGCGATTTTTCAGGTTACTCGGATATTGCTTTAGGAACGTCAAAGTTATTCGGAATCGACTTGCTCAAAAACTTCAACTATCCTTATTTTTCAAGAGATATAGCCGAATTCTGGCGTAAATGGCACATTTCATTATCATCGTGGTTCAGGGATTATTTGTACATTCCATTGGGCGGAAGTAACGGAAACACCTGGTTTAGAGTACGCAATACGTTCATCATTTTTTTAGTGAGCGGATTTTGGCATGGTGCCAATTGGACCTTCATTGCTTGGGGATTGATTAATGCGTTGTATTTTTTACCGCTTTTATTGTTGAAACGAAACCGTAAAAATGTAGATGAATTTAAATTGAAAATCGATTTTGAATCGATGAAAATTGTTTTCAATATAATGGTCACATTTGCAATTACGTGTTTCGCTTGGATATTTTTCAGATCCAAAACCATACAAGATGCGTATTTATACATTAGTAGAATGTTTGCTGATTTGCATTTTAGTAGCCAATATTTTAAAATCGAGCGCTACAATTATGAACTAATTTATTTACTGTTGTTTTTCATCATAATTGAATGGAACAATCGTACTAAAATCGAACCTATTTCGGGCAGATACAGCGGATTAAAAATCGGATTGTGCATTGCCGCATTGTTGGCTTTAGGTGTGTATTCTGACTATAAAGAATTTATTTATTTCCAATTCTAATGAAGCAGTTTTTGAAATTTATTGGAAAACTCATCCTGATTGTACTAATCACTGCTATTGCTTTGGATGCGATGTATACGTTGGTGTACCATCAATCCAAATCGAGAAATAAAATCGATTTTTTATATAATTCGAAAGATCAAAATTACGATGTAGTCTTTTTAGGTTCGTCGAGAGTAAACAATCATTTTGTACCCAAAATTTTCAACGAACAAGGCTATAAAACATTCAATTTTGGTTTGACACGCTCGCGTTTACAAGAATCGGCTTTGATGTTGAAATTAATGGTTGAGCGCAATTATAAGATTAAAAATCTAATCCTTCAAGTTGATTTAAACATCAATACGAATGATCATTCAGAAGCGATTCGGTCGTTGTTTATGCCGTATCTTCACACTTCTGAAACCATCCGAAATCACTATAAAAACATAGACGAATACAACGAATTGCTCTACATTCCGTTTTATCGTTACATGAATTACGATGCTCGAATTGGGTTCAGAGAGTTCTACCAATCGGCCATTCACAAAAAAACTAATGCGTTGGATAATGATGGTTTTTATCCCTTACTCAAAAACCAGCGACCCATGATTGCGGCCGACTTATCGAAGTATTCGCCCAAGAAAAATGCCGCTTACGAAGAAATAAAAGCCATTTGCAAAAAGAACAACATCCACTTGATTGCGATGTCTACTCCAATGTGTATGAGTACGATTAATCGCGAATATTTCAAACAGTTGCGGTCAGTTTACCCAGAAATTCATAACTTTGAAGATGCAGTAACCGACGATAAGTATTTTTCTACCTGTGGCCACATGAACAAAGAAGGTGCAGAAGAATTTACTAAAATCGTATTTAAAGCATTTTTTAAACCCAAATCAACGCCTTGAAAAAGTTAAGCTGTTTACTCCTTTTATTTTGTATCTCGGCAATGGCTCAGCATCATTCGAAGCTTACCGTCAATGTAGATGCTGGAAATAAAGTATTGGGTGTTTATCAAGAATTGACTTTTCACAATCAAAGTAACGACACATTAAGCACAATCCTTTTAAACGATTGGAACAACGCGTATTCCAATAAAAACACTCCTTTAGGAAAGCGTTTTTCTGATGAATTTGTGCGTAGTTTTCACTTGGCATCCGAAAAAGAACGTGGAAGTACCAACAGTATTACCGTTTTTGACGATAAAAAATTCATGCTGAATTGGTGTCGTTTTGACGAACATCCCGATGTGGTTGAATTGCATCTGAAAGATAAAATAGCTCCGGGTCAAAAAGTAACCTTTACCATAACCTACGTATTGAAAATTCCGAGTGATCGTTTTACCAAATACGGATACAATAGCGATAATGAAATGATGCTTAAGAATTGTTTTCTTACGCCAGCGCGCTACGAAAACAAAAAGTTTGTGATGTATGAAAATTTAAATATTGACGACATTGCTAACTCCAAAACCGACATCGATTTGGAAATTATTGTTCCAAGTGGATTTGAATTGACATCGGATATTCCGTTGGTGAAAAAAGACAATGTAGTGTATACTTTTTCGGGTAAAAACCTGTTGCAGAGTGCTTTTTATTTGGAGAAAAAATCAACGTTTTCGGTTTATAAAAACTCTATTATTTTGGTTTCAACTAATTTGCAAGACAACAAATTAAACGATATCAAAAAAGCAGTTATCGTTGATAAAATTGTCAATTATGTTGCTGAAAAACTAGGAAAATCGTCTCTTCAAAACATTACGGTTTCTCAAGTTGATTACGAACAAAATCCGTTTTACGGTTTGAACCAATTGCCTTCCTTCATCAGTCCGTTTCCCGATGATTTTATATTCGAATTGAAATTCTTAAAAACGTATTTGAATAATTATCTGAAAAATACTTTGTACGTTGACCAACGCAAAGATAATTGGGTTTTTGACGCGATTCAAATCTATTACATGATGCAATACATAGACGAATTTTACCCCGAAGCCAAAATGATGGGTAATGTTTCGAAAATGAAAATCTTACGTGGTTACAACTTGGTTTCCCTCGATTTCAATGGTCAATACAGTTATTTTTATATGCTAATGGCGCGTAAAAATCTTGATCAACCTTTGGGAGATCCGAAAAATACTTTGATTCGATTTAATGAAAAAATTGCTTCCAAATACCGTGCTGGATTGAGTTTTAAATACTTATCAGAGTTCATGGGAAGAGAAAATTTGAACACTGCCATCAATCAGTTTATCGCGCTTGCCAATCAACAACAAACCGACGATTTACAATTAAAAGAAATCATTCAAGCCAATACCGATAAGGACATTCGCTGGTTTTTTGACATCATAATTGATTCGAGAAAAATTATTGATTACAAGTTCGATGATGTTAAAAAAGACGACAACACCGTTTCTTTCCAACTAAAAAACAAAACGAATGTGATGGTTCCGATTCCAGTTTACGGAGTCAAAAAGAAAGAAATTGTCTTCAAGGAATGGATTAATGTAGTCAATGAAGACAGTGTGTATTCGTTTCCGAGAAAAGACGCCGATAAAATTGTCATCAACTACGAAAATGAAGTACCCGAATTCAACCAACGCAACAATTGGAAGTCGCTTAAACCCTTTTCGCTTACCAATAAACCGATTAAATTCATCTTTTTAAAAGATTTGGAAGATCCGTTTTACAACCAAATTGTGTACGTTCCGACTTTACAGTATAATTACTATGATGGATTAATTCCAGGCTTGCGTTTTCACAACAAAACCATTTTAGACAAACCCATCAATTTGGATGTAAATCCGTCTTATTCTACTAAATCACAATCGCTTACTGGAACATTTTCGGTAGTTGTAAATCAATTCAGACGCGACAGCAATTTGTTTAATGTGCGTTACGGAATCAGCGGCGATTATTTTCATTACGCACCCGATGCCTTCTACAAACGATTGAATACTTCGGTAAGTTTGCGCATCAGAGAATACGATTACCGCGACAATCGACGACAAGTAATCAATTTTAGAAACATCTATGTAGACCGAGATAAGAGTAATTTTGTAACTAATACATTCGAAGGAAATTATTCGGTTTTTAATGCGCGATACGTCAACTCAAAAACGGAAATCACCAAGCATTTCGGATTTTTAGGCGATGTACAAGTGGCCAATAAATTCGGGAAAATTGCTGGTGAACTAAGTTACAGAAGACTGTACGATGACAACCGACAAATCAGTATACGTTTGTATTTAGGAAAGTTCATTTACTCTACTTCGGAGACCAATTATTTTGATTTTGCATTGGATCGACCGACCGATTATCTGTTTGATTACAACTATTTGGGTCGTTCCGAAAGCACCGGTTTATTTAGTCAACAATACATAATTGCCGAAGGCGGATTCAAATCCAAATTGACCAATCCGTATGCCAACGACTGGATTGCAACTACCAACGCGAGTTTTAATGTCTGGAATTGGATTGAGGTTTATGGTGATGTCGGTTTCATCAAAAATAAAAATATTCCCGAACGATTTGTTTATGATAGTGGCATTCGATTGAATTTGGTTACCGATTATCTCGAATTGTATTTACCTGTTTATTCCAATAATGGTTGGGAAATCGGACAACCTCAATACGCCGAAAAAATCCGATTCATTGCTAGTTTTAGCACCAATACCATCATAAGTCTTTTCACACGAAAATGGTTTTAATCAAATAAAATCATTTCCTTTTATTGAATTATTCTCTGCTAAATGTCGTTTTAAATCAATAAAGCATAATTTTTAATTCATTTATAATGATTTTATTATTGAATGTTAAATTATTATTTTCTTCAAAAAAGTAAATAAGTCTAACTTTTTCATTAAATTTGTTTTTTTAAGAAATTCCGCTTGTACTATGACTGAAGCATTAAATAAAGTTGAAATTACTTTTGACGATTTCAAAAAAGAAGTTTTAAACGATTACAAAACCGCAATCATCAGCCGCGAATGTAGTTTACTTGGAAGACGTGAAGTACTTACTGGTAAAGCCAAATTCGGAATTTTTGGTGACGGAAAAGAAGTGCCACAATTGGCTTTAGCAAAAGCGTTTAAGAATGGTGATTTCCGTTCGGGTTACTACCGCGATCAAACGTTTATGATGGCGATTGGTGCCATGACAATTGAGCAGTTTTTTGCTGGTTTGTACGGTCATACCGATTTAAATTTTGACCCGATGAGTGCTGGTCGTCAAATGGGTGGACACTTTGCAACGCATTCGTTAGATGAAAATGGTAATTGGAATAATTTAACTCAACAGAAAAACTCGAGTGCTGATATTTCTCCAACTGCCGGACAAATGCCTCGTTTGTTAGGATTAGCTCAAGCTTCAAAAATATACAGAAATGTTACCGGAATCAATCAAACTAATTTTTCTGAAAATGGAAATGAAGTAGCTTGGGGAACCATTGGAAATGCTTCTACTTCAGAAGGTTTATTTTTCGAAACCATCAATGCTGCTGGAGTGTTACAAGTACCAATGGTAATGAGTGTTTGGGACGATGAATACGGAATTTCAGTGCATGCACGTTATCAAACGACTAAAGAAAACATCTCTGAAATTCTAAAAGGATTTCAACGTGATAACGAGAATAACGGTTACGAAATTCTACGCGTAAAAGGTTGGGATTATCCAGCATTAGTAGAAACCTATCAAAAAGCAGGCGAAATTGCACGCGAACAACACGTTCCAGTTTTGATTCACGTACAAGAATTAACTCAACCGCAAGGACATTCTACTTCAGGTTCACACGAACGCTATAAAAATGCCGAACGTTTGGCTTGGGAAACAGAGTTTGACTGTGTGGCTCAAATGCGCAATTGGCTGATTGAAAACAATTTGGCTTCGACCGAAGAATTATCTGAAATTGAAGAACAATCGAAAAAAGACGTTTTAGAAGGTAAAAAAGCGGCTTGGAATGCGTTTGTACAACCTTTAAAAGAAGAACAACAAGAATTAGTTGCTTTGTTGAATGAATGTGCATCATCCTCATCCAATAAAGTATTCATAGAAAAATACGCTTCCGAACTAGCATCGATAAAAGAACCAATCCGTAAAGACATTTTGACTACAGCTCGAAAAGTATTGCGTTTGGTCATCAACGAACCGTGTCAGGCTAAAATTGCCACTTGGATCGCATCCTATAAGTCTAAAATTCAACCGAAATTCAGTTCGCATTTGTTTTCGCAATCGGACAAAAACGTATTGAATTCTAAGAATGTTGCTCCAATTTACACTGATGATTCTGAAGAAGTGGATGCACGTTTGGTGTTGCGCGACAACTTTGATGCTATTTTTACCAAATACCCAGAAGCTTTGATTTTTGGAGAAGATTCTGGAAACATTGGTGATGTGAATCAAGGTTTGGAAGGCCTGCAGGAAAAATACGGCGAATTGCGCGTGGCTGATGCCGGAATTCGAGAAGCAACGATACTCGGACAAGGAATTGGAATGGCAATGCGTGGCTTGCGACCGATAGCTGAAATTCAGTACTTAGATTATTTGCTGTACGCGATTCAAATCATGAGCGACGATTTAGCAACATTACAATATAGAACTCACGGACGACAAAAAGCTCCGTTAATCATCAGAACTCGCGGTCACCGTTTGGAAGGCGTTTGGCATTCGGGTTCACCAATGGGAATGATTATTAATGCAATTCGAGGAATTCACGTTTTGGTTCCGAGAAACATGACCAAAGCAGCCGGATTTTACAATACATTAATGGAAGCCGACGAACCTGCATTGATAGTTGAATGTTTGAATGGATATCGTTTGAAAGAAAAAATGCCACGTAATTTAGGTGAATTCAAAACTCCGATTGGTGTGGTTGAAACCCTAAAAGAAGGAAAAGACATTACGTTAGTTTCATATGGCTCAACTTTACGTTTGGTAGAACAAGCGGCAAAAGAATTGTTAGAAGTGGGAATTGATTGTGAAATCATCGATGTTCAATCACTTTTACCATTTGACATTCATCATGACATTGCCAAAAGTATTGCCAAAACCAATCGTTTGTTAGTGATAGACGAAGACGTTCCTGGTGGTGCAAGTGCATTCATTTTACAGCAAATCATTGACGAACAAAACGGTTATCAATTCTTAGACAGCAAACCAGAAACGTTGGCTTCACAACCACATCGACCTGCTTACGGAACCGATGGAGATTATTTCTCAAAACCATCAATTGAAGATATTTATGAAAAAGTATATGCCATTATGAATGAAGCAAATCCATCGTTATATCCGGATTTATTTTAGATAAATTCAAGCCTATCATCTAATCCTCAATTAATCAACAAGTTAATTGAGGATTTTTTTTTAACATTCAAATAATAAATAAATTTGTATTTTTACGAAATACACAAAATCTATGAAAAAAATAGTACTTCTTTTATTGACACTAACTTTTTTAAATTCGAATGCACAGGATCCAACTGTTGGACTTTTGTATCATGATGAAAACGTTTCTGATGGTTATGTTTTAATCTCGCCTTCTCGAAACAATGAGGTTTTTTTAATTAATCCGTGTGGTGAAAAAGTCAATCAATGGACATTTACCGAAACTCCTGGCGCAACGTGTTATTTGCTTGCAAATGGGAATTTACTTCGCGCTGGTAAAGAAAATCTAGAAATCAGAGATTGGGAAAATAATGTGATTTGGAGTTATCCTACAACAGCTAACGGAATTGAACAACATCATGACATTGAACCTTTACCCAACGGAAATATACTGTGTATCGCAAGAGACATGTACTCTCAATCAGCAATGACTAATGTTGGAAGAAATCCAACTATTACTGATGCTGAATTTAGGATGGAGAAAATAGTAGAATTACAACCAATTGGAACTAATCAAGCTAATGTAGTTTGGGAATGGAAGTATATGGATCACCTTATCCAAGATTTTGACGCTACTAAAGCTAATTTTGGTGTTGTTGAAGACCATCCTGAATTATTAGATGTGAATTTTGACAATGGTGCAACATCCGATTTTATTCACTTGAATGGTATTGATTACAACGCTAACCTAGATCAAATTATAATTTCAGCACGACACCTAAACGAAATAATGATCATCGACCACAGTACAACAACCGCAGAAGCTGCAAGTCACAGTGGTGGAAATTCGAATAAAGGTGGTGATTTTTTATGGAGATGGGGAAATCCGCAAGCCTATCGAAGAGGAACTGAAGCCGATCGTAAGTTATTTTTACAACACAATGCCTCATGGGTGGAAGAAAATTATTTAGACGTCGGAAAAATATCGGTTTTCAGTAATGGCGAACCAGGTTCAAGTCAAACCTACAGTTCTGTTCACCTTATCGAGCCAGAAATTGTGAATGGAAACTATACGATGGTGAACAATCGCTTTAGTCCGGCAGATTATGATTGGTCCTGGAGCGGAAGTATTTTAGGCGTTGTTCTTAGTCAAGATAGACAGTCGGGAACACACAGTCTTCCGAATGGAAATTTTATTATTTGTGAAGCATTATTAGGAAGAATATCAGAAATCACAAAATCAGGAACATTACTTTGGTCGTATAAAAATCCGACTGGAATTTATTTTCCAGCTACAGGAGTAACAACCTACTACAATCAATTTAGTACAATTCCACCCAACGTAAATACGGTATTCAAAGCAGATAAATATCCTCCAAATTACGTTGGTTTCACAGGTAAAGATTTAACACCTATTGGCATTATCGAAAACGCGAATTCACTTTCTCTTGCTTGTAGCGCAAGCTTGTCGTCTTCAACATTTTCTTTAGAGAATTTTACTGTTCAAAATCCAGTACAATCCAATATCATTTCATTCAATCAATCAATTAATGCTGATGCTATCACGATCTATGATGTTAATGGAAGAATCGTACTGGAGCAAGACCATTTTTCAGGAAATCAAATGGAACACAACCTAAGTGAGTCATTGTACATCATGAAGATTACATCAAACAATACTACCAAAAAATTTAAACTAATAATTCAATAACAAATTGTATCATCATATGTACCGTAAGCTATTATACCTTTTTCTTATTTTTTCGCTGAATGGATTTTCTCAAAATAAGCAAACTTTAATTGACGACACAAAAAAAATGTACGATGCATCTTATAATTTGGCTTTTGAAGAAGTGATAAATTATACGCATCCCAAAGTATTCGAAATAGCGAGCAGAGAAGATGTTATAGCGGCAATGGAAAATGCCTTCGACAATGAAACGATGCGCATTCGATTGGTACATGTCAATCCTACCTTTACCTATTCTGAAATTAAAACTATTGAAGGAAAATCGCTTTGTCTTATCAATTATACAAATGCAATGCGAATGACTTTCGAAAATAAATTGAGCGGAGATGAAGTGGAATCGATGAAGAAATCATTTACGGACAGTGGTGAATACAAAACGGTGCAATACGAAAAAGACCGGAATAGTTTTTTCTTAGAAGGAGATTCTATTGTGATTGCCGTTGCCGACGAAACTACACAAGGCAAATGGAAGTTTGTAAACTATTCAAAAGCACAGGCTCAGTTAGCAGAAATGCTTTTGGGAGCAAATGTTCTCAAGGGATTAGGTTTATAAATTAAACTTCATCTGGGAAAATTTTTCCTGGATTTAAAATATTATTAGGATCAAAAACGTATTTTATGCGTTCCATCAATTCCAAGTGTGTTTTAGTGAACGCGATGTCCATGAAATTCTTTTGAACAAAACCAATTCCGTGCTCGCCAGAAAGAGTGCCTTTTAAATCAACTGTTAGTTCGAATATTTCGCGAATTCCTTTCGGAACTTCAGTCTTCCAATTGGCATAGGTCATATCGCCTTTGATTATGTTTACATGGAGATTTCCATCGCCTGCATGACCATAACACACGGATTTAAAACCGTACTTCGCTCCTATTTTCTTAATTCCGTTTAATAATTCCGGTAAAACATAACGCGGTACTACCGTATCCTCTTCTTTGTAAATGGAATTGGATTTTACCGCTTCGGCGACTGAGCGACGCATTTTCCAGAGTGCATTTTTCTGATCTTCCGTA
Source organism: Flavobacterium sp. (assembly GCF_035299245.1). Taxonomy (GTDB): domain Bacteria; phylum Bacteroidota; class Bacteroidia; order Flavobacteriales; family Flavobacteriaceae; genus Flavobacterium. The sequence goes on along the minus strand of NZ_DATGWY010000002.1, from coordinate 72,829 downwards.
TCTGCAAAAAGAATTTCATCGATTTCGAATTGCTCTAAAACGCTTGTGATTTTCTCGGCTTCTGAAAACAAAACTTCAGGATAATTCCCATCCACTTCGATTAACAAATGTGCCTCGTGATTGGGTTCTATTTTGACACTAATTCCGTCAACGTATTTCAGAGTCCAATCGATGGCATCACGTTCCATAAATTCCAGCGCACTCGGAACAATTCCGGCTCTAAAAATTGCTGAAACTGCTTCACAAGCCTGACTCGCATTGAAAAAAGGAACCAACATCAATACATTGTGAGTGTTTTTGGGAAGTAATTTCAATACAATTTTAGTAATCACACCTAATGTTCCTTCACTTCCTACCATCAATTGAGTGAGATTGTAACCCGTTGAGTTTTTTAACGTATTGGCACCAGTCCAGATAATTTCACCATTCGGAAGAACTACCTCCAAATTCAACACATAATCCTTTGTAACTCCGTATTTTACAGCTCTTGCTCCACCCGAATTTTCGGCTACATTTCCGCCAATCCAACAACTACCTTGACTGCTTGGGTCAACAGGATAAAACAATCCTTTTTCTGCAACAGCTTCGCGTAAAACTTGAGTAATAACAGCAGGTTCTGTGATAACTTGAAGGTTTCGTTCATCGATTTCTATGATGGAATTCAGACGTTCCATTGACAATCCAATTCCTTCATAAATACACAAAGCTCCACCACTCAAACCTGTTCTGGCACCAATAGGCGTAACCGGAATTTTGTAGTCATTGGCCAATTGCAATACTTGAGATATTTCTTGAGCATTGGCTGGTTTTACTACCACATTAGGCGGAAAAACATAATCTTCAGTTTCGTCGTGACCGTAATGATTTAGGGTTTCCGTATCGGTAAAAACATAAGATTCTCCTAGTATTGCAGTGAATTTATGGATGAGTTCAGTTGGAATTGGCATAGTTACTAAATTGAAAAGTAAAGGTAAAAAAATTAACCTAAAATTAGAAGCAAAAGTGGTGACGAATTGATTTGTAAATGGCCTATACTTTTTGCTCTTTCTTCAAATTAGGAAGAAAATAGCATATCACACCGATAATTGGCAAATACGAACATACGTGATACACGTATTGAATTGAAGTAAGATCGGCTAATCTACCCAGTAAAGCCGAACCTAGCGCTCCCATTCCGAAAGCGAAACCATAGAAAAGTCCGGATACCATTCCGAGTTTTTTTGGAACCAATTCTTGTGCATATACTAAAATTGCTGGGAAAGCCGATGAAATAATAATTCCGATGACCACCATCAATACGTCGGTCCAAAATAAGTTTACATATGGCAACAACAATGCAAATGGAGTTGCGCCAAAAACCGACAGCCAAATCACGTACTTTCGTCCGATTTTATCGCCTAAAGGTCCGCCAAGTATTGTTCCAATCGCATACGCAATCAAATAAATGAACATATGGTACTGCGCTTGTTGAATGGTCAAACTGAACTTGTCGATAATATAGAATTGATAATAGCTTGATAAACTTGCGGAATAAAAGAATTTTGAGAAAATTACAATCAATAAAATGGCTATTGAAATTTGTACTTTTTTCTTAGGCAAATTGTGCAAATTGATGAACGGTTGCGCTTTTTGATTTCGCTCTATTAAGTGATCTCGGTACCAAAAGGCAATTTTACTCAAAATGGCAAGTCCGATAACAGCCGCAATTACGAACCATAAAATGTATTTTTGCGAGTTCGGAACAACAATTAAAGCGACTAATAAAGGTCCGAGTGCCGTTCCGAAATTTCCTCCAACCTGAAAAATCGATTGAGCTAAACCGCGTTTCCCACCCGATGCTAAATTAGAAATTCGGGCTGATTCTGGATGAAAAATGGATGATCCAGTTCCGATTAACATGACAGAAATAAGAATCCAATAAAAATTATCAGCAAACGATATGGAAACGATTCCCGCCATAGAAAACAGCATTCCATAAATTTGAGAAAATGGTTTTGGAAATTTATCAGTATAATAACCAACAAAAGGTTGAAAAATTGATGCTGTAAGTTGAAAAGCAAAAGTGATTAATCCGATTTGGGTAAACGTTAGATTATAACTGTCTTTTAGAATAGGATAAATGGACGGAATGATTGCCTGAATTAAATCGTTGATTAAGTGAGCAAAACTTATGGAAAAAAGTATCGAATAAACGGTTTTTTGCATGATTTGCTTAGAAGAATCCAGTGAAGCTGTTTCCATTGGTTTGGGAATCGATTTTAATGCCACAAAATTAGTTTTTTTGAAAGACCTAAGCATCAAAATGCATCTATTTTATCGTTTTCAAAATAGTTAAAATTGATGCGATTCATTTTTCAATAAAAAACAAGGGTTCAAATAGTGTTTTCATGACTCAAATCTTTTAAATTTGTGAAACAAACACCGCTTTGAATTGAAAGAATCATCTAAAAAATCGGCTTTAACTGAAAAAGAAGGAATTGCACAACCCGAGTTTTTAAGTAAAACATCGCTGGAACAAGTGGTTCGTAGTCGAAAAAAACAACCTACATCAGATGATTTAATTGCAGGAATACTCAAACACGATAAAGTAGCTTTGAGTAGAGCAATTACCTTAATTGAAAGCACCAATATTGATCACCAATCCAGAGCAAATGAAGTGATTAATGGTTGCTTACCTTATGCCAACCAATCGTTGCGAATTGGGATAACAGGAGTTCCCGGAGTAGGAAAAAGTACATTCATCGAAGCTTTTGGCAAGCATTTAACGTCATTAGGTAAAAAAGTAGCTGTTTTGGCAGTTGACCCGAGTAGTACTATTTCTCACGGAAGTATTTTGGGCGATAAAACCCGAATGGAAGAGTTAGTAAAAGATGAAAATGCGTTCATACGACCAAGCGCTTCGGGCGAAAGTTTGGGTGGTGTAGCTCGAAAAACCCGAGAAGCAATTATTTTGTGTGAAGCTTGCGGATTTGACACTATTGTCATCGAAACCGTTGGTGTGGGTCAGAGTGAAACTGCGGTTCATAGCATGGTTGATTTTTTCTTGCTTTTAAAAATTTCCGGCGCTGGCGATGAATTACAAGGTATCAAAAGAGGCATAATGGAAATGGCCGATGCTATTGTAATCAACAAAGCCGATGGTGATAATGTAGCCAAAGCAAAACTGGCAAAAACCGAATTCAATAGAGCATTGCATTTGTTTCCGGCTAAAAATTCGGGTTGGATTCCAACGGTTACAACCTGCAGTTCGTATACCAAAGAAGGAATATCCGAAGTTTGGGATACTGTTTCAAAATATTTTGAATTAACCAAATCCAACCATTATTTTGAGGCAAAACGCAGAGAACAAAATCAATATTGGATGTTGGAAACAATTAATGAACAATTGAAATCTAATTTTTATAATCACCCCGAAATCATTCCGCTTTTAGAAAAAAATTTAGAAGATGTTCAAAGCAATGCTGTTTCTCCTTTTACAGCGGCAATTAACTTACTTACACTTTACTTTTCGAAGAAATAGACAAACTGCTTTGAATTGTTTTATTTTCTTACATTATAATTTATTTTTTTTCAAATATTCTATTTATAAAAAATCATAAACACATAATTATCAGATTTTTAAATTTTACAGAAAGCAAAAATATATAACTATCAAAAAAGGGTGTTTTTCCTATTAAATTTGTAAGTTTAATGGAATATTTTTGTTAGACCAAAACATAACAAAAAACTAAAAAACCTAAAATTATGAATGAAAAAATCATCTCAATTGAACAAGCTATCGAAATGAGAAATGAGTACCACACTCATGTTAAAACCTCTATTGAAAATGCAAGAGGAAATGGCTATCAAGCAACTGATTTTGCGTGGATTGACTTAAAAACATTGAAAGATTATGTTGCATTATTGGAAGAAATAAACAAATCAAACTCAGAAACGATTTCTGGTGTGCGTATTTATTTCTCAGCCTATCCTGATGCTTCAACATTTGCATGCGATCGTACTGCAAGTGTAGACTTACCTGCAAGGGAAACACTTTTCATTGCGCCTACTGTAAAAGTAGCATCAAGCAGTTTATCAAGTAATTATGAAAATTTGGAGCATTTGCCTTTTTGTATTAACCCAACAGACTCAAACGAACCTTACAAAGGAGATTTTGTTATAATAAATGATTTGTTGTGTTCTAATGATAACAATTCTGGTTCAGTAGCAAGAGGCTCTGATTATGAGAATATGACAAGTTTAATTATGAATCGAGCGACTATAACACCTCCGCCTTATTAAATAAATGGATTTAAATATTACTATAAATGATTTAAAATATAGTGGTGTAGTCATACAAGTTATTACCGCTATTGTTGCATCAATATATTACCCAAAATACAAAAATTCAGAAGCAAAATATCTTTTACCTTTTTTATGGTATGTTGCGATAAATGATATTGTAGCTGGAATATACAGTGCTACAGTTTCAGTATACAACGCTCCTTTTTTTAATATTTTTCAAATTGTATTTACAGTATATTATTTGAGTTTATATAAATCTGTGGTTGAAAGTTTAAAATTCAAAAAACTGATATCGTATTTTATATTGCTGTATTTATTTTCATTTATAGTTGCTCTTTTTACCGACGATTTTTCTAAATTCCATTTATCACTTTCCTATATAACAGGCTCAATTTTAATTGTTACAAGCATCATACTTTATTTTTCAGAAATTTTAAATTCAGATAAAATAATCCGAATTAATAAAATGTTGATGTTTTGGATTAGTATAGCATTACTAACTTGTTTACTTCCTGATATACCGTTTGATGTAATTCGAAGATATTATGAAAAATCACCCACAATTCCTTACATTTACGTGGTAACTTTTGTATTGATCATAACTTTTAACCTAATTCTAATATCGGGATTTATATGGAGCGAAAAGCAACAGAAGCAATAATATTAGCCATATTAGGTATCGCGAGTCTTTGCGTTATTATCGTTTTTTTGTTCATAATTTTCCAAAAGAAAAAAAACGTTCTTTTATTAAAACAAGCTGAAGACAAAAAGCAATTTGAAAAAGAGATCAGCGAATCACAGGTAGAGATTAGAGAGCAAATTTTACGCAACATCAGTTGGGAATTACACGATAACATTGGTCAATTGCTCACATTAGCCAAAATTCAGTTGCAAGGTGTTGCTGAAAATCCGGATAACGTAAAAGAAGTAAACGATAATCTGACCAATATTTTGAGTGAAGTACGGTCTTTATCAAAAGTTATTAATCCTGATTTTATTACCAACATCAATCTTGGTGACGCCATACAATTAGAAATTGACCGATTCAATCGTCTCAATTATATTAAATCAACGCTTACTATTGAAGGAGAACATTTCGATATTGATCCGAAATCAGAAATAGTAATTTTTAGAATTCTTCAAGAGTTTTTTTCAAATACAGTCAAACATTCGAGAGCTACAGAGCTAAACGTTCACTTAAGCTATGCTGACACTACGATTTCAATACTTGCTGAAGATAATGGAAAAGGATTTGATATGACTAAAATTCAACAAAACGGAATTGGGTTGAATAATATGAAGAAAAGAGGTGTTTTAATCAATGCCGAAATTTCGATAGAATCAAAAGTTAACGAAGGTACTAAACTGAAAATCATTTATAATCAAGTTCAATCATGAAAAAGCACACCGTTGTTATAGTAGAAGACCATACATTGCTTTCGCAAGCTATTGCTGGCGTTGTAGAAGGATTTGAACATTTTGAAGTGTTGTATTTATGCAAAAATGGAGCTGAATTAGTTTATAATTTAACTAATGACAAACCCGTTCCAGACATTGTCTTAATGGATGTAAACATGCCCATTATGAATGGCATTGAAACTACAAAATGGCTCACCGATAATTATCCGAGTGTGAATGTATTAGCACTAACCGTAGAAGAAGATGAAAACACCATTTTAAAAATGATTCGATCCGGTGCCAAAGGATATTTACTCAAAGATGTTGATAAACGAACTCTTGAAAAAGCCTTACATAAAATTATAGAAACAGGCTTTTATCATTCGCATAATGTTACTGATGTGCTGATGAATTCAATAACCGGAAAAAGTTCACTCCAAAACAATTTGAAAGAGCAGGAAATTGAGTTTTTAAAACTGCTTTGCACTGAATCAACTTACAGAGAAATTGCGCAATACATGAAACTCAGCCCAAAAACCATTGATGGCTATCGGGATTCATTGTTCATCAAACTCGATGTAAAAAACAGGATTGGTTTGGTACTTTATGCCGTAAAACACAAAATTTTCATTCCGTGATTATTCTTCGTATCGCTCCATTTCACGATCGTAGAATTCGCCAGCGAGCGTAATTAAATGCTCCATTTCCGATTCTAATTCGGTTTCGTCTTCTTCTTCTAAATCTTCAAGAAATTCAACTGAATCGTCTTTCAAATTGATTAAAAATCGAGGATATTCAAGATGAATGATGAAAATATCATCCGGAAAATCAGAGTTATCAGCTAAAACGAATTTTGGTAATTCCATAACTAAAGTGTTGTAAGTTGTAAGTTATATGTTTTGAGCCGCAAGTTAAAGAACTTAAAACATACAACCTACAACTTTTTTTAAACTATTTATCCGACAAAATCACAGGCGCACTTCCTTTTCCCATAAAAATAATTTTGGCATTAGAAGATGTTGCGATTTCTTTTTGCGCTTTTATTTGTTCGTATTGCAATTGTTTATCGGTCAAGCCGGATGAAATAATGCGTTGATAATCCGCAATACCTTGTGCTTCTACTCTTTTTCTTTCGGCTTCTTGTTTTTCTTTTTGAAGTACGAATTGCATTTTTTGAGCTTCTTGTTCGGCATTAATTTTACCCTCAATAGTTGTTTTTACCGAAGCTGGAAGATTGATGTTACGTATCAACAATTGTTCTAAAACCAAACCTCTTTTCTTGAAATCGTCTTCAATCGATTTGAAAATGCGCTGTTGAAATTCGTTTCTTTTAGTCGAATACAAAGCTACTGCATCATAATAAACAGCGTTGTCGCGAATGCGAGTTCTTGTGACAGGACGAACGATTTTATCTTTGTAATTTTCGCCAATTCCTTTTAGAATTTTCGGAGCATCACCTGGAACCACTCGATACAAAACAGTAAGATCAATAACTACCTCTAAACCGTCATTAGACAACACTCTAATCGCATCATCACCTTCTTGATCACCTTCATTATGAATGGCAGACATGGTGTAATTTTGGGTTTGAATATCAAAATTGGTGATGTCCAAAAGCGGATTAATTACATGCAAACCGCTTTCCAATATGTCGGGTTGCACTCTACCATAAAGCGACTTCACTCCTACTTTTCCTGCGTCAATTTGCTTGAATGTTGACGATAGAATTCCTAACAAAATCACTACAATTCCAACAATTCTAAATGTTTTGGAAAACTTTGCCATCGGGTTGGCATTGTCTTTTAATGAAAAACCTACAATAATCAGAATAACCCCAATAATAAGTAATAGTATCATTTCATAAATGTTTTTTAATTTACGATGATTATACGTAACTGTTACTTATTAGTTACAGATTTTTCTTAATAAGTTTTACGAATGATGCTCGGCTATTAACTTGCGCGTCAAATAATGAAATCGGATGTAAAGAAACAATGCCGCTGCAGTCAATCCTGCTAACAATCCGATCCAAACACCAACGGCTTTGAGATCGGTATATTCTCCTAAATAATACGAAATCGGAAAACCAACTACCCAATACGCCACAAACGTAATGTACATCGGAATTTTGACATCTTGCAAACCGCGTAAAGCTCCTAAAACAACCACTTGAATTCCATCTGAAATTTGAAAAACCGCAGCAACCAAAAGTAATTTTGCGGCAATCGCAACTACTTCTTGGTTGTCGAGCAATTGCATTTCATTATTCATATCTAAAAATAAAGGCGGCAAAATCTGATGAAAAACAACAAATAAAACAGCAAAAAGTATTTCAATTAAAATCGCCAACAAGAAAATAGAACGGGCAATAATGACTAGGTTTTTATAATCTTGAATTCCTTTTTGATTGCTCACGCGTATCATCGAAACCACACTCAATCCCATAGCAAACATAAACGTCATCGAGGCCAAACTTAACGCAATTTGATTGGCAGCCTGACTTGTTTTACCAATATTTCCACACAACCAAATGGCCGCTGTAAACAACACCACTTCAAACAGCATTTGCATCGCCGAAGGGAAACCTAAATCCACAATTTTCTTGATGGTTTCTTTTTTGATTTCGTCAAAACTAAATCCTTTAAAATAGGTTTTCAATTGTTGTTGCTTTGATAAAATAATGTGCATAAATGCCACCATCGCAATTCTGGAAATCACCGTTCCCAATGCTGCACCAATGATTCCCATTTTTGGGAAAATCCAAATTCCGTAGATTAACCAATAATTGATGATTACGTGAATGATATTCGCCATCACAATGGCATACATCGAATATTTGGTCATCGACAAACCATCGGCAAATTGCTTATAACCTTGGTACATAATGAGTGGAACCAACGAAAAAGCTACCCAAGTCAAATACGGTTTGGCCAGAACAATTACTTCTTTCGGTTGGTGTAATAGTTCCATTATCGGCTTAGCCAAAACCACCAAACCAAAAAGCAAAACTCCCAAAATGGTACACAAAAACAATCCGTGATGAAACGCAGATCGAATTTTTGAACCGTCTTTCTCTGCGTCGGCTTCACCTACAATGGGTGTAATAGCAGTAGAAAAACCAATTCCAATTGACATCGCTACAAAAATCATACTGTTGCCCAGCGAAACTGCCGCTAATTCAGTAGAACCTAATTTTCCTACCATAATGTTGTCGACAATTCCAATCAAAGTATGACCCACCATTCCCAAAATTACAGGATAGGCCAATTGCATATTGTATTTAAATTCTTTGGTGTACTGAGAAAAATTCATGGTGATTTTATGAGTGCGCAAAGATAATGGAATGAAACACAGATTTCACAGATTTTTAAAATTAATAAAATCTGTGAAAATTTTTCTATTTTCTTAAATCTGTGTTGGTTTATCCTTTCAACTGCTCTCTATACACCTCAATATTCGCCTTCACTTTCGGATCCAATTCGGGTTCAGTAATATCAGTAAGTTGTTGCATGGCTTCCCAAATGACTTTGGCTACAATGTAACGCGCCACTCCTTTATCATCAGCAGGAACAATGTACCACGGCGCATGTTCTTTGGCTGTTTTAGTAATGGCTTCTTCGTAGTACTTCATATAATCGTCCCAACGCTCACGCTCTTTCAAATCGCCCGTCGAAAACTTCCAATTGTCTTCTGGGTTTTCCAAACGCTTTAATAATCGCAAACGCTGTTCTTCTTTACTCATGTGGAAATAAAACTTCAAAATTGTAGTTCCGTTCTGAGCAATGTGTTGTTCAAAATTATTAATCTGTTCAAAACGATTTTCCCAAAACTCAGGTGTAATGTCTTCTACTTTTTCTATTCCGGGTAAATTCTCAAACAAGATATATTCAGGATGCACACGCGTCACCAAAACGTTTTCATAATGCGTTCGATTGAAAACAGCAAACTTTCCTTTTTCGGGCAAAGCCAAATAATGACGCCATAAATAATCGTGTTCCAACTCGGTCGAATTGGGCGTTTTAAAACTGTGAACTACTACGCCACGCGGATTGAATTCTTTAAAAACCTCTCGAATCAAACTGTCTTTTCCGCTCGTATCCATGCCTTGAAGACAGATCAAAAATGCATGCCGATTGTGTGCATACATCGCATCTTGCTTTTTACTCAATTTCAGTTGCACTTTGTCCAAAGCCTCTTCTTCCTCATCTTTATCGGTATCAATCGCTAATTTAGTAGGCAACTTCGACAAATCTACTTTCCCAGTAACTTTAAAATCTTCAATGTTAATCGACTTCATAGTAAATAATTTATATTTGTAAAAATAAAAATTAGAAGCTATTTCCTGCTATCCGTTGCAATCTTTTTTGTCTTCCCACGCACAGTCGACAGACAAAAAAGGATTTCCACTTCTATCAGGGCTAGCCACATTAGAACATCCATGGAAAAATTTCAGCTTTCACTACTCTTTAAAATCATCGGAATTGGTTCGGCATCGGGTTTAGTATTCAACCACGGTAATTTGTATTTAATTTCGGACAACAGCACGTATTTATACGAATATCAAATGGATTCCACCCAACTCAACAAAATCCAACTCACCGAAAATGCCACAGACAACATCGCCAAAAAATTAAAACCCGATTTTGAAGCTATTGCACACAACGACAGTTATTACTTCCTTTTTGGTTCGGGTTCGACCGAAAACCGCAATAAAATGATTCAAGTGGATGCCAAAACCAAAGAAGTCATCAAAACGTTCGACTTGAGTTTTCTCTACGAAAGCATGCGATCATTTGCCGAAATGGAGGCCGACGATTTCAATCTTGAAGGTGCCATTTACGATGATGGAACGTGGTACTTTTTCAATCGCGGAAACGGAAAAAATAAGCGAAACGTAGTTTTTACCGTAACTGGTGAAAATTTAGAAGACGATTATCGCATTCTAATCAACGAGTATAAATTACCCAAAATCAAAGGTGTTCGTGCTAGCTTCACCGACGCAATTAGTATTGACGATTCCATTTATTTTCTTGCAACAGCCGAAAACACCGAATCAACCTACAACGACGGCGAAGTAGTAGGAAGTTTAATCGGAAGAATTGACAGTAATACCATGAAAGTCGAATTCACCAAAAAAATCACCGATACCAATAAGTTTGAAGGACTGACATTTTACAAAAAAACCCGAAGTACTATTGAATTTTTACTGTGTGAAGATAATGATACTGAGCAATTGGAATCGAGTATTTATAATTTGACTTTAGATTTAAAAATGAGAAAATAAGAACATACGATTCGAACTAACAATATTCAACAACAAAAAATGAAATTAAAACTCCTTTTTTTTCTCTGTTTACTTGCTGCATTGAGTAGCGCTCAAACTATTAATTTTTCTGACCCAAATTTTAAAACCAAACTTTTAGCATCAAGTGTTACAAATGGTATTGCAAAAGATGCTACTGGCGCCAATATAAAAATTGATTTAAACAATAATAATGAAGTTGAAATAAGTGAAGCTTTGTTAGTGTATGAGTTAAATGTAAGTCCATCTACAAATGGAATTGGTAACATAGCTTCAATTGATGGTATCGAAAACTTCACTAATTTAACTGATTTAATTACCAATTACAATGTTATCACTTCTATTGATGTAAGTTCATTAGCAAATCTTGAATCATTGGGTTGCTATAATAATCAGTTAATCAGTCTAAATGTTCAAAATTGTACTTTACTAAAAAACCTATATTGTCAAAACAACAACCTCATTAATCTTAACTTGAATGGTCTCAGTAATTTAATCTATTTTCAGTGCTCACATAATCAATTAACAACACTTACTTTGGATAATTGTGTGTTATTAGACAATTTGTTTTGCGATAATAATCAATTGACCACTTTAAATATCAATTCCTCAAATAGTATTAAATACTTCGCCTGCAACAATAATAATTTAATCACTCTTTTTAGTAATAATAACAGTATCTTTAATATTGGTTTGGATTTTTACAACAATCCAAATTTAGCTTATATCTGTACCAACAATCCTTTGTATCAAGCGAAAGCAAATAATTATGGATTAACTAATTGTGTAATCAATTCGTATTGCTCATTTTTACCTTCTGGAGCTTATAATACTGTAACAGGAAGTGTGTTATATGATCTTAATGAAAATGGATGTGATGAAAATGACATTCATCTGAATAGGATCAAAATGAAAAGCACATTGGGTTCAACTATTAGATATACAACAACACACAACAATGAATATGCATTTTATTTAACAACTTCGGGCAATTATGTCATTTCCCCCGAATTGGAAAATTTAAATTACTATACCATTAATCCATCTAATCCCAACGTTTTTTTTCCTAATGTAAATTACACCGAAACCATCCAAAATTTTTGTATTACTCCAAATGGTTTACACAATGATTTAGAAATAGTAATAATTCCTCAAAGTATGGCATTTGCAGGTTTTGATGCCAACTATAAAATACTATTCAAAAACAAAGGAACAACAACTCAATCAGGAACCATTACCCTTACGTTTGAAGATGACATTTTAGATTTTATAGCAGCAACAACTCCTGCATTAAATCAATCTACCAATTTATTGACTTGGGATTTCTCAAACTTGCTGCCGTTTGAAAGTAGAGAAATTAACATCACTTTCAATCTGAATGCTCCAACAGAAACACCTGCATTAAACAGTGGTGACTTTTTAAACTATTCAGCTACTATCAGTGGACAAATTGATGAAAATCCAGATGATAACGTTGCTCTATTGAATCAAATAGTTGTTAATTCATATGACCCAAATGATAAAAACTGTTTAGAAGGAGAAACAATTACTCCAGATAAGGTAGGAAAATATATTCATTATTTAATTCGTTTTGAAAATAATGGCACTGCTAACGCTCAAAATATAGTAGTAAAAGATCTAATTGACACTACTAAATTCGAAATAGCAACATTGATTCCAATTACAGCAAGTCATTCTTATGAAACTCGAATTACAAACACCAATAAAGTAGAATTTATTTTTCAAAATATTAATCTTCCTTTTGAGGAGCAAAATAATAAGGGTTATATCTTGTTTAAAATAAAAACGAAATCAAATCTAATCATCGGAGATACATTTAGTAATTCTGCAAACATCTATTTTGACTATAATGCTCCAATCACAACAAATAACTATAGTACAACCGTTAGTAATTTTTTAAATCAACAGGAAAACGAGTTAAAAGATTCTTTTTCTATTTATCCTAATCCCGTAAAAGAATTTTTACACATCAAAGCGGAAGCAAACTTAATCAAAATAGAGGTGTATGATGCTGCTGGTAGAATTATAATTTCAAAATCGGTCGTAGAAAACAAAATTGATTTAAGTGAATTGTCAATTGGAAATTATTTTATTAAAGCATATACAAGTGAAGGAATTCTAAATGCAAAAATTTGTAAAGAATAACACCTAACATTAGTTAAAATAGTGTAGGCTTTAAACTTATTATTCACAGACCTACAGCAGTGCATATTTAGTGCAAGATAATTTCAAAAAACGTTCAAATTTACAAACAAACTTATAACGAATTACTCCAAATTAATATTGGAGAGGAAATTGAAATAGTTTTTTTTCAATCCTTTCCAACCTTTTTATAAAATAAGTCCTCTTTAGTAATAAAGACATCAATTGTGATAAACGAAACTATACTAATAGCGTGTAAAAAGATGCAGCGAGATGCACAAAGGCAAGTGTACGAGTACATGAGTCCGAAGTTGTATCGCACGTGCAAACGTTATTTAAAAAAAGAGGAAGAAATAGAAGAAGTATTGGCCGATGCATTCTACACTATTTTCACCAAAATGGATCAGCTAAAAGAACTCGGCGCTTTTGAAGCCTGGGCTCGAAAAATTACAGTAAATAATTGCCTTCATCAACTAAAGCGTAATGTAAACTTCAATCTTTATTTAGAAGACACCAAGCTTCATCTACAACCTGAGAGTGTACCTGAAACCCATTTAGAAGAAGAAGACTTACTCAATTTACTCAATTTTATTCCAGACGGATGCAAAACTATTTTTAACCTCTTTGTCATCGAAGGTTACGGTCACAAAGAAATAGCAAGCATGCTTCAAATTTCAGAAGGCACTTCCAAATCACAATTGAATGTGGCTAAAACTAAATTAAAAGAATTAGTCAACAATCATTATTATCAAAAAGTAAAATAAGTCATGGACAACAACGATACATTATTCAATCAAATCAAATCGGCTGCTGAAAACGCAGAATCCAAGGAATTTCCCGCTATGGATAAAGTCTGGAACCGAGTTGAAGACAAACTTGATCACAAAGTGCTGAGTTCGCAAAATTCTCTTTGGAAAAAAATTGCAGTTGCAGCTTCTATTTTATTAATCGTTTCTATTGGTTATCAGTTTTTTAAAGAAGAAAATCAATTGATAACACCTCAAAATTCAACTACTGCAATCGATACAACATCAATTAAAAAAGACTCATTAGTAAATCAAAACGCAATTGTAACGGTCGAGCCAACAAATCCGAGCATTAAAGAAGAGCCAGCCGCAATTTTAAATCAGCAAATCAATAATTCACAATTAACTGTAAACGAATCTATTAACGAAGAAAAAAGAGAAATTGTACCTGTTATAACAATTGACAATGCTATTCAACCTCAATCTTCAAGTCATTCAGCAGCACCAAAAACAAGTGATGATAAAGGTTGGCTTGTAAGTAAAAAATACGATGCTCGTGGTGTTGAATATCGAGAAATAATAACGTACAAAACTAAAGATAACGCTAAACCATCACAACAAGATACACTAAAAACAAGCAAAGATTCGCCACTTGTTGTCATGAACGATCTCAATTCAGATGAAAAGGCCTTATCTACTCTAGACGATGATGAAATTGAATCCATTGTATTACTTAAAGATCCTCTGTACATCATTAACGGAGTGTATTATACTGAAAAAGAAGTATTCGGACCCAATCCGACGAGTCCGTACTCACCTTTGAACCAACAAAAAATAGAAACCATTTCCATACTGCAGGATGAAAAGGCAATTTCTATTTATGGAGAGAAAGGTAAAAAAGGAGTTGTAATCATCACCACCAAAGACGGAAAACCAGCCACCAAAAAAGGCAAATAAACAGTACTAACAGATTAAAAATCACTATTATGAAAAACGTAAAAGCATTTTCATCAGCCATAGCTATGCTCATTTGTTTCCTGACGTTTGGGCAACAAAAAACTGTAACTGGTGTAGTATCCGACGATAATGGAACTCTTCCTGGAGCTAACGTAGTTGTCAAAGGAACTACACGCGGAGTTCAAACTGATATGCAAGGAAAATATTCAATTATTACTAAAGAAGGAGAAATCTTGGTATACAGTTTTATCGGTATGAAAGACCAAGAAAAAGTAGTTGGAAAATCAAACATAATCAATGTCAAACTAGAAAATAGTTCTCAAACACTTCAAGAAGTAGTTGTAACGAGTTATTCAGGAGATTATGAAGATGATGGATACAAAGGGAAAAGTGTGATTGATAAATCGGCCAAGCCAAAACGGATTGAAAGTCGGCCTAATGCTTCATTTATTCAAACTTTAAATGGTCAAGTAAGTGGAGTAAATATTAGTAGCGGAAGTGCAAATCCTGGAAGCCAATCAACAGTTGTAATAAGAGGCGTTGGCACTATAAATCCTAACTCTGAACCATTGTATGTAATTGATGGAATGCCAACAACAAGTTCTGCGATGTCTAATCTCGACCCAAAATTGATAGAGTCAATGACTGTTTTGAAAGATGCATCTGCCACACAGATTTATGGAAATAGAGGGTCAAATGGTGTAATAGTAATCAAAACAAGTAAAGGCTTCACCAAAAAGCAACTAAAAAACTTAGAAAAAGACACAACAACGACTAAACCCACCGAAGTTGTACCTGTTGAACCTAACTATGAAGATTACGAAGCTTTTGTTGAAAATGTATTTGAAAGTCCGAGAATTTCTCCGCTATCTACTTTTTCAATCGATGTGGATAATGCGTCATACACCAACATTCGCCGATTCATCAATAACGGACAAAAAGTTCCAAAAGATGCGGTTCGAATTGAAGAAATGGTGAACTTTTTTAAATACCAATACCCACAACCTGCTGATGAACATCCGTTTTCAATTAATAGTGAATACAGTGATTGCCCATGGAATACCAACAATAAAATAGTTCGTATTGGTTTACAAGGGAAGACCATTGAAAATGAAAGTTTACCTGCATCCAATATGGTTTTTCTAATTGATGTTTCAGGATCAATGGCACAAGCCAACAAATTGCCATTAGTAGTTCAATCGTTAAAAGTATTGACCAATCAATTGCGAAAAGAAGATAAAGTGGCAATTGTAGTATATGCTGGTGCTGCAGGATTGGTATTACCTCCAACTTCGGGCGATAAAAAAATGACAATAACTGATGCTTTAGACAAGTTAAGTGCTGGTGGAAGTACCGCTGGTGGACAAGGAATCACGTTGGCTTATAAAATAGCTCAAGAAAATTTTATTACAGGCGGAAATAATCGTGTGATTTTGGCAACTGATGGCGATTTTAATGTAGGTGCTTCGTCTGATAATGATATGCAACGATTGATTGAAGAAAAAAGAAAATCGGGTGTTTTCTTGACCTGTTTGGGTTATGGAATGGGCAATTACAAAGACAGTAAAATGGAAGTTCTAGCCAATAAAGGCAACGGAAATTACGCTTATATAGATAACATTCAAGAGGCCAATCGCTTTTTAGGTAAGGAATTCAAAGGATCAATGTTTGCTATTGCCAAAGATGTAAAAATTCAGATCGAGTTCAACCCAAGTCTAGTGAAAGCCTATCGATTAATTGGTTACGAAAATCGAAAATTACGACCTGAAGATTTTAAAAATGATGCCATAGATGCTGGCGAATTAGGAACTGGGCACACCGTAACTGCTCTGTACGAAATTGTTCCTGTAAACACAAAATGTGAGTTTTTTGAAGAAGTAGCCGAATTAAAATATACAGTAACTGATGAATCAAAAGCCAAAAATGCTTCTTCTGAATTGGCTACCATCAAGTTTAGATATAAAAAACCAGATGGAGACAAAAGTATCGAAATGGTGAGCACCATTGCCAATTCTGAAATTGATTTAAAAAACGCTTCAAACGATTTCAAATTTTGTACTGCGGTGGCTTGGTTTGGTTTGAATTTAAGAGATTCTAAATTGGTAAAAAACAAATCGATTACCGACATCAAATCATTAGCAAAAGAAGGCTTATCAAATGATACAGAAGGTTATAAAGCTGAGTTCATTCGATTAGTAGAAAGTGGTAATCAATCGTAAACAATGAAAACAAAAATTAGACTTGTAATTCTTATTTGTGCATCCTTTACATTTTCTAACGGAAATGCTAAAGACAATCTAAACACTTTAAAACTAAAACAAAGTGAGTTAATTCAAGCCGATATTAAAATCTATCTGTTAGGTGGAATTGTATCGTCTATTACTCAAAAAGAAATTGATTTTGGAAAAAAATACCATGTGGTTTTCCTTGATTTTGGATGTGTACCACCCAGCAATCTAGAGTATTATGAAAAACAAAATTATAAAGCTTTTGATTTATTAAACATCCAATTTGGACCTAAATGGCAAGAAGAATTAAAGCCAACCACTTTGGGATTTAAAAAATGGAAAGAAAACAATAAATAGTTTAGTTAGGTTAATTTTGGTTAATTGAAAAACCCCATTAAAATTTACTTTTATTGGGGTTTTATTATAATTTATCTACTCAATGCTACTATCAATCGGACTACTGCAATTATTGTTAAAATAATTCCTAAAACTGATTGCCATGTAATCCCACCACTATCATAATCATCTACTTCGGTAGGGTTGCTGTAATTATTATAATTGTTATTCAGTGCATAACTTTCTGCATTTTGCGTTTGCATCACCGCTTCGTTATCAGTAACAAAACTCGGGCATTTATCCTCAAAATCTGCTTTTCTACCTGTTAATCCGCAAACCATTCCGTGCTCGTAATCTTGCTTACGATTTTCACAAATTCTGCATACTTTTACGTATTCTTCTCTTGTCATAAATTTCAATTTTATTAATTCACTATTAATTTCTTGGTTACAATTTGATTTTCTTTATTGATTTTTATCATATAAATACCTGTGCTCAATTGAATTGAATTAAAATCAACTTGCTGCGATTGAGCTTCTTTTTGCATAACTAAATTTCCTAAAACATCATAAACACTTATGAGTGAGCCTTCCAACTGATTTCCTTCCACTGTGAAAGTCCCATTAGATGGATTAGGATATACTTTTAAAGCTTCTTCATTTTCAAAAACTGGATTGGACAATAATGAATTTACTGAAAAACTATAATCAAATCCGCCACCAAAATCGGGTGTAAATGTTTTGATTATTACATCATTCGCATCTAAAAATCGTACATAGCCTGCACCTTGCGAAGTATTAGCCCACCATTGTAAACCGTCTTTTCCAGAATCATTAACCCGTAAGCGATAGCATCCGTCTACTATTTGCGGTGCTTGATAAGTGTATGTATACACCGTATTAGCAGTTGGAAATGTTTTGGTTTCAATCAAAGCACCATCCGAATCGTATAATGAATAATTATTTTGAGTGGGTAAGTTATTGGTTTTTAACTGAATTTTAAAAACGGCTGGCATAACATCAGGCAAACTAAAACTAGAAACAAAATGATTATTATTAGCATACATATCGGCACTGTTATTTGCCGAGATAATTTGGGCATGAAATTTATTATTTACCGAACTTACTCCAACACTCCACAAATCATTTGTTGGTAAAAGAACATCAATCACTGCCATAGAAGCTAAGTTTCCTGTCCAAGTATACGTTTGATGTGTACTTGCATCATTCAACCAATATTCAACCGTAACATTTGTCAAAGCTGTCGCCCCTGTATTTCTAAGTGTTATTTTTGGTCGTTCACACATTGGATTAATTCGCAAATACTCAGCATTCGTATTATTAGGCATTTTCACATCTTCAATTGAAGCATCCAACGAAAAATTAGGCGCACTATACCCTATCACTTGATGCGCAACAATGTAACGATAATCGCCTGTTGGAACACTTGGATTGGAAGTTCTATAATCCAAATTCATTGTTGTTCCGGCTGTTACGTGTGGTGTTAAATCTTGTTCTTTTAGCAAAGTACGTTGACCCGGACACCAACCTTGGCGATTATAAACCCACGTTCCACCTTGCGGAAATATCGGGTTTTCAGAGCAATTTTGAGTGATGGTCCAGTTGAATTTTTGAACACTATTCACTAATATTCTGTGATTTACAGTTCCGCCATTTTGAGCAAACTCTCCTTGCGAACCGTGACCTGTAATGGATGATTTCATTTTAAAAGACGTTGCCTCTGAACTAAAAGGATAGGCAACTGTTGGCATTTTGGTACCGTTGATGATTTCGTTGATATTCGGGCTTCCCAATCGGTATTCTCCTTGCCACAATTGATCGTATTGAACAATGTTACGTGGAGGAGTTCCAACAATGAAGAGAAACTCTAAATCCAATTCTTCTTGCCACACTCCACCCGACATTACCAGACGCTTATTGCCTTTTAAAATTTTCACATAATCGGACATGTCAAAATACCATGATTTACCGTTTTGACCCAAATCAAGACCGATTCCGTAAGGTGTCACAAAAGAAACCAATTCGTTATAAAAAGGGAAACGTTTGAAATAATCCAATTGAGTAATGTTGATTGTTCCTTCGGTCGTTACTGGCAAAGTAGATAATAAAGTTCCGGTCGCACCATCGTATACATTTTCGGCTGCGGCTTCAAATAAATTTACAGTTGACAATAAATTAACCGAATCGTGCAGCATCGGAATTATACCTTCATTAGAGCTTACGGAATAATTTTTTACTACTCTTGCACTTCGTGGGTACGAATAGCGAACCACATTATCAGTCACAGTAAGAGTATAAGTTCCTCTAAAAAATGTAATGTTTGGAACCGTAGTAGATTCGGTAAAAGTAGTCGTCAATTGATCACCTCTTTCGTAATCCCAGGTCAAATTGGTTCCGTTAGATGTTAAGCCGTTTTTTGCATCCAATACCAATTGTCCTGAACCTTCATCTAACTTATAATAGGCAACTAAATTTAAATAATCAGGGTGACTAGCATCTATCGTTTTGTTCTTCCAACTCAAAATAGTCGCAGCACTCAATTCTTTATCCCAAACCAAAAACTCTCTAATTTTGCCTTTATAACCATAAACTGAACCATCGTCAAATTTGCCTAAAACCAAATTCATAATACTGATTGCTTTAGTCTTGTTAGTTCCGGTTTGCCATAAAACACCGTTCAAGTAAATATTCATGATTCCGGTTGTGGCATTTTTGGTGAATGTCCAGTGATTCCAAACACCTTCAATAACGTTGTCTGTTCCGTATGGTTTTTCTATTCGATCAAAACCACCACTTACATAACCACAATCAAAATAAATACTTCCGCCCCAAGGTAAATGCAAATTGAGTTGACGTTGGGTTATATTATCCGAATAGGCATAAACAATACTGTTATCAGTTGGTAATAAATCGGCATTTCCTTTTGCCCAGAAACTAACTGATAGTTGATTATTAATTGAGTTGAAAAATTGGGTATTGATATCAACAAAACCTGAAGAAGAAACATCTATTGAAGCAATATTACTTGCTGATACGGTTCTGATTTCGGTAGTATTCAATCCTAAAAACTCAATATTGGTTCCGTTAGACGAATTGGAAAACGAAATTTCTACTACCAAATTACTCGTTCCGTCCCAGTTGAATGGAGTGTAAAATTGAACTCTATTAGCGCCATTCACGAAAGTGTAATCACTAAAATACACTTCAGAAAAACCAGTAAAATCAATAGTTTGAGCTTGTAAACTTGTCAAAGATGAGTTTTTGATTTTGATTTTTAAAAACTTAGCCAAACCACCCGAATTGGAAACATTGAGTTGAAGAGCATCAATTGCACCAGCTGAAAATCCGGAAGCCAATAAGTCAGAAGCTTTAATTAAAAATTGAGTACGACCACTTTTCTGACTGGTTCTTACGACATCAGATAAAACGGAAGTTCCGCCTCCGACTACATAATTATTTTCAGAAATTACGTTGTTCACTACTATATTTTTCTGAGTAAAATCGTAATGATCAAAAGTGGGTTGTGACGTATAATTGAAACTGGTTCCTGTAAAATTGGAAATCACATAATCGGGTTGTTGGAAAAGCACTTTTTCAATTTTAGTGCTATCGGCGATGAAAGTATTGCACGAATAATCCCATTCGCCACAACCCAAGTTTCGGTCGGTTGGTGTTGAAATCAGAGCGTTTTTGCAACGCATATTGTATTTCAGAATGATTTTCTCAAACGTCAAACTCGGATTGTTTGGAAAACTGATGAGTGTGTCGCGCGTTGTACTGTTGTGATTGAACGCTTGCACTCGGATGGTATCGCCTACATTTTGAGCTGAAACGAAAGAAATAGAAAATAGTAGTACAAGAAAAAGTAGTTTTTCCTTCATGGTAATTGGTTTTAGTTGTGTTAGTTAGAAGAAACCAAATGTAACAAAAAACAATTACCTTTAAAACTTATTTTTCTATCTCACGTAAACTTTCCATTTTTTTATGAGCCAAGAAACCTTTGATGTCTTCAAAATGTTCTTTCACGCGTTTGTGTCCGAATTCGAATACTTTTTCTGCCAAACCATCTAGAAAATCCCTATCGTGTGAAACCAAAATCAACGTTCCATCAAAATCTTTTAAAGCGTCTTTGATGATGTCTTTGGTTTTCATGTCTAAGTGATTGGTTGGCTCATCGAGAATCAAGACATTTACAGGTTCGAGCAATAATTTGATCATGGCCAGACGCGTTTTTTCTCCACCCGAAAGTACTTTCACTTTTTTGGTAGTATCGTCGCCACTGAACATAAAAGCGCCTAATAAATCCTTAATTTTACTTCGGATATCGCCTACTGCTATCATATCAATGGTTTCAAAGACCGAAAGATTTTCATCCAATAATGAAGCCTGATTTTGTGCAAAATAACCAATTTGTACATTATGTCCAATTTCTAGTTTTCCTTCAAAATCAATCTCTTTCATGATGGCTTTAATCATCGTCGATTTTCCTTCACCGTTTTTACCTACAAAAGCCACTTTTTGTCCGCGTTCAATTACCATACTCGCATCTTTAAACACTACGTGATCGCCATACGATTTGGACAATTCATTGACTACAACAGGATATTGTCCGCTGCGTGGTGAAGGCGGAAATTTCAATCGCAATGCTGAGTTATCTACTTCATCAACTTCAACAATTTCAAGCTTTTCCAACATTTTCACACGCGACTGCACTTGTAATGTTTTGGAATACGTTCCTTTGAATCGCTCGATGAATTCCATGTTTTCGGCAATCATTTTTTGTTGCTCTTCATAGGCTTTTTGCTGATGAGCGCGTCGGTCTTTTCTGAGTTCTAAATAATGTGAATATTTGGCTTTGTAATCGTAAATTCTACCCATAGTTACTTCAATAGTACGATTGGTGATGTTGTCTACGAATGCTCTATCGTGGGAAATTACCATTACTGCTTTGGCCGAATTGATCAAGAAATCTTCCAACCACTCGATACTTTCAATGTCCATATGATTGGTCGGCTCATCAAGCAAAATCAAATCGGGCTTTTTTAATAAAATTTTAGCCAATTCAATACGCATTCTCCATCCACCTGAAAATTCAGAGGTTGGACGAGTAAAATCTTCGCGTTCAAATCCCAATCCTTTGAGTACTTTTTCTACTTCAGCTTCGTAATTGACTTCTTCGATTGAATAAAACTTCTCTGACAACTCCGAAACGCGTTCGATTAACTTCATATAATCGTCGCTTTCATAATCGGTGCGAATGGTCAATTGCTCATTGATTTGGTCGATTTCGTCTTTCATTTCAAAAACCTCAGCAAACGCTTTGGAAGTTTCTTCAAAAACAGTAGCGTCGTCTTTGGTTAATAAATGCTGCGGCAAATAAGCAATTATCGCTTCTTTTGGTGCCGAAATACTTCCAGTTGATGGTTTGCTCGCACCCGCAATAATTTTGAGAAGTGTTGATTTTCCTGCTCCATTTTTACCCATTAAGGCAATTTTATCATTTTCATTAATAGCAAAAGAAACATCGCTAAATAAAGTGGTTCCACCAAATTGTACTGAAATATCGTTGACTGTAATCATTAGAAAGATTTTAAGAATTTAAGATTTTAAGAATTTAAGACCTATTATCCTAAAGTCTTGTAGTCTTGTAATCCATTTTAAAAAGGTGCAAAGATAACTTAAATAGCCAATTAGACAATTGGTTTGAATCAAATATTATTGTGTGTTTTTTCATCGAATTATGACAAAATACGATTCATTTTAAAAGACATAAATGCGTACTTTTACATCTCGTTTTTAATCCAAATGTTGCTCAATATGCCACTGATTGATTATCGTTTCTTGGGGAAAATAATTCCGAATGGAAAAATCAAAAAATCGTTTACCAGCGCAAAGTCATCGTATTTAAATCGTGTGCGCTGGGCAACTGCATTATTCTTTTTTGGAATGGGATTTTGTTTTGCTACTTGGGCCAGTAGAATTCCGGATATCAAATTAGCGCTGCAATTAAGTGAAGCCGAATTGGGAACATTATTATTTGCATTGCCTATTGGCCAGTTGGTGGCGATGCCTTTTTCGGGAAAAGTGGTAACCGAATACGGTAGTCGAAAAATTGCCATTAGCGGATTATTCATGTATGCGGTTTGCCTGACTTTATTAGGATTAGCAACAACAAGCTGGCACTTGGCATTGACTCTTTTTCTGTTTGGTTTTTTTGGAAACTTCTGCAATATTGCAGTGAATACACAAGGTGTTTTTACACAACAGTTATTTGAAAAACCTATTATGGGATCGTTTCACGGTTCGTGGAGTTTGGCCGGATTCTGCGGAGCTTTACTTGGGTTAATTGTACTTGCGTTTCAATTGAGTCCTTTTGCGCATTTTGTCATCGTTTTGTTCCTTATAGCCATCTTGATATTCCTTAATTATTCGTTCTTAGTTAAAGTTAAGTCGCCAAAAAAAGAAGAGGAAAAGGAACAATTTTCGTTTTTTAAAATCAAAGATAAATCGCTCATTTGGCTCGGAATCATCAGTTTTTGTTGTATGGCCAGCGAAGGAATTATGTTTGATTGGAGCGGTGTTTATTTTAAAGAAATCATAAAAGCACCCGGAGCATTAGTGATTTTGGGTTATACTTCGTTTATGGTGACCATGGCAATTGGACGGTTTTTGAGTGATGTTTTAGTCGGACGATTTGGCCCGCGAAAAGTCCTAATTGTAAGTGGTTTAATGATTTCATTCGGTCTCTATTTAGCAGTGCTATTGCCGTTTTTGATTCCGTGCACCATTGCTTTTATGTTGGTTGGATTGGGAGTTTCCAATGTGGTTCCGATTGTTTTTAATGCGGCAGGAAACAGCCAAAAAGTACCAACTGGTATTGCGTTGACCATTGTTTCGAGCATCAGCTTTTTGGGCTTTTTAATTGGACCACCATTTATCGGTTACATTGCCGAACTAACTAGCTTAAAGTATTCTTTTGCTATTATTGGTGTTTTTGGGTTGTTTATTTCTGCGCTTACGTATAATTTGAAGATGTTTCGATAGCTTTTTTAGATTTTTAGACAGTAAGATTATAAGACTTTAGGACTGTAAGACTGTAAGATTTTACGATTATTTGAAACTAATTTGTTTTCTGAAAATATAAATAGAATTTACGTGATTTAATGTTTTTGGAAACTGAAAAGCAGGAAATTCATAGTAGAACATCCTGCTTTTTGAATTAAATAAAATACTATTCTAATGCTCGTCTCCAGGTGAACACAAGCCAATTATTTCATGGAAAACATCGTGCAATTTGGCTAATGCAGTTGTAATTTCTTTATCCGATTTTTTAGCTTTTACTAATTTGTCTAACTTTTTACTGTCGACGACTAATTTTTGTATTGCAACAACTACTTCTTTTTTATAGAACTCTGCTGGAATAGTTGATTGTGATAATGCTGCGGCTTTTAGCACCATTTCGCCACTTCGCTCTTTAATTGGTTGTAAATTTCCTTCTTCACTTGGGTGAAACGTTTGCGACATTACTTTATGGAAATCTTTCAACGCCAACCAACCGTCAAATTTACCTTTCTTTTGAGGCAATGCAGAAGCATAATTTTTACTCACTTCATTCCAGTTGATGACATTCCAGATGGCAGTCAAATAGTCCGCGCGTTTGTTTTGATATTTCAAATAATAGGCATGTTCCCAAACATCAATTCCTAAAATAGGTGTTCCTTTATTTTCGGCTATGTCCATCAACGGATTGTCTTGATTGGCAGTCGAACAAACCGCTAATTTTCCGTCTTGTCCCACATAAAGCCACGCCCAACCCGAACCGAAACGTGTCGCTGCAGCTGCATTCATCTTTTCTTTTAACACATCCAAACTGCCAAAAGCATCGTTGATTGCTTTTTCTAAATCGGCTGACGGTTTGGTGTTTTTTTCCGGAGTTAAAATCGACCAAAATAGTTCGTGATTGAAATGCCCACCTGCGTTATTTCGAATCGCTAGACTCAACTTAGACACATTGGCAAAAATCTCATTAATACTCATTTTTTCTGCATCAGTTCCAACAACAGCAGCATTCAAATTTTTGATGTAAGCAGTGTGGTGTTTGCTGTAGTGAATTTCCATAGTTTGTGCATCGATAAACGGTTCCAAAGCATTGTAAGCGTATGGCAATGGTTTTTGAGTAAACTGTGCCGATACCGAAGCACAAATAAGTAATACAACCGATAAAATCTGATTTTTCTTCATTTTTTTTGATTTTTTAAACTATTTATCATTGATGCCTCATGATAGAAAAATCAATGATTCTTGTCTTACAAAGATAAGGCTTTGCTGATTTGAATAGTGTAAAATTATCTTAAAATCTGCTTCAGATGGTGCTGAAAATCGTAATTATCATTGATGCCAAGATGGTCTTCACCATCAAGGATAAAAAGTTGGTCTGAAGGCTTGATGATCTTTTTCAATCGTTGAGAATTGGAAACCGAGATCAATTGGTCTTGATTGCCATGAAAAAGATATATCGGTGCTTTGACTTTTGCAATGTAGCGGTCGGTTTCAAAGTCAAATTTCTTTAGAAAATCAGGAAAAAAAGGTGCTCTTCCTGTTGAAAATTCTAAAAAGTTATAATACGGTGCTTGAAGAATTAGTTTGTTGGGATTTTTAACCGATGCCAAATATGTGGCCAATCCAGTTCCAATGGAATACCCAATAAGAATAATTTCTTTAGAATTGTATTTTGATACTACTGAATCATAAGCAATAGAAATATCTTTGTAAATCTGTTCTTGATTGTCAATTTCGCCTTCACTTTTTCCGAAACCACGGTAATCTAAAAAGAAAATATCGTAACCCAAATTGGTATAAATGGAAGCATTATTTCCCCAATCATCAACTGTACCTGCATTTCCGTGCAAATAAAAAACGAGTCCTTTAGAGTTGGGAGTTTTAAATAACAATCCGTGCAGTTGCTTTCCATCGAAAGAAGGAATGGTAACCTCTTCGAATTTTTCACTGAAATTAAACTGGTGGTTTTCAGAAAGTTTATAGGCACGAAACACCATTTCTTCCTGATTGAAATAAATGTAACTTACGTACAAAAAGTACAGTATCCCGAAAACGGTCAAAAAAGAAAAAAAGGTAAATCGGATGGCTTTCACTGCTAATAATTTTCAATATTTAACTCAAACCTATATAAAAAATTCCTTCAAAAAGATTTTTTTGTAAGAAAACGTATAATTTCAATAAAGTTATATCTTCGCCAAAAAAAAAATGAGACGATTAATCACATTCCTTTCTTTATTAGTATTTACAATCTCATATTCACAAATTAATTTTGAGAAAGGATATTATATTAAAAATTCTGGAGAGAAAGTGGAATGTTACATAAAAAACATTGGATGGTTGAATAACCCTGTTGGTTTCCTGTATAAGAGCAATGTAGAAGATTCAACATTTTCTGAAGAGTCAATAACCAATATTAAAGAATTCGGAATTTATGACGTTTGTAAATACATCAAAGCAAAGGTTGATATTGATTATTCTAGTAAAAATATCAATCAATTAACTATAAATAAAAACCCTGTTTGGACCAATGAAACACTTTTTTTAAAAGTGCTAATAGAAGGTGACGTAAATTTATATTTGTATAATAAAGGAGAGGTAATTCGTTATTTTTTTAAAACCTCTAAAACTGATTCTATAAACCAATTGGTATATCACAAATATCTAAATGAGGAAGACAATACCATTATTGAATTTAATTCATTGTACAAAAACCAATTATACTCAACTTTAACGTGTGATGCTATGACATTGAGCGATTTTGAAAATTTGCAATATAAAAAAGCCTCATTATCAAAAGTTATTGAAAAACATAACAAGTGCAGTGGAATTTCATATACCAATTATGAAAATGCAAGCAATCAAAAAGAAAAAGTTTTTTTAAAATTCAATACCGGTTTGAATTTTGCATCACTTGATATTGTCGATCCTAATCAATTCCTCAACTTAAGCACAGAAATTAAAAATGAATTTATTTTTAAAGTTGGATTAGAGGCTGAATATATTCTTCCATTTAACAATAATAAATGGAGTGTGTTTTTAAATCCGAGTTATCATAAATTCAAAGCTGAAAAAAACTTTGTGAATAACGATGGTTTAGGAATCCATAGTGAAGATGTAAATCACACAGTCAACGTTGACTATTCAATTGTAGAGATTCCTGTTGGATTTAGATATTATTCTTACCTGAACTCAAAATCTAGAATATTTTACAACATAGCTTATGTTTTCAAAATCGATTTTGGATCATCTACTATTAGTTATGATAATGCTAGTACAGTATTAAATTTAAATTCAAGAAACAATTTTGCTCTAGGAATTGGTTATTGCTTTGATAAGTGGAATATAGAATATCGATTAAATACTCCAGGTGAGGTTATTGGAGGATACATTTCATGGTCTGGAAAGTATAGTACAAACGGACTAGTGATAGGCTATACTATTTTTTAATTACAAACTCAATCGAAAGGCCTCAACGATTGGATTTGCTTTGGCAAAATCAGTTTCCTGAATGAACAACTCGACTGCCTTTTGAGGTTGAATACTCGGAAGTACGTTGGCTTGATTATTATTGCGAATGACTGTATTTACGCCAATTGCCTCAATTTTTTGTTGTAAGGCTAAGGCTAAAATTTCGTCGCCTGAAAAGAGTTTCATTAATCCCATTTTAATTGATAATTGATAATGGATAATTGACAATTATCCGGTTTTATGTTTAATTTCTATTACCTATTTTACAATTGTTAATTATCAATTGTAAACTGTCTATTAATTTATTCCATTTCAAAGAAGAGAGGTTCAATCATGATTTTATCAGCTAATGATTCTACTCGTTCGATGATTTCGGAGCAAAAGAAAATGCGTTGTGTTTTTTCGACACTCATCGACAATCGTAAAATAATAGCATCATGACGCAATCGGAATAGTAATTCGGCATCATCAACAATGAACATTTTAATGGTATTCATATTGAAACCAGCCGAAGAAAACATGGCGTTGATTCTAGTTGGTGTTCCGACTATTACATCCATTCCGGTAGAAATAACGTTTTTATCATAGTCGATATCGCCTTTGTCGTGGCAACCAATTACACGTAAATCAGTGTATTTACCAAAAGCTTCGAAAAGACCAACGGTTTCGAGTACTTTTTCCTTGTCTAAAACTACGATTAAGGCGCGTGTGCTCTCACCTACCGCCTTTTCTAAACGCTGAATCACATTCAGAACAATAGTTGTTGTTTTTCCCGTTCCACCTGCCGACTGAATTACGGCATCCGCACCACTTTTAATGGTTGAAAACGTTTCGATTTGCATCTCATTGGCTTCGGTCAATCCGCTGTCAATAAGCGCTTGATGCAGGTTTGGGTTTATTTTTTTTAGTTGCATTTTATTAGCTTTCAGCATTCAGCTTTTAGCAAAAGAAACCTGCTAATGGCTAATTACTAATGGTTATTATTTACTCGCAAATAACTTCACGTCGGTTTCTGAAATTTCGTTTCCGCCCAATATTATCAAGCGTTCTACTACGTTTCTCAATTCGCGTATGTTACCTGTCCAATCGTATTCTTGCAGTAATTTAATGGCTTGGCTGGAAAATGATTTTTGAGCATTTCCTTGCTCTTCGGCTATTTTAGCTGCAAAATGTTCGATGAGCAAAGGTATGTCATCTCTGCGGTCATTCAAAGCCGGAACTTTAATTAAAATTACGGCTAATCTGTGGTATAAATCTTCACGGAAACGACCTTCTTCGATTTCTTTTTTCAAGTCTTTGTTGGTTGCTGCAACAACCCGAACATTAACCTTAATGTCTTTATCAGCACCGACTCTTTGGATCAAATTTTCTTGTAAGGCACGCAATACCTTGGCTTGTGCTGCCATACTCATATCGCCAATTTCATCAAGAAAAATTGTTCCTCCATCGGCCGCTTCAAATTTTCCTGCTCGGTCTTTTACTGCAGATGTAAACGCGCCTTTCACATGACCAAACAACTCACTTTCAATTAATTCTGATGGAATTGCGGCACAATTAACTTCAATTAAAGGAAATTGACTGCGCTCGCTTTTTTCGTGCAATTGATGCGCTACGAGTTCTTTTCCGGTTCCATTCGGACCTGTAATCAAAACTCGGGCATCCGTTTGAGCTACCTTTTCGATCATTTGTTTGATGTGATTGATGGGCTCTGAATTTCCAATCATTTCGTAGTTTTTACTAACTTTCTTTTTCAGAATTTTGTTTTCAACTACGAGTTGTTTTTTATCTAAAGCATTGCGCACTGTATTGAGAAGTCGATTCAAATCGGGTGGTTTTGAAATGTAATCAAATGCACCCAAACGCATGGTATTAATGGCCGTTTCCATATCGCCATGACCAGAAATCATTACAATTGGAATTTCGGGTTTTATTTTTTTTACGGCTTCGAGTAGTTCTTCGCCGTCCATTTTTGGCATTTTGATGTCGCACAACACCAAATCATAATCGGTATTTTTGATTTTTTCAAAGCCTTGAACGCCGTCTTCGGCTTCCTCTACTTGATACGTATCGTTTTCCTCAGAAAGTATTTTGGTAAGCACTCTTCTGATGGATGCTTCGTCTTCGATGATGAGTATTTTTGACATAGGTAGTATTTAACCGCAAAGTTCGCAAAGTTTTTCGCAAAGTTCGCAAAAATTCAATTTAGTTTGTTTATTTAGCCCCGCTTTCCGTCTCCGCCTAGGCGGAGACGGAAAGCGGGAAAAAGGATTGCTGACAAAGCCCAAGCTATTTGCTTCTAACTTCTCTTTTTGACTCCCAATCCGAAATAGGTAATTGCAGAATATTTTTCGTTAGGTTCGCTACTAAAAAACAAGCCTCTTTCTCTATCAATGTAACCTCTTTTCAGGTTAATGATAGCATCACAGCATTTTTCTTTGGCTAACTTTTTGAGTTTTTCCAACATTTCAGCATCATTGGCATACTGTTGACCTTGCACTTCAATTACACCTAGTTTTTCGTATTCAAAGTCGATTTTTTCGCCTTCAAAAAACAAGTCCACCTTTTCTGGAACATAGTTGCATTTTATGTCTTTTTGCGATGGATCGAAGGGAGTAAAACGTTCGGAAGTTGAATAACCATAACCGCATGAATTAAGCGATAGAACGGTAATTGAGAGTAACGATAGTCTAAAAAAAGTATTCATTAATTAATATTTAAGCCATTTGATTAATTCTTTCCAAGATGGTTTTTTACCGTACATCAGAATTCCGACACGGTAAATTTTGGAAGCGAACCAAACCACACCAAAAAATGTACCAAATAACAATACCATTGAAATTGCGATTTCCCACCAAGGCACACCAAACGGAATTCGCATCATCATTACGATAGGCGAAGTCAGCGGAATCATTGAAAATACCGTTGCAACCGTACCATGTGGATCGTTAATTACGGTGAAAAATCCGATGTAAACTCCTAAAATTAAAGGCATTATTATAGGTAAAAGAAATTGCTGTGAGTCGGTTTCATTATCCACTGCAGCTCCGATGGAAGCATAGAACGAACTGTATAAAAAGTAGCCACCAATGAAGTAAAAAATAAAACAGACAATAATAGTCGCAATAGGTAAATTCCACAATTCTTTAATGTACATCTGAAGAGTTCCGCTTGCTTCTTTTTGAGCTAACTCGATGGCTTGTTGTGCTTGTGGACCAGAAGAAGCGCCCATTTGGACACCAAAAATAGAAGATAAAATGAACATTGCTGTTAGCCCAAGTATTGCCCAGATTAAAAACTGAAGAATTCCGGCTAATGAAGTACCGATAATTTTTCCCATCATTAATTGGAAAGGCTTTACAGATGATATAATTACCTCAATGATGCGTGAAGTTTTTTCTTCGATGACACTTCGCATTACCATATTTCCGTATATAACAATGAACATCATGATTAAATAACCAAAGGCTCCACCAATTCCGATTTTGATTTCATTCAGTCCTTTCAATGCTTCTTCACCTGAAGCTTTGGTCAAATTAATAGACACATCGGCTTTGGCTTTGCTTATTTTTAGCGTATCTAATCCTTGTGCTTGAAAATTTTCAGCAGTGATTCTTTTGGCAATTATGGATTCCAAATCTTCGACAAACATCACACCAGGACTATCGTTTGATACGTATTGGATTCCTTTTTGAAGTGTATTATTATCATTTGTTTTGGGGATAAGTAAAAGACCTTCGTAACTTTCGTTTACAATACTATCTTTTAATGTTTTAACATCAACATTGGATAAATTGAGGTATTTGTATTCGTCATCGCTTTTGAAATCATTGGCAAATTTGCCTGTTTCATCGTGAATGGCAATGGTTTTTTGCTCGGCTTTCATCTGACTTAAATAGCCTACAAAACCACCGATTCCGACAAAAAGTAACGGACTCAAAAACGTCATTACAATGAACGATTTGTTGCGCACTTTGGCAATGAATTCTCTTTTTATGATAAGGAGTAGTTTGCTCATTTTCTTTTTGACTGATTAGATTTTGGACTTTAGGGCTGTAAGACTTTAGGATTGTAGGATTTTAAAGACATAAATCTTATAGTCTTACAATCCTACAATCTAAGAAGTCTATTCAGTTACTGTTTTAATAAATATATCGTTTACACTCGGAATTTTCTCTACAAAATGCGTGACTTGTCCGCGTTGAACCAAGGTGTTTAATAGTTCGTTTGGAGCGGCATTTCCGAGGTTGATTTCGAGTTTTAATTCGTCGTTTAATGATTTGAAGTCGGTTGTTGACAAGGTGAATTTTTGTGTTAAATCGTACATCAAACCTTCTACATTGTTGGTTAGAATTCCGACATCGTAACTGTTGGTTCGGTATTGTTTTTTTACATCAGTTAATTTACCTTCTATCAGTTTATTTGATTTGTGAATTAAGGCGATATGATCGCACATTTCTTCTACACTTTCCATTCGGTGTGTGGAAAAAATCACAGATGTTCCTTTTTTGTTGAGTTCGATAATTTCGTCTTTAATCAAATTGGCGTTAACAGGATCAAATCCGGAGAACGGTTCGTCTAAAATCAATAATTTAGGTTGGTGCAAAACGGTTACCACAAACTGTATTTTTTGCGCCATACCTTTGGAAAGTTCTTGAATTTTTTTGTTCCACCAACCTTGAATTTCAAGTTTATTGAACCAATAATCAAGCTGTGTTTTGGCTTCTTGTTTGGTCAAGCCTTTAAGCTGAGCTAAATACAAACACTGCTCACCTACTTTCATGGTTTTGTATAAGCCACGTTCTTCAGGCATATAGCCGATTACAGCCACATGCTCTGGTTTTAATGCTTCACCATCTAGAATAACTTCACCACTGTCGGGCATTGTTATCTGGTTAATGATTCGAATTAGAGAGGTTTTTCCAGCGCCATTCGGACCTAATAATCCGTAAATGCTGCCTTTAGGAACGGTTAGAGAAACTTCATTCAGCGCTGTATAATCGCCGTATTGCTTCACTACATTTTTTACTTCGAGGATGTTACTCATAGATATTGGTCAAAATTCAATGTGAATGTCAAAAATCAATGTCAAAAAATCAAATTGAATCTGATTATTAAAATTAATATTTTGATTGGCAAAAGTACGCAATTAGTAGTCGATTGAAACGAATTGTTACAAAAAACCCACCCTTATTGTGAAACAAGGATGGGAAAAATTGCTATGAAAAAGAAATTACTTGTTACCAAGTAATAGTCAAATGTAAAAATAATTTATTTACTATGAAAACATATCTTTAACTTTTTCAAAAAAAGATTTATCGCTCTTTTCTGGATGAGGGATAAAGTTAGCGTCAGTCAACGATTTCTCGAAGAATTGACGTTGTTCTTTTGTCAAAGTTTTTGGTGTCCAAACGTTTACATGAACGAGTAAATCACCGTTTCCATAGCTATTAATACTCGGAATTCCCTTACCTTTTAGACGTAAAATCTTCCCAGATTGGATTCCTTCTTCTAACTTAATTCGAACTTTTCCATTTACAGCTTCAATATCTTTAGAAACTCCTAATGCAGCTTCGGCAATACTAATGTATAAATCATAATGCAGGTTTTCGCCTTCACGTTTTAAAAATTCATGTTCAAGTTCTTCGATGGCCACAATTAAATCACCTGCAATTCCGTTTCCAGGCGCATCATTTCCTTTTCCTGAAACTTTTAATTGCATTCCATCGGTTACACCGGCAGGAATTTTAATTGAAACCGTTTCATCTTCCAAAATCATTCCGTGTGCATCAGCATTATTTGGTTTGCTTTCAATAGTTTGGCCTGAACCACCGCAAACGTTACACGTTGTAGCGGTTTGCATACGACCTAAAATAGTGTTTGTTACGCGCAATACCTGACCTTGACCGTTACAGGTTGAACACGTTTTGTAACGCACACCTGGTGCTTGAATTTTACGTTTTACTTTTACTTTTTTCTCAACACCATTGGCCACTTCTTCTAAAGTAAGTTTTACTTTGATACGGAGATTGCTTCCTTTCATTCGGCGTTGTCCACCAGAACTTCCTCCAAAGCCACTGAAACCACCTCCACCAAAAGCACTTCCGAAAATATCCCCAAATTGGCTGAAAATATCGTCCATATTCATGTGACCGCCACCGCCAAATCCACCAGCGCCATCAAAAGCTTGATGTCCATATTGATCGTAACGGGCTTTCTTATTTGGGTCGCTCAATACTTCATAAGCTTCGGCTGCCAATTTGAAATTTTCTTCCGCTTCTTTGTTGCCCGGATTTTTATCAGGGTGAAACTCGATGGCCTTCTTGCGATAGGCTTTTTTAATTTCTTCAGGAGAAGCATTTTTGGAAATGCCTAGTATTTCGTAAAAATCTTTTTTCATTTTAATCTCTTTATATTATTAATGGAATAAATTCCATTTTTAAAACGAGATAAATCCCGTTTCTAGTCCAAAGGTTGTACTTGGAAATTTTAATTTCCAAGTACAACCTTTGGAAAACGGATGATTTTGTCACCCAATTTATATCCTTTTTCGATTACGTCTACAATTTTACCTTTCAAATCGTCGGATGGTGCTGGAATTTGAGTAATGGCTTCAGCAAAATCGGCATTGAAATCGTCTCCCACTTTTACCTCAACTTGTTCCAATCCTTTAGAAATCAATGTCGATTTCAATTTTTCATGAATCAATTCAACTCCTTTTAACAACACTTCGTCTTCTGATTTAGAAATTTGAGTCATTGCTCTGTCAAAATCGTCTAAAACTGGCAACATCGCCTGTAGCACTTCTTGATTGGCTGTTTTGAACAAGTCGATTCGCTCTTTGGTTGTACGCTTTTTATAGTTTTCAAATTCGGCAAAAAGACGCAAAAATTTATCTTTTTCTTTGGCTAATTCTTCTTCTAACTTTTGCTCAACGGTTAACTCTTCTGCTGCCTCAACTTCAGGAACGGCTTGGTCTGTCGCGTTTTCTTCCGACTGATTTAAGGTTTCACTTTCGTTCTCAATTACTTCTTTTTCAGAATTTTCAGTATTCATTGTGCTCTTATTTTTAAAAATATTCTTGATGTTCATTTGTTGATTTTGGATTGCAAAAGTACTGCCAAATGTTTGAAAATGTCAAATTGTCATTGTTTTTTTTTGAAGATGTTTTGTTTTCTTCTTTCGAAGACGTTTTGTTATCCACCATCTGAAGATAGTGGAAATTTAATCTGCGATGTAGAAGATTAACCACTATCTGAAGATAGTGGAAATTCAATCTACGATAATTAAGATTTATTTTATGCAAAAGAAGTCTATTCTAGCCCCGATTGAAGCAAGTATCCTTTTTGTTACATCAGATTTTGAGTGCGAATTCTTTAGACAGTAAGGTGCTATTTTGAAGTGCACGTACTAACAAAAAGATACTGCGGAAAGCGGGACAACTGTTCTTAGAAAAAACTAAATGTCTGCTCCTAAAAATTTAATATAATTTTAAGACTATTACGATTTCGTATTCACTATATTTGAAAGTATAAAAGGTTTACGATTGGCTGAAAAGCTCAAGATATTATTAATTCAATGAAAAAAAGTTCCAACAAAATGTTGGAACTTTTTTTTATTTTATAAGGTCTTGTAAGGCTTTTTCGGGAGTGTCAAATTGAAAGTGAAACCCCAGCGAAGTAGCTCTTTTGGGGAGAATATTCTTGTTTGAAAACAATAAAATATGCATTTCTCCCAAAATCAATTTCATCACAAATTGGGGAATATTGGGTAAAAATAGCGGCCGTTTTAACCGTTTAGCAATGAGTTTGGTTAAGTCTTGATTATTGATAGAATTGGGCGCTACGGCGTTTATAATTCCTTCTGTTTTGCTTTGAATGACCCAATAATACAATTGAGCAACATCGGAAAGGTGAATCCACGATTGTATTTGCGTTCCCGATCCAAAACCCGAGCCTGCATACATTTTTATGGGTTTGATCATTTCGAGTAACGCTCCACCTTTTTCTGAGAACACCACTCCGGTTCGAAGTTTGGTTACCTTTATATTGAGGAGTTGAAATTGATCGGCGCTTTCCTCCCATTTTACAACAACATTACCGAGAAAGGAGTTGTCAATTTCTTTCGAGAATTCGTCGTAAACAGCCGAATCACTATCGGGATAAATAGCTGTTCCTGAAGCGGAGATGAAATGTTTGACTTTATTTTGGGTTTTCTTGACCAAATTAAATAATAAGTTGGCAGATAAAACGCGGCTTTCGATTAATTCTTGTTTGTAAGTGTTGGTCCAACGTTTTGAAATGGATGCGCCTGCAAGATGCACTATTGTATCAATACCTTCGATGCAATTTTCGTCGATTTTACCTTCGGCTGGATTCCAGTAGAACCCATAATAATTGGAAGTATTCTTAATTTTTTGAGGCGAAGTAGTCAAATAGTGCACAGTATGATTGTTTTGCAAAAGCAAATCGACCAATTCTTTACCTATTAAACCTGTTGCGCCTGTGATTAAAACTTTCATTATCGACTAAATTGTATACAAAGGTAAAACCTTGCTTTTAAAACAAATTGTTAATTGTATTGGGTTTAACTTTTGTTTACGGAGTTTTTAACTTTACCGTCCATTCAAAATCGAATACTGAAACCTGATCGCCTTTTTCATCAGTTCCGATGGATTGCATCCAAACGGTTTGACCTTCGCCAGTGGTAATAGTTTTTTGAATGGCTGCTTCGGATAAATTTCCGTCGTTGCACGTAAACGTAATTCTGCCCGTTGCTTTTTTGGTAAAAGTTGCTTTATTATTGGCCACTAACATGGAAACATTTTTGCCACTACTTTTTATTTGTGATACAACCAAAGCGCCAGTGGAAAGTTCAGCTGCCATGGCTTGAACAGCAAAATACATCGAATTGAACGGATTTTGATTGAACCATTTGTGTTTGACTTTAGTCACACAGACAGTATTAGAAATGGACTGAACTCGAACTCCACACCAAAATGCAGAAGGTAATTTAAAAAACAAAAATGTATTTAATTTGGAAGGAGAAAGTGTCATGAAGTATTGAATTTGTTGTAAATATAGTGAAATATATAGGTTTTGTCATGTTGTTACAAATGTTAAATAAATGTTAATATTCAGTACTTTGTATTGCAAGGTATCTTTTTTTAGCCTTATCTTTGTATAAGAAATTAATAGCTTATCTATAGTATTGTTAGTTTCGGAGTTTTAATCATCAATCAACACTGTTGTAAAAAAACAGAACTTAAATCAAATCAAAATGAGCACAACCAACGAAAGAAACGTTTCAACGGCAATTCACCTGAGTACTTTAACTCAGTATTTTATTCCGTTTGGGAATTACATTTTTCCAATCATCATTTGGAGTTCTAAGAAAAAGGATTCTGAGTTTATCGATGCCAATGGAAAACAAGTTTTGAATTTTCAATTGAGTATGTTATTGTACTCTCTTATATTATGTTTAATTGCAATTCCGATCATCATTTACGCCGTTTTAAAAAATGTAACATGGAACGAAATACTGAATGACAATCACCATCATTTTCATGAAATGACCATCGGACAATCAACTGGTTTCATTACACTGGCATTATGTGCGGTGGCCGTATTTGGATTCTTAAAGATAATGGAATTCATCTTAATCATTTATGCTTCAGTAAAAGCCTCCAATGGTGAACTTTACAAATATCCTTTAACCATACCTTTTTTTAAATAAAATCATCAAACAATCATCAAACAATCATCAATCAATCATCAATCAAAATGAACAGTTTAATTAAAAAACAAAAATCGAATTATGAACATTGAAAACACAAAAGCCCAGATGCGCAAAGGTGTTTTAGAATTCTGTATCTTATCAGTCTTAAGAGACAACGAAGCATATACTTCTGAAATATTAGACACCTTAAAAAACGCTAAATTGCTTGTAGTAGAAGGAACAGTTTATCCGCTACTGACACGACTAAAAAACGACGGATTATTAAACTACCGTTGGGAAGAATCAACATCGGGACCACCACGTAAATATTATGGTTTAACCGAATTAGGAAAAACATTTTTAACTGAATTAAATGGCACATGGACCGAATTGTCTGACGCCGTGAACATCATAACCAATCAAAAACAAAAATCATGAACAAAACAGTAAATATTAATATAGGTGGATTATTTTTTCATATCGATGAAGATGCATTCCAAAAATTATCAAGATACTTTGATGCAATAAAACGTTCCCTTTCTAATTCTTCTGGTAAAGATGAAATTATGAAAGACATCGAAATGCGTGTAGCTGAATTGTTTACAGAAAGACAAAAAAGTGACAAACACGTTATTAATATAAAAGATGTTGATGAAGTTGTTACCGTTATGGGACAACCCGAAGATTATCGAATTGATGATGATGGTGACGAGAAAACGCAAACTAATTTTTCAAGTCCAAGTGGAAAAAGAAAATTATACCGTGATCAGGACAAAGGTTTGATTGGTGGAGTTTGTACTGGATTAGGTCACTATTTTGGTATTGACGCTGTTTGGATTAAAATTTTCTTCATTATTTTAGTTCTTGCCGGATTCGGAACTGGTATTTTGGCCTACATCATTCTTTGGATTGTAACTCCGGCCGCTATTACAACGACAGAAAAATTAGAAATGACCGGAGAACCCGTTAATATTTCCAACATTGAAAGAAAAGTAAGAGAAGAATTTGAAAACGTTTCTAGCCGTTTGAAAAATGCTGACTTTGATAAAATGGGAAACCAAATTCGCTCAACAACTGAAAGTGCTGGTAACAAAATTGGCGATGCTTTAACTTCAATTTTCGGAGCATTAGCTAAAGTTTTAGGAGCGTTAATCATGGTGTTTTCAGCAATTTCATTGTTTGGAATATGCATCGCTGCAGTAGTTTTGATGTTTTCATCCTCATTACCAGAAAACACTATTTTCAATCATATCTCAACACCAATAGGTTTTGAAACTCCACTTTGGATTCAAGGATTATTATTCTTATTCGCTTTTGGAATTCCGATGTTTTTCATACTCTATTTGGGATTAAAATTGTTAATTACCAACTTAAAATCAATTGGAAGTATTGTTAAATATGGTTTGTTAGCCATTTGGGTTGTAGCTGTTGGGATATTAATTTCATTGGGACTAAAAGAATTTGGACAAATTGCTCACGACGGGAAAGTGGTGAAAAAAGAAATCATCAACATCAATCCAAACGATACATTATTTGTGAAATTCAAAAACAACGACTTTTACTCTAAAAATGTAAACGAACATGATGATTTTCGATTAACACAAGATGAAGCTGGCAATCCGATTATATATTCTAATGATGTACGTCTTGAAGTTATGATTACTGATGAACCAATGCCCTATTTACAAATTGAAAAATTAGCACACGGAAAATCTGGCGCAGAAGCCAAACAACGTGCTGAAAAAATCAAATACAGCTACAAAATTGAAGGCAATAAAATCATCTTAGACAATTACCTTTTAACTGAAATCAGACAAAAATTCAGAGAGCAAAATGTAGAAGTTTATTTGTATTTGCCTAAAGGAACAATTTTTAAAGCAGACAGCAGTGTAAAAAACTTTGATTATTCTGACGACAGTATATTTAACTTACACCACAGCGGAGAATACACCTATAAAGTTGCTGATTCTCAGATAAAATGTTTAAATTGCCCTGTAGATGAAAACGAGCACGGCGATATTGAAACTGAAGAAATCAATCTGATTGAAGAAACTGATAGCTCAAAAACCATTTCAATCAAAGTAAATGGAAAAGAGGTACAACAAATCAAAACAGGTAAATCAAGCTTAGAATACAGCGATAAAGAAGGTAAAATCATTAAAATCAATTAATCATGATCAAAATTATTGCCATTTGTACTAAAGTAGTTGTAAGTATACTGACTGCTTTACTCCTAACCTCATGTAGATACAATGTTGATTTAGGAGATGGAATTGACGGTAACGGTAATGTTAAAACCGAAGTAAGAACCATTAATGAAAAATTTGATAAAGTAAATTCCAATAGAGGCATTGAAGTTATTGTTGAACAAGACTCTACTGCAGAAGTTAAAGTGGAAGCCGATGAAAATCTACTCAAACACATCACAACAAAAGTAGAAAACGGAACCTTGGTTGTCTCTTCGGATGAAAATATTGATTCAGCCGAAAAAATGATTGTTCATGTTAAGACTGCCAAAATTAACGGATTGGAAGCTACAAGTGGTTCAAGCATCTCTACCAAATCAACAATTAAAGGAACTTCTATTCAGGTAAAAACAAGCAGTGGAAGCGAAATCAAAGCTTCGGTTGAATACGATAAAGTAGTGACTGAATCAACCAGCGGAAGTACTCTTACTATTTCTGGGAAAGCGCTCAATGTCACCACTGCAACATCCAGCGGAAGCACGACCAATGCAGGTGATTTATTGGCCAATGAAGTTGATTCTGAAGCCACCAGCGGAAGCTCAACGGATGTTCATGCATTAGTGAAATTAAATGCAAAAGCCTCTAGCGGTAGTTCAATTGATTATAAGGGAAATCCTAAAGAAGTCAAAAAAGAAGAATCGTCTGGTGGTAGCGTATCAGGAATATAAAAAAACAAGAAACATCTCAATGCAAATTGGGATGTTTTTTTTGGGGGAACGAATGGTTTGGCATTCTTGTGATCGCAATTCCTGCTTTTCGTCATGCGCGGCATTTCCTTCAATCAGGGTTAGAATGGCAAACTATTTGATAACAGTTACCAAGTTTAAACCAATATTTGTTAAATTTGCACTCTAATTTCAATGTATTAAAATGAAAAAATCCCTTTTATTAATAGCCTTATTCATTACCACTACAGTAGCGTTTTCACAAAAAAAAGAAAAAGTAAAAGGTTCAAAAATTGTAACCATCGAGCGCAAGCAAATCGAATCATTTGATGCCTTGGAAGTTTCTGATAATTTAGAAATTTTCTTAGTTAAAGGTTCGGAAAATTCTATTGAAGTCGAAGCCGACGATAACTTACATCAAGCCATTGATATTGTTTTAAACGGAAGTACGTTGAGACTTTCTACATTAAAAGACATCACATCCTACAAAAAATTGAGCTTAAGAGTTACGTATACAGATACTTTCAGAAGTATTTATGCCAAAAACGAATCACAAATTACTGCATTATCTGATTTGGAATTGGAAAACATTACTTTGAAATGCATCGATTATTCCAAAGCATTCATCAATGCTAAAACAACCAATTTTGAAATGCAATGCGACGATAAAAGCAAAATAGAACTGAATTTAAAATCGCAAAAAACAACCATAAGTTTGTCTAAAAATGCTAATTTAAAAGCATTGATTACCTCAACCGATTTGATATTTGATATGTACCAAAAAAGTGCTGCAACTATTGAAGGTGATGTTGAGAACATGAAATTACGTTTGGATAACAATGCCAATTTCATAGGAAGTAAATTAGCAACTAATATGGCAGATGTAACTACAGAAGCTTATACCAACGCAGCCGTTAATGTAAAAAACACTCTAACATTAAGTGCTTCTGCCAAATCAGAAGTTGAATTGTACGGCGATCAGAAAATCATTATTACACGCTTTGAAGACAGCGCCGTTTTGAAGAAAAAACCAACGAAATAAAAAATAAAAATCCCGACTACAAAATCGGGATTTTTATTTTACATTTCTTCGAAACTGCTTTTAATTAAAACTTCTCTAAAAATATATCTGTTATTATTTTTTTCACTTAAATCGACTAAAAAAATATGCTTTTTTTGGATTGCATAAAAAGTTTCCCTAAATCCATTTCTTAAGAAAAACTCAATATCTAGTAGAGTTTCTTTATTGCTTCTTAAAAAATTATTATCTAAAATTTTAATCGCTGACTCTTTGTTAATTTCAATATTATCAAAGTTTAGATATTTATCATTATAGAATGATATATTATGATTATCATTAAAAAATGTATATAACAATGTTGTATGATCAGATAATTTACTTAATTTCCCAATATCCACTCTCTCTTGATTGGATTGAGGGTTGAAAATAATATAAATTGTATCCTTGCTTTTTATACTCTCTAAATTTTGAGAAAAAATTAAAGAAGAATTTAAAAATAAAATATAGATTAAATACTTCATAATCAATTGCATGTTTTACTGAACTGGTTACCTCTAATTCTATAGAAATTAAAGTTATATAATTCACTTTCATTTGAATTAATTATTAAGTCAAATGTGTCTGTATTGTGCAAACCTTGCATCGAAAGATATTTATAAAAATCTTGCCAATTCCAATTAAAATTTTGACCATTAGAGTTTACATAAGAACCACTTTCAACGTATT
The DNA here is from genome assembly GCF_035299245.1 of Flavobacterium sp. Classification (GTDB taxonomy): domain Bacteria; phylum Bacteroidota; class Bacteroidia; order Flavobacteriales; family Flavobacteriaceae; genus Flavobacterium. Next base: position 30,496 of record NZ_DATGWY010000002.1, on the reverse strand, counting down.
GTATATGGTTTGGTGGTATTAGTAAATCTCTAATTTCAGCAAATATTGTTTGAAATGCTGGAAGCATAAAATCAAACATAAATGCGTGTTCACCTTGACTCAATCCACTAGTATCAACAAAACAATTATCCTGATAAAATAAACTAATTATTTCTTGAAAAGTATTTTGATTGATTTGTGGAATAGAGATTGTAAAGCTACAATTTATTTTTTTAATATTCAAATAAGCGTGAATACATTCATGCAAAATAGTTTTTGCAATTTCAATATTTGAATATGAATTATCAAGAATATTTGAGCTTATTTTAATTTTATTATAATAGTTACCATTATTACTAATTAATTGACATGTCCCCAATGGATATGAAACCACCCCAGTAGAACTTGTAAGACTTAAATTTTCAATAATTTCGAATTGAACGTTTATTTTATTATTATCTCCGAATGTATTCACAAATAAGTTTTTAAAACTTGATGACTGTAAAAGTTTTTCATAAACGCACCTAAACTTTCTTGCAACCGCTGTTGTATCTTGAACTTTAGAAATATCAATATTTGCTGGTGAATTTAAGGAAGTATTAAAGTCCAAATCAAGCTCAGGGTTATTAAGAGATTCACTAACAAAATCCAAAACTACATCCTTACTTTCTTGAGAAACACTATGCAACTCTAAATAATCTACAATATCTGTATTATTATTAACAATTATATATTGTTCATCACTCAAACTATACAAAAAATTCAATACATCTAAATCTTCACTCAAAGAACTTCCGCCTCCTGGTGTAGTCGAACCTAAAAATGAACTTGGTGGTGGAGCTAAATAATATGAGCTAGGATTATTTGGACAAACAATATAAGAAATAATTTCGTAATAGCCATCGTTTATATGACCACCTTCACATGGAACTCCTGGTGGATGGTCTCCTCCATTTGAGCAATTGTGTTGGATTATTTCTACATTATAATAACATGCTGCATCCGTAATGGGTTGTGGTTCTGAATCAATAAAATCAGTTTACGCTCTTATTCCTTGTTCCAAATCAAGTATTTGAACTCTACCAGTAAAATTTTCAACATCTAAAGTTGTAATTGCTGCATCTGGAATGTATTTTGAAAATCCTGCCTCTTCAACTGCACCAGCCTTTTTAATCACAAAATAGAGGAAGTAAGGCTTTTCGTTTGTGTAATTATTTATGAGAAGTGAATAGGTTACATATTCATTCTCTTTTGTCAGTTTTTCAAATAACAACTCATAAGCGTTTCTTGCTTCCGTAAAACTAACTTGTTGTTTAACATCATTGTTGATGAATTGCCTGATAGCTGGATTTTCAATTTCATTCAGTACTTGGGTAAAACTAACTCTTTCTGAACTCACTTTTATTTGCTTACTCTGTTTAATGGGTTCGTCATACAATTCTTTATCACAACTCGAAAAGAAAAAAGTCAAGATGACAGTGGAAATAGTAAATATACTTTTTAAAGTAGTCTTCATAATTTATATGGTTTATAAATTTTAAAAAAGAGCGTAGAAAAAACCTAAATACTAGTTTCTGAGGGCTTACCAAGAATCAAAACAACTACGAAGAGGAATTCCTCTGGAGAAGATAGTATTCCCACTTTACTTCTGTGTAATAATCCGTAAATTTGGTGACTTCATAAAAATGAATTTAAGAGCAAAAACACTCAATATATTTTAGTTTAAATAAGAACGTAGTAATACTAATGTTGTATCCAATGTAAATGTTACACTATTTAAAGCATTATAAAAGAGGGAAAACACCCTTTTTTAGATTAGTTCAAAAAATTAGTCAATTATATATTTTTTGAGTTCAAAAAAAAAGTTGCACATCTTAAATACAATTAAAAAAAATGCACAGAAAACAATATAAACACAACAATATCAATACATTACAATAATAACCTAAGTGTTTTTCAGGCAAAAAACATTTGCTTTTGGACACTCATAAAAAGATGCATTGAAAAAATGAAATTTATCTTTCTATTTAAAGAAGCAAATATATGTATTATTTTTCTTACTAAAAAAACACAAATATTAAATTTTAAAAATCAGTTTACAGCTAAAGTGGATGGTTTTTGAAGACTCTAAAATTTAATTTCAAAATCGTATGTTGATATTTTTTTTCTTACATCACCAAAAAAAGACATTAGCTCTTTTCAAGTACAGTCCCAAACTACGACAATCAGAAAATCATCATTACACGTTTTGAAGACAGTGCGGTTTTGAAGAAAAAACCAACGAAATAAAAAATAAAAATCCCGATTTGTAGTCGGGATTTTTTTTATTCTTTAATAAACGTTCTGGTCGCTATTACTTTATTCGATGAAATCTTAATAAAATAGTTTCCTTGTTTCAAATTGGAAACATCTAGTGTTTCTTTCGGATCGGCTATCATCAAAACTAATTGACCCAAGGTGTTGTATATCCTAATTGATGTAATTGAAACTTCGTTTTTTGTTTTGATTCCTAAAATTGAAGAAACTGGATTTGGCGCTAACTCAAAGTGAGTATCAAATTCGAAATCGTTCTGATTCAATGCTTGAATGGAAGTAACCGCAGTGTTTGTAATGATCGGAGCATTATAATCAAAATAAATACTAGCCGAATTAGAAAAAGAATTTCCAACCACCAAATTAGATTTAGTTCTAATTTTAAAGGCTACATAACCATCATTGGTTTCATCAGCAAACGGCAAATTGATGTTTTCAAAAATAAACTCAACGTTGTTTGAATCCATTCTAGTTACAAAAGAATGACTTCCTCCGATTGGAATCAAAGAACTTACATCAAATTTGGATGCATCTATTACATCCTTCACAACTACATTTTCTGCGTTCGCTGTACCTGTGTTTTCAAATCGGATGATATAATGAACGTACTCACCTATTCCATCGGGACCAATTGTAGCACCTTCAAGGCATGTCTTGTCATTAGGATCAAAAGAATTCACAACGGTTTGGTTTAAATTTGAACTATTGTCTGTTGGATATTCATCGGTCAAACCAACAATTTCTGCAGAATAACTTATGACGCTTCCACCATTAAGAGGCGGAGTTTCAACAGGAGAGTTCAAATTAAAAATCACTAAAAACGATCTGGTTTCAAAAGCTGATAAATCGGTAAAATTCCATGTTAATGAACCGCTAGATTGATTGGAAGCAGCTAATGTTGCTCCCAAGAAGTCCATTACATTATCATCATATGCCAAAGTAATAGCTCCTGATTGTACACTATTACCTTTATTTCTATAAGTTACAGAATAATATGCATCAAAACCCGGTCTTGCTTGATTAATAGGCAAAATAATCACTTCCAAATCATTGAGAGTACCAATGGGTGTGATACAAAAATCTTGAATTACATTTTCCGATTGAGGGGTAAAATTAACTACTATATTCGGAGGCGATATCGAGAAATAAGTTGGGTTATTTACTATCGGTGTGATGGTGTATTCTCCTTCAGAAACTGGAATGAAATACTCACCCGATGAATCTGAAATTACTGTTGTACTGATAACTCCATTTGTAACTAAGAACTTCAAATTAGGATAGGAAGTTGCTGAAACTTCGCAACCATTTCCATCTAAATTTACCGTATTTACACCCGAAACTGCATAAAAATCTCCTCCTGGATTGAAAGTACAATAAGCATTAACCACACAATTGAAATACCCTGCATTAGACAACTGACTTTGAATAAACCCATCATTGACTTCTGATTGATCCAAACAAACATAGGTAAGATTGGGTGTAGAATAAGATTCAAAAGGAATAGGACCAGGTGGTGGTGGACAACAAGTAAAAGTAGTCTGTACACCATTCTTTAAATTAATCCAAGTTAGACTTGAGTTGTACCCACAATGAAGCACAGCAACCATGGTTTCTGATAAATCCAATGTACTGAAATTATTATAAGAACACACCAAATAACCCAAATTAGAAAAGTAATTGATACCTGTCATATCAGCAATTTCACTATTGTCAACAAACAAAGAAAAAACAGTTTGTGCTTCGGATACTTGTATTTCACCATCATTATTTACATCAATTTTAATGCTTTGGTTAAAGGAATTTAAGGCAATTGAATTGGTTGTATCAGCTTGTAATAACTTAGCTTTGAAATTGGCATCGGGTATTGTAATTGTTTGTGCAGAAAAGCGTATTGTAAAAAAGCAAACAATTATAAGTAAGTAATTAGTTTTCATAGTATTATTTATTGCCCAAATATATAAAAAAATTGTACTGATGCTTTCTGAAAACAAAATCATATCGTTTCAAGAAAGTTTTCTCATTATCATTTTGCAAAACGAATATTAGTTCTATATTTGCAGACGCAATTTCGATGAAGAAATTCGGGGTGTAGCGTAGCCCGGTTATCGCGCCTGCTTTGGGAGCAGGAGGCCGCAGGTTCGAATCCTGCCACCCCGACCGACAAAAGCTGAACGAGAGTTCAGCTTTTTTTATGCACAAAACTTTCTGAAAGTTTACTTTCAAGAAGTTTTGTGCATAAAAAAAGAGCACTAAAGCGGAGCGGTAGTGCTTTTGTCGAGCAACTTACACTATACAGGATCACGAAATAATTCTGCTTTTGTAATACTAATAATATAAATAACCCAAAATTTACTTTCAAGAAAGTTTTACACATAAAAAAGAGCACTAAAGCGAAGCGGTAGTGCTTTTGTCGAGCAACTTACACTAAATAATATCATAAAGTGATCCCATCTAATCACAAAAAAAAGGTCGACTTTTTTCTATAGATAAAAATCATTTATAACAAAATAGATTTTTTGTCAGCTACTTTACTTTAAATTATTTCAATAAAAACTTACCTTTGCAACACTTAAAAACAAACTAATTATGTCTGATACTATAGAAAAAGTAAAATGCTTAATAATAGGTTCCGGTCCTGCGGGTTATACTGCAGCAATTTATGCAGCTAGAGCCAATATGAATCCGGTTTTATACCAAGGAACACAACCTGGTGGACAATTAACCACAACTAACGAAGTAGAAAATTTTCCGGGTTATCCTGATGGCGTAACCGGACCTGAAATGATGGTACAATTGCAAGCGCAAGCACAACGTTTCGGAACTGATGTACGCGATGGTTGGGCTACTAAAGTAGATTTCTCGGGTGAAATTCACAAAGTGTGGATCAATGATACTAAAGAAATTCACTGCGAAACAGTCATTATTTCAACAGGCGCATCTGCCAAATATTTAGGTTTACCTTCTGAACAACATTATTTACAAATGGGCGGCGGTGTTTCGGCTTGTGCGGTTTGCGACGGATTTTTCTACCGCAACCAAGAAGTAGTAATTGTTGGAGCTGGAGATTCGGCTTGTGAAGAAGCTCACTATTTATCAAAAATGTGTACTAAAGTTACTATGTTGGTGAGAAGCGAACAATTTAGAGCTTCTAAAATCATGGCTGAGCGTGTACAAAAAACGGAGAATATCGAAATTTTATTGAATACCGAAACCGATGAAGTACTGGGCGACGGACAAGTTGTAACAGCTGTTCGCGTAAAAAACAGAGTAACGGGCGAATTGAAAGAAATTCCAGCTACTGGATTCTTTGTGGCCATTGGACACAAACCTAATACTGATATTTTCAAAGACTACTTGACTTTAGACGAAACGGGTTATATCGTGAATGTTCCTGGAACTTCAAAAACTAATGTTCCGGGTGTATTTGTTGGTGGTGATGCCGCTGATCATGTATACCGTCAAGCGATTACTGCTGCTGGAACGGGTTGTATGGCCGCTTTGGACGCCGAGCGCTATTTGGCTAGTAAAGAATAGTTTTTTTGCCACAGATTCAGAGATTTATATTATAAGTCGTTCATTTCTATGAACGACTTTTTTTAATCCTAACAGGCTTTTGAAACCTGTTAGGTTTGAATTCAACATTCTAAAGAAAAAATCAATCTTCTTTTAAAGTGATTACAGCCGTTTTTTCGATGTTGAATTGGCCTTTTTTGAAAATTTCTCCTTCACAGATTTCGATTTCATAACGCCAAACACCTTTGAGCAAGTTGTATAAAGTTTCTTTTCCATTGTCGGAAATAATGAGTTCCTCTTGTAATTCGTTACCTTCATCGTCTTCACTAAACAAGCGCAAAACAATTTTTTGACCCATCTTGTTTTTAAATGTAATTTTTTTAACGTTTGTAGAATTGGCTTCGGGATCCATGTAAGCGGTTTTGACAAAAGCCAAGCCACCCAATAAAATTTCTCCTCCTTTAATTACGCGATCAAGGTCGGATTGTGCATAACAGTGGCACTGCAAAAGTACCATCATTACTAGAACTACTACTTTCATTTTGATTGGTTTTAAGGTTAAGTAGTAATGATTCCATACTTGCTTTATTTTTAAATTAAAACCATAAAATTGAGAAAAAACAAGAGTTGTTATTAGTAAAAAAGGTGAATTCTTTAGTAAGTTATTACTCATTTAACATAAAAAACTACTACGCTTGATAAAATAATTCGACCTGTTTATCGTTTGCTTTAGTACCATTTTAACACCAAACCAACTATGACAGGAAATGATTTTGGCAACAAGCTCAGACAATTGCGCTTGGACAAAGGTTATTCTCAGGAATACATGGCAGAGCTGTTAGAAGTTTCGCAAAAAACCTATTCCAATATCGAAAACAACAAATCGCCCATTTCGGTGGAGCGTTTGTTAAAAGTGATTCAAGAATATCAAATTGATGCAAGCGTTTTTTTGACCGAAAAATCAAAAGCTACAACGTTACAAACCAATACCGAAAATCATAAAAAAAACACGATAACCTTTTTATCGGAAGAATTGATACTCCAACTCAAAGAACGCATTGAGGAATACAAAATGATTGTACACGAAAAAAACAGACGAATTGAGTTTTTAGAAAATCGTTTGAACACATAATATCCTAACAGGTTTCAAAAACCTGTTAGGTATTACTATTGGTCTAATAACTCAAATAGTTTCTAATTTAGCCCCGATTGTAGTGAAAATAAGCTTTGTCAAAGTTGGGAACTTTGACAAAGCTTATTGTAGCGGAAAGCGGGACAAGTGTACTACTGAAACACCTCACTCCTGCTTCTCAAAAAAAAACCGAACATTGCTGCTCGGTTCCTGTATTAATCATTCATTGAGATTAAGAATTCTTCGTTGTTTCGGGTTTTCTTGAAACGATCGTTGATGAAATCCATCGCTTCTACTGGGTTCATATCGGCCAAGTACTTGCGCATGATCCACATACGGTGAATGGTTTTTTCGTCGAGTAACAAATCGTCTCTTCGTGTAGATGACGACGTCAAATCGATGGCTGGGAAAATACGCTTGTTGGCAATTTTTCGATCCAATTGCAACTCCATATTACCTGTTCCTTTGAATTCCTCAAAGATAACTTCGTCCATTTTAGAGCCTGTTTCAGTCAATGCCGTAGCAATGATACTCAATGAACCGCCGTTTTCGATGTTACGCGCCGCTCCGAAGAAACGTTTTGGTTTTTGAAGTGCGTTGGCATCTACACCACCACTCAACACCTTACCAGACGCAGGTTGCACGGTATTGTAAGCACGAGCCAAACGTGTAATCGAATCGAGTAAAATCACTACATCGTGACCGCATTCTACCAAGCGTTTTGCTTTTTCAAGCACAATGTTAGCTACTTTTACGTGACGATCAGCTGGCTCATCAAAGGTAGACGCAATTACTTCACCACGCACACTGCGTTGCATATCGGTTACCTCTTCAGGTCGTTCGTCTATCAACAATACAATTAAATATACTTCTGGATGATTAGCTGCAATGGTATTCGCAATGTCTTTCAACAACATGGTTTTACCCGTTTTGGGTTGCGCCACTATCATTCCGCGTTGACCTTTTCCAATAGGTGAAAACAAATCGATAATACGAGTAGATATGGTTGATTGTCTTCCTGCCAAGTCGAATTTCACTTCGGGGAAAAGCGGAGTTAAATGTTCAAACGACACTCTATCGCGCACTACTTGTGGATCGTGGCCGTTGATTTTTAATACTTTTACTAAAGGGAAGAATTTTTCACCTTCTTTGGGTGGACGTACTACTCCTTTTACGGTATCACCCGTTTTCAATCCGAATAAACGAATTTGAGAAGTGGATAAATAAATATCATCGGGAGAAGCTAAGTAATTATAGTCGGAAGAACGCAAGAAACCATAACCATCAGGCATCATTTCGAGTACACCTTCACTTTCTATGATTCCGTCGAATTCGTAATCGGCATCGCGGAAATTAGGATTCTTTTTATTTTTGAAATTGGGGTTTTGGTTGCCGTTACCGTTGCCATTTCCGTTTCCGTTATTTTGTTTGAACTTTGGGTTTTGATTCGGATTTTGAGGCTTATCTTCTAAACCTTCTTGCGGTTCTTGTACTTCGGAAGTAGTTTCAGCAGGAATTTCTTCGTTGGTGATTTCTTGAGGTTTTGGAGCTTCTTCTTTAGTAGCTTTGAATTTCTCTTTCTTCTTGAATTTTGGATTCTTGAACGACTTTTCTTCCGTTGGTTTTTCCTCTTGAACTTCGGCTACTGTCTCGGGCTTTTCACTCGAAAACAAATCTTGTGAAGAATCTGATTTAACTTTAGCATCGGGTTTTATTCGGGCTCTTTTAGTTTTTTCTTCTTTGGACGCAGGTGCACTTGGAGTATCGTTAGCTGCCGAAGCGGCTTGATGATCCAAAATCATTTCGATTAACTTTTCCTTTTTTACACCAGCAAATTTTATGATTTTTGCCAATTTGGCAATTTCTTGAAGCTCGGGAAGCTTCATTCCTTTTAGTACAGAACTATCAAACATGAATGTTTAAATGATTTTAAATGATTTGAAAACAATATAAATACGTGGTAAATTATCTTGATGAAGTATCCGCTGTTTATGAAGTCGTTACGGATTTATACTGCAATAATACAACTTTTTTTTTAGTATGCAAATAGTTTTATATAAAAAGAAATTCTATTTTTGTGGCACAATTTTTAGAAAATGATTCAACGAATTCAAACAGTATATTTAATTCTTGCCGTTATTGTAAGCGGAGTTCTCCCTTTTGTTTTTCCATTATGGAAAGAAAATGGTAAAGAATTTTATTTCATGCAGAGTTTAGTGTACAACGCCTTATTTGGTTTGAGTGCGGTTTTGTCGTTGATTAGTATTATTTCTTACAAAAAGAGACAACATCAATTTGTGTTAGGCAGATTGAACATCATATTAAATTTAATTTTATTAGGATTATTTGTATATCGTTCGCTAAATTTATCTGGAGGAACTGCGTTAGTTTCTGAGAAAGGTATTGGGATGTTTCTACCTATTATTTCTATCGTTATGCTGGTTTTGGCCAACAAAGCCATCAAAAAGGATGAAGATCTCGTAAAATCTGTGGATCGATTGAGGTAAACCTATAAACTTAGTTTATTAGTGCGTAAGAATCCGTTTCATTCAGTTGAGACGGATTTTTTTTGTTCGTTCGCTCACTTTTTTGGAACGCGGATGATATTGTTAAGATTATATGACTGTAAGATTGTAAGACTTTAAGATTGTAAGACAATTATATTTTAGTCATTTATTTTGTCTAAGAGCGAAGCGATCTAAAGCCGAAGGCGTATCCAAAAATCTAAAGCGAAGCGTGTCTAAAAATCCAAAGCGAAGCGTGTCTATTTTTTCCCTATCTCAATCACTTCCAAACTCTGAATTTTGTCGCCGTCTATTTCAAATCGCAACATCGTGCGTACTTGATGGAAACCATGAATACCACATGCACCGGGATTCATGTGCAACAAATTCAATTCCTTATCAAATTGTACTTTTAATATGTGTGAATGACCGCAAATGAACAATTTCGGTGGATGTTGCTTGATTTCACTTCGTATCATTTGATTGTATTTCCCGGGATAACCGCCGATGTGCGTAATCCAGACATCAACGCCTTCACACATAAAACGATTATTCAATGGAAATTCCATTCGTGCTTTATCATCATCAATGTTGCCATAAACCGCACGTAGTGGTTTAATTTTTTTAATGGTATCCGTTACAACCAAATCGCCAATATCACCCGCATGCCAAACTTCATCAGCTTGACGAACGTACTTCAAAATAGTATCATCAATATGACTGTGCGTATCGGAAAGAAGAAGGATTTTTTTCATTTAGGGCAAAGTTGCAGAGTTTCAAAGCTCCAAAGTTACAAAGTAAATACTTTAGATGTATCTTAGGAAAACTTTAGATTTTCCCTACCAAAAAACTTTGTAACTTCGCAACTTTGAAACTTTCGAACTTCAACATTGAGATACTTCATCGAATTAGCATACAAAGGAACAAACTACCACGGTTGGCAATACCAACCCGATGCTGCTTCCGTACAAGAAACTTTAGAAAAAGCACTTAGTGTATTATTGCGAACACCAATTGAAATTGTTGGCGCTGGTCGCACCGATGCTGGTGTTCATGCTGCACAGATGTTCGCTCATTTTGATTGTGAAGTACTATTTGAAATACCAACTTTAGTTCACAAACTCAACTCGTATTTACCCAAAGACATCGCCATTTTTAATATTCATAAAGTCCATGATGATGCTCATGCCCGATTTGATGCTACCAAACGTACTTACGAATACCACATTCACACTTTTAAAAATGCTTTTGAATGTGACGATTCGTGGTATTATGGTTTGCCTTTGAACATAGACAGAATGAATGAGGCTTGTAAAATCCTGTTCAATCACATTGATTTTGAATGTTTTTCAAAAGTAAACACCGACGTCAATACCTTTAATTGTAAAATTCACGAAGCGCATTGGCAACAAAACAATGACAAATTAGTTTTTACTATAGCAGCCGATCGTTTTTTGCGCAATATGGTACGCGCCATCGTTGGAACCATGATTAATATTGGTTTAGAGAAAATATCATTGGAAGATTTCACCCAAATTATCGAAAGTAAAGACCGCAACAAAGCCGGTTTTTCGGTTCCAGCTCACGGATTGTATCTTACGAAAGTGGAATATGAATATATTTGAGAAGTATGAAATACGAAGTGGGAAGTATGAAAATAGATGGCAGAACGCAGAAGGCAGAATTTAGAACATAGAAAATAGATTTTTTAAATTTTACCAATTTCTTAAATCTATTTTTGAAAACATAAATAAGCAAGTTAAAGTAAAAACTTTGAGCACCTTGCGAAAAAACCTAACGTCTTTGTGGTTAAAAAATGAGCAAAGCGAATTAAAAAATGAAAGCAAAAGCATTCGACACTAAATTATTCAGTAAAATTCTACTCTACACCAAACCTTATAAAAAAAGGTTCTATGGTGTAATCTTATTTGCTGTACTATTGGCGGTATTTGCTGCAGTTCGACCTTTGCTTTTGGCCGATGCTGTTGACGAGTACATCAAACCCAAAAACCATTTTGGTTTAGTTCAGTACATTCTCATAATGGGATTGACGTTACTTTTCGAAGTGTTTTCCCAATTCTATTTTGTGTATTGGGCCAATTGGCTCGGACAAGACATCATCAAAGACATTCGAATTAAGCTGTTCCAACACATGCTCAACTTCCGCATGAAGTATTTCGATAACGCACCCGTTGGTCAACTTGTTACGCGTTCGGTTTCCGACATCGAGCAAATTGCCAAAATCTTCAGCCAAGGCTTGTTCATGATCATCAGTGATTTAATGAAAATGGCCGCATGTCTTGTTATTATGTTTTATATGAACTGGAAGTTGTCGTTTATTGTGGTGGCAGCGATGCCAATTCTCATCTACATTACACGCGTTTTTCAGAAAAAAATGCAAATCGCTTTCGAGGAAGTCCGCAGTCAAGTGGCCAACCTCAACACTTTTGTACAAGAGCGACTCACCGGAATGAAAATCGTGCAACTCTTCAACCGCGAGCAAATCGAACACCAAAAGTTCATCGACATCAACGAAAAACACAACAAAGCGTGGCTCAAAACCATTTTATACAACTCCATTTTCTTTCCCATTGCCGATATTATTTCGTCGATAACATTAGGATTAGTAATTTTTAATGGCGGAATTCACATCATCAATGGCGATAGTTTTACAACTCAAGGCCAAATGACGGCGTATATTATGTTTATTGGATTTCTATTCAGTCCATTGCGTCAAATTGCCGATAAATTCAATGAGATGCAAATGGGAATGATTTCGGCCAACCGCGTATTCGATATCATCGAAACTCAGGAAGACGTTCAGCAAAACGGAACTATTCCAGCTCATCATTTCAAAGGTGATATACGTTTTGAAAACGTTCGATTCAGTTATTTAAAAGGAGAAGAAGTACTCAAGGGAATTAATCTTGATGTCAAATCCGGACAAACGATTGCCATTGTGGGTTCTACTGGCGCAGGAAAATCAACCATCATCAACTTGCTCAATCGTTTTTACGAAATTGATTCAGGTGAAATTTACATCGACAATCACAACATCAACGATTTCGAGCTCCAAAGCCTACGCCGACAAATTGCTGTTGTTTTACAAGATGTTTTCCTTTTTGCTGATACTATTTTTCACAATATCACACTGCACAATCCTGCAATTTCTAGAGAAGATGTTATTACAGCAGCTCAAAAAATTGGCGTACACGATTTCATTATGAGTTTGCCCGATGGTTACGATTACGATGTGAAAGAACGAGGCGTAATGTTGTCTTCGGGTCAACGTCAACTTATTGCATTTTTGCGTGCCTACGTTTGTAATCCTAGTATTTTAATCTTAGATGAAGCGACTTCATCGATTGATACGTATAGTGAAGAATTAATCCAAAACGCTACTCAAACCATCACCAAAGGTCGAACTTCGATAGTCATCGCACATCGCTTGGCTACCATTATCAATGCAGATACAATTATTGTAATGGACAAAGGTCAAATCGTTGAGCAAGGCAATCATACTGAATTACTCAATAAAGCAGAAGGTTATTACAAAAACTTATACGAATCACAGTTTACAGTCGATAGTGAAAACGTCTAAAATGAGTTCATGACTGGATTATTCGAGCTCAAATTGTAGAAATTTTAAAATTTTCTCCAATCTGAGTCTCCTTTTTTAAAAAAACAATGTATCTATGTAGTCCAAAAATACTAACAAAATGACATTCTCTCTCGCAATTTCCAATCATCGCACACCATTAAAAAACAATACTTGGCTTAAAATTTTCATCGGATTCTTTCTCGCTTGTTGGATCAATTCCTACATCGGGAACACCGACACTGCCAACTGGTTTCTGGAAAATACGTTGGTATTTCTGTTCCTCGGTTTTATCATTTTTACTTACAAAAAATTTCAATTCAGCGATTTAAGTTACTTACTCATCTGCGTTTATTTATGTCTGCACGTTTACGGTTCTAAATACACATATGCCGAAAATCCGTTTGGCTATTGGCTTAAAGATTACCTCGATTTATCGCGCAATCATTACGATCGTATTGTGCATTTTAGCTTCGGATTCCTACTTGCCTATCCGATGCGCGAAATGTTTTTGAAATGGTTGAAATTTCCGTCGTGGGTAGCGTGGACATTACCCATCGAAATCACACTTTCCATCAGCGGTTTCTACGAACTCATCGAATGGGCTGTGGCTGATATTTTCTTCAAAGCCCAAGGCGATGCGTATCTGGGAACACAAGGAGACATTTGGGATGCTCAAAAAGATATTTTCTTAGCCTTTTCAGGCGCAATAATTGCCACAACAATTGTAACGTTAATTAAGAAATTAATCCATACAAAGTAAGTCATTACGAGCGAAGCGAAGCAATCAGAAGCCATTCCTGCTTTTCGCTCCACGTTTTGGCACTCCAAACTATTTTATTGGCGCCAAAAAGCGCTTCCGTTGGTCGCGTTTTTAGCACCATAAAATTACGTTTTCCGTTACCAAAAGCGTTCCGCTGCAATCAGGGCTAGAATTGAGTAATTCTAAAAACACGAATAATACTATTACCTTTTGAATTGCATTTACACTTACTTTAACTTTAAGAGATATGAATAATTTGTGATAATCCGTGTAATTGTGTTAAATTTTGCTTCAATAAACTTCTAATTACAACAATCATTTTTCAAAATATTTCCGTAAATTTGCAACTTCAAATTAATATAGAAAATCTTTTTTATGAAATGAGCTTTAGCGAATTCCATTTTTACCTTTAAAAAAAAAATTATTAAAAAATGAAATACGATATTATTGTTTTAGGAAGTGGTCCAGGCGGTTATGTTACTGCTATTCGTGCCTCACAATTGGGCTTTAAAGTAGCCGTTATTGAAAAAGAAAGCTTAGGCGGAATTTGCTTGAATTGGGGTTGTATCCCAACCAAAGCATTGTTAAAATCAGCCCAAGTTTTTGATTACCTAAAACATGCTTCCGATTATGGGTTGACTGTAAAAGAATTCGACAAAGACTTTAGCGCAGTAGTAAAACGTTCACGCGATGTAGCTGACGGAATGAGTAAAGGTGTTCAATTCTTAATGAAAAAAAATAAAATTGATGTGATTGATGGTTTTGGTAAAATCAAACCAGGCAAAAAAGTTGACGTTACTGCAGCCGACGGAAAAGTAACCGAATATTCAGCTGATCACATCATCATTGCAACAGGCGCACGTTCACGTGAATTGCCTAATCTTCCGCAAGATGGCGTAAAAGTAATTGGTTACCGCCAAGCAATGACGTTACCAACACAACCTAAAAAAATGATTGTAGTGGGTTCGGGTGCTATTGGTGTTGAGTTTGCGCATTTTTACAATTCAATGGGAACTGAAGTGACTATTGTTGAATTCATGCCGAACATTGTTCCAGTTGAAGACGAAGACATCTCCAAACAAATGGAACGCTCCATGAAAAAAGCAGGTGTGAACATCATGACGAATTCATCAGTAGAAAAAATTGACACTTCTGGAAACGGTGTAAAAGCCTATGTAAAAACCGCAAAAGGTGAAGAAGTTTTGGAAGCCGATATTTTATTATCAGCGGTTGGAATCAAAACCAACATCGAAAACATCGGTTTGGAAGAAGTTGGAATTGCAACAGACAAAGACAAGATTTTGGTGAACGCTTACAACCAAACTAATGTTCCTGGTTACTACGCTATTGGCGATGTAACTCCGGGGCAAGCTTTGGCTCACGTGGCTTCTGCGGAAGGAATTAACTGTGTAGAAAAAATTGCTGGTTTGCATGTTGAACCAATCGATTACGGAAATATTCCAGGTTGTACCTACGCTACTCCAGAAATCGCTTCAGTTGGTTTGACTGAAAAAGCAGCAAAAGAAAAAGGATACGAATTGAAAATTGGTAAATTCCCTTTCACAGCCTCTGGAAAAGCAAAAGCAGCTGGAACTCCAGACGGATTTGTTAAAGTAATTTTTGATGCCAAATACGGCGAATGGTTGGGTTGTCACATGATTGGCGCTGGCGTAACCGATATGATTGCTGAAGCTGTTGTGGCTCGTAAATTAGAAACTACTGGTCACGAAATCTTAAAAGCAGTTCACCCACATCCAACGATGAGCGAAGCAGTTATGGAAGCCGTAGCTGATGCGTACGGAGAAGTAATTCATTTATAATTTCTAGATTCTAAGATTTTTAGATTACAAGACTATAAGATTAATCCGTTTGGTGAAAACTAAACGGATTTTTTGTTTAACAACCTCTAACATACTGCAAAACAACTGGATAACTTAAGTTGTTTTCCTACAAAACAATAAAAAATTTGCTAATTTTTGTCAAATACTGCTAATTTGTTTAATCTTTCTTTAAAATAATTAAACAATTGATATATTTGTACATCAATCAAAATCAAATTATTATGAAAAAGAAATTCGCAAAAATTGTTTTTATTGGACTTACCTCTTTATGTTCAACCGTAGTGAGTGCTCAAGAAGAAATCAAACTTATTGGTTTCACTTCCAATGGTCAAACCATCGATAATTTAGTCAAATGGAATGCAGGAGAGACTAGTTATCTTGAAACAAACCCAGTGGATTACATTGGCGTTTTGGTGGGTTCGTCGGTGTATAACTCAAAAATTGGAGAATACTATTCGAGGGTTTTAATCTCAGAAAATGAAGACTATATAAGTAAAATGCTAAAGTACCAGACGCTCAACAACTCATTTTTATTGACTGATGTTACCAGTGTTTACAATGGCTCTGCCGAAGTAGACATGCAAACTGGTTTACTGTATTCGTATGATGTCGATTTGGAATATAATGTTTTTTTAAAACGATATAATCCTGAAACAGGAACTTCGACAAATATGGGCTTTTTTGGCATTGATGACTTGGGAATACTCTACCCTGATGGCAGTTGTTTTGATTCCGACAATACAGTATATTATTTTATAACACAAACAGAAGATGGAAAAAAATTAGTGAAGTCAACCATAACTAATGATGGTTATTCGTATACACTAACTCCTCTAATCGGACCTACTATTACCGGAAACATAGGGTTAGAATACAGCAATGAAGAAAATAAAATTCATTTAATATATCCAGAATTTAATGCTGAAACAGGTACTTCGTCTTTAAATGTAGGAATTGTAGATAGCGAAACTGGAGAGATAACGAATTTAACTACTATAACTGAAGTAAGTGGACTTCAGTTATTCAATAGAACATACGACCAAGCAACTGAAACTTTAGTATTCATAGCCAACGATCTTGAAAACCAACAACGATTGTATTTGTACAATACAATAACCAATCAATTAGTAAATGAACCTTTACCTGAAAATCTTCTATTGGAAATTGAAGCCGATAACTATGAGTATGCACAAGCTCGTTATGGCGCATTAGGAATTACTGAAAACTTCTCAAACTCTTTATCGATTCATCCTAATCCAGCCAAAGATTCTTTTACAGTACAGTTTGACGGTTTAAATTCTGACTATGAATTGTATGATTTAGTAGGTAAATCGGTTCAAAAAGGAACCATTCAAAGCGGACAAGAAATCAACGTCAATCAATTAAACAAAGGAGTTTATGTTCTCAATATAAAATCGGAATCCTTTAATGAAAAGAAAAAGGTTGTTATTCAATAAGATGAATTCTTTTAAAATAAGATCCGTCCGCAAGACGGATTTTTTTATCATTCATATTTACTAATTTTTAATCACTCGCAAAAAACTGATTTTAGTATATTTGTTCGAACTAAAATTTAACCTGATGATATCTTTCAAAAAAAAATTTCAATTAGTTATCATAATTAGTGCTTTACTAACAATAACGGAATCAAATGCACAAGAACGCAATCTCAAAAACATCAAAAAACTAACTTTCGGTGGTGACAATGCGGAAGCGTATTTTAGTCCGGACGGTAAAAAATTAACCCTTCAAATCACCAACACCGCTTTTGGCGTGCCTTGTGATCAGATTTTTATGCTTGATCTGAATGACCCTGAAAGCTTGAAGCCAATTTCAACAGGAAAGGGTCGAACCACTTGCTCGTACTACATGCCCGATGGTCAACACATTTTGTATGCTTCAACTCATGAAGGCGGTGAAGCATGTCCAACTCCACCCAAATCAAAAGACGGAAAATACGTTTGGGCAGTTTATCCTGAATACGATATTTATATTGCTAATCTTCAAGGTCAAATTGTAAAAAAACTTACTGATTCTCCTGGATACGATGCTGAGGCAGTAGTTTCTCCCGACGGTAAAAAAATTGCTTTTACCAGTACTCGTAGCGGTGATTTGGAACTTTGGACAATGGACATTGATGGAACTAATTTAAAGCAAATTACCTCTGGTTTAGGTTATGACGGTGGAAGTTTCTTTTCTCCCGATAGCAAAAAACTGGTTTTCCGTTCTTCAAGACCTAAAACAGAAGAAGCCATTAAAGAATACAAAGATTTACTTCGTGAAAACATAGTGGCTCCAACAGAAATGGAGATTTACACATGTAATATCGATGGAACTGATCTAAAACAAATAACCAATTTAGGCAAAGCCAACTGGGCACCTTTCTTTCATCCTTCAGGAAAAAAAATCATCTTTTCTTCCAATCATCATTCTACTCGCGGTTACGATTTTCAATTGTACATGATTGATGCCAACGGAGAAAATTTGAAACAAATCACTTACGAGAGTGAATTTAATGCGTTCCCAATGTTTTCTCCCGATGGAAAGAAACTAGTTTTCTCGAGTAATCGTCAACAAGAAAAAGCACGTGAAACCAATGTATTTATTGCGGATTGGGTAGATACCGATGATACAGAATACGCCAATTCAACCGAGCTCAAAAAACACATTTCGTATCTGGCTTCCGACGAATTAAAAGGGCGTTTAACAGGTTCAAAAGAAGAAAAAATAGCTTCAGACTATTTATCAAAACAACTGAAATCATTAGGATTACAACCCTTTGATAAAAATAGTTACATTCAAAATTTTGATTATAAAGTACGTTTAAATCCGCACGATTCTCTTGATACCAAAGCCAATTCAGGTAGAAACGTAATTGGTTATTTAGACAACAAAGCCTCAAAAACAATTGTAATTGGTGCGCATTACGATCATTTGGGATTGAACGAACACAACAACTCTACCAAACCCAATTCTAAAGGCGAAATTCACAATGGTGCCGACGACAACGCATCGGGTGTAGCAGCAGTTCTAGAATTAGCAAGAATATATTCTAAAAACAAAATCGTTGAGAATGCTAATTATGTTTTTGCGTTATTTTCAGGAGAAGAAGACGGTCTGATTGGTTCCAAAAAATTGGCCGAAACCATTAAAACTAAATATCCAAATGTAGTGACAATGCTCAATATGGATATGGTAGGACGATTGAACGACAAAAAAGAAATGACAGTTGGTGGCGTTGGTTCAAGTCCGATTTTTACCCAATTGGTCGAAAAAAATAAACCTGCTGGATTCAACATTACTTTAGATCAAAGCGGAGTCGGACCTTCTGATCATACTTCTTTTTATTTAAAAGACATTCCAGTATTGTTTTTCTTTACTGGAACGCACGCTGATTATCATAAACCTTCTGATGATGAAGATAAAATCAGTTATTATGGTGTCAAAAATATAACGGATTATGCTTTTAGAATTATCAGTGAATTGAGCAATCAAAACACTATCGAATTCACCAAAACTAAAATGAATGCCGAAAAAACGCGTCCGAAATACAAAGTAACTTTAGGTGTAATGCCCGATTATACTGATCACGGCGATGGTTTACACATTGATGGTGTAACCGATGGAAGACCAGCTCAATTAGCCGGAATCATGGAAGGCGACATCATCACCAAAATCGGAACTTGTGATATTAAAGAAGTGTATTCTTATATGGAATGCTTAGGAAAAATCAATGCTGGCGATGAATTACCCGTGACTTTCAAACGTAATGGAGAAACAAAAACTGTAACTGTAAAGTTTTAAACCAACTTTTGAAATAGTAAATCCGCTCCGATTCAACCGAGCGGATTTTTTTTTTACTTTTATAAAAATTAATTTTTATGAAATTGTCAAAATGCCTAATAGTTACTCTAATTGTAACTTCTTTTTTGAGTTGCAAAAAAGATGAAAAATCAACAGACAATCGCTACCAACCCAAAGAATACGTCGAGCTACAACATCCGGAATGGAGTAAAAATGCCACTATTTACGAAGTAAACGTACGTCAATTCACCAAAGAAGGAACGTTTAAAGCTTTCGAAAGTCATTTGCCTCGACTAAAAGCAATGGGAATTGATATCATATGGCTGATGCCGATTCATCCGAATGGAGAGGAAAAACGAAAAGGCACTTTAGGAAGCGAATATTCGGTAAAAGATTATTATGGCGTCAATCCGGAATACGGAAACAAAGAGGATTTTAAACGTTTGGTAGATAAAATCCACAGCATGGGGATGTATGTGATTTTGGATTGGGTAGCGAATCATTCCGCTTGGGATAATCCGCTGGCCAAAGAACATCCTGATTGGTACAGTAAAACTCCTGAAGGCAATTTTCAACCTACACCATGGTACGATTGGGGCGATATCATCGATTTTGATTACAACAATCCCGAGTTGAGAAAATACATGACCGACGCCATGAAATATTGGGTAAAAGATTTTAATATTGACGGTTATCGATGCGACGTGGCCGGATTCATACCCGTTGATTTTTGGGACAATGCTAGAGCCGAACTCGACGAAATCAAACCTGTCTTTATGTTAGCCGAATGGGAAGCTCGTGATTTGCAGAAAAAAGCGTTTGACATGACCTATTCGTGGAGTTTGTGGGATAAAATGCACAATGCAACTGTGGGCGGAAAAGGTATTGGTGGATTGGTCGAATACATGGCACACGATGAAAGTACACATCCGAAAGATGCGTATCGCATGACTTTCACCGAAAATCACGATAAAAATTCGTGGGAAGGCAATCAGTTCTCTAATTTTGGTGATGGTTTGGAATCGTGCATGGTGTTTTGCACTGTCGTGAATGGCATGCCGTTGGTGTACAGCGGACAAGAAGCGGGATTGGATCGCTCGTTGAAATTTTTCGATAAAGATGAAATCGAATGGAAACAACATCCTTTTGCTGATCTGTATAGCAAATTATTTGCCTTAAAACACAAAAATAAAGCGTTGTGGAATGGTAAACATGGCGGACAAATGATTCGGATTTTTAATGATAAAATGGATCAAGTCATTTCGTTTTCACGAACCAAAGACAATGACCAAGTGATTCCGATTATGAATTTTAGCGAAAAACCAGTCACCGTACAACTCGATTCAAAATACCAAAAAGGCGATTATACCGAGTATTTCACCAATAAAAAAGTGAGTTTAAAAGGTGATGATATCTTTGAGATGAAACCTTGGGAATATTTGATTTTAATAAAATAACAATCATGAATGCAACTGAAATTTTAAAAGAATTGGAAGGTTTTGCCGATGCGCAAACCAAAAAAACATTAATGACACACGGGGCGCAAGAACCGTTATTTGGTGTCAAAATAGCCGATTTAAAAAAGATTTTAAAAAAGACAAAAAAGAACCACGAACTCTCTTTGGAATTATACAAAACAGGAAATTCTGATGCGATGTATTTGGCGGGTTTAATGGCTGATGAAACCAAAATAACTGAAAGCGATTTAGACGAATGGGTAGAAAATGCGTATTGGTTGTACCTCAACGAATATGCTGTTCCATGGGTAGCATCAGAAACGCCTTTTGGATTCTCTATTGGTCTAAAATGGATTGCCTCCGAACATGAAAATACGGCTTGTGCTGGTTGGGCTACTCTTTCCAATTATGCCTCGGTTCGTCCTGATGAAAAATTAGACATAAAAAAATACAGTGAACTATTGGATTTTGTAGAGAAGAACATACACTCGTCTCCAAATAGAGTCAAACGATCGATGAATGCGTTTGTAATTGCTATTGGATCATTTATCAAAGAACTCAACGAAAAAGCATTGGAAACTGCCAAAAACATAGGAAAAGTAGAAGTGATTTTGTCGGGAACCGCTTGTAAAACTCCGCTAGCAACCGAATACATCAATAAGGTTGTAAATGCGGGAAAATTAGGAAAAAAACGAAGTACGGCTCGTTGCTAAACACTTTTTAATCCATCAATCAAAGCATCAATATCCTCTTTGGTATTGTAATGACTGAATGAAATGCGTAAACTTGGTTTTTTCAAATCTTCCTCTGCCAAAATCTCTGCCAAAACGTGTGATGGTTTGACACTTCCGCTTTGACATGCACTTCCTCTGGAAACGGCTATTCCTTTCATATCCAAATTGAATAAAATCATTGAGGTTTTTTCCTCAGAGAAAGGTAATAATACGTTTAGAATGTTGTAAAAAGTATCGTATCCGTTGATTTTAATCTCTGGAAAATTGGTTTGCAATTGAGCTATACAATAGCTTTTTAATTCCGAAATAGCCGAACGTTCTTCTTCCAGTAATTGATATCCTAGTTCCAATGCTTTGGCCATTCCGACCACTTGATGTACCGCTTCAGTTCCGGCCCGAAGACCTTTTTCTTGCTCACCACCAAAAAACATCGGTTGCAACGCAATTCCTTTTTTGATGTAAGCAAAGCCAATTCCTTTTGGTCCGTGGAATTTGTGTGCACTCGCCACTACAAAATCGACTGGAAGTTCGTGCAGATTAAACTCGGTTTTCCCAATCGATTGTACTGTATCACAATGAAACAAAGCATTGTATTGACGGCAAATTTGGCCTACCTTCTCGATATCCAAAACAGTTCCGATTTCATTATTCACGTGCATCAACGTCACTAATGTTGGTTTTTCATCCGAAAGTAATGAAGTCAAATGCGAATAATCAATAGAGCCATTAGGTAAAACATTCACATAGTCAACAGCAATACCAAATTCTTTATTCAATTGTTGAACCGCATATAACGTAGCATGATGCTCAATTTTAGTAGTAATCAACCGCTGAATTCCTAAATCTTTCACGGCACTTTTCAGAATCCAATTGGTAGCTTCAGTAGCACTTGAAGTAAAAATAAGTTCCTGAGAGGTACATCCTAAGCATTTGGCAATGGTTTTTCTAGAAGTTTCCAAAGCGGTTTTAGCACTTCGGCCGTAACTGTGAGTGGAAGACGCGTTTCCAAAATCATTTTGTAAAACTTGAACCATTTCATCAATTACTTCTTGACGTAAAGGAGTAGTAGCCGCGTTGTCTAAATATATTTTCTTCATCTATACAGAACCAGTTTCAGTACTATTTTTTACCAAAACTTATTTTTTAAATTTTATTGAGGTTACAAAAATACGGATTTCTTATCGTTAAATTAGCGCACATTTTGCTTAAAAAAAACTTCTGTTGCACCCAAACCATATTTCTGATAATTGCCATCTTGAAATGAAATTTGTTCGTAACGCTTCAACATAAAGTCGAGTTCTGCTTTCAAAATTCCTTCACCAACACCATGTATAAAAACGATTTTCGGAATGCGATTTTTGATGGCAAATTCAACATGTCTTTTTGCTGTATCCAATTGA
Organism: Flavobacterium sp.; assembly: GCF_035299245.1. Taxonomy (GTDB): domain Bacteria; phylum Bacteroidota; class Bacteroidia; order Flavobacteriales; family Flavobacteriaceae; genus Flavobacterium. The sequence continues at coordinate 7,458 of NZ_DATGWY010000002.1, read as the reverse complement.
ATTGTAAGGATGTCAAAATTGGATAAACCACTTTTATTTTTAACTAATTTTTCGATGTGTAAATCAAATTCTGGAATCCCTTTTTCAACTTTTTCTAATTTTTTTTGGAGTTCTAACTGCTTTCTTGAGAGTTGAGCGTCATTATTTCTCTTAAGTAAAGCTTCAGTTTTATTAAAATTATTTAACTCATTGGAATTGTTTATTTTAACCAATTCGTTGACAAAATATGTCATCACGAATTTATCATTAGTTTCGATGGTAATTTCATTATTTTTAACCTCAATCACTACTCCATCTACAGCTTCATCCAAAACCGAAACCTTATCTCCTATTTCAAATTTTTTCATCGTCTTCATCTTGATTTTTACTTGGTGTTTTTGCGCTTAACTTCATCATTCCAAACATGAAAATTACAATTGCCAAACCCGTAATTATTTTGTTAGGATGTTCCCTATTCTGTTCGTAAAAAGCAATAAAAATTGCTATTGCCATCAACGGAAATAAAATTTTCTTCATCTGATTTTTTTTGTTTCTTCAAAAATAGAAAACTTAAATTAGATAACTGTTTTAAAAAAATTATTTGTAAAATTGTAGACGAAACAAAACAAGTATGGAAGACTACATGATTCCGTGTATGAATAAAAAACTCTTCGGAGTAGAATGCATGGGTTGCGGTACACAACGTGCGATTTGGCTTTTAATTCAGGGCGATTTTGTTGGCGCTTTTAAAATGTTTCCCGCGATATACACATTGATTGCTTTTTTCATTGTTCTATTATTACACTTTTTTCATAAAGGGAAAAACTACAACAAGGCTATTATGATTTTAGGCATCACCAATGGAATCATAATGATTGCTAATTATGTTTATAAAATTTTATTCATATACTAACCAATTTAAATCTTAATTATGGAAAAACGAAAATTACCCAACGAACAAGGAGTTATGGTATTAGGTCTTGCTTCCTTTGTAGGATGTTGCTGCACAAGCGGAATACTGGGTGTTATTTTAGCTGGAATCGGTATTTACTTAGCCAATAAAGACGAAAAAACCTACCTCGCCAATCCTGATGTATACAATTTAGGATCTATGAACACCTGGAAGATACTCAACTACATTGGCATGGCCATCAGCGTTCTTACTCTAATATACTCCATCTACATGAACGTAACGGGCAAAGATATCGAGCAACAAAAGCAATTAATGGAAATGTTAAAACAATTTCAAAAATAATTTCAAATAAAAAATCCGCTTATCTCTAAGCGGATTTTTTTTGTGTTTATTTCAATTTTATCGTTCAAATTCTTTCAACGTATTTACAATAATCGAAACACATTCTAACAGCTGCTCTTCATTCATTACCAAAGGCGGAGCAAAACGAATAATATTTCCATGCGTAGGTTTTGCCAATAAGCCATTTTCAGCCAATTTGAGACAGATATTCCACGCCGTATCGCTTTCTTCTGTATCGTTGATTACAACCGCATTTAAAAGTCCTTTTCCACGCACCAATGTTGCGATATTCGATGTTTTTATATACTCACCTATTTGCTCTCTAAACAATTTACCCAAACGACGCGCATTTTGAATTAACTTTTCGTCGTTTATTACCTCCAGAGCAGCAATTGCAACCGCACCAGCTATCGGATTTCCTCCAAAAGTAGAACCGTGTTGACCTGGTTTGATGACATTCATAATGTGATCGTTTGCCAAAACCGCCGAAACCGGATAAGCCCCACCAGAAAGCGCTTTTCCAAGTATTAAAATGTCTGGAGCAATATAACTGGATTGTTTTTCGCATTTATTTTCACACGTACAATTTCCGCAAACTGCCAATATTGAACCCGTGCGCGCAATTCCGGTTTGCACTTCATCAGCAATGAATAAAACATTGTGTTTCTCACACAACGCTTTTGCTTTAGCTAAATAATCCTCACTCGGCACATAAACTCCTGCTTCACCTTGAATAGGCTCAACAAGGAAACCAGCAATATTTGGAGACGAAATAAGAGCATTTTCCAAAGATTCAATGTCGTCGTAAGGAATTCTAACAAATCCTTCAGTATAAGGCCCGAAATTCTTTCTCGCATTGGCATCATTCGAAAACGAAATAATAGTAGTGGTTCTACCATGAAAATTCCCATCACACACAACGATTTGAGCTTGGTTTTCAGCAATTCCTTTTTTCTCGTACGCCCATTTTCTGCATATTTTCAGAGCGGTTTCTACAGCTTCAGCACCCGTATTCATTGGTAATACTTTGTCGAAACCAAAATAATCAGTAACAAATTGCTCGTAAACACCCAGTTTGTCATTGTAAAAAGCACGCGATGTCAACGTAAGCGTTTGCGCTTGCTGCACCATGGCTCCAATAATTTTCGGGTGACAATGACCTTGATTTACAGCAGAATACGCCGAAAGAAAATCGTAGTACTTTTTTCCTTCAACATCCCAAACATAAACACCTTCACCTCTACTTAAAACTACTGGAAGCGGATGGTAATTGTGAGCGCCGTATTTATCTTCTAAAGCAATAGCTTCGGCTGAACTCATTTTTTCTAAAACTGACATAATTTTTTCTTATTGATTTTTGAAATCGCAATTCCTTCTTACGGAGAGAAATCATCCGTTATTTTTTTACAAAAATAAAGAAAATTCAAAAAACAAATCTTTAATCCCAAATAAATTAAAAATTTCAGATTATAAAATTCAAAAAATTGCGATTTATGTGGTTTTGATTTTAAAAAATTGAAACTTTTTTTTTGGTTTATTTTTTTATGATTTGGAATTTACTTTTTCCAGTATATCATTCATCATTTCAATCTGCACTTTCTGAATTTCGATTAATTCTTGTTGCTGATGCATGATCAAATGATCCAATTTTTCGTCGAGCATTCTGATTTCCAATTCTGATTTGAGGTTAATCATGTAATCCTTTTTAGCGCGCTCACGATCTTTCTCTTCTTGACGATTTTGGCTCATCATAATTACGGGTGCTTGTAATGCCGCAATACACGACAAAATCAGATTCAAAAGTATGAACGGATACGGGTCAAAACCTTTATTCATCAGTATGAAAACATTTGAACCAATCCAAATGGTAATGAATACAAAAAACGAAATAATGAACGTCCAACTTCCGCCAAACGACGCTACTTTATCGGCTATGACTTGCCCAAATGTTCTATTATCAACCTCATCTTCAACTTTAGATACAAACGACTTATCTTCATTAAGTGAATGCATTACACTTTTATGTAAATCGGTCAATTCGCCTACTTCACTTTTCAAAAATTTAGCAATGTATTTTTCGCGGTATACATTCAACTCACTTTCAGCAATGAACTGACTTTTATCAAAATCCGGATGATCTTCTTTAATTAAATTAAAAATAGTTACTCGAATGGTTCGACCTGATACTTTTTCTTTCTCGGAAAACTCCTTGCCTGAAATAGCGCTAACAAATGTTGACTTTGAATTCATAATGAAACTTTTGGCTAAGGTACAACTAATGAAATCACAAAATACAAGTATCAAATTTCAAATAAATTAAAAACTTCAAGCTATAAATTCAAAACATCACGATTTTAGAATTTTAAATTTTAAAAATTGGAACTTATCTGGATTTTGTTTTTTGGGATTTGGAATTTACCACGTCTTACCCGAATAACTCTAACAATTTGTTGACAGTGTTCCAATTGCGAGTAGTCGAAACCACATTCATGCTTTTTTCAATCCACTTGTTGTCCAATTTGGTGTTGGCGGGCGAAGTATCGTATTTGAGGTAAATGCGCCGGCCGTCGAGTTGGATTTCGTCGGGTTTGATGAAATTGAGGTTGAGTTGCGTAATCATGTTTTCAGGCAATTCTGAAGAAACAAACGAAACGTACAACTTTTTCAAATCAACTCCTTCTTCGTTTAAAAACAGATTTCGATCCAAACACGCTTGCAAATCTCCTTTTCCAATCACCAAAACCGGAACGTCATGACCAAAGGATTTGTAAATCTCATTTCGAATGAGCATACCTACTTTTCCTGGGTTTTCTTCATTCGTACTGACAAACACATTTCCGGATTGTATGTACGTACTAACATTTTGAAAACCAATGTTTTCTAACGCTTTTTTTAAAGCATCCATTTTAATCATTTTATGACCGGATACGTTGATGCCGCGAAGGAGTGCGAGATGGGTTTTCATGGTGAATTTTTCTACTAATTTATATTTTTTTCTTAAACTCTCCTAAAAAAACTATTCAATCCCTTATTTTTGCGCCATGAGTAGAAAAAAGACCGACCGTATTATATTTGAACACGTTGCTGTTTTGGATGCTGGCGCCAAAGGTGTATCCGTAGCTAAAGCACCCGATGGAAAAGTAATTTTTATTCCAAATGTGGTTCCAGGTGACGTTGTAGACGTGCAAACCTTTAAAAAACGTAAAGCTTATTACGAAGGAAAAGCCATTAATTTTCATTCGTTTTCCGAGAACCGAATCGAACCGGTGTGCCAACATTTTGGTGCTTGTGGAGGTTGTAAATGGCAAAACATGAAGTACGAGCAGCAACTTACCTACAAAAACAACGAAGTGTTCAATAATTTAAAACGCATCGGTAAAATTGAATTGCCCGATTTTGAACCGATTTTGGGTTCAGAAAAGCAATTCTTCTACCGCAATAAAATGGAATTTGGGTTTTCAGACACGCGTTGGATGACCAACGAAGAAATGGATAAAAGAAGAGCTGCCGAGCTTGACTCGGTGAATAACGCCGACATTCATTTCGGTGCAACTCAAAATGCACTCGGCTTCCACATTCCGAAAATGTGGGACAAGATACTCGATATTGAAAAATGCCATCTGCAAGAAGATCCATCCAATGCGATTCGAAATTCCATCAAAGAATTTGCGACAGAAAATGGCATGACGTTTTTCAATGCGCGTAATCACGGTGGTTTATTGCGAACATTGATGATTCGCACTGCTTCTACGGGTGAAATTATGGTATTGATTCAGTTTTTTGAAGATAATAAAGCGCAACGCGAATTGTTGTTGGATTTTGTTTTTGAACAATTCCCACAAATCACTTCGTTGCAATACGTCATCAACAGCAAAGCCAACGACACCTTGTACGATCAAGACATTAAATTGTACAAAGGACGTGACTATATTTTGGAAGAAATGGAAGGCTTGAAATTCAGCATCAACGCCAAATCATTTTATCAAACCAATTCCGATCAAGCGTACGAATTGTACAAAATCACTAGAGAATACGCAGGCTTAACTGGAAATGAAGTTGTATACGATTTGTACACCGGAACAGGAACTATCGCGCAATTCGTCTCCAAACAAGCCAAAAAAGTAATTGGTGTAGAAGCCGTTCCCGAAGCAATAGCGGATGCAAAAGAAAACGCCAAACGCAATGAAATAACTAATTGCGAGTTCTTTGTGGGTGACATGAAAAATGTGTTCAACGAAGCGTTCATCGCACAGCACGGCCAACCCGATGTAATCATTACCGATCCGCCACGCGATGGAATGCACAAAGATGTAGTCGAACAAATCCTTAAAATTGCACCAAAAAAAGTCGTGTATGTGAGTTGTAACTCGGCCACACAAGCACGTGATTTGGCTTTAATGGATGAAAAATACAAAGTAACACGTGTTCGACCCGTTGATATGTTTCCGCAAACGCATCATGTGGAAAATGTTGTACTTTTGGAACTGCGTTAATTTTAGAAGGCAGATTTCAGATTTCAGAAAGCAGAAGGCAGAGAAAATAATATTAGATTAAAAATACAAAATCAGCGCAAATCAGTAAAATCCGATTTATCCGCGTGCAATAAATAATAGCAAAGCGAATAACTAGAAAACCGAATTGAATTTTATGAAACAATTACTATTTATCCTATTAATCACCTTTACACTTTCGAGTTGTGAGAAAGACGACATTTGTGATCCTGCAACTTCGACTACACCCAGTTTGGTGATTCAGTTTTACGATGCTGATAGTCCGAATAACGTTCAAACAGTGACTAATTTAAAAGTAATTGCACCCGGATTTACCAATGCTGTTTCAGGAACTTCTGGAGTGAGCAAAATAACCATTCCACTAAAAACATCTGGAGACTCCACTTCATTTGAATTCATAGAAAATGGTGGTGACGCGGACACTACTGATGATAATACTGACGTCTTGCAATTTACTTATACTCGTAAAAACATCTATGTATCGAGAGCGTGTGGTTACAAAGTGAATTTTGATTTGACCAACACCAATACCAACATTTTGACTGCAGATACTGATAATTGGATCCAATCTATTGTAATTGCACAACCTAACATTGAAACCGAAAATGAGACACACATCAAAATTTATTTTTAGTCTTTCGATCCTTTTGGTTTCATTCATTGGAACTGCTCAAGAAGCAAAAAAGAAAGATTCAATTGCTCCCAAGACGGAGAAATTCGGAATTCGAGTGGGTGTTGATTTATTCAAATTGACACGTTCGTTTTACGAAGACGATTACCGCGGAATTGAATTGGTGGGTGATTATCGTTTGACAAAAAAGTACTTCATTGCTGCAGAACTTGGAAACGAAAGTAAAACGGTTGACGAACTCAATCTGAATTTCACTACCGAAGGTACGTATTTGAAAGTGGGTTTTGATTACAATGCGTATGAAAACTGGTTGGACATGGAGAATATGATTTACTTGGGATTGCGTTATGGAGTCAGCTCGTTCAGTCAAACATTGAATGGATATCAAATTTACAATTCCGATCCGTATTTTAACGAAGGTGAAATTTCGTATCCAGGAGAAAAATTCGAAGGATTATCAGCTCAATGGGCCGAAGTGGTTGCTGGAGTAAAAGCAGAAGTATTTAAAAACGTATATGTTGGGTTCAGTATGAGATTGAATTACCTCATTTCGAACAACAAACCCGAATCGTTTGATAATTTATACATTCCTGGCTTTAACCGAACCTACAACGGAAAATTTGGAGCTGGATTCAACTACACTGTTTCTTATTTTTTACCGTTGTACAAATCAACCGTAAAAACCAAAGAGGTAAAAGATGCTAAAGGAAAATAGCCTAACCTACCTCTTTCGCGTCTTTTAAAAATAACCAACGCATGTAAATCCCTTCTTTACCATTTACAACTCCAGCTTGGAATTTAGGAGCAATTAATGTTGCCACTACAAACGACGCTAACGGACGCATGATTCCAGTTAACGAAGTATAATCGATTACAACATAACGGAAAAACACGTAGAGTATTCCGAAACTCAATAAGTTGTATAAAAGTGCTTTATTCTTTTTTGACATTTTTTTATGTTTATGGTTTGTTGTTTATGGTTTGTTGTTTATGGTTCTATTTTCTGCTTTCTGCTTTCTGCTTTCTGCTTTCTGCTTTCTGCTTTCTGCTTTCTGCTTTCTGCTTTCTGCTTTCTGCTTTCT
>NZ_DATGWY010000001.1:0-110125 GCF_035299245.1 Flavobacterium sp. | reverse complement strand
CATCAGTCAGACTAAGGAATCGATGGTTGATTTGAACATTAAGGCCTATAAGAATTTAGAGTTTGGGAAAGTATGGGGAGGATTTTCGTATAGAAGAAGTTTGGACGGCGCACAGTATGTTGAAGGCAACGCGATACAGACACAGAAATTACAGTATTTTTCACCGATATTGGGCTTGAACTACAATCAGTTTATGTTGGCTTACACGTATTCTCATTTAGGCGGCAATGTGAAGTTTGACAACGGAGGATTCCACAACATTACACTTGGAATCAACTTGTTCTGCAAACCAGAGAAATACCACTGTAACTGTCCGGCAGTGAATTAATAAGAAATAAATGGTCAAAATAAAAAAGTCCCGATAATCTCGGGACTTTTTTATTTATCCGTGATACACACGCGATGCTATTATTTTGTTTTCCTTTATTTCTAATACTTCGGCAACTAACATATCACTTTCGCCGGTTACCATCCTTATGTATTCCATAAAAACTCGATCAGGATTGGATGTTAAAGAGGTAACTTTATAATTTAATGACGGAATTGTATCAAAAGCTTCTTGCCACCAAGTTCGCAAGGCTTCTTTCCCTGTTACATAGCCATTAGTTTCTGGATGTTTGATTTTTAGTTTCGGACTAAAATGCATAGCATCGTCATCGTATAATGACAATAGTTTTTCTAAATTGTGCGAATTAAAAGCTTCAAACCAAGCATGAGCAATAGATAAGTTTTTCTCTGGACTCATACTTAATTAAATATTTTTCATGTTGATGATTTCTTGTTCGGTTAAGAATCTCCAGTTACCACGTGGTAGGTTTTTCTTAGTTAAACCTGCAAAAGCAACGCGATCAATTTTAAGTACATTATAATTGAAACTTTCAAAAATAGCACGAACTACTTTTACGTTGGGAGTTCTTAATTTCAACCCAATTTCAGTTTTGGGTTGGTCTTCGATGTAACTGATTTCGTCTATGTACAAGCGATGTCCATCCAAAGTTACTCCACCCGAAATTTTCTCTAAATCTTCAAACTTTAAGTTTCTATCTAACGAAACTTGGTAGATTTTTGGGGACTTCTGATTCGGTAAACTGAACTTACGAATCATGTCTGTATCATTGGTAAACACTAATAAACCAGTAGTATTTTTATCCATTCTTCCAATCGGTTGAATGTTGGCTTTGGTGGCGCCACGAACCAATTCTAATACATTTCTATGATCAATTTCATCTTCATTGGAAGTAGTGAAATTTTTAGGTTTGTTCAATAAGATGTATTCTTTCTTTTCTGGAATTAATGTTTTACCATCAAAGTTAACCACATCGCCAGGTTTTACCTTGTAGCCCATTTCGGTGATGACTTCGCCGTTGACTTTTACATTACCTGATTGGATGTAAATATCAGCATCGCGACGCGAACAAACTCCCGAATTGGAAATGTATTTATTCAAACGAATATCGTCTGACTTAATCGGTTTGGATACGTTTTGAGTCGGTTTGGTAGCCGATTTTGGTCGCGGTTTTTGCGAACGTTTTTGCATTGGAGGTTTTGAACTGGTTGTACTTTTCTTTTTATCTCCGCTGGGTTTGCTGTTTCTTTTACTACGATTGTCGTTACTCATTACTCAAAATTTTTGGCAAAGATACTGATTTTAATGGTACGTACCCGAATCGATTTGGATGATGGTTGGGCAACAATGGTGATTAGTAGCAAAATTGCTGTATTCTAGCCCCGATTGAGGCGGTATCCTTTTTTAATTACTCTGGGTTTAAACCCAGAGCAATTAAAAAAGATAAAGCCGAAAGCGGGACAAGAGTTCTGATGAAAACGAGTTGTCTGCTTCTAATTCTTATTCATTTTAAAAAAATTGAAATTGATTTTTGAAATTGTCATTGCCATTGCATTTGCTATCTTTGTAGAAAAGAATTTGTATGTTGACACTCGACCCAAAAGAACTGTCGCCGATGAAGTTACAGGCGTATTTGCAAAGTGCGATTGCGCCGCGTCCGATTGCGTTTGCGAGCACTATGGATGCTAACGGGAAACCCAATTTATCGCCGTTTAGTTTCTTTAATATTTTCAGTTCGAATCCGCCGATTTTGGTTTTTTCACCTGCGCGAAGAGTTCGAAATAACACCATAAAACACACTTTAATCAATTGTGAAGCGACTCGTGAAGTGGTAATCAATGTGGTGAATTTTGACATTGTTCAGCAAATGTCATTGTCAAGTACCGAATATCCGGATGGTGTGAACGAATTTACAAAATCGGGTTTGACTCCGATTCTATCAGAAAAAGTAAAACCGTATCGTGTAGCTGAAAGTCCGGTACAATTTGAATGCAAAGTCAACCAAATTATTCCGCTCGGAACCGAAGGTGGCGCTGGAAATATGATTATTTGCGAAGTTGTAAAAATGCACATTAACGAAACTGTTTTGGATGCGGAAGGACATATTGATCCAGTAAAGATTGATTTGGTATCGCGTTTGGGTGGCAATTGGTATTCGCGTTCCAATCAAGGTCTTTTTGAAGTCGAAAAACCGTTAGTGACTTTAGGAATCGGAGTCGATGCGATTCCGAGTTTTGTAAAAGAAAGTACTGTTTTTAACGGGAATGATTTGGGCAAATTAGGAAATGTGGAAGCCTTGCCAACCGAAGAAGAAATTAGTATATTTGTCAAACAAAATTTTGAAGTGAAAGGTGTTTTAAGTGCTGATGATGAACTCAAAAAACACCAATTAGCCAAAGAGTATTTAGATAAAAATGAGGTGCTAACCGCGTGGAAAGTACTATTAGCCAAAAAATAAATTCGTTAGATTATGGAAGTTTCAGGAAAAGTAAAAGTGATTAATGCAGAGCAACAAGTGAGTGCTTCATTTAAAAAAAGAGAATTAGTAGTAACTACTGATGAGCAATATCCACAACACATTATGATTGAGTTTACTCAAGATAAATGTGATTTGTTGAACAATTATAACGTGGGCGAAGCAGTAAAAGTTTCGATCAATTTAAGAGGTAGAGAATGGGTGAATCCGCAAGGTGAAACCAAATATTTTAACTCTATTCAAGGTTGGAGAATTGAAAAACTGCAAGCAGAAGCTCCAGCAGCTCAACAAATGCCTCCAATGCCAGCAGCTGAAGCGTTTGCTCCAGCAACTGATTTTAAAGAAGAAGAACACGACGATTTACCTTTTTAAGAAGCAGGACCGCTTCGCTGCAAGACCGCTATGCTGAAAGAAGCAAGATTTCTTACTCTTCTTTTTTCAGTGCAACGGTCTTTCTTCTTTTAGCGAAGTTGTCTTTCTTCTATCAGTGAAACGGTCTTTCCTCTATTTTCTAAAAAATGTATTTCCTAACTAAAGAACTTTATTTTCCACCTGTTGAAGAAGCTTCCTACGAAGGCGTTTTGGCCGTGGGTGGCGATTTGTCTATTGAGCGACTGTTATTGGCGTACGACAATGGTATTTTTCCGTGGTACGATGCCGATGAGCCTATTTTATGGTGGGCGCCACCGTATCGAATGGTGGTGAATCCGCACGATTACAAACCCGCTAAGAGTTTGCGAAACATCATTAATAGAAATATTTTTGAAGTTACTATTAACAACGATTTTGAAGCGGTAATCAGAAATTGCCAAACGGTCGAAAGAAGAAACCAAGACGGCACTTGGATTTCCGAAGACATCATCAAAGCGTACACCGAATTACATCGTTTGGGAAAAGCCAAATCGTTTGAAGTATGGCAAAATGGTGAGTTGGTTGGCGGATTGTATGGCACTGATTTAGGACATATTTTTTGCGGCGAAAGTATGTTTGCCAAAGTTCCCAATGCGAGTAAAGTAGCTTTTGTAAAATTGGTGGAATACTTGAGAGATAATAATTACAAGCTACTTGATTGCCAAGTACACAATGATCATTTAGAAAGTTTGGGCGCTTTTGAAATTCCGCGGGAACTATTCATGCAAATATTAAAATCTGCTGTTTAAAATCTGCCTTCTGCTTACTGATTCCTAGTCCAACAATCCACCACATGATCGTTCACCATTCCGGTGGCTTGCATGTGAGCATAGACTACCGTAGTTCCCACAAATTTAAATCCGCGTTTCTTTAAATCTTTACTAATGGCATCCGAAAGTGGAGTAGAAGCGGGAACATCTCGTAAGGTTTTGGGTTCGTTGTCGATGGGTTTTCCGTCGGTGAATTTCCAAATATAGTTAGAGAAACTACCAAACTCTTTTTGGACTTCCATAAAAGCAATTGCATTGGAAACAGCAGCTCTGATTTTGAGTTGATTTCTAATGATGCCAGCATCTAACATCAATTCTTGAATTTTACTTTCCTCGTACTTAGCTACTTTTTTATAATCGAAATTAGCAAATGCTTTTCTAAAATTATTTCTCTTGGCCAAAATCGTGTACCAACTCAAGCCCGCTTGAAACGTCTCTAAAATCAAAAATTCGAATAATAGTTGGTCGTCGTAAACAGGTTTTCCCCATTCGGTATCGTGGTAATTGCGGTACAAATCGTCTTTTTCGCACCAAGCACAACGGTGTTTAGTTTCCATCTTTTGCAATGTATTTTTCTATTAAATAATGACCTAAATAAATCATAGGTGTCATTACAACAGCAATGATTAATTTGACGGTGTAACCAGTAAAACCAGAAATAACGTAGGTTTTAAAATCCATAATTCCGGGTAAATAAAACGCAATTCCCAGTACAATAAAACTGTCAAAAAACTGAGAAATTACTGTCGAACCCGTGCTTCGCAACCAAATCATTTTATTTCCAGTTCGTTTTTTTACAAAATGAAAAATGGTAACGTCAATGAGCTGCGAAGCCAAAAAAGCCGCAATACTTCCCACAATAATCAACTGACTTTGTCCAAAAACAGCACTGAATTGTTCTGTCGTGACTGAACTGATACCAGTAGACGGGATTTTCATCGCAAAAAACAATACAAAAAAAGTATACGCAATCAATCCTGCGGTAATTAATGAAAGTTTTTTTACGCCTTTTTCGCCAAAATATTCGTTGATTAAATCGGTAGTGATGAACACAATTGGCCAAGGTAAAATACCGATACTCATTACGGCCGAACCCACATCAATGAGTTTTCCGCCAATGAGTTCTGCAACTATCGCGTTGGTAATAAAAATTCCGGCTAAAATAACGTAAACGGTGTCTTTTCTCGATTTGAACATTTGCTAGTACCTAATGATTCAAAGTTAGTATTTTATTTTTAGAAGCGAAAGGCTTGGGCTTTTTTTGTAATCGTCTTTCCCGCTTTCGGCTTTAGTCGTATCCCGAAAAAAATCGGGATACGAGCTATCACCTCAATCGGGGCTAATGAGGAAACGTCTTTTGTGAAAATAAATTAAGATGTACACTTTTTGTGTATCAAAAAGATGTAATGATGGTATAATTTTACAATAATCAAACAAAATAGTTCAATGTATAAATTGGGTTTACACCCCAAAATGAGTAGAGAAGTGTTTTCTGATTTCTCTGACAGTAACGTTTGTTGTAGTTGTAAGTTGATTGCGCAACAAATGAATGACTAAATCAACATTTGCAAACAATCTTAAAAGATATGTAAGGGACGACATTTTAAGATTGTGATTAATTAAAAATTATAATATTTATGAGAAGTGTATTTAAAACATTAGTTTTTTTGTTGTTTTTTTCTTTAATTAGTTGTGAGAAAGAATTATACGATAAATCAATTCGGCAAGACAAAGTCAGTTCAGAACGAATTACTGTAGATCAAGTGATAGATGAAGTTGATAATCCGATGCTGGAGAATTTCATCAACACTAATATTAAGCAACAAATTGGATTGGCAGAAAGCAAAAGCGCTTTTGAGATGTTATTTGAAAAGTTGACAAAAGAAAATGGATATTCAACCTATTCACTTCTTTTAAATAGTTATTCAGAAGAAAAGCCGTATTTTCTATTTTTTGTAATTAAAAAAGAAGGCTCACTGGAAGAAGCAGGTTTTTCTAAATACATTCCCGATACTGAAATCACAACTTTAGACGTTGAAAATTTTAGTGGTAGGCTACAGATTTTAGATGTTAATCAAGAAGTACGGTCTCAGGCAGATTTCATCGATTCTAATCCACAGCCAATAGCAAACGGAATCAACTGTTATAATACGGTTGAGATTATTCAACACAATTGTACCAACGGAGGAGAACATGCTCCAGGAGTTCCGTGTGAAGGTGGAGCAATTAATGATGGATATTATGAAATTGTGACTTATATAGTGTGTTCTGGCACTCCTAATTACAGTTATTTGGCTCCGCCAAGTTCTTTTTTAGGTTCTTCAATAGTAGGTGGTGGCACTTCATTGACAGACAATCTTAATGTTCTTTATTTTTTATACAGTTTAACAGAAGAACAGTACAATGTTATAGCAGAGAATCCTCAAATGGTAACTTATTTGGAACAGAATGAGGCGTCACAAGAGAGTAGAGATTTGATTTTGAGCATGATTAATTTGATTTCTTATAGAGGAGGAACTTTTGTGTTTGATGATACTATTAATCAAGATAATGCTTTAGTTTTAGGTTCTATAGGTGAATTTAAAAATTTTTTAGAAAATCAAAATAATGAAGGAAGTGATTTTGAATACGATCAGCAGTTGACTCAAAAAATTGCTTCGACTAAGTTTTGGATTGGAGCACCGTACAATGGAGTTAAAGTTAATGTTAAACAGCACATGACAGCTCCTTATTCTGTAGAAAATGTAACTTCTGAATTATTTGGTGTTACAGTTTTTGTGGATTGGGAGCAGTCTGACTTTAGTGTGACGGTTGCCAATAATGTTGTAACGGTTGATGTTTATGGTGTATCCTCTATCAAAGTTTTCTTTGAAGGAGTTGGAACTATTTATCACGAAAACAAACATTTCCAAATTAAAATCAATAAATTGACAGGTGAAATAATTTCAGCTGTTGTTATAAACTAAAATTAAATTAATTCGTTTTATTCAATTCTATATGGAAAAAATTATAAATCACTTTAGTATTGGCCTTTTTTTATGGCAGACTTTTGTTTTAGTACTTTTAGTTGTAGTCGCTTATTATTTAATTAAACTTTATAAGAAAGTGAATAAGTATTTAGACAAAAATTCTTGAACAAAGACTATAAAAAAAACCTCGTTTCAAACGAAACGAGGTTTTTGTAGTATAAGTTTGTACTTCGGACTTCTTATTATCCTAAAGCTACTCTTCTGAAACCAGTTACTGTTAAACCAGCATCAACTGATTTAATGTAAGCAGAAACACTCATTGAGCTGTCTTTAATATAATCTTGATTCACCAAAGTGTTGTCTTTAAAGAAACGGTTTAATTTTCCTTTAGCGATGTTATCTAACATAGCTTCTGGTTTTCCTTCTTGACGTAATTGATCTTTAGCGATTTCAATTTCTTTAGCAATAGTGTCAGCGTCAACTCCGTTTTCGTCTAAAGCGATTGGAGACATTGCAGCCGCTTGCATTGCTACGTTTCTTGAAGCTTCTTCACCACCAGCAACGTTAGCCGATAATGATACTAAAGTAGCGATTTTGTTACCTGCGTGAATGTAAGAACCCACGAAAGCACCTGATAATCTTTCGAAAGAACCGATTTCGATTTTTTCTCCGATTACACCTGTTTGCTCGATTAATTTCTCAGCAACAGTAATTCCATTGAAATCTGAAGCCAATAATTCTTCTTTAGTAGCATAGTTTAATGCTTGGTTTGCTAAATCAGTTGCCAATTTTACGAAACCTTCGTTTTTACCAACGAAATCCGTTTCACAGTTTAATGTAATAACTACACCTTCTGTTTTATCAGCATTTACAGCAGCGATAGCAGCACCTTCTGTAGATTCTCTGTCCGAACGGTTAGCAGCTACTTTTTGACCTTTTTTTCTAAGGTTTTCGATAGCTAAATCAAAATCACCGTCTGATTCTACTAATGCTTTTTTGCAGTCCATCATTCCTGCACCTGTGATGGTTCTTAATTTATTTACGTCTGCAGCAGTAATTGTTGCCATTGTTTTTTTATTTAAAGATTAAAATATTTAATAATTTAAAAGAGTAAAGATTGAAAAATTCAGTTAATAAAGAATGCTTCTTGTGTGAAGTAATCTTTAAATCTTTGAATCTTTCAATCTTTGATTTTTGTTATTCTTCAGTTTCAGTTTCAGTAGCTTCTACCTCAGGAGCAGCAACTTCTGCAACTGGAGCTTCTACTACATCTTCTACTTCTACTTCAGGAGCATCCTCTTCTTTGTCAGAAGTTCTGTTGGCTAATCCGTCTTTTACAGCGTCTGTAACTAAAGATAAAATTTTCTCAATTGATTTTGAAGCATCATCATTGGCTGGGATAACGTAATCTACTTCACGTGGATCAGAGTTAGTATCAACCATTGCGAAAACTGGAATGTTTAATTTTTGTGCTTCTTTTACTGCGATGTGTTCAGCTTTAATATCTACTACGAATAAAGCAGCAGGTATTCTAGACATGTCAGCGATAGAACCTAAGTTCTTCTCTAATTTTGCACGAAGACGATCAACTTGTAATCTTTCTTTTTTAGAAAGTGTCATGAATGTTCCGTCTTTTTTCATTCTATCAATAGAAGCCATTTTTTTAACCGCTTTTCTGATAGTAACGAAGTTAGTTAACATACCACCTGGCCATCTTTCAGTGATGTAGGGCATGTTGCATGCTGCAGCTTTTTCAGCTACGATGTCTTTTGCTTGTTTTTTGGTAGCTACGAAAAGTATTTTTCTACCAGAAGCAGCGATTTTTTTCAAAGCTTCGTTAGCTTCTTCAATTTTTGCTGCTGTTTTATACAGGTTAATGATGTGAATACCATTACGCTCCATATAAATGTAAGGAGCCATGTTTGGATCCCATTTGCGAGTCATGTGTCCGAAATGAACACCAGCTTCTAATAACTCTTTAACTTCAATTTTGTTTGCCATTGTGTAATAGTTTACGTTCCGTGTTATAGCAATGTTCCAATTAGCGGTCAGCTGTCAGCTTTAAGCTTTGGCCTGCTGTTGGCTTCATTTAGATGCTAAACTAATTCCCTTTTCACAAGGAATATCGACAACTTTGTTTTAAATTCTATTTTAATTGTAAAAATGGTTTGAAAAAAATATTCTGAAATGAATCGAATATTAACGTTTCGAGAATTGGAATCTCTTACGTGCTTTTTTCTGACCGAATTTTTTACGTTCTACCATTCTAGGATCTCTTGTTAGTAATCCTTCTGGTTTAAGGATAGCTCTGTTTTCAGCTTCCACTTCACACATTGCTCTAGCAATAGCCATTCTTACAGCTTCTGCTTGACCTGTTGAACCACCACCATATACATTTACTTTTACGTCAAAGTTGGATGCATTTTCTGTCATTTCTAACGGTTGCATTACTTTGTACTGTAAAGTAGCTGTTGGAAAGTAGTTGTTAAATTCTCTTTTGTTTACAGTGATTTTTCCTGTACCTTCAGTAACGTACACACGTGCAACTGCACATTTTCTTCTACCGATTTTGTGAATAACTCCCATTACTTTAAGTCGTTAAGGTTAACGGTTTTTGGTTGTTGAGCGCCATGTTTGTGCTCAGAACCAACATTTACATTCAAATTGCGGAATAATTCAGCACCTAATTTATTTTTAGGCAACATTCCTTTTACAGCCTTTTCTACTAATAATGCAGGGTTTTTTTGTTGCATTACTTTAGCAGTCAAGCTTCTTTGTCCTCCTGGATAACCTGTGTGTCTGATGTACGTTTTGTCATCTAACTTGTTACCAGTTAGGTTGATTTTTTCTGCGTTGATAACAATTACGTTATCTCCACAATCAACGTGCGGTGTATAACTTGGTTTGTATTTACCTCTTAAAAGCATCGCCACTTTTGAAGCAAAACGACCTAAGTTATGACCTTCAGCATCTACAACAATCCACTGCTTGTCTGCAGTAGCTTTGTTTGCTGAAACTGTCTTGTAGCTTAATGTGTTCACAATAATTTATTTTAATTAAACATTCCATTCCCAATTACGGGAGTGCAAAAGTACAAATAAATATTATATATGCAAACTGCATTTTTGATTTATTTTTGTGAAAGCTATTATTTTGGAAGATAGTACAATAGATTTCTTTTGTTAGCTGCCTAAAGTTCATTCTCTAGCCCTGACGCAAGGGAAAAACCTTTTATTGTGTACCGATTTGTTTTTAGTGACCGTTTTAGTTGATGAACAATAAAAGTTTTGGAAAAGCGGCAGGAAAATGGAAAACAAAAATGCCCAAGCCTTTCGCTTCTAAAAATAAATTCTATAAATTTACACCTTATATATAGAGTTATGAAATCGAAAGCCACGTTAAAACAAATTGCCAAAGAACTCGGAGTTTCCGTTTCTACTGTTTCGAAAGCGTTGAACGACAGTCCGGAAATCAGCGAACCTACCAAAATTAAAATTCAGGAATACGCGAAACTGAAAAATTACAAGCCCAACAGTATTGGTTTGAATTTGAAGAATCGTTCTACGCGCACTATTGGTGTGATTATTCCGAATATTTTGAATTCGTTTTTTGCCAAGGTATTTACCGGAATTGAAAAAGTGGCCGACGAAAAAGGCTATAAAGTAATTACGTGTATTTCCAATGAATCGTTGGAAAAGGAAATCAACATGCTCGAAATGTTGAGTAACGGAACCATTGATGGCTTTATTTTATCCATTTCGGAAGAAGCACAGAAGTTGCAGCAGTTTGGTCATTTTAAATCGATTATTAATGATGGAACGCCCATTGTGATGTTTGATCGAATTGCCGATGAAATCAATTGCGATAAAGTTATTGTTGACGATTTGGATTCGGCCGTAAATGCTACTGAACATTTGTTGAAAACAGGCTGTAAAAAAATAGCTTTATTATCTTCTATCGATAATTTGAGTGTAGGAAAATTAAGAGCTCAAGGTTTTTATGAAGCCATGAAAAAACACAATGTAAAAGTCGACGATTCATTGGTGATTCTAACCGAGAATTCAGAAGATTTTAACGATAAAATTGGTGGTTTCTTCATCAAAAATAAACCCGATGGTGTTTTTGCTCTTGACGAACACGCTTCGGTTACAGCCATGAAACTCGGGATACAGAATGGGTATAAAATTCCGCAAGAGCTATCCTTAATTGGTTTTGCTGATGGAGTTTGGTCGCGCCGAATGACGCCAAGTTTGTCTACGGTAAGTCAACACGGACCCGAAATTGGCGAAGTAGCGACCAAAATGCTGATTGAAAAATTAGAAAGCAAAGAAGAAGTATACACGCACAGAACTACAGTGATAAAAACAGAGTTACGTCAGCGTGATTCTACGAAGAAGTTACAGTAAAAATGTAGTTTTTCTCACCAACTACTTTTTTCTCCAATACCAAAGTAAAAGCGATGTCACTTTTTGAGGCAATCGCTTTTATTTTTTCCAATTCACAATCTTCCGAAAGTATCATGAACGTTTCGTTAGACGGAATAAGGTAATTTTTTAATTGCGGAAATAAAGCTTCAAAATACTCAAAATGTTCCCCGCAAAACCACGCTTGTTCTTTGATAGTTTTTGGATTTTTTGGATAGTACGGCGGATTAATTAGTATGCAGTCAAATGTTCTATTGGGTAGTGATTGAAACAAATCCGATTTGAATATTTCTAATTTTTGATTGTTCTTTTTAGCGTTTTCAGATAAAAATTCTAGAGCAGTTGTATTGATGTCGGTTGCTGTAACGTTAGCTCCTTTTTTGGCAGCAAATAGTGAAATGATTCCACTGCCACAACCTAATTCTAGAAAGGTTTTGTTGTTCAACTCTTTTTCTTTTATAAAATCCAAAAGTACAGTTGTACTCAATGTTAAATGCGGAGGAAAAACATCAGGATGCACTTTGACACAAATGCCATCATAGCAAAATGTTCTCGGTTTGAGATAGTACAGTTTTAATCCAAATTTTAAAAATGGGTGCGTTATTTTTTTGATAAAGTTTCTCATCGATCCATCACTCAGAATAAAAACCCTCGATTTCGGGTTGTCTGTATTTCCACAATTTGTGTAACGCTTTGATTTCGTATGGAAAATGATAGAAACCTGTTTTATATCGAATTCCAGAAGTCAGTCGTAACAATTGTTTTTTGTAGCCTCTAATTCTAAAATCGGAAACCGTTGGATAATAACCATTCAGCACGGTTTCAAAATTCTTTATAGTGTCAATCATGTACGGTTTTAACCAAGGCGTGAGCGGATTTTTCCGCAAGTCGAAATTCTCCCAACTCGGAGAAATCCAATCTTCCAATTGGGTTGGGAATGAAAATCCAGCATTGAGAATTTGTTGGTACAACTCCGAACCCTCAGTTGGAACCGGACTGAATAAATAAATGATAATCTCGGCATCTGGATTGATGGTTTTGATTTCTTTAATAAAATTAATGTCCCACAAAATCTGATCGTACACTTCTTTTTCCGTTGGAGCAGGCATTCCTAGTACAAATGAGAGTTCCGGAATAATATCGGCGTTTTTCATTCGCAGTACAAAATCTTTAATCATTTGTCCGGTTTGGGTTCCGCCTTTGTTCATTTGTTTCAATACAGCATCGTTACCCGTTTCGGCGCCCAAAAATATCATTTTGCAACCCGCTTTTCGCATCAATTTGAGTTCGTCGTCCGAATACAAATTAATAGTATCAATTCGGCCTTCACCCCAATAACTAATGTTATCATTCAGGATTAACTCTGAAAACTCCAACACTCTTTTTTTGGAAGTAAAGAAATTATTATCGTGAAATTCGACCGCGTCAATGTTGTACTTTTCCTTGAAATACTTTACATCTTCATAAATTCGACTGGCCGACATGCCTTTCCATTTGGCATTGTATATCGGAACTACAGCGCAAAACGAACACGAAAACGGGCAACCCATACTCGAATGGTATGACAAGGTTTTGTTTCCCATAAAGGTTTTGGCCAAATAGTTTTGTACGGGATAAAACGAATTCAAATACTCATAAGGAAACATAGGTAATGTGTCTTGATCGAGTAAGGCTTCGACGGCTGTTTTTACCATTTCGCCTTTTTCATTTCTAAAAATCAGATTTTTGATGGAAGATAAGTGGTCGAGATTGTTCTTTTCTATGGTTTGAATTAACTCGGGAAACGTGTTGTCGCCTGGACCGTTAATCACATAATCAACATAACCCGAATTCAGAGAAACTTTGTATTGATTCGAAGCAAAATAACCGCCCCAAACGGTAATTATTTGAGGAAATTGCTCTTTAATTTTTTTGGTAAACGGAATCGCCTGACGCAATTGTGGTCCGGGCATTACGGTACAACCAAAGTATTTAAATTCGCCTGATTGCAAATAGGTTGAAATGATACTCCACGGATTTTCTTCCAAATTTCCATCCACAAAAACATACTCGAATTGACCATGTATGGAAGCGCCGACTTGCAGAATGGAGTTCGGAATGCGGTGTTTGCCATTGGCACTGCGCGGATTGAAAAGGATGATTTTGTTAGCTTTCATTTGTCTTAATGAAGATGTTTCCGTGTAACTTTTTTCTTGGTAAGGCGGCAATTGTACTTTTTAATTCTTCCGAAGAAACCCACTCTTGTAGTTTAAACTCCAAATGCTCGTTTAAAATAAAATTAAAAGTGGTTTTTTCAGAAGCTAGTAAATCGATGATTTTTAATGTGTTTTCGTAAAAAGCTTCAGTAAATTCAAATTCAATAATCGGAATTGAATACCGTAACGAAGATAAGATATTTAACTCATAACCTTCGGTATCAATTTTACAAAAAAATGGAATACCGTGTTTTTCAATTGCAGAGTTGAGTGTTTGCATGGTAACAGTTTCTTTTTTATTCCAGTAAATTTTTTCGTTGGAATAAAACGAAATGAATTCTTCGGATAGTGTTGCTACTTCACTATGATTGGCTAAATTGAGTTCAATTGATTTGTTTTGATCTCCAATTGCTATCGATTCAAACTCAAAATTTGAATTATTTTTTTTAATTTTTGACAAGAAGATTTCGCAAGAAGATTGAGGTTCAAAAGCAATTACTTTGGCTCCGAGAGAAAGAAACAATTTACTTTTAGTTCCGATATTGGCTCCAACATCAAAACACAAAGCAGTTGCCGGAATTAACCTTGCATAAAATGTTTTTTGTTTTTTAAACGTAAGATAATTTTTTAGTGTTGCCGAATACACGAATAGAACTAAAATAAGTACTTGCACTAATGCGCTTCCGAATAGAATTTCTTGAATTCCATAACCCGAAAAAAGAAGGTAATACGTGACAATTGAATTAATTAACACGCCCAAAAAAAGAATCACAACAACCTTTTTTTCTCTATTTTGTTTGAATAACCGAACAATTTCTATTCCATATGCATACGACGGAAAAGCATAAAAAAAGGCAACAACATAAAACCAAAAAGTGAACTCTAACTTTAAGAAATAGCGAATAATTCCAAAAACAAAAAGCAGTGAAATAGGAACTATTATGAGTCCGAATAACACTAGAGTTTTTTTGGTTTTTTGAATGGTAAAGTCTGTGTTTCTGTATATGTTTTTGGTAAATGGAGCATAAATAAAAGCACTGATTGACATGATAAAAACCAATAACCCATTAATGATTTGGTAATCGGAAGTAACAATTTTATTGTCAAATTGTTCAATAATGTAGACGTCAATTTTTGATGCTAAAAAGCCTAAAACCGACAATAAGAAGAACCAAAGGCTGGCTTTATAATAATTGAAGTTGAAACGTGCATCAAAAGAGAAAATATTTTTAAAAAGGAGCAAAAAACAAATCCCTTTAGTGAATTGATAAAGACTGTATAAAATTAATAACTGATTTAAATTTAATGCAGATGATAAGCTGTAAAAAACAATAGCAAAAGCCAAGAAACAAACCAATTCAATGGCTAATGAAGCGTTAAATTTTTTCTCATACACCACTAACACTTCATACGAATGAATTAAAAATCGTCCTAAAATCCAAAAGGCTAAATAGAGTCCGAACTCCATTTTAAAAAGGAAGAATCCAATTAGTGAAAAAAGTAGAACTAAAGGAAAACGGGTGATTAAAATAGAAGAAAAATCGGTTTTAATTGTGCGTGGAGTTTCACTGAATTTCCGCAACAAATACTCCTTATTTCCCCAGTTGATGATTTGTGTTACCAGCAAAGAATACAACAACAACGATACAAATTCGCCCCAAACTTCTTTTGACGAATGTTGAATGACCATAAACGGAATTACAACTCCAATGGCAGAAACCAAAATTTGACGTACAGCATTAGACGATATAAATCCGATTCTATGTAGGTTTTTGGTTGTCAATTGAGTGCTATTTTTTGGAGTGAATAAAATCCAATTCCTTTGTTATAATCGCTTAAAAAAACCACAATCTCACCATTAATCAAAATGGGTTTTAGCTTATTGCTTTTGTCAAAAGTGAGTTGTTGATTGTTGTAAAAAATCTGGTTGTTTTTTATTGGTAATTCAACAACGTTATACTTGCATAGCTTTAATTTTCTTTGATTTTCTCCTTTTTCATTCCAATAGTAATAGGTCAATTCTTTATTTTTTATTTGGTAATCATAAATTAAAATGGGCGATTGTTTCATTAAAAATGAGGTAGAATTAGCGTTGTTTTTTTCTTCTAAAAACAAAGGAATCATCAGCGCGACCAAAGACAAAACAGTTACTATTTTCCAATTTATTTTCTGATAAAATGGAACTACTATTCCAATAAAAAGTAACAATAAAGTCAACAATCTTAAATAAGAAACTGGAAAAGGTTGATGCAATAAATAGGAAATAGGAACCGAGTTGATGTACAGCAATAGTCCGAAAAACATCCATTTTTTATTGGTTGAAATTTCAGACTTAATGATGTTGAAGTAGATAAAAATCAGCAAAATAAATGTGTATGTACTTCCGTATGGTGAAAGTAAAATCGAAACCATGATCCAAAACGAAAACACAAAAAGTGAATTGGAAATTCGCTTCGTAACAAAATAGCCGATAACAATGAGTTTGATTTTATAAGCGAAAATGAGTGCTTTAAAAAGTAAAGGCGAATGATAAATAGCATTCAAATTTTCAATCGGATTGGCTACTAAAAGTCGTTTCAAAAACATAAAAACCGATTGGTAATTGTCCACATAAGCTGTAGCAATTTCGCCGTTGGAAGCTCTGGGTAGAACCGAATTTAACCAAAACAACCAAACATCAAAACCAGTAAATAGCGTTGAAATTCCAATTAACAAAAAACAAATACCAAAAGTGTAGAGCAATAGTTTGAATTCTTTTTTGAAGAGAAAAATCAATAGCAATACAACAGGAAATACTTTCAATAGAATAGCCAAACTCAGAAAAAAAGCCGACTTTAATAATCGTTCTTTTTGATAGGCCAGCCAAAATTCGGTTAAGAAAAAAAACAGTACAAAATAGACTTGCCCAAACAGCAATTCGTTTTTTATCGGAACAAAAAACAACAACGGAATGAATACAATGTAAATCGATTTTATCTTGTAAAACCGCGTCAATCGATATAAGCTAATCAAAAAAACAGACACACTAATGATGTTAAAAACTAATTTCGATGCAGCTAACGATAAAAGTGAAAATGGAGTAAAAAGTAAAGCCAAGAAAGGCGTATTGGGTGCATAACTGGCAAAAATTCCGCTGTAACCCAAATCGGCAATTTGTTTATTAAAAAGATACGGAAAGTAAGTATTCGAATTGAATTGTCCATTAACTAAAAATTGTCCACCAAAATAGTAATTTGCAAAATCATGAACAGGAAAATTCATCGCTTTGAAAAGGCAAAAAGCACAAAACAAAGCAATAGCAATCAAGCCATAATGTTGTCGAATTAGTTTCCTCATAATTTTTTAAATAATGAAAATCGAAACAATTTAGTCTTTTGCAAAAAGTAAGAAATTGAAACTCGTAAAACACCCAAACCATAACGAATACTTCTACTAAAATTAATCGACGACGCTTCTTCAAAGTACTTCGCCGGACACGATATTTCGCCAATACGTGCTTTTTTGTAACACAATTGCGCTAAAATTTCGTTGTCAAATACAAAATCATCCGAATAGTTTTCAAAATCAATTTGCTTCAAAAAAGTTGCCTTAAAACAGCGATATCCGGTATGGTATTCCGACAGTTTTTGATTCATCAAAATATTCTGAATCAAAGTCAGTATTCGATTGGAAATGTATTTGTACAATGGCATTCCGCCTTTCAAAGCACCTTTGCTCAAAATGCGCGAACCCAAAACCACATCGTACAAATCATTGGCAACCAGTGAACACATAGCCGGAATTAATTTTGGAGTATACTGATAATCAGGATGCAACATAATAATGATGTCAGCGTTCAATTCGAATGCCTTTTGATAACACGATTTCTGATTGGCGCCGTAACCTTTGTTGGTATCGTGAACGATAATGTGTTGAATTCCCAGTTTTTGAGCAATTTCAATAGTATTGTCGTTGCTGTAATCGTCGGTTAAAATAATATCGTCAACTAAGTCTAACGGAATTTCATTCACCGTTTTCTCTAGTGTTTTGGCTGCATTGTAAGCAGGAAGAACGACGATTATTTTTTGATTGTTCAACATTAATCCAAGTGATTTACTTCAGTGATTGATACTTCTCTGACACTACTCGAAACCGCTAAACCATCAAATGGAGCAAGGGTTTCAATGTCATTTCTATAGTATAAATTTCCCAAGAAAGGAAATTCAGAATATTGATGTGTCGGCAAACTCGAAAGTAAATTTTGTACTTGTGTCAAAGGTAAATTCCACTCCAAACTCAATCGTTCTGCCGAAGGTTCCATAAACGAAATATAGAGTAATTCAGTTAAAGTATGTTGTTGGGTTTGCGAAAAGTCAACGCCATTGGTCAATTGTAATTTTAAGTCTCGATGAGATTCACGGTAATTGATGAGTGTATTTTGTAATTCGGTCGCCGTTAAATAACCTGAATAATTATTTTGTGGAGTGAATAATTGATTGATGGTCGACTCATGACACCACATGCACTTTGCCGGTTTTCCGGCGTTTGAATGCGATGGATCGGCAGCGTTTTTTCGGTTGCCATTGACGTCAAAAATCCCGAAACGCAATTGTCCGTTAGGCAACAACTCGATGGTTTCATATTCGTAAATTTCTCCCGTAACTGGATTGACTTCTTTCGACAGAAACACTTGATTCAATCCGTTTTGTTCCGAAAATTCAATGATGCGATGCTCCAACGAAACACTGGAGTTATTCACGTATCCTTTTTGTGGGAGTAAGGTATAATTACCCAATAATTCTGATAAAGTAGAAGGCGTTCCAACCAATTCATAATAATGTTCGGAAGCACCAATTAATAAAACAATGTACCTACCTAAATCGACAGCTTGTTGTGTTTGGTATTCTTCTGAAGCAACAATTTTTGAATGTAAAACAGCTAACTTTTCTTTTGCATTTGAACTCAAACCCAATTTATTCAAGTCAATTGAAATTAGATTGTTTTGATAGGAAATTCCAACTTCGTTGACAGGCAATTCGGCACCAATATAGGATAACGCCCATTTCAAACCAACTATCGATTTATCAATCGAATCGTCGGGATAGGCTTTATTCCATTTCAATGTCAGCGACGAATCTTCAACCGTTGGAATAGCAATCAAATCCTCGGTGCTGTGGTTTTCACACGACCATAAAAAGAAAAGAAAAATATAAATCATCAGTTTTTTCATGCTTTAGGTTAGAAACTTCTTTTTTCTTTAACTACTTCAAAAACATAATAATACGAATTATTTACAATGTTGATGTCAAATTTTTTCAAGAACCTGATTTTTACATCGTCGGTTATAAATTGCCAAGAACTATTTTTTTGAGCATTCGATAAAGGATAATAAGAAACATAAACACAATTGGTGTGGTTTTTCATGTACTGTTTCAGTAGCTCTACACTTTTTTGTTGATTCAAATCTCGGTCACAATCCGAATCCCAATGACAAAAACTCTGATAACCATTGCTGCACAAAAAATATACTTTGCGTTCTAAATAAGCACTTATTATAGTTCCATCACAGGTAACGGATACAATTTCTTTTGAATCTAAATCTTCATTTTTTAGATAATCAACCGTTTGTTTTGCTGAAGTAAACGGATGAATGTAATCTACAGAATACGCATAAATTCCGCTAAAAAAGTGGATTAATAATAGCAAATAGATAATCGGTTTTCTGAATAAAATCAACCTAAAGCGGGTTACGATTTCTTTAAGTTTAAAATTTTCAGAACCATAATACTGTTCCATCCATAAAGCAAGGATAATGATGATGTAATTTATTCCGTGAAAACGGACAGCGGTTCGTTGCGTGATGTAAAAGAAAATTTGAGTGCCAATCAAGGCAATGTAAACAAAGAAGAGTGTCTTTTTGTTTTTGTAAAACAACACCATTGGGAGTAAATAAATCAATACAACCAAAACAGCAGCACTACTTCGGTTGTTATCTATCACAAAATTGGTATTCCAAAAGTGGAGTGTAGTAAAATTAGGGATTGCAATTAATCCTTCAAATAATGAAACGATTCCGTGTTTTAATCGTTCGTCAAAAGACAGAGATTGTATTGGATTCAAAAGCCAATCGGATTCTGTAGTTTGGATTTGAATTCCGATTAAAAATAAACCCGATACAAAAATTAAACATCCTAAAACGGTCTGAATTTTAAAGAATTGTTTGTTTTGAAATTGTTCCACCAAAAGGGTTAAAAACAGAGCAAAAGCAACTACGCTGAAAAGGATATGAGTGTTTGACGCTAATGCCAAATAAACACACAGAAGAATAAATTTAGAGTTTCGATCTTTAAAAATAGAACCAGCCAGAAAGAGAAATAAAATCCCTAAGCCGTAGTTTCTGCTGATGAGATTGTATTCAAAAATGAAGAAATAACCAAAAATAAACAGTGTTTTGAAAACCCAGTTGAAAGGCGCTTTTTTGAGAAAAACCAATACAAAAGAAGTGGAGATTACAACATGTACTAGTTGCATCCAAAACGGATTTGACGTAAAACGAGTAATTGTGTATAAGAGTAAATTCCACATTAAAGGATGTCCTTCAGATCGTGTGTTGTTGTATAAATCGGAAATGGAATTACTATCGCGTGCTAATAACCAATGATGTGCTTCATCCAACCATAGCTCATGATGCAAAATACCCATCACACTCACTGCAAAAAAAAGTAAGGTTAAAAAGTACATGTATTTTGATTCAGTTGAATTCATTATTTCGAAAATTTCATCATTCCACCCGCCAAAATCGATTTGGTTTTGTGTTTTATACGCTGAAAAAAAGTTTTGTTTTTCCGGCTGAATTCCACTTCGTTCACCACTTTTGAAACCGCATAATCATAGTATTTTCTCGAATAATTTCGTTTGAAATCAATTTGTCTATCAGTTGAGGTTTCCCAATTCGGGTGAACGGTTATGTCATTTTCAATTTCGTTGTATAGTGAAGTTCCCTTGATAGGATAAGCCACAGTTATGGTGTAATGCGTTGGGTTGGCTTCTTTCAAATACTCAATTGTCTCGTGAATATCTTTTTCATCTTCTCCAGGATAACCGAGCATGATGAACGTTCCCGTTTCAATCCCTATTGCATTGGTGTTTTGAATCATTTTTTTCACATGATTGACATCGACTCTGCGATCCATAGCATCAATGATTTTTTGCGAACCACTTTCGGCTCCAATCCAAATTCGGAAACAGCCAGCTTCTTTCAAAAGGCGTAAAATTTCGTCGTTCAAACGTTCGGCTCGTGTAATGCATTCAAACCGAATTTGAGCATTTTGTTTGACTACTTCTTCGTGAAACGCCGTCAGCCATTTGTGACTGATGGTAAACACATCATCGACAAACCAAATCGCATCAGGGTTGTATTTTTCCTTGAGCATTTTCATTTCTTGAGCAACCAAATGCGCAGGTCTTCGACGGTAACTTTGACCATAAACCGCAGTGCTGCACCATTTGCAAGTGTACGGACAACCGCGTTGGGTAGAAATCGTCATCGAACTTTCGCCGTGATTGCGTTTCCAAGTTTCTAAGTATTTTTCATTCGGAATGGCATCGCGATTCGGCAACGGCAATTCGTCTAATTCTCTGAATTTGGTTCGTGCAGTTGTTTGAATTAACGTTCCATTTTCAATGTAAGCAATTCCGTTTACTTTCGAGAAATCGGCTTCATTCATAATCGTTTGGTACAATTCGAAAGTTGTTTCTTCGCCTTCTCCAATTACTATAAAATCGGCGCCCGAATTCAAGTAATTTTCAATATTGTACGTTACGTCAGGTCCGCCCAATACTATTTTCGGAAAACCAAATTCAACTGTTTTTAGTTTTTTCATCAACTGAATGACTTCTATTTTGGTCATCAAATTGGTATAAATACAAACTATTTTGGGTTGTTTTTCTCTTATGAATTGCAGTTGTTCTTCTTTCGAATAAAAAGTCGAATCAAACACATCATTGGCCACATTTTTACTCCACAAATAGGCAGAAACATACAGCAAACCCAATGGTGGATAAGGTTTCATTATCTTTTGTTCCTTGGGATCATCCGATAAATAGTAGCCATGTGTAAGTAAAATGCTCATTTTTTTTGCAGATGAATGATGTAATGATCGGCGTATTTTGATAAAAAACTAAAAGTACTAATTCTTTTTTCCAAATAATTTAAAAACGATAACAATCGCGGTTTGGATTTG
The DNA here is from genome assembly GCF_035299245.1 of Flavobacterium sp. Classification (GTDB taxonomy): domain Bacteria; phylum Bacteroidota; class Bacteroidia; order Flavobacteriales; family Flavobacteriaceae; genus Flavobacterium. The sequence continues at coordinate 88,312 of NZ_DATGWY010000001.1, read as the reverse complement.
AAAAACGGTTCCAAATACGATGGTGGAATGAAAAATCCGATAGGAAATTTTGTCTTAATGATGAAATTTGTTGATGCCAATTGTTCAATATCATTGGGATTATAATAATACGTGGTGACTTTTTCCCCATCAACATCGGCTGTGGCAAATTCTTTTTTTCGTCGAAACACTTCTGAAAATTTCCCTTTACCAATGAAATACAATTGTTCCCAAAGCGTGTTTTTGGGCATAATTATCAGAACTAATTCGCCTTTTGAAGTCAGAATTTGGCTTGCATTTTCAAAGAATAATTGAAGTTCATTAGTCGACAAACAATTCAATCCTCCAAAATTAGAAAACACCAAATCAAAGGAATTAGAAGCATATTTTTGAGCCACAAGATTGCAATCCAATACATCAAAATTCAAATTATTGAATTGGTTTTTACTTTTAGCAACTGCTATCATTTTCTCAGAAATATCGGTCGCAGTTACCTGAAAATGATGTTGCGCTAACCAAATCGCATCTTCGCCGGTTCCGCAATTGATTTCTAATATAGTTTTAGGTTGTTTTTTTTCTTCAATTTTTGAAAAATGATGATGCACCAATTCGCGTTGCGCTTTGCCTATCACTGAATTGGTGAAGGTAGTATCGTAGTTGTTGGCTGCTTTGTCAAAACTAGCGTTCATTTTCCAATCGCTTTAACATCAATGAATCAACAAACGAACTCGGAATATAATAACCCAATTTGGCTATCGATTTTAGTTTTGAGAAACTCAGTTGTTTCGGATTTTTAAGCACTTGTTGTAAGTTGAAAAACCCTTGACTTTTTCGGTATTCTTTGTGTACAAAACGTTGTAATTTTCGATAGTAATTGGAGTTATAGGTTCCGTTGAACATCATGTCCAAATCGTCCGAATCGTTCCAATTGGCTTTCAGTTGTAAATCGTCTTTTACTTTTTCATAAAATTTCGTTCCCGGCAACGGATACGAAACGGAAATACCAATATTATCGGGTAATAGTTCTTTCACCATCGCAATGGTTTTTTGAATATCATCCTGATTTTCATCGAGGTAACCAAACTGTAAAAAGAAGGCGACGCGTATGTTTTTCTCTTTTAAAAGGCGAGTTGCTTCGTAAATTTCTTCCACTTTGGTGCCTTTGTCCATTGCATCGAGAATTTTTTGAGAAGCACTTTCGGCTCCAACCCACACTTCTTCCAAACCTGAAGTGGCCAAGGCATCAATCGTGTCTTCCTTTAAAAGTAAGTCAACGCGACTTTGAATGTAATACCGAATGTTCAATTTTCTTTTTTGCAATTCGATGTTGAATTCCTGTACCCAATTCGGCTTTAACCCAAAAATATCATCGCACATCCAAAATCGATTGACGTTGAATTTTTTGGATAGATATTCCAAATGATTGGCAATGTATTCGGGCGAATGCGAGTTGTAACGATTGCCGTAGATGGGTTTGGCGCACCAATTGCATTTGTACGGACAACCGCGAGTGGTGGCGATATTTAACGTAAATTCTTGACCGCTTTGTTTCCAGATGGTTTTGTAGGATTCAATATCAATTAAATCCCAAGCTGGCAAAGGTAAATCGTCGAGTTGGACTAAGACCGAACGCTTGGAATTGACTTGAATTTCGTTATTATTTTTAAAAGCAATTCCAGAAATGGTGTCAATTGATTGCTGACTTTCTAGTGAATTAATCAATTCCAATAGCGTCAATTCGCCTTCACCTTGAATGATAAAATCAGCGCCTTTATCAAGGTATTCTGTGTAATGATCAGTAGCATCTGAGCTTGAAATTATGACAATACAATCGTGTTTTTTTCCGAGCTGAATCATCTCAAAACACGCTTCTCGCATAGTGGTGAGGCACATTTTGGTCAGATAGTTAAAACCATCGTCGTAAATGACTAAGTATTTTGGTTTTTTTTCTTCTAAAATAGGAAGAATCGCTTTCGGACTGTCTAATAAATTGGTGTCAAAAAGGTCAACAGTATAATTGTTTTTTCGCAGTAAAGCTGCCGCATACAAAGTCCCCAAAGGCGGGAATGGCGTTTTATTTTTCCATTGCTTCGGGTCGAGTTGGTAATAATACGAATGCGAAAAAAGTAGGTTAGACATATTCTTTCGGAACGACAATATTATAATTTCGTTGAACTTCTTCTAGTTTGTCATTCAAAGATAAGATAACTTTTTTTTGAAAATTGGACGGATGGTGTTTTGAGATGTTTTTTGTTGATTTTAGGGCAATTTTAAAATCGTCTTCACTCAAAAAATTGAATTTAGCTCTCCATTTTCGGAGTGTAATTGATTTGAATAGATAGTCAATGGCATTTCCGAAACCGTTGTCAAAAAAGAATTCGAGGGTTTTGGTCAATCCGTTTTTTTTGATTTCTGGAATTGATTCTAAGTTGATTTCAAACTTTGAAAAATAATCTTTAATCCATGTGTTTCTGTTGTAAAATTGCTCAAAAGCGTTTTTCCCTTGCATCGGAATTAATGTTTTCAATTCGGTCGCAGTGAAACGGTTTTTTTCTTCGATTTCCAATTGCTGGTCGGAAATAAAATAATTGACACAGAAGTATTTTCTAGAATTCAGTAGAAATATTTTTTTATACAGCATCAATAAGGTTCGACATACCCATAATTTATTGTGTTTGGTAATGACAAAAAAATCGATGTCACTATCATTATCGTAATAACCTTTTGAAAGTGAGCCCGATACACCAACACTTTCTACAAACGGAAATTTGGATATGAATAAAGCGCGTTCTTGTGCTTTTGCCATTATTTTTTTGGCATTCATATTCCCGCGAAGGCGTTTGATGACACTATCTAAATCGCTTCCGTATACATAAAAATCGTCAACTTGAGTCAGTATTTTTTGCGCCATTAAAAGTTGAAGTTCATTTTCAGTATCAGAAACTTCACGGTTATTAGTATAACTGTGAATTTCGTCCAGAGTAAGAGGATATCTGAAAATAGAAAAGTACAATATGGTTTTTAATGACTCCACGATTCATAACTTGTTTCGAGTGCTAAAATAGTGATTCTTTTTCTATAAAAACTACTTAAAATAGCTGTGTTTACCTCTTGTACACCTAGTATTGCGCGCTTACAAATGAATTAATTGATGATTGTGCATTGACCATTTACACATTCTATTTGAGAAGGTGGACCAACAACTGCACAATCCGACATTGCTCCTGTCTCTATGTTGAATTGATGCTCTAATTCGTTGTATTCATTGACCATTTGCGTGAGTACATCGATATCAACTGAGTTTGGGAAAACGATGTATTCCCAAGGACCGCCGCAAGGTTTTGAACCAAAAGCCATGCTCATACAAGAGGATGCTTGACTACAATCAAACGAATTAAGATACGTTTGAATGTTAGATTTCTTCTGATTTAAAACTTCGCGAGTAACAGTTGTGTTATCTGAATTGTTTTTTGAACATTGAAAACTCAATGAAATAAATACAAAAAGAAGTAATTTAGAAAAGAGTTTCATATCAAATAAATTTTAATAGAAGATGCTGTTTTGTTGAAAAGGTTGCGTAGTTATTTTTTCACATCCGATTTTTTACGGTCGTCGTTCCAAGTGATGTAACCGATAATGGCGTTGAAGAAGTAGAACGTATATTTAGCGGTATTCGCTATGTTGAGCAACATCAGATTTTGAATAATTTTGGTCAAATTGTACAATTGCCAGATGAACCAATTATCAGGATACATTCGAGCCGTGTTGAAAGTACCGCCAAAGGTGATTCCGGCCGGAATAGCAACGGCAAAAAACAATTTCCAATCGATGGCATTTTTTGAAAAAGTAGTAAACGCGATGTAATTCAGCGCCAACGAGACGAGTAAACCTAAAACAATATTTCGGTAAAAAATAAAATCGATGGCACGTAAAACCCGACTTTTGCGCCACGCCTTAAAAACCAAAAAGTTAGCAATAAAAGAGATGGGATAGGTTAAGATGGCACCTTTGTTTCCGAGTAAATAATCAATAGAACCACTCAAAAAAGTATTGCAGGTTGTGATGAGGTTTCCGATGTTGTTTTTCTTTGTGACCAATCGATTTCCCATCATGGAAAAGCCTGTGTTTACTATAGAGACATAGCCTAAAAAGAAAACATAATCTTTACCTTGAAACGAAAATTTATATTTGGTGTTGTGGTAACCCAACGAAAAAGAAGCCGTAAGTACAATAATCAATCCAATAACATCCAAATAATTACTATTGGTTATCGATTTGATTCGTTGCAGATTTTTTTCGGAGAGAGAAACTAGCGGCATAGAACAAAAGTAGGAAATTTATTTATTAATTCATTCTTACTGAATACTGCAACTGAACACTGTAAACTCATTTAGTGCGCTTCCAACCAATCTTTTCCAAAACCTAATTCTACCTCTAATGGAACAGCGAGTTGAATGGCATTTTCCATTTCGTGTTTGATCATGGGTTGAATTTTTTCCATCTCCGAATTGTGTACGTCAAACACTAGCTCATCATGTACTTGCAGCAACATTTTGGATTTCCAGTTTTCAGAGGTGAGTTTTTTATGAATGTTGATCATTGCAATTTTGATGATATCGGCCGCCGAACCTTGAATCGGAGCATTCACCGCATTTCGTTCAGCCGCGCCACGAACAACTGCGTTGGCCGAATTGATGTCTTTTAAGTAACGTCTTCTTCCTAAAACCGTTTGTACGTAACCGTTGTGTCGAGCAAAATCAACTTGTTCCGACATGTACGATTTTAATTTTGGATAGGTTTTGTAGTACGCATCAATCAAAGCCGCACTTTCGCTGCGTGATAAGGAAGTTTGATTACTCAACCCGAAGGCAGAAACACCATAAATGATTCCGAAATTGACCGTTTTGGCATTGCTACGTTGTTCTTTGGTTACTTCATCCAAACCAACATTGAACACTTTGGCCGCAGTACTTCTGTGAATGTCTTCGTGGTTTTGAAATGCTTTAATCATGTTTTCTTCACCCGATAATGCGGCGATGATTCTTAATTCAATTTGCGAATAATCGGCAGATAATAAGGTGTAGTTTTCATCTCGGGCAATGAATGCTTTTCGGATTTGTCGTCCGCGTTCGGTACGAATCGGAATGTTCTGTAAGTTCGGATTATTTGAACTCAAACGACCTGTAGCAGCAACCGTTTGCATGTAATCGGTATGTACGCGATGGGTTTTTTTATCCACTTGATTCGGCAATGCTTCAATATAAGTGCTTTGTAATTTCACCATCTGACGCCATTCCAAAATGTCTTTTACAATTTGATGTTCATTGGCCAAATAGCTCAATACTTCTTCTCCAGTAGCGTACTGTCCAGTCTTGGTTTTCTTTTGTTTCGCGCCACCAATTTTGAGTTTATCAAATAAAATATCTCCCAATTGTTTTGGAGAAGCCAAGTTGAATTTCTCACCCGCTGTTTCGTAGATTTTCTGTTCAAAATCGTTGATTTCTTTTTGCATTTCAGTCGACATCGATTTAAGGAAATTCACATCCAAATTAATGCCTTCTGATTCCATTGCAGCTAAAACAGGAACGAGCGGAATTTCGATTTCTTCAAATAGTTTTTTAGTTTCAGCTTTATCTAAAATCGGACTGAACACTTCTTTTAATTGTAAGGTAATATCGGCGTCTTCAGCAGCGTATTCTTTAATGTCTTCCAAAGGAACATCGCGCATCGACAGTTGATTTTTGCCTTTTTTACCAATTAAAGTTTCTATGGATTTGGGTGAATATTTTAAATACGTTTCCGATAATACATCCATGTTGTGACGCATATCGGGATTAATCAAATAATGTGCAATCATGGTGTCAAAGAGTTTTCCTTTGACAGTGATTCCGTAATTGGCCAAAATTTTCAAATCGTATTTCATGTTTTGACCGATTTTTTCAATCGCTTCATTTTCGAAAAACGTTTGGAATTTGTCGGCTAAAACTTGGGCTTCTTCTTGATTTTCAGGAAACGGAACGTAAAATGCTTTTCCTTTTTCCCAAGCAAAAGACATTCCGACTAATTCGGCATTCAACGCATCAATTCCGGTAGTTTCGGTATCAAAACACACAGAGGTTTGACTGTTTAGGTTTTGCAAAAACAATTTTATGCCCAATTCGCCTTGAATAATTTGGTAATTGTGACTTGTGGTTTCTAGAGTTGCATAATACGAATGCGGTTTTGGCTCGTCGGAATCATCATCCGAAAATCCAAACAAGTCAAATTGGTCTTCATTAGTTTTTTTGGCTGGTTTTTTTGGTGCTTGAACTTTGTCATTACCATTGTCATTGCCATTGGTGTCGATTTCGTCGTATTCTTTTCCTGTACCAAAAAGTTTATCGAATTGGGTTTTCATTTGGCGGAATTCCAATTCTTGAAACAAGGCATCCGTTTTTTCGATGTCGGGTTTGGATAACTCAAAATCTTCGGCATTGAATTCGACCGGGCAATCGAGAAGGATAGTAGCTAACTTTTTGGATAATAATCCTAATTCGGCATTCGCCTCGATTTTATCTTTGATGGCACCTTTGAGTTCGTGTGTATTGGCCAAAAGGTTTTCTAACGAACCGTATTCTTTTAAAAATTTCTTTGCAGTTTTTTCGCCAACGCCAGGTAAACCCGGAATATTATCGGCTGCGTCGCCCATCATTCCGAGGAAATCGATGACTTGCAAAGGGTTGTCAATTTCGAATTTTTCCAACACTTCTGGAATTCCCCAGATTTCAATATCGTTGCCCATTCGTGCTGGTTTGTACATGAAAATATTTTCCGAAACCAATTGTGCAAAATCTTTATCGGGCGTTACCATAAACACCTGATAACCTTCTTTTTCGGCTTGTTTGGCCAAGGTTCCAATCAAATCGTCGGCTTCATAACCTGCTTTTTCCATAATCGGAATGTGCATCGCTTGTAGTAATTGCTGAATGTAAGGAACGGCAATTTTAATCGCTTCGGGTGTTTCGTCGCGGTGTGCTTTGTATTCTTGGTACATTTCGTAGCGGTAATCGCTTCCGCCTTTATCAAAAGCTACGGCCAAATGATCGGGTTTTTCGCGTTTGATTACATCCATTAAAGAGTTCATAAAACCCATAATGGCCGACGTGTCCATTCCTTTGGAGTTGATGCGCGGATTTTTGATGAAAGCATAATAACCACGGAAAATTAAAGCGTATGCATCGAGCAGAAAAAGGCGTTTTTGTGACATGATTTGAAATTATACTTGTTAGGATTATATTTTAAGACTAATGATTTCTAGTATAATGCCGATATAGTATGAAAACAGTATAATTTATTAGACTGTATTGAATACATAATCGGTATTACAATTGGAATGTAAAAATAATCAAATGCTTCAAACAATCGGAATTTTTATGACCACTTTTGTGCCGTTGACTTCGTTTTCGTTGGAAACCAAATCACTGTAGGTAATTAAATCAGGTAATTGCAGTTTTTCATTGAGCAATTCCAAGCGTTGTTCTATGGCTTGAGTCGAAAATGAGTTGTGAGTAGAATGGTTTTTGGCTTTGATTTCAGCCGATTTCTCGCGACCAATTCCGTTGTCAATAACCGTACAAATCAAATGCGTTTCTTCTTCGTCAATATCAAAATGAACACTCACTTTTTTATCGCCTTTTTGGTGTAATAAACCGTGTTTAATACTGTTTTCTACAATCGGTTGAATGAGCATCGGCGGAATTTTATGGTAATCTTCATCGATGGAATTGGAAACTACTACTGAGAAAGTAAAATCCTTTTTGAAACGCAATTGTTCTAATTGAAGGTACTTGGTCAAAATTTCCACTTCGTCTGAAATAGTGATGCTTTTTTTACCGGAAACTTCTAGAATTTGACGTGTTAAATACGTGAAATTATTGAGTTGTTCGTTGGCCGTGAGCTTGTCGCCGTACATGAATTGCATTTGAATACTGTTCAAGGCATTGAAAATAAAATGCGGATTCATCTGACTTTTGAGTGCTTTGAGTTCGCTTTCGGTGACTTTTTTCTCGGCTGCTAAAAGTTTTTCGGTTTCGGCCAGTTGATTTTGTAGGATTTCGTTTTTCTTTTTTTCCTTGTAACGAGAAAATAAAACGTAACCAGTAGTAGTGATTCCAGTGAAAAATAATATCACTAAATATAAAGTTGTTGTCTTTTTTTTCGACTCGAGTTCGGCAATTTTATTTTTTTGATTGAGCGCTTTAATAGCAGCTTCTTTCTTTTCGGTTTCGTACAGGTAAGTGGCTTTTAAGGCGATGTCTTTGCTTTCGTCGAAGTAAATTTCTTCACTAATATCAGAGGCGATGGATTTGTATTTGTAGGCATTCTGGAAGTCCTTTTCTTTAGAAAAAATCTGACTCAAAATTTCCGCAGCATTTTTTTGATCAGACGGGAAATTGGTTTTTTGTGCCAACTCAAATGCTTTTAAACCATACTCTTTGGCTTGAGTGAATTGGTTTTGATGGAATAAAATGGTGGCTAATTTGATTTGAACTTTGGAAAGATGTAAATCACTTTTTATTATTTTGAATAGTTGTTCGGCTGATAAATAATTGGATTTCGCTTTTTCATTTTCCTTTTTTTTAAAATAAATATCACCGTAATTTTTGTGTGAAGTGGCAATTAAATCCTCATTATTCATTTGAGTTGCCAATTGAAAAGCCTCGTTGTTGAATTGCAGCGCTTTTTCTAATAAATTCAAATTAGTATTGGTTGCAGCCAAACTATTTAAAATTAAACCCAATCGCTCTTTATTATTGGTTTTTCGGTCGATTTCTAAACATTTTAAATAATACGAACAACTTGTTTTATAGTCTTTTTGACTGTCGAAAATTCGTCCAAGGGCAAAGTTGGTGCGCTCCAAACCTTCTAAGTCATTCATCTTTTCGAACAAGGGCAAGGCTTCTAAATTGTATTTTATGGCTAAATTGTTGTTGCCTAAATTGTTGTAGACGTAACCCAAATCGGTAAGAACGTAGGCAATAGATGATTTGTTTTTGGAACGTAAAGCAAATTGATGGGCTTTTTTCATGTACACCAACGTACTGTCAATTTTACCTAAATAATCAAACGCAGTTCCGATGTTTTGTAGCGAAAGAGAACTCCCGATGTGGTACTGAATGGAGTTGGCCATTTGCAGTGATTTTTTGTACAATAGAATGGCTTTATCGTATTTCTCATTGTACAATTCATAAGCGCCATCGTTGTTGTATGAGATCGACAAATATTTGATGTACGTATTTTTTAGCGTTTTGTTGTTCTCTTTTTTACTATTATCCAAAGCTATTTTTTGAAGCTCTTGATTGTATTTGATCCAGATGTTGTGATCGTTTTCAGCTTCAATGATTTTGTTGAGAAGAAAGCAACGAGTTGTGTCTTTTTGAGGATGATTTTGAAGTTGGATGAGGTCGGAATTGGCATTTTGAGCCAACAGAAGTTGACTGAAAAATAGTCCAATTAAAACCAACCAATGCTTCATTATAGAATATTGTTGAGTTGCATGAATTCTTCAAACTCTTCCTTTTTTTCACGTGAAATTGGGAGCAACGTTCGGTCGTCGTAAGTGACTGATAAACCGTCTTTTTTGCTGTATTTTTTAATCAACGAAACATTGATTAAGTATGAGCGATGAATGCGGAAAAATCGTTTGTCATTGGCCAACAAATCTTCAAAATGTTTGATTTTTTTTACGGTCAAATCCGTGCCATTTTTGTGATGAATGGTAGTGTACGAACCTTCGGCTTCAAAATAGAGAATGTCGTTCAAATCCATAAAAACAATGCCATCGCCAATGAGAATACCGATTTTTTTGATTTCTTTTTCGACTAAATTTTCTTTTAATGCGGCAATGTTATCTGAATTGAAATTTTTATTGACCAGTTTATTTTCTACTTTTTCGATGGCTTCTTTCAACTTTGTTAATCCGATGGGTTTCAACAAATAATCGGTAGCCGAAACCTCAAAGGCTTTGATGGCATACTCAGAATACGCAGTACAAAAAATGGTTTCAAAAGTAGGCTTGTTGAAGTAATCAAAAAGAGCAAAACCGTTTTCATTGGGCATTTCGATATCGAGAAACACCAAATCAACTTGATTTTTATTGATGAGTTTTACGGCTGATTTTACGTCTTCGGCTTCGTCGATGATTTCAACAGAAGGACAGTATTCAGCAATAAAATTTTTAATAATTAAACGTGCGTTTTCTTCGTCGTCTACTACAATGGCTTTGATGGTTTTCATATAGGTTGAATAGGGAAACAAGATACTATTTTTTTTTATGCGAAAAACCGCCCAATTTCAAATGACTTGATTGAGCGGAATTTTCTTTAAAAACTACTACTTTATTTTTATATTTTACTTAATAGTTGCACTTTTCCGTGCATTTCTTTTGTTGCTGTCAAAATTAAAGCGCCTTTTTTGCCTTTTTCGTAATAGTGCAATTGGTCGCCTTCTTCCATTTTAATGGTTGTGGTTGCGTTTTTGGTCAATCGGTAACTTCCGCCGCTTCCGGAATTGATTACGCTGACTTCATCGTTTAGGTCATTTTTAATTTTGATATCGAATTTTTCGGTAACACTAACTTCATTTACTAAACCAAAACGGTGTTTTTTGGAGGGTGTATTCATCGATATTAAACCTAATGCTAAGCATAAAAGGAGGATTATTTTCTTCATGATGTATAATTATTATTTGTATTGCATGATGTTTTCTGTGTCGGCAATTGGATAACCCATTCCAGCAAAGAAGGCATAATACTTCCCGTCAAAATTAGTATTGCTACCATTTTCTCTGATGTTTACTTGAAAAATGACGTATTTAGTTTTGTAAACATTTTTGCTACTGTTATTTTCATTTCCAATTTTGTTGTTTTTGCACACTACATAGAATTGAACTTGTCGACCTATTTCTTCTTGATAGTTATTTTTGATTACATCAAATTCAGGATTATTTGGGTATTCATAAGCGTAAATTGGTTCTAAATGAGTGATTCCTTTTCCAACCAAATAGTCTTTGGTAGCTTTTGGAGCCGCTGCTCTTGCTTTTGCAAAAATAGGCGCCTTGTTGGCGCTTCCGGGCTTCATCATTGCAACACCTTTGTCCGTAGCTTTAATTGCATCATCATACGTTTTTGTAGCCGCTTCACCCAATTGAGCCATTGACTCATAGGTGATGCCTTCTAATTTACTTTTGTCTTTTGACAGCACTATGTAAAAATCGTTTTTGCCATATCCCATGTATTTGCTTCCCAAAAAGCCAAGAGATAAAACTCCCTCTTTTAACGATTTTAAATCTTCTTTAAAAACACGAGCAGCCGATTCAATGTTGTTTGGATTGTCTGCCGAAACTAAACCTTCTATGCCTTTGTAGCTTGTAAAACCAACTTTATTAACCGCTTCACAACCTGCACATCTGCTTTCAGAATAGGTGTAAGCGCCTTTATTAACTCCACCAGAACTAATAACAATGTTTTCATCTTTGCCAGCTTCGAATCGTTTAATTTGTAGTGTGCTTCCTTCTTTTGGTAAGTCGGGTTTTAGTTCATTAAGAAACATAGGAGAAAGATTTTTGCTAGGCAAGAAAACCCAATAATAATTCCCAAAAATGGTTCCGGGTTCATCTTCCATTAACACTTCTTTACTGTTCTTATTATTTGACGATTTTTTATCCTTCTTGTTTAAAAGATTTCCCAATTGCGCATTTGATTCTACCGAAGTCAAACCGATTAAAATTAGTAATCCGACTGTGATTATTTTTTTCATATTTGTTTATTTAACGATTAATTTTTGAGTTGCCACTGCGTTATTTTCATCTTCAATACGCACCAAATATATTCCTTTTGATAAATCAGAAACATTGATGTTTTTTGAGGTAGATATCAGTACTTTTTGACCTTGAAGCGAATAGATTTCTACTGATTGTACTTCGTTTTCCATTTCGATAGTGAAAGTATCAGTAGTTGGATTTGGGTAAATGATTGCTTGAAGGTTTTGCGAGTTGAAGTCTTCGGATGCCAATGTGTTGTTGGTGAATAAACTATTGGCATCAGTGTCTGAAATGGCATAATTATAGATTTTCAAATCATCAATAACTCCATTAAAATAGTTTTGAGCTCCTTGTTCGGTTAAACCTAAAGTAAAAATGTTGTTGTTGTTTTGAGTGTTAACAGTCAAATTAGCGGCGCCAAGCAATACTCCGTTTTTGTAAATTTTAGATTGCGTTCCATCGTATACAAACACAAGGTGAGTCCAGTCGATTGAATTTGCTGTGGCAAACGTATGGTTGTTGCCCGTTGCAAAATGATACAAATTATTTGGGTTAAAATAAGCACCATTATAGTTCGAAGCGGTTCCGTAACAATAAATAAAGTTAAAATTGGCATTGAAAGAGTTCATTTTTACCCAAATAGATATCGTTCGCGCAGATGCTCCGTAGGGTAGATTGCTAATGGCTGCGCTACTTCCGCTATTGGTGATATTTAAAGCGCTATTTGGATTTCCATTGCGATCGGCAGCAAATGAAGTGCCGCTTGTTGTACTAAAAGGATTACTGCCTTCAATATTTTGCATCGTATTGTTGAAATTGTACTCCGCCACCAAACTATTTGGAGTGCTGTTTGTGGTCGTAAATGATCCTACAGGAGAAGCTGTTGTGCCAATTGAATTGGTGGCTTCAATTTGGTAATAATACGTAGTGTTTGGAGTCAATCCAGTTAAATAACCTGTCGCTGGAGTGTTAGTAGAACCAGTAGCAGAACCGCCTGTTACTTGATTTGTAAGTGAAGTATCAGTAAGTCCATATTTTACAATTGAGGTTGCCGAAGCGCTGTTGGCATTGAGTGAATAATTGATATTGGCACTGGTGTTGTTGGCATCAATTGTAATGTTTTGAATGGTTGGCGGAAGACTTGCTGGTAGAGTTGTGAACGATTGCGTAGGTGAATACACAACAGTTGGATTGCAATTAGTTCCTAAATTGCCATAATACCTCCAGTAGTAAGTTGTGCCTGGAGTCAACCCTGAAATGTTAATGGTTCTAGGGTACGATACAAATACGGATCCGCCCGTTGCATTTGTGCTTGGAGCAAATGATGCATTGGTAGAAAATTGAGCATGGAAGTTTCCTCCGTTGGTACAATTAACAGTCACATAAGCATTCAAACTTGCTGATGAGCTGGTGATGTTTGAAGTCGAAAAGTTAGAAAATCCAATTTGTGCAAAAGTCAAGGTTGTGTTCACTAGTAAAAATAGAGAGAGTAATAGTTTCTTCATTTGATATAGTTTTAAAAATTTCAGCAAAAATCAGCTGTAGCGCTTGAATAAAATTGAGATTTTCACGAAATGGTTGTTTTCTTTCATGAAATGCAAAAGGGATTTTATAAAAGATTTTAAGAAACTACAAAACCGCTGAATTTCAAAGAAAAACAGCGGTTAATGAACCATCACAAACGGTATTTAAAAAACTAAAAACTACTTAAGATAAGCATGAAAAGCAGACAATAAAGCAACGCAAGTGTTATTTCTAGTTTGAATTGTCTGAGTCTTTTCATGGCAAGGTTTTTTTATTCTATGATTAATTTTTGAGTGGCGACAGCATGATTTTGATCTTCAATTCGAACTAAGTAAATTCCACTTGATAAATCAGAAACATTGATGCTTTTTGAAACAGAAGCCACTACTTTTTGTCCTTGAAGCGAGTATATTTCTACTGATTGTATTTCATTTTCCATTTCAATCGTAAAATAATCTGAGGCTGGATTTGGTGATAAACTAAAATTAAGTTTTTGCTCATGATCTGAGTTACTTAAAACAGAGGTTGTGAAACTGCCTAAAATTCGATTTCCAGTGAGTGTAGGTGAGTAGGATCCAACACTGTAGTAATAAGTAGTATTTGGAGTGAGCTCCACAAAATTGAAGCTAAAAGGTGTTGGCGTATTTGTAAATGTATTGGCTACCCAATTGTAAGAGTAAAAAAAAGTAGGACTTAATCCATAATCTACAACAATTGAACTTTGAATGCCAAATGTATTTACCTCAAAGTCAATTTGTGCTGAAGTTGATGTAATGTTTGAAACAACGGCATTTGTTGTACTCGGAACCGTTCCGCCAGTAGTGAAAGTTCCAGTAACAGTTACCGCGGCTTGGCTAGATGCATCGTAAGCATCAATAGCATAATAGTATAAAGTGTTTGGAATTAAATTAGTAACGTCTTGAAACGAAGCTGCTGGAGTGGTTCCATTGAAAGGCCCATTAGGAGGATAACTTCCAGACATCGTTGGAATTGTGTTTATCTGAACAAAAGCATAGGTTGTACTATTCTGAGCATTGACAGAAAAGTTGATTCTGGCTGAGGTTGGCGTGATGTTAGAAACCGACACAGCCGAAATTACTGGAGTTGAAAATGCTTGTGTACAAATGAGTAAGGTAATTGTAATTAAAAAAGAGTGTAAATTTTTTTTCATAAAAAGATATTTTTAAATTAAAGTGCAAATCACATTAATTCAAATCACTTAAAACGATGCTTTTCACGAAACAGCAGTTATCTTATATGAATTGTTCAAACCATTTTATAAAGAAAAAAGGAGCTCCAAAATGGAAACTCCTTTTAAGAAACAAACTCTACTACTAAACTTACTTCTGTTCCAATGCTTTGATGCGTTCTTCGAGAATTTTATATTTTTCTAATTCTGATTTTAGTTGTTCCAACTCGGTTTTTTGAGTTTCAATGATCACTTGTTGTTCTTGAACTGCTTTTACAATTGGCATGATGAACTGGCTGTAAGCTATACCGTAATTATCAGTCGGATTAGCGGCATCAGGAATGTGTAATCCATCAAAGTTATAGCCTAAATCGTTGCAGATTTTTTCTACATCTTGCGCTAAAAATCCAGTACGAACTATAGCGGTTGATCTTGAGAAATCTTCAGTAGCAACTTCTTCTCTGTTGCGGTTTTTATTGAGATGTTCATCGAATTTTTTGGTGTCGAAATTGTAGGTGACTGGTTTTAATTTTTTGATGAAATCCAAACCAGGAACATTTTCTTGTACATTGAATTTAAAACGCGCATCCGATGGATTGGTATACGGAACCTGACCTTCTACTACGGTTACTGTGGTGCTTCCCAAACGCACTTTATCCGAGACCGAAACTGTAGCGTTGAAACCAACAGCTGTTGCATTACTTAATCCTGATGTAGCAACATCGGCCAATCGACCAACTCCAGTGTTGTTGCTTCCTGTTGTATTGGTTAGAAGCGAGCTTTTTCCTAAACCAGAGTTTCCAACTCCAGATATATTTGCATTTAAAGACGCATGACCAATACCAGTATTTAAATTTCCTGTAGTAGTAAATTGTCCGCTAGTAGAGCCAACAAAAGTATTTTGATTGTTGGTTAAATCGTCAACATCACCCGCGTTGATTCCGACAAAAACTGAACCACCAGCATTAACAAACGACAATTGTCCTTGTTGGGTAAGGCGAATTTTAACCACATTATTCACACGAAAATCCAAATCTTGCGCATCAGTAGTCCCTATGAAATTGGTTCCAGAAAGCGTTCCTGCGTTGCCTGTTAGTTTCCAATCGTTCGATAAAGGCGATAAGTCTACGGTTTGGGTAGCCACTCCATCATTTTGAAGCGACAAATTCAGCGTATTTCCAGTCAAACTAAAAACGTCTGTGCCTTGATTGTCGATAGCGCCTAAATTTAAAGTTTGAGTAGCCACTGCATCGTCTTGTAACGAAATGTTTAAAGTATCGCCTGTTAATGACAATACATCAATTTGTTGGTTATCAGTGTCAGTATCAACCAAAGGATTCACCCAAGAGACATTGCCTACTGCATCGGTTTGCATGATTTGCCCGTTAGTTCCTCTTGAAGCTGGTAAAATATAATTATTGGCTAATGTATTTCCAATTGAAACTCTTCCCAAGAAGTAACCCGCGTAGCTATTGGCTTTTGTCACATCAGCATAAATTCCGCAGTGAATGCCACCACTAGTATTATCAATTGTAATTTTTTCTCCGTATTTTAAACCTGTTCCTGAGCTGTTAATGTTTGTGTTAACACCAATAATCTCGCCGTTAGTGATTCCTGTGAAGCTATTGTTGATTCCGAGTGTGTCTCCATTCCCACCTCCAGAAAACGCATTTATTAATCCTGTTTTTAAGGAATTTGTAGTGACAAAATTACTGTTGACAAAACCTGTGAATTCACCTGTTACCGATCCTGTTACATTATTTACGTATCCAGTTATTGTACCTGAATTAGTTGAGAATGGGAAAATCGTATTACTATGCCCAACAAAATTGACATTTCCTGTTGATGTATAATCATTGTTGTAACCTACTTCTGTTATAGAAGCTCCAGGATTGTTGGTTGAATAGGAATTGGTAACGCCAAATTTAAGAGGTGATAAACCAGAAATTCTATTTAATATGCCCCATGAAAGCGCATTGTTTGCATTGGCTGTAAGATTGTTATCAATTCCAGATTTACTACCCGAACTTGCATTATTGTTTTCCAAAACCAACGTCATTGTTTTATTGTCTGCTTCGATATCTACTTTACCAGTTGCAGCAGTAGCTTTTCCTATTGATACATCACCTCCGGTGAAGATGTTATCTAAAATGGAATTGGCTGGAGTTAATCCACCCACTTCGTACCAATCGGCATCAGAGGGAGCATCGGCCCATGAGACATTTCCAGCGCCATCGGTTTGCATGATTTGGCCATTTAATCCACGAGATGGAGGTAAAATATAATTGTCAATGATGTTGGTTCCTACGGAAACTTTTCCTAAAAAATAACCAGCAAAACTGTTGGTTTTGGTTACATCCGAATAAACTCCAAAATGGATTCCTGGTAACGTGTTCGGAATAGTAATTCGTTCTCCATATTTGTTACCTGTTCCTGTTGCTATCATATAGGTTTCTGTACCCACAACATCACCTGATGAGGTTCCACTAAAAAAATTATACACACCTGCTCGAACTCCAGATCCAGTTCCGCCCAATGAATTAGTTACACCATAAACTGCACTATTGGTGTTTTGACCAACTAAATTATTCACGCCAATAAAGCCACCTGTATGATTGCCGCCTGATATTTCATTGTGTAGGCCTATGTAATTTCCGGTATGTGATGCCGAAGGATTGAAGAAATTGAATACCCCAAAGCCGGTAAAGAATCCGCTACTCATATGATTGTTAACTAATCCGTATTCAGCTGAACCTCCTGTAATGGCTCCACTGATAGTGTTGTAGATACCGTATTTAAAATCGGCATTTCCAGTAATCGCATTGGAAATACCATAGGAGGAATCATTGTTTGTATCTACTACAACATTGTTTTGGATTCCCCATTTTGAACCCGTCGTCGTATTGTTATTTAAAAAAGAAGTAGTAACGTTTTTGAGAGCAGCGTCAACATCCAATTTTCCACTTGCAGCCGTTATTTTACCTATTGAGATATCACCCAAAGTGAATTTATTATCCGTGATTGAATCGGGTGAATTTGTTCCGCCTACTTCGTACCAATCGGCGTCTTTTAGTGAGGATAAATCTACAGTTTGTGTGGCTACACCATCGTTTTGTAACGAGAGATTTAAAGTTGTTCCTGTTAAACTAAATACATCGGTTCCTTGGTCATCAGTATCTGTGGGTGAATTTACCCAAGTAACATTTCCGCTACCATCGGTTTGCATGGTTTGGCCGTTGGTTCCGCGAGATGGTGGCAAGATGTAATTGTTGGTTGTAGTTGTGCCTATTGAAACATTTCCTAAAAAATAACCTGCATAGCTTCCTGTTTTTAATGCTTCCGAATACAATCCATAATGAATTCCACCCGCACCTTGATCCATGAAATTGTAAGTTCCGTATTTAGTATTAGTTCCGCTTCCAGTCACGTAATTGTAGTTTCCGTATCGTAAACCGCTTCCTGCTCCAGAGATGAAGTTAAATGTGCCGTATTTTACTCCGTTTCCGTTACCCAAAATTCGGTTATGCGTTCCATAATTAATTCCATTGCCTCCACTGGAAATAAAATTGTATACACCCGATATTTCAGAGTCAGATACAGTTGAAAAGGAATTATAAAGTCCAAATTGTTGTTGTGCAGCACTTCCTGTTGTAGATATGTCGTTACGACATCCATAAACCAAACTAGCATTTGAACCACTCAAAAAATTGGATACACCAGCTTGCCAATCTGTGCTTGAAGTG
The DNA here is from genome assembly GCF_035299245.1 of Flavobacterium sp. GTDB lineage: Bacteria > Bacteroidota > Bacteroidia > Flavobacteriales > Flavobacteriaceae > Flavobacterium. Next base: position 70,078 of record NZ_DATGWY010000001.1, on the reverse strand, counting down.
TTTATGTTGTTGAATACTCCAAATTTTTGTCCAGTTCCACCACCTGATACACTTGTTTGTATTCCATATCTAGAATGAGTTCCAATTCCGTTATTTACAAAATATCCTGAAGATGTAGCAATGGCCGGAGAACCAGTGTTTTCAGAATAGAATGAGTTGCTTTCCAAAGAATTATATACATTTAATTTTCCGTTGGATAATGTAGAGCTTCCAACAGTTACTTTACCTTGAGTATATATGTTGTCGGTTATATTGTTTGCAGTAGTTGTCGTTCCCAACTCAAACCAATCTGAATCGGTAGTTGGAGTTGGAGTTGGTGTAACCCATGAAACGTTTCCACTACCATCGGTTTGCATGATTTGACCATTAGTTCCACGTGATGGAGGAAGAATGTAGTTGTTTAATGCTGAGGTTCCAATGGATACGTTCCCTAAAAAGTAACCTGCAAAACTGCCTGATTTTTGTACATCAGAGTAAATTCCGTAATGCGTTCCGCCAGCTGTACTAGGAATAATATTGAAAACACCATATTTAGTGCCAGTTCCTGTGCCATTCAAAAAATTGCTTATACCAAAGTGAATGCCGTCTCCTGTTCCTGAGAAGCTATTTTCTAATCCCATTATGGTTCCGCTACGATTGTTAGAAGAATTCGAAAAGCCCGTAACATCGCCAGTGCTGGTTCCGTTAAAAGCATTCACCACGCCAAAAGAAGGAGTAGAGCCACCATTAGTAAAAGCATTTACCATTCCGTAGCCCCAAGCGTTGGTTGTTGAAGCAAATGAATTACTAACGCCGTACAAAATGGCATAATAGTTTGAGGTACTTTTGAAGTCGTTTTTCAATCCTGTAATTGAAGTGGAAATACTTGATGAAGTTCCGCTGAAATCATTATTGATAGCCGTTCGGTTGGTGTTGCCCACCATATTATCAGTGTTTTGAATGAACGAATTGTTCCCGGTAGCAGCAGTTCCGTTGAATTGGGTTTTGATTCCAGTTTTTCCAGCCGCATTTGAAGTTAAGTTTACATCAATTCCGATTGGGTTAGTGGCAAATGTATTGTTCACATCAACACTAGTTGTTTTGGTTGCATTATCCACATCTAAAACTCCGGTTGCAGCTGTATTTGTGCCGATAGTCAGACTTCCTTGGGTGTATTTGTTGTCTGTAATAGCATCGGGAGCTATTGTACCACCGACTTCGTAAATGTCATGATCTGTTGTTGAAGTTTGCGTAATCGGCATCCATTGAGTTCCATTAAAATAATAAAAACCCACACCATTTCCGCCAGTTGTAGCAGCATTCGTGTTCCAAATTAACAATCCAGTTGCGGCTGTGTTGGTTCCGTCTAATTGAGTAGTAGTTACATTAGGCAAACTCACTCGCGGCACCAAAACACCTTTGTTGGTTGCCGAAATATCAAGCATTGATGACGGATCAGGTGTGGTGGTATTTACTCCAACTTGAGCAAATCCAAAAGCAGTGATAAGAAACAGTTGTAGTAGTAAAATTCGTTTCATTTTGATGGGTTGTTTTAAAACGGTTGGTTAATGAGTATCGGAACTAACGTGACATTGTATAAGTGTTTCGAAAATCCTTTTAATATTATTTTTTTGTTTTTAGAACTTATGCAGTCGGTAAAAACAGTTTTGTTATCTTTTGAGGTGATGGTAATTTCAAATACACCTTCAGTTGTTGTAGGTAGTACAATTTTCTTTTCTTTGTTTGGGAGCATAGAATTTTTTAAGTAAATCTATCGAAATCAATAGTTTACTTAAGGATGTTTTTGGCGAACAACCAGAAAAATTTAGTGAATGGAGTGTTTTTTTGGGTAAAAGAAATTAGAGCAAATTGATGTGTTTCATTAGCTCTTCTTTGTTGGAAGCACTCATCGGGACTTTATTTTTTTCGATGAAAATGTAACCGTCTTGAAGCGATTTAATCTTAGAAACATTAATTACATACGAGCGATGTACTCTGATGAACTTGTGCTGAGGTAATTTTTCTTCCACGCTTTTTAAGGTGTGACTGATGAGGTGCTTTTGTGTAGAAGTATACAGGTTGCAATAGTTGTCGTACGCTTCCAAGTATAGAATATCGTCCAATTCAATTTTGATTAATTCGCCTTTGTTTTTTACAAAAAAGGAGTTTATTTCTTCGTTAGATGAAACGGATTGTTTTTGCACTTTGTTTTTGTATAAGGCAATTTCAATGTTAGATTGTAACGTTTTTTCGTTGAATGGTTTTACGATAAATCCGGCTGGATCAGTTTGTTTGACGCGTTCCAAAGTGTTGTCATCCGAATGTGAAGTCAAGAAAATAAATGGTACATCCGATTTCTTTTTGAGGTGTTCCACCATTTCAATTCCATCCATTTTGCCTTCTAAAGTGATGTCGACTAAAATCAAATCGGGTTGTAATTGGTCTATATCAAATAAGGCTTCTTTGCCATTATCAGTCATTCCCACAATAGCGTAACCTACTTTTTCCAAAGCGGTTTTAATGGTTTCGGCAATCAAAGGTTCGTCTTCGATAATGTAAATTTTGGTGCTCATCGGATTAATTCATTTGTTCAAATTTATGAATTTCCATCACAAAATAGGTTCCGTTATTATTTTCAAATGAAATAGTACCTTTTAGCTTTTTGGCTAAGGCGTTGATGAGTTTAATTCCGAATGAGTTTTCACTAATTTCATTGCTAAATCCGATTCCGTTGTCACTTACTTTCAAAATGTAAATTTCGCCTTGTTTTTTAAATTCCAATTCTATTTTCGGATGTTCTACGTAAGAAGGAAACGCGTGTTTTATGCAATTGGTAATCAATTCGTTGATGATTAATCCCAAAGGCGTAATCGAATCAATTGAAAAAACGGCGCTTTCAACAGTAACGTTTGTAGTCAAATCCGGAATCGTATCCGTTTGATTTTCGATGATGTCGTTCACCAAATCTTCAATATATTCTTTAGTTTCAATCCCGATTAATTGGTCTTTGCTGTACAATTTCTGATGAATGAGCACCATCGATTTGACACGATTTTGTGCTTCTTTTACAGCCAATGCCGCTTCTTTGTCTTTCATGTTTTCCGACTGTAAATAGAGTAAACTCGAAACAATTTGGAAACTGTTTTTCACTCGATGATGCGTTTCTTTGAGTAGAATATTCTTTTCATCAACAGCCGTTTCGAGTAGATGCGTTTGTTTTTTTAATCGATTACGTTGTTTAAAAAATTGATAGACTAAAAAGCTCAATAACGCAATAGTGAAACAGGCAATGATAAAAAATAATTGCAGTTTGTTCTTTTCTTTCTCTTGCTTGACAATTTCTTCTTCTTTCTTTTGCGTTTGGTATTTGGCTTCCATTTCGTAGACCACTTCATCACGTTGTTTGGCTTTCAAACTATCATAAATTAGTATGTATTCGTCTTTAGAATTGGATGCTTTTTCAAAATCACCCATCGCATGGTATAAATTACCTAATGATCGTAATAAAATACTTTTATCTCTTAAATCAGATGTGTTCTCATACAATTTAATAGCATACGGAATAATGGTGTCAGCATTTTTAAAATTTCGTGCACCAATTTTGGCGTCCAATAGATAAGAAAAGTCAATTTCATCCGGACCTTCACCTGTTTCGGGGTTGACTACTATTACTTTGTCTAAGTATTTTAGTGCTTCATCAAATTTCTTTTCTCTGATTTTTAAGTTGCCCAAATTGGCATAAGTGGTTCTTTTGATTTCAAAACTGCTCGGACATTTCAGACTTTCCAAAAACAATTCTTCGGCTTTTTTAAAATTTTCCTGAGTTGAATTGATGGAAGCCAAATTGGCCAAACTACGCGCCAGCAAAACCGAATCTTTTTCTTTTTTTTCTAGCGGAATTGCCTTGGTATAATACAGTTTAGCTTTTTCGTAATTGTCAGTCAAATGAAATAAAACTCCTAGAGAATGATATAAGTTCTTGGTGTAATTTAGTTGGTGTTTTTCGCAAAGTTGTACTGCTTTTAAGTACAAATTAGTGGCATTATTATAATCGTTTTTTACAAATCCATAATAGTTACCTTCCGTTTCTAATATTTTAACATCAAAAAGCGGTTGTTTTATTTTTTTAGATAAGTCTTTAGCTTTTTGAATAAAGATTTGGGCACTATCGCTGTCATTGTCAATGTATTCAAATGCAATTTCTAAGTTTTTAGTGATTTGATCCTCTGCTCTATTTGCTTTTTTCTGCTGAGAAAATCCTTCAGTAATCAATAAAATGGAAAGCAATAATTGGAGTATTATTTTTTTCATATCAAAATATGTTAAAATATTCCTTAAAACTACAAAAAAATATATACCGTAATGTACTTTTGCGTATAATTAAAACACACTATGTCACCTCGTTGGATTATTTTTTTCATTATAATAGCAGTTATTGAACTCTATGCTTTTCAGGCTGTTAAAACAGTAACCAAAGTCAGATGGATACAAATTGCTTATATTTTTATATCTCTTTCGGCTGTAGTTTTTATCTTTTATCAGTTTTCAAAATTTGATAGAACTGTAGGTCAAACACCAATGTTTATGTTGACTATTGGAGTTTTGCTTCTGGTTTTGCTTCCGAAATTATTGATTACTTTTTTCATGTTGGTGGAAGACGTACTTCGAATATTAGTCGGAACCAAAAATTACATTGCCGATTACGACAAGCAAGCTCCTTTTTTACCCGAAAGAAGACAATTTGTAAGTCGAGTAGCACTCGGAATCGCCGCCATTCCGTTTCTGTCGTTAATTTACGGAATGACCGTTGGGAAATACAATTTTAAAGTCATCAGACAAACGCTATTTTTTCCAGATTTACCTGATGATTTTGATGGTTTTACAATCACTCAAATTTCGGATGTACACAGTGGAAGTTTTGACAATCCAGAAAAAATAAGCTATGCTATTGATTTGATTAACCAACAAAATTCGGATCTGTTATTGTTTACGGGAGATATTGTGAATACTCATGCCAAAGAGATGCATCCGTGGTTGGATACGTTTAATAAAATTCAGAAGCATGAATTTGGAAAGTTCTCCATACTAGGTAATCATGATTATGGTGAATACATTGATTGGTCCTCTGAAAAAGAAAAAGACGAAAACTTTGAAGCGATAAAAGATTTACACCGACAAATTGATTTTAAATTGTTGTTGAATGAAAATATCAAAATAAAAAGAGGAAAAGATGAAATAGCCATCGTTGGAGTAGAAAATTGGGGTGTAAAATTTAAAAAAGTAGGCGATTTAAAAAAGGCTTCAGAAGGACTGAACAAAGATGATTTTAAGATTCTGATGAGCCACGATCCGAGTCACTGGGAAATGGAAGTTAAAAATCATCCTAATCATTATCATTTAACTTTGTCAGGACATACTCATGGTTTTCAATTTGGAATTGAAATTCCGGGTGTTTTCAAATGGAGTCCAGTAGAATATGTGTATAAACAATGGGCAGGATTGTATGAAAATGTAGGTCGTTATATTTATGTAAACCGCGGTTTTGGTTTTCATGCGTATCCAGGAAGAGTTGGAATTATGCCTGAAATTACCGTAATCGAACTAAAAAAAGGTCAAAACATAGTGTAATTAGTTAAAAATAGTATATTTGTATTGCAAATTGCTTTCAAATTCTAAAAGAAAGCTATAAATATTTTGGTTTTATGTCAAAATTTGGAGAACTTATCAATGCCCAAGTTCCGGTTTTAATCGACTTTTACACCGAGTGGAATGAGTCGTCAGTATCCATGCATCCTGTAATCAGAGATGTTGCTGCAGCGTTAGGTGACAAGGCAAAAGTGATTAAAATTGATGTGGATAAAAATCAAGAATTAGCCGAAGCACTTCGTATAAAAGGCTTACCAACATTGATGATTTACAAAGAGGGTCAAATGGTGTGGAGACAATCGGGCGAATTGGATGCTAATACTATTATTGGTTTGGTTCAGGAACAAGTTTAATCTTTTGTAGGAACATCTATCCTACAATGCATCACAAACAAATCCATTTTCTTTTAAAAATTGCAAAGTTCTTGGTAATGCAAATTCTAAGTTCGTAAATGCTTTTTTGCTGTCGTGAAAAACGATTATACTTCCCGATTGCACATTTTTCAACACATTATCTAAACACTTTTCAGGCGAAATTGTGGCGTCAAAATCATAGCTTATGATGTCCCACATGATGATTTTGTAGCATTGTTTTCTTAAGATTTTGGATTGTGATGGTTTGATTTTTCCGTATGGCGGACGAAAGAGCTCAGATTGCAAATTATCTGATTTGGTAGCAATACTGCTTTCTGCCTTCTGCCTTCTACTTTCTGCTATCTCTTGATTGCACAATTCTACATTCTTAACATAAACTTCCTTTTTGGTTTTCCATCCATTCAAATGATTAAAAGTATGATTTCCGATGGAATGACCTTCGCTGATTACTTTTTGAAAGATCTCTGGGAATTTTCTAACATTGTCACCTATACAAAAGAAAGTGGCTTTAGCATCATGGAGTTTTAGTTGAGCCAATGTCCATTCGGTAATTGCTGGAGTTGGGCCATCATCAAATGTTAGGTATACTTTATTTTCATGATTGGGAATGTCCCAAACATAATTTGAGAACAGTTTTTTAATCAGCCAATTTGTTTTTACCCAAGAGAAGTTCATGACTCAAAAATAAATAAAAAGTGCCAACAGAAATTCCATTGGCACTAAATAGTATAAATTTAATAGGATTTATTCTTTTTCCAATTGAAAACGACTGTACATTGCAACATAAGTATTGAATGTTGGTCTGTTTTGATTGTAAAATGATAAATCGTTATTATCTTTCATAATGGTCAGTAAATTACGGTAACGTTCTACATCGGTGTAAATATCAGAGAGCATAAAGTTTTGATCAGCAGCGTTGAAATTTTTGTAGTATTTCAGATTCTCTTGGTATTTTACCATCAATTTTCTCAATAATTCACGTGCTTTTTCTTTCTCACCTATTTTGTAGTATCCGTCAGCAAATGGATCAACTGCTGTATAATAGCCGTAATAATCTATCGGCATTTTAGTCAACGACATTTCAATAATTGCCTTCGCTTTGTCATTTTTACCTTCCTTAATCAATTGGAACATCAATCGCGATAAGTTATTTCGAGAAGATATGCTGTTTTTGCGCGTTTCAGGATCATGGTAAATGGTTGTTTTTTCGCCATTGCCCCAAGTCCATTTTTGAACTAAATTGTACATTACGTCAGTATCAATTTGTCCTAAATCAAATGGATTTTCTTTGTCTACAACAGTTTTTAACGGTACCAATTTATACACCATACCGTCCAATTGCAAATAATCTTTCATCCATAAATAATCTTCATTACCAAAACTTCCTCCAGTGAAATAAGTAGGTCGTTTCCAATTGTTATTATTCAAAATGTCAAGCATTATCAAACGGTTTTTATACATCGCACCGCCATCAATATCAATATCGATGTAAGGAACAATGGAGTCATTGTATTTCGGACTTACCACTTTGTTTTTGATTACCACATTTTTATCAACTGGAATTCGAACTTTATTAGTTGGGAAGAAATTGGCCATTTGTCCGCTTCCTAATTCTATTTTGGTACGTGGATTTTCACTTTTAGCAAAATCCAAGAAGTCTTTCAGATTCCATCTGTTTTCAGTTTGACCACTAAATAAAATGTAGTCTCTCGTTCCGTCCACGTATTGATTGTGGTTGAATGAAATTGGTAGTCCATTTGAATTGTACGTTTTCATTTTCATTTGATCTATGTACCAATCGGTCATTAATAAACTCGTACAACATACTTTTACATCGGTTCTGTAGCCTTCAATTTCTTGTGCATACCATAAAGGGAAAGTGTCATTATCTCCAATTGTATACAAGATGGCGTTGGGTTCACACGAATCCAAATAGGCTTTTGCCATTGCCAATGCAGTATATTTATCAGAGCGATCGTGATCGTCCCAGTTTTGAGTAGCCATCAATACAGGTGAAGCTATTAAACAAGCAGCAATTGAAATTGGCGCTGCAATTTTTGAAGCCAGTTTGTCTTTTATAATTTCATATAATGCATAAACTCCAAAACCAACCCACATCGCAAACACATAAAACGAGCCTACCAATGCATAGTCTCTTTCTCTCGGTTCGAATGGACGCTCGTTCAAATAAATTTTCAAGGCTAAACCTGTAAATAAGAATAGCGTCAATAACACGTAGAACGATTTTCTATCGCGTTGAATGTGGTACATAAAACCAATTAGTCCTAACAAGAACGGTAAGAAGAAATAGGTGTTACGCCCTTTGTTATTGGCTAGGTCTTGAGGTAAATCCTTTTGTGGACCTAAATGAATTTCGTCTAAAGGTGTAATTCCGCTCAACCAGTTTCCATCTATATTGTCGTATTTTCCTTGGTTGTCGTTTTGTCTTCCAACAAAGTTCCACAACAAATAGCGGCCGTACATATAGCCAAATTGGTACTCTACCATAAAACTGATGTTGTCCCATGTAGATGGTTTTTCAACAATTAAATACTTGCTGTATCTTTTCAAAAAGCTAACATAATCACCGTTGTCAACTTGTTTTTGAGCGTAAGCAGTTTTAAATTCGCTGATGGTTTTTTGAATTTCATCTTTAAGTTGGGCAACAGCTTGAAATAATTCTTCTTCACTAAGAGTGTTAACGTCAATGCCATATTGTTCTAAATCATCTTCGTAAGGGTAATTATGGTCCAATTCAAACTTAGGAACACTGGTAAAAGTGATGTAGTTTTCAATATGCTCTGGACTCCACAGACGAGGTAAAATAGCCTTATGATTGTCATCAGAATTTTGTTCGGCATTTTTATAATGATTTACGATCTCGTATTTACCCGTTTGATAATTTCTCTCATAGTTGGGAGCTTTGTCTAAATACGGTTGGTCTTCATCTAAGCCAGCAAAAGTATCAGTGTATTGTGGTCCGTAAAAAAGCGGATTAACACCATATTGTTCGCGATTGTAGTAGGCTAAAACTTCGGCTGCATCCGATGGCTTGTTTTCGTTGATTGGAGTGTTGGCATTGGCACGAATAGGCAGCATCAACCAAGTTGAAAATCCGATTAAAACAAACAAAATACAAAGCAAAATAGTATTGTAAAAAGCTTGGTTTTTTTGTTTAGTGTAACGCAATCCGAAGTAAAAAAATCCAATGATTAGGGCAAACATGATGATGGTTCCAGAATCAAAAGGAAGTCCGAGACTGTTTACAAAAAAGATTTCACTTTTTCCAAAAAACCCCAAAGTGTAGGGTAAAAGTAACTTGAAGATGAACAACAAAATGGCAACAATTACGATGTTGGCAATGATGAAATTTTTAACAGTAACTTTTTCGTAATTTTTAAAGAAATACAAAAATCCTATTGAAGGAATAGTCAGTAAGGCCATAAAGTGTACACCAAAGGACAAACCAACAATTAATGATATCAATAACAACCATCGGTTTCCGCGTGGTGTATTCATGTCTTGTTCCCACCGTAATCCCAACCAAAATAACAAGGCTATGAATAAAGTTGCCATTGCATATACTTCAGCTTCAACAGCATTGAACCAAAAACTATCAGAAAAAGTAAATGTCAATGCGCCAACAAATGAACTTCCTAAAATGGCAACTGAATTGTCTTTAGTGAGTTCAGTATAACCCGAAACCACTTTTTTGAGTACAATATTTGATGACCAAAACATAAAAAGTATGGTGAAAGCACTCGAAAAAACCGACATCATATTGACCATCAGGGCGATGTTTTCTTTACCGACAGCAAAGGTTGAGAAAAACGCTCCGAGCATTTGGTATAATGGTGCTCCAGGCGGATGTCCGACTTCTAATTTTGCAGATGTAGCAATGTATTCACCACAATCCCAAAAACTCATTGTTGGTTCAACGGTTAATGAGTAAGTGACTAATGCAATTACAAAAGCAACCCAGCCTAAAATAGTGTTCCACTTTTTAAAGTTTTCTGTTGTCATATATTCGGTGTGATGGTTTGATTTTATTTCGGTACAAAGAAACTATTTTTTTAGCGAAACCCATAAGTTGAACGATATAAAATTTTCACAATTAATGGGTTTAAAAAAATGGTTTTCTTCAATTTGGTTATTCGTTTTCTGTTATTTTGAATTCAATTCCGATAAAGCGAATGCTTTCAATACTAATCCTACTGTCTTCTTGAAGGTATTTTCTAATTTTACTAATGTAAACGTCCATGCTTCTTCCCGAAAAAAAATCATCAGTATTCCATATTGCTTTTAAAATCTGTTCCCGTTTTACCAATTGGTTTTTATGATGATAAAAATAATGAATCAAAGCGGCTTCTTTTTCGGTGAGTTGTTGGGTTTTTCCGTTCAATTCTAAACTCATTCTTTGAGTGTCGAAAAGATAATTTCCCAATTGAATTTTTTGTTTTCCATGGTTTTTGTTGAAATTTGATTCACTTCGTTTCAAGATGTTATTCAGTCTCAAAATGAGTTCTTCTGCCTCAAAAGGTTTGACAATATAATCGTCGGCACCCAATTGTAGACCTCTAATTTTGTCTTCCATCAGTTGTTTAGCGGTTAAAAAAACAAAAGGCATTTCTGGATTAATTTCGATGGTTTTCTCAGCCAATGTAAATCCATCCATTTCAGGCATCATTACATCAAAAACACAAATGTCATAAGTGTTACGTAGCAGTAAATCCAAGGCTTTCTTTCCGTTTTCAACCACCGTAACATCAAAATGATTCAACTGTAAATACTGTTGTAACACAATCGAAAAATCAACATCATCTTCAGCTAAAAGAATTTTCTTCATTTTTATTGTATTGATGAAGGGATAAGTAGAGTCAGTTTAGTGCCTTTTCCAAAATCACTCACTAATTGAACACTTCCTTTGTGTGCTTTAATGATTTGGTCTACATAATACAACCCTAAACCAAGTCCTTTAGTCGTATGAACATTGCCTTGTTCCACACGGTAAAATTTGTCAAAAAGCAGACTTTGTTTATTCTTCTCTATCCCAATTCCGTTGTCTTCTATACAAATGGAGAACACATTATTTTGAAGCTGTGTTGAAATAATTATAGTTGAGCTACCATATTTCACGGCATTTTCCAATACATTTAGAATGGCTGTTGTTAAATGAAAAGTATCCAATTTTAATTTGGTTTCTCCCGAATGAAAATGGGTTTGAATTTGAGTGTTTGTGTGTGCGATTTTAAAATCATTGATGATTGAATTTAAAAAAGAATGTACCTCAATTTTTTGCTTGTGCAGTTCGATTTCTTCATGTCCCAACGAATTGCTCATTACTTGGTCAATTAGATGTTGTAAACGCTCGTTTTGTCGATTGATGGTGTTGAGTAATTGATTGTATAATTGTTCGTTTTCTTTGATGTCTTTGCGTTCCAATATTTTGGTTGAAACCGATAAAGTGGTTAGCGGAGTTTTCAGTTCATGAGTAATGTTGTTAATGAAATCAGTTTTAATGTCACTGATTTTTTTCTGCTTGATTAAGGCTTTAATAGTAATAACAAAAATGCTGATTAAGATGATTATTGAGAGAAAGGAAAAGATTAAAATTGAAGACATTCTTTTAAACACAATCAGTTCCCAATTTTTTACTGATACATATAATGCGTCTTCTGTTAGTAATTTGTAGTTAGAATGGTCCGAGTTAGAACTTGTAGTGCCAACATAATTCCGAATCAAAAAAGCATCGTCCAACGAGGCCAAATTCCCGCACATTTTATTTTCTATTAATGGTTTTTCGGCAAAAAGTGTGTCGGCTTGTTTGTGATTGTTGAACATAACAAACTTATTCAGAACAATAGCAAAATCGATCGAATGATCGGGAAATTCTTCTTCAAATTCTTGTTGCAGTTTTAATGTTAATTGTTTTCTAAACTGATTTTTAAGTAATTGCTGTTTTATTTCTTCGCCAGTAGTTTTGTTGGCCAAATAGTTGGATGCCAATTGTTGGTATAAAAAATCTTTTTTATTAAAAATAGTACTATCAATATCGCTGTAATCATTAGTAATTTTACTCAGCCGATCTTTAATTTCCAATCGAAACTGTGCCACTTTATATCGGTAAGCTGTTTTTACTAAATACAATTGTACAAAGCACAACGCAAGCAATACGATGGTAGAAATAGTAATAAGTATGTTGATCTTTGTTTTCATTTGCATGTAATTCGAATTCAAAAATAAGACGATTTATTGTAAAATGATTTTTTTTAGCTGTCTTTAACCTACGATTAACTTTCATAGGATGATATTCAAAAGATTTTTATTTTCTTGAAAATATTTTAAGATGAAATAGTTAGCTTGATTAAAGGCTAAACTCAAAGTTTTTTTGAATAAAAAGCATTGAAATATTTGCTTAAAATAAAATTTGTATTAAATTTGCACCCGCATTCATGCATTATTGGTCTATGGTGTAATGGTAACACAACTGTTTTTGGTGCAGTCTTTCTAGGTTCGAGTCCTAGTAGACCAACAAAATAACCCTAACTTTTTTAGTTAGGGTTTTTTGTTTGTACTAGGTGAGAAGTTTATTCCGACAGCTTTAGCGTATCGGAAAGTCCTAGTAGACCAACAAAATAATCACAACAGTTAAGTTGGGATTATTTGTTTTTATAACAAATAAAAAACCTCTCGAATTGTGGAGAGGTTTTTTAAGTTGCTATTTAGGTTGGTTGTTATATTTTGAAAGTCACCACCGGACGAGTGGCATGGTTTACTAGATCTTCGCTAATACTTCCATTGAAGAAGTGAGACAGCCCTTTTCTTCCATGAGTACACATTCCAATTAAATCGGCATTAATGCTGTTAGAGAAATTTAAGATTCCTTTTTCAACATTAGTTTCGTTATAGATGTGTGTTTGATGTTTGTTTACTTTGAAGTTAGAAATAAAATTATTCATAATCTCTTCAGAAGTAGAAGTAGATTTAAAATCGTTTGGTGTGTTGATCATCGCTAAGTGTAAAGTTGAATCAAATTTGTTGGCAAATTCAACTACTTTTTCAAAAGGTTTTTTTACTTCATCACTAAAATCAGAAGCAAAAACGAAATCATTAACTTCGAAGTTTTCTTGCTCTTTTTTGATGATTAAAACAGGAACTTCAGAGTTTCTAACCACTTTTTCAGCATTAGAACCTATGAACATTTCTTTATATCCGCTTGCTCCATGTGAACCCATTACAACTAAATCAACGTTGTTTTTTTGACTTATTTTTAATATTCCGTCAAATGCTAATTCAAACTGAACTACTTCAGAAACTTTGATTCCGTCAAGGTAATCTTCATCCATTAAATCTTCCAATTTTTTGATTGCGGCATTTTTGAAAAACATTATTTCAGGGATATCTTTTCCAGCGCCAATGGCATCACCGGCTTGATGAGGCAACTCAAGCATGTGTAATAAAATAATTTCACCATCGTTTTTTTTGGCAATTTGAGCAGCTACTTTCAAAGCATACTCAGCGTGCTTAGAAAAGTCTGTAGGTATTAAAATTTTTTTCATGATTAGATATAAATTACTGGTTTTATTTAGTTTATTTTTTCTTTGATAAAGGTAAGGATTTTTTTTAAGATTCGTAAATGATATTTGTCATTAAAAAAAAATTGTATATTTGCACCGTTATTTATTATCAAAACTAAATAATGAGGGAAGCAATGCTTCCCTCTTTTTATAAAAATATGACATTTAAAGACAAAGTAATTGAATTGTTGAATCAAGCACTACAAGAAAAGCCAAGTCTTTTTTTAATTGATTTGACCATCGACAATTCTAACAAAATATCCATAACTTTGGATGGAGATAATGGAGTAATACTCCAGGATTGCATCGATATCAGCAGAATTGTTGAGAATAATTTGGATAGAGAAGAACAAGATTTTTCTTTAGAAGTAGCCTCGGCAGGTGTTTCTTCTCCATTAAAATTGGTACGACAGTACAAGAAAAATATTGGAAGAACGCTAAAAGTTAAAACCAAATCTGAAACAATTGAAGCAGAGTTGGAAAATGCAGACGAAGATAAAATAACTTTAGTTTGGTCGGCCAGAGAGCCAAAAAAGATAGGAAAAGGAAAAGAAACAGTGATTAAAAAGGCTGAAATTCCTTACAATGAAATAATAGAAGCAATTGTTACAATAAATTTTAATTAATAAGAATAATGGAAAATATTGCATTAATCGAATCATTTTCAGAGTTTAAAGACGATAAACTTATTGATCGAGTAACGCTTATGGCGATTTTAGAAGACGTTTTTAGAAATGCTTTAAAAAAGAAATACGGTTCGGATGATAATTTTGATATTATCATAAATCCTGACAAAGGAGATATGGAGATATGGAGAAACAGGGTTGTTGTTGCAGATGGAGAAGTTGAAGACGAAAATCAAGAAATTGCACTTTCAGAAGCACGAAGAATTGAGCCTGATTTTGAAGTAGGTGAAGACGTGTCTGAAGAAGTGAAATTAATCGACTTGGGAAGAAGAGCTATTTTAGCTTTACGCCAAAATCTTATTTCTAAAATTCATGAACACGATAACACCAATCTTTACAAACAATTTAAAGATTTAATTGGCGATATTTACACAGCAGAAGTACACCATGTAAGACCAAGAGTTGTAATTTTGGTTGATGATGATGGAAATGAAATTGTACTTCCAAAAGAAAAACAAATTCCATCCGATTTCTTTAGAAAAGGAGATAATGTAAAAGGAATTATTGAAAGTGTTGAATTAAAAGGAAATAAACCTCAAATTATCATGTCTAGGACAGCTCCAGCTTTCTTAGAAAAATTGTTTGAGCAAGAAATTCCAGAAGTGTTTGATGGTTTAATTACAATCAAAAATGTAGTGAGAATTCCGGGTGAAAAAGCAAAAGTAGCAGTAGATTCTTATGATGACAGAATTGATCCAGTTGGAGCTTGTGTCGGAATGAAAGGTTCTAGGATTCACGGAATTGTTCGCGAACTTGGAAATGAAAATATTGATGTAATCAATTACACATCAAACATTCAGTTGTACATTACAAGAGCATTAAGTCCAGCAAAAGTTTCTTCCATCAAAATTGATGAAGAAAACAAAAGAGCCGAAGTGTATTTGAAATTAGAAGAAGTTTCAAAAGCGATTGGTCGTGGTGGTCATAATATTAAATTGGCAGGTCAACTAACTGGTTACGAATTGGATGTAATCAGAGAGGGTAGCACTGCAGAAGAAGACGATGTTGAATTGACTGAGTTCTCAGATGAAATCGATGGATGGGTGATCGATGAATTTGCTAAAATTGGTTTGGATACTGCACGTAGTATTTTAAAACAAAATGTGGCTGATTTAGTGAGAAGAACCGATTTAGAGGAAGAGACAATTCAAGAAGTTATCAGAATATTAAAAGAAGAATTTGAGGATTAATTCTCACCAAAATAGTATAAAAAATTAATTAGATTTTATGTCTGAAGGAAATATTAGAATAAACAAAGTTTTAAGGGAATTAAATATTTCTTTAGAAAGAGCTGTGGATTATCTAAAAGATAAGGGAATTGCTATTGAAGCAAGTCCAAACACAAAAATTTCTGATGATGTATATAATATTCTTTGTGGCCAATTTGCTGGTGATAAAGGAAATAAAGAAGCTTCTAAAGGGGTGAGTGAGGAGATTAGAAAAGAAAAAGAAGCGCTTCGAATTGAAAGAGAAAAGGAAATTGAGGAAAAGAGAAAACAAGAAGAAGAACGTCAACGTCTTGAAGTAATCAAGGCTAGAGCAGTTGTTTCCGGGCCAAAGCAAGTAGGTAAAATTGAATTAGATCCAGTAAAAGTGGCTCCAGTTCAAGAAGTAAAACCTGAGCCAATTGTTGAAAAAATAGTTCCCAAAGAAGTTGAAACTCCAAAGGTTGAAGAGAAAAAAGTGGCTCAAGTTGTAGAGGAAACTCCAACTGAAGAAACCCATGAAACTCAATACCAAAGTTTAACAGGTCCGAAAATTACAGGTCAAAAAATTGATTTAGCTCAATTCGAAAAACCTAAAAAGAAAAAAGAAGATCCAAAAATTACTCCAAATAAGCCAGGTGATCCAAAACCAGGAGAGAATAAAAATAAGCGTAAGAGAATTCCACCAAAACCAGGTGAAAACAGACCAGGAACTCCAGGAGCAAATGGTGGTGCAAACAAACCAGGTGGAAACAAATTTGGAGCCAATAAGCCTGGAGGAGGTTTCCAAAAAGGGAATCGCCCAGCTATTGTTCAAAAAGTGGAGCCAACGGAAGAAGAGGTTAAAAACCAAATCAAAGAAACCTTAGAGCGTTTACAAGGAAAAGGTTCCAAATCGAAAGCTGCAAAATACAGAAGAGATAAAAGAGATTCTCACCGTCAACGTACAGATGAGGAACAAAAAGCAATTGAAGAAGGAAGCAAAACAATCAAAGTAACTGAGTTTGTTACTGTAGGTGAAGTTGCAACCATGATGGATGTGCCGATTACCAAAGTAATTGGAACGTGTATGACTTTAGGAATCATGGTAACCATGAACCAACGTTTAGATGCCGAAACCTTATCAATTGTTGCTGACGAATTTGGCTATGAAGTTGAATTCATCACAACTGATATTGAAGAAGCAATTGAAGTAGTTGAGGATAGAGAAGAAGATTTAGTCTCTCGTGCTCCAATTGTAACGGTTATGGGACACGTTGACCACGGAAAAACATCTTTATTGGATTACATCCGTAAGGAAAATGTTATCGCAGGTGAGTCGGGTGGAATTACCCAACACATTGGTGCGTATGCAGTGACTCTAGATAATGGTCAAAAAATTACGTTCTTAGACACTCCAGGTCACGAAGCTTTTACCGCGATGCGTGCTCGTGGTGCTCAAGTAACTGATATCGCGATTATTGTGGCTGCTGCCGATGATGATATCATGCCGCAAACTAAGGAAGCAATCAGTCATGCTCAAGCTGCTGGAGTTCCTATGATTTTTGCCATCAATAAAATTGATAAACCTGCTGCTAATCCAGAAAAGATTAAAGAGCAGTTGGCAGGAATGAATTTATTGGTTGAAGATTGGGGTGGAAAATACCAATCACACGATATTTCGGCCAAAATTGGTACAGGTGTAAAAGAATTGCTTGAAAAAGTGCTTCTTGAAGCTGAAATTTTAGATTTAAAATCGAATCCAAATAAACCTGCTGTCGGAACTGTTGTGGAAGCTCAGTTGGATAAAGGAAGAGGTTATGTAACTACTATTTTGGTGCAAGCCGGAACTTTAAGAGTAGGAGACTATGTGTTAGCAGGTAAGAATCATGGTAAAATTAAAGCGATGCACGATGAAAGAGGGAATTCGGTTAAAGAAGCCGGACCTTCAACTCCAATCTCAATTTTAGGTTTGGATGGTGCGCCAACTGCGGGTGATAAATTTAATGTTTTTGAAGACGAAAGAGAAGCAAAGCAAATTGCAGCCAAACGTACTCAATTGATGCGTGAACAATCCGTTCGTACACAAAAACACATTACATTGGCTGAAATTGGTCGTCGTATCGCGCTCGGACAATTTAAAGAATTAAATATTATCCTTAAAGGAGATGTGGATGGTTCTGTAGAAGCATTATCTGATTCGTTCTCTAAATTATCTACTGAAGAAATTCAAATCAATATTATACATAAAGGTGTTGGAGCGATTACAGAATCGGATGTAATGTTAGCTTCTGCTTCGGATGCTATCATCATCGGATTTAACGTTCGACCAGCAGGAAATGCTAAACAATTGGCTGATAAAGAAGAAATTGATATCCGTAACTACTCTATTATTTACGATGCTATCGATGACTTAAAAGATGCGATGGAAGGAATGCTTTCTCCAGAGATGAAAGAAGAAATCACTGGAACAGCCGAGATACGTGAAATTTTCAAAGTGTCTAAAGTCGGAACAATTGCAGGTTGTATGGTTACTGATGGTAAAATCTTCAGAAACTCTAAAATACGTTTAATTCGTGAAGGAGTTGTAATTTATACAGGTGAATTGGCTACTTTAAAACGTTTTAAAGACGATGTAAAAGAAGTAGCAAAAGGATACGACTGCGGTATGCAGGTTAAAAATTATAACGATATACAACAATACGATATAATCGAAGCGTTCCAAGAAGTGGAAGTGAAGAAAAAGTTGAAATAAAAAAAATCCCCGCTGAATAGTGGGGATTTTTTTTATGATTAAATCATAAAAATTATAACTTACTTGGTTTTATGATGAATGCATTTGGGTATTTTTTTACAAGTAATTTCAAGTTTCTTTCTGCTTCAATTCGTGTTTTATAATTTCCGACCCAAACTTTATAGGAAGGAGTGTTAAACACAATGGTCGCATCAAAGTCTTTGAATTCCTTTTTAAAATCTACAAAAGCCTTTTTAGACAACTCATTATTGCCTGTAAATACCTGAATTTTATAGCGATTATTGATTGTGATACCCGAGTTGATTTTTCTCTTTTCTTTTAATAATTGCTCAAATTTAGGATCCTGATTTACTTCTATATTTTGACTTAAAATCAAATTATTTTTACCAAAAAATACATTTAAAATAAAGAAAAAAAGAGCTTTTTTATACGTTGAAATATTCATAATATATTGATTTTAATGCAAATGTAACACATAGATAACTAAAGGAAAACAAAAATATTATTTAGAATTGATATAAATTAAGAATTAAGATATATTTAAGGTTTTGAGAATAATTGATAAGTCGTATTTTTGTGCAGGTTTTTTAAAAAGGGCAATGTTATTTTTGATAAAAATCATTAAAAAGCATGCCAAAAATTGTAAATTATCATTTGCTATATAAATACAGGAACGCACTATTGTAGGAATGTATTTTATATGATCTGAAAAAATTATACTAACACATGAAAAAAATGGGTAACCATAATTCGATTTCAAGGACTATAATTTTCTGTTTAGCTTTTGCGCTAACGTTCTCCTTAACTTCTTTTTCTCAAGAAACTGCCGCTCCAGCACCTGCTGCCGATGCTGCGGCTACAACAGCTGCTGCGCCTGCTGCTTCTGGTGGTGATCCAGTGGCTGGAAAAGCATTGTTTAATACCAATTGTGCCGCATGTCATAAATTAGATGCTAAAGCAACTGGACCTGCTCTTAGAGGTGTTGCAAATAAGTACGATATGGCTTGGTTGTACAAATGGATCAACAACAGTTCTGCTTTGATTGCTTCTGGTGATGCAAAAGCAGTAAAAGTTTTCGAAGAGAACAACAAGTCGGTAATGACAGCATTCCCGCAATTGACTACTACAGATATTGATAACATTATTGCTTATACTTCTGAGAAAAAAGAAGAAGTTACTCCAGTGGCTGGTGCGGTTGTTGGTAAAGTAGATGAAGGCGGAATTTCAAACAATGTAATTTTAGGAGCGCTTTCGTTGGTAATGTTGATGTTGGTGGTGATGTTGTTCTTGGTGAACAATGTTTTAACTAAAATCGCTAAATCAAATGGTATTGAAGGTGTTGAAAGAAAATTTGATTTCTTGGCTTTGCCTAAAGCATTTGTAAAAAATCAATTTTTAGTATTCGTGTCGGCAGTTTTCTTGTTGTTGGCAAGTGGATACTTTGTTTATGGGTATTTAAGTCAAATTGGTGTTGACCAAGATTATGCGCCAATTCAGCCAATTCACTATTCGCACAGAATCCACGCAGGAAGTAATGGTATCGATTGTAAATACTGTCACTCATCTGCAAGAACAAGTAAAAATGCAGGTATTCCTTCTTTGAATGTGTGTATGAACTGTCACAAAAATATTTCTGAAGTTGCTGATACTACTGCAACCGCTGAATACTCAAAAGCATTTTATGATGCGCAAATCCAAAAACTATACGATGCTGTAGGTTGGGACAAAGCAACTCAAAAATATACTGGAAAAACGCAACCGGTGAAATGGGTTCGCATTCACAAACTTCCTGATTTTGCTTATTTCAATCACTCTCAACACGTAACAGTTGGAGGTATCGAATGTCAAAAATGTCACGGTCCAGTTCAAGAGTACGAAATTCAAAAACAATTTGCTCCTTTAACCATGGGATGGTGTATTAATTGTCACCGTGAAACCAATGTTAAAATGGAAGGAAATGCTTACTACGATAAAATTCATGCTGAACTTTCTAAGAAATACGGTAAAGATAAACTTACTGTAAGCGATATGGGAGGTTTAGAATGTGGTAAGTGTCACTATTAATCAATTATTAAGAAGCTAAAATATTTATATACGATGTCATCAAACAAAAAATACTGGAAAAGTGTTGAAGAGCTAAACGAAAATAGTTCTATTGTTGAGACGCTTAAAAATAATGAATTTGTTGAAGAAATTCCAACAGATGAATTTTTAGGAGACGCAGCGTCTTTGTCATCATCATCAACTACTCGTCGTGATTTTTTAAAGTACGTAGGATTCAGTACAGCTGCAGCCACATTAGCTGCTTGTGAAGGTCCAGTACATAAATCAATCCCATACGTTGTTCAACCAGAAGAAATTATCCCTGGTATTGCAGATTATTATGCAACAACTATGTTTGACGGTTTTGATTTTGCCAACCTTTTAGTAAAAACTCGTGAAGGAAGACCAATTAAAATTGATAACAACACTATAGCTGGTGCTAAATTTACTGCTAATGCAAGAGTACATGCTTCGGTATTGTCATTGTATGATAGTAAAAGGCTTAAAAAATCAAAAATTTCTGGTAAAGAAGCAGAATGGGCTGATGTTGAGAAAGCAATTAAAACTAGTTTGGCAGAAGCAAAAACTTCAGGTAAGCAAGTTGTTTTATTGACTAATACTTTAGCTAGTCCATCTACAGAAAAATTAATTGCCGACTTTTTAGCAAAAAATCCAAACTCTAAACATATTATTTATGATGCTGTTTCAGAATCAGCTGCGTTAGATGCTGCTGAAGCTGTTTATGGTGAAAGAGTTTTAGTGGATTATGATTTTTCTAAAGCTGACGTCATTGTTTCTGTTGGTGCGGATTTCTTAGGAGATTGGCAAGGTGGCGGATACGATAGCGGTTATGCTAAAGGAAGAATTCCACAAAACGGTAGAATGTCGAAGCACATTCAATTTGAATCAAACATGACCTTATCAGGTGCTGCTGCAGATAAAAGAGTTGCCATGACGGTAGCCAATCAAAAGCAAGCACTAGTTAAATTATACAATGCAATTACAGGTTCTTCTGTTGGGACAAGTCTAAGTAAAGACTTGGATGCAGAGGTAACTAAAGCGGCACAACAATTATTATCTGCAAAAGGTAAAGGGGTTGTTGTTTCGGGTATCCAAGATAAAAACGCTCAATTATTGGTAATTGCAATTAATCAAGTGTTAACGAGTCAGGCATTCAACGCTTCTAGTGCACGATTGATTAGAAAAGGCTCAAATCAGCAAATGACACAGTTCATGGCTGATTTAAAAGCAGGAAATGTTCATACACTTATTATGAGTGGTGTGAATCCAGTTTACACTTTAGCAGACGGCGCTTCTTTTGCAAAAGATGTGAAAAAAGCAAAACTTTCAGTAGCGTTTTCCTTAAGAGAAGATGAAACCGCTTCGGTTACTACAATTGCTGCTGCTGCTCCACATTATTTAGAATCATGGAACGATCATAGTTTGACTAAAGGATCTTATTCTTTAACTCAACCTACTATTCGTCCTCTTTTCAATACTAAACAATTTCAAGATGTTTTATTGTTGCTCAACGGCACGCCAGGAAGCTACTATGATTACATCAAAGCAAATTCAGCCTCTTACACTGCCGGTGCTACTTGGAATAAAGTGCTTCATGATGGAGTTGCTGCTTCTGCAGAAGCTACTTTAGTTGGCGGAACCGCTGATTATGCTGCTGCTGCATCCGCTCTAGCGCAATCAAAGCCAGCTGGATTGGAATTAGTATTGTATACTAAAACCGGAATGGGTGATGGTCAACAAGCTAATAATCCATGGTTACAAGAGTTTCCTGATCCAATCACAAGAGTTTCTTGGGATAACTATTTAACTGTTTCTCAGGCTGATGCTAAAGAGTTAAAGTTGATGAATGAAATCGTTGCAAACGGTGGATTAAACGGTAGTTATGCTGAAGTAACTGTTGGAAATGTTAAAATGACAATTCCAGTTATTGTTCAACCAGGGCAAGCAAAAGGAACGGTTGGTTTAGCTTTAGGTTACGGTAGAAAAGCCGCTATGCAAGAAGAAATGCAAGTAGGTGTTAATGCGTATGCTTTCTACACCAATTTTAATAATGTTCAATCGGTAACTGTTAAGAGTACTGGTGATGTTCATGAGTTTGCTTGTGTTCAATCACAAAAAACCTTAATGGGTAGAGGTGACATCGTTAAAGAAACTACTTTAGAAGTTTTCAGAGCTAAATACGATACTCCACAAGAATGGAATCCGGTTCCAATGGTATCTTTAGATCACAAAGAAGTTCCTGCTACATCGGTAGATTTATGGGAGTCGTTTGATCGTTCTGTTGGACATCATTTTAACTTATCAATCGATTTGAATGCTTGTACCGGATGTGGTGCTTGTGTAATTGCTTGTCATGCAGAAAATAACGTTCCAGTTGTAGGTAAAGATGAAGTAAGAAGAAGTCGCGATATGCACTGGTTGCGCATCGATAGATACTATTCTTCAGAAGATACTTTTGCAGGAGATAACAAACGTAAAGATGAATTTGACGGTTTAACGGGTGAAAAAGGATCATTAAGCGGATTTGGAGAAATGGAATTGCCAGCTGATAATCCGCAAGTAGTGTTCCAACCTGTAATGTGTCAACACTGTAACCACGCTCCATGTGAAACGGTTTGTCCTGTTGCAGCTACTTCACACTCACGTCAAGGTCAAAACCATATGGCTTACAACCGTTGTGTAGGTACAAGATATTGTGCTAACAACTGTCCATATAAAGTACGTCGTTTCAACTGGTTCTTGTACGCCAACAATGATGAATTCAACTATCATTTCAATGATGATTTAGGTAGAATGGTCGTTAACCCAGATGTTAATGTAAGATCTCGCGGGGTAATGGAGAAATGTTCAATGTGTATTCAAATGACACAAAAAACTATTCTTGATGCTAAACGCGATGGAAGAGAAGTTAGAGCCGATGAGTTCCAAACAGCATGTTCAAATGCGTGTACTACAGGAGCAATGATGTTTGGTGATGTCAACAACCCAGAATCAGAAATAACTCGATTAGCCGCAGATAAAAGATCTTACCACTTATTAGAAAGTGTTGGAACGAAACCAAATGTGGTTTATCAAGTTAAAGTTAGAAATATTTAGTAATTAATAAGAAACAATATATAGAATTATGTCGTCTCATTACGAAGCACCCATTAGAAAACCTTTAGTTATAGGTGATAAAAATTATCACGATGTAACTGTAGACGTAGCTGCACCTGTTGAAGGAAGAGCCAATAAACAGTGGTGGACTGTATTTTCTATCGCATTAGCAGCTTTCCTTTGGGGAGTAGGTTGTATTATATACACTATTTCTACAGGTATCGGTTCTTGGGGTTTAAATAAAACTGTAGGTTGGGCTTGGGATATCACTAACTTCGTTTGGTGGGTAGGTATCGGTCACGCAGGAACACTTATCTCGGCGGTATTATTATTATTCCGTCAACGATGGAGAATGGCAATCAACCGTTCTGCGGAAGCAATGACCATTTTCTCGGTAATTCAAGCAGGTTT
This sequence comes from Flavobacterium sp., assembly GCF_035299245.1. Classification (GTDB taxonomy): domain Bacteria; phylum Bacteroidota; class Bacteroidia; order Flavobacteriales; family Flavobacteriaceae; genus Flavobacterium. The sequence goes on along the minus strand of NZ_DATGWY010000001.1, from coordinate 46,306 downwards.
ATTCCCAATCATCCACATGGGTCGTCCTTGGTTAGCGTATTGGGTAGTACCAATTCCAAATCAGTTTGGTTCGTTATGGGTTAACTTCAACTCACCTTTATTGTGGGACGTATTTGCGATATCAACCTACCTTTCTGTGTCATTGGTATTCTGGTGGACAGGTTTATTGCCTGATTTCGCAATGATTCGAGACAGAGCAGTTACACCATTTAACAAAAAAATATATTCTATCCTTAGTTTTGGATGGAGCGGAAGAGCAAAAGATTGGCAACGTTTTGAAGAGGTTTCTCTTGTGTTAGCTGGTTTAGCGACTCCACTTGTACTTTCTGTACACACTATCGTATCTTTTGACTTCGCAACTTCCGTAATTCCTGGTTGGCATACTACTATTTTCCCACCTTACTTCGTAGCAGGTGCGGTATTCTCAGGATTCGCGATGGTAAATACTTTGCTTATCATCATGAGAAAAGTATCTAATCTTGAGGCCTATATCACTATTCAACATATCGAATTAATGAATATTGTAATCATGATTACAGGTTCTATCGTTGGTGTTGCTTACATCACAGAGTTGTTTGTTGCTTGGTACTCAGGTGTTGAATACGAACAATATGCGTTCTTGAATAGAGCAACTGGACCTTACTGGTGGGCGTATTGGTCAATGATGACTTGTAACGTTTTCTCTCCACAATTCATGTGGTTCAAGAAATTAAGAACAAGTATCATGTTCTCTTTCGTTATTTCAATTGTAGTAAATATTGGTATGTGGTTTGAGCGTTTCGTAATTATCGTAACTTCATTACACAGAGATTATCTTCCATCATCTTGGACAATGTTCTCACCAACATACATTGATATAGGGATTTTTATTGGTACAATTGGTTTCTTCTTTGTGTTATTCCTTTTGTATGCTAGAACATTCCCAGTAATCGCTCAGGCAGAGGTTAAAACTATTTTGAAATCTTCTGGAGAAAATTACAAAAGAGAAAGAGAAAAAGCAGGTCATAATTCAGATAAACATTAATAATTATTATGAGTAGTAATAAAGTTATACACGCTATATATAATGATGATGACATCTTAATGGATGCTGTAAAGCAAACCAGAAAGGCACATCACCACATTGAAGAAGTTTATACTCCTTTTCCGGTTCACGGACTAGATAAGGCAATGGGACTTGCTCCTACTAGATTAGCAATTTGTGCTTTCATCTACGGTTGTATTGGTTTAACCGTTGCTACAACGATGATGAATTACATTATGATTACTGATTGGCCACAAGATATTGGTGGTAAACCAAGTTTCAGTTACATACAAAATATGCCTGCCTTTGTGCCGGTAATGTTTGAGTTGACCGTATTTCACGCAGCTCACTTAATGGTGATTACCTTTTATATGAGAAGTAAATTATGGCCATTTAAAAAAGCTGAAAATCCTGATGTAAGAACTACTGATGATCATTTTTTAATGGAAGTATCAGTTAAAGATAACGAAGAGGAATTGTCGACTTTCCTTAAAAATACTGGAGCAGTAGAAGTTAAAGTAATAGAAAAGCATTAATAGATTATGAAAAGTTTACTTAAATCAGTTGCACTATTAATAATTACAGTTTCATTGGTTTCGTGTAAAAACGATTTGAAGCCGAATTATCAGTATATGCCTAATATGTACGAATCAGTTGCTTATGAAACGTACTCTGAATCGAATGCTTTTAAAGGCGGAAGAGTAAGTCAAGTACCACCAGCTGGTACAATTAAAAGAGGTTTTACTCCTTATGATTTGCCTAATACTACAGAAGGTTATAACGCTTCTAAATTAATTACAACTTCACCTCTTGATTCAACTGCTGTTGATATGAAAAAAGCAGAAGAGTTGTTCACTATTTATTGTGCGATTTGTCACGGTTCTGCTGGAGACGGAAAGGGTAAATTAGTTCAACAAGAAAAATTCTTAGGTGTTCCTAGTTACAAAGATAGACCAGTTACTAAAGGAAGTATTTTCCATGTCGTTACTTACGGATTGAACTCTATGGGTTCACATGCCAATCAACTTAGTGCAAACGAGAGATGGTTAGTGGCAGAATACGTTTTAAAATTAAAAAGCGAATTATAATTGTAGAATAAACAGACTCTTATAGATATGTATACATTTCCAAATAAATTAAGAAACATTGCTTTTGCCCTTATGGTTTTAGGGTTAATAGGTATTGTATATGGTTTCTTATCTGCTCCTAAAACAGTTCAAGATGTTGAAAAAATAATGGAAGAGAATGCGCATGGCGGACATCATTCTGGAGCTAAGCATGAATCTCATTCAGAAACTACTCACGTAGTTGGAGAAACAACTCATGAAGAGCATGCGACAAATGAAAATGCTGAAGCTAAACACGAAAATGAAACTGCTAAACCAGCAGACTCTCTTAAGAATGTAGTAGCAGCAAATCACGAGGTAGTAGAAGATACTACTGTAGCTGAAGAATCAAACTTAGACGTTGCAGCTGTCACAGCTCATGATACTAAAGAAGTAAAATCTGAAGCAACTGTTGATCATGCTGATCACGAAGCAGAACATGCTGAACATATGCTTCATCAATTACAAAACAAACCTTGGGCAGCACTTTATGTTGCATGTATTTTCTTCTTGTTGTTAACAATGGGAGTTCTAGCTTTCTATGCTATTCAGCAAGTGGCTCAAGCAGGCTGGTCTCCAGTTTTATTCAGAGTAATGCAAGGAATTACGGCATATTTGCCAGTTGCCTCTGTTATTTTCTTTGTATTGTTATTACTATCTGGTTTCCATGTTAATCATTTATTTGTTTGGATGAATGATGGAGTAACGGATCCAAATAGTCCTAATTATGATGCATTAATTGCCGGTAAATCGGGTTATTTGAATTTTGCATTCTGGATTTCAAGAGCTGCTATTTTCCTTTTAGGTTGGAATCTTTACCGTTATTTATCAAGAAAAAACTGTTTAGCACAAGACGAAGCTACTGATAATTCTTTCTACAAAAAGAATTTCAAAATGTCAGCAGGTTTCTTGGTGTTCTTTATTGTTTCTGAATCAATTATGGCTTGGGATTGGATTATGTCTGTTGATCCACACTGGTTCAGTACATTATTCGGATGGTACGTATTTGCTAGTTTCTTTGTAAGTGGTATTACTACAATCTCAATGGTGACATTATACTTAAAATCTAAAGGATATTTAGAAAATGTAAATTCAAGTCACATTCACGATTTATCAAAATTCATGTTTGGTATTAGTGTTTTCTGGACCTACTTATGGTTTTCTCAATTCATGTTGATTTGGTATTCTAATATTCCGGAAGAGGTAACCTATTTTAAAACTAGAATTGAACAATTCAACTTACCATTCTTTGGTGCTGTAGTTATGAATTTCGTATTCCCATTTTTAGTGTTAATTAATACCGATTTCAAACGTATCGCTCCAATAGTAGTTGGCGCTGGAGTTGTAATTTTATTCGGACATTACATTGATTTCTTTAACATGATTATGCCTGCAACGGTAGGAGATCAATGGTTCATTGGTATTTCAGAAATCGCATCATTGTTATTCTTCCTTGGACTATTCATTTTTGTAGTATTCACTGCTTTAACAAAAGCACCACTTACTCCTAAACGCAATCCTTTCATTGAAGAAAGTAAACATTTTCATTATTAATATTTAAATAAACATCAAATGACAAGTTTATTGGTACTCATAATTTTAGTATTATTATCAATTGCTTTATGGCAATTAACTAAAATTTTTGATTTAACTCAAATTGGACAAAAATCTGAAAATTCTCAAGTCGCAAACGATGACGATAATAATGTTCAGGGATATTTAATGTTCGGATTTCTAGGGTTTATTTACTTAACTACAATTTTTTGTTTAGTTAAATACGGTAATTTGCCTTTACTTGATAATTCTGCATCAGAACATGGACCAATGATAGATAACCTAATGGTGATTTCTTTGGTGTTGATTTTTGTTGTCCAAACTATTACTCAAGCATTGTTGCATTACTTTGCGTTTAAATACAGAGGGAAAGAAGGTAATAAAGCTTTCTATTATGCAGATAATAATAAACTGGAATTCATCTGGAGTTCTATTCCAGCCATCGTTTTGGCAGGTTTAATTTTCTACGGATTGTACGCTTGGAATGATATTATGTTTGTAGATAAGGAAGACGAAGCAGATGCTATTGTTATCGAATTGTATGCCAAACAATTTGGTTGGGAAGCACGATACGCTGGAAAAGATAATGCATTAGGAAAAGCTAATGTTAGATACATTGAAGGAGTAAATACTTTAGGTGTTGATTTAGAAGATCCAAATGCACAAGATGATATTGTAGTTAATGAATTGCACTTGCCAAAAGGTAAAAGAGTAATTTTCAAAATACGTTCGCAAGATGTATTGCACTCGGCTTACATGCCTCATTTCAGAGCGCAAATGAACTGTGTTCCGGGTATGGTAACTAATTTTTCATTTACTCCTACCAAAACAACTGAAGAGATGAGAGGCACTGAGGCAATGATTGCAAAAGTGAACCACATTAACCAACTTAGAGAAAAGAAAAATAAACAATTAGTAGCAGAAGGTAAAACTCCTCTTGATCCTTACACATTTGATTACTTGTTATTGTGTAATAAGATATGTGGTGCTTCTCACTACAATATGCAAATGAAAATTGTTGTTGATACACCTGAAGATTTTAAGGCTTGGTTAAAAGACAAACCTACTTTGGTTCAAGCGGTTAAGACTGCTGCTGAAGCCGATAAAAAATCTGAAGAAGCTCCGGCAACTACAAAAGATTCAACTTCAACTATGACAACCGATTCAACAGCGGTTGCTATGAAATAATAAAATAATATACTAATTATATGTCAGCAATGAGTCACGAACACGATCACCACGAACACGATCACCACGAAGAGCATCATCATAAAGAAACATTCATTACTAAATACATTTTTAGTATTGATCATAAAATGATTGCCAAACAATACCTTTTAACAGGTGTTATTATGGGTGTGATTGGTGTAGGTATGTCTATGCTTTTCAGAATGCAATTAGCTTGGCCAGAAGAATCATTCAAAATTTTTAGCTTTTTCTTAGGCGAAAAAATGGCCCCAGAAGGAGTAATGACCAATGAAGCTTATCTTGCTTTAATCACAATACATGGTACTATCATGGTATTCTTTGTATTGACTGCTGCTTTGAGTGGAACATTTAGTAATTTACTTATTCCATTACAATGTGGTGCACGCGATATGGCATCGGGATTGTTGAACATGATATCGTATTGGTTGTTCTTTACATCCAGTGTAATCATGGTAATATCTCTTTTTGTTGAATCGGGACCAGCTTCTGCAGGATGGACAATTTACCCACCTTTAAGTGCCTTGCCTCAAGCAATTTCAGGTTCTGGTTTAGGGATGACTTTATGGTTAACTTCAATGGCAATATTCATTGCATCATCTCTTTTAGGATCTTTGAACTATATTGTTACAGTTATCAACTTAAGAACAAAAGGAATGTCTTTCACAAGACTTCCACTTACAATTTGGGCTTTCTTCGTAACAGCAGTTATTGGTGTAATTTCATTCCCAGTATTACTGTCTGCAGCTTTAATGTTATTAATGGATAGAAGTTTCGGAACTTCATTCTTCTTGTCCGATATTTACATTGCTGGTGAAGTATTGAATTACCAAGGAGGTTCTCCAGTATTGTTTGAACACTTATTCTGGTTCTTAGGCCACCCTGAAGTTTATATCGTATTATTACCAGCCTTAGGTATTACTTCAGAAGTTATTGCAACCAATTCTCGTAAACCAATTTTCGGTTATAGAGCGATGATTATGTCGATTTTAGCAATTGCATTCTTATCAACAATTGTTTGGGGTCACCACATGTTCATCTCGGGTATGAACCCATTCTTAGGTTCTGTATTTACATTCACAACCTTACTTATTGCAATTCCTTCTGCTGTAAAAGCATTTAACTATATTACTACTCTTTGGAAAGGTAACCTTCAGATGAATCCTGCAATGCTGTTTTCAATCGGATTGGTTTCTACTTTCATCACGGGTGGTTTAACAGGAATTATTCTTGGAGATAGTACCTTAGATATTAATGTTCACGATACGTATTTCGTTGTAGCTCACTTCCACTTAGTAATGGGTATTTCTGCTCTTTACGGAATGTTTGCAGGTATCTACCATTGGTATCCAAGAATGTACGGTAGAATGTTGAACAAAAACTTGGGATACGTTCACTTCTGGGTTACTGCAGTTTGTGCTTATGGAGTATTCTTCCCAATGCACTTCATCGGAATGGCAGGTTTACCAAGACGTTACTATACAAACACGAACTTCCCATTGTTTGATGACTTACAAGACGTAAACGTAATCATTACAATGTTTGCTCTTATCGGTGGTGTATTCCAATTGGTATTCTTATTCAATTTCTTCTACAGTATGTTCTACGGTAAGAAAGCTGAACAAAATCCATGGAGATCCAATACTTTAGAATGGACAGCTCCGGTAGAACACATCCACGGTAACTGGCCAGGTGAAATTCCAGAAGTACACCGTTGGGCTTATGACTACAGCAAACCAGGTCATGACGAAGATTTTGTACCACAGAATGTTCCGATGAAACCGGGTGAAGAAGTCCTACATCATTAAAATTTTGCCTTAAACTATAAAGAATGCCTTTCCTAACCGAAAGGCATTTTTATTTACTTACAACTTTGCTATATTTGTAGTATGAACGAAAATTTAGATCCAACCAACTATAACTATAATCCCGAAGAACTCGACTTAGAAAAAAAGTTGCGTCCGCTCTCATTTGACGATTTTGCCGGTCAAGAACAAGTTCTCGATAACCTGAAAGTTTTCGTTGAAGCCGCCAATCTTCGTAGTGAAGCACTCGATCATACTCTTTTTCATGGTCCACCAGGATTAGGTAAAACTACTTTGGCTAATATTTTGGCCAACGAATTAGGAGTTGGAATCAAAATCACTTCCGGTCCAGTTTTAGACAAACCAGGAGATTTAGCTGGATTGCTTACTAATTTAGAAGAGCGTGACGTGCTTTTCATAGACGAGATTCATCGCTTAAGTCCAATTGTTGAAGAATACCTTTATTCAGCAATGGAAGACTTCAAAATTGATATCATGATTGAATCCGGACCCAATGCACGTACAGTTCAAATCAATTTAAATCCGTTTACTTTAGTCGGCGCAACCACTCGTTCAGGTTTGCTTACTGCTCCAATGCGCGCTCGTTTCGGAATCCAAAGTCGTCTACAATATTACAATACCGAATTACTCACCACGATCGTTCAACGTAGTTCTGCAATTCTCAAAATGCCCATCACCATGGAAGCAGCTATAGAAATAGCAGGTAGAAGTCGCGGAACACCTCGTATAGCCAACGCACTTTTACGTCGTGTACGTGATTTTGCGCAAATCAAAGGTAACGGTAAAATCGACATTGAAATTGCCCGATTTTCACTCAAAGCACTCAACGTCGATGCACACGGTTTGGATGAAATGGATAATAAAATTCTCAATACCATCATCGATAAATTCAAAGGTGGCCCAGTGGGTTTGTCAACACTTGCAACTGCAGTTTCCGAAAGTGGTGAAACTATTGAAGAAGTATACGAACCTTTTTTAATTCAAGAAGGGTTCATCATGCGAACACCTCGTGGTAGAGAAGTAACAGAAAAAGCATACAAACATCTGGGTAAAATCCGAACGAATATTCAAGGCGGATTGTTTTAGGGCATTCCCATTTACTATGAGTTTTGCCTAAAGTAGAAATTATGTTTAAGTAAATGGTCGGGCTGTCCGCTGTATCTTTTGCTGCATTGTATTCCGCAAAAGGATGCCGCTGCTATCCCTAATGCACATGACTAATAAAGAAAAATACACCTCATTCATCAAACAAGAAGCCCAACGCTTCGGTTTCATGGCGTGCGGAATTTCCAAAGCGGGTTTTCTCGAAGAAGAAGCACCGCGTCTAGAACAATGGCTCAATAGCCAACAACACGGTCAAATGAGTTTCATGGAAGATCATTTTGACAAACGACTCAATCCAATTTTGCTAATGGATGGAGCCAAAAGTGTAGTCTCACTTTTAATCAATTATTATCCGCCAGAAACTCAAATAGAAGACAGTTACAAAATTTCTAAATACGCTTACGGCAAAGATTACCATAATGTAATTCTGAAGAAATTAAGAAAACTACTTCGTTCTATTAAAGCAGAAATCGGAGAAGTTTCAGGACGCGCTTTTATCGATATTGCACCCATTATGGACAAAGCCTGGGCGGCCAAAAGTGGTTTAGGTTGGATCGGCAAAAACAGTAATCTCATTACGCAAAAGGTAGGTTCGTTTTATTTTATAGCCGAACTTATACTCGATTTAGAATTAGAATACGACAACCCAACTACAGATCATTGTGGCTCTTGTACTGCTTGTATCGATGCTTGTCCCACTCAAGCTATTATCGCTCCTTGTGTTGTGGATGGTAGCAAATGCATCTCGTATTTTACCATCGAACTCAAAGATAATCTTCCCACAGAAATGAAAGGAAAGTTTGAAGATTGGGCATTTGGTTGCGATATTTGCCAAGATGTTTGTCCGTGGAACCGGTTTTCAAAACCACATAATGAACCACTTTTCAATCCGTATCCCGAACTATTATCCTATTCAAAAAAAGAATGGGAAGAAATTACTGACGATGTTTTTAATGAAGTTTTCAAGAATTCACCATTAAAACGAGCTAAACTTGAAGGGTTAAAACGGAACATTGATTTCCTAAAGATGTAGTTTATAAAATCACAAACTGGATTCTCTTTCAATAATACTAGTATCCAATTCAACAATCCGTGGCGATACTACTTTTCCTTCTTTTCTCATTTGAAGCTCATCAAATAATACTCTAAATGCTTGAACTCCCATTTCATAACTGGGTTGGTCAACTGTACTTAATTTGGGTGTGATTACTTGCGACATGAACCAATTGCTGAATCCAATCACTTTAATTTGGCTTGGAACCGAAACGTTATTTTCATTGAAGTAAGAGAGCACGCCAACGGCTACCAAATCGGTAATCACAAACATTCCATCAACATCTGGATGTTCTTTGATGATTTGCTCGGCAAAAGTTCTGCCTTCATCAAAGGTTACATTTTGACATGCGTACACGAGTTTTGGGTCAAAAGGGATGTTGTTTTTTTCCAATGCTTTTTTGTAACCTAAAAACCGATCAATAGAATTCTGAGGATTCAATGGCCCGCGAATATGAGCAATTTTTTTACATCCTTTTTTGATAAGATGTTCCACAGCATTGAAAGCCGCTTTTTGGTCGTCAATAATGATTTTTGAACTCGGAATTAACTTCGAAATTTTATCAAATTGCACTAATGGGATATCTCGTCTGAGAATTTCTTTTAAATGTGCATCGTTGTTGGATTCGTTGGAAAGCGAAATGATAATTCCGTCCACTCGCTTATTGATTAATAAGTCTACTTGCTTTTTTTCGAGCGCAATGGATTCGCCAGACTGAAGAATAATGACCAAATACCCATTTTTTTCGGCTTCGTCAATAATTCCATTAATGACACCTGAGAAAAAATGATGTACTACTTCAGGTATAATTAAACCAATAGTTTTAGATTCATTGGTGCGTAAATAAACAGCGTAACTGTTGGGTGTGAAATTCAATTCCTCTGCCAAATCCAATACCGCTTTTTTGGTCTTCGGACTTACATCAGGATAATCTTTTAACGCCTTGGAGACGGTAGTTATAGAAATTCCTAATTTTTCGGCAATTTGTTTGAGAGTAATGTCTTTCATTTAACAAATATCTTAAAAATAATAAGATTAACAAACCGAAAACGTTTTCGGTACTTTCGAAAACGTTTTCGGTATCGATTTCGTAATTTTTGGAGCTTAAATCAATAATTTCGGAAATAAATAATAACTAATTTATTAACCAAACAAATTCTAAAAAATGAAAAAAAGTACTTTATTTTTGAAAAGACTGTTGTTTATTATGGCTTTAATGCTATTTAATATGGCTTTTTCACAAAATGAGAATGAAACTTCGAACGATTCCATTAAAGGGGAAAAATTAGAAGAAGTAGTTGTTACTGGGGTTTTGAATCCTCGTTCTAAAGTGAAGTCGAGTGTTTCTATTAGCTCGGTGTCTGCTGCTCAAATCGAACAAGGAGCTCCGCGCTCAACTGCCGAGTTGTTCCGTTTACTACCAGGTATCAAGTCAGAATCAACTGGTGGAGAAGGAAACGCTAACATTACCGTTCGCGGTATTCCAATTGCATCGGGTGGAGCAAAATTTTTACAATTACACGAAGACGGTATGCCTGTAATGCAATTTGGAGACGTTGCTTTCGGTAATGCCGATATTTTCGTAAGAAATGATCAAACCATCAACAGAGTGGAAGCCATTCGTGGAGGTTCTGCGTCTACATTGGCAAGTAATTCACCTGCAGGTATTATCAACTTTATTAGTAAAGATGGTAAAAAAGAAGGAGGTTCATTAATGCATTCCATCGGTTTAGATTTCGGAAGTAACAGAACCGATTTTGAATACGGTACTCCTATCTCTGAAACATTGCGTTTTCACGTTGGAGGTTTCTTCCGTCAAGGGGAAGGCCCAAGAAATGCGGGTTATACCGCTAATTTAGGAGGACAATTCAAAGCCAATATGACCAAGGAATTTGAAAAAGGTTATGTTCGTTTGTATTTCAAATACCTAAACGATCGTTCAATAGGTTATTTACCAATGCCAGTTAAAGTATCAGGAACAAATGCTAACCCAACGTGGAGTTCATTGCCTAATTTTGATATCTTACACGATACGCCACACAGTCCTTATTTCTTAGACAACCTAACCATTGGAGCTGATGGTGAACGCAGAAGAAGTAATTTGTCGGATGGTATGCGACCTGTTGCAACCTCATTTGGAGGTGAAATGAAATTTGATTTAGGTAACGATTGGAAGGTAGAAGAGCGTTTCAGACAAAATTACCACAATGGTAGATTTGTGTCGGCTTTCCCAGCCGAAGTTGCTACGGCAAGTGTAATCGCAGCTAGCTTTGGAGAAACTAGTTTGACATACGCTAACGGACCATTTGCCGGACAAACCTACAACAACAACGATTTGGTAATGCGTATTCACACTTTTGATACAGAAATCAATAACTTCAACAATTTCACAAACGATATGAAACTTACTAAATCGTTTGGAAAATTTGATTTGACTTTAGGATACTACAAAGCCTACCAAAACATCAATATGTCATGGTTGTGGAATTCGTATCTATTAGAAGTAAAAGGAGAAAATGCTGCATTATTAAATGCTGGAGCGAATTCTGTTAACGGTTTATATGCGTATGGTGTTCCTGCTTGGGGCAACTGTTGTCAAAGAAATTACGATGCCAACTACGATATTTCTGCGCCTTATGTGGCAGGTCAGTTGAAAGTAAATGACAAAATCAATATTGATGCGAGTGTGCGTTTCGATTCAGGAAAAGCACGTGGTTCGTACGCAGGTTCTACGCAAGCATTAAACCTTGATGTAGATAATAATGGTACAATTGAAGGTCCAGAGTTGAGCGTTTCTGTAGTAGACAATGCCAACAGAAAACCAATCAATTACGATTATGATTATGTGTCGTACTCAGTTGGAGCTAATTATTTGTTAAGCAACAATCAATCGGTTTTTGGACGTTACAGCCGAGGCGGAAGAGCCAACGCCGACCGTTTATTATTTGGTCCGAATGTTTTAAACTCAGGTGAAGCTGCTCCAGGTTTGAGCGCAGATATGGTAAATCAAGCTGAATTTGGCTACAAAAGAAAAGGAACAAATCATACATTCTATGCTACTGCATTCTTTGCTAATGTGGCTGAGCAAAACTGGGATTTTGGTGGTGCTGGTGGCGGAATCAGACAAATTCAAAGAAAATACAATTCGGCTGGTTTAGAGTTGGAAGGAAGTTATAAAGTAAAAGATTTCTCAATCAACGGAAGTGTAACTTACACTAAAGCAGAAATTAAAGACGACGTAATTACTCCAGCATTAAACGGAAACAAACCAAGACGTCAAGCCGATTTCATTTATAGTTTTGTTCCTGCTTACAAATTTGGTGGCAGTAAACAACACAACGTTGGTTTCTCTGCTATCGGAACAACAAAAGCATACGCTCAAGACGATAACCAATTGGTAATGCCAGGATATGTATATTTCAATCCGTTCATCAATTTTGAATTGACTAAAGGTTTATCAGCATCTTTAAATGTAAACAATGTTTTTGATACTATCGGGATTACCGAAGTAGAAGAAGGCAGTATTGTTGAAAATCAAGATAATATCTTAAGAGCTCGATCAATCAACGGAAGAACAACTTCGTTAACTCTTTCGTACCGTTTCTAAGAAAAGTTTCATGTTTATTTTGTACAATTCCTGTATCAGCGATGTTGATATGGGAATTGTTTTTAAAAATAAATGTATCTTTAGTTCAAAGTTTAATGACTTAAAAAACAATAAAATGAATAAATTAATAGGCTTGCTCATTCTTTTTTTGGGAGTTTTTAATGCTGATGCATTGGCGCAAGAAGTGCAAAAAGAAACTTCAAAAGCTAAAGTTATGATTGTTTATGGTAGTGACGATTGTCATCATTGCACCGATACTAAAGCTTTTCTAAAAGAGAACCACATTGATTTTGTTTTTTATGACATTGATAAAAATCAGGAAGCACTCAAAGAAATGTTGACTAAATTGCGCAACGCCAACATCAGTACTTCCAACCTTGGAATACCCGTAATTGATAAACAAGGAATCATTTTCACCAACAACGGCGTTTTTGAAGATTTTTTGAAAAAATTAAAATAAAATGACACAAAAAATCAAACTCAGCTTTTGGCAAATCATCAATATGAACATTGGTTTTTTCGGAATCCAATACAGTTTCGGTTTGCAACAAAGCGCTGTAAATCCTATTTATGATTTTCTAGGTGCAAGTCCAGATGAATTACCCTTACTCAATCTTGCTGGGCCATTAACCGGATTGTTAATTCAACCCATAATCGGAGCTTTGAGTGACAAAACGTGGTCGCCGCGTTTAGGCGGAAGAAGAAAGCCATATTTTTTTATTGGTGCGTTAATTTGTAGCATCGCTTTATTTTTGTTCCCATTCAGTAGTTCACTATGGATGGCAGCAGGATTACTGTGGATTTTAGATGCTGGAAACAACACTGCAATGGAACCGTACCGTGCGTTCATCGCCGATAAATTAGACGAATCACAACAAGCAACAGGCTTTCAAGCGCAGAGCTTTTTTACCGGTTTTGGTCAGACTTTAGCGAATGTTTCGTTGTTTATTTTTCCTATGATTTTCATCGGAACTACCGGAAAATTGCCCACTTGGGTTTTTGCTTCCTTCTTTTTAGGTTCGGTGTGCTCCATAGCGTCTGTGTGGTGGAGTTCGTATACAACTAAAGAAATTCCTCCAACCGAAGAAGAAATTCAAAAAATACAATCAGAAAAAATTAACATATTCACACCGTTTATCGATATTGCTAAAGCCGTAAAAGAAATGCCAAAAGTGATGTGGCAATTGGCTTTAGTGTATTTATTTCAATGGTATGCGTTGTTTTGTTATTGGCAAAATTCCTCCAAAAGTATAGCGCTTTCGGTGTGGAATACTACTCCCGAAAAAGACATGAATTTGTACGGTGAAGCGGTGAGTTGGACAGGTTTGGTCAACGGCTGGTACAATATTGTTACGTTTCTATCTGCTTTCAGTTTGGTGTATTTTGCCAAAAAATATTCCCCAAAATGGGTGCATTTCGGATGTTTGTTACTCGCTGCAATTGGGTTTTTAGTTTTTCCACACATCCACAATAAATATTTATTATTTCCAGCAATTACAGGTTTTGGAATCGGTTGGGCGAGTATGATGGGAATTCCCTATTTGATGGTAGTCAATACTATTCCCAAAGAACGCTACGGCGTTTATATGGGAATTATCAATATGATGATTGTGATTCCGATGTTCATTCAAACCGTTACTTTTGGATACATTATGAAGCATTTTCTAAATAATGATCCTCGATCAGCGATTACTTTCGCTGGAGTTTTATTGATACTCGGAGCTGTTTTTACCTTATTTATAAAATCGACAAAAGCAGATGTTAAGCAATAGTGATTACCATAAATCGATTGAATTTTTAAAACAATGTTCTTCTCCCGAAGGATTCTTGGCGAGTGCTCAGGATATTTCAAATTATCAAAGAGTTTGGGCAAGAGACGGTGTTATTTGCGGTTTGGCTGCTTTGGCTTCGGGCGATGAAGAACTCATAGAAACGTTCAGAAAGACATTAAAAATCCTAGCCAATAATCAGCATCAAAACGGAACAATTCCCTCTAATGTTAGTGTTAACCAAGAAGAAATTGGAGTTAGTTATGGTGGATTAGCTGGTAGAGTTGATGCTGTGACTTGGTTTGTTATTGGGGTTTGTCAGTATGCCTATTATAAAAAAGACATTACTTTTGTAGCCAAATACCATAAGGAAATTAAAAAGTGCCTCAAATTATTGGATGCATGGGAATTCAACAATCGACACCTAATCTACGTGCCACTTTCAGGAAATTGGGCTGATGAATACATTACTGATGGTTATGTTTTATATGATCAATTATTACGGATTTGGGCTTTAAAAAGCTACAATCATTTTGCAAATGACAACTCCATTTCAAAGAAAATAGAGGCAATTATAAGTCAAGTAGTAATCAACTTTACACCTAATTCAACTGGAGAGAAATACCATGAACGAGCATACGCTGAAGCTACTATTCAAAACTTCATGCCGTGTTCTTTTTCGCCTGCGGGTTATAAATCGCAGTTCGATGCCTTTGCCAACTCATTGGCAGTAATTTTAAATGTGGGTCCGGATGAATTTCAAAACTCCATCATCAACTATTCAGAAGCGATTAAAAATGCTACCCAATTGAAATTAATACCTGCTTTTTGGCCGCCAATTCAAGATACAGACATGGATTGGAATTTATTGAAAAATAATTGTAAATACGAATTCAGGAATTACCCCAACGAGTTCCACAACGGTGGAAGTTGGCCGATGGTAAATGGTTTTTATGGTTTGGCTCTTTTGAAATTGGGTAAAAAAGAAGAAGCCCAACAAATCTTAGAATCCATCAACAAAGCAAATGCTATGGAAGATTATGGGTTCTATGAGAATTTCAACACCCAAACGGCTCAACCCAACGGAGTCAAATTTTGCGCATGGAGTGGAGCAGCAGCCATTATTCTCCATCAAAGTTGTACAACAAATTTTAAATTTTTAGTTTAAATTGGAAAAAACTATCGACATATTATGCATAGGTGAAGTTTTAATCGACTTTATCGGACACGAAGTCAATACGTCCATCAATCGCACCAAAGATTATCATCGATTTTTAGGTGGTTCGCCTACTAATGTAGCAGTGAATGCGTCACGATTAGGTTTGAATTCGGTACTTGTTGCAACCTGCGGACAAGACGGCTTAGGCGATTATATCGTAAGAAAATTAAAAGCCAATAACGTCAATACGGCACACATCAGAAAGTCAGATTCGATTCCGACTTCAGTGATTTTTGTTTCGAAATCGACCGAAACACCTGATTTTATTCCGTACCGCGAAGCCGATTGCCATATCATTCAAAGTCAGTTGCCGGATGAAGTGATTCAGCAAGCTAAAATTTTCCACACCACTTGTTTTGCATTGAGTAAAAATCCAGCACGAGAAACCATTTTGAATCGTGCCGCAAAAGCCAAAGAATTTGGACTTCAACTGAGTATTGATATTAATTTCTCTGAACGAATTTGGCCCAATCGCGAAGAGGCAAAACAAGTCTTAAAAGATTATTTAAAAAACAATCCTTTAGTCAAATTAAGCGAAGACGATTGCTATCGTTTATTTGCAGAGCTGAAATCAGAAGACTATATTTTTGACTATTTCCACAATTTAGGCGCATCTACTATTTGTCTGACCAAAGGGAAAAAAGGCGTTGTACTTTCAGATGTTACTAAAGGTCTCTTTTTTCAAGAAGCTATTCCAATTAGTGAAATCAAAGATGCAACGGGTGCAGGCGATGCTTTTTGGACAGGTTTTTTGTATGCTCAATTGAAAAACAAAGAGTTGGAAGAAAGTATTTCAATCGCGCAAAAATTAGCTGCTATTAAGTTGCAAAATGTAGGAAGATTGCCTGACGGAATTAATTTTGAAGACTATTTAATAGCTAAATAAAAGTTCTATTTCATAACTACACATTGTTTAGATGAACAAAACACGGCTCAAATTGGCGATTTATCTGAATTATTTTGTGTTTGCAATAGTATTGTGTAGTATGGGCATTGTCATTTTACAAGTGCAACGCAATTTTGGCATCACAAGTTCAAAAGCATCAGTAGTTGAAGTATTTAAAGATCTTCCAATAGCTATTACTTCTTTTATAGTCGCTTCATTTCTTCCTAAAATAGGCTTGAAAAAATCCATGCTCATCGGATCGGCTTTAGTCACAACAGCTTGTTTTCTTTTGCCTTTTTCCAATGCTTTTTGGAATTTCAAACTGTTTTTTTTAATTGCTGGAGCTTCCTTTGCATTGGTTAAAATTTCGGTTTTTGCCATCATCGGAATTGTTACTATGAACGAAAAAGAACACAGTAGCTTTATGAGTACACTCGAGGCTGTTTTTATGGCTGGAGTCTTGTTTGGCAATTTTTTAATCAGTCAATTTGTCGATGATAGTCAGCCCAAGTCAGCCCAATGGCTCAATGGTTATTGGGTAGTTGGAGTGCTTTCTGTAATTGGTTTTTTGTTGCTATTTTTTAGCCAACTGGACGAAAGTCAGTCGAAGTTGGAAAGCCGATCTTTAACAAATGATTTCAAAGAAATGCTTCGGTTAATTGTAAAACCATTGACGATAGTTTTTATAATTTCAGTGTTTTTTTATGTGCTTTTGGAACAAAGTTTTACTTCTTGGTTTCCCACTTTTTACAAAGAGATTTTAAATGCTCCATCCAGTTTGGCCATACAATCAGCGGCAATTTTAGCGGGAGCAACATTTGTCGGTCGATTGATGTCGGGTTACATCTTGCTCAAAGTAAAATGGATTTATTTGCTTTCTTTTTGTTTGCTGGCTATAGGAATAATTGTTTTAGTGGTAATGCCAATGGCAAAAAATACCCAAATTTCGAGCGAAACCATTTCGTGGTTCAGCGCGCCATTAGTGGTTTATTTGATGCCGATTATGGGGTTGTTTCTGGCACCAATTTATCCGACAATAAATTCTACTATTTTATCTGCAATGCCCAAACATACCCACAGTTCAATGTCGGGATTGATAGTGGTATTCTCTGCATTAGGAGGAACAACGGGTTCCATAATTACGGGTCACGTTTTTCATTCGTTTAATGGTACAACTGCTTTTTATCTTTCATTAATTCCAGTAAATGTAATCTTTGTTGCGCTATTGATATTGAATCGAATTATTTCCCAAAAATAAACAGAGCCGATTGCGAATTGATAAAAAAAGTAAGCATCAAAGCTGAAGGCAAAGAAATAGGTATTCATTCATCTTTTTACCTTTATTTTCGCCACTTTTTCTAATTAAGATATTTTAAAAAAGTATTCTTTAAAAAATTTCCTTTTTCCGTTGATACTGCTACCTTTGTAAGTCAGAAAAACAAAAACGACAATGCACAAAGATAGTAAACGCAGAGAGGCACTTTTATACCACGCCAAACCGACTCCCGGAAAAATCAAAGTGGTTCCAACCAAAAAATACGCTACCCAAAGAGACTTGTCCTTAGCCTATTCACCAGGTGTTGCTGAACCGTGTTTGGAAATTGCCAAAGACATCAACAATGTTTATAAATATACAGCTAAAGGAAATTTAGTGGCTGTAATTTCCAATGGAACTGCGGTTTTAGGTTTGGGCGATATTGGTCCGGAAGCCTCTAAACCGGTAATGGAAGGAAAAGGATTGCTGTTTAAAATCTTTGCCGATATTGATGTTTTTGATATTGAAGTTGACACAAAAGATGTTGATGCGTTTATCGAAACAGTGAAAAATATTGCGCCTACTTTTGGTGGAATCAATTTGGAAGACATCAAAGCACCGGAATCTTTTGAGATTGAACGTCGTTTAGTTGAAGAATTGAATATTCCGGTGATGCACGATGATCAACACGGAACCGCAATTATCTCTTCTGCTGCTTTGTTGAACGCCGTTGAATTGGCTGGGAAAAAAATGGAAGAGGTGAAAATGGTCATTTCTGGCGCTGGTTCTGCCGCTATTGCTTGTGCGAATTTGTACGTTTCTTTCGGTGTGAAAGAGGAAAATGTAGTAATGTTCAACAGTAAAGGCGCACTCAGAAAAGACGATCCGAATATTTCTGAAAATCAAAGACGCTATGCTACCGATAAAAATTTTGAGTCTTTAGGAGATGCAATGGTTGGTGCTGATGTTTTTGTCGGACTTTCAACTGGCGATATTGTAACTCCAGAAATGCTGTTGAGTATGGCTGAAAATCCGATTGTTTTTGCGATGGCGAATCCCAATCCGGAGATAAAATACGATGTCGCGATTAAAACTCGAAAAGACATCATCATGGCAACGGGTCGTTCGGATCATCCCAATCAAGTAAATAATGTACTCGGATTTCCTTATATTTTTCGTGGCGCGTTAGACGTTAGAGCGACTAAGATTAACGAAGAAATGAAAAAAGCTGCAGTTGTGGCTTTAGCTGAATTGGCCAAAGAATCGGTTCCAGAGCAAGTAAATATTGCTTATGGGGAAACCAAATTAATCTTTGGTACGGATTACATAATCCCAAAACCATTTGACCCTCGATTGATTGCCAAAGTTCCACCAGCTGTTGCTAGAGCAGCAATGGAATCGGGTGTAGCGTTAAATCCGATTACTGATTGGGAAAAATACGAAGAAGAATTGTTAGAACGAATGGGTTCAGACAACAAAATGGTGCGTCTGCTTACTAACAGAGCCAAAACGGATCCGAAGCGAATTGTTTTTGCTGAAGCGGATCAATTGGATGTGTTAAAAGCAGCTCAAATTGTATATGAAGAAGGCATTGGTCATCCTATTTTATTAGGAAGAAAAGAAGATATTTTAGAATTAAAAGAAGAAATAGGTTTTGATGCTGAAGTTCCCATTTTTGATCCGAAAACCAAAGAAGAAGATCAACGTCGAATGGAGTATGCTGAGATTTACTGGAAAGGAAGACAACGCAGAGGAATTTCGTTACTCGATGCCCAAAAATGGATGCGCGAACGCAATTATTTTGCTGCTATGATGGTCAATCAAGGCGATGCTGATGCTATGGTTTCAGGCTATTCACGCAGTTATCCATCGGTAGTAAAACCCTTGATGCAATTGGTAGGAAAAGCACCTGGAATTTCATTAATCGCTTCTACGAACATGATGATGACCAACCGCGGACCCATGTTCTTGTCGGATACAGCGATTAATCCAAATCCATCGGCCGATGATTTAGCTAAAATTGCATTGATGACCGAAAAAACGGTTCGTATGTTTGGAATGGAACCCGTAATTGCGATGGTTTCGTTCTCCAATTTCGGTTCGTCTAATTATGAAAGCGCTAATAAAGTTAGAGAAGCAGTTGCTTATTTGCATAGTTATTATCCAAATTTGATTGTGGATGGCGAAATTCAAACCGATTTTGCCTTGAATCCAGAAATGCTTCAGAAGAAATTCCCTTTTTCAAAATTAGCTGGGAAGAAAGTCAATACACTTATTTTTCCGAATTTAGAATCGGCTAATATTACCTATAAATTGCTCAAAGAATTGTATAAAGTAGATTCTATCGGGCCAATAGTGATGGGAATGGACAAGCCTGTTCACATCTTCCAATTGGGTGCGAGTGTAGAGGAAATGGTCAACATGTCGGCCGTTGCTGTGGTTGATGCGCAAGAAAAAAGCAAGAGATTGAAGAATTTTGACGTTAAATTAGAGTAGAAAGTAGCGAATAATTAACCCAGTTAAAGTTTTTTGTTATATTTGAAATGACTTTATAAACAGTATGATAGCACATATTCAAGGAAAATTAGTAGAAAAAACACCTACAGAAGTCGTAATTGATTGTAATGGTGTTGGTTATCATATTAATATTTCCTTACATACCTACTCATTGTTACCTAATACTGATTTTATTAAGCTATTTACACACCTTATTATCAAGGAAGATTCACATTCTTTATATGGATTCGTAGAAAAATCAGAGAAAGAAATTTTCAAGATGTTACTCACTGTTTCCGGAATCGGTGCTGGAATTGCTCGAACCATGCTTTCGTCATTAGAACCAAAGCAAATTATTCAAGCATTAGCGAGCGGTGATGTCGGAACCATTCAGTCCATCAAAGGGATTGGAGGGAAAACTGCACAACGAGCCATACTTGATTTGAAGGATAAAGTGTTAAAAATATATGATTTGGACGAAGTTTCAGTCGTTCAAAACAATACAAATAGAGATGAAGCGTTATCTGCTTTGGAGGTTTTAGGATTTGTTAGAAAAGCATCCGAAAAAGTAGTGGATAAAGTAGTAAAAGACAACCCTGATGCCTCTGTAGAAGTGATTATTAAACAAGCATTAAAAAATTTATAGTTCTTGGAAACACAAAATTACAAAAGTATACTTACTCATTTTAAAAACGGATTTTTAATTCTGTTTTTGTTTTTTGGAATACAATCTTACTCTCAAGAAGAGGAACCGCAAGACAGTGTAAAAACAGGTGTTGATTTGGGAAGCATTCAATTGGCAAATCCTGTAAGTATTGTAGATGCATATACCTATGATCCGAAAACTGATCGATACATTTACACCAGTACTTTTGATGGTTTTAATATCAATTATCCTATTATTTTAACTCCGCAAGAATACCAAGCTCTTCTGCTTCGTGAAAATATGCGTGATTATTTTCAAAAGAAAACCAAAGCCATTGATGGGAAAGGTACAGAAGAAGATAAAAAAGATTTACTACCACGTTACTACGTAAATTCAGGATTTTTCGAAACTATTTTTGGATCCAATACCATAGACGTGAAACCAACAGGTTCTGTAGAAATGGACTTAGGTGTTCGTTACACCAAACAAGACAATCCCTCTTTTTCACCTAGAAACAGAAGTACTACCACTTTCGATTTTGATCAACGCATCAGTATGAGTTTAACCGGAAAAGTGGGAACTCGTTTGAATGTGAATGCCAATTACGATACTGAATCTACCTTTGCTTTTCAGAATTTAATCAAGTTGGATTATAGCCCAACCGAAGATGATATCATCCAAAAAATTGAAGTCGGAAACGTGAGTATGCCACTCAATAGCTCGTTAATACGTGGTGCGCAAAGTTTATTTGGGGTCAAGGCACAATTGCAATTCGGTAAAACTACAGTAACTGGAGTTTTTTCCGAACAAAAATCACAAACACGAAGCGTTACGGCTCAAGGTGGTGGAACCATTCAAGACTTCGAATTATTTGCATTAGATTACGATTCTGACCGTCACTTTTTCCTATCGCAATACTTTAGAAATCGATACGATCAGGCATTAAAAAACTATCCATTAATTAATAGCAGAGTGCAAATTACTCGTATTGATGTTTGGGTAACCAATCGTCAAAATAGGGTAAGTACTACCGGAAATAACTTAAGAAATATCATTGCGCTTCAGGATTTGGGAGAATCTGAACTTACTGGAGTGCCAAATGGACTAGTCGTTGCTATTGATCCAGCTACTCAACCTGGTTTCTTTACATCCTCTGTTGATTCTCCAACCGATAACGACAACAATTTATATAATCCTATTCTCATTGGTGCTGGTGGATTACTTAATTCAAACATCAGAGAAATCGTAACTTCAGATTCAGGATTTAATAACAACGTTGCCATTAGTGAAGGGTTGGATTATTCTAAATTAGAGAATGCCCGAAAATTAACCGCAAGTGAGTTCACTTATCATCCGCAATTAGGATATATTTCATTACAGCAACGTTTAGCAAATGATGAAGTATTGGCAGTTGCCTATGAATATACTATCGGAGATCAAGTGTATCAAGTGGGTGAATTTGGAACCGATGGAGCAGAGGCAACAGTAGTTAATAACGGAATTCCAGAAACACAAACACTAATTCTGAAATTATTAAAAAGTAACTTAACTAGTGTTGAAAAACCAATTTGGAACTTGATGATGAAAAATATTTATCAAATTCCTGGTGGTTTCCAATTACAACAAGAAGATTTTAGATTTAATATTTTATACACTGATCCATCGCCGATAAATTATATTGATTCGGTACCAACTTCTAATTTCCCAAATCCAACACCAGGTTATAATTCAGATCAAATTACTAACACTCCTTTGTTAAAAGTGTTTAATGTTGATCAATTGAATTACAACAACGACCCACAAGACGGTGGTGATGGTTTCTTCGATTTTATTCCTGGATTGACAGTAGACCAACAAAATGGTCGATTGATTTTTACCTCGGTAGAACCTTTCGGTAAGATGCTGTTTGAAAAATTGCGTTTGAATCCAGGTGAGATTTATACCGATGAAAACACGTACAATCCAAATCAAACAAAATACGTTTACTCAAGTATGTACCGCAGCACACAGGCTTTTGCGTTACAACAAAGTGAGAAGAATAAATTCCAGTTACGAGGTAAATACAAATCATCGGGTGGAGACGGAATTCCGATTGGAGCCTACAACGTTCCAAGAGGTTCGGTTGTTGTAACTGCCGGAGGAAGAGTATTGGTTGAAGGTGTAGATTACAGTGTAAACTACCAAGCAGGAAGAGTTCAAATTTTAGATCCTTCGCTACAAGCTTCTAATACACCAATTGAAGTTTCGGTTGAAAACAATTCGGTTTTTGGTCAACAAACGCGTCGTTTCTTTGGGGTAAATGTAGAACATAAATTTACCGATAAATTCTTAATCGGAGCAACCTTCTTAAAAATGACGGAACGTCCGTTTACTCAAAAATCAAACTACGGACAAGAATCAGTAAACAACTCTATTTTTGGTTTCAATGTAAACTATTCAGCTGAAGTGCCTTTCCTAACTCGTTTAGTGAACAAACTTCCGAATATGGATACAGATGTGCCTTCTAATTTCTCGTTCCGTGGTGAAATGGCTTATTTAAAGCCCGACACACCAAAAGCCGACCAATTTGAAGGTGAATCTACTATTTATATTGATGATTTTGAAGGTTCGCAAAGTAACGTAGACATGCGTTCGCCTTTGTCGTGGAATCTTTCATCAACACCAGTTGTACCTACTACAGGGAACGCACCTGATTACAATGATTTTGGAGGAGGAAACAATGATTTGTCCTACGGTTACAAAAGGGCAAAACTATCATGGTACACTATCGACCCAACGTTTTATACCGAAGATCAAGGCGATATCTCACAGGAAGATTTAGAATTAAATAAAACTAGAAGAATTTTCAACGCCGAATTATTTCCAAATTTAGAATTGGCGCAAGGGCAATCAACAGTTGTTAATACTTTTGACCTGACCTATTATCCTGAAGAGCGTGGACCTTATAATTTTGATCCAGCGGCAGCATCAAGTAATTTATTACCCAATCCAGGGCAAAATTTTGCTGGAATTACTCGGGCATTAAATTCAACTAATTTTGAGCAAGCCAATGTAGAGTACATTCAGTTTTGGATGTTAGACCCTTATTTTGACCCCGGAAATCCTTCGGCTCAAGCAAGCCCAGGTAATACAGGTAGAATCTATTTCAATTTAGGAGAAATCTCTGAAGATGTTCTGAAAGACGGAAGAAAACAATACGAAAACGGTTTGCCCGATGCAACTGCAACTCAACCGGCAGTTCCCAGTATTTGGGGAAAAGTTCCTGCATCTCAATCCTTAATCTATGCTTTTGATGCGGATGCTACCAACAGAAGTTTACAAGACATTGGTTACGATGGTTTGAATGACGCAGAGGAAGCCGCTTTATTTCCACAATTTGCGGGTCAACCCGATCCATCAGGGGATAACTATCAGTATTTTTTACAAGCAGGTGGCAATGATGTTGTGAATCGTTATAGAAATTACAACAATACTCAAGGCAATTCACCCACTGATGTTACTGATGACAACAGAGGTTCAACTACAACTCCTGATGTTGAAGACATCAATCGTGACAACACCATGAACACGATTAATGCGTATTATGAGTATCCTGTAATAATTAATCCAAATGATTTAGAAGTTGGTGATGTTGGGTCAAATTACATTACTGACATCAGAGAAACTGATATTACTTTGCCATCAGGAAACACTACAAAAGCCAGATGGATTCAATTTAAAATTCCAATTACTAATCCGCGAAATACCATTGGAGGAATATCCGACTTTAGATCGATTCGTTTTTTGCGTATGTTCATGACAGGTTTTACTCAACCTATAACTATTCGTTTTGGTACTTTAGATTTAGTACGTGGTGAATGGAGAAGATACAACAGCTCATTAGAATTTCCGCCGGATAATCCTGAAGATGACGGAACCAATTTTGATGTCTTAACTGTAAATCTTCAAGATAATAACTCAAGAGTGCCAATTCCTTATGTAACGCCTCCAGGAGTTGTTCGTGAGCAATACAACACAAACAACACGGTTATTGATCAAAACGAGCAATCATTATCGTTAAGAGCATCTGGAACAAATGGTTTAAGACCGGGTGATTCTCGCGCTGTTTTTAAAAATGTTAGCGTGGATATGCGTCAGTTTAAAAAACTAAAAATGTTTTTACATGCCGAAGCATTAGTAGAAGATCCAAGTCCATTAGAAGATGACGAGATGGTAGGTTTTATTCGTTTCGGAAATGACTTTACCAATAACTATTACCAAGTTGAAATTCCGTTAAAAGTATCAGCTCAAACTGCTCGTTCTCAAGAAGAGATTTGGCCTGAAGCAAACGAAATGGAATTATCACTCGATTTGTTGACACAATTAAAAATTAAAGCCATGAGCGAAGTTTCAACTTCTCCCGATGGTGTGTTGTATTACAATGAAGATGAGTTAGATCCTTCTTTAGCTAATAAGCCAAATAAATTAAGATTAGGAGTAAAAGGAAATCCAAATTTTGGTTTAGTGCGAACTTTGATGGTTGGTATTAAAAATCAAACGGATGTTTTAGACACTTCTATACATCCATTGAATCCAAGAGACATTGGAGGTGAAGTTTGGTTCAATGAGTTGCGAATTGCCGATATGGACAACAAAGGTGGTTATGCCGCTGTGGCTAACATCGATACTAATTTGGCCGATTTTGCAACTGTTTCTGCAACAGGTAAAAAGAGTACTATTGGGTTTGGTGGTTTAGAAGAAGGACCAAACGAAAGAAGTAGAGAAGATCTACTTCAATACAACATTGTAACTAATTTAAGCTTAGGAAAATTACTTCCCAAAAAATGGAACATTAATTTACCGTTCAACTACTCGGTTGGCGAAGAAACTATTACTCCAGAATACGATCCTTACAATCAAGATATTCGTTTGAATTTATTGTTGGACAATACAACTGATGACGCCGAAAGAAACAACATAAAAAACAGAGCGGTTGATTACACCAAAAGAAAAAGCATCAACTTCATTGGGGTTAAAAAAGAACGTGGAGAAAAACAAAAACAACACTTCTACGATCCCGAAAACTTAACGTTATCGTATTCGTATAACGAAGTTGAAAAACACAATTACGAATTAGAAAGTTATACGGATCAATTAGTAAATACTGCTGTTGATTATACCTACGCATTCAAAACAAAACCTGTTGAGCCTTTTGGGAAAACCAAAGCGTTTTCTAAAAGCGAGTATTGGAAACTGTTAAAAGATTTTAACTTCAATTACTTGCCATCAAATGTTTCTTTCAGTTCTAATATCAATAGACAGTTTAACAAACAACAATTCAGATTAGTTGATGTGGAAGGAATTGGTTTAGGTGAATTGTACCGTAGAAACTTCTTGTTCAATTACCAATACGGTTTCAATTACAATTTGACTAAATCGTTAAAATTAAACTTTACCGCTGCGTCAAATAATATTGTTCGAAATTACATCAATGAAGATAACGTTCCTGATAACTCTTACACAATTTGGTCAGACTATTGGAACATTGGTTCACCTAATCAACACAACCAACAATTAACGGTGAACTATGATTTGCCCATTAACAAAATTCCATTCTTGAGTTTTGTAAAATCAGCTTATACTTATACGGGAGATTACAGTTGGCAACGTGCTTCTTTAGCTTTGTCTGAAGTTGAAGATGAGAATGGTGATGTTTATAATTTAGGAAATACAATTCAAAATGCAGGTTCACATCGTTTGAACACCACGTTTAACATGGATACTTTTTATAAGTACATAGGATTAACTAAGAAAACAAAGAAAACCACATCAAAACCTTCAGCGGCTCCAAAACCTGGTGAAAAAGTAGTTGCTAAGGCTCAAGTACAAGAGGATGAAAATAAATTGGTGAAAACCTTAAAAGGGATATTAACTAGTTTGAAAACATTCCAAGTTGATTACACTGAAAATCGCGGAATGGTATTGCCTGGGTATTTACCATCCATTGGTTTCTTCGGATCTGCAAAACCTTCACTCGGATTTGCATTTGGTAGCCAAGATGACGTGCGTTTTGAAGCAGCACAAAGAGGTTGGTTGACTAATTATCCTGAATTCAATCAAAGTTTTACTCAAGTTACCAATAGAAAATTAAATTTCACCGCCAATTTAGAGCCAATTCCTGATTTGAAAATTGATTTGAACGGAAACCGTTTGTATGCTGATAATTACTCTGAGCAATATTCAGCTATTAATGGAGAGTATCAATCGCTATCTCCATTCAATACTGGTAATTTTGCTATTTCAACAGTTATGCTTAAAACTTCATTCAAACGAAGTGATGAAATTGAATCTTCTGCTTTTGATCAGTTCAGAAATAACCGATTCATCATTGCTGATCGTTTGGCACAAGAATACTATGGAACAACAAATTATCCGCTCGGACCTGATGGTTATCCAGCTGGATTTGGAAAAAACAGTCAAGTGGTTTTAATTCCTTCCTTATTGGCAGCTTATACTGGATTTGGTTTGGTTGATCACAAAGATGGTGAAGCAGCTAAGAAAATTTCATTCAGTGCTTTCCGTGATATTCCACTTCCAAACTGGAACATCAAATATACCGGTTTGATGAAATTAAAATTCTTCAAAGACAAGTTCAAACGATTCTCTATCCAACACAGTTACAAGGCATCGTATACAATCAATTCTTTCCGTTCGAATTTCCAATACAATCAAAATCCAAATGGTGTCGATGTAGGAGGAAATTTCAATCCTAAAATGTTAATTGGAAACATTAATTTAGTGGAACAATTCAGTCCGTTAGCTCGAGTGGATTTTGAAACTAAAAACGCCTTTAAAATATTGGCAGAAATGAAGCGAGACCGTTCGTTGTCACTCAGTTTTGATAATAACTTGCTAACAGAAGTAAAAGGAATTGAGTATGTTCTTGGTTTTGGTTATCGAATCAAAGATGTAATTTTCTCATCAAAATTGGCCGATTCTCCAACCGGAATTATCAAAAGCGATTTGAATTTTAAAGTTGATTTCTCTTATCGAAACAACAAAACCATAGTTCGTTATTTGGATTATGAAAACAACCAAATTGCTGGTGGACAAAATATTTGGTCAGCAAAATTAACAACCGATTATTCGTTTAGTAAAAACCTTACGGCTATTTTCTTTTACGATCATCAGTTTTCTAAAGCAGTTATCTCAACATCATTTCCATTAACTAATATCAGAAGCGGAATCACATTGAGATATAATTTCGGAAACTAAAAAATGTTAATAAAAATCATTTGGATAATTAAGAAGAAGTAATACTTTTGAGGAAAATTAAACATCAATAAATAAATAGAAAAAATGAATATTCCAGCGCATTTAAAATATACCAAAGATCATGAATGGGTTTCAGTTGATGGTGACATCGCTACAGTAGGGATTACTGATTTTGCTCAAAAAGAGTTAGGCGATATCGTTTATGTTGAAGTTGAAACTTTAGATCAAACCTTAGAAAAAGACGAAGTTTTTGGTACGGTTGAAGCCGTAAAAACAGTTTCTGATTTGTTTTTGCCGGTTTCGGGTGAAATCATTGAGTTTAACGACAGTCTAGAGCGTACACCTGAAAATGTTAATACGGATCCTTATGGTGATGGTTGGATGATCAAAGTTAAAATTGCTGATGCTTCTCAATTGGATGAATTGTTGGACAGCGAAGCTTATAAAAACCTAATTGGTGCCTAAAAAAGCTTCTTTATTTCTTGCCATAACTTGGACCACTTTAATTACTTTTTTGAGTTTGGTCAATGTTGGAAGCCTAGGAAATTCCATAAAAATACCTTACAAAGACAAAATGGTTCATTTTGTCTTTTATTTTTTATTTTATGTTTTGTGGTTTAGCTTTTTCAAACTCAATACAAGTTGGCCGAAATTAAAAATCAAAATACTTTTGATAGCTATCGGATATGGAATTCTGATGGAAGTACTTCAAGAGATTATGTCCAATCATCGAACATCTGATTCTATTGATGTTTTGGCTAATTCAGTTGGAGCATTTTGTGGACTAATTGCTGTCACTTACTTTCTTTCAAATAAAAAAGGCAATTGAATCTCACATTGGTGGGATTTTTTTATTTTTACATAAATATTACTAAAAATGAACATTAAGCAATACCTCGATTCTACGTATTTGAAGACACCAGAACAAGCCGGACTTTCAATCGAAGAAAATACCAACGTGGTTAAAAGATGTATACAAGAAGCTATTGATGAGGGATTTAAGCTAATTATGATTCGTCCGGATATGGTTCCGTTAGCCAAAAAAATGATTACCGCTGCTCATTCAAAAGTGACCATCGGAACGGTGATTGGTTTTCATGAAGGAACTCATTCTCTTGAGAGTAAACTAGCAGAAGCTCAAAAAGCTATTGAGGATGGAGCCGATGATTTGGATTATGTGTGTAATTACGAAGCTTTTAAAAAAGGTGAAATTGATTTGGTGAAGAATGAAGTTTTAGAAGGAACAAAGCTTGGCTTAAGCCATCATAAAATTGTAAAATGGATTATTGAAGTTGCGGCTTTAAATGATACTCAAATTATTCAATTATCAACTTTAATTAAGAATGTTATTATTGCCAATTTTAAAGAAGATTGTTATCCTTCCGTTTTTGTAAAATCATCAACTGGATTCTACCAAACAGAAGATGGAAAACCAAATGGAGCCACCGTTCCAACTATTGTTTTAATGTTGGAAAATAGTTCTCCATTGCCAGTAAAAGCAGCTGGTGGAGTTCGAACTTATGAGGAAGCTGTCGAAATGATTAATCTCGGCGTAAAACGCATCGGAACGTCTTCAGCTAAGGCAATTGCTAGCGGACAAACTTCAAAAAGTGATTATTAAAACCCAAAAGGAAACATGTTAAAAAAAATAATTGTAGTACTTTCTCTGTCTTTTTCAATCTTTGGAATTGCCCAAGCCAATAGCGAAAAATTCCCTGTTTTCCCCAATTGTGAAGGAAAACAATCCGCCGAATTGCAGTCGTGTTTTTACTTTGAAGTACAAAATTTTGTCTACAACAATTTCAAAGTTCCAGCCAATGCGCAAGAATTAAAAACTGCGGTTAATGTTCTTTTTGAAGTAGATCAAGAGGGTAATTTTAAAGTGCAATATATTGATGCGGTTAATGAAGAGCTTACTACCGAAAGTAAACGAGTTTTTGCCATGTTACCCAAAATTCAACCTTCAACCTACAACGGAAAACCTACCTATTCGAAATATTCCATAAGAATACCAATTCCGTTGCAAAATCCTTCAGAAGCTCCAGTTGAAACAACAACAGTTGCTCAAAACAACACCTCAAAATCGAAAGAGACGGAGAAATATAATTCTTATGATATCCGTAAAGAAAATCCAGAATTTGATGCCATAAAGTATCAGAAATTCAGCAATCCACAATTCAAAAGCCATTTGAGTATTCCTCTATCACATAGTTACTATGCTCAATTTGACGACGAAATGAACCAGCTCGGGACCAACAGTCATACCTCTTCTAAACCGTATACGTATGCCGAAGTTTCTAAGTATTCTGATTTGTCAGCAAAAAATGATCAATTGATGAAAAACAAAACTTCATGGTGGGGAAGAAAAGTGTGGAATGAAAATACAGTTGCCATTCAAGGAGATGATTATTGGTTTACTTTGAATCCAGTTTTAGATTTGCAACTAGGAAAAAGTGATCCAAGTACAACCGATTTTACCTATGTGAATACTCGCGGAGTACAAATTCGAGGTGGATTGGGAAGTCAGCTTAATTTTAGCGCTACGATTTATGAAAGTCAAGGTCGTTTTGCTGATTACTTCAATCGATACGCAGTTTCCATTCGTCCATCAGGTGGAAATCCTGCGGTAATTCCAGCTATTGGTATTGCCAAAGATTTCAAAACAGATGCTTTTGATTTCCCATCTGCGGAAGCCAATATTACGTATGCTCCAAGCAAACATTTTGATTTGCAATTAGGTCATGGTAGAAATTTCATTGGCGATGGCTATCGTTCGTTGTTGTTGAGCGATGGTTCAAGTTCGTATCCGTATTTCAAAATCAATACTCAATTTTGGAAAATCAAATACACCAATATTTACAGTTGGATGAAAGACATTCGTAATGAAGTTACGGTTGATCGTACCTATGCAACTAAATACATGGCCGCGCATTTTTTAAGCTGGAATGTCAACAAAAAACTGAATTTAGGCTTCTTTGAATCGGTAGTTTGGTCCAATCAAAACCAACGCGGATTCGATATGAGTTTTGTTAATCCAATTATCTTTTACAGAGCCGTTGAGTTTTCTTCTTCATCACGAAGCGGAAATGCATTATTGGGTTTGACAGCCAAATACAAATGGAACAATCAGTTTAATTTTTACGGACAGTTTTTACTCGATGAATTTTCTTTAGGAGATGTAAAAGCAGGTGAAAAAAGTTGGAAAAACAAATTTGCTTATCAAGTTGGAGCCAAATATTACCATGCTTTTACTATCAAAAACTTATTACTTCAATTAGAGTACAACCATGTTCGTCCGTATGTGTATGCTCACAGTGAAGTGTTAACCAATTACGGTCACAACAATCAAAGTTTAGGTCATCAATGGGGCGGAAATTTAAGAGAGTTGATTGCTATTGCGCGTTATTACAAAGGCAGGTATTTTGCCGATGCTAAACTTACAGTAGGAAAACGAGGTTTGGATTTTGCCGATTCTGGAACCATTTCCAATTACGGAAGCAACATTTATAGAGATTATGATGAAGATCGTTACGCTGATAATTATGTTGTTGTTGGTCAAGGAAATAAAACGAATGTTTTTATTGCCGATGTTCAGGCGGGATACTTAATTAATCCTCAGACCAATTTAAAACTTTTTGGAAGTTTAATCTACAGAAATTTCAAGCCCGAGGAAGATACTTTAACCGATTTTAAAGAAAACACCACTTGGTTTTCTGTAGGATTGCGATGCGATATTTTCAATTGGTATTTGGATTATTAAAAACAAGAAACTTTTATAAAATGTTTTTTGTCAAATCCTTTTTGATGAACTACTTTTGCAAAAAAATTAAGGTAAATCAATTCACCATTGACAACAACACTTTCAATTCAAAGTATTTTCAAGGATTTTAAAGAAATCACAAAAGCAGGATTGGCGATTAGTGTTTTGTTTTCCTCTATTGCTGGGTATTTATTGGGTTTTGACTCAGAATTTCCTTTTTCTTGGTCAACTCTAATTATGCTTTCTATTGGTGGATATTGTATGGTTGGCGCTTCTAATGCATTCAATCAAGTCATCGAGAAAGATTTGGATGCTTTAATGGATAGAACCAAAAATCGTCCAGTTCCATCCGGAAGAATGTCAGTTAATACTGCCTTAACGATTGCTTCTTTACTCACTTTAGTTGGTTTGGTATTGTTGTATTTAATCAATCCTAAAACAGCGATGTTTGGTGCGATTTCTATTTTTTTATACACTTCAGTTTATACACCATTAAAAACGAAAACGCCTTTATCAGTTTTTGTTGGAGCTTTTCCGGGCGCGATTCCTTTTATGTTAGGTTGGGTTGCAGCAACAGGTAATTTTGGTATAGAAGCAGGAACGCTCTTTTTAATTCAATTTTTCTGGCAATTTCCACATTTTTGGTCCATTGGCTGGTTCTTGTATGAAGATTACGAAAAAGCAGGTTTTTTTATGCTTCCAACAGGGAAGAAAGATAAGTCAACTGCCGTTCAGACCATAATGTATACAGGTTGGTTGATAGTAGCATCACTTTTGCCGTGTTTGGGATATACAGGCCAATTATTTATTTCGCCAATTGCCGCAATTATTGTATTTTTGCTTGGCCTTTGGATGTTGTACTTTGCTATTAAAATGTATAAAGAAAGAACAGCAAAAGCCGCCAAGGCGTTGATGCTTGCTAGCGTCTCCTATATTACATTACTGCAAATAACGTATATTGTGGATAAATTTTTAAGATAATGACAAAAACCATAAGTCCAGAGATTGCTCAACAAAACAGATCTTATAAACTATTGCTAATTGTAGCTATGGTGAGTATGACGATGATGTTTGCTGGTATAACCAGTGCATTTTTTGTGAGTAAATCACGCGTAGACTGGATGAAAGATTTCGTGATGCCTACGCCATTTTTTATTAGTACAATCTGTATAGTTTTGGTTAGTGTTTGCTTTTTTCTGGCTAAAAAAGCGATTAAAAAGGACAATCAAAAATCAACTTCTATCTTTTTGTTAGGTGCTTTAATTTTAGGAATTGCCTTTGTAGTGTTTCAATTTAAGGGTTTTGAGGTGATGATTTCACAAGGAAATTATTTCACCGGACCACAAAGTAATATCACTTCAACATTTCTGTACGTTGTTGTTGTGACCCATTTGGCACACGTTGCGGGTGGATTTATTTCACTATTAATTATAATTTATAATCATTTTAAACAAAAGTACAATTCGAGCCAATTCATTGGAATAGAGCTAGGTGCAATGTATTGGCACTTCCTTGATTTTCTTTGGATTTATTTGTTTTTGTTTTTATATTTCTTTAAATAAGAAAAAAGCGTAAATTTGGGAACTTTTTAACGAATAATTTTTATGGGATCGACAGTTACAACTGCAAATACTGTAGGAAAAACTTGGGATGGCGGAAATGAGCCATTAGGAGCAAGTTATGGTAAATTAATGATGTGGTTTTTCATCGTTTCGGATGCATTGACCTTCACCGGATTTTTAGCAGCTTACGGTTTTTCAAGATTTAAATTTATTGAAACTTGGCCAATTGCCGATGAAGTGTTTACGCACTTCCCGTTTTTACATGGACAATCATTGCCATTGTATTATGTTGCATTAATGACCTTTATTCTGATCTTTTCATCGGTTACGATGGTGTTGGCAGTAGATGCTGGTCACAGAATGCAACAGGGTAAAGTAGCTTTCTACATGTTTTTAACCATCATCGGAGGTTTAATTTTCGTTGGTTCTCAAGCTTGGGAATGGAAAAACTTCATCACGGGTGAGTACGGTGCGGTTGAAACAAAAGGAGGAAGTATTTTGCAATTCGTAAATTCAAAAGGAGAACGTGTAAAATTGGCAGATTTTGCAGTGTCATTGCCTGCGGAGCGTATCGAAGATACAAAAAGTAATTCAGTTTGGTTTGATGACAGTTCTGATTTGCCGTCAGTTTCTTTAGCTGAAGTACAAGCGGGTTTTGCTGCTAATAAAGATATTTTGATTCGTTCTGAAGTAATCTACCACGGTAAAGCTGAAGGATTGAACAAGCCAAAACACAAAACCATTTTAAGCAGAGAAGAATCTGAAAAAATGTTGGCTAAAGGTGCTTTAGTTGTGGAAGGTGCTAACTTACATCGTAACGAATACGGAAGTAAATTATTTGCTGATTTCTTCTTCTTTATAACTGGTTTCCACGGTTTCCACGTATTTTCAGGAGTAGTGATTAATGTTATTATTTTTATTAATATCTTAATTGGTACTTATGAAAGAAGAAAATCATACGAAATGGTTGAGAAAGTGGGACTTTATTGGCACTTTGTAGATTTAGTTTGGGTATTTGTATTTACCTTCTTCTATTTAGTTTAATTATATTTAATTGTAAGAAATCATGGCACACGACGCACACGAGTCTAATACAAAAAGAATTTGGTTTGTTTTCGGTTTATTATCGGTAGTAACTATAGTTGAAGTTGGTTTGGGTATGGCAAAACCAGCCGCTTTGTACATGACTAATTTCTTAGGGATGAACCTATTGAATTGGATTTTCATTATTTTGACATTATTTAAAGCTTACTATATTGTTTGGGCTTTCATGCACATGGAAGGTGAAGTAAAGGCATTGCGAAGAGCTGTTGTTTGGACGGTTATTTTCCTTGCTTTGTACTTAGTCTTTATATTATTAGTCGAAGCAAATTATGTGTTTGGAGTCTATAAAGATTCTACTATAAAATGGAATTTCTAATTCACAATTAATTCATAAAAAAGTCCCGTTCTTATCGGGACTTTTTTTATTTTTGTACTCCAATAAAATCTCTTTGTTATGAAAAAGAATTTAGTTCTTTTCGTCTTGTTTATCCTTCCAATTGTTGCGTATCTTTTTTTTGCTTCGGGTGTCAATGGTTTCATTAAACTTCCTGTGCTTACTCCGAAAGTTGCAGAGTTTAATAATTGGAAAACAATTGACAATAAAGAGATTCACTTGAAATCTAAAATAACTATTCTTGGTTTTCCTGGAGCCAATGTTGACTCTAGAAAAGGAAACTTTTTTAATTTAAATCAAAAGATT
This sequence comes from Flavobacterium sp., assembly GCF_035299245.1. GTDB lineage: Bacteria > Bacteroidota > Bacteroidia > Flavobacteriales > Flavobacteriaceae > Flavobacterium. The sequence continues at coordinate 11,234 of NZ_DATGWY010000001.1, read as the reverse complement.
TTTAAAAAATACCGCGAATTCAAAGATTTTCAAATTGTTATGTTGGTGCCTTTTGGTTCTGAGCCTCAAGTAAAAGTAATGACTACCAAATTGGCAGGTTTAAATGATATCAGCAATTGGCATTTTGTTTTTGCATCTAATGAAGAAATTCAAAAGTTTTACAATAACATGGAATTATTGGAAAAAATAAATACTGAAGTTGGAACTACCCATGTTTTCATCATCGATAAAGAACGCAATGTTAGAGGTAGAAAAGGACAAGTGGATAAAGACGATGACGAGTACAGAGAAGGTTACAATACTTCTTTGGTTTCGGAAATGCACAACGAACTGAATGACGACGTCAAAATTGTTCTTGCCGAATACCGATTGGCTTTAAAGAAAAATAACGCTGATAGAAAAAAATACGGATTGTGATATGAAAAATAAATCCTACATCGGAATTGCATTTATTATTTTAGTTTTCGGAATCATCTTTGTTCCTAGAATTGTCAATCGCATAAAAGACGGAAAAACGGTTCAAAATGATCGATTGAGTGTTTCTAACGGAGAAAATACTAATGAAACTTTGTTTAAAATCGGTCCAGCTCCACAATTTGAGCTTACGAATCAAGAAGGAAAAAAAATCACCAATAAAGACTACGAAGGGAAAGTATATGTGTTAGAGTTTTTCTTCTCAACGTGTCCTACAATATGTCCTCGAATGAATCAGAACATGTTGACCATTCAAAACAAGTTTAGTAAAGAATTGGATTTCGGAATTGCTTCCATTACGATTAATCCGGAAAATGATACTCCACAAGTACTTAAAGATCATGCTCAAAAATTGGGTGTAACTTCCAAAAATTGGCATTTACTAACTGGAGATAAAACTTATATAATGAATCTGGCCAACAAAGGGTTCAATCTGTATGCGGGCGAAAATTCAAAAGTAAATGGTGGTTTTGAACATTCAGGGCTATTTGCTTTAATTGATAAAAAAGGAAACATCCGTTGTCGTAAAGACGAATACAACAATCCAATCATGTATTACGATGGCTTGGAAGCCAAAGGCGTAAACGCTATCAAAGAAGACATTCAATTATTATTAGAAGAATAGTTATGGAACATACTACTGATACAAAATACAACAAATTAATAATTGCCGTTTCAATTGTAATTCCGATTGTTGTGGCATTGCTTTTTAGTTTTAAATTAAAAGATTTTGGGTTTGATGTTGAACCGCTTTCTTTTTTACCGCCAATTTATGCTACTATCAATGGTGTTACAGCCGTAGTTTTAGTTGTAGCCGTTTGGGCAATCAAAAACGGAAATCGAAAGTTACACGAACGCTTAATGAAGTTTGCGATATTGTGTTCGCTGGCTTTTTTAGTAATGTATGTAGCCTATCATTTGACTTCCGTTTCCACTAAATACGGAGACAGCAATGCAGACGGAATTTTAGATGCTGCAGAATTGGCTTCGGTTGGCTCGATGCGATTGATTTATTTTGTCATCTTGATTACTCATATTTTACTTTCAATAGTAATCATTCCGTTGGTTCTTTTTACCTATGTAAGAGCTTTGGCACAACGTTTTGATAAACATAAAAAGTTAGCCAAAATTACTTTTCCGATTTGGCTTTATGTTGCCGTTACTGGTGTTGTAGTGTATTTAATGATTTCTCCTTATTATGCTTCATAAAGAAAATAGAACAAAGAACAGAGAAAATAGACGCAACAAAGTAAATTTAAGAATCATCTTTGTTCTACTCTCTATTTTCTATTCTCTTTCCACTTCTGCACAGTGCGCCATGTGTAGAGCATCATTAGAAAGTGAAGGCAATGTGGCTAAAAATGAAGCGCTCAATGATGGAATCGTTTACCTTATGGCAATTCCCTACATTTTAGTGGCAGCGATTGGTTTTGTGGTGTATCGAATGTTTGCAAAGAAAAAAACGGATAAGTCTTAATTAATCCATTCCATCAATACTCACATTCATTTTACCCGATGCTTTTATAAAGGCGATGATTGCTTGATTATTCAATTCTACTTTTTCAAATTCAAAATCATCCAAAGTGCCATTGACAAAAACACCTTTCATAGGCGAGAAATTGCTCAAATACGGCAGCATATTCTTTTTGGCATCGTCTAAGTTTTCTTTAATTGAATAACGACAGTTTTCTTGTATCTTTTTCAAAATTACACCTTGCAACAACCAATTAGCTGTTTTGGTAAGTAAGCCTTTGGTATTTAAAACATAATCCAAATTTTCAAAGTAAATTTCTTTGGTAATCGGATTGTAATTCGGAATTCCGCTCATATAAATCGTTCCGTCAATACTTCCGGTCATACTCAGGGCAATAATCATTTTGCCTTCTTTGTGCCATAAATCTACTTTTTGAACTACAATTTTTCTCGTACCACTCGCAAATTCTTTCCCTTGAAAATTCTTTGTCATAATGCGTGATGCACTTTCGTATGTTGAAACCGCCGCAATAGTAGCCGTAGTTTTGTTGGGCATTTTGGCAACGGGTTTGAAAGCAATACTTTCTCTGTTGTAACCTGTTTTTGGCATTTGGCCGACCAAGGTTTGCATGTTGCATTTCAATCCTAAATCCAATGCCACTTTACCGTTTTTGAGTACTGCATCAGTATTGTACATTTCAATCGGAACCATTTTAAACCATGTTTCGTATTGCTCGCTGGTTTGAATGGGTTTGCTAATGGTTTCTAAAACATCCAAAACATAGGGTTTGAAGTCGCAGGTTTTGTCAATGGCTTCATCAATTTTTTTAGAAACTTTCGATTTAAAAATGGATAGAGTTGGAGTTAAAATATACGTAATCGGAACTTTTTTTCCGGCTACTAATATGGTCGGACTTTCCGCCCATTCAAAGTCCTCAATAATTGATTGTGTTGTCATCTTAAAATTAGACAAAGAAGCCGTGCTCAGTAATGTAATCGTTCCGTTGGCTTCAATTTCACGCGTGTCATTCAAACCCATAAATTCGGTTCCGTACTTGAATTTAGCCCAAATTTTTAAAGGTAAAACGGATTGTATTTTCCCGTCTTTCTCAACCAGTTTGATGTTGGCTGTTTTCCAGATTTTCATCATGGTTTTATCATCATCCATATTGGTATCTTCATAAATCAAACCTACTAGCGACTTATTCAATTGGTGTTCTACTTCTTTCAAAGTAACTTCCATTGGCATGTTGACAAACGAAGTTGTAGTATTATAAACTACTGGAGTGTTTAAAGAAGGCTCGGGTTTTAAAGCTTCAATTTTTTTTGTGGTAGAACAACCAAATAAGAAGGATAACATAAGTAAGTATAACAGTTTCTTCATTGTAATAACGGAATAAATAATAAGTTGCTGAGCACAAATTTATAAAACGAATTTCTTCTTTTCGTTTCTTGCCTAACGCTTACAACTTTTTTCTGGTGTGAATGTAACAAAAATTTCAATTTCACGTCTGATAGAGAAAGTTAATTTAATTTTTTTACGATTAATTAGGTTAAATTTGCACTACTCATTGGTTTCGATGTAACATTCGTTTTTATGAAGAAAATACTTCCAATTCTATTTTTTATTTCACTTTTAGGTGGAACTTCTTTGGCACAATCTAAAAAATGGACGCTAGAAGAATGTGTTGATTATGCATTGAAAAATAATATTTCAATCAAACAAACTGAATTGGAACTTCGTACTGCCGATGTAGATAAGAAAGCTGCTTTTGGAAATTTCTTGCCAACAGTCAATGCAAATGCATCGCACTCATGGAACATTGGTTTGAATCAAAACATTACCACAGGTTTGCTGGAAAATCAAACAACTCAATTTACATCAGCGGGAATCAGTTCGAGTGTGGATATTTATAATGGTTTGCAAAATCAAAATCGTTTAAGAAGAGCCAATTTGTCAAAAGTTGCAGCGCAATATCAGTTGGATAAAATGAAAGACGATGTTTCGTTGAATATTGCCAATGCTTATCTGCAGATTTTATTCAATAAAGAATCGATTAAAGTTCAAAAAGAACAGTTATCTAACAACGAAAAGCAAGAAATAAGAACGACCGAATTGGTAAATGCAGGTGTAGTTGCAAGAGGTGATTTGTTGGATATTAAAGCTACAGTTGCAGGTGATAAACAACGATTAGTAGCTGCAGAAAACGCTTTGTTTTTATCTAAATTAAGTTTGGTTCAGCTGCTGCAATTGGACGATTACAAAGACTTTGATATTGCCGAAGAAAACGTTGCCGTTCCCTTAAGTACAGTAATGGCTCAAAAGCCTGAAGATATTATTGAAAAAGCAAAACAAAGTCGGGTTGAATTAAAAATTGCTTCAACTAATTTACAGCTTGCAGAAAAAGACATTACTATTGCCAAAGGTGCTTATCAACCGAGTTTGGGAGGTTTTTATAGTTTTGATACAAGAGCGAGTGATTCTCAGAGTTTTATTGGTTTTGATGACAACGGAAATCCGATGTTAGGAACTTTACCTTTGTTTGATCAGTTTAGTAATAATAAAGGTCACAGTTTTGGAGTGCGATTATCAATTCCTATTTTCAATGGATTTGCAACTAAAAATAATGTCGAACGTACTAAAATTGCTTTTGACAGAGTGAAAATTGCTCAACAACAAGCCGAAGTCGATTTGGAGCGCAATGTTTACAACGCGATAACCGACGCAAAAGGAGCTTTGAATAGCTACGAATCGGCACAAGTTGCTCTTGAAGCTAGAGCGGAAGCCTTTAATTATGCGAAAGAAAAATACGCTGTAGGAATGATGAACTCATTCGATTTTAATCAAGCTCAAACCTTATATTTGAACGCTCAATCGGAAGTGTTACGAACCAAATACGATTATATTTTTAAATTAAAATTAGTTGAATTTTACTTTGGTATTCCAATAAAACAAAATAATTAGAATCATGTCAAGAAAGAAAATTTTTATACTATTAGGAGTTGTAGCGGTAATTGTTGCTTTACTTGTTACCTTGTCTAAATCGGGTAAAATCGGAAATAGAGACAAAGGAAAAGAGGTTGAAGTAGCCAAGGTTGACGAAATTACGATAATCGAAACGGTTTCTGCCACAGGAAAAATTCAACCTGAAGTTGAAGTTAAAATATCATCTGAAGTTTCGGGAGAAATTATCGCTTTGCCTGTCAAAGAAGGACAAGTAGTAAAAAAAGGTGATTTATTAGTGCGAATCAATCCCGATTTATATACTTCGGGTTACAATAGAACAGTCTCTAATTTGTCTGGAACTAAAGCCGCTTTGAATCAGGCTGATGCCAGTTTCAAAGAAGCAAAAGCAAGTTACGATCGTAGCAAAACATTGTACGATAAAGGAATCATTTCGCGTTCAGAATGGGATAAAGCCATCGCTTCTTATGAAGTAGCAGTAGCTAATAAACAATCGGCGTATCATCAGGTTCAAAGTGCGAATGCAACGGTAAAAGAAGCTAAAGATAACCTAGGAAGAACTACTATTTATGCGCCAGCAGATGGAACTATTTCAATGCTAAATGTTGAATTAGGTGAACGTGTTTTGGGAACACAACAAATGACTGGAACCGAAATCTTGCGTGTTGCCAACTTGAATAATATGGAAGTGGAAGTAGATGTTAATGAAAACGACATCGTAAAAATTAATGTTGGCGATTCGGCTAATGTGGAAGTTGATGCGTATTTGAAAAAAGAATTCAAAGGAATTGTAACGAGTATTTCAAATTCAGCCAGTGCAACTACAACAGCTGATCAGGTTACTAATTTTAAAGTTAAAGTTCGAATTGTAAAAGAATCGTATCTCGACTTATTAGAAGGAAAACCTGATACATATTCACCTTTCCGTCCAGGAATGACAGCAACCGTTGATATCATTACCAAAAGAAAAGAAAAAGTGGTTGGAGTGCCAATTAGTTCTGTTGTAATGAAATCGGACACTACGGCAACTAAGAGTTATGAAGTAAAAGAGGAAAATGAAGAAGGAGTTGTTAAAGCTCAAAACGACAAAAAATTTGAATGTGTTTTTGTTAAAGTGGGAGATAAAGCCAAAATTCGAATTGTAAAAACAGGAATTCAAGACGATTCGAATATCGAGGTAATTTCAGGTTTGAAAAAAGGCGATGTTGTAATTGTGGGTCCGTACAACACAGTCACCAAAGAATTAAATTCGGGTGATAAAGTGGTTCTTGCTACTAAAAAGGAAGAGGAGAAATCGAAGTAAACCAATAGCGAATGTTCATTCTTAATTTAGAAACATCTACAAAAAACTGTTCGGTCTCATTGGCTAAAAATGGCACTACTGTTTTGTGTAAAGAAATTGCCGAGCAAGGCTATTCTCATGCTGAAAAATTGCATGTTTTTATTGAAGAAATTCTTAACGAAAGTAACGTTACTTTTGGTGATTTGAATGCAATAGCTGTTAGTAAAGGTCCGGGTTCATACACCGGATTGCGCATCGGAGTTTCGGCAGCAAAAGGTTTGTGTTATGCCTTACAGATTCCTTTGATTTCTGTTGATACACTGACTGTTTTAGCGCATCAGATTTCAATTGAAAACGGCCAGATTGTTCCGATGATTGATGCCAGAAGAATGGAAGTGTATTCGGCCATTTTTGATTCGAATTATGAAAAATTGCGTGAAGTTGAAGCAGAGATTTTGACTTCAGATAGTTTTTCAAATTTTGAAGGAACGCTACATTTCATTGGTGATAGTACTGAAAAGGCAAAAACCGTTTTAACGGATTCTCGTTTTGTTTTTCACGAAAAAACAATCTATCCTTCGTCTAATGAAATGAGTGTGTTGTCTTTTGAAAAATATCAAAAGAATGATTTTGAAGATGTGGCTTATTTTGAGCCCTATTATTTAAAAGACTTCTTATTGACTAAATAAAATCTTAGTTGGATCCTCTTACAAAAGGCTGGATGGAAATGCCTGCTTCTTCAAAAGCAGCTTTACAGTTCTCCATTACATCGGATGACACTTGTCCGAAATCTTCATTTTTTGACCAAGGACGAACCGCTAATTGAATTGCGTTGTCTGTTAAACTTTTTACAGTAACAGTTGGTTCGGGATCTTTAAGAATTTTTGGATGAGAATCCATTACCTTGGTGATTATTTCTCTGACTCTTTTGATGTCGGTGTCATAAGAGACTGCAAAATGTAGATCGGCTCTTCGAATACCTTCAACAGAATAATTTGTGATGATTCCGTTAGATAAAATACTGTTAGGGATAAAAATGGTTTGATTGTTTCCTGAGACTAATTTGGTTGTGAATATCTGAATATCAGTTACTGTGCCAACTACACCTTGTGCTTCAATAGTGTCTCCAACTCTGAAAGGTTTGAAAAGTATAATCAAAACGCCACCAGCAAAATTAGAAAGCGAACCTTGAAGCGATAAACCAACCGCTAACCCAGCGGCACCTAATATTGCTACAAAAGATGAAGTTTCAATGCCTAATTTAGAGATGAAGGTAACAAAAAGTAGCACTCGCAATGCCCAAAGCAAAATATCGGATAAAAACTCAGACAATGTTGGGTCGAGTTCACGTTTTACCATTATTTTTTTTACCACACGATATACAATTCGGATGGCGTATAACCCAACAAATAAGATAATAAATGCCGATATCAATTTAGGGGAATATTCGACTAACACTCTAAAGAATTCTTTTGTGTATTCGCCCATTGTGGCAATTTCAGATGTCTTTTTCATAACTTAAATAAAAAAAATCACGCTAAAAAAGCGTGATTTAAATTTTTGCAAAGGTAAACAATTCTTATTTAATCAGCATTTTCATCAGCTGCTTTTTCTGGATTGTCACTAGTAAAGTCATTTACTTTTTCTTTTACTGTTTCAACCGCATTGCTTGCCATTTCTTCTGCTTTATCAGCAATTTCACTTACTTTTTCTTTTACGGTTTCAACAGCATTTTCGATTGCTTCACCAGCTTGAGGTGCAAACTCGCTTACTTTGTCTTTTGCTGCTTCAGCAAAATCTTCTACTTTATCTACAATTGGAGCGGCAACTTCTCTTGCTTTGTCAATGGCTTCGCTAGCAAAATCTTCTGCTTTATCTACAAAAGTATCAACATTGGTATTGGCTTTGCCAAATAAATTCTTAAAAAAACTTCCTATTCCCATTTTTTATGATTTAAAATTAAAGTGCAATTTACACAAATAAATATGAAATTGTAATATCAGATATTATTCTATTTCAAAAGTCAACTTAAGATTAACTCTGTATTCTGTCACTTTCCCGTCTTTAACTTGTGCGCTTTGTTCTTGGACGTATACGGAGCGAATGTGCTTTAATGATTTTGCTGCTTGAGCAACCGCTTTTTGAGTTGCATCTTCCCAACTAGTTTCAGAACTAGAAAGTACTTCGATGACTTTTAATACTGCCATGATAATTGATTTTTAAGGTTTGCATAAAATTACAAAAAAAATCTTTTGGTTGTTGCTGAAATCTCTTTTTTAGCAAGAGAATAAAATTAATATTTTATCGTTTTTTTCTATGAGATTTTGTTTATAAATAGTAATTTGGCGCCCTAATTATTTTTAAGAATGAAACAAATTTATTGTAAGTATACTGCGTTTATTTTGATGCTTTTAATGACGCTAACAACAATTAATGTTAAAGGACAAAATTTGCTGACCAACGGTAACTTTGAAAGCGGAGGAAATGGTGTTGGATTCAATATAAATGGAGCAGGATATAATTTGATAACTGCGCCTTTTTCTGGAACAACATCAGCAGGAGATTATGCCTTTACCAATAACCCTTTTCCAATGAATACGGCTAATTTTATAGCGGGCGGAGATCACACAAGCGGAACAGGTTTGATGATGGTAATTGATGGAAATAATACTGGAGGAAATCAACGTTTTTGGCGTGCTGGAAACAGTGGCGGCGGTGTTTGTGGTTTAACTATTGGAACAACTTACACATTTAGTTATTGGATAAAATCAGTTTCTACTACAGTCATAGATGCAGCTACTAGTGCTAATATTGGTGTTCAGTTTAATAATACTAGTAGTTCAGCATTGGTTTCAGGAAGTACTCAAGCACCATTGCCAGCGAGTGGATGGCAACAAGTTGTTTATACTTTTGTGGCCTCAAATACTTGCGTAAACATTGAATTGTGGAACACCAATACCAGTTTTGTTGGAAATGATTTTGCTGTAGATGATTTTAGCGTAACTGCACCATGTGTAAATCCTACTTCGCCTCCAATATTATTTTGTGATGTTCCCAATCCAGCGATCATACCACCGCCAGCATCATTTGATTTTAATAATGTTGGGCAAACTAGTTTTACTTATACCTATACAATTGAAGGAGGCACGCCGGTAACTGGAACTTTTGTTGCTCCGTCTCATTACGATGTTACAGGTGTAGCACAAGGTCAAGCTGTTACTTTTACCTTAACTTGGGACGGAATTTGTACACCAAGTCAAACAATAACCTGTTATCCACCGTGTGTAACTCCAGTTACGCCTACTTTTACACAAGTTCCAGCAATTTGTTCTGGACAACCATTGGCTGCCTTGCCTACTACTTCTTTAAATGGCGTGCAAGGAACTTGGTCACCTGCTCTTAATAATTTAGCAACAACTACTTACACTTTTACTCCGATTGCTGCTGGTGAATGTGGAACAAGTACACAAATGACCATTACAGTTAATCCAATTGTTACTCCAACTTTTACACAAGTTGCTCCAATTTGTTCAGGTGCAACATTGAGCGCATTACCTACAACCTCTAATAATGGTATTACAGGAACATGGTCACCGGCTTTGAACAATACTGCAACGACCACCTACACTTTTACGCCCAACGCAGGACAATGTGCATCAACAGCACAAATGACCATAACGGTAAACCCTAATGTTACTCCAACTTTTACACAAGTTGCGGCTATATGTAGTGGTGGAGTTTTAAATCCTTTGCCTACAACATCCAACAATGGAATAACAGGAACTTGGTCGCCTGCTCTTAATAATACAGCTACTACTACTTATACTTTTACTCCATCAACTGGTCAATGTGCTACAACAGCTCAAATGACAATTAATGTGAGTTCTAATATTTCTCCAACATTTACAGCTGTTTCACCAATTTGCTCAGGCGGAATTTTGGCTCCATTACCCACTACTTCAAATAATGGAATTAATGGAACTTGGTCGCCTGCTATGAATAATACTGCGACTACAACGTATACATTTACACCAAATGTTGGGCAGTGTGCTACGACAACCCAGCTGACTGTAATAGTAAATCCTAATGTTACTCCAACCTTTACGCAAAGAGCACCAATCTGTTCAGGAGGGATTTTAACTGCTCTGCCCACTACTTCCAATAATGGGGTTACTGGAACTTGGTCGCCTGCTTTAAATAATACTGCAACTACAACTTATACATTCACGCCAAATGTTGGGCAATGTGCGTCAAATACAACAATGCAAATTGTCGTGTATCCTACTTCTGCTCCAACACTCAATATTCAACAATCTTGTGCCTCTAATACTGTTATTGTAATTGATCCAGTTGGGCCAGGATATGAGTACTCTCTAGATGGACAACCGTATCAAACCAATCCAAGTTTTTCTAACTTGGGTGCTGGTAATCACACTATTGTTGTTCATCAAGTTACTGCGAATTGTTTTACAAGTGCTGCGAACTTTACCATTACTAATGTTGTAAACGATGTTGTGGTATTCAACCCAGCACCGTTGCAAATTTGTGATACTGAAGACAATGATGGCATTCAGATTTTTGATTTAACTCAAGTAGTGAATTTTGTTACAGGTGGAAATACTTATGATGTTTCGTACCATGAGACAATTACTGACGCACAAGTTGATGCTACGTTCATTCCGAATCCACCTGCTTATACAAATATTTATCCTTGGACTCAAACTATTTATATCAGAGTACAATCGACAACTTCTACTTGTTTTGAAGTGGTTCCGTTACAACTCATCGTTCATCCAAAGCCTACTGCAGTAGAGCCGAGTGATTTGCATGAGTGCGACAATGGTGATGCTCAATTGGGTTTTACTGTTTTTAATTTAACGGATAAGGCATCAGAGATATTAGGTTCAATAAGTCCACTAACGCACACTATCAGTTATTATGAGAGTTTAGCTGATGCACAACAACCCATCAATGCGATAGGTAACCCAACAAATTATACTAATATAGTAGCCAATACCCAGACGATTTGGGTTCGAGTAG